>JAWSUG010000005.1:0-153818 GCA_033549385.1 Desulfobulbaceae bacterium | reverse complement strand
CGCCGGAGCCGCCCGAACCGCCGGAGGAGCCGCCCGAACCGCCGGAGGAACCGCCCGAACCACCGGAACTGCCGGAGCCGCCTGAACCGCCGGAACCGTCAGACCCGCCTCCCGACCCGCCGGACTCTCCGCCCGACCCGCCGGAACCTGAGCCGCCGGACACTCCGCCCGATCTGGCCGCGCCGGAGCCGCCACCTGATCTGCCGAGGCCCGCGGCATCCGTGCCTCCTCTGATCTCGTTCGAGAATCTCCGGGCAACCTCATCGGCTTGTCCCAGGCGGGCCTGGGTCGTAAATGTTTCCTGCAGCTGCCGCATTTCCCTTGCCTGGAATTTTTGCTGCAGGGCATCGGCCATAACATCTGAGGCCGCTTCCGAAGTAACGCCATACCGGGTCATATTCCGCACTGCAAGCAGGGAGGATTCCGACAATTCATAGGCCTGATCTTTATCCATGGTTCTGGTACGATCCTGCAGCTGGTCCACGATGCGGTCGCAATCCTCATTCCTCAGGCCGGCGGTTTGGGCTTCGGCAATGACCGTACCGAGAGTCCTGATCTGTCCCTGATCGTCCGTCAATGCTTCGGCTCTGTGAAAGGCATTTTCATATCTGTTGCGGACCCGTTCGACAGCCTGGACAATATTTTGCTCGCTGACTTTCTTGGCCATTCCCTCATACACCTTGGCGATCATAGGGTCGGCCGGCACGCCTTTTTCCTGTGCTTCCTGGATCATATTCTGCACGCGAAGCATTTCGCTGTTCGTAAATCGATACTGCTGCATCGCCTGCAGCAGGGCTGGTATCCCTTCAGCATCGAGCTGTGCCTGATAATGTATCTGTGCCCGTTCCTGCGTCTGTAAAGGTGTGTCCTGGGCAGCAGCCGAGCCGGCCGCTGCCGCCAGCAGAGAGGCCGGAAAAATCATAAATTTCATAACTTGTTTTTTCATTAATAATAACCTCATTAAATATTAACCACTGAGTTGAGAACTTCTATCAGAGAAACGGTGGAAGTAATCAAAAGTTACATCCCATGTACATAAAGACAGTTTTTTGATCCGAAATCATCCTGCTGCTGCAGGGAACATTCGGGCAGGGTGACTCTCCCGTCCACTATATAAAAATAGGAAAACTCCTCCCGGAGCGGCACCGAGATCTGCCATAGGCTGTTATTGGCTTCCGCCGGATGAACGGCAAAATGGTCGATGGAGGAAGCAAACAGGACTTCCGCCGCTTCTTCATTATGATAATAGAGTGAAATGGAATCCTCTTGTATCGTATAATAATGTTTCTTGCTGCATCCGGTAATACAGCAGAGAGCCATTAACAGAAAACCCAGTTTCAATTTCATTCTTACGCCTCCACGGATAGTATTGAGTTGATTGATCCGAAGTCATCCTCTTCCCGGGCGGAAACCGTCGGATCAGGTAAAATATTCTCATTGTCCAGAATATAGGAATATCTGTGCTCACCGGGCGGCACATCAAGGGAGATTTCCCAATATCCGTTGCTGCCCGCGGGATGCAGGGGGATGCGCTGCCAGTCGGTGAAACTGCCGATGATCTCCACCGTGCTGCTGCCTTGGTGGTAAATCACAAACCGATGCTGCTGGATGGATGCAATTTCGGGAGTTACGGGCAGGGAGTAGGGATAATTTTTGCCAAAGAGAAATGCCGTAAAGACAAGCAGGCAGGCAGCGGCAGCCATAACGGCCGCCTGCCGCACGGACGGAAAGTATCTGATTTTCGGAGAAAAGGGGCCGGATGCCGGGGCCTCTTTGTTGAGTGCACCGGCAAGCAGTTTTTCCTGCTCGACAAAAGAAACCGCTTCCTTTTTGTATGCCGTATCGTCATGAACGAGATTGATGAATTGGATTTTTTCATCCAGGGACAGCTCATTGTCAATGTACATGCTTATATAATAATTCATGACGCCTCCTTACTGCCGAGCAATTCTCGTAATTTTGTTCTTGCCCGGTGTATTTTCACCTTAATGTTTGCTTCGCTGAGATCAAGAATAAAAGCTATTTCCTTGTAGGCGAGCCCTCCCACAGCCAGGGACAGGATTTCCCGCTCCGATTCAGGCAGGGTGTCGATCGCTTCTTTCACTTTTCGATATTGTTCCCGGATCAGAACTATCTGTTCGGTATCGTTGGTTATTGCTGCAGGCAGTTCTTCCACTTCCAGGGATACAAATTTTTTCAATGGCCGGTGATGATCGATCAGGGCGTTGCGGGCAATGGTAAACAGCAGCGCCGGTGACGAAAGGGCCCGGTCACGGTAATGCTGAAAATGGCGGGTAAAACTTTCCTGCATGATATCAAGTGAAGTTTCGTAATCTCCGCACTTGTACAGCAGATAGCTGAACAGCCTGTTTTTGTGCTCTTCGTAAAATTGTTGATAGCTGTCGATCATTTGCATGAATTGCAGGAAATATTCCAACAGGAGAACCCGCATCTCCCGTACAAATTGTATGCTCCCCAATAAGCCAGGGACCGTAAAAAAATAACCTGTGCGGCGTTCAGAGAATAGCTTACCGTGTCATAATAACGCCGGGAAGCAGAGAAGGTTACAAAAATATTTCATGCCGAAGGATTTCAGCATCTGTCCTGCTGCTTCTTGTTAAAAGAAAAGGAAGCAGTATTATTATACAGAAATGAAGTAAAAATAAGGATGAGAAATGCATGTCTACTGTTCGCCGGCAGATGATCGATCTCCTCAGTGAGGAGGAATTGAACGCCCTGGAGATTTCCCAGGCGCTCAGCATTATGGAACGGGAGGTGTATCCTCACCTGGAGCATATAGAGCGGACCCTGGCCCGGCAGAACAAAAAACTTGTGATGTCGCCCTACAGGTGCCTGAAATGCGGCTATACCTTTGCCGACCGCAAAAAAAAGAAAAGACCCGGCCGCTGCCCGGTCTGCAGAAATACGCACATTACCATGGCCGGCTTCCGCATTGTTCCTTCCTGATCCATAAAATACCTGCGGCTGGAATAGAGAAGAGTCTAGAGCCGCACTTTATTCTTTCTGAAGGTATCGGGGTCAATCCGGTGTTTATTGATTTTGTCGTACAGGCATTTTCGCGAGATGCCGAGCAATGTATTCGCCACGTTGATCCGGCCGTTGCATTTTTCCAAGGCGGCAATGATATGTTTCCTTTCCGCTTCATCCACAGCCTGTTTCAGGGAGCATAAGGAATCGGTGATGTCATCGGTGTCGGCGGGCGTCGAATCCGGGTCTTCTCCCGGGTGAAAGGGGGTGTCGCGGTAGACGCAGTATCGACGGGCAAAATTTTTCAGTTCCCGTACATTGCCGGGCCAATCGCGGTCAAGCAGCTGCCGGATATTCCCGTCATCAGGTATTTCCTCCGCAAGACCGTGTTCCCTGGCGTATTCATTACAGAAATACCGGAACAGGAGGGGGATGTCCGATTTGCGTTCCCGCAGGGCCGGAACATGAACAGGCAGGACATTGAGGCGGAAATAAAGATCCTGCCGAAACCTGCCGCGTTCGACTTCCTGCTCCAGGTTGCAGTTGGTGGCGGCGATTATCCGGGAATGGAGCGGAATGCTCAGGTTTGACCCGAGCCGGCTCATGGTCCGGTTCTCCAGCACCCGCAGCAGTTTGGCCTGCAGGGTCAGGGGCAGGCAGCTGATTTCATCGAGAAAAAGCGAGCCCTCCCCGGCGAACTCAAATTTGCCGATCTTGGTCTGCGTCGCCCCTGTAAATGCCCCGCGTTCATAACCGAACAGCTCCGCTTCGAGCATGTCAATCGGTATGGCACCCATATTGACCGGGACAAAGGGCCTGCCACTCCTCCCGGACAGGTCATGAACCGCCCGGGCTACGATCTCCTTGCCGGTGCCGGTCTCACCGGTAATCAGGACCGGATAATCTTCCCTGGCGACAATCTCTATCGAGTGGTAGAGGCGCTGCATGGACTGGTGGTTGCCGATAAGACCCTGAAACCGGACGCGGTTTTCCCGCGCCTCGGCAAGCTGCCGGTTGAGTTCCCGGTTCCGCAGGACAAGTTCCATTTTCTCTATCGACCGGTCGAGGGATGAAAGCAGGACGTCTTCGTCCACCGGCTTTTCCAGGAAGTCATAGGCACCGTTCTTCATGGCTACCACTGCCATGTCCACATCGCCATGGCCGGTGATCATGATAACCGGCAGATCCGGATCCAGCTGCCGGACATTTTTCAGAAATGTCAGCCCGTCCATTATCGGCATTTTTACATCGGCAATCACCGCCAGATACTGTTGCCGGTCAAACGCCTCAAGCGCATTGACGGGATTGACAAACGCATCCGCCTCGTACCCGTTTAATGTCAGGGTCTGATGGATGGCATTCAGCAGATAGGGATCGTCATCCACGATCATGATCTGTCTGCCGGAACCGGAATTTTCCTTATCATGCATTACTTTTATCCTCAGCAGGATACGCCGGCAGATACACGAAGAAACAGGAGCCGGCTCCTTCTTTGCTTTCAACTTTGACAAAACCGTTATAGCTGCGCACGATCCTGTCTACAATCGAAAGCCCGAGCCCCATTCCGTGCCCGACCTTGCGGGCGGTAAAAAAAGGATCAAAAATTTTTCCCAGTTTGGCGGCAGGAATTCCCGCGCCATTATCCCGGACAGCCGTGACCACGTATTCTTTCTCGTTGAGGGTTTCAGGCTCGATATTCATTTCCCGGTACGTGGCAATGGATAATACGGGGCTGTCGGTATCCCCCATTGCCAGTATTGCATTCTGCAGGATATTGAGAAAGACCTGTTCCAGGCGGACCTCCTGACCGAGAACGGAAGGGAGGTTGTCGGAAAATTGCACGTTGCAGGCGATTTCCGAGAGTTTGAGCTGGGAGTCGAGAAAGCGCATGATATTGCCCAGTATAAGATTAAGCTGGACAGGGGAGGGGTCCGGCACCTCCTTGCGGGCGAAACTCTTCAGGCTGTTGATTATCGATGCCGCCTTTTGCACCCGGTCGATGATCACGAGAAGGTTCTCCTCCAGGAGATCCCTGTTTTTTTCGAGGTCGTCAAGGCATTTGGTGCAGTTGCGGGCGAACAGCAGGATGGCGTTTAACGGCTGCGTCAGTTCATGCCCGATACCTGCCGCCATTTCCCCGAGGCTGGCCAATCTTCCGGAGTGGATGAGCTGCTCCTGGGCCTCCCGCATGTTGGTCATCATTTTATGAAGATCGCTGGTATCCTTGGCAATCATCATGTGCAAAATGCGTCCGGATTCAGTCACCAGGGTCGATCCGTTCATGCTGGCGCGTATCTGCCCGCCGCTGAGGGTCCTGAGTGATGTTTCGTGATTCTTGAACTCGCCGTATGCCAGCTTCTCCCGTATCCATTTGCAGTCATCGCGGCCGACTATACGGGCCAGGGACAACCTGGCATTGTCGCTTACCTTATACCCGAGAAGGCGGATAAATTCCTCGTTTGCCTTGATCAGCTGAAAATTGCTGTTCAAGACAAAGAAAAGGTCGGGAATGCTGGCGAGTATTTTTTCCGAAAATACTTTCGCCCTCTCGGCTTCTTCGTGTTTTTCGAGAACCCGGAGAACGAGATCCCTTTTCTGCTTCTCAAGCAGGGCGACAAGTTTGGCGTCAAGCGTACTTTTTGATGAATTCACCCCTTTTACCCTTTCTCTTTGATTTCACAATATTTTAACATATCCAGCCTTTTTTGTCACCAAACTTAAACACGCAGAATTTTCCCATGCATCAGGGGGTTGCCGCTATTGCCGCGCAAAGTGTCACCAGGCTTACACATTCCGGTGGAATCGAGCTTGAGAGAGTTTTCTTCCAGGTCTTTGAAAGATTAATATAACATGTTGATTTTATGGAATAATCGGCATTCAACTACAGGGCAGGTTCATATGGCATAGAACGTGTAATGAGAAAGGCAAATCAATGCGGCAAGCCCTTAGCTTAAAACGGAAGACAACTCGATGATTCAGAAGCCATTGTCCATTGAACTTGCGGCCTCCCTGTGCGGCGTTTCTCCCGGAAGGGCGCGGAAGTGGATAGATAAACATGGATTGAAGGCTGTTCAGGAAACAGACGGATTGGCTGTCAATGCTGCCGATCTTATCAATTTCCTGGTCAAATACAACATGCCCATCCCCGATGCCATCGTGCCGAAAAACACCAAAAAGATACTTTTCGTTTACCGGGAGGGCACGGAAGACAAGAATTTTTTACGTTATCTCATTGGCTTCATCAGGCAGATCAGGAAGACGGGAACCTGCATTATTGCCGACCATGTCCCGTACGGTCCTGACGTCCAGATGAAAATCATGGTTTTCAAGCCCGATCTCATCCTTCTCGACGCAGTTAACAGCACTGAAAACGTGATTGCGATTTCCCGGTTTGTGAACAGAAGCAGGGAGTTCAACACGATACAGATCATCGCCTACAGCAACAGTGAACACAGCAGTGAGTATCTCGACCTTTTTCAAAAAGAGGGGGTAGACGAGGTCACCGGCGATACAGCCCCGATACCGCAGGCAGCAAAAAAAATACTGCAATTGTCGAAACAGGAGACGGCCACGGAGAGTAGCAAGGGAAACGAATGAACAAGGACAGCACATATTACACCAGGCTCCGCAACAAGTATTCATTTATCCTTATCCTGGTTGCGGTGATGCCACTTATAGTCCTCAGCTGGAGTTCATCGCAAGTCTATCAGAGTTCCACTTTGCGAAATACGGAACGATTTCTCAAAATGGCCACCGAACATAGAGCTGAGGATGTGGAGCACTTTCTTCAGAACCAGACGGCTCTGCTGAACCGGTTGGTCAATCTTTATTCATTGGAGACTCTGCAGGACCAAAAACAGCTCGAAAAATTGTTCGCCGAACTCTCGTCGGCCATGATTGTTGATATTGGCGTAATTGACGACACCGGCAGGCATGTTGCCTATGTCGGTCCGTACCGTTACAAACTCATTGATAAAAATTATTCTGAAACAGAGTGGTTTCATGAGGTTATGGTTAACGGCAGCTACATCAGCGATGTCTTTCTTGGTTATCGTGAGGTGCCGCATTTAATTGTCGCTGTCACCGATCCGTTTAAGCAATGGGTCCTGCGGGCAACCATCAACTCCGAATATTTTGACAACCTGCTGGGGAATCTCTCTCTCGGTCCTTTAGGCGATGCGTTCATCGTCAACAAAAAAGGTGAATTCCAGACATCCATCCCCTGGCGAATCAATAAAAGACTGAATAATTTCGAACGCCGGCTTGTCGCCTATCATGATGGTTCTCAAGTCGTAAACTATGGAAAGACCATTTACGTGACCCGATGGCTGAAAAACAAACAATGGATGATGGTAATTGAACTACAGACCAAAAGTGTGCTCGAGTCCTATTATAAAGCCCGTAATCACGACTTTATCGTTATTTTTATTGCTATGATTACTGTTGCAACGGTGGCGACTTTGATCATGCGCAGCATGGTAAGCAAGTGCGAAGCCGTCGACCGTAAAAAGGCGAACATTGACAGCCAAATGGTGCAGGTCGAAAAAATGGCATCCCTTGGTCGCCTTGCTGCAGGCATCGCCCATGAAGTCAACAATCCGTTGCAGCTTATAACCGATCAGGCAGGTTGGATGGGAGAACTTATCGAAGAGGAAGACCCGCAGGCGGTAAGAAATTATGAAGAGTATGTCAAGTCCATCGGCAAAATCAAATACCATGTCCGCCGCGCCAGCTCGGTAACCCACAGACTTCTCGGATTCTCAAGAAAGATGGAAACCGAACGTGAATCGGTCAACATCAATGCCCTGATAAAGGAATGCGCATCTTTCCTCGAAAATGAAGCGAACAACAACAATATACAGATTGTCTACAACTTCCGGCAGGATCTGCCGACGACCATGACCGATGCGTCTCGTTTGCAGCAGGTTTTTCTGAATATCCTTAACAACAGCCTGGATGCCATTGAAAAGAACGGCATGATTGAAGTGAGTACATCAGTCGAGGATAACAGCATTAAAATGGTTTTTGCTGATACCGGCCCGGGCATCAAGCAGGATATCATGGATAAAATATTTGATCCGTTTTTTACCACCAAGGCCCCGGAAAAAGGTACGGGTCTTGGTCTGTCCATCTGCTACAGCATCATGAAACAGCTTGGAGGTGATATAAAGGTCAGAAACAGGGAAAAAGGAGGTGCCGAATTTACGATTACTGTCCCGTTGGTCAGACTGGGCGATACTCTTGAGAATATGCCCGGTGGATGACCGGTCGAAGTCTATTTACAAGGAGAAATACAATGAAAGATTTCATGGTACTGGTCGTTGACGATGAAAAGGATTTCCTCGAGACGACGACGAAAAGGATGAGGAAGCACGAAATCCGGTGCGAAAGCGCGGAAAGTGGTGAAGAAGCCATTGAAAAGATCAAGAAAGGAGATATCGACGTCGTTCTCCTTGATGTCAAGATGCCGGGAATGGGCGGGGTTGAAACCCTTCGGGAAATAAAAAGGATCAAACCCCTCATAGAAGTCGTGATGCTCACCGGTCACGCCTCTGTTGAATCGGGCATTGAAGGCATGAAGTTGGGCGCATTCGATTACCTGATGAAACCCATGGAGTTTGACAAACTCGTGGAGAAATTAAATGACGCCTACGAGAAAAAGGCGATCCAGGAAGAAAAGATTGAAAAAGCGCAGTTTACCCAGAATCTGACATTTCATCGCGGTCAGAAATAACAAAAGCGTTTTTTTGGGGGGGAATCGTTTAGAGGATATGTGTCTGCATCCGCATTTTCCGCGGGTGACCGGTAATTTTATGATTTCAATAAACAAGGAGGTACATTTACTATGAGCTTTATCAAAGGATTGGGCGAGTTCATGATGATGGGCGCCCGTGCCCATGCAAAATGGGAAATCGACGTATCCCAGCGGATACTAAGGGACCCGAGAAGACTGGCCATTCTCGGCCTGCTCCTTATCCCGATTATTTTCGGTGGGATAGCCTTTGCGGACGAAATAGCCGGGGCGCTTCCATTGGTTCTTGGCGGTAAGAAGGCCTACAGCCCGGCGTTTTATACGAACACAATTTTCTTTGCCTCGATCTTCGTCGGATTATGTGCCGGTCTCATTACCGGCTGCATCGGAGCCGGCGGCGGCTTTATTATTGCTCCGGCCCTGATGAGCGCAGGTGTCAAAGGTATTATGGCGGTTGGCACCGATCTTTTTCACATCTTTGCCAAGGCGATCATGGGCAGCGTTCTGCACCGCAAGCTGGGCAATATTTCCATCTCCCTCGCTGCAACCTTTCTGATCGGCTCAATCGGCGGGGCCACAGTCGGCGGCTACATCAACCGAACGCTTTATGAAAAGAATCCGGTTTTAAGCGATGCCTTTATTACCACCGTCTATGTGATTATGCTGGGATTCCTTGGATTTTACGCCATGGCCGATTATCTAAGATCGCGCAGGCCCCCTAAGGCCACTCTGTCTCCTGAGGTCCAACAGGTGAAAAGCAAGAAAGGTGAAGAGTCCATGACCGGATTATCCAAAAAACTGCAGTCGGTCAGCATCCCGCCAATGCTGCACTTTGATCAGGGCGTTGTACCGGGAGGCCGCCGGATCTCCGCCATTTTTCTGGTGATCAGCGGCGCCATTGTCGGCCTTGCTGCGGCCATCATGGGGGTCGGCGGCGGTTTTCTGACTTTCCCGATTTTTGTGTACGGTCTCGGCGTTTCCTCGGCCACCACCGTGGGTACTGACATCTTTCAGATTGTCTTTACCGCCGGCTACGCCGGACTGGGTCAGTATGCCATTTATGGCTTCATCTTCTACACCCTGGCCATCGGCATGCTGCTCGGTTCCCTGATAGGCATCCAGGTCGGCTCCCTGGTCACCAAGGTTGTCTCAGGTTCCACCATCCGCGGATTTTACGCTTTGGCGGTGCTCGCCGGTTTTGTAAACCGGGTGTTTGCCCTGCCCGGCAAACTTGCCAAAATGGAGGTCATTTCCATGTCCGACCGTGTCGCGAAGATTCTCGAACAGATCGGTATTTATCTGTTTTTTGCGGTTATCGCTCTTTTCGCCATCTGGGTCATCGGGACATTTCTGAAAAATATAAAGACACTTAAGGGTGAGGAGGTGCACTCATGATTGCCCACAAAAAGGAATTCACTGGCGGCCTGCTGCTGTTTATAGCTTTCTGGGTCGTTTTTGTCATCGGCATGTCGCCGATATACGGCGAGGGCCAGAATATTTTGAATTACATGGATAACCTGTACAACACCATTTCCAAGAATTCGGCCTACTACATTCCGGCCATGCAGGAAAAAATTGACCCATATCAGGGACGGCAAATTGAAATTACCCTGAAAGCGGCTGATGCCAATGAGGCGCAACGGTTTGACACCCTGTTCAAGGCCGGCAAGGCAGCGGTCACAATAGATGGAGAAAGCGTCAAGGTGGCGGGGGATCTGGGGCTGATCCTCGCCAATATTATTCGTGATGCCGATGCCATGTATTCGAACGATGGAAATGCTATCAGGGCGAAATACGGGTACAATGAGAAACAGGCGCTTTTTGATTGGTGGCATGCCATGAGTCTGGCCGAGAAAAACCTGAACAAACAGAAGATGTTCAAAGAGGCCAAGATCATTAACCAGGTCCAGTCCAAGACGGTGGAGCCAGCTTACAACTACTACGGAATCCAGGCAGAAAACATCAGGTCCAAACTTGGCATCGTTGTTGCTTCATTGGTTGGATACGTAATATACACCCTGTGGTTCGGCTTCGCCATATTATTCATGTTCGAGGGCTGGGGCCTTCGGATAGAGCATTAACCAGTGTGCCGACCAGTAGGCGCGGGTCTATTCGTCAGCCATTAACAAGTCTATTTTGAGAGCCATCTAACCCGGGTCCGGCAGTTAATCCTGCCGGACCCCTTTCAGGAAAGGACCGGGAATCAATCGGCCCCTCTTTTTTAAAGCTGCAATTCTGGCAAGATATGTTTAAACTCCAAGTGATTCTCTTTCGGTCCCAATAGTATAGTAAAGAAATGTTCAATTTTTTTCGGAAAATTTACTGCAGAATAAGCTCTTCGGGAATTTGCAGCATTGAAAACCAGCAGGCGGAGTTTGCCCGTTGCTACAAGAGCTTCAGATCCCTGCTGACTGCCAACAACAATGCTCTGGAACTGATGGCTGAAATAGAGCAGGCTCTTATCTCCGGGCAGTCATTCAGCATGGCATTTGTCCGGGGGCATTGTACGGCGCTTTCCATCAATGTCCTTAAAATGGTGAAACAGCTGCAGACCCTCTCCGGTGGCAGATACCAGGGACTTTCTCATCCATTCAATACGATATCGGGAGCAATCGAAGAAATACTTGCCAGCGGTTCCAAAATCGAAGAAGGGCCATATATCCTTCCCCTTTCCCAGGTCGATAGGCATTCTGCCGATATGGCAGGTGAAAAAATGGCCAACCTCGGTGCAATAAAGAACCGTGTGGGTTTCACCGTGCCGGAAGGTTTTGTTATTACAGCATCCGCCGCCCGTTATTTTTTGAAAACCACCAACCTGCAAGATGAAATCAATCGTCGCCTCAGGACTCTTGACGCGGAAAATTTTGAACAGCTCTATGAAACGAGCTACGAGATTCAACAGCTTATCTGTAAAGCGCCCTTGCCCGATGATCTCAATGAACAGATTCTGCAGGAATATCAAAAAATGGAGGCCAGGGCCGGCCACCCTCTGCTGGTGGCCATGCGGTCAAGCGCCATTGGCGAAGACAGCAGCAATACGTCATTTGCCGGTCAATACCGGACGCAGCTCAACATCAGCGCCGAATTCATAGCCCATACCTACAAGGAAATTGTAGCAAGCAAGTTTAAAAGCTCGGCGATCATTTATCGCCGGCAGCGTGGCTTCCGCCACCAGGATGTAACCATGTGCGTTGGCTGCCTGGCCATGGTCGATGCGGTGGTCAGCGGAGTCGCCTATTCCAGGTCGCCGACCCATTTCCGGAGTCCCTGGGTTGAAATCAATGCCGCGCCCGGTCTTGCCAGTCAGGTAGTTGACGGCAGCAAAAAGACCGATTTTTATGCAATAGAACGGCAAGCGCCGTATGCCGTTCAGAGGAGAAAAATTCACTCATCTCCAGGACAGGATACGGAACCTGTGCTGCGGGACCGGCAGGCCGTCGAACTTGCACGAACAGCAGTGGCGCTGGAAGGGCATTTCGGTTCACCGCAGGATATCGAGTGGTCAATAGATCGGCAGGGGCGGATCGTTATTCTGCAGAGTCGACCTCTTGGGCTTAAAATTCCGCCCGAGGGCTTCTCCACAGCAGAGGTCACTCAGGCCTCAGAAGACGATACGGCGATGCTTTCCGGCGGCATTGCAGTCAGTCCCGGAGTAGCTTACGGAACCGTGTATGTGGTCAAATCAAATGTCGATCTTCTGCAATTTCCCAAAGGTTCCGTGCTGGTTACCCCCATACCGTTGCCTGAATGGGCTACCCTGATGAGCCGTGCCGTGGCCATCGTAAGTGACAGCGGCCAGGCTGCGGCTCATCTTGCTACCGTTGCCCGTGAATTCGGTGTCCCCGCAATTTTTGGTCTGGAAGGGGCATCTTCCGTGCTGCAAAACGGTATGCAGATTACTGTCGACGCCACCGGACACCGTGTGTATAAAGGCAAAAGGGAGGATCTGCTGCTCCACGCCCCGCCGCCTCCCAATCTGATGGCCAACAGTCCGGTATTTAAACTGCTTGATAAGATAAGGCCGCATGTGACCCCCCTCAACCTGACGGATCCTGCATCACCTTTCTTCAGGCCGTCTTCGTGCACGACCTACCATGACATCACCAGGTTCGCCCATGAGAAAGCGGTCTCCGAAATGTTCAGGCTGGGCAATCGTCTTGGCTATGCGGAAAAAGTCGCCAAGCGGCTGGTCGGAGAAAATCAGTATCAATGGTGGGTCATCAATCTGGATGATGGCTTCCGGGAAGGTTTTTCGGAAAAGGAGAAATTCATCACCACGGATGATATTGTCTCCTTGCCTATGCTGGCTATATGGGAGGGCATGACGGTGATTCCCTGGCAGGGGCCTCCGCCGGTCTCCCTGAAGGGGTTTGGTTCCATCATTTTTCAGTCAACCATGAATCCCAGTCTCGAACCGGCAGTGCGCTCATCCATGGCTGGGAAAAATTATTTTCTTATTGCGAAAAATTACTGCAACGTCAGCGTCAGGCTCGGTTATCATTTTGCTCTGGTTGAATCCTATGTGGGCGGTCTGCTTATCGAAAACTATATCAGCTTTCAATTTAAGGGCGGGGCGGCCGACGAAAACAGGCGGCTGATAAGGGTTGATCTGCTCAAAGGCGTTCTTGAGCAATACGGTTTCAGAGTCGTTCAGAAGGTTGACGCCCTGACCGCCCGCATTGAAAAGAAAAGTGAGGCATATCTCCTTGACCGGCTCAAGGTGCTTGGTTATCTGCTGATCCATACCAGACAGATAGATATGGTCATGGGTGACGATGGAATGGTTGACAATTACCGCCGGAAAATCTTAGGGGAGTTGGAAACCATCCTCCCCGGACTGCAGGAGACAAACTCTTAACTGGGGCATGATACATGAACGAGAACCTGAAAATACTTTTTGTAGATGACGAACCTGATTTTCTTGAAACCACAATTAAAAGGTTCACCCGCCGCGGATTTGCCGTGCAGACGGCAGCCAACTGTGCGGATGCCCTCACCATCATTGCAACAGGCTGGCCCCAGGTAGTTGTACTTGACTATATGCTTCCCGACCGTGACGGGATCTCCTGCCTCCGGGAAATAAAGCAGAGATATCCGGCGCTGGTGGTGGTTTTTCTGAGCGGCCATGCCTCCATAAGCATTGCCTTGCAGGGCATTGAATGCGGGGCCAACGACTATTGCCTGAAACCCATCGAAATAGACGAACTTATTGAAAAAATAAAGGTTGCCTATAAGGAGAAATAATCAGGAAACTGAAGAAAGCTTCAGCCCGAGAATTCCGGCAATAATCATGCCGACAAAGAAAAATCGCAGCAGGGCAGCCGATTCGGAAAAGATGAGGATGCCGATAAAAAAGGTGCCCACTGCACCGACTCCCGTCCATACAGCATATGCGGTGCCCATGGGGATGGTTTTCTGGGCAAGGAACAGGAAAGCTCCGCTGGCCGCCATGGATATGACCGAAAAGATAATCCAGCCGTAGCTTGCACCCTTGTCGGTCCAGGCGAGTTTGAACCCCAGCGGCCAGCCCCACTCAAACATTCCGGCGATAATTAAATATATCCAGGCCATTTTTTTACCTTGTGTCAGATATTTTTCAAGCGGAAGGACTACCAGCCGCCCCCTCCTCCTCCTCCGCCGCCGCCGCCGGAAGATCCTCCGCCGCCGCTGCCGGAGCGCGAACCCGGCGCAGTAGACGATGATGAAAGAGTCGAGGACAGCGAGGAGCCGAGATTCCGGGCCAGGGACGCGGAAGAAAACGGGCGGTTGCTGTGGTACCAGGCCGGCGTGTAGTTTCCTTCTTCCATTGCCTTAGCCAGCAGCGTGCTGAATTGCTCGCTCCATTGCTGTTCAACATTCAGGGCCAGGGCCCAGGGAAGAAGTTTTTCAAACAATGCCGGGGTCTTGTCCGGCGGATTGAGGAGGTTCAGGCGGTCTTTTTCCGCCACGGACAGATAAAGTTTCAGCCCTTCGAGCTGATCCAAGATCCCCCGGCCATGGATGGTCGGCGCCCTGAGAAGATGATAAAAAACAACGTTGACCGAGATAATGACAAGCAGCACGGCAATACTGAGATATGAGATGGCGGTTGACAGGACATATAAACCCAGAAACCATCCAACCAGAAAAGGCAGGGAAAAGAACGTTAAAAATAACGCTCCGCCTTTATCATGTATTTTCGCTTGGCCGGAAAGAACGATCTTCCAGGCATTATACACCGCATACACCAGCATGGCGCAGCCGATTGACCACAGCGACAGCCAGATCGCCATGAACCCTGCCGTCTCCGCCCCGGGAGCAGTCAGGATGATGGAGACAACGACAAGCACGGTGATGATAAGACCGGGAACCATGTATTGCCTGTTGCGTTTGAAATGCAGTTTTTCAAAATCCGTGCGCAGACTTTTTTGCAAGGTCAGGAGCGATTCCCTGATTTTTTGGTGGCTGCTGCGGGTAAGTTTCAATTCGTCGGAACCGGCAAAGAGTTTGCGGGCCGCCTTCCGTTCCCCGGGAGAAAGGGCCTGGGCATCGGCTGTCCTTGTTTTTGTCAGGGTGAACGTCTCTTCGTCGGCACGGATGGTGAGATATTTCTTTACCGCCATGCTGACAACAGCCGCGGCAAAGGCTTTGTCGTCATACCCCATCCGCATGACATAGCGGGCGGCGGCCGGAGTGAAATTTTCCGGCGGCTCAAACCGGGGGATAATGGTTCCTTTTTCCGGATCTTTTCCCACCCTGGTCCAGACAATGATGTAGTAAAAGAACAGGATAAAAAGGCCGGCTGAACCGATCAGCACCGTCAGGTTGTCCTGCAGCAGGACAGAGGCTTTGTCCAAGGTATCGGGCTCCTGAATAATGCCCTTGGGCCAGGCAACGGCAACGGTAAACCCTTCCCGGGCGGCAAGGGGCGCCGTTGTGCGGAAGCCTATTTCATTGCCCGCCAGATGCGTGAGTTCCGCATCGGATGCCGTGGAACCCTGTCTGCCGGTATAGGTGCTGTACCGAATGACGGGGGACCCTTCGGGAAGTACGATGGCTGCGGATGCCTGTTCGATGGGAAATTCCCAGTCATTGCCGGTAACATTCCAGTACAGTTCGTCATACTCCGAAAAAAAACCTATCTGCCGGTCGGTTTGATAGGTGATGGAGTAGGTGTAGGGACCTGGCTTGAGAAGGACATCCTTGTCGCCAAGGTAGAGCCGGATGCCGTTGCCCTGCTGTTCGGTGTGATGCGGCTCATCCTGTCCGTCCCTCCGGACAGCCAGGAGATTGAAGCCGACCCTGACCCGCATGCCCGCCCGGTTGGTGTAGTCGGTGGGAAAATCGCGATAGATGCCCCGTTTGATCCGGTCACCCTCGGCGTTAACGGAGATCGTTTCCGTGACGGTGAGGATGCCGTCCCGGTCGACAGTTATCCTGCTGTCATAAGCGGTGATGGTTTCCCGGGCACAGAGCGGGACGGCAAGGAGCAGGAGAAAAACAAGCAGGAGACAGGGTGTTGTGCGCATCGGTTTGCAGCTGTGCATGAAGAAGCGGTTCAGGCTGTGAAATCAATCCCGGGCACGGCACGATCGTTTTCATCCTTTATTTCAAAGAATTCGCCTTTCTCAAAGTTGAAAAAACCGGCGACAATGGAATTGGGAAACGTTTCGATGCCGACATTGAGGTTGCGGACCGTGCCGTTGTAATAGCGCCTGGCCATCTGGATTTCATCCTCCAGTTGCGACAGTTGGGCCTGGAGGTCGATGAAATTCCGGCTGGCCTTGAGGTCGGGATAGTTCTCAGCCAGGGCGAACAGCCTGCCCAGGCTCTGGGTCAGGGCGGATTCGGCGGCAATTTTACTGCCGATGCTGTCCGCCTGCATGGACTCCCGGCGCAGTTCGGTAACTTTTTCCAGCACTCCCCGTTCGTGTCCCATGTAGCCCTTGACAGCCTGCAGCAGATTGGGAATCAGGTTGGACCGTCTTTTAAGCTGCACATCTATCCCGCTCCATCCCTCATCTTTCATGTTTCTCAGTTTTATCAGCCTGTTGTAAACGGCCATGAACCAGAGGAGGAGGGCAACGGCAACCGCAAGCAACGAGAAAATAACTATCTGCATGATATGATACTCCGCTCAGAAGTTGACAAGCACAGGAATTCTCCGGCAGCAAAGAGCAATAACCTTTTATATACGATTATCTGTAACTTGTATATTCTGAAAACATATCGGACAAAGTCATCTCAAATTATGTGACGGGCAGTATTTCACAATAGAGGAGATATTTTACTTCGGCAGCCACGCTATCCGGTCCGGCCTGTAGAGGAGCGTAACCTTTCTGCCCGGGCGGAAACCCATGGCGGTAAAAATGTCGTCATCAGCCATGGCTATAAAACGATGATCTCCGCAGACAACATTGACCCGCGGGCTTGCCTGCAGTTTATCAAAGAAAATCCCGGTGACTACGCCGTGCAGTATCTTTTCCGAACCCGAAGGATCCCGCTCGGAGAGCTCAAGCGCTTCCGGCGCAATGACTGCTGAGCTGTCCGGTTCCGGCGGCGCCGGCACGTAAAAAAATTGCTCTTCGGCGAGCCGGGTGCGGAACAGCCTGTTGTCCACTCTTTCCCATGGCCCGGGAATGACATTTTCATAAGTGAAATCCAGGATGCGGCCGTTATAGAGATAAATAATCCGATCGCAGATATCATTAAGCCAGGATTTGTTGTGGCTGGCAATGATAAGGGTCGTGCCCCATTCTTTTTGAGCCTTCAAAATCGCTTTGCGGATATTCCTGGCACTTTCCATATCCACGCTGGCAGTGGGCTCATCCAGAAGCAGACAGTCCGGTTTGAGGATAAGCCTTGCGGCAAGAGCGACCCGCTGCGCCTCTCCTCCCGAAAGTTCATCCCAGAGCCTGGCGGCAAACCCGTTCTGCAAACCGACAAGATCAAGGGCCTTGCGGACCTGCTCCGGCAGGTTATCACTGATGCCCCGAATTTTCAGCCCATAGACAATGTTGTCGTAAACGGAGCGTTTCAGGAGGTAGGATTCCTGGGGCAGGAGGGTAATGCGGTAGCGGCCGTTATTGGCGGCCTGGTTTCCCCTGCTGTCGGAATAGGAGATTGTTCCGGTCGTGCTTTTTTCCGCAAAGGAGAGCAGTTTCAGCAGCGTGGTCTTGCCGCTGCCGTTGGGACCGGCGAGGCCGTTGATGCTTCCCCGGGAAATATCCAGTTTCGGTATATCGAGCACAGTCCGACCGTTGTACCGGTATTGAACGTTGCGCAGCGTAAGAATATTCTGCATGTTTACGCTCTCCTTCGCAGAAAGGAAAGGGAGAGATTGACGGCAAAGGCTATGGCCAGGAGGACAAGGCCGAGCGCAATGCCGGTGGCAAACATCCCCTTGTTGGTTTCCAGGGCGATAGCCGTGGTAATGGTCCTGGTATGCCACTTGATGTTGCCGCCGACCATCATGGAGATGCCCACTTCCGTAAGCACCCTGCCAGTTGCCGAAACGACAGCGATAAGGATTCCCAGGCGCGCTTCCCACAGGCTGGTCAGGAGAATCTGGCCCGGAGAGGCTCCCAGGGAAGTGAGAGTCAGGCGCAGGGAACGGTCAAGGCTTTCGACAGCCGTGGCGGTCAGGGCAATGACAACCGGCAGGGCGAGAATGGTCTGGCCGATGGCTATGCCGCTCAGGGTGAAAAGCAGGCCGTAATCGCCCAGCGGGCCGCGGTAGGAGATGAAGGCGTAGACGATCAGACCGATGAAGACCGTGGGCAGGGACAGCAGGGTGTCGACAACGGTTCGCACTCCTTTCTTGCCCGGAAAATCCAGGTAGCCGAGCAGGTAGCCCAGAGGGACGCCCAGGAGCAGACTGACCGTCATGGACATCGAGGCGACCCTGACGGTGGCATAGACGGCTGAATAGGTTTCCGGGTCGCCCTGCAAGAGCAGCTGCAGGGCCTGAATAATTCCTTGAACAATAAAGTCCATCGATTATCCGGTAAAAGTATTTATTTTATAAGCGAAAATAAGAACAACAGACGTTTGTTTGCTGCCAGTTTCACAACCCCTTTTTTTTGCTGCACCCCTTAGATTTATACTCAAATCTTAAAACTATGTCAATCGTGACATATATTAACCGGTTTCCCTGACGGGCGGAGAATATTATTCTAATATCTTGAAATTATATTAAATACGGAAAATTCTGTTTTGATGATGAGAGATAATAATTTTACTTTTCGGTAAGAAAAGGCACAGCAAAGACAATGCGTCCGGATTGAGTGGGAACTCCTGACTGCGGTAATGGAGAAAAAATTTGCCATGCCTGCGTGTCATGGGATTTTTTTCAACTTCCAGGGGATAAGCATCGGTACTCGTCGGCGGTATGCCCTGTACCGGTCGCCCAGTTCACTGACCAGGCGTTTTTCTTCATGAACCGTGCCGATGATGAAATAAGCGCTCAGGATCAGGCGGGTAAGCAGATAGATGTCCGTAATTGAGCCGAATCCCCAGATCAGGGCAATGCCGCCGCTGTACCACGGATGGCGGACATAGGCAAGGACGCCGTCCGTGCGGAACGGCAGGGGGGGTAACTTTCCGGCTTCCTTTGCCGCCCGCCACTGGGAAAAGCCCAGCACAAAAGACATGTCATAGACCCGGGCGCCAAGGTAGAACATGGCAATACCGTATACAAGGAGGATTCCCTGGCCAATACGGATAAACAGGTCGGCGTCCAGGATGGTGCGCTGGGGCAGGGAAAACTGATACCAGAGTACCGGCAGCAGGGAGATGATGCTGATAAGAACATACAGCAACCTGTAAATCCCGGCGTTACGGCCTAAAATCCGGTCCCCGATTCTTTGCGCCCGGTTGGAGACAAGATAACTGTGCAGGGTGCACCACACAATCCACAGACAGGCAAGCAGGACTAATTCCCGGAAAATATTCTCCTCATCAATATATTACGGTCCAAGGTCACAGGATGCTGCCGCCCCCGAAGCTTCTCATCCGGAAGCGCTTATTGATTCGACTGTCCGGCGTATAGATAATAATGTTCCCGGGATCCGGAGTCTTGATGACCGTGTGATCATCTCTTGAATACCAGATGCCCGCCTGCCGGCCGTCGGGAGTAATGATCAGTGATCCGTAATAGTAGTTCTTGATTCTGAACTCATTACGGATTATCCGGTTCCAGGAACGGAGCTTTTCTTCCGTGATATCCACCTTTATCCACAAGTTTTTTTCGTTGACCAGGGTGAAACTGTTGTGCAGTGCCATGATGGCGTCAGGTCTTGCTTCGGGACCGCTATAGTAATAGGTGTGATCCGGGAGAATCGTCGCGGTTTCAATAGAATTTCCTGCTTCTTCGCTGCGGACCAGTTTTCCGAAATTGTCGGTCCTCGCGCACCCCGCAACCAGTAGAACAAGCGTAAACAGAAGGAGAAATGCCTGCAGGATCTTCATGGAGAACCTCCTTCAAGTAAAGTTATTTATTCCTAAACTCTCTTATAATATTACCATGATGCATCTCATCATCCATGTCAATGGTATGACACACTTTACACTGCCTGTTTGAACCTATGGGATAGGCGGATTGCTGATACTGCATGGGCTGGATGATATCACCGGTGCTGTTATACGGGTTGCGGGCGGGAAAGATTGCATGAGGGCTGCCGTGACAGGCGGCGCAACGGATCCGGCCGCTTTCATCGGTCCTGTTTCTGTAGAGCTCTTCCTCGCCCGGGGTCCATTGGTTGAAAGTGGTATCGTTATCCGGCGGTTCAAAGTCAACATGGCAGTGGAGGCAGTCCGGTTCATTGATCCAGGGTGTTCGCGGCATGATATCTTCCATGCCGGCAAAATTTGCCGGCATGAGGTGGTGCAGAAGATCTGCGGCATGGTCTTTGCCGTTCTCCAATTCAGCCTTGAGCAGGCTGATGGCATGATCTTCTATTTCGCCGTGACAGGAGGTGCAGTCCAGGTCGAGCCGCCGGTGAATGCCCCGGAAAGCCCTGGTGGCGCCGCCGTCATCGGCAGGATGACAGAGCACACAGGAGGACGCACCCTGTTCGGCAAGAAAAACGGCATGGAAACCGTGCATGGCAGCGGAAAGATTCAAGTGCCCGCCGCTGCCGGGGGTATCCGGCGAAGAGTACGCATGGCAGCGGGCGCAGAGAACCGGCCGGCCTTCAGCAGCCATGGCCTGCAGATTGGTGGAGCTTATTCTGTCATGCGCGGCAAGAACATGTTCGGCCGTTTCCCTTGATATACCTGCCCGCCCGGCCACCTTCCACTTCCCGCCGTGACAGGTCCGGCAATTCATTTCCGTGGCTGTCGGCGCCGCAACCCAGGTGCGGGCAAGAATCTCGCCCTCCTTGTTCCTGGCAATAATGGTGAAATCGGGATAGGGCATATACTTATTGTCCAGGGTATAGGGAAAGACCGGCAGCAGCGTCACGCTGAACCCTTCTTCGCCGGGCTGCATGCTGCCGGACAGACCGTTACCGGAGAGCCCGATGTTCTCGGGAATTTCCCTGTCGTACAGCGCCCCGGCGTTCTTCCAGAAATCGACCCGTGCCGCCGGATCGGCGAAATCCCTGTTGATTTCGTAGGTGACGGTGATGCCGTCAACGAGAACATCGGGAGTTTCGCCCCGTTCAATGAGCTGGGCGTTCAAGGTGACGCCGGGCGGCAGCATCATCCAGGTATTGGAGGCATCGGTCACGCTCTTCATTCCCAAATCGCTCCAGGCAAGCAGGACATATTTGTCCGATTCGAAGTCAAAGGGCGGAATGGTGGCATCCGGAACGGTTGCAATCGATATGTCATCTTTTCTGTCCCTGCGGTTATTGAGGCCGTAGGCAATGTAGGAGGCAAGTGCGTCCGCTTCCTCCCTGGTGCCGGCAAAGGGAGGCATGTAGGCGCTGAAATTATGAATGCTTCTGATCTTGCCGGAAAGTCCCCGGGGGGTAAAGGTTCCTGCAAGTTTCTTTATATCGTTCAAGGGGCCGCCGATGGAATGACAGGGCAGGCAGAGCAGGTTGAACAGCTCCCTCCCGGTTTTAAGTTCGGTTTCCTTTGTTATGGTCCGGTTTTTTATCCATTTTGCCTCCTTGAGCACCCCCTGCTGCTGAACCCTCTCGAGATCGTCCGTGAGGATGGAGTTGGAATACATATACCCGTGAATGATATAGGGACGGCGTCCCGCTTCGCGGATGAATTCAAAGGAGCCCATGTAGAGGAGGCCGATTATGAGCATCACCGCGGCGATTGACCGGGTTATTGCCTGCGGCATCCGGATGGCCATGACGAGGCCGCCGAACATGAGGATCGGGCCCATATACATGAATCCCGTGAGATAGGCTTTGACCTCCGGCATTCCCTGAAAAATATGGTTTTGCAGTTCTCCCGGCAGCACGGCCCTGTACCACCAGGCCGATGCCAGAAACAGCAGGAAAGGAGCGATCAACCAGATGGCGCAGTAGCGGACCATGGCGGTGCGCAACCGCGGATCTTTCAAGGCGGTTGCCGTGAGAAAACCGTAGAGTCCGGCGAGCATAAAGGCGAGAAAGGACCTGAAAAAGAGAGCGGGCCAGAAGGTCGGGTTAAAGAGGGCGGACCAGAAGCTGTTGTTTTCCGGCCAGGCGCCGGGGGTAAGCATATAGTCGATAATGCCGTTGATAAAAAACAGGGACATCCAGGCGCAGCCGAAATATATCCAGCCGACGATCACGTGGTTCCGGTTATCCATTCGGCCGAAGGTGTAATAATAGATAAAGAGGGAGAGTATTTCCGCGGTAAAGAACACCCATTCGATGCCCCAGGCGAACACGAAGAGATGGATGAGCCGGGATGTTGCCGCAGGATTGAGTGTGCCGATGGTAAACCATATGCCGACCCCGGTCATGCTGCCGGCTACAAGGGTGAGGAGAAGGAAAAATCGCGTATGTTTCTTGACGTAATCAAGAACCGGCCGGCTGTTTTTCCTGATTCCCATCATTTCGGTAACCACCAGGAAGAGACCGCCGCCTACCGCAAAATGGGAAATATACACATGCAGGATGGCCATGAGGGCTATCGGCAGGCCGCCGCCCGCCGCATCGAGCTGCCATACGGGATAATTCATGTCCCTGTCTCCCTGTTGCTATAGGTGTGCCGGACAAGCTTGATCATCCAGCCGAGCAGCAGCAGGCCTCCCGCGAAGAAGAGCATGAAGACGAGAAAGGGAGAATACTGGAATGCTCCGGGCATTTCGGTAATGGAAAAATAGGGCTTGAGATAAGCTGCCCGGACAAGGTCCCTGATCAGGATCATCATGAATACTGTCGGCAGGACGGTATAGAGGGTGGGCATGGTCCGCCCCTGAAAGCTGTGGATGACCGACAGGATGCCGAGCGCGATCGCCGGGAGAAGCAGCATCGCGATCATGGTGCCGGCGAACGAGTGCATATTCAGTCCGTCTTCCAGCAGGATGCCGAAAAAAAGGAAGCCGAAACCGAAGTTGGTGATGGTCGCGAAACCGAACCACCTGAGTCCGTACGCGATCCATTGTGCAGTCTGCTGATCGCCTTGCCGCCGCCGGAATTCATAATAGAGGGCTATACTCAGGCCGCCGACGGCAATTGCGGCGGTTAGAAAATGAAAATAGCGGGGAAAAAGGGTCGGATCCATGAGATTAAGCAGGGTCCCCGACGGATTGTCAAAGTATCGGACCCAGGTTTCGGGACGCAGCATGAGGGTGAAGTTGTTGCTCATAAAAAAACCGATCAGCAGCAGAACCGTTACTGTCAGACCGGTGACGGCTACCCTGGCGCTGCCCAGGGAATCGTATCTGTGTTTGTAGACATACGCGGCATAGTACCCGAGGATGAGCAGGCCGATGATTGACAGCCAGAAAACGGCCATCAGGATCGAACTGGTATAGAGGAAATTACCGTACAAGACCTGAACGAACAGCAGGGGGGCAACCCCGAAATTGACCGTAAAGGCGATGGCAAAAGGCAGATTTCGGGCAATAGTGCGGCAGAGGGGATTTTCCTGTTCCGGAGCCCGGAAGTGATTGACAAAGGCGATAATGCCGGTGCCAAGCATGATGTTCATCAGGATGAGATGGAGGAAGAGGGTGGCGGTCAGCAGCAGTTGAAACCATACCCACGGGACCTGGAGAGTATCGGGAGAGGGAATCAGGGCGGCCGGATCCATATTTCTCCTTACATCCTATGCATTAAGGCCCGAAATTATATTATTCCTGAATCCGCCCCGAAGGGGGGCGTAGTGAATCACACAATATACTTACCATAAAAGGCGAAAAATAAATAAGTTACCCAGCATATTCTTGAAAGCCTTCACGGATTGAGGTTATTGCTATACACTTCTCCGGGCAGAATGAAGCAGCCTGGAGGACTGTTCCGGTAATTGCCGGTTCAGGAACTGTCAGGGCTGCTTTTTCGGTTAATGTATCCAACCGGAAAACTTCGGGGCATATTTCAACGCAGGTGCCGCAGCCATTACACAGGTAGGTATCTATAACAATTTGATTCATTGGTGACTATTATAAACTCTGAATTTGTCGAATAAAGAGAAAAATAACTGTACTTCTCTTTCAGGTCGCGCAGGCGCAGTTTTCGCTTAAAGAATGCTTCTGGAAGCTGCGGTCAGGTTCTACTGGATAAATGCCGTTAAAACAGGCAAGACAGAATGAATCCTTACCCAGCCCGGTGGCCTCTACCATTCCTTCCAGGCTGAGATAATGCAGGGAGTCAAGGCCAAGATAATCCCGGATACCGGCAACGGTTTTACTGCCGGCGATCAGCTCGGTACTGGATGGAAAGTCGATGCCGTAGTAGCAGGGATGGCAGGTCGGTGGACAGCTGACGAGCATGTGCACCTCTTTGGCTCCGGCATTACGCAGGGACCGGACCCTGCTCCGCCCGGTGGTTCCCCGGATGATCGAGTCTTCGACAATAATGACCCGTTTATCCTTGAGGAGCGCCCGGACCGGGTTGAGTTTTACCCGGACCGAAAAGTCGCGCATGGACTGGGTAGGCTGGATAAAGGTCCGGCCCACATAATGGTTTCTGATCATCCCCATTTCCAGGGGGATGCCGGAAGCTTGAGAATAGCCTATGGCCGCGTAATTCCCGGAATCGGGAAAAGGCATGATGAAGTCGCCGTCGATTTTCGCTTCCCTGGCGAGAATTTCACCCATACGCTTGCGGGCGGTATAGACATTAAAACCGAAAATATCGCTGTCCGGCCGGGCAAAATAGACATGTTCGAAAATGCAATAGCTCTTTTTCCGCGGCGGCCAGGGGAAAAGCGATTTGAGGCCGTTTTCGTCAATAATCAGCACTTCACCCGGTTCAACATCGCGGATATATTCCGCTTCTATGAGGTCAAAGGCACAGGTTTCGGAAGCCACAACATACGCACCGTTGTCGAGCCGGCCCAGACAGAGAGGCCGGAAACCATTGGGGTCGCGGACGGCAATCAGGGTGTCATTGGTCATCAGCAGCAGTGAATACGCACCTCGGATGCAGGCGAAAGACTCTGCCACTGCTTTTTCAAGCCCCAGGTCAAGATGCCTGGCCATCAGGTGAACCACGATTTCACTGTCCATGGTGGTTTGAAAGATGGAGCCTTTTCGCTCCAGGTTTTTTCTCAGTTCGATTGAATTGACCAGGTTGCCGTTATGGGCGATCGCCAGGGGAGTGGACTTGTAGTTGACCATGAAAGGCTGGGTATTGATAATATTTGACTCGCCGGTAGTGGAATACCTGACGTGGCCGATTGCCAGATGACCGGTCAGCTTCTGCAGGATATCCTCGCTGAAGACTTCCGGGACCAGCCCCATGTCCTTGTGAATGGCGAATTTCCGGCCGTTGCTGGCGAATATGCCCGCACTTTCCTGCCCCCTGTGCTGCAGTGCGTAGAGGCCGAAATAGGTGAATTTGGCCGCATCCGGATGGCCGAAAATGCCGCAGATGCCGCATTCGTGCCGTGGCCGGAGGGTCTCGGGTTCAAGGGGTTGTCCTGCCAGGTCAATATCTGATTTTTGTTCAGTCATATCAATATATTGGTTTTGTTTTGCAGCAGCCTTTTATAGATGCAGCAAGTTGATTCAGTATTTGTTCCCACCCGGAGATGACGGTTCCATGAAAAATACAGGGCACAAAGATTTGGTCTTTGTGCCCGCAGAATATATGAATAAATTTAGAACCAGATTGTGTAAAATTTATCAACAAAATATACGGGAAATTCTGCTTATATCATAATCATGTTTTTTGCATAGACAATAGAGAATGCTCTTGTCGCCGATCCCCGTTTAAACCTTATGCTCAACCGTCTGCCTGCTGTCCGGAGAAATGAGCGCCAGGATGAGACGGGACAGGTCAGCCATATCCTGCAGGTGGATCTCTTCTTTGGTTGAATGCACGTTGGTCATCCCGGTTGCAATTATGGCTGTCGGCAGGCCGTATCCGTTGAGAATATTGGCGTCGCTGCCGCCGCCGGCAATTTTGCTCTCAATATTTATGCCGATGGACCGGGCCGCCTTTTCTATCCGTCTGACCACAGGATCCTCGGGGTTGAGCTTCATTATCGGAAAGTCGGGCTTGGCCTGAAAGGAAAGTTCCGGTCGGCCGCGGGCTTCCCCGGTCTTATCCTGCCATTCTTCTACCGACCGGGTGAATGCATCCTGGATCAGGCCGGTCAGCAATTCGAGTTTTTCCGGCGAATGGCTGCGAACCTCCCCGGTAATCTCAACGTGCTCCGGGATAATATTGGTGGCGGTTCCACCGCGGATGGTTCCGAAATTGACCGTGGTCTCTTCGTCAATACGGCCATGGGAGACTCCGGTTAAAGCCGTCGCGGCCAACTGTATGGCGCTGATGCCCCATTCCGGGTGCAGCCCGGCATGGGCTGCTGCGCCGCGAATCCTTATCTCCAGGTGGTTTGCCGCCGGTGCGCCGGTGATAATCAGGCCAAAGCCGGTACTGTCAAGTGAGTAGCCCATTTCTGATTTGATCATCGTGGGATCAAGGGATTTGGCGCCAAGCAGGCCCACTTCCTCACAGGTGGTCAGGATGATTTCAAAGGGCGGATGGGGCAGGTTGTTTTCACGGATACAATGAATCGCTTCAATGATTGCCGCAATACCGGATTTATCGTCGCTGCCGAGAATCGTCTCTCCCCTGCTGGTGAAAATGTCGCCATTGCGTTCAACGCGAACTCCTGATCCCGGCTCCACGGTATCCATGTGACAGTTGAGAAAAATTCCCTCTCCTTCCCCGGTGCCGTGAAAGCGGATAATAAGGTTGCCGGAATCCGATCCGGTCTGCAGGGCGGAGTTGTCCTCGATTATTTCATCTGCTCCCAGGCCGGCAAAAATCGTCTTGAGCAGAGCGGCGATCTTTCCCTCCTGCCAGGAGGGGCTGTCCGTCTCGCAGAGCCGCGTGAATGTGCCGGCAAGCCGTTCCCTGTCAATCAGCATTGCCGGAAATCCTGCCGGAAGCAGCCTCGTCGGGGACGGATTGCAGAAGAACGACCGCATGGGCGGCAATTCCTTCTCCCCGGCCGGTAAACCCCATCATTTCAGTGGATGTCGCCTTGATATTGATCAGGTTTGCTTCCAGGTTGCAGGCGGCCGCTATTTTGCCGCGCATTTCCTCGATATACCGCATCAGCCGAGGCCGCTGGCAGACAACGGTTAAGTCCGCATTACATATGGAGAGTTTCCTGGACTTCATTATGGCAGTAACCTGTTCCAGCAGTTTCAGGCTGCTGATATTCTTATACTGCGGATCCTTGTCCGGGAAGTGGCGCCCGATATCGCCTTCCCCCATCGCCCCGAGAAGTGCATCAATCAGGGCATGGGTTACCACATCGGCATCGGAATGACCCTCCAGGCCGAGATCAAAGGGAATGATTACCCCTCCCAGGATGAGCTGTCTTCCATGACCAAATCTGTGTGCATCAAATCCGTGTCCGATTTTCATAAGTGTATCATCCTCCAACAGTCCTTCGGCAATTTTCAAATCGTCCGGCAGAGTTATCTTGATATTGTATTCGCTGCCCCGGACGACAGTAACCGGATATCCGGCATGTTCCAGCAGCGATGCTTCATCCGTTCCCTGATATCCTATTTCCAGGGCAAGTTCATATGCCTGATCCAGGAGTTCACGCCTGGCGGCCTGCGGCGTCTGCGCCTGCCACAGGTCCCTGCGGTCCACGGTTTCCCTGACCAGGCCGTTCTGATCAACATGTTTGATGGTATCACGGACCGGCACGGCGGCAATGGCCGTGCCCGACCTGACGGCTTCGTCCAGGCACCGTTTAATGACCTCCCGGCTGACAAACGGCCTGGCGCCGTCATGGACCAGGACAATGCCGGTCCCGGCAGGCAGGGCGCGCAGGCCCGCCAGCACCGAGTCCTGTCTTGTCCTGCCGCCGGAAATCAGCATGAGCTTTGCCGGCAGGTCCTGCGAAAGGAAGGTGCGGAGCATTATTCTGGTGGTTTCGACATGCTCGGCCGAAACCGCGACTACAATCCGTGAAATATCCTTGACGCCAAGAAAACAGCGGATTGTGCGGACCAGAATAGGTTCCCCTCCGAGCCGGATGAACTGCTTGGGCAGCGGCAGCTCCATCCTGGAACCGCTTCCGGCAGCCGGGATGATGACGGCTGCATCTGTGTTTGCCGGGTCTGACACCTCAACCTCTGCGGATAGAAAAAAAAATGGGGCAGGCTGTAAGCCGAATTCTGTCTCCTCCGAAGAGGACCATGATCATTTATCTGGGATGCCGGTCACCCGGCACCTCGAGCAACCTACCCGGAAACTTCCGGCGGGCCGCCGTCAAACGTTTCCCTATTTGGTTTTGCACCCGGTGGGGTTTGCCATGCCTTCCGTGTCGCCACGAAAGCGGTGAGCTCTTACCTCGCCATTTCAACCTTGCCTGTGTCTGCCGGGCAGACCATCGGCGGTATATTTTCTGTGGCACTTTCCCCCGGTTACCCGGAGTTCGCGTTACGAACCACCGTGCCCTGCGGTGTTCGGACTTTCCTCCCCGGTTTTTATGCCGGAGCGATCATGCACCTGTCCCATTCATTAAGAGTATATTGTCAATTTTAAAGCCTGGCAATCGGCTTGCCGGCTGGTTGCGGATCCATTTGTCAAAGAGATGTACTTCTGTTCAGCTTTTTCTGCTGGTGACATAGTGGTCATCAACAGCCTTGTTCGCCAGTTCGTCGGCGCGGAAATTTTTTTCCCGGGGAATGTGCTTAATGGTCCAGAAACGCAGTCCGGTCAACAGTTTTTCCACCTGCGCATGCAGGGGCTTTAACTGTTCATTTTTGACTTTGTAGATTCCCTGTACCTGCCGCACGATCAGTTCCGAATCCAGAAAAATGTTCAGTTTTTTGCATCCTGCTGCCAGGGCGCTTTCCAGTCCGGTGACCAGGGCCCGGTATTCGGCAGCGTTATTGGTGCATTTTCCAAGATACAGGGAACGCGTCTGCAGTTCGTTGCCGGAACTGTCCATCAGGACAATCCCCGCCCCAGCCTCTCCCGGGTTGCCTCTGCTGGCGCCGTCGGTATAGAGTGAACATATATCCCCATTCTCTACTTCGGCAAAGGGAAGAGTGTATTGGCTGAATTGCGGGTCCGTGCCTGTGGGGGAGCTTTTTGCAGCAGCCGGCCTGGCGGAATCTGCTGCAGCTTTAAGGAGTTCCCGAATATCCCCGGGGGAAAGTTCCGGAAAGAGTTCCCGCAGGATATTTTCCGGCAGCCGGTCGGCAAGGGTCAGGAAAATTTTTCTTTTATCCGGTTGATCAGGCATCAGTGGTTTCCGGTTCTTCCTCAAAATAAAGAATGCGCTGACAGGTCGGACAGAAATTCAATTTATCACCTTTGCGGACTTCATTAAACTGCTGCGGAGGAATAGTCATAAAGCATCCCTGACAGACGCCGTTCCTGGTCTGCACTACCGCGCTGCCGTTTCGTTTGTCGCGCAGCATGTCGTAGCGTTTCAAGGTGGCAGGCCGCAGCTTCGGTGCAATCTCATCCCTTTTGTGGAGAACAATTTTTTTGCGGCTGTTTATTTTTTTTATCGTTTCCTCTACTTCTTTCTGCCCCTGGGCAAGAAGTTTCCTTTCACCCAGGCAGAGGTTTACCAGTTCTTCCGAATCCTTATTCAGCTGCTCAACCTGCTCCATATTCGCCATCATCTGTTCCTCAAGCGTCTTGATCAGCTTTTTGCTGTCTTCTATTTCCTTGAGCAGCGCCTGGTGTTCGCGGCTGGTCTGAACCTGCATCATCCTGTTCTGGCTTTCCTTGATGCGGGCTTTGGCCCCTTCGATGCTTTCGTTGAGTTCAAGCTGCTTCCGGTTCAGCTCCTCTGTTTTTTCCCGCCAGCGATGGATTTTATCTTCCTTGTCCGCTATGGATTGCTCCCGTTCGGTTACCTCGAACTGTTTTTCTTGAATTTCTTTGTCAAACCCGTCAATTTCGGAATCAACATTCTGCAGGTCAATCAGCTTGCTTATTTCTTCATTCACTTTTTCGCTCCTTTTTTCGTGTACACCAAAATTTTGCCGCCACCTTAATTTTTTATAATTTTTGCAACGGAAAACTTTTATTTATCCATTCATTCTTCATATAAGCTGTAATGGTGAGTTCTGGTTCTCTGTCACCATGACGTCGATGTTGTAATTTCTGCTTGTTATTCCGCCGGTCAACTGCTGGGCAAATTCGGCCATGGCAGGATTCTCGGTGGCAAAATGACCGGCATCAACAATCCATAAACCTGTCTGTTCGGCCCAGCGGGCGACACTGTGCTTTATTTCGGCGGTGACGAATACCTGGGCTCCCGAAAGCATTGCCGTCTCAGCCAGTTCGGAACATGAACCGCCGCAGACCGCAGCCCGGGTGATTTTTTCGGGTCTCTCTCCTGCCTCAAGAAGCCAAGGAGGATGGCAGGCCTCCCTGAGGCGGCTTATGAACTCCCGGGCTGGCAGCGGTTCCGGAAAATTGCCGATCCGTCCGAGACCGGCATGCATGCTGTTATTTTCCTGAACAACCAAAGGTTCCGTATTTATAAGGCCAAGCCTGGTGGCAAGCGCGTCGCTCACTCCGGGAAAAACCGAATCAAGATTTGTGTGGCAGCTGATGACGTTAATTTTTTTCCGGATGGCCCGGCGGATGAATTGACCGTCAGGTTGTTCAAAACAGAGAGATTTCAGCGGGTGAAAGATAATCGGGTGATGGGTTATCACCAGATTTGCACCAAGGGTGTCAGCTTCATCAAGCAGGGGGAGGATCGGGTCAAGGCCAAGCAGTATGGAACGGACCTGATCAGAGGGACTGCCGATCATAAGACCAATATTGTCCCACGATTCGGCCAGGTGCGCAGGAGCTATTGTTTCAATTATGTCGAGAATATCCCGTACTGTCGGTGGCATGTTTCCCAGGCAAAGAAAAAGAGGTACCGCCATAAGGGGGTACCTCTTTGTCTGACATATTGCCGGTCAGATTGTTTATAAAAATACGTTTGATACGCTTCCAATATCCTGAAAAAACTTTCAAGGGCTTTTTTTGCCGTCGCCGAAACAGTCTGCAGGCAGATCCTGCAGCTGTTCTTTAATATTTTTGGTGGGCCTACCTGGACTCGAACCAGGGACCGACCGGTTATGAGCCGGTGGCTCTAGCCAACTGAGCTATAGGCCCATCCCGTTCAGAGAATTCAATATATTACCATAAAATAAGGTCAGGTCAATTATTTTCTTTCGGTGTTCATAAAAATTTGAACTGCCCGACAAAAATCAACCAAAAGAGGAATAGCAGGTGATGCGGCAGTGACTATTGTGTAATAACACTTAATGTTCATATAATTTGATTCAATAAAGGCTGGTCACATGATTTATAATAATCTGCTCTATTTTCTGATCGTCATCTTTGTCGTCTCCACGGACAGGGCCCCGGCCATCCCCCTGGTTCCTCCCCAGATAGCATTACCCGCTTTAGTTCTTCTTTTATATCTCTATTCCCTGGTCTGCAGAAAATTTTTCCAGCGCGCGAAACCCGGTTCGGCAAACAGTTATTTCATGGCGGAGAAAATGTTGTCGATCCTGGCGGTCATTTTCTTTGTTTTTATCCTGTTTGTCTTTGATCTCAAATATTACCTGCAGCCGCTGACAATCGGCGACCGGATGCCGGTGTTTGCAAATTTCGGCGGTATTGCTGTTTTTTTTGGTGTTCTCATTCTGATGTGGATTCATGCCAGGTCCTCCTACGAGGAGGTCTTTCATCGTTCATACAGCAAGGGCAGATTTATACTGGCCAATATAAAGATCAATCTGCCGATTATTCTTCCCTGGCTCTTGTTGTCCCTGAGTTTTGACCTTCTGTCCCTGTTCGATCTGCCGGGATTTGCTCAGCTCATGCAGTCCTACTGGGGAGACCTGGTCCTGTTTGTTATGTTTCTCCTGTTCCTCATGGTTTTTTTCCCGCCCATGGTCCGCCTTCTCTGGAATTGCAAGCCGATGCCGGCCGGACCGCTCCGGCAGCAGATCGAGGCTTTTTTTGCCAAACAGAAGTTTTCTTCGGAAATTCTGCTCTGGCCCCTGTTTGAGGGACAGATGCTGACCGCCGGGGTTATGGGGCTGATACCGCGGTTCCGGTATGTCCTGGTTACCCCCGCTCTGCTGGAAACCATGAACTGGCAAGAACTCGAAGCAATTCTGGCCCATGAGATAGGACATGTGAAAAAAAAGCACATCCTGTTCTATATCCTTCTTTTTCTGGGTTTCAGCCTGTTGTTTACCGCGGCCGCCAAACCCATGCCGTTTCTGGTTCTTGCCTCGGACTGGTTTTATACCCTGTCCTCCGGGTACAATGTTTCCCCGGAAATAATGCTGGCATTCCTGATCACGCTGCCGCTGCTGCTCTTTATGCTCCTCTATTTCCGTTTTATTTTTGGTTATTTTATCCGTAACTTTGAAAGGCAGGCAGACCTGCATGTCTTCAGCGTGCTGCGTGACAGCTCCCCCCTGATCAGTTCTTTTGAAAAGATTGCCTCCCTGAGCGGCAGGATACGTGATCGAAAAAACTGGCACCATTTCGGCATCGGAGAAAGGATTGACTTTTTGCACAGATGCGAACAGGACCGATCCTGTATAACAAGGCATAACCGCAAGGTATACCTCAGCCTGGCCGGCTATTTTCTGCTTATTGTTCTTGGCATCGGTCTTCTCGGCCTTGCTGATTTTGAAGAACTGGCCGCCGGATACGAACCCCGTTACGTTGAAGCCGTGATTATGCATAAGCTGCACCAGGAACCGGACAACGGGTTGTGGTTCCTGCTGCTGGGCGACCTGATGATGCAGCAGCAGATGGAAAAAAAGGCGGTTGACGCCTATGAGGAAGCTCTGCGGCTGCAGCCTGATAATGCTGATATTAATAACAACCTGGCCTGGCTCCTTCTCACGGCCGGGGATACTTCCCTGCATGATCCCGGGCGCGCCCTGATCCTGGCGCAAAGGGCGGCCGAGGGGAAACGGGCGGGACATATTCTCGATACCCTGGCCGTGGCCTTCTGGGCCAACGGCATGATCGATGAGGCTGTTGCCGTGGAAATGCAGGCCATAGCGGTTGATCCCAGAAACAACAGGTATTACCGGCAGCAGCTGGATAAGATTACAAGGGGGAGTTGGGAGCAGGAATACCGCTGATTCCTGCCCCTCCTTCGTTATTCTTTGCATAAAACCTGGTCCTCTGGGTCAGGTCAGAGAGATATAAGGATCTGCCAATTAGTTGATTTATTTGTTCATTTTTTGGTCTGCAGCAGCGGACATCTGAAAGCTCGTCCTGTCAATCGTCTGCTGTAGAGCAGACAAAAAAACGAACCAAAAAATGACGCCCGTGGCATTCGCCGTGTGAATAACACTGCTGGTCCTGCGGACTTCTTTGCGTTTATACCCTTCAGGGTACTCCTCAAAGCTGCCGGGAATTTCAAACTCGCGGAGTTTATGCCCCTTTAAGGGGTGTTTATGCTCCGCTAGGGGGTACTCGAACAGTGACGGAGTCTGCCTTACCTAATTCCATTATCGGCATCTTTTCCGGTGCTCAACTGTCAATCGTCTGCTGCAGAGCAGACAAATGCCAATGGGAAATACAATAACTTGCCCCTTTAAGGGGCGACCAGGTAAGCGAGCCTGCGAGACTCCGAGGCCGGGCCATCTGGACCCGGATTTTTATTGCAGCCTGTGCCGGCAGTCATCCCTGTCTTCCGGGGCATGTCCGTCAGCGGTCTTGCGGGCCGCCTGCATAAGCGAATTGTCCAGGCAGTTGAGAATTACCGCATCAAGTCCGGCCCCGGCAAGCAGGTGCAGCATCCGGCCGTGCACCGCCGACCCGATCCGGGATGAAAGTCCTAGGCTCCAGTTGTTCAAGGCGACTATGGTTTTGATGCGCAACTCCGGGTCCCTGATAAAGGCGAGAGTTTCCAGGACAGGACCGATATCCGGCCGCCCCCTGCTTATTGCTAAGGCTATCGGGTCCGGGCGGCAGGTTATAACCGGGTCAAGATACAGCTGGTGCAAGGGGAAATCTGTTTCCAGGGCTCTGGTTATAACTTCCGAAGCAAGCTGCAGCCTTGCATGAGTGCCGGTCGGAACCAGCCCGGGTTTTACCAGGAGGACCACAAGTCCCGTCCCGTGCCGGCCCGCGATTTCGAAATGATCTGCCAGGGTATCCGGATCTGCGGTTACCGCATTGATGATAATCCTGGCTCCGTATTTTTCCAGCACCCCGTCCATCGCCGTTATCCCGGCGGAAAGAAAGAGTGGGACATCCACGGCACGGGCAAGGGTATGGACGACCCAGGGGGTTGATTCAGCCATTTTTTTGCCCGGACCAAGATTTATCGCCAGGGCCTGAGCACCGGCGGCAATTTCCTTCTTTGCCCTGTTGATAAGGACCGGTTCGTCCTGCAGCCTGACCGCTGTTTCGATCCGGGGGTTAAGGACATGCAGCCCGCCGCCGACCAGAGTCGGTCTTTGTATGCCGCCGTCATGAGAGAGTCGGATGTTTTGTTCTGGTATCTGGGCAAGGAACATATTCAGCCTCCGGATTTGATGCATTGATTCATACGGTCCGGACATAAAAAAACCCGGGCCGACAGCAGTCGATCCGGGATATCCCTTTTATCCTCAGATACAGTCATGATTTTCCCTGGTCCGCGAGGAAACTCAATTATTCAGGCAGGTCTTCTGACTTTCCCGTTCAGCAGCAGCCTTCCCATCCTTCATCCGGACAGTGGCATACAGGGCTGCTGAACTTTTCTTCCTTCGGAAGAGGGATCACAGCGGCGGGCCCGTCCCCGATTTGCACGGGGTTCCCTTTTCATCCGCAAATGCGGAACCTGAGCGCTTATTAATTATGGAAAATACAATGGTTTGTCAAGGGGATTGTACACTATGTTGTGCTTTTTTTTAAATATATTCCATATATGGTATAATTTTGCAGGGAAAGAAGCTCGCTGCAGGCTACATGATGAACTCGGCGGGCTGTATTCCATAATCGGCCGGATGCATGGTTTCCACAACCGTGCGGTTGAAGGAGCCTGTTTTCGGGTCCAGGGATCCGAGATTGACCAGTCCGGCCTTTTCCACTCCGCCCCGGCCATCCGGCTTCAGCAGCTGCACCCAGAGTTCCCTGCTTTTTTCTCTTTCTTCATATTGGGCGACCAGGCCCAATTCGTTATTGGCAAAACGCAGGAGGGTGCCGATGGGATATACCCCTATCATGTTGATGAAGACCTTGAGCAGGAGCGGATCAAAATCGCTGCCCGCTTTCTCCAGCATATATCCCAGGGCCCGGTCCGGGCTGATTGCCGTAGGCCGGTATATGCGCGGGGAAGTAATGGCGTCAAAGACATCGGCAATGGCAATGATCCTGCCCGGCAGGCTGACCGGCTTTTTCCGCGGGGTTTTCGGGTATCCGCTGAGGTCGTATTTCAGATGATGTTCAAATGGCGGCAGCAGGATACTGATCTTCTTTTTGCGCGAGGTTCCCAGTTTGATAATTCTGCGGACGCTGTCCAGGGAATGCTGCCTGATAACCTGAAATTCGGTTTCAGTCAGCCGGTCCGGTTTGTTGAGAATCGATCGGGGGATGTCAATTTTGCCAAGGTCATGAAACAGGGCGCTCAGGCTGAGCGTCTCCAGCGTTGATTTCGGCAGCCCTATTTTGTGTCCCAGGCTGGCTGAGAGGATGGCAACATTGATTGAATGGGTAAAGGTATAATCATCGTAATCGCGAATAGTGCTCAAGCTCAGGAAGATCTGATTGTCATCGACAACCATATCGATCATTTTCTGCACCAGCCGCATGGTTATTTTTATGCTGGCCTTCTCGTTGGAACCGATTTTCCGGGCGATATCCTTCAGAGAAAGCACTGTATATCCGTAGGTCTGAAGGGCTTTTTTTTTCTTGCGCCAGGTTAATCCTGATATTTTTCGATCTCCGGACAGGATGCCCTTTTTTTCTGAAACTGGGTTGGAGGTTGCGCTGTCCTTCTTATTTTTCGTCTCTTCCTGCAGAAAGCTCTCCATACCGTTGGAAACGGTTGGGATATGGACAATTTTCACCCACAGCAACTGCTCCTCGGCAAGCTTTTTTTCCAGCCATGAAGCCGGATCTTCATGCAGGGAAGACTGTGCAATCAGGCGAGCGAAATCGGTTATCCTGTCCGGCGGCGCCTCCAGAATGGATTTGTTAAAGCAGAGCCCTTCCAGATTTCGTTTTTCAAAAAACCTGAGCATGGTGCGGGCAACGTGCGCAGAGTTTTTTTCGTACCCTATTTTTTTTTCCTGCAGATAAAATCCCCCTTCGGAGAACAGCAGGGTAACATCATCATTATCCCGGAGAAGTTGCTGCATGAGTTTGACAAACTGCCGGACGGAAAGGATGAGTGCCTGGTTGTTGTTGTGATGAATCCGGGCGGAGTTTATCAGCAGGTTGAATACCTGAAGAAATTGCCGGCTCCCGGGCATTTCTTCAGGTAAAGGTTGATTATCGTTCTGCCGGGTTTTCATGAATGATCGAGAATTTTCAGGCAGGCATGGCGCACGTCGGGCCGTACGCTAGTCGCGCCTTTTTGCACAATTTCCCGGGCATCGCTTCTCCCGCAGCGGAAAAGGGCATATGCCGCACCTTTTTTATGGATCAGATTCACCTTGCTGAAGACGCTGGCTATGCTGCTTCCCAGCAGAATGCCGCGAAGAACTTTCACGGAACGATCGGACATGCAGTTGCCGAGGATTCTGTAACACTGCAGGATATGCAGTTCGTCGTCATGCCGGACCTGGTCCGACTGCAGATAACCGATCACGGTTTCTTCGGCAGTTTTTCCCCCCAGGGACTCCAGGAAGGATATAATTTTTTGCCGTATCTGTTCTTCCTCATCACCCAGTAAATTGACAAGATCTTCAGGAGCGGGAGTCAGGCCGCAGCAGAGCATGCCGTCCAGACCTATGCGGCGGACCGAAGAAAAGGGTAGCCGGGTCATGTCCAGGTATATCCTGCCTGCAATGGCACGGTCCATCGCTTCAATGACAGGAAAGAGGAAAAGGCAGGCCTGTTCATCCGACTCCTGCAGAAGCTGCAGAAAAAGCTGCGGTGCCGTCACGCCTTTTTTCTCGATCAGTTCAAGCAGTTCGTTGCGTTGCCGCAGGTTGTCCGGAGACGTTCTTACGGCCAAATCGGCAAGAATGAAAATGCTCTCCGCCGGCAGATTGTCAAATGCGGACAGCAGGGATTTCAAATCTTCCGGATCCGGTGCGAAAAAATCACCCGTTGAAATCATGGGCAGCTTGTGATAGCGCTCCTCTCCGGCAAGGGAAGCGAAGAACATATTTATAAGGGTGACGGCCCAGGGTTTACGGGAGGCGACTGCCTTTGATATGTTATCAATATTTTTACAGATTTTGTTTGCCAGCTGGTATTCTTCCTGCGCCAGGGCATCAAAATATTCAAATTCCAGCAGGTCAAGGATGGCGGCAAATTCCAGCTGGCCACTTTCCATGGACAGGGCAATCAGCAGGATATCAATGGCGTCGGCGGCTAAGTCCCGCTCCTTTTCTTTCCGGACATAGGATTCGAGCATCATTTTTTCATGCTCGGTCAGTTCAGCCAGATCGGCTTCTCCTGCGACGAGGAGCAGTCCCGGGGCCGAACTGTCAGGACCGTCAGGAGCACACCTTTCCTCTCCATTTTCATCCCCGTAAAATCCGGCAAAATGTTGATCGGTTCCGGCATGGTCGCCGAACTGAATGCTCTGCTGCAGACCTGTGCCGGAATTTTTCATTTCAGGCTGCGCAGCAGACTCTTCCTTTCCCGGCTGAGGCTTGAACATGGAGAGTTGGAAATCGATGGTTTCCATGGCAAAGATATCGGCTGTTTCATAATGGATATTGGTAAAAGGGATATGCCAGAGAGATGTTGCGATATCACCGTCCACCTCCTCACGAGGGTTTCTGTGCCGGATAAATATGTCAAAAAGAGTTGTGATTTCCTCAAGCTGAATATTGCGGTCGAATTCCAGGAACAGGATCCTGTCGCGGGTCAGCAGAAAGACCGGGTTGCTCTCATCAGCGGAACCGTTGAACAACGGTTTGCCTTTGTAACAGAAACTGTACTTCTCAATATCAAGCCGCAGGCTCTGGCGATTTTTCAAAAACCGCTTCAGATCATCAAGCAGGGCATGCAGATGGTTCTGCGCATATAAATGACCTTTCGGATAAAGAGAATAGAATTTAAAAGCAGAAATAAAGGAGAGCGCAACCTTCCCGGCGGCTTGAAGCTTTTCGCCGGGTATGCTGCTCAAAGAATCGCCTTCATGTATATGGGACATGATTGAAGAGACAACTTGATCTAATTATTAGAAATCATTGATTCCCACTTTCTGTAGCTTATCGTATATAGTACAGTATCTTTATGTTTTGTTAAATAAATACTTGATATTCGAAGGTTAGAGCCTTTCAGGAACAATGGAAAGTTTGATCAATCTAAAATCTGACGCCTTAAAAGCCAATCTGGAAGAAACCGCCGGGGAGGTTGTCCTTAACCCGGCTTTCGCTCCTCTGCTTGAGGCTGTTGCCGGATTCCAGGGATTATCCTCCAAGCTGGAAAACCTGCTGTATGAAATCAGCCACCCCTATCGGAACTGGAAATTCATTATCCCCGAGCTTCGCGCTTTTGTGCTGAAAAATATGTCCCATTATCTGCGCCATGCACAAGGGCCGGAATGTTTCGGACTCTTCAGTACTATTTTTCTCGAAGCCCTGGAGGACTGCAAGAAAAACAGTAAACTGATCGCCATGATTATGGAGGCCATGCTGGCATTCTCCGATAAACTTATCAACAGCATCACTGAAGAGGAACTGACCCGTTATGAAGAGCAGCTGAATCTTTTTTTTCGGCAACTGACGGTCCTCGATGAGATCGATCCGCAGGTGATGATGTTTATGGTGCAGGGCCATCATCCCATGAAAATAATGGCTGCCCGGCTGGCTGCCTGCAGCGACGTTCATCCTGATATTGGTTTTGACTACGAGCCCGTGGCCCGCCTCATGCAGAAGATATTGGCCCAAAATTACAGCTACTGGCTGACCGAAGAGGATCCCCTGCCCTGGTTTATCGAACACTGCGGCGAGTTCTGTCATGACTGGCATGCCGGACGGCTTTTTTCATCCATTTCCCATGAAACCCTGAGAAAACATCAGGAAACGCTTGCCGGTATCGATATTGACCAGGGTGCCCTGCCGGCCCTGCGCCGGATCCTGGAACTTCCCAATCATATGGATCTTGTCAGGTTCTATCGCGAAATTCCTGCCAAGCTTGCCGCCGAGAGTCAGGGGGAGCCAACTTTTGTCGAGAACAGGAAACTGCTTTTCCTCTTCCGGATAATGGATACTTCCGGTCTCTACCTGATTCATGAAGAAACACTGCGCGAGATCAACCGCAGCCTGGTGCAGCTCATCCGCAAGCAGTCCTTTGAGGAGATCGAACAGTTTTTTGTCACCACCTTTCTCCTGCTCAAGGCCAATGTCCGGAAATACCCCCATACATCCCTGCAGTGCATCCAGGTCATCGGCGGCGAAGTTTTCCGGCGCGGCAATTCCCGGCTGGTTGAGGCCTTCCTGTGGGAAGCTGTGCGTTTCGGGTTCCAGTACGCCAACGTCACAGGCGTCGATGAAGACTGGCAGCCCATAACCAATCCTGCCCACCTGGCAAATATCAGGGTCTGGCTCAACCTGATCATGCAGGAGCCCAAATGGTGTTCAACCCTGTTTTCCGCCCTGATTATCAACCTCAAGCTGTCGGGAACATGCGTCAAGGATACGGATCTTTTTCAAAGGGATATAACCGAACTGCTCAATCACCCCATTGAGCCCATTTACAACCTGGCCAAGCAGTTCACCAAGCTGATGCCGGTCTTTTTCAATGAAATCGGCGCGGAAGGCGAATTGCGCGATGTTTCTACGGAAATGGATGAACTGCACAACCGCGGCGACGTGCTCATTCATTTTCTCCGCAAACAGAGCCATGTTGAATCGAGCAACCTGATTGTCGATTTCATCAGGGCTATTTTCAGTTTCTGGCTGGACGGGAAAAAGGAGGTACTGTACCCGTTTCTGCCGGAAGATGTCTATCGCCAGGTAGAGACTTCGGGACCTTTTTTTGATGAACAGCATCTGTTGACGAACAGAATCCGGATGGAGCTGGATTTTACCAAGAGCTGGGATATTCTGCATTGGAAAGAGAAGGACCGCGATGAGTATCTGGACAGGCAGCAGGATATATCCGCCCTGGAAAGGCGGCGCTTTACCCTGCTGGTCAAGATGTACAAGCTGCTGCATCATAAATACAACCTCGGTCTGCAGGAGCTTCGCAACCAGCTGTACCAGTCCGCGAAAAGCGGTTTCCCGGAAATGGAGGACCTCCTCGAAGTTCTGGAGGACTGCGACATCACCACCTGTCTGGCAGGGATACTCGATCATTTGGAGCAGCTCAGGAATATAATCCTGAGTGAAGATAAGTTTCCTCCCAGGGAAGAGATATATCACAAACGCCATATAGCGGTGGATATTCCATCTGTTTACGGGCGGTACAGTGAGCGGAAATTCGATGCCCTCGGCCTGACTTTCCGCCTGGAAAACCTGGCCAATATTTATCTTGAACGGCTGCCCGATACCATCAACCTTTCTTTTATCACCCAGGCCACCGTTATCCGGATCAGCAGGGCCCTGAAACTCTTTCTGCGGGCCCTGCGGATTGACGGGATAAGCAGCCGCAAGCTGGACACCTATGTCAGTCTGCTCACTTCATCCATCGGCATCAGGCGCTTTTCCTATACCCAGTATCTCGATATTTTCCGGGGCATGTCCGAAGGGGTCAAGGATATTATTTATGCCTACTATACCAATATCCATCAGAACAATCTTTCCATCATCATTCCGCAGATCGGGGAGGACAACCTCCTGACCAAGTATCGGCCCCATTGGGATGCGAATGACCTGTCCGCCACGGTGCACAGGCTTTCGGAAACCTTTTTCCGGGATCTGATCGCGTCAACCTTCGGCCTCCAGCACATGGATAATTTCATCACCAAAATCATGCAGACCCTGGAAGCGCAAAAAGACGTTCTCGATGAAAACGGCCTTGACCTGCTGATGACGTACAATCCGGAAAAGACCGTCAGTTCCCTGCACGATGAAAATCTTCGCACCCACAACCTGATTCATCTCGGCAACAAGGGCTTTAACCTGATGGTGCTGTCCGGCGACGGCAAGCCAGTGCCGCCGGCATTTGTCATTACCACCGAGATTTTCCGATGCTGGCTCGCGGTCCGCAGTTTTGGCCGGGCCAGGGACGAATTTATGCAGCGGGTGCGCAATTCCATTAACGGCCTGGAAAAAATCACCGGCATGACGTTCGGCTCCCCCTCGAAACCGCTCCTGCTTTCCGTGCGTTCCGGTTCCGCCATGTCGATGCCGGGAATGATGAGCACCATCCATAATGTCGGGCTCAATGAAGACCTGATCAACGAATATGTGGAGGAGACGGGACGGGGCTATTTTGCCTGGGATAATTTCCGGCGGTTTCTCCAGTCCTGGGCGATGGCCCAGGAGGTTGACCGGGAAGAATTCCAGGAAATCATGAACGCGCACAAACAAAAATACAATGTCTACCTGAAAAGAGAATTCACCCCGCTGCAGATGCAGGAACTGGCGCTCGAATATTATAAACTGGTGCTGAAAAATGGGCTGGAGGTGCCTGAAGATCCCTGGCTGCAGCTTATCCGGGCGGTGGAGATGGTGCTCGACTCATGGAATACCGGGAAGGCCCGCGAGTACAGAAAGTTAATGGGAATTTCCGAGGATTGGGGCACGGCGGTCATTGTCCAGGCCATGGTCTACGGAAATCTCGGGCAGAACGCCGGCAGCGGCGTGCTTTTTACCGCGCATCCGTATCGCAAGGTGCGCAGGGTGGCCCTGTGGGGTGATTATGCTTCCGGCGACCAGGGGGAGGATATCGTCTCCGGCCTGGTCACCAGTCAGCCGATATCCGTGGAGCAGGCTGAAATTGACGGACGTTCGGTGGAAAATTCGCTGGAAAGAAGATTCCCGGCCATATATGAACGGCTGCTGGGGATTTCCCGGGACCTGGTTTACACCAAGGGCTGGAATCCGCAGGAAATAGAGTTCACTTTTGAGGGGCCGGAACCGGATCAGCTGTTCATCCTGCAGACCAGGGACATGATAACCATCAAGACCATGGAGCGTTTTAATGTCTTTTCCGACGATGAAGCCATGAAAGAGTATATCCTCGGGAAAGGAATAGGGGTCAGCGGCAGCGCCCTGTGCGGACGGGCGGTATTCAGTGTGGCCAATATCGAGCAGTTGCGCCGTGATGATCCCGAAACCCCGCTTATCCTGATCCGGCAGGATACGGTGCCGGAGGATATCCGTGAAATCTCTCTTGCCGACGGATTGCTCACTTCCAGGGGGGGCCAGACGTCGCATGCAGCGGTGGTCGCCACCCGGCTGGAAAAAACCTGTGTGGTCGGCTGCCGGGATATGCAGGTCTATGAAGCGGATGAATTTGCGGAAATCGCCGGGCAGCGCATTAATTTCGGTGATCCCATCTCCATGGACGGCCGTTCGGGTCTCCTTGCCAGGGGTATGCACCCCATCCGGGAGGAAGTGCATATTCTGCCGCTGTAAAGCGGCCGCGCCGGGTTTAACGGACTGATGTGATCAGGTTATCCTTCTGCAGGGATTCAATCACCTTCCTGCTGACACTTTGAGCCAGCTTGCCGGTCGAGTCCGGGTCAAAGGTATCTGACGACATACTCCAGACCAGTTCCTGGGTTGCCGCATCATAGAGGTTGGTTTCCAGGAGCACCCTGGTATATGTGGCGGTATATCCCGGACTATAGACCATGTCGTAATACGTACCGAAATGATTGTAATACCGGTATCGGTGGCCGCCATAGTAATAGCCGCTGTAATAGCTGGCGGTTGGGGGGTAATATCTCGTTTCTTCCAGTACGTCGACCAGCCTTGTGACAAGAACTCCCTCTATCCCCTGTGTACTTACGTAATCGAGGATTTTATCCTTTGTTATTTCCGGGTCGCCGGGAAAACATCTCGTGCTTGTGGTGGTCTTGACACCGTTTTTTCTCAGCTGGTCGGCCATGACATCTTCCCAGATGTTTTTAGTGCTCTGATCGTAGGTCAGTCCCACAACCAGTATGGTTGCAAAGGGTCCCCCGAGATAATCGCTTTTCTTCCATACCCCGGTAACCCTGGTAGAGCTGCAGCCGTGCAGCAGGAAAACAGACAGAAGCAGCGCCGTGACACCTGCTTTGTACAAACATTTGTTCATAATACAACCTCCGGACAAGGACATGCCTGATTAATTTCTTTAAAAAAAGTATAGTAATCCCTTATCTGCGGATCAATTTATTTCTCGTGAAATATGATGAACTCGCAAAAAGTCATCAAATGTGATGCGGCAGAACTTTCAGGAACGGCTGACAGGAAGAGATCTGGAAAAAAGGCCGGTTCTCCATCTTCAAGGCTGCAGGGAGATGGATCAGGCCGGGGAAATGATATTGGCTTTTCCGGTTGCCTGTATTTTGAGCTTTTCGGCAAAGTCAAGCATCCGCTTGACCGAGACCATCGCCCGCCTGCCGATTTCCGGGTCGACATGAATTTCATTCTCCCCGGTCTCCAGGGTGCGGGCAAGGTTGACGAGGCCGTTCATGGCCATCCACGGACAATGGGCACAGCTCAGGCAGGAGGCGCCGACGCCTCCCATGGGAGCTTCTATAAACCGTTTTTCCGGAGCGGCTTCCTTCATTTTGTGGAATATGCCGCTGTCGGTGGCGACAATAAATACCTTGTGCGGAAGTTCGGTCACCGCCTTGATCAGCTGGGTGGTGGAACCGACGACATCAGCCTGATTGATGACCTCCATGGGAGATTCCGGATGGACCAGGACTCCGGCTTCCGGGTGTTTGCTGCGCAGGGCCGCCAGTTCCTCCGCCTTGAAGGCGTCATGCACTATGCAGTATCCCGGCCACAGCAGCATGTCGGCGCCGGTAACCTTCCGGATATAGCCGCCAAGATAGCGGTCCGGAGCCCAGATAATTTTTTCCCCCCTGTCGTGAAGATGCTGGACCACCTTGACACCGATACTGGAAGTAACCACCCAGTCGGCCCGGGCCTTGACCTCGGCGCAGGTGTTTGCATACACTACGGCTGTCCGGTCCGGATGGGCGTCGCAGAAAGAGCTGAAAACATCCGCCCGGCAGCTCAGATCAAGGGAGCATTCCGCCTCAAGCGTCGGCATGAGGACTCTTTTTTCAGGGTTGAGAATCTTGGCGGTTTCGCCCATAAAGCGGACCCCGGCCACCACGATTGTTTCGGCGGGATGCTGATGGCCGAAGCGGGCCATTTCCAGGGAGTCGGAAACGCAGCCCCCGGTTTCGTCCGCCAGGATCTGCAGATCTTCATCCGTATAATAATGGGCCACCAGCACGGCATTTCTTTCTTTCAGCAGTCTCTTTATTCGGGCTGCCAAACGGTTTTTTTCCTCCCCTGATACAGGAAGGGCGGGTTGAGATTGCCTGGCCAGTTCTATTATACGTTCTTCATCAATGGAAACGGATTCAATGGTTGTCATGATGGTACAGTAAATATTAGCGTGATCTCTCAGGCGCAGTGCGCGAATGCTTTGCAGGTCATCGGCGCGGCCGGTTATTGTGTCTTCATTAAGCATAATCACTCGGTGCCAGTCAAGCCAAGAGTGTTTATTTTATTGTGAATCCGCTTTTCAAAACCACGGCTGAAGTCTGCTCTGCGAGGAAATTGCCGCCCGGGGAAATGCCTAAAATTTTTTTACAAAAAATCCGCAGGATGAAGAAATTCATGCGTTTCCTTTTGCTATGAAGATATAATGTATTATGAAGATTTTTTTCATTCTGCTTCATATCACATTAATTTTTATCCTGAGTACGGCAGATAAGGCCTTTGCCCTGCAGACTCACGGCTCCCCGGAAGGCCTGTATGCGCATCAGCTGGCGCACCTGTTTTTTATGATCTGTATGGGGATTTTTGTTTACCGCATCCACCGGTCAGCACTGCCTGCAAACCAGGGATGGAAATATATAGCCATGGGAAGCATTCTGCTGATGGCATGGAATCTGTGGGCATTTACCGGACACTTCATCACCCTCCTCATCTCCGAGGAAAGCTTCATCCTGCCGGCAGGGAATCTTGTGCCCAGCATCCATATCACGTCCTGGAAAGAAATCCTCTACTATGTTCTCAATATGGATCACCTGTTATGCGTGCCGGCCCTGATCTGTTTTTATCTGGGATTACGACGCATCCTGGCGGCTTTTTATCCGCAGTCCGCAGCTGACAGGTGTAAATGATGTACTGGTCTCTATCTCCCCTCTGGTTCATTGACGTTGTCGGCAGCCTGAGCATGATCACCGTGTCGTTCCTCTGTCTGCGCCTGGCAGGGAAGGTTTTTTACAGAGATGTGGAAAATGCCATGAGTGCGTATCTTTTCTGGTTCTGCATGGCGATTTTTGCTTTTTCCGTGTCGCGCTCGCTCGGACATATCATCAAGCATATCATGTTTTTTTCCGGGCACGGCGACCTGTGGAAGGATCTGGCGCCGTTGAGCGGCAGTATCAACACGATGACTTTTCTTGTTATCGGCGCAATTACCCTGTTTTTCAACAGAATGCAGATAATAATCCACAAGATGACGCTGGATCGGGAGAAAATTGAAAAGACCGGTTGCGCACTTCTGAATCTGAACAGGGATATGGAAAATATTGTCAGTGAAAGGACGCGGGCGGAAATGGCCCTGCGGATAGCCCATGAAATCCGTAATCCGGTAACTATAATCGGCGGCCTTGTCCGCCGGCTGCAAAAAAAAGGTTCACAAGATGCAAAAGAGCAGGATAAAATGGGAAACATCCTGGAGCAGACGCAGAAACTTGAAGCGCTGCTCTCCCGTTTTGAAGATCTGCTGCTGGCAAGGAAAGAACATTTTATCCGGGAGGACGTGGTCAGGCTGGTTAATGATGCAAAAGATCTTATCATGTCCGAAGCCGAGGAAAAAAAGGTAAAAATACTTTATATTCCGGCAATCGGTGAGCAGATAGTGGAAACCGATGCCAGCTTGATCAAGGTTGTTATCGTTCACTTGTTGAGAAATGCCATAGATGCCTGCGGTGCAGGGGACTCGGTCATGATAATGACCAGAATGCACAGCTGCTGGTTTGAACTGGTAATAGAGGATTCGGGTAAAGGTATTCCGCCCGAGGTGCTGCCCTACATTTTTGAGCCCATGTACACCAGCGGAGAAATAAAGACGGGGCTCGGCCTGCCTTACATAAAGCAGATCATCAAGGAGCACAAGGGGACCATCAGTATTGAAAGCGAAGAAGGAAAAGGGACCCGGGTGACGGTCCGGATTCCGGTCCTGCTCGGCGAACTTGGTATGAACAGCACGAAATTTTTATGGCAGGGTGCCTCTTGAATGTATAAATTTCATATTCACTCCGGCAGCTTTTTATATGCTGCAGAACTGTTTTCTTCTCGAATCCGAGCCAGGCTGACTGATGGAAAAACCGGCAGCAGAAAATAGAGTGCTCATCGTCGATGACCAGCAAGACCTTCTCGTTCTGCTGCGCAAGGTTGTATCCAAAAAGTGTCATTGCAAGGTTGAGGTCGCCGGATCGGGAACCTCGGCCCTTGATCTCCTTGAATCCTGGCAACCGGACGTGGTACTCACCGATATAAAAATGCCCGATGTCGACGGGCTGGAACTGCAGAAAAAAATCGCCCGATTGGATCCTCTCATTACAATCATCTTCATGACCGGGTTCGGCACCATTGAAATGGCGGTCCAGGCCTTGAAGAACGGAGTTTACGATTTCATTGAAAAGCCGTTTGACAACGATGTGATCGTCAGCGTCATCAAGCGGGCTCTGGAAAGAACACATCTGCTCAGGGAAAATCAGAAACTCCAGCAGCGGTTAAAGAAAGACGCCCAGTCCTCTTATTTTATCGGCCGCTCACCGAGACTGATGCAGACCCAGGAACTGCTGGCCCGGCTGGCGGCAAGTGATGCGACTGTCCTTATCCGCGGTGAATCAGGCACCGGAAAAGAGCTTGCAGCCCGCACTATCCATGCGCTGAGTAAGCGCGCCAACCGCAAGATGGTAACGGTCAACTGTCCCGCACTGCCTGAACAGATACTGGAAAGCGAGTTGTTCGGCTACAGCAGAGGGGCGTTTACCGGCGCCGATGCAGACAAGGAAGGATTATTTCTCAAGGCAGACGGTTCGACAATTCTGCTGGATGAAATTGCGGATATATCTCTTGCCGTGCAAAGCAAATTGCTGCGTGTACTCCAGGAAAAGGAAATTCAGCCCCTCGGGCAGACCAAAACGATAAAAATTGATGTCCGGGTGCTTGCCTCCACCAACCAGGATCTTGAAAGGAAAATCACGCAGGGGGAATTTCGGGAAGATCTCTACTACCGACTGAATGTGATGACGGTAACCATGCCGACCCTCGTCGAAATTGCCGATGATATACCGTTGCTTGCCCGCCATTTTCTGGAGATTTTTGCCCGGGAATATGACAAGGAAGGTCTGGAATTTTCTCCCGGGGCGCTGCAGTGCCTCATGCAGAGACCCTGGAAAGGCAATGTCAGGGAACTGCAGAATACCATCAACAGGGGTGTTCTTCTCTGCACAGGCAGACAGGTGACGACCGGAGACCTTATAAGCGCGGCCCATGAAAACGGCTCTGTCGATCTGCCGCACGGGACGGAATGCAACAATGCGCTGCAACAGCTGCCCTACAACCTTGCCAAGGAGGAGGTTGTCAACAGTTTTGCCGCGTCATACCTGCATAATGCCCTGACCAGAACGCAGGGAAATGTTTCAGCCGCGGCCAGGCAGAGCGGACTTGAACGGCAGGCCTTTCAGCGGCTTCTGCGCCGCTACAATATACGGTCCGATGAATTCCGCACGTAATATTTGCCCCTGATACCCAGGTTAAACCAGGACAGCCGGCGCAACCTTTTCTCGCCCAACCCCAAAGGTGGCATTTCAGGAGACATGCCCTGATCCTCCCTTAATGTGTTTCTCCCAATTCCTTCCTCAGATTCATGGCGCAACCTTTTTGTTTCCATGCAACCTTATTGTTGCAGTTTTGGGGTCAATTCCAAGAGGCATTCAGCCGGCAATATGAAGAGAGAATATCGCTTAACTATATAATTATATGGAATTTTTTAGCCAGTATTGCCAATTTTTATAAATTGGCACTTAAAATGCTAAAGCAATATTTAAATTAATCTGAATTTCATTTTGTACATTTTTTTGACCTGAATAATCCCGATTCCATATCCTTGAATGCCTCAAGGGGCCGCAAGTCACGCCTGCAAGGAGCGGAATGAAGGATGCATAAATTTAATGCAACATGTGTGTTGCATGGTGTGAAAATGCAGGTACGGAAATATTCCCTGACAACATTTACAACAATTCTGCGGACAATCCCGCTGGCATTTATTGCCAATCTTTTTATGATTGTGCCGGCCTGGGCTTTACAGACGCACTCAGAACCGGAGGGGATTTATGTTCACCAGATGGCCCATCTTCTCTTTATGGCTGCTCTTGCCTATTTAAGCTGGGATATAAGAAGGACTTCGTTCAGCGGCAGGGGATGGGGATATATGCAGCTTTTCTGCCTGTCCATGTTCCTTTGGAATGTACTGGCCTTTACGGGTCATGGCATCGAATACTTTCTTGGCCCGGAAAATTTTCTCCAGGGTGGGTATTGGCACAATCGTCTTCTTGGTCCGATGACCATGAATAAACAGATTTATTACCTGGCGAAGCTGGATCATCTTGTTTGTGTGCCGGCCCTTTTCTTTTTATTTCTCTCCCTGCGGACATTTTACCGGGATTCGCTGAAGCATGATACCAGGGAGGGGTCACGTTGAGCGGTTTGCCCCTTTATCCTACAATTATCACCGACATGGTCGGTTCCGCGCTGACCATTGTCCTTGCCTGTCTTTCCCTGGGCTATGCCTATCTGCTGAACAGACGTCACCCGGAAAATTTTGTCTGGGGTTTTCTTTTTTATTTCTGTATTGCCCTCGTCGCTTTTTCAATTTCCAGGGGCGCGGGCCATCTTGTGAAACAGTTTCTCCTGATGAGCAGCAATCAGGCCATGTGGAAGATCATCGATCCCTATTCAGGGGGACTCAATACCCTGCTTCTGATCTCGGCTTCCGCAGTAACCATTTACTACCGCAAGGGTGTACAGGCATACCGGGCGGTGGAAAACGAAGCTGAAAAATTGAAAAGGGCAAACAGCAAGCTCGAGGAAATGAATCTGCACCTGGAAGAGATGGTGACGGAGCGGACAAAAGAGCTTTCGAAATCGGAAAAAAAATTCCGCCATCTGTTTTCCAATTCAAAAGACATGGTCTTCTTCTGCGATACGGATCAGAGCGTCATGGATATCAATGCCTCAGGAGTGGAAATGCTGGGCTATAATACAGAAAATGCTCCTCCTCTTAATCTCTCGACCATATTTAATGATGAGGATGCGCTGTCTACCTGCATGGACGGTCTTCATATTCAGGGATTTGTCAGGGATTTCGAAGTTGAGTTCAAAAAAGCGGACGGCTCCATAATCTATGTTCTTTTGAGTGCTGCGGCAATCAAGGACGAGAAGGGCAGGATGATTGGATGCGAAGGGATTGCCAAGGATCTTACCAGGGTAAGAACCATGATGCAGCAACTGGTCAACAGTGAAAAAATGGCTTCCATCGGCCAGATGGCTGCCGGAGTTGCGCATGAAATCAATACGCCCCTCGGTATTATCCTGGGATATGCGCAGCTGATGCAGGATGATTTCCCCGATGACGGCGAGGTCCGCCAGAATCTTGAGGTGATTGAGCGCCAGACCAAGGCCTGCCGGAAAATCGTTTCCGACCTGTTGAAATTCTCCCGCCAGTCGGAAAGCGCCAAGGAGGAGATCGATGTCAATGAATTGCTCGCAGAGGTTCTCACCGTAACGGAGCATAATCTGAATATTGATCTTATTCAGGTTGAACGGAATATGGCCAAGGCCCTGCCTACCATAACAGGCGACCCGGGGAAACTGCGCCAGGTTTTTGTAAACCTTATCAACAATGCACATCATGCGATGGAAAAGAAGGGCGGCACCCTTTTTGTTGCTACGGAATATAACAATACCGCCGGCCAGCTTGAGATTACCCTCAGGGATACCGGGACCGGGATCCGGAAAGAGATCATGAACAGGATTTTTGATCCGTTTTTTACGACCAAGGAAGTCGGCAAAGGTACCGGACTCGGACTGTCTGTTTCGTATGGAATCATCCAGGAACATGGGGGATCTATCACTGTTGAAAGCCCGGTTCCGAACAGCACCACAGGCGGTTATGCGGAAGGCACGGCAATCCGCGTATTCCTGCCGGTTGCGAGGGAATCTGCCGTGGTCGGCCGGAGGACCGGTGGAGCAGCTGTGCCTGATCCCGGTAAAACCCCGGAAAAGGAGGACTGATGGCGGAAATTATTGTGCTTGACGATGTGCAGGATGCCTGCATCCTTATCTGCAAGATTCTTTCACGGCTGGGACATACTGTCCATTCATTTACCGAGGAGGAGGAAGCGGTTGACTTTGTCGGCAGAAATGCAGTCGACCTAGCCATTCTCGATATCAAGTTGAAAAAAATGAGCGGAGTGGAAGTATTGGCGATTTTCAAAGAAAAGCAACCTGGAATGAGGGTCATCATGCTGACCGGATATCCCACCGTGGAAACCGCCAGGGAATCTATCAGCCTGGGTGCGGACGAGTACTGCATCAAACCCATTGACAAGGATGAACTTGAGGAAAAGGTCAGCAGGGTTCTCAACTTGGAGAAACCATGAAAATGCTCAATCGGATTAGGTACACCAATAAGACAAGGAGGATAACATGAAAAAATCAGTTTACTCCATTTGCGGCATGTGCACCGTGCGCTGCCCTATTCGAGTGGAGACTGAAGACAACCGTGTGACATGGATCGAGGGCAACCCGCATCTGCTGGAAAGCGCCCTGTGCGCGAAAGGTTCGGCGGGCACGGCCCTGATCGAAGATGCGGAGCGCCCGCAGCAGCCGCTTATCCGGGAAGGGGGACGGGGCGCGGGACGCTGGCAGAAGGTCAGTTGGACCACGGCCTACGATTATATCGCGGAAAAGCTGATAAAGATCAAACAGGATTACGGGCCGGAATCGGTGGTACTTTCCTCCCGGGGCGGCCCCTGGCAGAATATGTACAAGACCTTTATCCATGCCTACGGCTCTCCCAACTACACGAACCATGACTGCACCTGCGGCCGCAACACCCACCATGCCAGCCTGTCCCTCAACGGGGTGGGCAGAACGGATTTCATCTACGACATCAAGAACGCCAATCACCTGGTGCTCTTCGGCCGCAATATGTTCGCCTCCCTGCGTATTGCCGAAAACCTGCAGACCATGGATATGCTCGAACAGGGCGGGAGGCTGACCTATGTGGACGTTCGTCAGACCATGACCGGACTCAAGGCCACCCGGTTTTTCCAGGTGCGCCCCGGCACGGATTATGCCCTGGCCCTGGCCATGATCCATGGGATCATCAAAAAAGAACTCTATGATGCGGACTTTATCCAGCGCTATGTCAGCGGTTTTGACGAGTTGTGCTCCTTTATCGAACCCTATTCGCCGGAATGGGCCGCCAAGGAATGCGGGATCAAGGAGAATGCCATCAAGGGATTTATAGAGGAAGTGGCCGAAGACCGTCCCAAGGTTATTTTTCACCCCGGCTGGAACCTGTCGCGCTATAAGGATTCCTTCTATGCCAGCCGGGCCCTGCATATTCTCAATGTCCTGATGGGCAATATCGAGACAAAGGGCGGGCTTATCATTCCCAAGGGGGCGGGCGACTGCGGGGTGAAAGGAATCCGCAATCTCGACTGCGCCAAGCCTGATATCAAAAGAGGCGACGGCGTAGGGTGGAAATACAGTCACTTTGACAAGGGACCGGGCCTTGCCCATCTCTTTTTCAACACCATGCTGAGCGAAGATCCCTATCCCATCAAGGCCTGGATCGCCATGCGCCATGATCCCTTCTGTGCCATGCCGGATCCCCAGCATCAGAAACGGGCCATGGACAAGTGCGACCTGCTGGTCTCCATCGATACCCATTACAGTGAATTCGGCTGGTATGCGGATGTTATCCTGCCGGAATCCACCTATCTGGAAAGGGATAACCCCATCTGTCAGCAGAAGGGACTGAAGCCGAGACTGGCGGTGCGCCGCAAGGCAGTCGAGCCCTGTTTCGACACCAAGCCGGGTTGGGAGATCTTCAAACAGCTTGCCGACCGGCTGGATATCGGCGACCACTTCCCCTACAACACCATAGAAGAGCTGTGGGCCTGGCAGCTTGAGCCGACCGGCTACACCATGAAGGACTTTGAGGAGAAAGGGTTTGTCTCCCTGACCGACAAACCGATCATGTTTGATCGGGATAAACTGGAGGGGTATTTTAAAACCCCGACCGGGAAGATTGAAATCATCAGCACCAAGCTGACGGAGGCGGGGCTTCCTTCCCTGAAAGAGTATGAGTCGCCGATCAAGCCGCCCAAGGGCATGTTCCGCCTGGTCTACGGCCGCTCAGCCGTCCATACCCACGGCCATACCATCAACAATCCGCTGCTTTCCGAACTGATGCCGGAAAATACGTTATGGATCAACACCAAAGCGGCAAGCAAGCTGGGCATCAATCACGGTGACATGGTGGACGTCATCGCCGAAGACAGCAGTTATTCCGGAACAATCCACGCAAATGTCACCGACTTTATCCATCCTGAATCGGTGTACACCGTCCACGGTTTCGGCCGCCAGATTCCCCTGCAGACGCGGGCCTACCATGCCGGCCTGAGTGATCAGAAGCTGATGGTCGGCAAACTTGATGACTGGGATCAGGCCGGCGGAGCCATCAACCTTTGCGAGGCCTTTGTTGTTGTGCGCCGTAGCGTCAGAAACCCCAAGAGGAGGGTAGAATTATGAACAAATACATGATCCATCTCAACACCAGACGGTGCATCGGCTGCCATGGCTGCGAGGTCCACTGCAAGACCAACAAGGGGCTGCCGGTCGGACCGATTCTCTGCGAGATCGACCACAAGCCGCTCAAATCGATCCGGGGCGTGCCCAAGACCGAATTTTCCTTCAGGGCCTGCTATCACTGCGATGATCCGTTCTGCGTGCCTGTCTGTCCCACCGGGGCCATGATAAAACGAGCCGACGGCATCGTCTATGTGGATTTCGACAAATGCATCGGCTGCATGGCCTGCCAGGGGGCCTGTCCATGGCAGATTCCCCAGCACAACCCGGAAACCAACAAGGCCGTGAAATGCGACTTCTGCATGGAACGTGTTGACCGGGGCCTCAAGCCCGCCTGCGTCACCAAGTGTACGACCCATGCCCTGAAGTTTGTCACCCTGGAAGAAGCGGAACTGTAAACAAATGTATTGTCTCGAGAATTTCAGTTCCGCCGGAACTCCGGCAGGAGGAGGCCGGATCACGGCCGGCTCGATGCCATGACAGCAGTGACCGGGCTGAACCGGGAAAGAGGATACCTGGAGATTTTCCAGGAGGTTGCCAGGCTCATCAGCATGGTGCTTGACCCGCAGCAGGTCATGGACCTTGTAGTGCGCCGCCTGCCCGAACTCCTGGAGGTGGATGCCGCCACCATCAGGCTTCTTGATGCCGGCACCAACACCTTTGTCCTGGGAGCGGCCCACGGTCTTTCCGATGAATATCTGTCCCGGGGAGCGATCGACTCCAGGGATGCCATGGACATGATCATGAAGGGCCGGCCGGTGGCAAAAACGGACATTGACGCCGACCCCTTTTATCAACACAGCGCCGAAGCGGCCAGGGAGGGGATAAAAAGTGTCCTCTCCCTGCCCATAATCTTTCAGGACCATATCATCGGCATCATGCGCCTGCTGACCAGGAAAACCCGATCCTTTACGCCCATGGAAATATCCTTTTCCATGACCCTTGCCGAACAGATCGGCGTGGCCATCTCCAATGGCCGGTTGTTCAAGGAGATGGAAAACCAGGTCGATTTTCTCAAGGAAGTGCATGAAATCTCGCGGCTGGTCAACTCAACTCTTGATCTTGGCACCATCCTGCAGACCATTGTTGACAGGCTGCCAAGAATCATGGGCATGAAGGCATGCACAATTCGTCTTCTCCAGCCGGAAACCAATCAGCTGGAACTGGCGGCCGCCTCAGGGCTGTCACCTGAATACCTGCAGCGGGGCAGCATCAGGAAGGAAGACTCCATTTTCCACGCCCTGAAGGGGGACCCGGTGGCGATATACGATGCCCCCAGAGATCCCCGGGTAAAGTATCATGATGCCATCCGCAGGGAAGGGATCAAGAGCATTCTCGCCGTTCCCATAAAAAAAGGGGAGGAAATTATCGGGGTGCTGCGGCTGCTGACCACGGAACATCACTGCTTTACCGCCAGCGAGGTCACCTTTGCCACGGCGATCGCCGAAGAGGGCGGCAGCGCCATTCTGAACGCCCTGAACTTCCGGAAGATCAATCTGCTGTTTAACCAGATTGAGGAAAACGAACGGTTTCTTCAGACCATCATGGACTCCCTGCAGGACAGGATCATCGTGGTTGACGGAAGAAAACGCGTGGTCTTGGTTAACAGAAGATTTCTGGAGCAGGAAAATCTTGCCGAAAAAGCCCTGCTCGGCCGGCCCTATGATCTCATCATTCCCTGGAGAAAAAAAGACGCGCAGGAGTGTCCGGTGACAAAGGTCCTGTCTACGGGCAAGATGCTCGTCCGTACGGACCGTGTCATGGTGAACGACCAGCCGCAATGGCTGGAACGGAGCATATTGCCGATATTCGATAATGCGGGCCGGGTCGAGTACGCCGTGGAGACCGTGCGCGATATCACTTCGCAGAAATCCCTGGAACAGGAAAGGCTGGAACGCGAAAAACTTGCCGGTGTCCTGGAAACAGCCGGCACGGTCGCACATGAGCTCAATTCTCCCTTGTTTGCGGCTATGGGGACGGCCCAATTGCTGCGCGAAGAAATGGAGAATGAGGACCAGCGCCGGGAAATGGACATCATCCTGCGCAATATGAAGTCAATGGCTGACTTGACCAAAAAAATGGCAACGATGACTGGTTTTACCAGCAGGGAATATGTTGGTGATGCCAAAATCATTAAATTTCATTAACCGGTTACCAAGATGAAGGAGGTGCGATGGAGTTTACCAGGATGCGTGCAATGTTAAAAAGCGTGATCAATGAAACCAACGATCCGTCCACAAGGAGGAGGAAAACATGAAGGAAAAGTTGAAGTTGCTCAAAATGGTATTTGTTTTACTGGCCTGCCTGTTGCCGGTTTCGGCAGCTTTTGCACAGGATCAGGCGGCCCCGACCCTGCAGATTGACACAACTGAATTAAAGAACGGCGGGGTAATCAAGGTAACGGGCAAAGCCCCGGCCGGCCAGCCGGTTTTTCTGGAGGTATGGGCCGCGGACAAGACCGTGCGCGCCAACCAGTTCGACAATAAAAGGGACAAGGAGACCGGCAAGATTCCTTATATCTTCTACATTACTCACGACATGCCGGCGTACTACAAAATTTTCATGCCGAAAGACATGCAGCCAAAGCTCGATGCGCTCAAGGCCGAAGGCGGCAAATGGAGCCTTTCCAAGGCGCTGAAGGAGACCGGCGCCGACGTGGCCTACAATGTGCCGGCGGGTATCAAGGTCGACCATTATCAGGCGTCTATCATGGCGAGCGTCATCGGCAGCCGCGGTGACCTGCTGCCCGCGTTGGATGCCGGGGAGAACGAGAAGCGCTCCATGCAGCTCGTCAAGTCCCGCTTCAGAAGCTACGACAAGGTGCTCGGCGCGGATATCGAGGTAGCGCCGGACGGCAGCTTTTCAGCGGACATCAATATCCGTTCCGGCCTGGCACCGGGCATGTACAAGATCGTCGCGGTTGTAGACAAAAATCTCCGCAGCGAACCGGCCGAGTTTGAAAACAAGATCAGCTTTCCGACCATGTATCTGAATAACGCCGGCACCAGCCTCAACCTGCTGTGGCCCTTCCTGCTCACCCTGGTCGTCGCCATCTTCGGCGTGCTCATGGGCGCCGGCGGCGGTTTCATTCTCAATCCGCTGCTCGTTTCCATCTTCCCGATGCTGCCCCATACGGTGGTGGCCGGCACGGTCATGCCGACGGTGCTTTTTTCCCAGGGCAGCGGCATCTACAACTATTCGAAGATAAAGTTCATCAACTGGAAACTCGGCATTGGAATCGGCTGCGCCATGCTGCTCGGCGGTTTCATCGGCCCCAAGCTCACTGAAATGATCACCCTCGCCCAGTTCAAATTCGCCTTCGGCTGGATTCTGCTGGTGCTGGCCGGATTGATGTTCTGGCAGACAACGGCCGGCTATCTGGCCAAGAACAAGAAAGAGCAGGCCATCCTGAAGGAATTCAAGAAACGGGCCGAAGAAGCCGCCAAGGCCAAAAAATAAGGAGGAATGACAATGAAAGTGGAATTCTGGGGTCAGGAATTTGAAGCGAATATGATTATCGGCTGCATCGGAGGTTTCTTTATCGCGGTCATGTCCTCCATGTTCGGTTTCGGCGGAGGGCCCTTCATGGTGCCGTTGATGACCGTTGCCATGCGCCTGCCCATGTATATCGTGGTGGGAAGCTCGCTTTTGGCCATCTTTTTCAACACCGGCATGGCGACCGTCCGCCATTACCAGTTCGGTAACTTTGATCTGCTGTTTTTTCTCGCCATGTTTCCCGCAGCACTGCTGGGAGGCTATATCGGTCCGCAGATCGCCAAACGGGTCAGCCCGATTGTTGTGAAAAGGGTTGCCTGTGTCGGACTTATCCTGCTGGGGCTGAAACTGCTGGGTCTGTATTAATTACTCAGGGATCAAGGCTGAAGGCTGAAGGGAAAATCGATTCTGTTGACATTGGTATGCACCAGTATCTGTAAACCCTGCAGCCTTCGGTCTCGCCTGAACACCTGAACAGTTCTGGACAGTGATTCTCAATGCTCGGGATCCTCAACCGCATCGCACTGCAGTTCATTGCTCCGAAGGCGGTCATCCGGACCAAATACAACGCCTTCAAGGAAATGCTGCATCACGACCGGTTGTGCCACCAACGTTTAGCCGAACTGGAAGAGCTGTACTACCAGAAACGCAAGGTTGATCTCAACCGTATCCGCCGCCTGCATCTTGAGTTGGCCGCCGGGGTGACCGCCATGGTAGGCTGCCTGGACCGCATGGCTCCGGCTTCATACTTAACCTTGCGCGCATATGCCAAAAAAATCGATTTTTACGGGCGCATTGCCCTTACGCCGCTCAAATCACCTGTTATTTCGTCATTTATTCTTCCCCTGGACGGATCATATACGGACGATCTGCAGACCGGGGGGAAAGGGCTGCATCTCTGCCAGCTCAAAAACGTGCTTGGCCTGCCGGTTCCGGAGGGGTTCATAATTTCCACCTCCGCCTTTCATTTCTTTATGAAAGAAAATAATCTGCGGTCCCGGATAAACTCCCTGCTCAGCCATGTCGATGTCAGGTCCCGGGAATCATTGTCAGCTGCCGCGGCGCAGTTGACGGCGATGGTTGAAGAGGCCGAGGTCCCCGAAAGACTGGCAAAGGAGATCGGGAAAACCGCCGCCGCCCTGGCGGAACGCACCGGATCCGGACTCCTTGCCGTGCGCAGCAGTGCGGTCGGTGAAGATTCGGCAATCTCTTTTGCCGGGCAGTACGAATCGATTCTTGGAGTCGATCAGGACCGGCTGCTTGCCGCCTACAAACAAGTTCTGGCTGCAAAATATTCGGCCAAAGCCATCTATTACCGCATTAATGCCGGTTTTATCGATGAAGATACACCCATGGCGGTTCTGGTTCTGAAGATGATCGAGGCCGGCTTGAGCGGTGTCGTAACGTCAAGAGGGGCATCCTCCGGCAGCGTTGAAGAGGAGGTGGTCATTCACTACACCGAAGGGCTTGGCGATAAGCTGGTCGGCGGCAGATGCACCCCGGCAACATTGGTTGTAAGGCCGGATACGGACGGATTTACGGTTGCAGAAACCAGGCCGGGGGGCGGAACCGCCGGCAGTTCCGGACCTGCGTCCCCGGAATGCCCGGGAGGAAAAAGTTCCGTGCGCATCGCGGAGAAACTGGCACTGCAGCTTGCCTCCTGGGCGCGGCGGATTGAACTTTTTTTTCAGACCCCTCAGGAGATTGAATGGAGTTCGGACCGCCGGGGCGGTCTGTTCCTGCTGCAGGCACGGTCCATGCTGATCCAGGAAAAAATTGTCGAGGCGGAACCCCTTGACATCAGCGGATTCCCAGTCCTGGTTGCGGGGGGAGAAACAGCTTCCCGGGGCGCGGTCTGCGGTCCGGTGTATACGATTGTACATGAAGGGCAGCTGTCCGATGTACCGGATGGCGCGGTGCTGGTCACTGCTGTGACACCGCCTTCATACGTCCTGGCGCTGGACCGTGTTCGCGCCGTGGTGGCGGAACAGGGCAGTGCCGCCGATCATTTTGCCTCTGTTGCCCGCGAGTCCGGCATACCGGTGCTGGTCAAGACTGGTAATGCCGCGACGGTTCTGGCCGCCGGCAGGGTGGTAACCGTCTGCGCCGACATGGGACGGGTTTTTGACGGCTGCATCGAAAGCATCTTGGAGCGCTACCCACCGCAGCAAATGGGTGAGCAGGACACCTCCGTGCACCGGGCCTTCAGCCGGGCAAGCCAATTTATCTTTCCGCTCCAGCTCGTTGATCCGGGAAAATCGTCGTTTGCTCCGGAAAATTGCCGGTCCCTGCATGACATTATCCGTTTTGTCCACGAAAAGGGAGTGCAGACCATGTTTTCCCAGACCAGCACGATGTTTTCAAAAAGGTCTGCGACCACCCGACTGGACGCCTCTATTCCTCTACAAATCTATCTTCTTGATCTGAATGCCGAGATGGACAGAATGTCCGGAGGGGCAAAGCTGAGTGAAAAAGACCTGCGCTCAGCCCCCCTCAAGGCACTTCTGGCCGGGTTGACCCACCCCGGTATAAAATGGCGGCATCACGAACATTTTGACTGGAAACATTTCAGCGAGCTCACCATGGGAGGTGGGATCGTCAGCAGCAGCGATTCAGCCTTTGCCAGTTACGCCGTCGTGTCGGATGATTATCTCAACCTGAATATGCGCTTCGGTTATCATTTTGTCATTCTGGATTCCCTGTGCGGATCCGTAGTGGAGGAGAATTATATCAAGCTGCGTTTTGCCGGCGGCGGCGGCGATTCGGCGGGCATATCTCTTCGCCTGGCATTTATTGCCGAGATTCTTAACCGCCTCGGTTTTTCGGTAACTACCGAAGGAGATTTGCTTGATGCCCAGGTGCTGCGGTATAATCAACAGACAATCCTGCAGAAACTTGACGTAACGGGACGGCTGCTGGCGGCAACAACTCTGATGGACATGGTGATCAAGGACGTAAATATGGTCAACAGGATGGTCGAGGTATTCATGAACGGCAACTATGATTTTTCTCAGGCCGAGGATTCATGACCACGTATCAACTCACCTGGATAACGGACAACCTGGCAGTCGGCTATGCCCCCATGTCCTATGCCGAACTCGACCAGATCAAGGCGCAGGGCATCGATGCCATTGTCAACCTCTGCGGGGAATTCTGCGATCTGCATGAAATCGAGCAGGAATCGGGATTTGAAGTATATTACCTGCCCATTGCCGATGAGAGCGCCCCTGATATGGCGGAAATGGAAAAGGGACTGCATTGGCTTGACGAGGCCATCTATCTCGGCAAGAAAGTCCTGGTCCATTGCCGGCACGGAATAGGCCGGACCGGCACCTTCATTACCGCTTACCTGCTCCGCAGGGGACTGGGCATGAAAATGGCGGACAAGGTGCTGCAGGGTACCAGGACCTCCCCTGCCAATTATTCGCAATGGAGATTATTAAAAAAATACGGCAAGACATCGGGCCGGCTGACGATCAGGGAACCCCGGCTGGAAAACCGAAACATCGTAGACCTGAGCACTTTTTTCAGCGAATATGAAGGGCTGGCGGCTGAGGTGGAAAAGCAGATTGCCGCTTCAGCCCCGGGAGAAGACATTCCCCGCTGCGGCATAAACGATGCAACTGGATGCCGCCGCTATTTTGAACTGCAGATGATTGAGGCCATTTATCTCAGCAACAGGATGAACAAAACCCTGTCCAGCAAAAACCGGGAAGAGATTATTGAACGCGCTGTGCACAACTCCCGCACGATTCGCCGGCTTGCTCATTCGACGCAAGTAACCTCCCCGGAAGAGTTGGAAAGCTGCTATCTGCGGGAGGATCTGCTCTGTCCCCTGCTCCGGGATGACAGGTGCATGCTGGCGCAATACCGGCCAATGGGCTGCAGGCTGTACGGATTAAACGGGATAAGCGGTCATCTTCCCGAAACCGACGGCCCGCTCGCCTTGCTCTCCCGCGCGATTTTTCTTGCTCTTTCAGGCGTACTCCCGGGTGAATCATTATTCCGTGCTTCGCTGGCCGATGTCGTATCAGGCAGGTTCATCCAGACCTACTTTCATTATCTCGGTTCTCTGAGCAGGAAGGGATGAAAAGCATGCGGATCGGTCGCGGGCAGTCGGGCAGTTGGGCAGCCGGACAGCCGGTTGTGATTATGATGACGCCGGCATGCTGCATTGGGCAAACCCGAGGTTCAGACGGTTTGACCGAAGAGTGATTTTTGTTCCGCTTTTTTAATCCTTCCGTCCCAGCTGGAGTAATAAAAAAATAATCATTGATATGTAATCTCCGGGACCAAAGGACCTGTTTTATGGTATAATTAAAAATAGGGTCGGGCGGCCGCTCGGGTTCGGTTGGAAACAACCCCGCCTCCAATTTTTAACAGGAGAAGTTATGAGAAAATACCATTCCCCGGAAGGTATCCACATTCCTTACAAAGCATCCTCCGCGGATCACCTGTTCGACAATCATGGCCGCCGGATAACCTATCTTCGTCTCGCCATTACAGACCGCTGCAACCTGCGCTGCCGTTATTGCCGTCCGGAAACCGGCGTACCATTCATTCCCCATGATGAAATTCTTTCCCTGGAAGAATACGAACGTCTTGTTGAAATTTTTTGTGCCCTAGGTGTCAGCAAGGTGCGTGTGACCGGCGGGGAACCTTTTTCAAGGCGCGGCTGCATGCGCTTCCTGACCAGGCTGCGGCAGATTGAAGGTGTTCAATCCCTGTATATCACCACAAATGGTGTAAAAACGCATCCCTATCTCGATGAATTAAAAAATATTCCGATCGACGGGATAAATTTGAGCCTCGATACCCTGAACCCGCAGCGGTTTGCAGAAATTTCCAGGCGCGATTATCTGGAATCGGTTCTGCAGACAATGCACGGCGCCCTGGATCGGAATATGGCCCTTAAAATAAACAGCGTGGTGCTGGAAGATACGAGTGATGAGGAAATAATTGAACTGTCAGGACTGGCCAGGAAGTTTCCCCTTACCCTGCGCTTTATAGAAATAATGCCATTTTCAGGCACAGTCCGCTCGAAAAAACTCAACAACGGCGATCTTCTCCAGCGGCTGCAGCGACTGATTCCCCAGTTAAAAGAATGTAAAACCGAATCGCCGACCACATCCAGAGTCTATTCGCACCCGGATTTCAACGGCATGCTCGGAATAATCCAGGGACATTCCAGGAATTTCTGCAAAACGTGCAACAAGGTACGAATAACCCCTGCCGGGATGTTGAAAACCTGCCTGTATGATAAAGGAGTACTGGATCTGAAAGGACTGCTGCGCAGCAATGCAGACGACCAGGAAATCGGCCGGGCCATTGTCTCCTGTGTCCGGAATCGTTTTGTGAACGGACATGAGGCTGAAAGGCTTTCGAGCCTGTCAGCCCGGGAGCAGTCTATGGCAGCGATAGGAGGGTAACGGCAGAACGTTCAGAGATGGACCGGGAAAAAAGGTAAGCCGGCCAGACTTCGGCCGGCTTTTTTAGGAGGAGAGGAGGGTAAATTTTTATTTCAGGCTGTTTCCGGGACGCCGAGTTTTTTCAGGATAATTCCCAATGGACAGAATTTGGTGAAGCCGAACTGGAACAGGTTGGCACCCACAAACGCGGTAAACCACAGCCAGTATTTGCTCATGAAGATAGGACTGGCCTCGGTGCCGAGCGCCAGGCTGAGCAGGATAAAACTCCCTGCGATCACGTGAATCATATCAGTAACTGTCATTTCTCGATCTCCGTCACTTCTGTTATAACCGGAATTCTCAATCCTGTTCCGCAACGCAGAACAGGTCCCGCATTGTCTTGATCAATTCAGTGATCCTGTTGTCGGCAATGCGGTTGTAGATAAAATTTGAATCTTTGCGAAAATCAATTATGCCCTGATTTCTCAGGATGCTCAAGTGCTGTGAAACATTGGCATGCGATGTCTTCACTTCATCTCTGATTTCTCCCACTGTTAATTCACGCTCCTGGAGCAGGCAGAGAATTTTCAGCCTGATAGGGTGCGAAATTGATTTCAGCAGGTTCGACAGACTTTCTATTTGTTTATATTCCAAGTCGTTTCACTCTCACCTGAATGTTATCACAGCGGCATATTAATTTCTTGTAGATATATTTAGAATTTAATTTAATGCTAAAATAGATGCGCGTCAAGATTTTTCTTTGTGACTTTTTTTTCTCCAGGAAAACCGTTACCCGTTCTGCAGGGTAATGACTTCCTGTTTGGGGAATATACGAAAATAGAGAAATAAAGCCAGAGCGATCATGCCCAGGTTTATCAGCAGGTCGGGCATAATTCTGTTCTCAGGATAAATCAGTGCCAGGCCTGTCAGGATAGCGAGAAACTGGTAACCGGTACGCTGAAAAAGCAGAATTTCCCTGAGAACGTAAAAATTGATGGTGGGGACGATAAAATCAAAAAAAAGGAAAAAATCAAAGTGGCCTGTAATAGATATCGCGAGAAGTCGCCTGATCGTCATGCCGAGAAGTGCCGCACTCAGGAAAAGATTGATCCACATGAATTCCTTTCTGCGTGCCAGGGTTGATTTGTTGTTCAGGTAAAAAACGAGTTTTGCTTTGTTTTTAGGAGTTTGCAGGCGTTTGTAAATTTCCTTCTTCCCCTTTCCGAGCCGCAGCAGTTCTTCCACCTCTTTATCAAGAGATCTTGACATTTCCGAAACCTCGATGTCTAACAGATAAATTTGTTTGAAAGGAGTAATTCAGTAAAAGTTTCTCCCTGAAATACTCCATCTTGACATGAAGTTTAACAAAGGTACACTATAATTTATATAAAATTGCTGTCTCTTGGGTGAGAGCATGACAAAAGTATGCGACAAAATTATGCAGACCGGCAGTATCGTTTATGTTACATTGTGGTATTTGTCGGTTTGTTTCCAAGAATAAATTCAGAACAAGGAGCGACGTATGAGTGGGATTGAAGACAAAATCACCAGTCTACTCAGTGAAGGCCGGCTTTTTGAGCCGCCTGAAGAAGGGAGAGATGAAGCATTTGTAAAAAGTATGGATGAATATCATGCTCTTTACAAACGCTCCATGGAGGATCCCGACGGATATTGGGCCGAGCGTGCCGAAGAACTCGTGACTTGGGATAAAAAATGGAACAAGGTCCTGGAATGGGATTTTTCCAAACCCGAGATAAAATGGTTTGATGGCGGCAAATTGAACGTTTCCTACAACTGCCTGGACCGTCACCTCACCGATGGCCGCAGGAACAAGGCGGCCATAATCTGGCAGGGAGAACCGGAAGAGGATGTCAAGGTGTACACCTACCAGATGCTGCATACCGAGGTGTGCCGTTTTGCCAACGTTCTCAGGAAAAAAGGGGTGAAGAAAGGGGACAGGGTTGCAATCTACCTGCCCATGATCCCGGAATTGGCTATATCCCTCCTGGCCTGCGCCCGCATTGGGGCCATGCACTCGGTGGTTTTTGCCGGTTTTTCAGCCATAGCCCTGCAGAGCAGGATACAGGACTGCGAAGCAAAAGTGCTGGTCACTTCAGATGCAGTCCTGCGGGCGGGCAAGACCATTCCGCTCAAGCCCAACGCCGATTCCGCCATGGAAAACTGCGAATCCGTGGAGCACTGCATCGTGGTCAGGCGGGCGGGCAACGATGTGCCGATGATTGACGGACGCGATTCATGGTGGCATGAAGAAGTTTCCGCGGGCGATATTTCCTCCGAGTGTGAGCCGGAATCCATGGATGCCGAGGATATCCTTTTTATCCTGTATACTTCCGGTTCAACCGGCAAGCCCAAGGGCGTTGTCCACACTACCGGAGGTTATCTGACCTACGCAATACATACCTGTCAGTATGTTTTTGATCTGAAAGACAGTGATGTCTACTGGTGTACCGCCGATATCGGCTGGATTACCGGCCATACCTATATTCTGTACGGACCCCTGGGGCTGGGCGCAACCTCCCTGATGTTCGAAGGCGTTCCCACCTACCCCGGTCCGGACCGCTTCTGGCAGATTGTTGAAAAATTCAAGACCAACATCTTCTATACCGCGCCGACCGTCATCCGCTCCCTCATGCGGGAAGGAGAGGAACCGACCCGGCGCCATGACCTATCCAGTCTCCGTATCCTGGGCACGGTCGGCGAACCGATCAATCCCGAGGCCTGGATGTGGTATCATCTCAATATCGGCAAATCCATGCTGCCGATCGTTGATACCTGGTGGCAGACGGAAACCGGCGGTATTCTTATCTCGCCGATTCCTTATGCAACCCCGCTGAAACCCGGGTCGGCAACCTTCCCCCTGCCCGGCGTTGATGCTGCCATTTATACCGAGGAAGGCAAGGAGGCCGGCCCGAACGAAGGAGGCCACCTGGTCATCCGGCAACCGTGGCCCGGTATGCTGCGGGGAGTTTTCGGGGATCCGGAGCGCTTCAAGAAGACCTATTTCAGCCGCTATGATAACATCTATGATCCGGAAGACGGGGCACGTAAGGACGAAGACGGTTATTTCTGGGTCATGGGACGCCTTGATGATGTAATCAATGTTTCCGGCCATCGTCTGGGAACGGCTGAAATCGAATCCGCCCTGGTCGCGCACACTGCGGTTGCAGAGGCTGCCGTGGTCGGTATGCCGCATCCTATCAAAGGGCAGTGCATTTATGCCTATGTCACTCTGACCGCAGCGGTCCAGCCGAGTGATGAACTGCGGATGGAACTGGTCAAGCATGTGCGCTCCCAGATCGGCCCGATAGCCACCCCGGAGGGCATCCAATGGGCTCCCGGCCTGCCCAAGACACGATCGGGCAAAATCATGCGGCGTATCCTGCGCAAAATCGCGGCCGATGATTTTACCGATTTCGGTGATACCTCGACACTTGCCGATCCGTCGGTGGTTGACAGCCTGGTTGAAGGCAAGAAACAACTTGGGTAACCTAACTGACCGGACGTTGTGATACGGTGTAAAACTGGGCAGGGCACGTACAGTGCTCTGCCTGTTTTTCACTGGGGAGAATAAAATGGCTGTCAGAAAAGAAAATGACGTGCATAGTGTGGCGCCTGAGGTTGTAGTTGATTTTCTCAAGGATGTTATGCCGTTCAACACTCTTGATGACAATGTCCTCGAGGACCTGGCCAGGCACTGTATAATTGATTTTTTCCCCAAAGGCACGCGTCTTCTCACGGCGAGGGAAAGTGAAATAACACATCTTTTCATTATTCAGCGGGGCGGCGTAAAGTGTTTTATCACGAATGAGCAGGGCGAGATTACGCTGAAAGACTACCGGGGTGAAGGAGCGGTTGTCGGCGCGCTTGGCAGTATCCGGGGAACAAAGGCGAATCTCGATGTTGAAACCGTGGAGGATACCTTTTGCTTTCTTCTGCCGAAGAAGGTTTTTCTCGATCTTATCAATGAGCAGCCGGGTTTTGCCCAGTATTATCTGAAAAGTTTTTCCGACAAGGTCGTTGCCACTGCCTACAACGAATTACGCAGGCACAAATGGACCCGGCGGGGAGAGGATGACCTGTATCTCTTTTCCGTTCGCGCCGGCGAGCTGATCAAGACATTGCGCAAGGTCGACGGCAACGTTTCCATACAGGAAGCAGCCGCAGAAATGGCCAGGCACCGGGTCGGCTCTCTGCTGATCAGCAAACCGGGAGATCCTGAAGATATTGTCGGCATCATTACCGACAAGGACCTGCGGATCAAGGTTCTTGCCCAGGGAATGGACTACACTGTCCCGGTCAGTACGATCATGTCCACTCCGGTGCATACGGTTCTCTCCCAGGCTGTCTGTTTCGACGTCCTGTTGAAGATGATGGCTACCGGCATTCACCACCTTGCGGTCGAGAGGAGCGGCAAGATCATCGGCGTGATCACCTCCCATGACATTATGCTGCAGCAGGGACATTCCCCCTATTACCTGTTTAAGGAGATTATTTCCCAGAGGACCTTTCAGGGTTTGTATCCGCTGGCCCAGAAAATTCCGGAAACGATCCGCAGCCTCATCAAGGAAGGCGGCAAGGCCGGCAATATAGCGAGGATGATTGCGGTCTTAAATGACCATATCCTGGAAAAAATACTGGACCTGCTGCACGAGCAGATGGGACCGCCTCCGGTCAAATACTGCTGGCTGCTCATGGGAAGTGAGGGACGCAGGGAGCAGACATTCAGGACTGATCAGGATAATGCCATAATTTATGAAGATCCTGCCGATGAAACACGGGAGAAGGAGGCGGAAAAATACTTCCGGGAATTCTCCAGGCGCGCTATCGACCAGCTGGTGAATTGCGGGTATCCCCTCTGTCCCGGGGATATTATGGCCAGAAATCCGAAATGGTGCCAGCCCTACTCGGTCTGGTGCAAATATTTTGAAAAATGGGTTGCCACTCCGGAGCCGCAGGAACTGCTCAACGTGATGATCTTTTTTGATTTCCGTTCCGGATACGGGGATGCAACCCTGGCCCAGAACCTGCGGGACCACCTGAACAGCCTGACCCGGCGGCATGAGATCTATCTCATGCACTTGGCCAGGGATTGCATGGCCAGCCGGGTGCCGTTGTCATTTTTCAAAACTTTTATTGTCGAAAAAAACGGCGAACATAAAAACGAACTGGATATCAAGCGGCAGGGGCTGGTACCCTTTGTCAACTTTGCCAGGGTGATGGCCCTGAAACATGGCGTGAGCGAGACCAATACCCTGGCCCGTTTGAATGTACTGAAAGAAGACGGTCATTTACAAAGAAATCTCTGGTCTGCCGCCAGTGAAGGATACGAGCTGCAGATGCAGCTGCGCCTTGTTCATCAGCTGTATCAGATTGAAAACGGTAAGTTGCCTGACAATTATGTCAACCCGGCCAACCTGACGGAGCTGGAGAAAAGGATGCTCAAGGATGCCTTTTCGGTCATCGAGAGACTGCAGGCCAACCTGAAAACACTGTTTCCGGTTGTCTGATATATGCGGATTAAGCTGCCCCATTGGTTCAGAAAGCCGCATCCCATCCTCAAAAGAAACAAGCAGTACTTTGAAAGATTCAGTCAATCCAGGCCGCTCTCGGAATATACATTCGTCGTCTGTGATACGGAATTGACCGGCCTGAATAAAAGAAAGGATGAAATAATTTCCATCGGGGCGGTAAAAATTATTAATCTCCGCCTGGAATTGAGCGAAAACTTCCATCAGTATATACGACCCCGGAACCTTGCCCATTCCAAGTCCACTCTTGTTCACCGTATAACTCCGGAACAGCTGCGACAAATGCCTCCCATTGAAGATGTGCTGCCGGAATTCATCCAGTATTGCGGCGACAGTTTGCTGGTGGGGCATTACGTCAACCTGGACATGAATTTCCTGAACCGGGAAGCCCTTGAGATACTGGGAGGGACGTTTTCAAATCCGAGCGTGGACACCATGCGTCTGGCAATGGGATACAAAAAAGCGCTGTTTATGGAAAGCCATGGCCACACCAATCTTTCGACTTCGTACCGCCTCACGGACCTGACCCATGAATTCAATCTGCCGCAGTTCAAGCCGCACGATGCATTGGATGATGCGCTGCAGACAGCATACCTTTTCTTGTTTCTGGTAAAAAAAATGCGGAGCGGGTCAATAAGAACCTTGAAAGATCTGTATCAGGCGGGTAGAAATGTCGGACTGGTTTATTGAAAATCACTCCTGATTATTGATAAAGACAGCACTTACTTGTACAAGAAATAAAACTATTCCTATTATTTTTAATAATAATTCTTGACAGTTTTAGGCGCAAAATACATAATAATTTAATAATTTGCAGCTTGATCATTTCTATTTTCCTATGCTACAAAGTGGTAGATAAAATGTGCTCTGAAAAATAAGTGTCAGGAGTTGGGGCCATTTTTTTGGTTTTATATTAATGAAGAATTGTTTTTTCCTTTAACTGCGAGGAGGAGAATTATGAATGATGCACAAAAGTACTGGCGGGAAAACATCCGGCTGGTGATCGGGTGTCTTATCGTCTGGTTTGTCGTATCATACGGTTTGGGCGTTATTCTCGTCAAACCGATGAATGCGATCCAGATCGGAGGATACAAACTTGGATTCTGGTTTGCCCAGCAGGGTTCCATGTATGTTTTTGTCGTCCTGATATTCTTCTATGCGGCAAAAATGAACAAACTTGACCGCAAATACAACGTTCACGAAGAATAGGGAGGGCGATATGAGTCTCAAAGCTATGACATTTCTCGTAGTAGGGGCCACTTTCCTCCTCTACATCATCATCGCCATCCGGTCACGGGCTGTGAGTACCGGTGAGTTTTATGTTGCCGGCAAAGGGGTTCATCCGGTTCTGAACGGTATGGCGACGGGTGCCGACTGGATGTCGGCCGCTTCATTTATTTCCATGGCCGGCATGATTGCCTTCCAGGGGTATGACGCTTCGGTCTTTCTCATGGGCTGGACAGGCGGCTATGTTCTCCTGGCTACACTGCTGGCGCCCTATCTCCGAAAATACGGTAAATATACGGTGCCGTCCTTTATCGGCGATAGATACTATTCCAGGACCGCGCGGGTCACTGCGGTTATCTGCCTGATCGTCGCCTCGGTTACCTATGTTATCGGACAGATGAAGGGTATCGGCGTTGCCTTTTCCCGTTTTCTGGAGGTCTCCTTTGAAATAGGCCTGGTTGCCGGAATGGCAATCGTTTTTATATATGCCGTACTCGGCGGGATGAAGGGCGTCACCAATACCCAGGTCGCCCAGTACTGCGTGTTGATTTTTGCCTATACGGTTCCGGCCATATTCATCTCCCTGCAGCTGACCGGGAATCCTATTCCGCAGCTCGGCCTTGGCAGTTCCATGACGGACGGCAGCGGCTATATGCTGGAAAAGCTTGACCAGGTTCTGGTGGATCTCGGTTTTGCCGAATACACGGCGCAAAAGGGCGGTACGCTGAACATCCTCCTGTATACCTTCTCGTTGATGATCGGTACTGCCGGGCTGCCCCATGTTATCATCCGCTTCTTCACCGTGCCCAGGGTGCGTGATGCACGTTCATCGGTCGGCTGGGCGCTGGTCTTTATTTCGATTCTCTACACCACGGCTCCGGCAGTCGGGGCCATGGCCCGTATGAATCTGATGAACACGATCCAGACCGGGGATGTCGGCAGTCCGACCGGCAACCTGGAGTATGAAGAACGTCCCAGCTGGTTCAAAAACTGGGAAAAAACAGGATTGCTGGTGTTTGAAGACAAAAACAATGACGGCAGGATTCAGTACTATGGTCCGGGGCTCGATGCGCAGGCCGAGTCTTTCGGCTGGAACGGCAGCGAGATGGTCAAGGTTGACAATGACATCATGGTTCTGGCCAATCCTGAAATAGCCGGGCTGCCGAACTGGGTCATCGCCCTGGTCGCCGCCGGCGGCATTGCCGCCGCCCTTTCCACTGCGGCAGGCCTGCTGCTGGCAATCTCGTCCGCCATTTCGCATGATATTCTCAAGGGTATTTTTATGCCCAATCTGACGGATAAAGGCGAACTGCTGGCAGGGCGCCTCGCCATGGCCGGGGCTATCCTGGTGGCAGGCTACTGGGGGCTTCATCCTCCCGGATTCGCAGCCCAGGTTGTAGCGCTGGCCTTCGGCCTAGCCGCATCGTCTATCTTCCCGGCCCTGATGATGGGCATTTTTTCGAAAAGGGTCAACCGGACCGGGGCAACGCTCGGTATGCTGTCCGGTATCGGCTCCACCCTGGTCTATATCTTCTGGTATAAGGGATGGTTTTTTATACCGGGTACCGAAATGTTGGCCAATACCCCGGATAACTGGTTCCTGGGAATTTCACCGGAAGCATTCGGTGCTGTCGGTGCGGGAATCAACTTTGCCGTGGCCTTCATCGTTTCCAGCATGACACCGCCTCCGCCAGAACATATTCAGCACCTTATTGAGGATATCCGTGTTCCTTCAGGTACGGCAGATGCCAAGGGTCTTTAAAACCGGCGGTTAAATTCACTTACAGCGGCGTGCCCGTCTCCATGACGGGCACGCCATTTTTATGGGTAAATCCCGCCTCGTTGCATCGCCCTTTCCGCTCCGGCATCCGAAAAAATCTTTTTTCTTGGCCATTTAATCTTTTTTCAGTAAATTTGATTGTCATCAAAGATGGGCCGCCGACGGTTCATCCCGTTATTTATTGAATTATTTTATTTTCATCCAATGTTTTATTGTGAGGGGTTTATCATTTTCTATTCCGTTTATTTGAGAGAAATGGCCTTATGAAGCCTGTATTTTTACGTGCCGAGCAATGCTGCCTCTATGTCGTGGATCCTCAGGAAAAACTGATGGCCCGGATTCATGAAGCGGACCGGGTGATCCGCAATATCAGTCTTATGATTCATTTGGCCCGCACCATGGACATTCCCGTTCTGGCAAACACCCAGTATAAAAAGGGAATCGGACCCATTGTGCCGCAGCTGGCAGGGATGCTTGATAATATACCCTGTCCGGACAAAATCTGTTTTAACGGCCTGGCAGATTCATGTGTGAAAAAGGAGTTGAAAAAACTGCCCGATGCTGTAGACACCCTGCTTATCTGCGGTGTAGAAACACATATCTGTATTTATCAGAGCGTCGTCGGTGCCCTGCAGCAGGGTTACGATGTCAGGGTAGTGGCGGATGCAGTATCTTCCCGGTCGCCGGTCAATGACCGGCTGGGCCAGGAACTTCTCAGGGAGCTCGGTGCCGTCCTGGCGCCGGCGGAAATGATTGTTTACGAACTTCTACAGCGGGCGGGAACTGATAAATTCAAGGCAATGCTCCCCCATCTGAAATAATTTTCTCTTCCCAAAACCCTTTTTAATTCAGGACTTGATACATCCCCCTGGTTTCGGATCAGGAAATGAAATTTATACACCTCCCTGTCGATGCCAGGGTTTTTCTGTTGAAGTTTCCGTGTAAAATCGGTAAAAAACAATATTTTGCTGCTGAGTATTGTGGCATGGAAGATAAAGGTTAATGTATATTGCATTGTGATCAATTTTAAAAAAAAATCGTATAAGTCGAACAATGTCCGGGGTTCAACCGGCCGCTTATACGCTGAAACTTCACGGAATAGAGGCTTTCCGGAGTCCTCGCCATTTGCGGGGCTGACACGATAATGATGACCGGTAACGAAATTCGAGCACGTTTTTTAAAATATTTTTCCTCAAAGGGACATGACGTAGTCGAAAGCTCCTCCCTTGTTCCCCATGATGATCCTACCCTGCTGTTTACCAACGCCGGCATGGTTCAGTTTAAAAGAGTATTTATGGGCGAGGAGCATCGTGATTATGTCCGGTCCGTAACATGTCAGCGCTGTGTCCGGGCAGGGGGAAAGCATAATGATCTGGAAAATGTAGGTCATACTGCCCGGCACCATACTTTTTTCGAAATGCTCGGCAACTTTTCTTTTGGCGATTACTTTAAAAAGGAGGCCATTGATTTTGCCTGGGAATTTCTCACCAGGGAAATGGGCCTTGATCCGGCGCAGCTCTGGGTATCGGTTTTCCGCGATGACGATGAAGCATATGCATTGTGGACGCAGATCGAGGGCCTGCCGGAGGGAAGAATAATCAGGCTCGGCGAGAAGGACAACTTCTGGGCCATGGGTGATACAGGTCCCTGCGGACCCTGTTCCGAGATTCATATAGACCTTGGCGAGGAGGTCGGATGCGGTCGTCCGGAGTGCGCCGTCGGTTGTGATTGCGATCGTTACCTTGAACTGTGGAACCTGGTGTTCATGCAGTATTACCGTGAAACGGACGGGAAAATGACCCCGCTTCCCAAACCCTCCATAGACACCGGTATGGGCCTTGAGCGGATAACCGCCGTCATGCAGGGGAAACACAGTAACTTCGATTCAGACCTTTTTACGCCGCTGATAGGGAGAATATCCGGGCTCTGCAGCAAAAAGTACGGCAGCCTGGAAAAGGATGATATTGCCATGCGCGTCATTGCCGATCATGCCCGGGCAACAACTTTTCTCGTTGCCGACGGGGTGCTGCCGTCCAATGAGGGACGCGGTTATGTGCTGCGGCGCATTATGCGCAGGGCCATCCGATACGGCCGTTTCCTGGGCATGAAGGAAACGTTTTTTGCCGAGATCTGTCTTCTCGTAGCAGAGAATATGGGGGAAAGCTACCCGCATCTCATCGATGCCGGGAACCTGCTGGGAAAAGTTGTGACCAATGAAGAAACCCGTTTCGGCGAAACCCTGGATTATGGTTTGACGATCCTCTCGGAGGAAATCGAAAAAGTACTCCGGCAGGGCGGGGAGCGGGCGTTTATTGCCGGAGATTTTATTTTCAAACTCTATGATACGTACGGCTTTCCGGTAGACATCATCAGGGATGTTGCCCTGGAAAAGGGCATAACCATTGACGAGGCCGGGTATCACCGGGCTATGGAAATACAGCGGGAGCAGTCAAAACGTTCCTGGCAGTCAAGCGGCGTTGAACATCTGGCCGAAGGTATAATAGAACTGATCAACAGGAAATGCGAAACGGAGTTTGTGGGTTATACTCGGAAGGAGGCCGAATCGACGGTCGACGGAATGATAGATGCTGCCGGAAAATCGGTTGATCAGGCTGCCGAAGGGGAGAAAGTAAGGATTTACTGTCCCCTCACACCATTCTATGCGGAATCCGGCGGCCAGGTAGGTGATACCGGAACAATCAACGGACCAAACGGATCGATGGATGTAGTCAATACCGTTCGGGTTGCGGACAATCTTATCCTGCATGAAGGGCGGATCAGCAGAGGAACAATTGCTGCAGGTGATCCTGTCAAGCTTTGCGTCACCTCTGTCCGGCGTAATGATATCGCGCTAAACCATACTGCAACCCACCTGCTTCAAGCCGCTCTGAAGGAACTGCTCGGCAGGCACATCAAACAGGCCGGATCGCTGGTGGAAGAAGCCAGACTGCGTTTTGACTTTACCCATTTTTCGCCGCTTACCCAGGATGAGGTCGCTGCTATTGAACTGATGGTGAACCGGGAGATTCGCCGGAATACTCCGGTCAGTACCGAACTGCAGTCAAAGGATCAGGCGGTTGCCGCGGGAGCAACCGCTCTTTTCGGCGAGAAATATGCAAATGAGGTCCGGGTTGTTTCAGTAGGCGATTTCAGCAAGGAACTGTGCGGCGGAACCCATGTCGGAGCAACGGGTGATATCGGTTTTTTCAAGATTCTGACCGAGACCGGTATTGCTGCAGGCGTACGGCGAATCGAAGCGGTTACGGGCGCAAGGGCAGTGGAATGGGTCCAGGATCTTTATCGGCAGGCGGCTGAGATTGAAAACGTGCTTTCCGGGCCGTTGGACACTGCACCGGAAAAAATCCGGATGCTGCAGAAACATCAGAAAGATCTGGAGAAAAGAGTTGCCGCTCTGACCTCACAGCTTGCTCTTGCCGATCTTGACCAGTTGTTCAAAGGGGCGGTCGATATCAATGGCATAAAAGTGGTGACCGCGGAACTCACCCTGGATTCGGCCAGGACCCTGCGGGAAATAGGAGACAGGGTGCGCGATAAGCTCGGAACCGGGGTTGCCGTTCTCGGGGGGGTTCTCAATGACAAGGCTGCTCTGCTGGCCCTGGTCAGCAGCGATTTGACAGGCCGGATCAAGGCCGGAGATATTGTCCGGTCAACGGCGGCGATTGTCGGCGGCAAAGGCGGCGGAAGACCTGATATGGCACAGGCAGGGGGTCCCATGGCCGACAAGCTGCCGGAAGCTATCCGAAGCGTGCCGGACCTGGTACGGAATTTGATTAAGGATTGACGGATCATCTGAATAAAAAACCGATGCGGAACTCTCCCAACCATCAACGAATAGTAATTACCGGCGTGGGGCTTGCCGCCCCCAATGCCTCCAGTCTCAAAGAGTTCAGAGAGAAACTGCTGGCCGGCGAGAGCGGGATTACAACTGTTGACCTGCGCTACATGGGCCAGGCTCCTGCCGGAATCTGCACCTTCCCTGAAACCAGATACCGGAAGAAAAAGGAAAACAAGCGCGGAACCAGGGCCGGATGCATCGGCGTGTACTGCGCCAATGAAGCCCTTGCAGACGCGGGCGTGGATTTTACCAGCTATGATAAGGCGCGGACAGGAGTGTATATAGGACTGACTGAACACGGTACCGTGGAAACCGAAAATGAAGTCTATAATATCAGTCAGTACAATTATAATGTCGATTACTGGACCCATCATCACAATCCGCGGACCGTCCTGAACAATCCCGCCGGAGAGATCACCATGAACCTGGGGATTACCGGCCCCCACTACTCGGTCGGGGCTGCCTGTGCCGCAGGCAATGCCGCCCTTATCCAGGGAACTCAGATGCTGCGGCTTGATGAGGTAGATTTTGCGCTCTGCGGCGGTATTTCCGAGTGCGTGGGTTCATTTGGTATTTTTGCCAGCTTCCGTGCCCAGGGGGCGTTGGCTGAGCATCCAGATCCCAGGAAGGCCAGCAGGCCCTTTGATGCCGCCCGCAACGGTATTGTCATTTCCGAGGGCGGCTGCATCTTTACCCTGGAGCGCCTTGACCGGGCACTGTCGAGAGGGGCCAGGATCTATGGGGAAATCGCCGGTTATGCCATGAATTCGGATGCCCGTGATTTCGTGCTGCCTTATGGCGAGCGGCAGGCGGAATGCATGCAGCTTGCCCTGCAGAGGGCCGGGCTGGCGCCGCAGGATATCACCATCATCAATACACATGCAACCGGGACCAGACAGGGAGATGTGGAGGAGTGCAAGGCAATCAGGGAAGTTTTTGCAGACTGTCCGGACACCTGGATCAACAACACCAAATCCCATATAGGACATGCCATGGGGGCGGCCGGTGTCCTGGAGCTTGCCGGGAACCTGCCGGCGTTCGCCGACAGACTGGTCCATCCGACCATCAACCTGGACAACCTGGATGAAGAATGCAGTTTGCCTGGTATTGTGGCAAATAAACCGAAACAGCTTGACAAGGTGGATACAATTTTGAATAACTCTTTCGGCATGGTTGGTATCAATTCGGCGGTCATTGTTGCCCGTTTCGATGAAAAAACATCATAATCCGTCGGAGTTATCCCAGACAATATCCTGAATCCGTGATGGCTTTCAGGAATATGCCAGGTAACTTATTTATTTTTCGTCTTTTATGGCATATGATAAGTTTATTGCGCGATTCACTTCGCTGCCCTTCGGGACGCCCGATATCGGCCCATCTGCTGCGGAGTCTGCGCTTACCTGCTGGCAACTCGTTGATATCACACCAGGATGATCAACATCGTTGCCGCCTCGAAGGTCTCGCAGGCTCGCTATCTGCATCTGGACCGTTCTCGAACGCTCACGGATTCAGGAATATGTTAAATTTGAATTATTTTTCTATATGAGAGAGTAGAAAGGAGAGGTATGACCCGGGATGCAATAAAAGATGTAATATTGGAAATCATTGAAGATATTGACGAAGATGCTGATTTCGACAGCATGGATCCGGATGAGCCCCTTAGGGACCAGCTGGACCTTGATTCCATGGACTTCCTGGATATCGTGATGGAACTCCGTAAACGGTACAAGCTGCAGATTCCGGAAGAGGAATATCCCGAGCTGTCCACCCTGAACAGCTGCGTCAATTATCTCGAGCCAAAACTGAAAGATTTTTAATTGTCTTTCACAGAAAGAGAGTAATCCTTTTCCGATCCTATTCAATATCCCTGTTTTCCATAATATTTGGAATTTTAATTTCAACCAACGGATAATTTCAGCCGATGGCTGATTATCAACTCATCATTATCGGCGCCGGGCTTTCCGGATTGGCAGCCGGTATCCGCGCGGCAAGGTTTGAGCGGAAAGTGCTGGTGCTGGAGCAGCACTGGCAGCCCGGCGGCCTGAACTCCTACTATACCCGCCATGGTCGTCTCCTTGAAACAGGGCTGCATGCCATGACGAATTATGCCGAGCCCGGGGCCAAACAGGCGCCGCTGAACAGGCTTTTTCGCCAGCTGAAGCTTTCCCGGAAAAATTTTATTACCCGGCAGCAGTTCGGTTCGGAAATTATCTTTCCGGACCATTCCTTATGTTTTACCAATGACACGGGCATACTGATCCGGGAAATCCGGGAAAAATTTCCCGGCTCTGGGGATGATTTTCTGCGTCTTGTTCAGGCGGTCAGGAATTATGATCCGTTTGCCGTCGCTCCCCGCCGTTCCGCCCGCGCTTTTCTTGCCGGTATGCTCCACAACAAAAAACTAGAGGATATGCTGTTGCTGCCACTGATGATTTACGGCAACAGCGAAGAGTACGACATGGATCTTGGCCAGTTCGTCATCATGTTCCAGGCGATCTTCCTGGAAGGGTTCTTCAGGCCCGGAGACACTATCAGGGAACTGCTTGACATGCTTGTCGCCCGGTTCAGGGAATTTGGCGGGGAGATCCGTTACCGGGCCAGGGTTGAAAAAATGGTGGGGGACGGCAGAAGGTTTCATGGAGTTGTTCTGGCGGACGGGGAGGAAATTACCTGTGAAGCGGTCCTCTCGACTGTCGGTCTTCCGGGAACGGCGCAACTGGCCGGGTGGCCGCTGGATATTGCCGGGCATACCGGCCGGATGAGTTTTATGGAAACCATCAGCCTTGTTCCTCTGAGAAAAAAGCCGCTGCTGAAAAATGACCGGACCATAATATTTTTTAACAACGCCCCGGAGTTTTCTTATTGCCGCCCGCATGCGGCGATTGATCCCCTCTGGGGAGTCATCTGTTTTCCGGGCAACTTTGAGGGCATCAAAGACACAGATCCTTTCCAGATCCGGGTAACGAATGCCGCCAACTACGATGCCTGGAAGGGTCTGGAAAAAGAGGCGTATAACCGGATGAAGCAGGAATGGATAGCCAGATCGGCGGAACAGGTTTGTAAAATAATTGGGAATTATCAGGAGGACGTTGTATATACTGACAGCTTTACTCCGGTAACAATAGAAAGGTTTACCGCCAAGGCAGCGGGGGCTGTCTACGGCAGTCCGGTCAAGATGAAGGACGGGTGCACCCCGTATGAAAACCTTTATATCGCCGGTACGGATCAGGGGTATCTCGGCATCATCGGAGCGATGCTTTCCGGTATTACAATTGTCAACCGGCATCTCCTTGCCTGACGGTCCGGCAATAGACAGCAGGATAAATATTTTTCGCAAAATCCTTTATTTTACAATTGCATCACATCATGGCATTTCATTCTATCGACAAGATTCAGGGAAACTATGACGTTATTGTCATCGGGTCGGGTCTCGGCGGCCTGACCTGCGCCAACCGGCTGGCAACGGCAGGCCACTCGGTGCTTCTGCTTGAATATCATACACAGCTCGGCGGCCTGGCGACCTGGTTTAAACGCAAGGGGCATATTTTTGATGTTTCGCTGCACGGTTTTCCGCACGGGATGGTTAAAACCTGCCGCAAATACTGGAATAAAGCGATACGGGATTCCATTGTACAGTTAAAAAACATTGTTTTCGATAACCCGCAGTTTTCATTGACCACAACCTTCAGCCGCGAGGATTTCAGCCGCATCCTGATAGAGAAGTTTAAAATCCCCCGGACCGTGGTCGAGGATTTTTTTGTCACTGTCGGCAGGATGAACTTCTATGACGACAAGACTATGACGACCAGGGAGCTTTTTGACAATTTTTTCCCCGGCCGCTCCGATGTCCATCGCCTGCTCATGGAGCCGATTACCTATGCCAACGGTTCTACCCTGGATGAGCCGGCCATAACTTATGGAATTGTTTTTTCTAATTTCATGAGCAAGGGTGTTTTCACTTTCCGGGGCGGGACCGACAGGCTGATCGGCTTGATGGCCGAGGAACTGGAAAAAAACGGGGTGACCATCTGCACCGGGGCAAGGGTTGACAGAATTATTGTGGAAAAGGGAAAAGTCTGCGGGGTTGCGGTCGGCGACCGGGTCATATCCGCCAACAGTGTGGTTTCGAACAGCGGCATCACCAATACCGTTAACAATCTTGTCGGCAGGAGTGCCTTTCCGCAAGGTTTTCTGGAGCAGTTTGATCGTGTCCAGGTCAATAATTCCAGCTGCCAGGTCTATTTCGGCGTGCGGCCGGGAGAATCGTTTGCAGATGTGGGGGATCTTCTTTTCACCTCCACCGCAGAGGAATTTTCCTCCGACGAAATGCTTGATATGAAAACAAAGAGCCGCACGTTCTCCGTTTATTACCCGAAAACCCGTCCGGAAAACCCGGATTACACTGTTGTGGCTTCCATGAATGCCAATTATGATGACTGGGCGCATCTTGACAACCAGGCTTATAAAGAGGCCAAGCAGGCAATGATCGAGCGATGTTTTGTCGACCTGGAACGGTATATTCCGGGGATAAGGGATAAGGTTGACTGGGTGGAAGCAGCCACCCCGAGAACATTCAACCGCTATACTCTTCATACCAGGGGGACATCTTTTGGCACCAAGTTTGAAGGACTGGATATTTCCCGTTCTATTTTCAAGGCTGTGCCCGGACTCTTTCATGTGGGCTCAGTCGGGATTATCATGAGCGGCTGGCTGGGTGCAATTAATTACGGCGTGATAGTGGCCAATGATGTGGACGGTTTTTTGCGCAGCTGATAGTTAACTCTTGCGGGTTACATTTTTTTTGTTAGCATATAATCTGGTTTTTTGAACGAGGTCACAGTTAACTTGCCCTGTCAATTATCTGAATTTATTATTCATTTTCTTTGTTTGCCAAAGAAAACGAATCAAAAGAAAAGGCACCCGTGACATTTGGTCTTGTGGACTTCTTGCGTTCCTCAAAGCTGCCGGGATTTTGAAAACTCGCGGAGTTATGCCCGGTTGAGGGGTGTTTATGCCCCTTTATGGGGTACTCAGACAGTTCAAAATCCCTTTTCGGCAGCTTCTGCGGTACTCACAAATGTCAATGGGAAAGAGGAAAAAGCATAAGCCCCTTCAAAGGGCAATTAAGGCTGGGTCAATTGGGCCGGATATATACTTGTTAGCGATCTGGTTATCGGTACCTAGATTTTTATGTAAATGATTATGACGGATTTTCAGGGACAAAAAGCTGTAGTGACCGGCGCGACCAGGGGCATCGGCAGGGCGATAGGGTGGGCTTTGCTGGAGCGCGGCGCAACGGTCATCGGTGTCTACGGCTCTGACGGGAAGGCGGCTGAGCAGCTTCAGAAGCAGTGTGCCGGGCTCTCCGGCAGCCTGTTCCTGCATCAGTGCGACGTAAGCAGATACAATGATGTTGAAGCCCTGTATGCAAAAGTTGAAAAGCAGTTCGAGACCATCGATATCCTGGTAAACAATGCCGGGATAAGAAGAGACGGGGTGCTGGCCATGATGCCGGAACAGGACTGGCGGCAAGTGATCGACGTTAACCTGACCGGCGGTTATAACATGTCCAAGTTTGCCGTCCATTTGATGATGAAACAGAAATACGGCCGCATCATTTTCATCACTTCTCCCATGTCCCGGATGGGATTTGCCGGGCAGTCCAATTACGCGGCCTCCAAGGCGGGACAGATAGGGATGATGAGATCCCTCGCCAAGGAAACGGCCAGGAGAAGGATTACCGTCAATTGTGTCTCCCCGGGATTTATTGATACAGAACTGCTCAGTGACCTGTCGGAATCCCAGGTCAAGGAATATAAAAATATGGTGCCGGCCGGACGTTTCGGCAAGGCGGAGGAAGTTGCCGAGGCAGTCCTTTTTCTGGCAGGACAGGGTGCCTCATACATCAGCGGTACCGTGCTCGAGGTGACCGGCGGTCTCTAATGGACGTGCTGACAGAGTCCTTTATTACCGATCATATCCCCCACCGTCCGCCCTTTCTCTGGCTGGACAGGATTCTTGAAATTTCCCGCGATTCAATAGTTGCCGAAAAACATATTCCTGCTGACCTTGATTTCTTCAAAGGGCATTATCCGGGGCATCCCCTTATGCCCGGGGTGCTTTTGTGTGAAGCGGTTTTTCAGGCCGGCGCACTCCTGATTGGTGTGATGCAGAGCGAAGATGAAGGATCCGTCCAGGGAAAATCCGGCAGCGGAATGCCGGTGCTGACCCGCATATCAGGGGCCAGATTCAAACGGGAGGTGCGGCCCGGCGATATCATCGAGATCAGGGCCGCCCTGCAGGAAAGGGTAGGGCCGGCCTGGTTTCTCAAAGGCTCGGTCCGGGTGGGAGGCAAGGTGGCGGTGCAGGTAGAGTTTGCCTGCGCAGTGAAGAATGGCTAGATGTTTTCTTAATACTGCCTGACCTGCCCGACTCTCAGTCAATCCGGCCATGGATCCTGTTCAGCTGCTGAGTAGCCTGTTCGGGCAGCGGGGGGACATTGCCTGAACATACTCTGACACTTTTCGTAGTATGCGCAGGTTATCCGCCTTAAAGGTTCAACATTTTAAATTTATTGCCGCAGGGTGCAGGAAAAACAATTCACCTTTTTTACTGACCTGCGGTCAGACCGGAAATTCAGAAAAAAAATGTCGAACTAACCAGCTGATAATCTTATTATAACCGTTTTTAGCGGGCGGTTTGCCTGTTCTGGCTCATCAATTGCTATTCTCTTTCCATTACCGCAATACTTTTTAAGCAATGCTCATTCTGCCGGAAAGACCGTCAAATTCTTTCCGGGGTGCTTACTAACCCTCGTTAACTCTGACATTAATGGATAAGTCATGCATAGACCGGCATTATTGTTGAATCAGAAATCGGTCCGGGGTCAGGAAATGCCAGCCTGATCCGCTCATACGATCCTTGCCTCCTGAGGCGTTCCTCTTGTACATCCCTGGGAAATATCCCCTCCATAACATTGCGCGGCACCAGGCGGACAAAGCTCTTGCTACAGCCGATTACCGTGTAGATCCGTTTCCGTTGGCGGAATGATGATTCCCGGCAGGGTCGGAATGCGACTCTGCCGGCCTGCGGACCCGGGCTCTTCATGGTTATGGAGCCGTGGTATGCCATGCTGCAGGAACAGGGTCCGGCTGCTGCCCGGCCGGCAAGGGTTACGCGTTTCTCTGATGGATAATGGGAAAACCATACGCTCCGGCAGCAAGGCAGAGCAAAATAAAAACTTAGGATTACCTATGAAACTCGTCAATGTATTTCAGATAACAGCAATAGCGGTCATGCTTTTTTGCACGCCATGCTCCGGAACGGCGGAGAGTGAACTTCCGGAAACAATTTCACAGGAATCTGTTGAAGTAAAAATACGGGATCTGCAGGACAAAGTTGCTGTTTACGCTGAGAATGAAAATGAGGAAACAGCGCGTGAATTCGACATAACAGAGGATGAACTCAAGGAGCGGACCGAGATCCACCAGGAGGAATTAATATACCTGAACCAGCAGTTGACGGTTCTAAAAAAGAAAGAGTCCCTGAATAAAGAAAAAAAACTCCTGGAAGAGCATATTGCATCCGGCGATGCTCTTCATCTCGAGATTGCGCCGCCTTATCCGGTAAAAGTATACGATACATATTTTGATCGCCTTGAGGACAGTATCCAAAAAAAAGAAGCGGCTGAGCTGGCCCTGTCAATCGCAATGAAAGCATTATGGAAAGCAAAGGAAAACGTAAAGGAGGAAAACCGGAAAGCCCGGCAGCTGCGGGAGGAACTCTCTCCTGCTTCAGATGGCGATCAAGTTCTTGTTAATTGGGATGTAACGATTCAGAACTTGCGGGAAGCGCTGGCAGGGGAGATAGCCCTGTATCATGAACTGGCGGTGGAAAACTCCCGGGAGGAGGTCGCTCTTTCCGCTCTGCAGCTCGATATCGACAGGCAGGTTATGGATCGAATATGTGAAAATCTCGTCTTCACCCATGAAGAATATGACCAGATAATTTCCGATATCGAACTGAAGGAAAAAGAATTGCAGGAAGCGATGGACATTTTGCTGAAAAAACTTCAGAAATATGAAGTTCGTTTCCATAATGCCCAGCGGCAGCTGGAAAAAGCCTCCGGCGAAGAAAGCACCGCCAGGATAACGGCGAACATCGCCGCGGCGGACGCATGGCGCCGCGCCTATCAGAATAATCTGGAGAACAATGAGGCCATGCAGCAGTTAATTACTCTGCAGAAACGGTTGTGGGAATACAGGTTCGCTGTACTTGGCCGGGATTTTGAGCGGGAAAACCTGGCCGAATGGCGGCAGAAGGTCCTGGTGGAAAATGACAGACTGCAGATGCATCTTTCACTGCATCAGGACCTGCTGCGAAACCTGCTCCTGCAACAGGATGCCCTTGAAGAAAAAATCGCGCAAGAACCTTTTGGCTCCGCTCTGAAAAATGAGTACAGAAATCAGCTGGATGCCTTGACCTATCATATAGAAAGCCTGCCCGCATACATTATTACCCTTGGTGTAACACATCAGCTGATCGGCCGCTTTCTGCATGAAGTAAACCTGGTCCAGGAAAAGGTGACCTTTGGAGAAATCCTCCAGCAGATCTCCCTTAAAGCAGCAGGCATATGGTCTTTTGAAATTGTTGCCATTGACGGTTACAGTGTTACCTTGGGCAAAATTATTACCGCCCTTGCCATATTCATTGCCGGAGTGGTCATCAGCCGCAAGTTTACCCGAAATATCCATGCAAATCTGCGGCTCCGCAGCAATATAAGCGAAAGCGCGGCAGCTACCACCGGAAAACTTATCCATTATATCCTCCTCCTGATCATTATCCTCTTTGCCATGCGGATTGTGAATATCCCGTTGACCGCGTTTGCCTATCTTGGCGGAGCCGTGGCGATCGGTGTCGGATTCGGAGCCCAGAAACTGATGAGCAATTTTATCAGCGGTTTTATTCTGATGGCCGAGCAGCCCGTAAAGGTCGGCGACCTTGTCCAGATGGACGATCAGTTGGGAAGGATTGAAAATATCGGCGTTCGCGCCACCATGGTCCGCACATTTTCCAATATCAACATCCTGGTGCCGAACAGTTATTTTCTCGAAAACAATATCATTAACTGGACGCATAATGACAATAATGTCCGGTGCGAAATCAGGATAGGAGTAGGGTACGGGGCTCCCCCCGATAAGGTGCGCGATCTGCTTGTTCAGGCGGCAAAAGATCATGGATTGGTGCACGCCAAACCGGTTCCATACGTCTGGCTTGCTGATTTCGGCGACAGCGCCCTTATTTTTGACCTGTTCTTCTGGACTACGATTACCCCGAATATCGGCAGACAGCAGGTTGAAAGTGATGTCCGTTTTCATATTGACAAGATGTTCCGCGAGGTTGGAATCGTGATAGCATATCCCCAGCAGGACATCCATCTGAACACCAGCAGTCCCTTGCAGTTCGAATTTGTTAAGGGGAGTAAAGGCGTTAAGCAACGGCATCAGAACCCGGCATGAAAAACCGTCCGCAAAGAGGGCCGTCCGCTAAGAGCAACCGCCCCTAATGACTTGCCGCCTTTTGACAGATGCCAAAAGGTGGAAATTCTGCTAAGATGATTTTTTGACCTCTGTCAACCATAGCGGGTAAAATGGATTTTCTGCAATTAGCGAATAAAAGAATCGTGGTCTTCGGGCTGGCCAATAAAAAATCCGTCGCCTGCGCCATCGCCGGGGTGCTGGCGGATGCAGGGGCGGAAGTCATTCATGTGGTCCGCTCGGAAGAGCGGGCTGAAACAGCCCGCAGACTTTTTCCCGAAGCGCCGGTGTTTGTCTGTGATGTGGAACAAGAGGAAAATATCATCCGGGTGCGGAATGATATTGCCGCAAAGACTCCGGGCCAAATCGACGGCATCGTTCATTCCATAGCCTTTGCCAATTACTCGGAGGGAATGAAGCCGTTTCACCAGACCCTGAAAAAAGATTTCCTTCAATCGGTCGATATCTCCTGTTATTCATTGATTGCCATCAGCAATCATTTCAAGGACCTGCTTGCGGAAGACGGCTCTGTTGTCACCATCTCCATCTCCACAACCCGGATGGCGGCGGAAAATTACGGGTACATGGCTCCGGTCAAGGCGGCACTCGAATCCTCGCTCTGCTTTCTGGCCAAGAGTTTTTCCGCTTTTTCACGGGTCCGTTTCAATGCCGTCTGCCCGGGTCTTCTGAAAACGTCAGCTTCGGCCGGGATCCCGGGATATGTGGACAGTTATCTTTTTGCCGAAAAAGCCATTCCAAGAAAGAAGGCGCTGAAAACTGAAGAAGCGGCCAATGTTGCGGCATTTCTCCTGTCGGACCGGTCGTCAGGTATAAACGGCCAGTGTCTGGTCGTGGATGCGGGAATGGGGTTTAACTATTTTGACCGGGAAATCATCTCCGGCTCTTGGGAATAGTCTTTTTGTAAGTGTTCACTATTCCTCCGTTTGAAAAAAAATTATAATGCTTAATTTTTTGGGTATGATGACTTTTGGCGAGTTCATCAATTTTGGACCGGAGCGAAAAACCGGTATACTTGCAATTATGCCTGAGAAAAATATTTTCAATTCGTTGTGGGGACTGATACGCCATACGGCAGCAGTATTCATGTCCCCGCTCACCCCGTTGTATGTCAAAGTCCTGCTTGCTGCCGGGTTACTGTATATCCTGTCGCCGTATGATCTCATCCCGGAATGGCTGCCGATTATCGGCATTATGGACGATTTTGCCCTGGCAGCTCTGTTGATTGCCTGGACCTCCCGATTCCGGACGGGAGAGAATTCCGGATAATATTCTGTTTCTTTTACCCATGATAGGCAATGTATTATACCAACGTTTGTCTTAATAATTTCGGCTATGAACTGCCTCCCAACGAGATCTCATCGGAAGAGCTTGAGCAGCGTCTTTCCCCGGTATACGAGCGTTTGAAGCTGCCATTCGGCAGATTGGAGCTCATGAGCGGGATCAGGACACGCCGTTTCTGGGACAGAGGAACCCGTCCGAGCGAGGCGGCCTCCCTTGCCGGACGGAAAGCCCTTGAAGAGTCCGATGTCTCTCCCGGCGAAATAGACTGCCTCATTTTCACTTCAGTCTGCCGGGATATGCTGGAGCCGGCCACTGCATCTTTTGTCCACCGCACCCTGGGAATTTCACCGCAATGTCATATTTTCGACATTTCCAATGCCTGCCTTGGATTCCTGAATGCCATGGTTGTCATGGCCAACATGATTGAGCTGGGACAGGTGCGCCGGGGATTGATTGTGGCCGGTGAAACCGCGGAAGATCTGGTAGAGTCGACTGTCCGGCACCTTTTGACGGACAGCCTGCTGACCAGGAAGAGAATCAAGCCGCTTTTCGCGTCCCTGACAATCGGATCAGGAGCTGTGGCGCTTGTCATGGGAGACCGGCGGCTGCATGATACCGGCCATTATCTCCTGGGTAGCGCCTACCGGGCCGGAACCTCCCACAATGATCTGTGCCAGGGGGGACAGAATGCAGAACAGGGCACCCTGATGTCTACCGATTCCGAACTGCTTCTTGAGAAGGGGGTGGAAACGGCATCACTGTGCTTTGCCGAATTTCTCCGCAAAATGGAGTGGACCAGGGAGAGCATTGACCGGTTTTTCTGCCACCAGGTCGGCCGGGCCCATGCCCGGCATCTGTTCCAGACTCTTGATCTTGATGTTTCCAGAAATTTTGAAACCCTTGCCCAGTTGGGGAATGTCGGTTCGGTTTCCGCTCCTATTACCATGGCCATGGGCATAGATCATGGTTTTCTCCAATCGGGAGAAAATGGAGCACTGCTCGGAATCGGCAGCGGCATCAATTCACTGATGCTGGGAATCAGGTGGTGACGGAGGAGCATGCCTGCAGAATACCCTTTCTCTCCGGAAACAATATCGGTTGCCGGCCAATACAGCCTGTCCTATGTTGATGCGGGAGAGGGGCAGCCGGTTGTTTTCCTGCATGGAAACCCGAGTTGGTCGTACCTGTACCGCAATCTGATTGCCGGTCTCAGCAGCAGCTGCCGCTGTATTGCGCCGGATCATCTCGGCTGCGGGTATTCGGACAAGCCGCAGCATTATTCGTATCTGTTGCGAAATCATATCGCCAATCTGGAGAGCCTTCTCGATCATCTGCATATTGAACAATGCACCCTGGTCATGCATGACTGGGGGGGCGCCATCGGCATGGGCTGGGCGGTCAGGAATCCCGGCCGGGTGAAAAAGCTGGTGGTGATGAATACCGCTGCCTTCAGGTCCGACCGGATACCGCTGCGCATAACTGTCTGCGGCTGGCCGCTCATCGGCCCCCTGCTGGTCAGGGGATTGAATGTTTTTGCCCGGGCCGCCGTCCACATGGCGGTTACCGGCAGGCTGGATCCCGAAGTTGCCGCCGGTTTTCTTGACCCGTATGACTCCTGGGCCAACCGCATCGCCATCCTCCGTTTTGTCCGGGACATCCCTCTGCACCCGGACCATCCCTCCTGGAATGACCTGGTCGCCATCGAGCAGGGGCTCCATCAGCTTACTGACAAGCCGATGCTTGTCTGCTGGGGCGGCAGGGATTTCTGCTTTACCAGCCATTTTTTTGCCGAATGGCAGCGCCGCTTTCCCGGCGCGGACTGCCATTATTTCGCCGAGGCCGGTCATTATCTTCTGGAGGATGCCTTTGCGGAGATCTTTCCCCTTATCCGGCAGTTTATTGATAGCGAAGAAAGGGGCATGAAATGAATCCTGCGCCGCCGGAAACAGACTGCAATATTGCCGAAGCACTGGATCGCATCGCCGGCACATACCCCTCCCAGACAGGGCTGGTCTGCAGGAACCGTGATGCATATCAGCAGTGGACCTTCAGGGAGCTCAAGGTCAGCAGTGACCGCTATGCCGCCGCCCTGTCCGGTGCAGGAGTGAAGCCCGGGCAGAGAGTTATGCTCATGGTGCGGCCCTCCATGGAATTTGTCTGCCTGACCTTTGCTCTTTTCAAGCTGGGGGCCGTGATTATCCTGATTGATCCCGGTATGGGATACCGGAACCTCCTGCGCTGCATCGGCAGCGTGCAGCCCGAGACCCTGATCGGCATTCCCGCGGCGCAGATATTGAGCAGGTTTTTTCCTGCCCCGTTCAGGACGGTCCGCATCAGGATCTGCGTCGGCCCGTCACTGGGATTGCTGGGCTGCAGGCTGGATATCCTCTGCAGAAATTCAGGTGATGCACGATATGCATATGCCGCGGTAGGCAGTGATGATCCGGCGGCAATCATTTTTACCACCGGATCTACAGGGCCGCCCAAGGGAGTCCGGTATACGCACGGCGTTTTTCATGCACAGCTGGACATTATCAGGGATTACTACCGGATCGTGCCGGGTGATGTGGATCAGCCGGCATTTCCGCTGTTTGCTCTTTTTTCCATTGCCCTTGGAGCAACTGCGGTGATACCGGAGATGGATCCGGCCAGGCCGGCCAGGGTCGATCCTGCAAAGTTTATCCGGACGCTTGTCGACCAGCGGGTCACCTATTCATTCGGTTCTCCGGCCATCTGGAATGTGGTCAGCCGTTACTGCCTGGTGCACAATATTGTCCTGCCGGTCAGAAAGATTCTCATGGCCGGCGCCCCGGTCCCGGGGGATCTCATAGAACGGGTGCGCCGCATTATGCCGGTGGACGGCGAAATTCATACTCCCTACGGGGCAACCGAATGTCTGCCGATAGCCTCGATAACCGGAACGGAAATACTCGAAGAAACCTGCGAATTGACCAGAAAAGGCCGGGGAGTCTGTGTGGGGCGCCCCCTGCCAGGCATGGATATCCGGGTTATTCGTCCGGTCGACGGACCTGTCCGGGCATGGGGGGAGGCGGAAATCCTCCCGGCCGGGGAAACAGGGGAAATAGTCGCTGCCGGTCCGGTGGTAACCCGGTCCTATGATCATAATGATGCCGAAAATGCGATGGCCAAGATAGTTGACGGGGGGACCGTCCGGCACAGGATGGGAGATATGGGCTATTTTGACGACCGGGGCCGGCTCTGGTTCTGCGGCAGAAAGGCCCATCGTGTTCTGACCGGGGAAGGAGTAATGTACACCATTCCCTGCGAGGCCGTGTTTAATGAACATCCAAAGGTTTTTCGCTCCGCTCTGGTCGGGGTGGGAAAACCGGGTTCGCAGGTGCCGGTCATCATTGTCGAAATGATACCGGGAACCGTGCAGTCTGAAAGGCTGCTGGACGAATTGCATGAACTGGCCGGGAAAAATTCCTTAACCGCCCGGATTAATTTTTTTCTCGTGCACCCTGCGTTCCCGGTGGACATCCGCCATAACGCAAAAATATTCCGGGAAAAACTGGCGGATTGGGCGGCAAAACAGCTGCATGACACCGGATGCTGAGGTCCCGCTGGGTGCTGCCGGGGCGGCAGCGAAAAATGAAGAGATAACTCTGGAGGCAGGCGGCACCTTGAAACCGTCTGCCCTGCGGATGGAGACACGATCATATGCAACGGGCACTGGTGACCGGAGGCGGCGGTTTTGTAGGCCTGGCCATAGTCAGGGAACTGGCTGCCATGGGAGTGGAGACATCTGTTGCCGGCCGGAATCATTATCCCGAGGTTGAGCGGCTCGGCGCGAAATGCCTGGTCGGCGATATCCGCAACCGGGATTTTATGCTGCAGGCTGCCGCCGGCAAAGACACGGTGTTCCATGCGGCGGCCAAGGCCGGGATCTGGGGTGACCGGGAGTCCTATTATTCCGTTAATGTGACCGGAACTGAAAACGTGATCGAAGCCTGCCGCCGGGAAAGGGTGCGCCATCTCGTGCATACCAGCACGCCCAGCGTAGTATTCAACGGCAGGGATATAGAAGGGGGGAATGAAACCATGCCGTACAGTGAAAATCCCCTCTGTCATTATGCCGCCACCAAAATTCTGGCCGAGAAAATGATCCTGGCTGCCAATTCGGAAAAACTAAAAACCACGGCGATTCGACCCCATCTGGTCTGGGGGCCGGGTGATACCCAGATTATTCCCCGGCTGCTGCAAAGGGGAAAAAAGGGAGATTTAAAAATTGTCGGCAGCGGAGAGAACAGGGTAGACATCACCTATGTCGATAATGTCGCCCGCGGCCATGTGCTGGCGGCGGAAAATCTGGAAAATTCAGCAGGAGCAGCCGGCGAAGCTTTTTTTATCTCGCAGGGCGAACCGGTTGTCCTCTGGCAGTGGATCAATACCCTTTTTACCAGGCTGGGTATTGCTCCTGTGGAAAAAAGGGTAGCACTGCCGGCGGCCTATCGGGTCGGCTGGCTACTTGAAAAAATATACATGGTCCTGCGCCTGCAAAACGAGCCGAAGATGACCAGGTTTCTGGCCGAGCAGCTGGCCATGTCGCATTGGTTTTGTATTGACAAGGCGAAATCAAGGCTTGGGTATACCCCCATCATCTCCCTGGAATCCGGCATTGACAGGCTTCTGGCCTGGCTTGACAAAGAAAATCGGCAGGCCGCGGCAGGAAAATCAAAGTTACGAAAGAATTCAAGCTGATAACCTTCAAACTTGAAAACCATATTTTTTGTCCTGATTGCTCCCGGCAAGAAAGATTTTTTTCGTAAAAAATGAATTGACAGGGCGTCGTTTTTTCAGTAGTTATGGCTGAACGCAAGATGAATCATCATTCACTTTCTCGGCAGAAAAATCAGTATTTATTGAGTAATCTGAGGTAATTGGTATGATTACAATAGACATCACCATGTTCATTCATATCGTCAATATGATTGTGTTGATGATAATCCTGAACGCAATTCTCTACAAACCCGTCCAATCAATTCTGGCAAAACGGCGCGACAAGATTGAATCGCTGCAGAAGGATGTCGAACAGTTTGAACAGAATGCCCGTCACCGCCAGCAGGAAGTGGATAAGAAGATGCGGGAAGCCAGTTCAAGGGCCAAAGCGGCTCTGGACGGCGCCCGGGCAGAAGCGCAGGCGGCCGGTGCGGAACAGCTGGCGGTAATTCGCTCGGAAGCAGACAGCGAAAAAGAAAAGCAGATGGCTGAAATTCATTCTCAGATTACTGCGGCAAAAACAGAACTGCAGGAAAACGTATCTGATTTCGCCGGTGAAATGGCCGCGAAGATTCTTGGAAGGAGCCTGAAAGCATGAGAATTAAGAGCATACATATCCTATTGTTCCTTTTCCTGATCCTTGTTTTTGGCGCCATTCCCGCTGCTGCATCAGAGAGCGGAGCCCAGGCGCATGGTAATGCACAGGCAATTGCCCTGGAGGGCGCGCATGGACTCATTGCCCAGGCGGAACATGAAGACGCGGTTGAGGCCCATGGCTCGGCGGCTACAGTTGCTGCTGAAGCTCATGCCGAGGAAGGTGAGCATGTCAGCAAGAGTGTTACTCCGACCAAACTGAAAGATTTTTTCTGGCGGACGGTCAACTTTATCGCCCTCCTTGTTCTCCTCATCTATTTTCTCGCCAAACCCATCGGCAATGCCCTTGTAGGCCGGCAACAGAATGTTATCGACGAAATAAAAACTCTTGAGGCCAAACGTGATGCGGCCGAGCGATCTTATAAGGAGTTTGAGTCCAGGCTGGCCGGCATGGAAAAAGAAATGGAGGCTGTAGTGGAAAGAGCAATAGCCCAGGCCGAAACCGAAAAAGCCAAGATTCTTGCGGATGCCGAGAAAACGGCCGAAGATATAAAACGTCAGGCCGCGGCTACCATCCAGGCGGAACTTGTCGAGGCGAGGCGCTCTCTCCGTGATGAAATTGCCGACCAGGCAGCTGCCATGGCGGAAGAATTAATTGTGAAAAACCTGACGCCGGAAGATCAGGTAAAGATAACTGAACAGTATCTTGACAGGGTAGGGGCAGTACAGTGAGACAGACAATTCTAGCACGACGGTATGCCAAGGCGCTCTTTTCCCTGGGAAAAGAGAAAAAGAAACTGGAAAATTATAACGAGGCTCTTTCAGCAATTGCGGAATTGTATGACGCGGCACCGGAAGTCGGTGATTCGTTGACCAATCCGCTTTATCCCCTGGATGCCCGCCAGAAGGTCATGAAAAAAATAGCGGAACTCGTCGAGGCGGACGCTATCCTGGCCGCATTTCTCAATCTGCTGATTGAGAAACAGAGAGCGGGCGCCCTGCCCGACATTGCCCATGAAATGCAGATCATGGTCGACAGGGATCAGAATATCAGCCACGGTACGGTTGTATCCGCCATTGAGCTGGACAGCGCATTGCAGGAAAAGATTCAGGCGACGCTTGAGAAAATAACCGGAGATAAGGTTATACTTGAAACCCAGGTCGATCCGTCAATTATCGGCGGCATCATCGCCAAGGTGGGGGATCTTGTTTTCGATGGAAGTATAAAGACGCAACTTAATGGATTAAAAGAATCTATCAAGGGGAGAGAATAGTCAAATGCAGATAAAAGCCTCAGAAATCAGTCAGGTCATTAGAGATCAAATTGCGGGCTATGAAAGTGATATCGATCTGAAGGAAACCGGTACGGTTCTCTCGGTCGGTGACGGTATTGCCCGTGTGTATGGCGTTGAAAACTGCCAGGCAATGGAACTCCTCGAGTTTCCCGGCGGCATAATGGGTTTGGCGCTGAACCTTGAAGAGGATAACGTCGGTTGCGCTGTTATGGGTGATGTCCGTCATATTAAGGAAGGCGACATCGTGAAGCGGACCGGCAGGATTGCCGAGGTTCCCGTCGGCCCGGAAATGGAAGGCCGGGTTGTTGACGGTATCGGTCAGCCCATTGACGGTAAGGGTCCGCTTGAAGCCAAAATAACCAGGAAAATGGAAGTTCTGGCTCCGGGTGTTATTGCCCGGAAGAGCGTTCATGAGCCCTGCTATACAGGTCTAAAGGCAATTGATGCCATGACCCCGGTGGGCAGGGGACAGCGTGAGCTGATTATCGGCGACCGCCAGATCGGCAAGACCGCCGTCTGCGTTGACGCCATAATTGCCCAGAGAGAAACGGACGTTCACTGTATTTATGTAGCTATCGGCCAGAAAAAATCAACGGTTGCCCTTGTTGTTGAGGCTCTGCGTAAACATGGTGCCATGGAGTACACCACGGTGGTAGCCGCATGTGCTTCGGACCCTGCTCCGATGCAGTATATTTCGGCGTTTGCCGGTTGTGCCATGGGTGAATATTTCCGCGACAACGGTCAGCACGCCCTGATCATCTATGACGACCTCTCCAAGCAGGCTGTATCCTATCGCGAGCTCTCCCTGCTTCTCAGGCGTCCTCCCGGACGTGAGGCGTTCCCCGGTGATATTTTCTTTAATCACTCCCGTCTGCTGGAACGTGCCTCCAAGGTCAACGACGAACTCGGCGCCGGCTCCCTGACCGCGCTGCCGATTATCGAAACCCAGGCCGGTGACGTTTCCGCCTATATTCCGACCAACGTTATTTCCATTACCGACGGCCAGGTTTACCTTGAGCCGAGCCTGTTCTTTGCCGGTGTACGGCCGGCCATTAATGTCGGCCTCTCGGTATCCCGCGTTGGCGGTGCCGCCCAGGTGAAAGCCATGAAACAGGTGGCGGGCACCCTTCGTCTTGATCTGGCCCAGTATCGTGAACTGGCAGCTTTTGCCGGCTTTGGATCCGATCTTGATGCTAAAACCCAGGCCCAACTCACCAGGGGTGAGCGGCTGGTCGAGATTCTCAAGCAGCCGCAGTATCAGCCGCTGCCGATGGAAAAACAGGTAACCATCCTGTTTGCAGGTGCCAAGGGTTTCCTGGATGAACTTCCGGTTACCACTCTGGCCGACTATGAGCAGGAACTGTACACCTACATTGAGGCAAATGAGCCGTCAATTTTTGCCGAACTCAAAGAACAGCAGGCAATCTCCTCGTCGCTGGAGGATAAAATGAAGAAGGCCTTAACAACCTTTGGGCAGACCTTCAAAGCAACGAAGGGACTCAGCTAAAAAGAAGGAGTATCCCATGCCTGGCTTAAAGGATGTCAAAAATAAAATAGAAGGTGTTAAAAAGACCGCGCAGATTACCAAGGCAATGAACATGGTTGCCTCGGCAAAACTGCGTGGCGCCCAGGATAAAATGGAGCGGTTCCGGCCATACAGCCGAAAATTTGCCGCCGCCATGAGCAACCTTTCCGGCGGGATGGAAGCCGGCAACCTGCCTCTGATGGAGGTTCGTGATGTCGCAACTGTTGAAATCGTGGTGGTGACTTCTGATCGCGGACTTTGCGGGAGTTTTAATTCCCACATCATATCAACGGCTGAAAAGATGATGAAAAAGTTCGAGGCTGAAGGAAAAAAGGTCAGCATTGTCTGTGTCGGCAAAAAAGCGTACCAGTACTTTCGGAAAAGCGGGAAAGTTCGTTCATCCTACTCCGATATCATGGGTACCTTTCAGATGTTTAATGCCCGTGAAATATCCATGGATATCGCGGAAAATTTCATGGTCGGAGGCAGCGATGACGTGCGGCTGGTGTACGGTAAATTCCATTCAGTGGCGGTGCAGAGACCGGAAGTTGAAGAGCTGCTTCCCATCAAGCCTGTTGTGGGCGGTGAAGTAGAGGAAAGTAAAATTTCCGGAGCATATATTTACGAGCCCGAGCCTGGTGAAATCATGGAAGTTCTGCTGCCGCTCTATCTGAATGTGCAGATCTATCATGCCATGCTTGAAGTCGGCGCCAGTGAGCACGCGGCGCGGATGACGGCAATGGATAATGCTACCAATGCCTGTAAGGACATTATTCATGATCTTACACAGCTGTATAATAAAGCGCGTCAGTCGGCAATTACAAGCGAACTGATGGATATTGTCGGTGGTGCTGAAGCACTCAGAGGTTAAACGATACACGAGTTTTTAATAAGATAGAGGAGGCCATTTCAAATGGGTGATTCGAGAGTTGGAAAAGTTATACAGGTCATTGGTCCGGTTGTCGACGTTGAGTTTCAGCCGGGAGATCTGCCGGAGATTTTGAACGCATTGTATATCAGCAATCCTGCCATTAATGACACGCCTGATAATCTCGTCATCGAGGTTGCTTTGCATCTGGGCGACAATGTCTGCCGCTGCGTTGCCATGGATCAGACCGATGGTCTGGTGCGCGGCATGGAAGCCCGCGATGCAGGCGTTCCGATCGAGATTCCGGTCGGTGCACCGGCACTGGGACGCATCATGAATGTTGTCGGCCGGCCGGTTGACGGTCTGGGGCCCATCGAATCAGACAAGAAAATGCCGATCCACCGTCCTGCCCCGGCGTTCACCGAACAGGATACGGAAGTTAACGTTCTGGAAACAGGAATCAAGGTTATCGATCTTCTGGTTCCTTTTCCACGCGGCGGCAAGATGGGGTTGTTCGGCGGTGCCGGCTGCGGCAAAACCGTTATCATGATGGAGATGGTCAACAATATCGCTATGCAGCACGGCGGTATTTCGGTCTTCTGCGGCGTCGGTGAGCGGACCCGGGAAGGCAACGACCTGTACATGGAAATGAAAGAGTCCGGCGTTCTGCCAAAGGCAGCACTGGTGTACGGCCAGATGACCGAACCGCCGGGCGCCCGGTCCCGTGTCGGCCTCACCGGCTTGACCGCTGCGGAATATTTCCGTGATGAGGAAGGGCAGGACGTGCTCTTCTTTGTTGACAATATCTTCCGTTTCACCCAGGCTGGTTCCGAGGTGTCCGCTCTGCTCGGCCGTATCCCCTCAGCTGTTGGTTACCAGCCGACACTGGCTACCGACCTTGGCGCCCTGCAGGAGCGTATTACCTCCACCACCAAGGGCTCCATTACCGCCGTCCAGTGTGTCTACGTACCTGCGGACGACCTGACCGACCCTGCTCCGGCAACAACATTTGCACATCTTGACGGAACCGTTGTTCTTTCCCGTCAGATCGCGGAACTTGGTATTTACCCTGCTGTTGATCCGCTCGACTCAACATCCCGCATCCTGGATCCCAACGTTGTCGGTCAGGAACATTATCTGACGGCGCGCGGAGTTCAGGTGTCACTGCAGAAATATAAAGAGCTGCAGGACATTATTGCGATCCTGGGTATGGATGAACTCTCCGAGGAAGACCAGCTCACAGTTACCAGGGCTCGCAAGATTCAGAGGTTCCTGTCCCAGCCCTTCCATGTCGCCGAGGTATTTACCGGCCATGCCGGGAAATACTGCAAGGTCGAGGATACTGTCCGCGGTTTCAAGGAAATTCTTGATGGCAAGCATGATGAACTCCCTGAGAGTGCCTTTTACATGGTCGGTAACATTGAGGAAGCTGTAGAAAAAGCTTCCGGAGTAAAAACTGAAGCCTAGGAAGCGGAAACTTCGCACAGAGGTATATTGTAATGGCGCAGATTCATCTTGAAGTTGTAACACCAACCGGTCCGGTCATCTCAGACGAGGTTGATATTGTAACCGCCCCCGGATTTGGCGGTGAATTCGGTGTATTGGCCAACCATGCACCATTCCTGAGTACAATTAAAACCGGGACCTTGAGTTTTAAAAAAGACAAGCAGTCCAGGTACCTGATGGTGAGCGGCGGCTTTGCTGAAGTGTCCAACAACAAGATAACTTTTCTTGTTGAGAGTGCCGAGTATGGCAATGACATTGATGTCGATCGGGCCATCAAGGCGAAAGAACGGGCGGAAAAAAGAATTGCCCAGGCTGCCCAGCATTCCGAAAAGATCAACCGTGCCAGGGCCGAAGCTGCGTTGCAGAGGGCGCTGGCCAGGATCCGGACTGCCGAACAGGCAAAACACTAATTTTTTTTCAGCATAATTTTTCAGGCCGCCTTTTCCAGGCGGCTTTTTTTTAGGTGCGCCAGGCAGGGCGCACTCTTGGAGGCGAAACTCCTCTACACACCCGACAGAGGTAGTGACCCAGGGTCGTGCGAGTCGACTCTCGCCTTCGCACCATAAATAAGTAAGAAATGCCGATGCAACAGTTCCATTGTCTATGTGTTGTACGTAAAATTATTATTTTGAGTTATGAAATTTTATGGAATGAAATTTGACATTAAATATAAACTGGAATAAAATTTTTTAGATCATAATTGTGGCAAGAGGAAGCTCTGATGAGAGAGTCTCTTTTCTGTTCAAGTTTTTAGGCCTCCGAGGGGAAACCTCCCCCGGGGGCCTTTGTCGTTTCCCCGTATCCCATTAATGCGCCACCCTTAATGAAAGGGGGGCAAAAAATGAAACCGGTTGTCAGGAAAAATATAAACAAAATAGAAAGTAAGCGGCGCCTCCCTTTTTTTACTGTCACCGAGAGAGCAGGGGCTATTAGTGGTCGGAATTTTCACCAATGTTTTCCAGAGTCGGTCTTGTATCGATTACGTTAAAGAGCAAAAGGTTATCTTATCCACGTATCAGCAAACCAGCCGGGGGATAAATTTGTGCCGGCCTGTATAAGGAATTTATTTTTCATCGTGGCGGCAACTTTATTTGTCGTCGGTATTGCTGTCTGCTCTGCGTGCGCTGGAAATTCGGGCAATGGGATCGCTGTTGCCACAGACAAACATGAGTATCAGCAAGGGGAAGGGATCAGGATTGTTTTCACGAACAACTCACCGGAAAGTGTCTTTTCCCATATACGGAGCCTGACCCCCGCATTCAGCATTCAGCATATTGAGAAAAAAAACACCATCGAACAGTGGGAAAAGCTTTATGTCCAGTGTCAGTATCCTCACTGTACCTATGAAATTGATGCCCCGGGAGAAATTAAAGCCGGTGAAAGCGCGGCACTGGAGTGGGAGCCGCTGGTGTTTGTCAACGGAACTCCACAAACCGTTTTGCCGGAGCCCGGGGTGTACCGCCTGGCAATCTCGTATGAGGACAACCTGAAGAAGAAATGGCTGACCGCGTATACAAATATATTTTCGATCAACTCAGGGAGGGGGGAATGAAAAGAATACTCATTTACACAGTGTTCGCAGTATGCTTGGGATTACTGATGGAATCGCCCGGCACAGTAACCATGGCCAGGAACCTCGGGGCAGATACATCCGTGAGAAGAGCGCCTTCAGTGGTTCGGGAATTAAGCCCGTTGTCCGTGTCCTCGGCTCCGGGATATTGTTCATCCGCTGGAGGGAGTCATGACTACGAATACATCGAGGAGGTCTCTTATACCCAGATGACCGACGATACGATTTCAATAACCGTTGAAATCTATATCGCCAATCCGGATAACTGCGTCTCAGGAGAGGAATGCCCGCAATATGACAACAGTCCGGAATATGTCAATGCCTGGATAGACTGGAACGGCGACCAGGTATTTGAAGAGAGTGAAAGGGTCCTGGATGTTGCCCTTACCGGTTACCTTGGCATCAACTACTATGGAACCATGTCGACCAGCACCATAGTCAGCGTTCCGGAAGGAGCCGTTGATATGACCTATATGCGTGTCAATCTCGGCTGGGATTTTGATCCCAATGATCCCTGCGAGGCATCCTGGACCTGGGGTGACATTGTTGACCGGGTTGTCTCGCCCCGGATCGCCGTGCCGAACATTGACGAAATCATCGTCACCGGAATCCCTGAAGCCAACAATCCGATGACCAGTGATACATCGGTGGCCGGTGTCGAAAAAGTGGAACTGGAGGCTGTCATTAATGAAGTGGAGGGATTTACCGTTACCAACATAAGCTGGTCCGGCGATATTGTGGCCGGTGACGGAAATCCTTACGAGTACGTGCCGCCGGCCGGCACCCACGGCATGAAGTATGTCATGTGCGCCATCACCTACGAGGATGACACAACGCTCGAGACCTGGACCGATACAGGGGGCCGCAATTTCAAGCTGTTTTTCCCGAAAACAGGGAACGATGACGGGGATAGCGAGCCCAACTGGTTTGACTACTGGAAGGCTGATGAAGCAGTGCCCAACATGGATCAATTTCTGTACGACCCGACGGCAACCTGGTACGGCTGTTACTGCTCAGGAAAGCTGTATCTCGGCAGCAGTGCCGCCGGTCAGCATTATGGCAGTGCCATCGTCCTGAATGACACCTTTTTCGGCACGGAAAGCTTTGGCGGGCCGACTGTCAAGGGCGTCGACAGCGCGGCGGAGATTATCGGGCATGAACTGTATCACCTGTGGGTGAGGGATCAATGGGAAAGCGGCGGCGAGTTTCATGGTGAGGATGATTCCGATGAGGGCGTCCCCTGCGATACCTGCGATGACAACCTGTCCGATGACTACGAAGAAAATACGTCACATACGGATCCCGATGATAAGACGGACACCTATGATCTGGAACACAAGAAGCACAGTGACTACAAAAAATACGGTGACAATGAGTACATGGCCATGCGCGCCGGGGACGGGGCACGCGGTATTGTGATCAGGGACTGGGCCAACCCGGGCAAGCAGTCGGATCCGCCGTACGGTTGCCATTCCATGGGTGATTTCGGTCCGGTGGAGGCCAGCCTCACAGGATATTTCAATGATATGGGCATCGATGAGGACAGCGATTCACTCTATGACTTCCTGCGCGTCCAGGCTGAGCTTGATGTAACCGTAGGGGTTATTTTCAAGGTGTATGCCCGGCTCATGGATCAAAGTTCAAACGAGATAACCTGGATACGAAAGGACTTTATTCTCTACCCGGGAACGCACCTGCTTTCCCTTGACTTTGACGGGCAGGAGATTCGTGACGCCGGAGTTGATGGACCTTATACAGTCAGTATCGTTATCAATGATGATGAAGGCATGGATGTCGATAATACCTTTGATGCGTATACCACCGCAGCCTACGGATTTGCCGACTTCGAACAGCAGGATGCCTATTTTGCCGCCACATACACGGATCAAGGAGTGGACGAAAATGCCAATGGTACTTTCGATACCCTGAGGATAGGAGTGAATGTGAATGTGGGCACGCCGAAGAGCTACCTTGTGGAAGGCGGTCTGTACGACAGTCTTGGCAACGCCATGGAAATTGTCAGTACTTCCATGGAGCTGGGTGCGGGCCCCCAGACGATTAACCTCGATTTTGACGGGCTGAAAATCAGTAGAAACCGCGTTGATGGACCCTATTTTCTCAGGTATTTAAGCCTCAGCGGCAGCCCCCAGATTGACTTTATCCTTGATGCCCATACCACCCAGCCGTATCTCGTCACCGAGTTTGAGAAGGCGGCTGCCGTTTTTACAGGGACCTATTCAGACTTTGGTCAGGACACGGATTCCGACGGTTATTTCAATTATCTTACGGTGGCCGTTGACCTCGATGTCCAGGCAGCCGGAAACTACAGCCTGACAGGCTGGCTGTACGACGCCGACGGCAAGATTGTCCAGGCGAACTCGGCCGCTTTCCTGGGAGCCGGGCCGCAGACCATGCAGCTGGATTTTGAGGGAACCAGTATTTATCTCAACGGAGTCAACGGCCCTTATTACCTGAAGTATCTGACCCTCTATAACAGTTCGGGCATGCTCATGGATACAATCAATGATGCGTACACAACGGCTGCCTACAATTATCTTGATTTCCAGAGACCGTTGGTCGGCCTGACCGGCAGTTATGCCGATTACGGCTCGGATATGGACGCAGACGGCAAATTCGGCAGCCTGAGCATTGAGATGGGAGTTTTTCTCGCCAACCCGGGCTACTGTGTTGCCAAGGCCAGGCTGACGGATGCCGATCAGGAAGAAATCGTCTGGGCGGAAAAGATAGTGGAGTTCGTTTCCGCCGGTCCCGGGATCATCCGGTTGGATTTCGACGGCCAGGCCATCTATGACAATGGCGAGGACGGGCCCTATTTCCTGCGGGATGTCTACGTGTATCATACCGGCGACCCGATGCAGCCGGCATATATCCATGAAGCCTACACAACTTCCATCTACGGTTTCTGTGATTTCGGTGCTTGTCCGCCGAAGGCGGATGCCGGACCCGACCGGACCGTAACCGTTGGTCCTGACTGCCTGGCATCGGTTGAACTTGACGGATCCGCCTCCTCCGACCCTGACGGTGGCCTGCCGTTGTCCTATACCTGGACGTGGTCCGTGGCCGGCGAACCGCAATCTGCCTACGGGGTTAATCCAACCATAGAATTGCCCCTGGGTGTCCATACGATAACGTTGGTTGTCGATAACGGCACAATGAGTTCCGAGCCGGATACCATCATCATTACCGTGATTGACAGCACATCGCCGACCATCAGTGTTGCGGCGGCTCCGAATATCCTGTGGCCGCCCAATCACAAAATGATGGCGGTGACCACGACGGTAACAGTCGCGGACAATTGTGACCCGGCGCCGGAAGTTATTCTTACCTCGGTTTCAAGCAACGAACCCGATGAGGATCCTTCCGCCGGGGACGGGAATACGGTAAATGATATTCAGGATGCGGCCACAGGGACCGAGGATTATGCAATCTCCCTCAGGGCGGAAAGAGACGGCGAAGGAACCCGCCGGGAATATACCATCACTTATATGGTGAAAGACAGCTCCGACAACACTGCAGCAGCCAGTGCGGTGGTGACGGTTCCGCTTGATCAGGAGTAAACTTTTCTCCGGGTTTCTCCAAATGGCAGGGTCTGTACACGGCCCTGCCATTTGAATTGCCGCTCCACCTTTTTACGGCTCAAGGGTAAGAGTGCCGGGTAACCGGACCGGTCCTGTTTTCTTTTTTCCAGAAGAACGATATCCTCGCATTTGAACACGCCGCTTACCTGGCAGTCCCCGGAGCGGATTTCATGTGTCCTGCCGCCTTGAATGATGAGAAGAAAACCCTCAAGTTTCAGGGCAAGCTGCAGATGAAACAGGATCTCGCCGATACGTTTTCCATTGAGCAGGACCTCAAACCTGGGAGTATGATTTGAGCGAATAACATGCTCCGCCAGGGCAACTGTTCTGGTCTCATCGGGCGGAGTATCTTCACTTTTTTTCAAGGCCGATCAGGATGTCTTTGAGGTCGATCTCCAGGAGATTTCCTACCTTTTCGACAATCAGGTCGGAAATGGGGCTCCACCCGAGCTGCCTGTCGTCAAAAACTCGTGTTAATGTTCCCGGTATTACCACAATTCAAGTCAATATTCTCTTGTCTACATCCTGATATGATAACAGACGGAAAATAGAAAAAAACAGGCGACAACTTGACGAAAGGTTTAATTTTAAAGATTATGAGCATATATTTTCGAGACATGTCTTGCCAGCAGGATAATATTTTGATAAAATTACGAGCTTTGTATTCGTATTCTTTTTTGTTGAGGAGATATATATGAAACCAAAAGAAAGGATGGCCATACCTCGTCAAAAGCCGAAGGAGCTTGATCCGCGCGAAAGAATCAAGAGCTTCAAAGAGGTTACCGCGGGTTATGATGAAGAGACGGCAATTCTTGAAGCAAACCGCTGCCTGCAATGCAAGAAGCCGACCTGCATTGCCGGCTGCCCCATAGGAAATGACATCCCGGCTTTCATAGAGCTGCTGCGAAACAGGAAATTCGAGGAAGGATATTGGAAGATTCGCGAGACCAGCACATTGCCGGCGGTATGCTCAAGGGTCTGCCCGCATGAATTTCAATGCGAAGGGGCGTGTGTCAGGGGAAAAAAAGGGGACGCAGTGGCAATCGGTTTGCTGGAGCGTTTCCTGGTTGACTGGATGGTCCTGAACAAAAAGAACCTTTTCCGGGCCTGCAAGATGGACAGAGGAAAGAAGGTGGCCATTGTCGGTTCCGGACCCGCGGGCATATCGGCGGCGTTTTATCTTGCCCATGAAGGGTACCGCTGCACGGTATTTGAAAGTCTCCCGGTATTCGGCGGCATGCTGGCTGTCGGCATACCGCATTACCGGCTCCCGCGTGACATTATCGGGGCGGAGCTTTACTCCCTCAAGAATTGCGGTGTGGATATTGTTACCGGTGTAACCATAGGCAGGGATAAAACCCTGGCGGATTTAAAGAACGAAGGTTTTGCTGCAGTTTTTCTCGGGGTCGGGGCGCATACCAGCAGAAAACTGGGTATAGAAGGCGAGGAGGAAACAAGGGGCGTCATTCATGGTGTCGACTATCTGCGCAGGGTGCTTACCGGAGAGGACATTGATATCGGGCGCAACGTAGTAGTGGTCGGCGGCGGCAATGTGGCGATAGATGTGGCAAGAACCGCGCTGCGTAAGGGTTCTGATAAGGTCTTTATCCTCTACCGCAGAACAAAAGAGGAGATGCCGGCATCAAGGGCGGAGATTCATCATCTGGAAGAAGAAGGAGTCCGGGTTGAAATGCTGGCAGCTCCGATTAAGATCCTTTCCGAAAGCGGCAGGCTGACCGGAGTGGAGTGTATCCGCATGGAGCTTGGTGAGCCGGACGAATCCGGCCGCAGGCGGCCAATTCCCAAGGAAGGATCAAATTTTATCATAGAAGCGGATTCCATTATTCCGGCCATCAGCCAGAACGTGGATCACACGGCCGATAAAGGGCTTTCTTTTAATCTGACCCCCTGGGGCACATATGATGTTGATCCAGTCACCCTGCAGACCAGCGTTGAATGGATTTTTGCCGGCGGTGATAATGTCCTCGGACCGCAGACTGCAGCAAAAGCGGTATATCAGGGCAAGGTTGCGGCCGAATCAATTCAGCGCTACCTGGAAGGCCGCAACCTGTGCGAGGAGAGAATGTTTCCCTCTAAATTCATGAAAGAGTGCGCCGCCTAGAACTGCAGAGCGGCTCTGGCCTGGTGTTCAACATATCCGGCAACGCCGGCGGCAATCTTTGCCGCAATTTCGTCCAGATATTTTTCATCCCGAAGCCGGGCGGCGTCCTCCCTGTTGCTTAAAAAGGATATTTCCGCCAGCACCGCCGGCATTTCAGCACCCAGGAGCACGTAAAACGGCGCCTGTTTGACTCCCAGGTTTTCGGTTTTATACGGGGTATCCTGCAATCCCGAAATGAGACTGTTCTGCACATAATCGGCAAGGATCGATGATTCCTGTATTTTTGAATTCTGCATAAGTTCGGACAGGATATCCTGCAGGTCGCTGATATGGTGGGTCGTGGTGGCATTTTCTCTGGCCGCAACCCGCATTGCTTCAGTATTTGAAGCAAGGTTCAGATAGAAAGTCTCGATTCCCCGGACAGTGTCCGAAGGATGGGCATTGACATGGATAGAGACAAAAAGATCGGCCTTTGATGTATTGGCGATTGCCGTTCTCTCCTCGAGGGGGAGCGAGGTGTCGCTGTCGCGGGTCAGGGTGATTTCATATTCATATCTGTCGGCCAGTCTTGCGGCAGTCTTTTTGGCAACTTGCAGGGTGATGTCTTTTTCCCGCAGACCGTTGGCCATTGCTCCGGGATCCTTGCCCCCATGGCCGGGATCGATGACGATCTTCCGAACGCGCAAACCAAGCTGTTGTGCCAGGGTCAAGCCGGGTTTGCGGAAAGCAGCCTTTTTCTCTGCCGCTGACCCGGGTTTTCTTTTGTGCCGGGCCTCGAGGATGATAAACGGCTCCCTGTCGGCAGAGGGGCTGTTTTCTAACTCCTTTTTTACAGGTGTCTGCGGAGCCGACAACTCGGGTGCTGAACCCGCCCTGCCGTCAACTTTTTCCTGTCCGACATTCGGCAGGGTCTTGGAAGCGGAAATAACCTTCTGCTGTCCATGCACATCAACTATTACCCGGAACGGATCATTGAGACTGAATATTTGATAAGTGGATATTGATTCCAATTCCAGGGCGACCCGGACTGTTGCCGGATTCATCTGCCTGGTCTGGATGTTCTGCAGCAGTCCGTCCGCAATTTGTACCGGCTCAGTGTATTTTGACTCAATGGAACTCTGGGCAAATTCAAGAAAAAGCCTCCGGGGCTGATCCGGTTTTTTTTCGGCCAGGAAAGATCTGTAGCTTACCGGTCTGGAGGCACGGATCACAATTCTGGCGTAGTCGTCGGAAGACCAGTACTGGACAGGGAGAACCTGGATGAATTTTTTTCCGGCCTGTGAAGCAATGTATGTTTCAGGCAGCCATATATCGTATTTTTCCTTAATCTCCTGCAGGCGGCTTGCCGCCTGACCGTATTTATCGCCGGCGGGATGGAGTTCGATCTGTTTCGCGTACAGTTCTGCCGCCCGGCGAGGATTTTTTTTGTCTTTCAAGTAAATTTCCCCGGTCCAGAAAAGGGCGTCATCAGCTAAAGTATTCCCGGGGAAGAGCGATGCAACATCACTGTAATAGGTAATTGAATCTTCCAGATCAGCCTGCTGATGAAAATGCATGTACATCCGGTAGTGCATTTTAGCCAGCATGAAGAGGCTGTTGGCGGCAAATTCCCCGTTTGGATCGGCAAAATAAATGCGTCGGAATTCACGGACGCTCTCCAGCCAGTTGGCGCGGTCCTGCTGTTCATTGCCGTCCCGGATAAGAAGATAATAAGAATCCTTGGCTCGGTTATACTGCTGTGGGATAAGATCCGAATCGATTTTTACGCCGGCAGTTCCTTCATGGACAATGACGAAACTTCCGAGCAGAGAGAGAAGAATTGTCAGCCCTAACAGGAGAAGAGAATGACTGGCCGTTATTTTACATCGAAGTTTCATTAATCTGCGGAAATCGTGCTTCCTCTCGGGAGTAGCGATAAAGAGTCGTTGGATCCGCCAAAAAAAATGCCGCCGGGCCCCTTGTGGCAAAGCAGGCAGCACTATGTCGGCCTGCTCATGTTTAAATTTTTTTCTGTAAGTGCAAGGTATCGGAATTCCCCATGTTTTCATTATCATTGAAAAAAAAGAAAAAATTCAAGGAAATTTTTAAAAATTCTGAATAAATTTGATCGGTTGAATCATTTATCCTCTTTTTCCATGAGGGAACAGAGCTCATAGAGCAGCTGCAGGGCTTCAAGGGGAGTGGTTGCCGCGGGAGCAGCATTCTTGAGCAGTTTTCGCACCGGATCTTCCTGGGGACGGAAAAGGGATAGCTGACTCGGGTGAGTTCTGGCAACTTTTTTTCTTTTTGAAGTTGCGATAACAGGTTCGCCGTGCTGGTTGAATTCACCCTGTTCAATATTTTTCAGGATTTCATGCGCCCGATTGACCACATGATCCGGCACCCCGGCGAGTGAGGCGACCTGGATACCATAGCTCCTGTTGGTCGCCCCCTTGACCAGGTGATGCAGGAATATAATCGTATCGTTCCATTCCCGCACAGCTATTGAATAGTTCTGGATGCGGGAATGGGTCAGGGCCAGATCAGTCAATTCGTGATAATGGGTGGCAAAGAGAGTTTTGATTCCCCTGCCGTTTTTTTCGGCAAGCTCCTCCGCTACCGCCCAGGCAATCGCCAGCCCGTCATAGGTAGAGGTGCCGCGGCCGATTTCGTCCAGGATAACCAGGCTCCTGTCGGTGGCATTATTCAGGATATTGGCGGTTTCATTCATCTCGACCATAAAGGTCGACTGGCCTCTGCGCAGATCGTCCATGGCCCCGACCCGGGTGAATATCCGGTCAACGATGCATATTTCCGCGGAATCCGCCGGCACAAAACCGCCGATATGGGCCATGAGGACAATGAGAGCGGTCTGCCGGAGGACGGTAGACTTGCCGGCCATGTTGGGTCCGGTAATGATCAGCAGTTCATGCTCATGCTGATCAAGATACATATCATTGGGTACGAATCGGCCCGGATCCATGGCCCTCTCGATGACCGGGTGCCGGCCGGCAACAATCGACACCGTCTCATTATTATTTATTTTCGGCTTGATGTAGCGGTACCGGTGGGCTGCTTCGGCCAGGCAGGCAAAAAAATCAAGACGCGCAATCTGTCTGGCCGTGGTGAGAATTCTCTCGCTCTGCCCGGCCAGCCGGTTGCGGATTTCGATGAACAGGTCATATTCAAGTTCCAGTCTCCTTTCCTGGGCAGTGGAAATTTTATTTTCCAGTTCTTTCAGTTCCGGCGTGATAAAACGTTCCGCATTGACCAGAGTCTGTTTCCTGATGAAATCTTCAGGAATTTCCGCAGCCTGGACGCGGCTGACTTCAAAATAATAACCGAAGACCCTGTTGTATCCGACTTTAAGTCTGGCGATTCCCGTGCGGCTGCGCTCCTGCTGTTCCAGGCCGAGGATCATTTTTTTGCCGTCCCGCAGCAGCAGGAGAAGTTCGTCAAGCTCCTCGTTGCAGCCTTCCCGGATAAGCTTGCCCTCCCGCAGGGTTACCGGCGCATCCTCCCTGATTGCCAGGTTGATCAGGTCATGGATATCCTCCAGCAGATCCAGTTCATGACTGACAGCTGTGAGGAGGGTGGAAGGAATGTCAGAGAGGAGCGATTTCAGTTCCGGCAGCCGGGCCAGCGAAACTTTCATGGCAGTCATATCCCTGGCGTTGCCGTGCCCGAGCACCAGACGGCTGCAGAGTCGTTCCAGATCATAAATGGAGTCCAGGCCTTCTCTCAGCCTTCGCCGTCTTTCGGGATCAGCCAGCAGCTGCTCGACCGCATCCAGGCGAAGGCGGATGCGTTTTTTATCCTGCAGGGGAAAAAGCAGCCGGTTTCTCAGCAGCCGCGCCCCCATGGGAGTGCATGTCAGATCCAGGACCGAGAGCAGCGAACCCTCTCTTTTTCCGCCGATAATGGTTTCCGTCAGTTCGAGATTGCGCCGGGAAGATTCATCTATGACCAGGTAACCGCCGTGATCGAGCGGGGTGATCCTCCTGATGTAGGAAAGGTCTGTTTTCTGCGTTTCCTGTATATATGCCAGCAGGGCGCCGGCAGCACATATGCCGGCGGTCATGTTTTCGCAGCCGAAACCGGCAAGGCTGCGCGTCCGGAAATGATCCGTCAGGACCGTCCCGGCATGATCCGGTTCGAAATGCATTTCCTGGCGGGGAGTGATGCACAGCCCGGGCAGAAGGGTCCGGAGCGTACCTAGCAATTCGGCATAATCCTCCTGCCCCTTTTCGGTCAGGATGATCTCGGCGGGCTGCAGCAGGGTTATTTCCTCAATTACCGGTTCAAGGCTTTCCCGGGAAAGCTGCAGTTCGGCCACCTGGAAATCACCGGTTGAAACGTCGAGAAAACCGAGCCCGGCGAGCAGATTTTTTCCGGCATTGCCCTGCATATGCAGGGAACAGACATAGCAATTGCTTTTTTCATCAAGCAGCTGTTCTTCGGTTGTCACGCCGGGCGTGACAATGCGGACTACTTGGCGCTTGACGATTCCCCTGGCCTCTTTGGGATCTTCCGTCTGTTCGCAGATCGCCACCCGGTAACCGGCTTTCACCATCTTTGCCAGATAATTGGAGACGGCATGAAAGGGAACCCCGCACATGGGTACCTTGTTTTCGTCGCTTTTACTGCTGCGCGAGGTGAGGGTTATGCCGAGGACCCGGGAGGCGGTCACCGCATCATCAAAGAACATTTCATAGAAATCCCCCATGCGGTAAAAAAGCACGGCATCCCGGTACTGTTCCTTGATTTCCAGGTACTGCCTGAGCATGGGAGTCATCTTGACGGGTTTACTCATCGGCACCCCCCTTGCGGAGCAGCGCCTGAAAGTCCGGCAGCAGCATGTCAAATGTATGGTCGATGTGCTGCGGAATGGTCCTGATCTCAGCGGTGACGGTCATGAAATTATGATCTCCCTCCCAGCGGGGAACAAGGTGGAAATGCAGATGGTCGGCAATGCCGGCGCCGGCTGTTTTGCCCAGATTGAGACCGAGATTTATCCCGTCCGGATGAAGCCGGGTCCGGAGGATGGTGCAGCACTGCTGCAGCAGGAACATGAGGGCCGCATTTTCCTCTTTGTCCAGGCCGGTAATGTCCTTTACATGGCGCGCGGGAGCTGCCAGCAGATGGCCGTTGGCGTAGGGAAAGCGGTTCAGCATGACCACACAGAGAGGAGTGCGAAAGAGCAGCAGGTATTTTTTGCTGAATGATCCTTTTCCCGGAGGTTCAAAAAGACATCCCTCCCTGTGCGGGGCTGTCCCGGTTACATGTTCCATCCGCCAGGGGGTCCACAGGTTCTTCATGGAGCAGACGGGACCTCATGGATGGTGGCATGCAGGGAATCCTCGATTTCAAGAATTGCATACGTGCCCGGTGCGCCGAATCTCCCGGTACTGCGGAAAGACCCGGGGTTGATGATCAGTACCCCGCCCTGACGGCTGCAGACCGGCCGGTGGGTGTGGCCGTAAATCATGCAGTCCGCTTCAGGAAATAGATGCCAGAGGTTTTGTTCAATATCAGGACCGAGATGGGCGCCGTGGGTCAGGCCCAGGATAAAATTTCCCAATTGAAAGGTTTTTTCCCTGGGCAGGGATCTGGAGGAAACGGCATCGCACATGTTGCCGTGCACCGCATGCACTTCATAGCCGGAAAAAGCATCCAGGACCTTGACGCCGGTCAGGTCGCCGGCATGGATAATGACGTCGCAGGAAGCGAAACATCGTTCTATCAATCTGGTAAATTCCCTGCCGGGGTTGGCTAGATGGGTATCGGAAAGTATGCCCGCTTTCATGAAATGGATCTGGTTCATTGATTTTTGTATATCTGCAAGAGAGATGTTAACTCTATTAAAGTTCATCGTGAATGACAAGAAAAGATAAGGAACAAGTTGCAAAAACAGGGTCCATCCCGTAAATTATGCACCTCGATAATAACCGGATAATTTTTTGAAAGGAATCGGATATGTATAGTGCATCGGATTTGCGCAAGGGATTGAAAATCAAGATTGACGGGGAACCGTATATCGTAACCGAATTTGAATTTTCCAAACCGGGAAAAGGGCAGGCCCTGTACCGGACCAAAATGCGGAACATGATCACCGGGATCCAGTTCACCAACACCTATCGATCCAACGTCAAGTTTGAAAAACCGGACCTGGAGGAGCGGACCATGCAGTTCCTCTATTCCCAGGATGATGAATTTCATTTTATGGATACCTCCACCTACGAGCAGATTTATCTCACCAGGGAGCAGATAGGAGATCACATCAATTTCCTGATGGATAACATGGAAGTCCAGGTCCTGTTTTTCGGAAGCAAGGCCATTGATATCAGCCTTCCCACCTTTGTCAACCTGGAGGTCACCAAGGCCGACCCCTGGGTCAAAGGGGATACTTCGGGCACGGACACCAAACCGGTTACCGTACAAACCGGGTATGTCCTCCAGGTTCCTCCTTTTGTCGAGGAAGGGGATCGCATCCAGATCGATACCCGCAGCGGTGAATACATCACCCGGGTAAAAGAGTGAGCAGTGCTTTCGCCAGGTCGCCTGCAACAGCGTTCCCGTCTGCTGCAGGCAGTCCGCTCTTTTTTCTATGCCCGGGATTATCTTGAAGTAGACACCCCTCTTCGTCTTCCCGTCTTCATCCCCGAATCCCATATTATTCCCTTTTCATCGGAAGGCTGGTTCCTGCAGACCTCGCCGGAAATCTGCATGAAAAGGCTGCTGGCTGCCGGCAGTACGGCTTTGTTTCAGATAAGCCACTGCTTCAGAAAGGAAGAATCCGGACGGCTCCATCAGAGTGAATTCACCCTGCTCGAATGGTATCGTTCGGAATGGAATTATTTCGAGCTGATGGATGAATGTGAAGAGCTTATCCGGTACATTGCCGGTGCCGGTCTGGATTTTCCAGGCCTGGCCGGTCTTTCGCTGCAGCGGGAAGGAAGGGAAATTTCTCTGGCACCTTCCTGGGACCGTTTTACCGTCGACGCGGTGTTCCGCAAATATGGTGGAATGCCTGCCCGGGAAGCAGTCAGGGCCGGTACTTTTGACGAGCTGCTGGTGACCAGGGTGGAACCGCATCTGGGCTGGGAGCGGCCGGCCTTTGTTTACGACTATCCGGTGGAACTCGGTTCCCTTGCCCGGGAAAAAGACGGAAACGGAACGGTTGCCGAACGCTTTGAGCTGTATATTGCCGGTATCGAACTGGTGAACGGGTTTTCCGAGCTGGTTGATCCGGGCGAGCAGAGAAAACGGTTTGCCGGCGAGATTGCGAAAATACAGGGTGCGGGAAGAAATGCCGCCATGCCGGAAAAATTTCTCCAGGACCTGGGATTGATGCAGGACACTGCCGGCGCTGCCCTGGGTTTTGACCGCCTTTTTATGCTGCTGCTCGGCCGGGAGAATATAGCCGAGGCGGTCTGCCTGAGTGAAAAGGACTTGTAGGTTATGGATTTTCCGATCGATAAAGCTATGGCCCTGCTGGAGGATGAGGTCAAGGATTACCAGGTGCCGGTTGTCGATCTCGTTGCCGCCCAGACAAAGGATCCGTTCAAGATTCTGGTGGCCACGATTCTTTCGGCCCGGACCCGTGATGAAGCAACGGCAGCCGCCTGCCGCAGGCTGTTTAAAAGGGTCGACAATCCTGAAGACCTTGAGTCGATTCCGCTCCAGGAACTGGAACAGATCATCCGGCCGGTTGGATTTTACCGCAATAAAGCCAGGCATCTTTCGCAGCTGCCGGCGGCGCTCAGGGACAAGTTCAATGGAAGGATGCCGGATGATGTTGAGTCGCTGGTCCGGCTCCCGGGAGTGGGCAGGAAAACCGCCAACCTGGTGGTTATCATTGCCTTCGGCAAACCGGCAATGTGCGTTGATACGCATGTTCACCGCATTGTGAACATCTGGGGATATGTGAGAACCGCAACCCCCCTGGAGACCGAAATGGCGCTGCGGGAAAAACTGCCGCAGAAATACTGGCTCCGTTTCAATTCAATACTGGTGGCGTTCGGCCAGGGCACCTGCAAACCGGTCCGGCCCCATTGCGACCGCTGTGTCCTGCTTGATATCTGCCCCCAGATCGGAGTAACCCCCAGAAAGGTGCCTGCTGTGAAAAAAGGGAACAAGGGAACAGGTAAACCCAAGAAATTTGTTTCCTGGAATGTCAATGGTCTGCGGGCCGCTTTGCAGAGGGGGTTCCTCGATGCTTTCCATGAACTGGATGCCGATATTTTTGCCCTGCAGGAAACCAAGGTGCTGCCTGATCAACTGCCTGACAATATCGTGAATATCGACGGGTATAAATCCTACTGGTACCCGGCCCTGAAGAAAGGATATTCCAGCACGGCCGTGTATACACGCCTAAAACCCCTGAAGGTTATATACGGCCTTGATGAGCATCAGTTTGATACGGAGGGCAGGGTGCTGACCCTTGAATTCGAGGATTATTTTTTTATTAATGTGTATTTTCCCAATGCCCAGCCCGGACTGAAAAGAATTGATTTCAAGATGGCGTTCAACAAGGCGGTTCTTGAACTTCTCGACCGGCTGGCCGGGAAGAAATCCGTGGTGGTCTGCGGTGACATGAACGTGGCCCATAAACCCATCGACATCGCCAATCCGAAGGCAAACGAGCAGAATCCGGGCTTTTCCCCCCGGGAGAGGGCCTGGATGGATGAAGTTGCCGGAGCGGGGTATGTTGATACGTTCCGCAAGTTTAACCGGGAACCCGGTCAGTATACCTGGTGGAGCTACCGGTTTAATGCCCGCGGCAAAAATATCGGCTGGCGCATCGATTACTTTCTGGTGGATCCCGCCAGTGAGGAGAGAGTGGCGGGAGCCGCCATTCATGATGACATCGCGGGTTCCGACCATTGCCCTATCAGTCTTGCGTTCAAATAAGTCCCTCGCTCTTGCCCGGATAGTCGGGTGAATTCCGGATACAAAAACTGACTTTTTCTTGTTTTACTCACATCATCAGCTTACATAAGATCCGGGCGCCGCAATTATCTGTGATCCCGGCGCAGATGATATTCTGGCAAATCAACCGAAAGAGGTTAAAGTTTATAATAAGGAAAATAATCGCAGCACGCGTTTATTGTTTGAACCATGATTCTGCCCGGTTTCTGATTCCGGAGGCTGTGCAGGAACAAGATTTTGGCAGTTAGAGTATCACGGGAGGTGGAATTATGAAAATTTTATGGTTTATACCGGTGATATTTTTTGTTCTGGCGGCTGTAAGCACCGTTCTGTCCGGTACGCAGGCCGGAAAGAATGGAACATCTGAAAAAGAAGAAGCATTACTGCAGAAAGCCCTGTTTGCCGGCGGATGCTTCTGGTGTATGGAGAAACCGTTTGAACAGCTGGACGGGGTTTATGCCGTAACCTCCGGCTATGCGGGAGGAAAAACAAGCAATCCCACCTATGAAAATTATGGCAGAGGCGGGCATTTGGAAGTAGTGGAAATAGAGTATGATCCCCGGAAGGTGTCATATAAGGAACTCCTCGACGTCTATTGGCGGCAGATAAATCCCACCGATCCGGACGGCCAGTTTGTCGATCGGGGGCATGAATACTCAACAGCGATCTTCTATTCTGATGAAGAACAGCGCCGGATCGCCGAACAGTCGAAAAAAGAACTGGCTGAAAGGGGTATTTTTGACAAGCCGATAGTCACACCCATTATTCCGGCCCAGACCTTTTATCCTGCGGAAGAATATCATCAGGACTACTATAAAAATCATGCCCTCAAGTACCGCTTCTACCGTTCGCGGTCGGGCCGGGATGATTTTCTCGACAAGGTATGGGGCAAGGAGGGAAACCCTGTGAGAATGAACAAGGAAGATCTGAAAAGCAGGCTGACTCCGCTGCAGTACAAGGTGACACAGGAAGGCGGCACGGAGCCCCCGTTTGACAATGCGTACTGGGATAATAAAAAACCGGGAATCTATGTTGATATTGTTTCCGGCGAGCCCCTGTTCAGTTCGCTTGACAAGTATGACTCCGGTACCGGGTGGCCGAGTTTCACCCGCCCGTTGGTGGAGGAAAACATTGTTGAACGGGAAGACAGAGGGTTTTTCACCACCCGCACCGAGGTGCTGAGTAAAGGGGCGGATTCGCATCTGGGACATGTTTTTGACGACGGCCCGCCGCCCACCGGCTTGCGCTACTGCCTTAATTCGGCGGCCCTGCGTTTTATTCCTGCCGAGGACCTGGAAAAGGAAGGATACGGTGAATTTGTAGAACTTTTCAAAAAATAGACAAAAACAGGGGTGCAGGGAAAATAACCGGCAAGGGCAGGCAGCTCAAAAATTATGAACCGGCATTTGCTGCTGTGTCTTTTTCCCTGCAAGCCCCAGACGTGCTCAACTTCCTGCCAGCCTTTGTTGCTTAATTGTATTCTCTGGTTTTCTGAAAGGCGATTTCCGGAAACTGCTCCATTGTCCGTTCCAGCCACCATTCATTTGACGCCAGATAGGTCAGATGCCCTTCCGCGTCCATTGCCAGGTTGGCTTTGTTCTTGTTTTTAAATTCATCCAGCTTCCCCCCGTCCTCATAATAAATCCAGCGGGCAGTCGCATAATCCACCGGTTCGGTAATCGCGTCAACCCCGTATTCCGCCTTGAGCCGGGCCATAATCACTTCAAACTGCAGTACCCCCACTGCACCCAGGATGTAACTGCTGTCCATTAAGGGGCGGAACAACTGCACCGCCCCTTCCTCGGCCATCTGTTCCAGTCCCTTGTTGAGCTGTTTGGCCTTGAGGGGGGTCTTGAGCAGGATCCTGCGGAAATGCTCCGGGGCAAAGTTCGGAATGCCGGTGAATTTAAGCGGCTCTTTTTCCGAAAATGTGTCCCCGATTTTTATGGTGCCGTGATTATGGATGCCTATGATGTCGCCGGGATAGGCTTCTTCCACATTGCTGCGGTCCTGGGCCATGAAGATGGTGGCATTGGCCAGGGTAACTTCCTTGCCCAGGCGATGGTGCATGATTTTCATGCCGCGGGTGAATTTTCCCGAACAGATTCTGAAAAAAGCGATCCGGTCGCGGTGCGCCGGGTTCATATTGGCCTGGATTTTAAAGGTGAATCCTGAAAACGAATTTTCTCCGGGATCAACAACCCGGTTGACGGCTGGGCGGGGGCCCGGCGCCGGGGCCAGCTCGACAAAGGCATCCAGCATTTCCTTCACCCCGAAATTATTGACCGCGCTGCCGAAAAAAACAGGAGTCTGGCCGGCCTTCAGGTATTCTTCGTGATCAAACGGATTGGCAGCGCCTGCAAGCAGTTCGAGATCCTCCCGCAGGGTTCGGGCCTGGTGGCCCAGCAGTTCATCAAGAACGGGATCGTTGATATCCTTGACCACTATGCCTTCCTGCTGACTGGTGCTGAGACTTGGTTTGAAGAGATGCAGCTGCCGCTGATACATATTGTACACGCCTTTGAAGCTTTTCCCCATGCCGATAGGCCAGGAAAGGGGAGTGCACTCAATCTGCAGTTTGTCCTCAATATCCGCCAGGATGTCCAGCGGGTCGAGACCTTCGCGATCCAGTTTGTTGATGAAGGTGATGATCGGGGTATTGCGCATGCGGCACACCTCCATCAGTTTCATGGTCTGGTTTTCCACACCCTTGGCGCTGTCTATGACCATCAGGGCGCTGTCCACAGCGGTCAGCACCCGGTAGGTGTCCTCGGAGAAATCCTGATGGCCGGGGGTGTCCAGCAAATTGATTTCATAATCGCGGTAATTGAATTTCATGACCGATGAGGTCACCGAAATACCGCGCTCCTTTTCAATGGACATCCAGTCGCTGACGGCATGATTGCTGGTTTTCCTGGATTTCACGGCACCGGCCATCTGAATGGCGCCGCCAAAAAGCAGCAGTTTTTCAGTCAGCGTTGTTTTGCCCGCATCCGGATGACTGATAATGCCGAATGTCCGGCGGCGCTGAATTTCTTTAGTAATTTTGGTGATCAAGGTATTCTCTTTTCTGCATCCGATGCAGGTTGCCATTTAAATAAGGACCGGTACGCCGACCCTCAAAAAAAGTTGAATATATACCATGAAAAAGCATTTTTGTCAGTAAATTCTTTGCGGATGTATTCCGGGAACAGGAAGAAAAAGGTCTGCTCCGGTTGCGGCAGGAAACAATACGTCACTGCTGCAATGTCACAAACAGGTATAATGATGAATTGCTCCGGCTGGTACACCGGATAAAAGAGAAGAAAAGAGGTACGTTATTTATTCAGGCCTCGTTCGCGGGATTTTGTCCCTGTCCGGGAAAAGACAATGGTATTCGGTATCCTTCTGACATATATCTGTCGGAGGTTCTATTCCTTCTCCATCTCCTTCACCGTTTCTTTTGCTGTATCCTTCCCTGTATTTTTGCCTGTATCTTTACCGGTTCCCAGCTTTTTACAGAGCCTTGCGAGTTCCTTCTGCTCGGTCATGGTCAACCGGTTCATTGATTTTTCAATCTGGGTTGCGTATTCCGGAAATACCTTTTTGGTCAATCTTTTTCCTGAAGGGGTCAGGACAATCTTAAAGTACCGGCGGTCTTTCATTTCCCTTTGCCGTTCAACCAGCTTCCTCTTTTCCAGATTATCGATGACCGTAGTGATATTTCCTGTGGTTTTTAGAATTTTTTCCGCAAGATCCCGCTGATACATGGAGCCGACATGATACAGTGCTTCAAGCACGCCGAACTGGCTCATGGTTAGTTTGTTTCTCGCCAGGTAATTATTCACCTCTGATGAGATTGTGTTCGAGCTTCGCATCAACTTGATAAAAGATTCAAGGGCCAGAGTTTCTTTTTTCGAACCTTTATATTTTACCATTTTTTTTCTCCTGCTTAAATTCTTAGTTCAATATTAAGTTGGTCAGTTTTTGCCAATTGTCAACCATTGATGATTACTTTTATTATTCATTTACCGTTTTTTATTAACTTCAGGATAAATATCTTCTTCGGAAATTTTCTTGCACCGTCAGAGAAAGAAGATAAATTACAGATAATTATGAAATATAATACATCCGGGAACAGCTGATCGAAACTATTGAAAATTTTATCGTTGAAGCGGAGGAAGACACGGATGATCCTGCGGCGGGTTTTTTCAAATATTTACAAATCTGCCGGGTGTGAATAAGTAAATCAGTGCCTTTTCTTTGCCTGCCCGGAAACTCCTGCATATATTCTTTCAGGTTCAGGAAGAGAAATTATAGGGAGAAAAAAAATGGATGCAGATGGTTGGATCGAAATCAGGATAGGAGACATAACAAAGCTGGCGGTGGATGCCATTGTCAATGCCGCCAATCAAACACTTCTCGGAGGCGGCGGCGTTGACGGCGCCATCCACCGGGCGGCCGGACCGGAACTGAAAAAGGAAAGCGCTGCCCTGAACGGATGTGCGACAGGTGATGCCAGGATAACCGCAGGCTACAATCTGCCGGCAGATCATGTCATCCATACCGTGGGCCCGGTATGGTACGGGGGCTCAAGAAACGAAGCGGAACTGCTTGCCTCCTGCTACCGAAAATCCATGGCACTGGCGAAAGAACATAAAATCCGCACCATAGCCTTTCCTGCCATAAGCACAGGGGCTTATGGCTTCCCGCCGGACAGTGCGGCAATGATTGCTGTCAGGGAAGCACGGAAAGCGCTCCCTGATAATCCTGATCTGGAAAAAGTAATATTTGTCTGTTTTGACCGGAGGATGGCAAAAGCATATGAGGCAGCGCTCGCTGCCGACACCGGCATGGACGATGACGAGTGATTGCCGCTCCGGCCGGGAGAGTTTTCAGAACAGGTTGCCCGCCTCGCGTGGAGTTTTCCTGATGCGGTCAAGTTGGTCGGCAAGATCATCTATTTCCTGCCGCCAGTATTCAGGGGTTCCGAAGTCAGGTATGGCATGGGATATTCCGTCCTCAACCACCTGGTAAGCACCCCAGGCAGTATAATGAATAAAGCGCATGCCCCGAAGCGGCTCAATGAGTCTCAGGGTGCGCCGGTCAAAATCCCGGAACGTTTCATAGCCTTCCAGAAACATATCGATTTCAGCATATGCACCTTCCATATAATCAGGGAGCATCATCCAGAAATCCTGTACCGGCGGGCCGACAGCCATATCATCAAAGTCAATTAAATAAAAGGATTCCCCCGGCCGGTATATGAGATTACCAAAATGGCAATCGCCATGGATGCGGATCATCTCTATATTTTCAAACAGGGGTCTGATATCATTTATAAGCCTCTCGGTGATTTTCGTGTATTCATCTATCAGGCGGGCAGGGATTAAATTTGTGCCCAGAATGTAGTCAACCTGTTCCCTGGTTGATTTGTCGGGCCGCATGGTGATCCGGTCTATGGGCAGGCGATTCGCGCCTACCGCGTGGGTGCGGCCCAGGAGTCTTCCCAGTTCCAACCACTGGTCAGGGCTGTATTCGTCATAACTGCGGCCGCCGCATTTAGGAAAGACGGCAAACAGAATGTTATTGTGGCTGCCAAGAGTTTTGCCGTTTTGAAAAGTTAAAGGGGGGATGACCGGTATTTCCTGCCCGGCGAGTTCGAGCAGAAAGTCATGTTCATCCTGCAGGGCGGTAGATGACCAGCGGCCCGGGCGATAAAATTTGATCACCAGCCCGGTCTGGTCTTCCTTTTCAAGTTCATATACCCGGTTAATATAGCTTGCCAGGGAACGGCAGAGATTGGTGCAGCGGATCCCCATTGCCTCTTCCACCAGGTTGATGACCGTATCGGGAGTGAGAGCACCGAAAACGCTTTGCCTGTCTGTTTCTTCGTACCTGTTCATTTTATCGCTGCTCCGGGTTGGTCGAAAGATAATCCCGATTTTTTGTACAAATTGGATTTGTTGATTCCGGGGTGAGGTAATTTGCCAGGAACGTGCCGGCAGGCTACTTATTTTTTTTCCCGGTTTTCTGCTCGGAAATCATGTCCGACAGGGCACGGAGCAGGTCGATTGCCGATAACATCCCGACAAGCTCCCCGGTTTTATCCAGGACCGGGGCTGCCCCGATCCCGTGCTCCAGCAGCAGCGAGACGGCTTTGGAAAGGGTATCGTAGGTATGCAGTACATGCACATTCTGAATCATGACATCCCTGACAAACATTGAGTTGTCAAGGTAGTATACATGGGAAATATCATGGGCTTCATCAACCCAGTTGGGCCTGCGCAGCTCTCTGTCACTGATGATGCCGATCAGTTTTCTGTGTTCGTCAACTATGGGCAGATGCCGAATGGAATTCTCCTTCATGATGAAAAAAGCTTCCCTGATCCCGACATCCGGTGAAATTGAAATGACCTGCGGAGCCATATACTTGCTCACTCTGATCGCCATGTTCGTCTCCAATATTATTCCGTCTTACAGGCAGCCTGTGCATGCGGCCTGCATGCAGCAGTTTTCAGCTGATCGGCCCGGCCTGACCGAACTGTATTCCTACCCTACCTTGTTCATATTCCCGTGGCAAGAAACGAATCAGGACTCATGCTTAAAATGTTGCTCCTTTTTCCTGTGGCCGGTATGATGGGGTGGAAAAAAAAGAGCAGCCAACGAACAACCTTTTCCCCGGAATACACCTTGCATTATCACCTTATCGGCATCAACTGCCGATACTCCCATTCCTGTCCGGCCCTTTTTTATGTACGCAATGAATTGCTGAAAAACATGCCGCAGGCACGCACCACTCTCAGCCAGTTGACAATAAACGATCCCTATTATGAAACCTTGCTCGCCATTTCAGGGAGCAGTGCCGATGCCCTGTTTTTTTCCGCTTATGTCTGGAATCACGATTATATAAGCCGCTTGATCAAAGATCTCGCCACGATCCAGCCGGAACGGCCGATAATCCTCGGAGGTCCCCAGGCATCCGCCATGACCGACCTGCCGGAGAACGCAACTCTGGTGATCGGCGAGATCGAGGGGGTTGACAGACTTTTTTACCGCGATCTGAAGAAAGGAAAACTTGAGATACAGTACAGCGCAGCACCGGGACATCCATTCCAAAGTCCTTACCTGGACGAGGATCTGGCAGGAGAGCTGCGGCATCGGCAGGTGTATTACGAATCGTCGAGGGGGTGTCCGTTTCGCTGCTCCTACTGCCTGTCATCCGTCAGTAAAGGCGTTCAGCACAACAGCGTGGAGCAGGTGCGGCGGGAACTTCACGCGATCCTTGCCCATCAGCCGAAAATTATAAAATTTGTTGACCGGACCTTTAACGACAACCCTGAACGGGCGCTGGCCATCTGGCACTGCCTGGCGGAACATTCCGGCCCGACCCGCTTTCATTTCGAGATTGCACCGGATCGTTTCACCGAAGAGATGTTTGCCTTGCTGGAAAAGATTGCCATTGGCCGCTTCCAGTTTGAAATCGGTATCCAGTCGACCAATGTAAAGACCCTGGCCGCCATTAACCGGAGTATGGACATCGGAACGGCGGCAGCAAATATCCGCAGGCTGGCTGGATTTGATACTATCCATCTACATGTTGATCTGATCCTGGGGCTGCCCTATGAAACAGGGGAAAGCTTCCGGGATTCCTTCAACCGGGTTTTTACCCTGCAGGCGCATCATATTCAGATGGGACTGCTCAAGGTGCTGCCCGGTACGCCACTCTGGAGCAATCAACAGGAGTTCGGACTGGTGTACTGTGCCCGGCCCCCGTACCAGATTATGGCCACCCGCTGGCTCAGTCACCCGGAACTCGCCGGATTCTATGCTTTCGGCGAGTGTGTCGAGGCCTTTTACAACAACCGTTATTTTCACAGTCTCTGGAGATATCTAAGCAGCGGCGGGGAAGAGCCGTTTTCCTTTTTCGAATCCCTGCTGGCCGTCAGCCGGCGCAGTCATTTTGCCGGCCTGGCTCCGACCCAGGAACTGCTGACCAGAATTCTCCATGAAATGGCGGGAGAAAGGGAAGATAAAGAAATAATGCGGGAACTGCTGCAGTATGACTGGCTGCGCTGCGGACACCGTTATCTGCCCGATGTTTTTGCGGCAGACCCTTTGCCCGAGCTGCGTAATTTCCTGTGGAAGAACCTGCCCCTGAACATGGAGGGGTTATATACCCCCCGAAGCCGCAGCGCTTTTTTTAAACGTGCTGTTTTCCTGAGAATGACCGGCAGCACTTTGCAGCAGCTCGGAAAGGGGACTGGCGGGAGGAACGCGGTTGTCTGTTTCCTGCCCGAACAGACCGGGGGCGTCATCAGGCACTGCCGGACGGTGCTGGTGGAGCCTGCGTGATGACTGTCCGGAGAGTTATTGTTGCCGGAGGCGGAGCTGCCGGCCTGATGGCCGCCGGACAGGCAGCACTGGCCGGGGCGGAAGTGACTGTGCTGGAGAAAATGAACAGGCCCGGAAGCAAAATCTGCATCAGCGGCAAGGGCCGCTGCAATCTCACAAATATTGCCGATCTGCCGGATTTCCTCCACCACTTCGGGCCCACGGGAAAATTTCTGCGGCAGGCATTCGCGCAGTTTTTTTCCACGGAACTCATGGATTTTTTCACCAGCCGGGGAGTGCCGCTGGTCACGGAAAGGGGAGGCCGGGTGTTTCCCGCTTCCGGCAAGGCCTGGGATATTCTTGATATGTTTGTCAGGTGGCTGGCGCAGTGCAATGTTACGATAATGCGATCGGCAAAAGTTGAAGGGCTGCTCCTGGAGCATGGAAAAGTGCTGGGCGTCCTCTGCAATGGCCGGGAAAAGAGGGCGGATGCCGTGATCCTGGCGGCAGGCGGCGCCTCCTACCCGGCAACCGGTTCGACAGGCGACGGCTACCGGTTGGCGGCATCGGCCGGACACCGCATAATTCCGGTGCGGCCGGCTCTGGTTCCCCTGGAGACCGCGGGGAATGCCGCCGGCAAAATGGCAGGATTGAACCTGCGTAATGTCATGGTCAGGATGTATATCAACGGCAGGAAACGCAGACAGGAATTCGGCGAACTGGTTTTTGCCGAATTCGGCGTAACCGGACCGGTTGTGCTGACCCTGAGCGGCGAAGCGGTTGATGCCCTGCGGGAAGGAAAAAAGGTGGCATTTTCCATCGACCTGAAGCCGGCGCTGGATGAGGGAAAATTGGATGCAAGGCTGCTGCGGGATTTTCAGTCCAGGGGCAATGAGAAGATAGAAAACGTCCTCCGGGGCCTGCTGCCGCGGGAAATGGTGCCGGTGTGCCTGGATCTTGCGGGAATTTCGCCGGACAAGCCTGCTTCTCAGGTAAATGCGGCTGAGAGGAGGAGGCTGCGGGTCTGGCTCAAGGATTTCCGCCTTGAGGTTTCCGGCTTCAGGCCGCTTGCCGAAGCGATTGTCACCGCCGGAGGTGTCGACACAAAGGAGGTTGATCCGCGCACCATGGAATCAAGGCTGATACAGGGTCTCTACCTTGCCGGCGAAGTGCTGGACATCCAGGGCGATACGGGAGGGTATAATCTGCAGGCCGCCTTTTCCACGGGCTGGCTGGCCGGCCGCTCGGCCGGAAAGAAAGCATAGATGCTGTTATTGTAAAAGTTGGCAGTGTTGTTATATTTTCACAGGCAAGTCAGAGACATAATGCTTAAAAATTCCTTTATCGGCATGTATTCCGGTGCTCAACTGTCAATCGTCTGCTGAAGTGCAGACAGATGCCAAGGGGGAAAAGCATAACCAAATCCCTCAAAAGGCAATTTAGCCGGCATCGGATAATCAGGCTTTTATTCATTACTCCGGGGCGTTCTTTTCAATATGTTCTTACCGACAACCGAAAAAGAAGTGCGGCAACTGGGGTGGGGTGGTCTTGATATTATCCTGGTTACCGGTGACGCCTATATTGACTCGCCCTTTATAGGGGTGGCTGTCCTCGGCAAGGTTCTTCTTGATGCCGGGTACCGCGTCGGCATTATTGCCCAGCCGGAAACCGGTTCGGATGTTGATATTGCCAGGCTCGGGGAGCCGGAACTGTTCTGGGGAGTGACCGGCGGCTGCATCGATTCCATGGTCGCGAACCGTACGGCTTCCGGCAAGAAACGCAAAAGCGACGATTATACGCCCGGAGGAGTAAACTGCAGGAGGCCCGACCGGGCGGTTCTGGTATATACCAATCTGATCAGACAATACTTCAAGAAGACCCGCCCCATTATTCTGGGGGGCCTGGAAGCAAGCCTGCGCCGCATTGCCCATTACGATTTCTGGGCGAACCGGATCAGGAAGTCAATCCTGTTCGACGCCAAGGCTGACTATCTCCTCTACGGCATGGCCGACAAGTCTGTCCTGGAACTGGCGGCGGCGCTGAAAAATGGCACGGATGTCCATGATATACGCGGCTTGTGCTATGCTTCCATCGAGATCCCGGAAGATGCGCTGCTGCTGCCGCCATTTGAGGCGGTCAGCACGGACCGGAATCTTTTCGCGCAGATGTTTCAGGATTTTTACCGCCACAACGATCCGCTGACGGCAAAAACCCTGGTACAGCAGCAGGACAGCCGTTTCCTGGTGCAGAACCCGCCGCCGCTTTGCCTGACCACGGAAGAACTGGACAGGGTGCACAGCCTGGATTTTGAGCGGGAACTGCATCCTTACTACCGGCAGCAGGGAAACGTCAGGGCGCTGGAAACAATCCGTTTTGCCATTGCCACCCACCGGGGCTGTTACGGGGAATGTAATTTCTGTGCCATTGCCGTGCACCAGGGGCGCATCGTCAGGTGGCGCAGCAGAAAGTCCATCGTGCAGGAGGCCGAAAAGATCACCCGCCATCCCCTGTTCAAGGGGACAATACATGATGTCGGCGGACCGACGGCCAACATGTACGGTTTTGAATGTGAAAAGAAACTGCGGAAGGGCAGCTGCACCGATAAGCGCTGCCTGTACCCCAAGGTTTGCCCGAGCATGCGGATAGACCACGGCGAACAGATCAAACTCCTCCGGGAACTCAGGCAAGTCAAACATGTGCGCAAGGTTATCGTTGCCTCGGGCATCCGCTACGACATGATTCTTGCGGACACAAAACACGGCACAGCCTACCTGCGGGATCTTGTCCGGCATCACATATCGGGCCAGCTGAAAATTGCCCCGGAACATTCGGAGGAGCATGTACTGGCTCTCATGGGGAAACCCGGAAGGGATGAGCTTCTGCGGTTTCGGGATCTTTTCACGACAATGACCCGCCGAGAGGGGCTCAACCAGTTCCTGACCTACTATATGATTGCCGCCCATCCCGGCTGCACACTGCAGGACATGCAGCAGCTGCGAATGTTTTGCAGCAGACATCTGAAATTACTGCCCAGGCAGATTCAGATTTTCACCCCCACTCCCTCAACCTACTCCACCCTGATGTACTGGACGGAATTGGATATTTATACCGGAAAAGCCTGTTTTGTGGAAAAAACGGCAGCCGGCCGCGACAGCCAGAAAAGAGTACTCACCCCGTCGGTCAGACCTGGAAAAAAAAGATCCTGACCCTTCCTTATCAACGCCTGCTGTTCCAAACTTTTTTTGCATGCAACCAAAAAAAAGTTATCGATCTTTTTCCATGAAAAAGTTATCAATTGCGTTTTTACCGAATTGACAGGCTGCAACGCGACAATATGCCACCTTGCTTTCTTGTTTTTTTATCCTACAGTGTAGGAGGCTGGTCGACCGCTCAATTTTTAAGTTTAAGCGGCATATTGCCTTACTACCCAGGGAGTTGAACTATGACCAAAATGCAAGATAATGATGGTGCGTCCGTGATGCTCGCAGGAGCGATCCTTGCTTCTGCAGGAATAGGCAGCGAGGCAAAAGAAGCCGATGCGTATGCATATTCCGCAGGTTATCCTTACACCAAGCTGGATCCTGCCGAGGTTGGCCGGATCACTTATGAAAACTACTTTAAAAGATGGTGTGCCTCTTCAGTTATCGCCGGTTTTGTAGAACCTTTAAAGGCAAAGGCCGGTGGCCAATGGAAAGAATTCCCCATTGATGCCATGCGATGGAGGCATGGGGGCATGGCAGGATGGGGAGCTCTTTGCGGTACCCTGACCGGGGCAGGTGTTATTATCGGTTTGGTGATCAATGATAAGGATGTGGCGGAAGAAATGGCAAATGATATTGCCTTCTACTACTCGTATACCGAAATGCCGTCATTCATACCCGAGAAAATTCTGAAGGCGGAACCGGGTGATATGACGATTGCCGGTACCCCGGTCTGTCATATTTCTGTCGGCCGCTGGATGAGGATTGCCGGAGAAGCATTCCTGAGCGATGCCCGGGCTGAAAGATGTGCCAGGGTTGCAGCTGATATCGCCATGGAAACCGCCTGTATGCTGAATGCATGGGCAGACGGCAACTATACGGCAAAACATATACCCATGTACAAGGCAGCCGCCAACGGCATCACTTAACACAAATGAATGAACTGCCTCGGTGTTAAGATTCCGATGGCAGAAAAACGACAGGCCACTTTTGAAATAATCAGATTTATATTCAGCAGCGGGCGAGTTTGCAAACAGTACCCGTGCTGCGATTTTTAAGGAGAAATTTATGTTTGGTTTAGGCGCACCGGAACTGATGATCATTCTCGCAATATGCTTTATTGTTTTTGGCGGCAAAAGGTTGCCTGAAATAGGCGCAGGCCTGGGAAAGGGAATATCCTCCTTTAAAAAAGGATTGCACAATACTGAAGACCTGCCGGCCCTGCCGCAGGAAGAGCGCAAAAAAATACAGACTTAGTTCAGGCCTGTCCGGACTGACATCCCGGGCGGGAGAGTCAGTCCGGTATTTCCTGAACCCGGGTCTTTATTTGAATATTTCCTTGAAGAAATCCTGCATGGCCTGCCAGGATTCCTTGTCTGCATTCTGGTTGTACTGAAGGGGCAGACCGAATTCCTCGCCGAATTTATCCGCACCGGGATTGGTGAACGAATGCTTGGCATCCGGATAATTAATAAATTGATAGTCAACTCCGGCCGCCTCCATTTCCTTCTTGAACGCCTCGATCTCTTCTGGTTTGACCATAGGATCGTCCGCCCCGTTTAACACGAGGACTCTTGCTTTAATGTTACCCGGCTGGGCAGGATTATCGGTGGCCAGGCTGCCGTGGAAACTGACCACACCATCCAGGTCAAAACCGGCGCGGGCCATTTCCAGCACAACGCCGCCGCCGAAGCAGTAGCCGATGGCCGCAATTTTATTTCCGTCAACCGTTTCTTCGTTTTGCAAAACCTCCTTGGCAGCCTGGAAACGTTCCCTGGCCGCATCCATGTTTTTTTTCACCTCCGCGGAAAACTTGCCTGCCTCGTCCGGGTGGCCGGCGGTTTTACCCTCTCCGTACATGTCAACGGCCATTGCCGTATAGCCGAGCCGGGCAAGCATTTCCGCCCGTTTGCGGGCATAGTCATTTAATCCCCACCATTCATGGACCACCAGTATGCCGGGCCTTTTGCCTTCCATGGAGTCATCATGGACCAGAAAACCTTTCATTGTCGTACCGCCGGATGCGTACTCGACCTCTTTGGTCTGAAGGGCAGCGGCAGAAGTAGTGCACATGGCGAAAAATATAAATGAGAGAAAGAGTAGATTTTTCATGGCGCCCTCCTGTAAGCAGCGTTAGTTGCAGTTAAATTCCTGTTATTAAATGCTAAGGCTGAACCCCAAAGAGGTCAAATTTAAAATCTATTTTCCCGCACATGGAAAACTCCGGGTCCGGCCGGGCAAGCCTGCTTCGGTGATGAGGCAGCCCTTGCGCGCGCATATCCAGGGACTAAGGAAATTAACCAGTGATACAGGCACATCTATCGTATCGCTCCGGCAGTTTATCCCGCGCAAGTTGCACAATCCCTGCGCACGTCTTAAAATTAAACAATAATCTGAAGCTTCCGGAAACCGGGTACCATAATGATCAGAATACTGCATTTTATTGCCATCCTTCTCACCGCCGTAGCGATGGCGGCCGGCTGGGCGCACCTTCTCGAGCTTCCCAATAAGATGGGGCTCTCCCGTGAAGAATACCTTATTGTCCAGCAGATCTACCGGGGATGGGCTTTGCTCGGCATTGTTGTGGTTGGCGCCCTTATTTCAACTGCGGTTCTGGCCGTACTCCAACTGCGAAACAGGGTCCCCTGTTATTCCGCATTGACTGCGGCCCTGTGTATCGCGCTCAGCCTGATCATATTTTTCTCGTTTACCTTTCCGGCAAACATAGAGACGCAGAACTGGACAATGCTGCCGGAGGAGTGGGAGGCTCTTCGGCGTCAGTGGGAATACTCTCATGCCGCCGCCGCAATACTGTACTTTGCCGCACTGGCTGCGCTGACATTCTCTGTAGTCTTCAGGCGGCACTGAGCAGTTGTTTCAGGCTGCCCGGGAAAGTTCGACACCCTTTGCATATCCGGGAGAAAACAAGTAGTCTGACGCAGAAATGGAGCAAAATCAAAAGGATGCTTCATTTATTCACAAAACGGCAGCTCTACTATTTTCGGAGAAGAACATGCGATACAGAATCAGAAAAAAACAACCCAATTCTCGAATGTGCCTGGTTTGCGGTCTGCAGAATGAATTCGGTCTGTACACGTCTTTTTATGAACTGGAAAACGATGAGCTTCTTGCTGTTTTCAGGCCCCGGGAAATGCACCAGAGCTATCCCGGACGCCTACATGGCGGCATTATCTCCACTATTCTTGATGAAACCATAGGCCGGGCGATAATGATCAGCCACGCGCAGGCCTTCTGGGGAGTGACCATGGAAATAACGGTGCGGTTCAAGAAACCGGTTCCTCTTGATGAAGAACTGCGCGTTATAGGAAGGATCACAATGGACGCCAGGAGGATTTTCGAAGGCACCGGGGAGATTCTGCTGGCAGATGGCACCGTTGCTGCGGAAGGCCATGGAAAGTATATGAAGATGCCCCTGGAAAAGATTGCCGATTTCAGGGTCGGCGAACAGGATTGGCAGGTAATTTCACAACCGGATGACCCGGAATTCGTGGAACTTTGATGTGTTCACATGCAGCCTGATAGCAGGCACTCAAGGGCATCTGCTCGGAACGGTTTCAGGCGGCCTTGGGAAAATTGTCGGGCTGGGGCCGCGTCCAGGAATCACGCTCAAGAGGAGGAAGACCCCATCCGGCCCGAGCCTTGTCGCATCGGTCGTTTTGTTCGCCGTTCTGCCAGGAAGGGGGAAAATTGCGGCAGACGGATGAGCGGCGGTCATAAATTTCACAGTGCACCCGGGCTCCGATGATGCCTTTCAGCGCAATACACCAGGGAGTAACGGAGTCTGTTCCTTTCATTGCCAGGTAATGCGTCTGCAGGTGATCTGTCAATTCGTACGGTACACCGTCCGGGGCTGCGAGATCGGATTCCGCCCAGTAAAAAGAGGCCCGGAAATAAGCGCAGCAGGCGCCGCAGTTGATGCATGGATTTAACGCATCCATAATTTATCCGGTAAGAAGAGATGAGGAATATCTGCGGCAGGAAATATGCATCCGTATTCGGAAAAAAGCAAGAAAAAAAAGAGGTTAAGGTTGTGCTTCGCCACCGGAAAGGAGGATGAAAAGCAGGGCTTCAGCAATCGGCAACCCTCAGACTGCGAGAGAAGCCACGGCCAGGACCGAATAGCGGCAGCCATTTTCCTGCCAGCCGGTATAGCCCAGCCGGACATTCACATACCAGGATGTTTTTTCCGAGCGGCGGTCGCAGCTCCAGTACCAGCTCCGATTTGCCTGCAGGTTGTCCTGGGGGCAATTACCTGCCGGCTGCCTCGGATCGATCTCCAGGGTAAGCAGTTCATTGACCGTCGGCAGCCGCCATGTTGACAGCCCTCCGAACCGGCTCTCATTAAGGGCTGCAATAACTGCATCCGCCTCCTTCCGGTTGACAGGATATCCCTGGTCATTTTTTTGCCAGATCAGACCCGTACTCCTGTCCAGGACAGTTTCCTCATTTTTTTCGCTGAACCGGTTAGGGATATGATGGAGCGGCTGCCAGTGCGCATTGACGGCAAATGCCTGCCTGGCCGTACTGCCTGATACCCTGACCGGAGAAGTCCGCAGCCTGTGGCTGCCATTTGCCGCGTCGCTTTCCTCCTGCGTTTCAATTCCGCAGGCCCTGTCTTTTATTTTTTCCCAGTGCAGCTCAAGGTGCAGCAGGGCTGCCGCCATTTCCCCGGCACTCTGGAACCTGTAGTCGGGATTCCATTCCAGGGCTCTGATGAAAAAATCATCCCAGGTCCTGTCATACAGGGGATTAATGCGGCTGAGCAGAAAGCTTTTCATGCCCGGCAATTCTCCGGTGAGCATCCTGTACAGCATGACGGCGGTGGAATAAAGATCCGCACGTTGATCTGCATTTCCCGGATTTCTGTTCTGCTCCGGAGCAATATAATAGGGCGTCCCGATTTTTAATCCCTTGCTGTCAATTCGTTCTTCCGTTTCCTGCCGCGACATGCCGAAGTCGCTTATTCTGGCTGTATCCTCATCTGTGAGCAGAATATTGTGCGGTTTGATATCCCGGTGAATGATGCCCTCCTCATGGATGAAACGGAGTCCCGCAAGCACCTGGCTGCCGTAATCCAGGACCTTGCCGGGGCTGACCACCCGGGTGGTTTCCTCCATAATCAGCTGTTCGCCGATCATCATACCGATATTATTGCAGTGATATTCCATGATAAAAAACGGGACCCCCTCCAGCCAGTCAAAATCAAGGACCCTGACAATGTTCGGGTGATCGAGTTCCGCCATTTTCCGGGCTTCGTAGGTGAAAATATCCTTGAGTTTTTCCATGCCCAGCAGCTCAACCAGCGGTTCTGCCGGGCGCAGGATCTTGAGAGCGACCACTTCGCCGCTTTCAGGCACCAGGGCCCGGTAGACAACTCCCATGCCGCCGCGCCCGATAAGTCCGGTCACGGGATAGCGGCCGATTTTCTGCGGGTGTGGTTGTTTTTTCATTGCCATTGATTCGCTACCAGAGCAGCCTGGTGGCATTGAATTCAGGAAACCCGAGGGCACGGAGTCTGTTTACAGTCCGCATCACGTCATATTTCAGGGCCTTGAAGGTGACAGTATCTTTCACCCGGTCCCAGATCAGATACTTGGCGGAATTGTTGATGCCGTCCCGAGGCTGTCCGACGCTGCCCGGATTTATGATGTATTTGCGGTCATTTTTGAGGTGGTAAACGCCAAGGTTGACGTCCAGTCCCGCAATCGGTGCCGCGCCATGGTCAAAGAAATTGAGGGTGTGCGTATGGCCGTAAAAGCAAATCCTTTCCGGGAAGGAGTTGAAAATTTTGGCCAGCTTTTTCCTGCCCGGATAAAAGAGATATTCGGTCCGGGAATCGGGTGGACAGCCGTGCACCAGTCGAGCGCCATGATGGATGATCACCGCAGGCAGTTCCCGGGCATAGGCCAGACTCTCTTCCGAGAGCATGATTCTGGTCATGTCGAGGGATTTTTTTGGGTCAGGGTTCATCATGCGGTAGTAATGGGGGTTGTCCAGGGCATATTCGTGATTGCCCTGCACAGAGACTGCCTGCTGCTTTACCAGTTCCCGGATCACCTCTTCAGGGTCGGGTCCGTAGCCGATGTTGTCGCCGAGAATAACCGTATCGGAAATCCGCTCTGCCAGAATGTCCTCAAGGACCGCTTCCAGGGCGGCCAGATTGGCGTGAATGTCTGCAAGAACGGCTGTTCGCATCAATGGTCATCTCCCATGTAAGAATTGCGTTAAAAATATTTTAACGACCGGTGCGAATATTACTGTACAAATCTACAGAAAATCAAGTAGAGGAGGAGACCGGATTTCACGAGAGAATCATTTCTGCCATACTGGCTTCTTGTACAATGGGGTTATAAATAAAACGATATCTCAACTATTTCTTTTTCTTTTGACTAATGAACAAACTATTCTTACAATGATTTTCCATAAGGGATTTTAATTAAAAAATCATAAGCGGTCCCTTACTTGAATAAACACTGCTGATATCGCTTTTGCGATGAATTTCGGCAATTAAAATTTACCAGATTAGAGTTTGGAGGATAAAATGGGTCTGCAGAAAAAATATCTGAAATCAAAACCGATGTGCAAAGTGACGTTTACTGTCCCGAAAGAAGCGGCAGGCAATGCCCAGAAAATTCACCTGGTCGGAGATTTCAACAACTGGAAACAAAAGAGTCTGCCGCTGAAAAAATTGAAAAACGGTTCATTCAAAATTACTGTTGATTTGCCTTGCGGCCGTGACTATCAATACCGCTATCTGCTCGATAACACCACCTGGCTGAACGACTGGGAAGCGGACAAATATGTTCCTTCCTCTTATTCTGATGCGGAAAACTCCGTGGTTACGGTTTCAGCAGACCCGGAGAAATAATTGCGTTTCCGATAAAGCACATTTGCGGGCAATCCCCGGCAAGAGCGGTTCTGCCCTTTGCCGGGGCGTGCCGGCTGTTTTTGTTAGTTCAGGCTTGAGGTACTGAGTTTTTTTAAATTATTCCAGCGTATTCAATGCATCCAGCACTATGCCCGGCGTTATAATTTCCGGTAAAATCTGCGGAGTCTCTCCCGGTTTCCCGGAATACAATACATATAACGGAACGGCGTTCCGCCCGTATTCTGCCAGGGCTTTTTTTATTTTCTCATCCCGTGTTGTCTAGTCCCCTTTAAAGGGCCGGATGTCCGGTTCCTGAAATTTGTTCTGCACTTCTTTTGAGCCGAAAGCCACCCGCTCATTGACCCGACAGCTCAGACACCAGGCAGCGGTAAAATCGATAAACAGGGGCTTCCCTTCGAGTTTCGCCCGGGCAATGCCTTTCTCTGAATACGGTTCCCATTCAATGCCGTTTGCATTCTGAACGGACTTTTGTTGTACAGCATATGCATCACATTGGTAAGCGCGTAAATATTTGCGCCGAAAATCAGAACCAAGGCAGTTGCTGCCGCAGCAATCCGTTTGTTTTTGGGCATGGCCAGATTTCCCCAGCGCCCGTATATCCAGCCTCCAAGGGCAGTGATGAGCAAAGCGGACAATACCAGAATCACTGCATCGGGACCGGCCTGGATACCGAGGATCCAGAGCAGCCAGATTACGGTGGCCACCAGAAGAAAGCCCATGAATTCCTTCAACGATTCCATCCAGCGGCCTGGTTTCGGAACAAATCTGAGCAATGCCGGAAAGGAACTGATCAGTACATAAGGGGTGGACATTCCCAGTCCGATACATGTAAACACCAGCAGGGAAACCTAGGCCGGCTGGGTCCATGAAACGATCCCTGCCTGAGGGCTGTAAATATTTCCGGGGGCAGGTCATAGCCCAGATTGTCGGGGCCGGCATTTGTCGCGTACAGGACTTCGGTTTCCGGATGAAAAGCCAGACCGATCGGGTTGCGCAGCCCGGAAGAATAAGGGACCAGCCGGGAGGTGCCGCCGCTCTCGTCAAGGACATAAACGCCTCCTCGTCTGCGTTCAAAAGGGTAACTTTCTCCGAGGTATTCATCCGAACAGTTGCCGCTGATACCGATTCCGATATACAGGCGCTGATCCGGACCAGGGATAACGGTCCGGCTCCAATGGCCGCCTGTTTCGGAAGGCAGCGGCGTAACCAGGGAAAAATCTTCCGGCTGCAGCGAAGTTTCAAGTCCGGCATAGGGTGCTGCATGGAGGCCCGCGGTTTCCGCTACATAAATTCTGCCCTTGCGATAGGCAGCGCTGTGGTTCCTTCCCGGGATATTGACCAGGATTTCAGCCGAAGTATAGGTCTATTCAAGGCGGTAGACCGCGCTGCCGCGTGAACCTACGAGCATTTCATTGTCCGGGCCGAGGGCCGGCAAACGAGGGGCATCCATGGATGTCAGAAACTCAACCTGCATTCCGGCCGGAACCTTGAGTTCCACAGTGGAGTTGTTGACTGTCAGGGTCTGTGACTGCATGGTCAGACCGGAGGCGTTCCGCATATTCAACAGTGAAAGGGGAACCAGCAGCAAGCAGGCAAGGAAAAATTTTCTCACGGGTACCTCCTTTTTTAACGATCGGTTCTCTTAGTGATAAGGATGATCCATACATATCAAAATAGGTATTTTGAGCACATTTACAATACTGCGGGCTCAAGCCCTGCCGCAGTCCTGTCCTGTTCGATTGCACTGCCGCAGTGACAGCCTGCCAAACAATGTACCGTGTATTAATCCGATTTTTACGGGTTTGTCCTTATTTCCTGCCGACCCGCTATTTGATATATTTGAAAATAATACTCGTTCAGAGGTCTGTTCGATATGCCGATCAACGCACCAGCCAACCGCAAATACCTTCCGGATATAAAGACATTTCCAGGCAATCATTTTCCGCAGTTTTTTACACGTGTCCGCCTTGAAAGACTCAATGACAAACAGAAAGGGGTAACATGAACAATGCATAATGCATAGCACAGGTACAGGAAGAAGGAGGTCCAGCATGAAAAAAAGAGAAATTTCAATGACCCGCCGTCAGGTTTTGAAAACGGGCATATGCGCCGGCGCCGGCATGATGCTTCCCTGGCATGTGAATAAAATGGCCTATGCCGAAATACTGGCTGAAGGACTCAGTGATCCTTTTTACCAGCCCAAGTTTGTAGAGCTTGCCCCCAACGCACTGGATCCCGGTTTTCTGTTCAAGGATCTCAATGAAAACGGCGGCCCTGTTCAGCGACCCAACTTCAGCATCAGCATCAAAGAAACACTGCAGCAGACCGGACTCATCAACCCGAAGAACGGCCGGAAACTGAATACGAGAATCTGGGGATACGGTACGGACACTGTATCCTGGCCCGGGCAGACCATCCAGGTAATGAATGCTTCCGCCGGAGGAGCCGACGAGAGCGTGGTCCGATGGACAAATGAACTGGCGGGTAAAAAACATCTGCTGCCGGTTGATACCAACCTGCACTGGTGCTATTCGCTGAAAGGCATGAGTTCTGCCAACGGGATCGATTACACGCAATATTCAATCAAAAAAGACGGAGTGCCCATAATTACCCATCTGCACGGAGGCAATTCCGACTTCCAGTTCGACGGCAATCCGGAATTTTTCTACAGCCCGGATGGACGGGTGAAAGGGCCGCAGTGGGATTTTGTACCGGGCGGTTTTACCAATACCTTCCGGTATAATAATCATGTTCCGGCGGGGAACCTCTGGTATCACGACCATGCCCTCGGTTTAACCCGGCTTAATGTTTATGCCGGCCTGGCCGGTTTCTACTTTGTCCGCGATGAATACGATACCGGCATGCCCGGCAATCCGTTGGGTCTGCCGGCATTTCCCTATGAACTGGCCTATGCTGTTCAGGACCGCATGTTTACCGCCAAAGGAGCATTGTTTTATCCGGCATTCCCCGGAGACCCTTTTTACGATGATTTTATCACCGGAGAAGGGGCCCTTCTCCCCGAAAGTCTTTTTCCCGGAGGCGGGCCCACTGCGCTGGCGGAATTTTTTGGGGATCACATTGTCGTCAACGGCAAAATCTGGCCCAGGGCGGATGTTGAGCCGCGGCATTACCGTATGCGGCTTTTGAATGGTACGGACAGCCGTTTCATGGTTATCCGTTTTCGCGCCGTGGCTCTGGACGATACCGATCTTGCCAATGCAGGTGCTCCCCTGCCTTTTTATGTAATCGGCAGCGATCAGGGGTTAGGGTCGGAGGCTGTATTGACGGATACATTGGTTTTCGAACCCGGCTCACGCTATGATCTGGTCTTCAATTTTGCCCAGGTATCCCCCGATACCAGAATCATCATGGAAAATATTGGCGGTGATGCCCCGTTTGGCGGCGATTTCGGTGATGCGCTGCCGGAAGAGGATTTTTTCCCTGACCGGCAGACCGACAGGATTATGGCTTTTGATGTCGTGATCCCGTTTGACGGCACTGTGCCGGATCTTTTTGATCCTAATGCAATCAATCATTACAACGGGAACAGCAACGAAACAGATTATGTGCGCAAGGTAGCCCTGTTTGAAGGGAAAGACGAGTTTGGACGCCTGCAGCCTCTTCTCGGCGCTTACGTGGATGCGGAATGGAAAGCGCTTCCCTGGCACAGCCCGCCTACCGAGACGCCCGGCCTGGATACGACCGAGGTATGGGAGGTGTATAATTTTACAGCGGATGCCCATCCCATTCACCTGCACCTGGTACATTTTGAAATTCTGGGCCGCAGCAGCATATCTTTCGATTCGGATGAAGGCGATCCGGGCCAGCCGATCCTGCAGCACAACGGCGAATACGGAGTTGCCCCGGCAGTGACGAACGTGATTGAAGGAGCGCCGGTATTTCTGGGACCCGGCGACGGATATGTCGAAAATGCACCCAAGGATATGGTTACCGCACTGCCGGAACAGGTGACCAGAATCAAGGCGACCTTTGACAAACCGGGCCGTTATGTCTGGCACTGCCACATCCTCTCCCATGAAGATCATGAAATGATGCGGGTGCTGCAGGTCATTGAGTAGACCCGCGTTGGGATCATAAACAGGGGTGACAGGACCGCAGCAGGGCGGGCCTGTCATTCTTCCCGGAATGAATCTCCCCGATTTCCACCGGAATTCAGCAGGAGTCTTTGCTGTGGTGGTACGGTTAATGGATTTAGAGATAAGCCCTGCCTAGAGGAACTTTACCAGGAAAAGACTCAAGGCCGGGACATAAGTGATGATGATCAGGGCGCAGGCGAGCAGAAGAAGAAAGGGAAAAGTTGCACTGTAGAGTTTGATTATCGGCTGTTCAAAACGATAGCTGGCCAGGAAGAGGTTGAGGCCGATCGGCGGGGTGCAGTATCCGATCTGGAGGTTGGTCAGGAAGATTATGCCGAGGTGGACCATATTGACCTCGTAGGCCGCGGCAATGGGAACAATCAACGGCAGGACCAGCACCAGGGCGGAAAATATGTCCAGCATGGTGCCGACAATGAGCAGGAAAATGTTAAGCAGCAGCAGGAAGGTATATTTGCTGGAAATATACTGGCGGATAAATTCAAAGATGCGCATGGGCACTTCCTGGTCCACCAGGAAATTGGTTGAAGCCATGGACGCCGCCAGGATGATCATGATGCCGCCAAAGAGCATCATGGATTTCACCGTGATGCCGGGCAGCTGCCGGATTTTGATGTCCCGGTAGCACAAAACCTCCACCACCAGCACATACAGGGCTGTTATCGCCGCGGCTTCTCCGACGACCAGGTAGCCGCCGTAAATGCCGCCGAGCACGATAAACGGGAGCGGCAGTTCCCAGGCCGCCTCTTTGATGCCGGCCGCTATCTCCCGGCCGGAAACCGCACTGTACAGTTGTTTCCGGGGCGGACTTTTTTTCATGGAATAAACCATAAGCAGGCCAAGCATCAGCAGTCCGGGGAGGATGCCGGCCACAAACAGGTGGTCGATCCTGGTTTCGGCAATGACCCCGTACAGGATGAGAGGCAGACTTGGCGGGAACAGCAGGCCCAGGCTGCCGGAGGACGTAATAAGGCCGAGGGAGAATTTTTCCGGATAGTTGTCCTTGATCAGGGCCGGGTAGAGGAGGCCGCCGAGAGCGAAAATGGTCACACCCGAGGCACCGGTGAAAGCGGTGAAAACCGCGCAGACCACCAGGGTGACGACAGCCAGGCCGCCCGGCATCCAGCCGAGCAGAAGATGAGAAAGATTCAGCATCCGTTTCGGCATGCCGCTTTCCGAGAGCAGGGTGCCGGCAAAAATAAACAGGGGCAGGGAAAGAAGGAGCGGCGTGTCGGCCAGTCGGGACATCTCGATAATGACGACGGAGATGTCAATTTCAACACTGTGGAACGAGAGCAGCGCAAGGGCCGCAATAACAATGAAAAGAGGGCAGCCGGCCAGGGCGAGCACCAGGGCGAAGATCTTCAGGCTATTGAACATCGGGCATGGTCCCGCTTCCGGTTGCCTGGTTTAATTCCACCCCGAAAAGCCCCAGGATATCAGTGAGCAGGGCGATAAAAAAATGCAGAGTGATCAGCCCGAATGCTGCAGGAAAAATGAGGTTCCATGCCCAGAAGGGGATATGCAGCAGCACGCCGTTGCTGTATTGAAGTTCATTGCCGACAAAGGTAATGGCCGCCAGGGTCAGGATTCCTGCAACTGCGCAGGAAAAAAGGTTGACAATCAGGCTGATCCATTTCCGGAGCCGTTCCGGGGCAAGATAGGTGACAACGTCAATAGAGATATGCCTTCCTTCCCGGGTGGCGACGACCGCTCCCAGCATGCCGCTCCACAGAACCAGGTAGCGGAGGAGGGGATCGGCCCACAGGAAGCCGCCGGAAAAAAAGGTGCGCAGGAAAATCTGGATACAGGCCAGACCGATCATGGCTGCCAGCAGCAGGCAGAGCAGGCCGTCAGGCAGCCATGTCCAGGCGATCCAGAACTGCCGGCCTCGCGAAAACCTGCTCCATTGACGGATCGGCTCTTTATCTGCCTGATTTTTCACAGTGCTCATGGAGTCAGTACGACTTTTGGGAGTTCATCATATTGGCCGGCCGGGACGTTTTCCTTTCGCGGCAGCCCGGCACGGTCCCTCAGTGTTCTGTACCGGCAGCCTGCTCCTGTTTCCGGGAGCGAAAATCATTGAGCAGCTGCATGGTTTTCTGGTAGATTTCGGAACTGAACTCATTCCCCTCCATGAGCCGCACGGTTTTATCCCGTTTAGCGCAGAGCTGATTTACTTCCCCCGGGGCCGGAACGGAAAACTGAACATTGTTTTCCTCGAGAACCCGGCGGGCCTCCGCATTGCTTTTTCTCGTATCCTCAATGAGCAGGCTGAAATGGCTGGCAGCGGATTCCTTTATCAGCGCGGCATATTCGGGAGGCAGGCGGGAGAAATTCTTTTTATCCAGCAGCAGCGCACCATAGGCATATCCGAAAGGAGTATCTGAAATTTTGTCGGCTTTGGTATACCATTGCAGGACTATGGAGCCGTAGAGTGAGTTGTATACAGTGTCCACCATGCCGGTCTGCAGAGCAGTGAGCACGTCCGGAATTGACAGGGTTATCGGCGTAACCCCGAGCTGCTTTAAAAATGTGGCGCTGATGGGATCACCGGACGGGGACCAGCTTTTGCTTTTTGTCAGGTCCGCAAGCGTCAGCAGCGGCCGGGTTGACATGGAATAGACAAACCCGACCTCGGTCATGGCGATAAGCTCCAGCCCCTTCTCGGCAAAAGCTTTTTCAAATGAAGGCATCAGCCCTTTGACAACATGGTCCACCTCTTCATAGGAGTTAAAGAGAAAAGGGATGCCCATTACCCGGAAATCGGGGACAACAGGGCCGATGCCGGTCATGGTAAAGCCGCCGCCGTGCAGCTGGCCGATCTGCATCTTGCGGTACATGGCCGTGTCATCGCCCATGACGCCGCCAAGATAGATCTTGAAGCCGATTTCACCATTGCTTTTTTTCTCGACTTCATCGGCAAAATTCCGGAAGCGTTTGGCCCACACGGAGCCGTCCGGCGCAATTGAAGCGACCTTGAAGAGGTATTTGGTCTGGGAATGGACCGGATTGCAGGGGACGAGAACGAGGAACAGGGCTGCAACAAGCAGCCGGAAACCATTGCGGGAATTCAGATTCACGACAATCTCCTGATGGAAGAAAGAGCATTCACTTAAAAATAACGATCAACCTGGCTCAGCATCCGGCTTGCCATACGCTTGGCAGCCTGGTTGGCCAGGGCGATATCCGGCCTTTTTCCGAGCGGGAAATCCATGACTTCCTGCAACAGTTTTACGTACAGGTCACGATCATAGGTCATTGTCGCATAAACCTGGGCGTAGGCCACCTGGGTGGGAAGATATTCCCTGCTGCTTAGAGCAAGAGCCTTTTCAAAATGTGCACGGCTTTCTGCTAATTTTCCTCCCAGCATAGGGGGTTTGGCACCGTAATAGGCGCCGAGAAAAAGATGGGCGCCGCCATGATAAAATGTTTCGTCCAGTTCGACAACCCGCAGCATGATCTGCTCAACCCTGATCAGGTCGGCAAGTGCGGCGGGCGACCCCTCCTGGAAGCGAATCCATGTTGCCCAGCCGTTTCCCGTCCAGAAAAGTTTTGCGGTGTCGTCCCCATCCAGACCGGCGAGAAAATCATTGAGAGCTGAAGGATCAAGTGCTTTTATGAGTGCCGGATTCTGCTGATCAGAGAGCAGGGCAAGCCCGTAATCCTTTGCCTTGACACTGACGGCTGCGGCCCGCTCAGGCCTGCCGCATACATCGAGAGCTGCCGCATATGCCGCATACGACTGGGCACCGGTCATCAGCAGCCGGCTGTTGTCCGGATCGGAGGCGATCATGCTGTCCAGCATCAGCAGAAAGGATGATGTTCCTTCACAGACGAGGTCCAGGTCGGTCTGGCGCTGCAGGTTATCGATTGTCGGCCCTACCAGGGAGTTGACAGCAAGCCGGGCGCAGCCGCTTAATCCCGCCAGTACGGCCGCCAGTGTAATTATCCGGAACAATAGTATTTTCACAGCTTCACTTTATCGTCTAACGAATAACCCTGTCAAGAAGCGATGAGGCTGCGCCATCCCGGCCGCGCATTAAACAACGGGATTAAGTGCAGCCTGCTGAACCAGGTTTGCATATGCAAAAGCCGGGCCCTCCCTTTAAGTTCTTTAGCATTTATACCGAAACATAGGGATATTTTTTTAATTGATCTTGATTTAATTTAATTTGTCCACATCATTAAAGTACAGACGCATGCTCTTTCATCAATTTACCATTTTCAGCAGACAGGGCGATGATCAGGAGAAAAAGAACAGGGCCGGTTCTGAAAATATTCCCCGCATGTTTTTGCTGTTCTGCGGGCAAGGCAGGTGAGGCAGTGGCATTGTTTCTGGCAACGGTACTTCTGCTGCTGGCAGCGGCCGCGCAATCCGCAGCAGGGGCTGAAAGTGCAGACGGATTTCAGCGGCAGCGGCAGGCAATGGTTGCCAATCAGCTTGCCCTCCGGGGTATCGAGGACAAGGGGGTCCTCCGGGCCATGGAGACAGTTCCCCGACATCTCTTTGTCCCGGATAAACTCCGGGGCAGGGCCTATGCGGATAATCCGCTGCCCATCGGCCATGGTCAGACAATTTCCCAGCCTTTTATTGTCGCTTTCATGACAGAAATTATAAAGCCTGAGCCCCATCACCGGGTTCTGGAGATCGGTACCGGGTCCGGCTACCAGGCTGCGGTACTGGCAGAACTGATGGCCAGGGTGCACACAATCGAGATAGTTCCCGAACTGGCCCGGTCGGCAAAGGAGAGGCTGCGGAAACAGGGATATGACAAGGTTGAGGTCCGGCAGGGGGATGGGTACCACGGATGGCCGGAAGCCGGGCCTTTTGACGCCATTGTGGTGACTGCTGCAGCAGAGTTTATTCCGCCTCCGCTCATCGAGCAGCTTAAGGAAGGGGGCAGGATGATTATCCCCGTCGGATCGGCGTTCTACCTCCAGCATCTTGTGCTGGTGGAAAAAAAAGACGGTGAAGTGACAACCAGTCAGCTTATGCCGGTCCGCTTCGTTCCCTTCCGGAGAGCAAAGTGAACAGCCATGAAACCCCGGCCCTGCGATTACATCTGGCTCTTTTCCTCCTCTCCGCAGCTCTGATCGCTTTTCAATTGGAGCAAATGCAGCTCCTGGCCCTGGTGCAATGGCATCATTTTGCCTATCTGATCATTTCTGTCGCCCTCCTTGGTTTCGGCGTCGGGGGGACGGTGCTTGCCCTGTTCAAACCCTTTCTTCTCCGCCATCTGCAAACCGTCCTGCCGTTATCGATGTTCGGTTGTGCCATAATGATGGCTGTCGCTCTGCCGCTCTCCCAAGGCATTGTCAACAGGTTTGACATCAGCCTGCTTTTTGTCGATCCTTTCCAGGCAGTCCTGCTGCTGGCGGCCCAGTCCATCTACTTGCTGATATTCCTGCTGGGAGCCTTGCCCCTGGGTCTGGTTTTTGTCCATTTCAGTTCGCGGATCGGCAGCCTATATTGCGCCAATCTGATCGGATCCGGAGCCGGGGGCATATTGATAGTCGCTGTCATGTATTTTCTGCTGCCCCAGAAGCTTCCGGCGCTGACAGCCCTGTTTCCATGGGTCGCCGCCCTGCTGGTCACCCCGCGCGGCAGACCCGGGCTGCTGTTGACCGGGACCCTTTCCCTGGTATTGATCGGGATTATGATCGGTGCGCCACTGGAGATAAAGCCGTCCCAGTACAAGGCTGTCAGCAGGACGCTTGATCTGCCCGAATCAGAGGTTGTGAACAGCAGGCCCAGTCCCTACGGGCTGGTGCAGGTGGTTACGGCTCCGGTGCTGCGCCATGCGCCGGGCCTCAGCCTGACATATACGGGGGAAGTCCCCCCGGTCCGAGCCGCTGTTTTTAATAACGGCGACTGGTTCGGAGCGGTCGGGAAGGACTATTCAACCATCCTGGATGCAACAGCTGCGGCCCTGCCCTACGCATTGCGCAAACGGGAAAAAGTACTTGTGCTTGACGCAGGAACGGGGGCGGATATTGAACATGCCCTGGCAAGGGAGGCGGAGGCGGTCAGGGCTGTTGAGCCGCATCGCAGGGCGGTGCTGGAGGCTGCCGGCCAGATTGGGAATGGCGCTTCTTCTTTTCTGCAAAATCCGAAACTTGACTTTTCATTTCTTTCCTCCCGCACCTGGCTGGCCACTGACGAAGAGCGCTACGATCTTATCACCCTGCCGGAAGTCGGCAGCTTCGGGGGAGCTGCCGGTTTATTCGCCCTGCAGGAAGAGTATCTGCTCACCAGGGAAAGTTTTCTGGAACTCTGGGATCATCTTGCCCCGGAAGGAGCCTTGCGCGTTTCCGCCTGGCTTGACTCACCGCCGCGCAATCCACTGCGGCTGGCGGCGACAATTATTGAAACGCTCGAGGATATCGGGGTAGATGTTGACCGCCATGTTGCGGCAATACGCGGCTGGGACATGATTACATTCCTTGTGCAGCGCGCACCCCTGAACGGGGAGGATATACGGCAAATCCGGGATTTTTGTGAACTGCTGCAGTTTGATCCGGTCATCCTGCCCGGCCTGCAGCCGCAGAAGCGCCAGCAGTATCATTTTTCGGCAGAAGGGGAATTTTTCGATTACCTGGATATTCTGATGTCACCGGAACGGCGGGAAAATCTTTATCAGACATATGCCTTCAACCTCCGGCCGGTTACCGACAATCGTCCCTTTTTTTCCCAGTATCTTCGCTGGCAGAACATCCCGACTCTCAAGCGCATGCTCGGTGAACGCTCCATACCCTTTCTTGAGTTGGGCTACGTGCTGGTCCTGGTCAGTTTCGTCCAGATGGCGGCATCGGCAGTCCTTTTGATCCTGCTGCCTCTCCTGCGCCTGAGAATTCCGGGCCGCGGAGTCATCCGGAGCTGGATCTTTCCATATTTCAGCGGCCTGGGCATTGGGTATATTTTTTTTGAAATCGTCCTGATTCACGAACTGGTTCTCTATTTCGGCAATCCGATTTTTGCTGCTGCCGCCGTTATCAGCAGCCTGCTGATATTTTCCGGTCTGGGCAGCTTGTACTCAGGCAGGCTTATCGGAAAGACCCGGAGCCATGCATCTGCCGCCGCCATAGCGGCACTACTGCTTCTGCTTTATCTTTTTATCCTGCCCGGGCTGCTGCAGGCAGGCATCGGTCTGCCTTTATTCTGGAAAGTCCTTTTTTTTCTGGTCCTGATTTCACCTCCGTCCTTTGTCATGGGCATGCCTTTTCCGCTGGGCCTCAACAGGCTGGCCGGATACAGCAAAAGTCAGGCGGCCTGGGCCTGGGGGATAAACGGCAGCGTATCGGTTGCGAGCACCGGGCTGGCTGCCATCATTGCAGTTGAGCTGGGCTTTTCGGCGGTAATGCTTATTGCCTGCGGAGCCTACGTAACGGCGGCGTTTGCCGGGTATAAAAGCGGGGCAGTCCCTGCCTGAGAAAATCATCCTTAATCGTAAAATCAGGCAACTGGGGAGATTGACGACTGCAAAAACTGAATTGTCAACCCGGGCCGGTAAAAGCTGCACGAGAGTGCGGGGATTCGGTTGAATTTTTGTGACTGATTTTCGCATTGAGGAATTAATGTTATAACAATGCTTAAAATACCTGGAAAGGAATTTTCCTGCCGGTGCAGAGGTATTAAACAGTAAAATAATGATTATATGATAATTAATTCGGTATATACTGATTTTCCAGGACCGATTCTGCCCGCCTGCTCTGTTGAGATGAAAATTGCGCGGAAACGCTTTGTCATTGCGCCTGTTTCCGGATTTGCCAACAGTGCGAAGAATGATTCACCTCCATGGAGGAGCTAACATGCCAGAAAGAAAAAGGAATCACGTGCCCCTGCCGAAAGATACCCCGGCATATTTCTGCGGCAACTGCGGTGCGGTTTCCCTTGATGCCAAAAATATCTGCAATCCCCAGGGGAAATTGAGAAAGGTTGACTGGTGCGGTTCAAAGGATCTGCCGCCCCCTGAATATTGCCTGAACAGGGTTAACAACATACGTTTCCGCTGCCTCAACTGCGGCAAGGTTGCGATCAATGCCGCACTGCTCTGCGAGCCGGAGAAAATGGAGCTGCTTTAATAAACTTTTGGCCGCTATGTTTGATTTTGACAATCCGCCCTCAAGGGCAGGAACCTGTGCCGTGAAGTACACGTCCCGCGCCCGTCTTTTCGGCCGGGAGGATGTCATGCCGTTCTGGGTTGCCGACATGGAGTTTGCAACGGCTCCAGCAATCAGGGAAGCCCTGGAAACAAGGTGCCGGCATCCGATTTACGGCTACACATCGGTTTCAGATGCCCTGCTTGAGGCCATAGCCGGCTGGAACCGGAAGCGCTATGATCTTACATGTGACGGGGAGGAGATCACGATCGTTCCAGGGGTAATGCCGGGAGTCTCGGCAGCCCTTTATGCATTGAGTGAACCGGGTGACGGAGTCGTTGTGCAGCCGCCCCTTTATCCGCCCCTCATGGATACAGTGCGGCGAACGCGCCGGCTGCTTTTGGAAAACCCGCTGGTTCGGACTGACGGCAGCTACCGGATCGATTTTGAAGGGCTTGAGCACTTTCTGCAGGTCCACCAGCCCAGAATTATGCTGTTCTGTTCACCCCATAACCCCGTGGGTAGAGTATGGAGCAGGGAGGAAGTGGCGCGGATTGCCGCCTTGGCCCGCCGTTATCAGGTATACCTGGTCAGCGACGAAATCCACGCGGATATCGTATTCCCGCCCCATCGGCATGTCTCCGCACTGTCAGCTGCGGGAGAGGACAACAACCGGATTATCGTCCTCAACGCGGCCAGCAAAAGTTTTAATGTTGCCGGCCTCAATACGGCATATGCCATCATTCCTGACAAGACAGTGCGTGCTGCCTTTCGCCGGCAGCTGCGGTGGATGAATCTGCACGGGGCGAATATCTTCGGGATGAGCGCCCTGGAAGCAGCCTACGGCAGGAGCGAGGAATGGCTTGAATCCCTGCTCATTTACCTGCAGGCCAATAGAGATTATATGAAGGAGCGTCTGGCCGGAGGGCTGCCCGGGCTGCGGTATTTTATCCCTGAAGGGACATATCTGTACTGGCTTGATTTCAATTCCCCGGGCCTGACGCCAGGAGAAATAAGAAAGAAATTGATTGATAATGCCGGGGTAGGATTGAATGACGGAGTCACGTTCAGCCCGGCCCATGAAGGCTTCTGGCGCTTTAACTTTGCCGTACCCCGATCAATGCTTGAACAGGGGCTTGATAGAATAATAGCGGCATTCCGGCATCCCTGATGGTCAGACACAAGGTCTGCATACTGGGGCATCAACTGAACGGGAAAGGCATGGAAAGCATAAACAGCAAGTAAGCTTGCTGATTAAAGTTGGGAAGGAAGGGTATGAAAAACAACGCAACCGTATATGAATGCATTATTATAGGCGCCGGACCGGGCGGTCTGCAGGCGGCAATTCACCTGGCGCGCTATAACCGCCGGGTCCTGCTCATTGACCGGGGGGGCGGCCGGACAATGCATGCACGGCATATTGTCAACTATCTCGGCCTGCCCGAAGTTACGGGTAGGGATCTGGTTGCTACCGGTATGGAACAGGTGAAAAATTTCGGGGTTGAAATCATTCGGGATGCAGTCACCGGGGTCGAAAAGAAAGAGATTTTTACCGTTCGCACCGCATCCGGGGCCTTTGCCGGCCGCTTTGTTCTCGTGTCTGCCGGTGGTGTTGATGTTCAGCCCAGCCTTAAGAATATGGGACGTTTTTTCGGCAGAGGCTTTTATACCTGCATCGACTGCGACGGCCATCTCACCACCGGCAAAAAACTGATCGTCATGGGCAATTCCGTGCGTGCCGCCCGTCTGGCTTTGGGGATGAAGCAGATGTACACCGACGATATCACGCTGCTGCTTAATGACTGTGATCTGCCGGCCGACTATCGGCAGATAATCGAAGAGGAGAAAATCCCTTTATATACGGAGAAGCCGATAGCCCTGATCGGAGAGAATGAACTTGAAGGCGTGCAGTTGGCTGATGACATGATTCTTCCCTGCCAGGCGGTCATGGCCTCCTTCGGCTGGCATCTGAATGACGGTTTCCTGGAAGGATTGCCCCTGAAGCGGGACCATGAAAATTTCAAGATTGTAACCGGCGGAACCAATGAGTCCTCTCTGTCCGGTCTCTATGTGGTCGGTGCAATGAAGCCGGGCCATTCCCAGGCCATCATAGCTGCCGGCCAGGGAGCTGCGGCAGCCATCGACATTAACCAGCATCTCCTGGAACTCTAGTCCTTCAGAACTCGAACGCGAAACTCAATACTTTTTTGTTCTGACGGGGCCTTGCGCACCGGAGCCGGTGATGTCACCCCTGCTTTTTTTCCTCTTAAACTCTGGATTTTTTTCCATCCGCTTTAATGAACAGGTCCTTCCTGTCACACACAGGACAGTTCAGCGCCTGGACCATGTTCCTGTACCGCATTATATCATCCAGTTCTCCGGGAGTTAAAAACGTATCGTTTGTTTTAATAATATAAACAATACACTCACTGCAGATGTTCATGCCGCGTTGTCCGGTCCCCAGCTTTTCGGATAACTCCCAGCAGGGGATATCCGGATGTAACCTGGCCGCGCAGCTTTCCGTGCCGCTGCATTGCATAATTTCCCAACAGGGCATGTTTTTTATAGGAGACATAATGACCTCATATGGATTTCATCATATATGAAATGCAGGCCGTCCGGCTGGCCGAAGGCAATCAGGCTATTCAACGAATGCCGGTACTGGCATCCGCCTTGCATTGAAAGGCATGCATCCTCAGGATTGGGTAATTTTGAAGAAATGATTTTTATTATTATATTACTATAATAGTAATAGCATTGAAACATAAGATCAAGATCGCCTTTTTTAATTATGACAGAAAAACGGCAGGTGAGTCAAGGTAAAAAGAACCACGATGTGGTTTCGCTTTTCCTCGGCCGATTCCCCAACCCAATCCGTTGTCCCTGCTCCAAACCCCGTCCCCGCATTTTTTTCCTGTATTTTGTGGCAGCAGATCTGATAAAATATTAAGTAAATACTAAGGAGGTGATGCGTATTAATCAATTTTCCAAAAGAATAATCCGCTTCAGGTCCATATCCGGATTCCTCCTTCTGTTGGGGCTTACGCTCCTTATTGCCGGTAAATATCTTGCTCCTGCCCAGGCTGAAAGCCGGGGGAGCGCATTGGTGCTTACCATCAAAGGGGCAATCGGTCCCGCTGTCTCCGATTATTTTCTCCGCGGACTTGCCAGGGCGGAAAAGTCAAATGCCCGCCTCGTCATCCTTCAGATGGACACGCCCGGCGGTTTGGACAGTTCCATGCGGAATATGATCAGCCATATTCTTCTCTCCTCCGTACCTGTCGTGTCCTATGTGGCTCCGGCCGGGTCCCGGGCCGCCAGCGCCGGCACCTACATTCTCTACGCCAGCCATGTCGCGGCAATGGCGCCGACAACCAATCTCGGTGCCGCGACTCCGATACAGATCGGCGGCCTGCCCGGTAGTCCAAAGGAACCCGATTCCACGGAAAAAGAAGATGACCAGGAAGACAAGGCTACCCCCAAAGATGCCCTGGAGCGCAAGATGATCAACGATGCAGTTGCGTATATTAAATCTCTGGCCAACAGGCATGGCCGCAATGCGGAATGGGCAGAGCAGGCCGTGCGCGAGGCGGTCAGCCTGACCGCGGAAGAGGCGCTGGAATCCGGGGTGATCGATCTGACCGCCTCAGACCTGGATGAACTGCTGCAGAAAATTGACGGCCGGGAGGTTGTCATGGAGAGCGGCAAACTGTTTCTCGACACCCGGGACCTTGCCGTTGTTCGCCTTGATCCGGACTGGCGCACCCGGCTGCTCATGGTGATCACGGATCCCAATATCGCCTATATCCTGATGCTCCTCGGCATCTACGGCCTTATTTACGAACTGGCCAATCCCGGTTTCGTCCTGCCCGGTGTCGCCGGGGCCATCTGTCTGCTCCTGGCCATGTATACTTTTCATATTCTGCCGATCAACTATGCCGGTCTGGCGTTGATGGCACTCGGAATCACCTTCATGGTCGCCGAAGCTTTCGTGCCAAGCATCGGTGCCCTCGGGATAGGAGGCGTCATCGCCTTTGTTATCGGCTCCATCATCCTGATGGATGACGAAAGCATGCGCATCTCTCTTCCCCTGATCTCTGGTACGGCACTTTTTTCGGCGGGTTTTTTTCTGTGGCTGATCGGCAGACTGGTGACGCTTCACAAAAAAAAGGTGCGCACCGGAGTAGAGGAAATAATCGGCAGCATGGGCGAGGCCATGGAGGATTTTACCGGCGAAGGCCGAATCTGGATTCACGGCGAATCATGGAGGGCCGCAGCCGGGGGGCCGGTTAAAAAGGGACAGAAAGTCCTGGTGGTATCTCAGAACGGATTAACTTTGAACGTCAAAACAGTACAGGAGAATGTACCATGATTATCCCCCAATTTTTAGTTCCGTATATCGTCCTGCTTGCGCTGATCGGCGGTTTTATTTTTATTACCTTTAAAATTGTCCCGGAATATCAGCGGCTCGTGGTTTTTTTCCTGGGGCGTTTCCAGGTGGTCAAACAGCCGGGTCTGAGGATAGTCGTGCCCGGCATTCAGCAGGCAGTACGCGTCGACCTGCGGGTAATCGTCATGGACGTGCCGAGCCAGGATGTCATTTCCCGGGACAATGTCACCGTGCGGGTCAATGCAGTTCTCTATTTCCGGGTTGTTGATCCTGAAAAAGCCATCATCCAGGTGGAGGACTATTTCAATGCCACCAGCCAGTTGGCACAGACTACCTTGCGGTCTGTGCTGGGTCAGCATGATCTGGACGAGATGCTGACGGAGCGGGAAAAAATGAATGCCGACCTGCAGGAGATTATCGACAAGCATACCGATGCCTGGGGCATCAAGGTGACCAATGTGGAAATAAAGCATGTTGATCTCAATGAAAACATGATCCGGGCCATAGCCAGGCAGGCTGAAGCGGAGCGTGAACGGCGGGCCAAGGTCATTCACGCCGAGGGTGAACTGCAGGCCTCGGAAAAACTTGTGGCTGCGGCCAATGTCATATCCGAAAATCCCCAGGCCCTGCAGCTCCGCTATCTGCAGACCCTGAATGATATTTCCAATGAAAACGCCACCACGATTGTCTTCCCGTTGCCAATAGATCTGATAAAAGGATTAATCAAGCAGGAAAAGTGAGCGCTTGCCTGCAGGCCGCACTGCATGAAAAAAGGATAATTCGCACAGAAGAGGCCGTTCGCCGGGGGTTGCAGAACAGGTACATGCAAGAATTTTCGATGTGAAGCAGGTACAAATGAATCCGGGAAGGCGGGGTACGGTATTAAAAGGAGGTGAGGTAAAGGTCCGCGCTGGGGAAGCGCGAACCTTTATCTCACCATAAAAAGCCATATAGTTCTCTTCCTATACGACTTTGGAGGGGCTCATCCAGATTGGGACTTCTTCGATCTTTTTTATTATAAGTTGAATTTCAAAGCTTATCAAAGAATAAATTATACTTAGGAATTTTTTATCTCTATACCGGCATGCCGTCTTCGTTTTGCAGACAATTATTATAGGCCGGGCATTTCTTTACAAACTTCATAACTTCTTTGAGCTGCCTGACATCGTTGAGTTGATTATCCATCAGCAACGACCTGTTTTCATGAAGAATGAATACTTTGCATTCTTTGCAGACATCTAAAACCGCTTGACTGGAATTGTACTTCCGGTCAATTTCCCAGCATGGTATATCCGAATACCGCCTGGCTAAACAGTTTTCCGATTCTTCGCATTTGATTACTTCCCAGCAATTGGTTATAGACATCAGTTCTCTCCTTTGATTTACTTCATCATGTCTGCGTATCATTCAACTGGTTTTTTCGGCACCGCTCAACCAGGTAAAGCAAAGCGAATTTGTCTGAATATTTTGCAATGTAGGCTTCTAGTCTCAGCAATTTTTCTGCCAGAATGAAACATGTGTCAAATAATTACTATTAATAACGTATAATCAGTTATTTGTGAAGAATTCCCGCTTTTTTATTTTTTACTGAATGTACAAAAAATAACACATCTTGGTATTTTTTTATACAAGAATTTTATGAGAAGAGTAATTTTTTTTTAAGACTATGGAAAATAAGGTGGGATGCCGTTGTTTCTTCTGGCCCGGTGGTGCTTATGCAACTAAAAACGGGGTACCGGCAAAAACATGTGAGGGCATGGGATGCGGTACCCCGTTAAGGGGAGTCATATAGCTGAGTCTATATGACCTGAGGGAGCTGGTTTATCCTTCTTTATATTTTGTATGTTCCTTTATTTACGCTTTTTCTACCTTTTATCAGTTAGTTGCCGTTCAATTTTACTGGTATGTGTTTTCAAAGGCCGGACATTTTCCTACGAATTTCATTACTTCCCGGTATTCAATGATTTCTTCCATTTCATCTTCGGTGAGAATAGGTTCACTTGCCTTGATTATATAGACAAGACAATCGCGGCAAACGTCTAGAAGGAAATCAGTGGTACCGACAACCGTGGCGATCTCCCAGCAAGGTATATTCGGAAACAATCTTGCCGGACACTTTTCAGATTTTTTGCATTGCATAATTTCCCAACACCTCATTTCTGAGATTAAAGACATTATACGCCCTCCCTGTTAAGATCCTGGTTATAATTATCGGCATGGCGCCTATCTCTTCCCGGCAGCCTGTAAATATAAAGTTTCTTGATTAATGAATTCCCTTGGAATCTATTAAAAGCAATATGCCTGCCAGATGATGCCTGGCCGGAGAGAAAAATAATTATTTTTAAGTTTTCAGATAGTTATCCGGAAAAATAACTCTTACGGAATTGCAGCGCGAAGGAATGAGGATTGGAAAGTGAATGGATTAACGTACAGTATTCGAGGCGGAATTAAAAAATTTGTACAACGAATTGTCTGCCCGGCAGCGTGAGCCTGCGGATTTCAATCATAACATATCTGAATTACGTAGCTTTTTTAAAGTAAACAGGGGAGTGTGCAAGGGGCCGAAGCGCCTGAACAATCCGCTGCTTCAGCCTGAAATACCTTCCCGCCATACTTGCCGGCCATACAGTTTCAATTCCTCATAAATCCCATGAGGATTTTTTTCATACCTGCGGGAAAAATGAAAAGGCACCAGCAGACGGACTCCAGCGGCATTCGCAATTTCGCCGCAACCCCTGGTGGTCAGATGGCCGCTCATATCGCCGTATTGCTGGTCTTTTTCCATAAATGCAGTTTCGCAAAAGAAAATATCGGCTTCCGCCGCCAACCCGATAAGTTTTTCACGGTTTTCCTCCGTATCGCTCAAATCGGTTGCATAGACAAGCCTCTGCGCCGGCGTTACCAGAAGCAAATCATCGGCAAGCCTCCCGGCAGTCCCGGTGCTGCCGTCCGGCAACGGGATAACTGCCTGCCGGTCATCCTCCGCAATACGCTTCTTGAGTACGCCGAGCCATGGTCCGGGGGGCAGACGGCGGGCAGCCAGCCGTTCCTTGCGGACATTAAATTTTGATGCCTGTTCAAGGCTGTAAGCCATGACCGGTATGGTGCCATGCTGAAGAGTCACAGCCTTCACTCTGCAATCCTCATCCGCAAGCAGAAGGCCGCCCGGCGCCGGGCATTCCCTGCAAGGCTTTTTTCCCTCACAGCCTGCCCGGATATCGTGGAGGATAAGCGTATCATCATGAAATTCGCCGACTGTGAACCGGGGGCCTTCGTTACCGATGCGGTCCCAGTGGATGCCGTTTATCAGGCTGAAAATACGCTCGGCCAGGCCCGGAGGCCCGAACAACCGGCAGGTTTTGAGAATCCCGATACGGGAGCGCAGCAGCCAGAAAAAGCCGCTGATATGATCAATATGGGCGTGGCTGATAAATGCGTCCGAGACCTGATGGGCAAGGCGGGCCGGCAGCCGGGCGCCCTCCCCGAGGTCGAAAAGGACGGATCTCTTGCGATTATGCAGCCTCAGGTGGAGAAGGGGGTCGCCGAAAACCCCGTTTACCAGGACCCCGGTCGCTTCTCCGATCCGCACTGCCGGGATAGGCCCGGTGTTTTTCTCCATACCGGAACAGGGAGTGATATCCGGAGGCGGAATAAAGCTCAGACCAAGGGCTCCAAGCGGTTTGAAGGTGGTCAGCAGGCCCCGGCTGTTTCGATAGGCGTCCCGAACCAGGATCTGATCGGGAATCTCGCTGATTGGTGCAATCCGCATCCGGATTTTTTTCTGCTCAAGGCCAAGGATTTCACCCATGGCCAGCATGCGTCCCTTTTTAATCAAGGCCGCCTGCCTGCCCTTCCAATCCTCCCTTTTTTCCGGGGGCGGGGGGGTGCCGACTGGCAGCAACTCTTCATACTTGAGGATCCGTTCTTCGGCATGACGGAGATAGGCATTCCATAAGCGTGTGCGCCGCCGGCTGCGTTTCCTCTTGCCCGGTTCACGGGCATTCCGGGAAGCGTGCACCATGATAATTTTACAGCCTAGCGCCGCCAGTTCGTTTGCAAGGGGCGGTTCCTTTCCCTGCCGGACGAGAACTACCACCACGTCTGCGCCTGCAGTTTCGGCGAGTTCAGTCAGCATTTCGGCACCGGCAACACCGCGCACAATGCCTGGAAGATCGACCAGGAGCCTTTCCGCTCCCAGTTTTTGAACCAGCCTCCGGAAAGCCGATGCCAGAGGCAGCCGAAAACGGCCGGCATCCAGGGAGCAGAGCGCTTCGTGCCCAAGCTGAAGCCAGTCTCCTTCATACCATCGACCCAGGCAGAGGGCGCCGGGCACACCGAAAGAAGGGGAACCCGGATCTGCGCTGATACACAGACATGATTCACCCCTTTCCGCAAATTCCCGCCCCAGATCTCCCGCCAGTGTTGATTTACCGCTGCCGCTCTCGCCGAACAGCAGAATCCGCCGATGACAAGATATTTTTTCCGCGATCAACTCGGGAGAAAAGGGGAGGAAAGGACCCATATGAGGATAACAAGATCAGCTGAGAATTATTCAATAAACAACCCTATACACTTTGCAAACTTTATGAACGTATCTACTTGATAAACTGAAAAATTTTACAAACTTGATAAGTTTATTACCTGAATTCCAGATCGCCGATCAGTTTCCTGACCGCGTCCAGGAAGCGGTCAAACGTCGGTGACATCTCCGCTTCATTCTCCGGGTTTCCGTCTGCAATGGGAAAATTGCTGTCACCGGAAGACTTAATTGTCCTGCCGTCCCATTCCAATTCAACGAACCATTGGGTGCTGTCCGCCTCTCCGGGATTGGGATATTCTTCTTTCCACTGCCAGATGCCGATATCGTCCAATGCCTTACGGAAGTCCCGCCATTGCTGCTCGCCGGGATTTATTTTCAGTTCTTTGAAATCATCCTCATCCTCATCTTTATGAATTCTGTACAGGAGATCACTCCCCTTTATTCTGACCGAATACCACGAACCTAAGATTCCACCGATCCTGACTTTTAACTTTTGGGGAATGGATGCGCCGCTCATGAATTATATCCTCTGCATCAACTTTCAAAACTTTATAACTTCTTTATAAACTTTAAACTTCCTACTCCGCCGGCTCCGGATTGCGGTAATCCCTCAGTTCACACGGTTGCAAACGGCTGATCCGGTCAAAAAGGGCTTTGCAGTATCCGCATTCCCTGCAGTCCTGGCCGCAGGTGGTAAGACGCTCCAGAAAATCGCGGGAAAAATCGGTGTTGGCAAGAATAAGCCTGTCTCTCTGCCAATTTTGGGTATCCAGGAGGGCCAGCAGATTCCCGCCATATGTTCCGGCAATATAAGCGGATATTGTTTGGATAAGAAAATCAGGCCCCAGGGTACGGCCGCATATCTTGAGGACATCGGCAAAGGGGGCGTAATATTTCTGATCTTCAGGGCGGATGAATGGCGAACGCAATATTTCCTCCGGCCTGTCTGACAGGATGCGGATGCAGCCAAGGCTCCTGTTCATCTCAAATGTCCTGTTCGCGCAGCCCAAATTGGCATGGGCAATATGAGCGTCATGGGAGAACTTGAAAGGACAGCGGAACAGGCAGCCTTCATTGGCCAGCAACGTCAACAGGATGTCCGGATATTTTTCGCAGCAGCCGGCGGCCACCTCTTCCAGTTCCTCCATTCTCCGGTTGAGCGATCTGTCAAGATTGAGCTTGGAAGGTATTCTGAAGTTGCTGCGCCCGATAGTCTCGAGATAACACTGAATACTGTCCATGGAATCCAGCATGCAGTTTATGCCCGGGACCGCTTCAAGCCGGGACGTTATCTCCGGGCTGGCGTCGGACAGGGCCTGCATCAGGTAAAAATCCACCACTATAATGCCGTTGATATTATCTTCATTGAGCAGTTCTTCCAGTACGCACAAAATGCGTACCGTATTATCCGGCTGCAGGTAGGTGGACGGGGAATGGAAGCGGCTGTTGAGCAGGGCGTATTTTTTTACCGCGGCAAGACCGGAAAGCGACCGGTTGAGAGTGGCGATGTCCAGAAAAAACGTTTTATGACGGCCATCGGGGATGTCGGCCTGGAGCAGGCTGTAATGGACCGCATAAAGCGATTGTTCATGCTCCTGCAGAAAATTTACATATCGAATGTCGGGCAGAAAAGGAACATCGTATTTCATATATCCAGTATACACTCAGGTTCGCAGTCAACCAAGCGGATATTTCACGGTCAGAAAGTGAAGCGGCACGGGCGGAGTAAATATTTGTACTGCCCGGCCTTGATACCGATCCCTGTGTGGCATAGAATTAGCATAGAATTACTTGATTACCACTAAAGCTCAGCTCTTAGTCTGGAAGAAGTGCCAACATGTTGATAATCCTAAAAAGTCACGCT
>JAWSUG010000004.1:0-161516 GCA_033549385.1 Desulfobulbaceae bacterium | reverse complement strand
CTTTTCAAGCCGCCGGACAGGCAACCTATTGTTTCTCCACAGCTTTTGCTATGGAGTTAATTTATGAGACAGCACTGTTTTTATACATAAGCTTAAAGAAAAAACCATAGAGAAATTTCCATACAAGAAAAACTCATCATGCCGTCTTCCTGTCTTAACCGGCAGAAATTGCAGCTTGACATGGTATCCGGCTTGCATGAAAATGATTGTCGCGAAGTCTTTAAAATCAATTTCACTAACCGACCGGACCTGAATAAGTGAAAACCCATCATGAGCATCATTGAGGCCCGAGAGGTCGTTAAGCGGTTCGGGGAGTTCATTGCGGTAAACGAGGTGAATTTTACCGTGGAGCACGGCGAATTCTTTGCCCTGCTCGGCCCGAACGGCGCGGGCAAGACCTCGACCATCCGCATGATCTACGGCTTCTCGCCCATGAATGGCGGCCGGCTGGACGTGTTCGGCATGGACATCGGCAGGGACTGGCGCAAAATCCGCTCGCGCCTGGGCGTGTGCCAGCAGGAGAACACCCTGGACCCGAACCTGACCGTGGTGCAGAATCTCCTGCTCTATTCCCGTTATTTTGCAATGGACAAGGGTGTTGCCCGCAGGCGTGCCGAGGAACTGCTCGATTTCTTTGCCCTCACCGGCAAGCGCGGCGCCAGGGTCAGCGAACTCTCCGGCGGGCTGGCGCGGCGCCTGCAGCTGGCCCGGGCCCTGATGGCCGAACCGGAGCTGCTCATCCTCGACGAGCCCACCACCGGGCTGGATCCCCAGTCCAGGCACCAGGTCTGGGACCGGCTCCTGGCCCTGAGAAAACGCGGCCTGACCATGGTGCTCACCACCCATTACATGGATGAGGCGGAAAACCTGTGCAACCGGCTGGCAATCATGGACCACGGCAGGATCATTGCCGAGGGGCGGCCGCGCGACCTGATCAGCAAACACGCGGCCGAAAGCGTCATCGAGATCGACGGACCGGGCGAGGATCTCAGGAAATATGTGCGGGAGCATGCGGTCGAGCATGACGACCTGGGCGAGCGGCTCATCATCTTTGCCGAGCCCCGCGGAGAGCTTGAGAACCTGATCCGCGAGAAGTTCTGCGTGGAGTCCTGCCGGTTCCGCGCCGGCAACCTGGAGGATGTGTTTCTGCGGCTGACCGGAAGGGAGCTGCGCGAATAAACAGGGCCAATCTCAGGGACATATCCCCGCGCTTCCGCCACGTCTGGTTCAGGAACCTGATCACCTACCGCCGCATCTGGAAGGTCAATTTCATGGTGCCGCTCCTCGAACCAGCCTTCTACATCCTGGCATTCGGGCTCGGCTTCTCGGGACTGATCGGCGGGGTGAGCTACGCCGGTATGGAGCTTGAATATACCGCCTTCATGGCCCCTGCCCTGGTAGCCACCGCCTGCATGTGGAACTCGTTCTTCGAGACGACCTACACCTCTTTCGTCCGCATGTACTACCAGAACACCTTTAACGGCATCCTGGCTACGCCGGTGAGCGTCGAGGAGATCATCGTCGCCGAGATAGTCTGGGCCGCGTCCAAGGCCACGGCCGCGGTGACCGTGATGCTCGCCGTGCTCATCCCCCTCGGCTTCGCGAATTTCCCGGGCGCGCTGCTCTGCATCCCGCTCGCCTTCCTGGGAGGACTGGCCTTTGGTTCCATCGGCATGTTTTTTACCGGCATTATCCCGTCCATCGACATGTTCAACCTGCCGATCTTCCTGTTCATTACCCCCATGTTTCTCTTTTCCGGCACCTTTTTCCCGGTGTCGGGAATCCCGGATTGGGCAGGCATCTTCTCCCTCGCTTTCCCCCTGTACCACCTGGTGGAATTGACCCGCTTCCTCTGCATCGGCGCCATGGAATCAAACCCCTTCCTCAATCTCGCCTACCTGCTGCTCTTCATCACTGTTTTCGGCTACCTGGCCCTGGGCGCCATGAAGCGGCGGCTGATCAAATAATAGAATGCCTTTTTCTCAAGGAGTAATCACTTTCCGGGCATTGGTCAGAATTTCAACAATCGTGAACATGTTGCTGACCTGCCCCGTCTTGAGCCTGTCCTTTATGTTGAAATGATTTAAACAGGTGGTACAGCACAGTATTTCCACCCCGCTCCCCTCCAGCATGGCCAGAATATCCGCCTTGTCGGAATCCTCACAGGCCAGCCTGACTCCCGCATTCACCAGGAGTAGATGGGAGACATCGTGGAGGAAGTCGCCCAGGGTCGTGAGAAAATTTCCCATGAGCAGGGCCCCGAGTTCGTCATCCCCTCTCCCCATGTGATCCGAATTTATATAAACAACCGTAGCAGGCAGCTTCTTTCCCTTTACCATTTTCTTCCCCTTTATTGTATTCCATTTTCCTTTCCGGCGGCAGCCATTAATAGAAAATATCTATTTGACTTATAGGCATTTCCTTTTATATAAATCACTATTGCCTTGTTTGTAAATCATTTTGTGACAACAACGGATGGTTACTTTTTGCGAGTTGATTAATGGGAAAACTGCCGCCTTGTGCGCGAACCCGGAAGCGGTACCTTATGCCGGCCGTTAGTCTGCGCCTTATCCAGGACGCTGACCTGTCCCTCTGGCTGTACCGTGTGGTCCGCTGGATTCTTGCCGCCCTGTTTGTCTGGGCCGGGAGCATGAAACTTGCCGACCCGCAGGCCTTTGCGGTCACTATCAGTGATTTCGGACTGGTTCCGGGATGGAGCATCATGCCGATTGCAATTGTGCTTCCCGCCGTGGAAGTTATTGCCGCGCTCGGTCTCCTCCTTGATATCCGCGGCAGCTTGGCCGTTATCACCGGCCTGCTGATCCTGTTTATCGCGATTCTCGGCTTTGGACTATGGCTGGGCCTGGATATCGACTGCGGCTGCTTCGGTCCGGAAGACCCTGAGTCCAGGGCATATTCCGGACTGCGCCCTGCTTTGTATCGAGACCTGATCATGGGGGCGGGAATTCTTTTTCTCTATCGCTGGCGGGGCATGAACAAGGCGGGATCTTCAAATGCCGTTAATACTGATTGATAACCACTTAAAAGAGAAATAACGGAGGTAAATATGAACAACAGGAAAGGAATTCTCATTCTGATCGCGGGCCTGATAACCCTTGGATTTTCACCTTCGGCTTTCGGCTTCGGCCTGGGATTCGGAGGCAATAAATTCGAACAGGAAGTAGAAAATGAAACCCGTGCCGTTAATCTCGTCCGGGAGGTGCAGAGGGGCGGTTATGATGTCATCACCACAGAGGAGCTCAAGAGCCTGATCGACTCGGGCAGGGATATCGTAATTGTTGATACCATGCCCTTTGAGGACAGCTATAAAAAACAGCATGTGCCGGGAGCGCGGCAGTTTCTCTTCCCCATTCCGGAAATGGAAGAGTGGGACACTGCCGAAACCGACGGCAGGACGCGGGAGGATTTTGCCGCCCTGCTGGGTCCGGACAAGGACAAAACCATTGTTATTTACTGCGGCTTTGTGAAATGCACCCGCAGTCATAACGGTGCGATGTGGGCCAGGAAGCTGGGCTACACCAATGTTCTGCGGCACCCGGGCGGTATTTTTGCCTGGAAAGGAGCCGGATATCCCGTTGCAGATGTGAAATGATACCGGCTCATTGCTTCTGCATTACTGCCGGCGTTCTTTGTTCATGGGGCACATCCTGTTTGTGCCCCGTTTACTTACCGGATTCCACGGTCGGCAGAAAAGATGCTATTTTTTCTTCCGGCTCTCACTGATGATTTTTTTCGTCAACGACGGATGCTGCGCAATTATCCCGGCCGTTTCCGGGGCGACATTGGCAGCTATATGATCCGCTGCCTGGGCATAGGTCATCTCCCGGTCCAGGGCTTCCGCGACGAGCTGCTGGATCTTTTCCCTTTCCTGCGGATTCTCGATATAGGAAAACAGGCGATGGGCATCGGTGTCATCCTGTCCGGGATTTTCCTCCTCCCCTGCTCCCTGTGGAACAGATTCCCTGAGGAGAGCCGCATCCCGGCTGAGGACATCAACCTGAGCTGTAACCGAATGCATTGCTGACAAGAAATCATTGCCGTTTTTTTCCAGGGTCTCGAGCCGGCCGGTCAGATCCTTCAATGAATCCCCGCCAGACATACGGGCCAGCTGCTCTGCCATGTCAGCGGTCTGTTTCTGCAGTTCCCCCACCTGCCGGTCAAGAACCTCAAGGAGAACCTGCGCTTCATACCTTTTCTTTTCCTCGGCACGCAGCCAGTCGGAAAGCTTGGTGATGCTTTCATTCTGTTCAATCTGTTCAATCCGGGCCTGCATGATGCGCAGCTTCTCCTCGATTGTTCCCTGTGTTCTGCGCATATCATCAATCGATTTATGCAAAGATCCGGACAGTTCTCCCCGGGGTTTCCACCTGTTGCCCGTCATGATCAAAGATTGTAACGAATTGAACTTATCACTCATGAACCGGCGCAGCTGCTCATACATTCTTTTCGCGCCTTCTCTGGAAACCATGGCTGCACATCCGAAGAATATTCCGGCCAGAACGGCAAAGCAGACAAGCAGGGCCAGCACCAGCCCGACTGTCAATTGGGCGGCCTTGAACAGGGTATAAAAAATGGCTCCCATGGAGCTCCATATGCTTCCCTCGGGAGAAGAGAGGGTCAGATATATAACAATGGAAAAAACGGCCAGCAGGGCGGCGGACCTGATGAGGGCTGTTCTGAGCAAATTATTTTTCATATGACATACCTCCTGATTTGTCCCGTTTCTTGAACCAGGGAACAGATAAATCTTTCAATTTTTCTCTTTCTATTTTTCCGGAATATGAATCCATGTTTAGTGAAAACAGGAGAAGAGGGCAAGGAAAACCCGCTTTCACCTGTTAATTGATAACTGCGGCTGTTTTCGGGCATTCCGGCGGGATTTAGAATAACAAATTGAACTTGTTCCGTTTTTTTGAAAATCCTGCGGGATATATTGCACTGAAGGTTAAAATTCATTGCGACTTTCAGGAGTACTGTGTAAAAATTAGATCTTAAGATTCCGATGGAACATTTTCGGATAAACACAAGCAAGCAGCAAACATAATTCCCAGTTAACATATCATGAAATTTCTCTGCCAGATTCTTTTATTCCTGTTTGCGTTCCCGGTTTTTACGCAAACTTCATACGGTGATATCGTGGACCGGGTCGTTGCCGTGGTCAATGAAGACATTATCACCCTTTCCGAAGTCAATGCGGAAGGCAAACATCTCTTTCAGCGTGTTGCGGAACAGGCACCGGCTTCCGAACTGCCGGAAGCCTTGAAACAGGTTCGCAGAACAGTCATCGACAAGCTGATCGAAAATAAAATAATGCACCAGGAGGCTGAAAAAGCGAATATTACCGTCTCTGAGGAAGATATAGAAAGGGCATTTGAACTTATCCTGAAAAAAAATAATACAACCCCGCAGCAATTCAGAATCCAGCTAGCCAGTATGGGGATGACCGAGGAGCAGTACCGGGAAAATCTGAAAATTCAGGTCCTCAGTTCCAAGCTTGTCAGCTACGAAGTCCGCTCCAAGGTAATCATCCCGGAAAGCAGAATTATTGATTACTATGACTCACATTATACGGAAAGAGTGGGAGAAGGAGGATTTTACCTACTCCAGATAGGAATCAGCTGGGATCAGAACGGCGACAAAAACGGCCTGTCGAAAAACGAGGCCCGGGAAAAGGCTGAACACATCCGGAGCCTTGCTGCCGGAGGCAACGATTTCAGGGAACTTGCCCGGGAGCATTCAAATCTGCCTTCCGCGGTTGACGGCGGTGATATAGGCGTCATCAACCGGGAGGATTTGTCGGAGGAAATGCTGAAAATCATATCGGAAACAAAACCGGGTGATATCAGCACTATCATTGAAACATCTTCCGGTTATCAGTTTTTTAAAGTCCTGTCGAGCCAGGAAGGGCAGATCATTACCAAAATCCCGTATGCTGCGGTCAAAGACGATATCTACGAGATATTGTATCAGCAGGAAATTGAAGTGAGATTTGAGGATTGGCTGAATACAAAAAAAAGCCAGTCATACATAAAGGTACTGTAACCTGGATGAATCTTCGACAGGAGATCTCCAGGCGGACGCAAAAACTATGAGCAAATCAGGAAAAACAAACAACACTACGCCGCAACAAGCGCAACAGATGCCTGAATTTGAACATACCGGCCAATATCTTCGCAAACTCCGTACCGACAAGGGACTGACGATCAAAGAGGTTATGAAGGCAACCCGTATATCGGAACTGAACCTCAACGCCATTGAACAGCAGGATTTTCAAACCCTTCCCGCCGATACTTTTACCCGGGGCTTTCTGTCGTTATACGCCAGATTCCTGGGGGCAAATCCCGCCGAGGTCGTACAGCGGTTCATGGAAGAACGTGATGCGGGAAAACCCGGGGGGAAACGGCCGAGATTGAATATACATACCGGGCAGCACATTCTCACTCCCAAAACAATGGCCGAACCTTCCCAGTTCTCTTCGCTGACAGCTGCCATCATCCTGCTCACCGTGATTATTTTTTTCTTCACCGCTTTTTGCCTGTACACCTCCTGGAACCCTTTCAGCTTCATGGTGTCCAGCAGCAAGGACAAGGACTTTGAATATATCATGACCGGCCTGGAACAGAGCTATCCCGTCAGCCCGGACAATATCGGGACGTCCGATCAGGCAGTAAGCGGCAGCGGCGCGGATGAGGCTGCGCCGTCTGAAAACCAGGATTCGCAGCCGCCGGCAGCAAACGGGCCAATCAATGAGTATACCCTGGAGGGTGCCGCCCTCCTGTCGTCAGATGAGGGATTGTCCCTTCCTGCCGGACAACCTGCTGCCGGATTCGAAAAAATAAACGGTTCGGCTGTCTTTTCATATTCAGAGGATCGGCAAAGCCTTCCGGGGGATGAATAGCCGCCGTACCCGTGGTATCGTCTTATCCATCTCCGACCACGGCGAAGCCGACAAGATAGTCACCTTCTTCAGTCCGGACCTGGGCAAAGTGACGGGCATTGCCAAGGGGGCCAAACGCAGCAAACAGCGATTTGTCAACAAGCTCGAGGAATTTTCCCTGCTGCAGGTCATCTATCGGCCGCCAAGGCGCGATACCCTGCTTTTTATAGTTGAAGCGGACCTGGAGAATGCCTTTTTATCCCTGCGCCGGGATTTCAGACGCTACATTATGGCAATGCTTGCGGTGGAACTCGTTCTGCGCTTCACCCGGGAACACGATCCTGACCCGGCAGTTTTCTCCCTGCTGCTCTGGGCAATGTCTTCTCTTGAAAAGGGAGAAAACCCCCTGCAGGTCGGTGCCCTGTTTCACCTGAGGCTCCTGGGTGCCGTCGGCTATCAGCCGGAACTGGGCCGCTGCGGCTTATGCGGGAAACAGGTATCGGCGGAAGCCCCGTTTTCCCTTCATCAGGCCAGTGGATCGCTCATGTGCGGTGCCTGCAGAAAAAGCTCAACCGATCCCCTCGCCCCTCTTTCCGTGCAAACCCTGAAATTTCTTGATTCTGCCCAGCGTCTTGATTTGAAAAATATGGACAGGCTGCGGCTTCCCGAAAAAAACTCCCGGGAAGCGCTTCTTTTCCTGTACCGGTACACGCAGCACCTGCTGCAGCACGATATAAACTCCTGGCAGCAGGTGCAGACCCTGCTTTAGCCTCGGCTCAGTCCAGGTAAACTATCTCGCCGCTGTACTCGGTCACGGTGCTCCCGTCATCAAGCTGCATGACCAAACCGCCGGAAGGATCGATATCGATTACTTTCGCGGAATACATGGGATTTAGGACCACATCATAGCCGTAACATACATTCCTGCCCACGGTATCGCTCAATTTAAGCCAGGCGTCCACGATCAGGGACTGTTTCATACCAATTGACGAATCACCCTGCAGGTTTTCAAGATCCTCTTCCTCCTGCAGATGGACAAGACCGAAATTCCACACCAGCCTGGAAAGAAGAACCTGGGAAAAACGCTCCAGATCAACGGCATGCCCGAGAATCCCATGCATACTGACGGCTGATTCCTGCAGCTCGCCGGGAAATTTCTCCACATTGCAGTTGATGCCGATGCCGATAAGGTGGTATCTGTCGCCCGAGTTTTTGGCCGAATACGTTTCACAGAGAATCCCGCCGAGTTTGCGGCCGCAGACATGGATATCATTAACCCATTTGATAGCGGCATCAATGCCGTAATTCCGTACGGCCTCACAGGATGCGGTGCCGGCAGCCAGGGGAAGCAGCCTGGTATATTCCGGCAGCAGAGTATCGGCCCAGGCAACCGCCAGCCATAAGCCGCCCCGGGGAGCATGCCAGGTGCGCTCAAAACGGCCGCTGCCGTTCTCCAGTTCGTATGCCAAGACAACCGATCCGCTGGGCAGGGTGGTTTCGTTTTCTTCCGCCGTGTCAATAAGTTCCTTGAGCCGCTCCATGCACCGGGGAATCCTGTCATGGCACTCAATAACAGAACCGACCGGCGAGCCGTAGCGCAGGATTTTTTCCGCTGTATGATCGGGGAATTGACTGCTGCCGGTCTGAGATTCCTTACTATTCAGGAATTCCTTCATTGTTTCCGGCGAAAAGCTCTTTACTGGCATGGAACAAGGAAAAAGGGGAAATCTACTCCCACTCGGCCTTTACCCGGGTAATAATTTTCTGGATAAGGGGAAGCTTCTGCTCCGAGCACACCCCTATCAAAGGAGTTCCAAGATCAACGCTGTCGCCGGGTTTGAAGTAGATCGAATGGATAATGCCCGGCTCCCCGGTGTAAAATACGGGAGTATCGCGCTTCATCAGCGACATGGTGATAATTTCATCCCCGGGCTTGATAAATACCGAGCGGGCACCCTTCTGGTCAATCCGGGACTGGATATCCATTGAAAAGTAGTACCTGGCCCTTTCCGGGGCGAGAAAAAGATAGAGGACCTCCTGGAAAATCGACTCGATAATCTCCTTTTTCTTCAGGGGATGCCGGATGGTCATCAATTTTTCACCGGCCTCGACAAACTCGCAGTCCAGTTCTTTCCGCAGGGCGGAGACAATACCGTTGGTCCTGGAGGTAACGATCTTTGGATTGCGCTCCCGGGTAATTTCATAGAGGCCTGTACCGGGTATGTTCTTCCACTCTCCCGACACCCCTTCCACCTCGGCACCTTCCTTTACCAGGTAGCGGATATGTCCGGCATGTATGGCGTGCATGTCCACATACTCGAACGGATCATTCCGGTACCTGCTTATTATTTCATCAAAATGTATTTCCTGTTCTGACACGGCTCGTAACTATAATAGAGGTTTTCAGTGATGGCTCACTGCTGAAAAATGGAATATGATCCGAAGTAAATTTAATGGCTGCTGCCGGAAGGCATATTATGCCCGGCGTCATCGCCGTAAGCATTTCCGTGCCCGGCGCCGGCTTGCTGATGCGGATCGAATCCGGGGTCTCCCACGGGCTGCAGATCGGTTATAAGGCACTCAACCGGTCCCCTGACATTGACGAAACGTTCAGTGACGGAGGTGAATTTTTCTTCCGTACCTGCGGGAAAAGTATGATAAAGAATCCATTTTTCCCTTTTCAGATATGATCCGTTCTCATCATAAAATTCACACAGGATTTCCAGGTTCTTTACATCTGCGGCTGCATTGTTCCGCACATAAAAATCTGCGGTAACCTTACGGTTTTCACGGACAATACTGAATTGCGTGAGGCGGACGTCGTTCAAAAACCGAGCTGCCTCCTGTGAAATTTCCGGCTCACCGACGAAAAGGCCTTTCGGGGTAAGGACAGATCCCATTTTCGCGACCGCATACATTGCCAGCACAGCCAGAAAAACGCCCAGAATCAAATTCGCCCAATATTCTCTGTTCATATTCCCCTCCTTCAAACTGCTTCCCGATGCTTGGCTTTGCTACGAGTTTAAATTTATACTTTCAGTTTGACAAGATAGCAAGGCTATTTTACACATGTAGCCACTGAAAACATGACACGGAAACGGCCAATGATGAAGAAGGATAAACTGTTTGATTCAAAGGGCATCAACGAGGATTTCACTTTCAACGACCGGGTCGCTGAAGTCTTTGACGATATGCTCAGCCGCTCGGTCCCCTTTTACAGCGCGGTTATCGATGGTATTGCCGAACTGTTGCGGCAACAGGCCCCCCCAGGCTCCATTGTCTACGATCTCGGCTGTTCGACCGGCACCACCCTGCTCGAACTGTCCCGCCGCCTCGTTGACATGGATCTGGAATACCGGGGGATTGACATTGCCCCTGCAATGCTTGAAAAGGCCCGGCGCAAAGCTGAAATGTATGCTAAGAGCCCTCTTGTCAGCTTTATCGAGGATGACATTATGACCGCCCCTCTTCCCGATGCCCGCGCAGTCATCTGCAATTATACCTTGCAGTTCATCAGGCCTCCTTTGCGGCCGCGGTTTATCAGGCGCATATACGACAGCCTGCCTCCCGGGGGTCTATTATATATCAGTGAAAAAATCATAAACCATGACAAGATGCTGAACCGGGTATATATTGACATGTTTCACCGGTTCAAGAGACGGCAGGGCTACTCTGAACTTGAAATTGCGGCAAAACGCGAGGCCCTGGAAAATGTCCTGGTTCCTTTTTCCATAGAGGAAAATCTTGATCTTATCCGCCAGGCGGGCTTTGCCTCGGCCGAACCCTTTTTCCAATGGTTCAACTTTGCCTCCTTCGTGGCGGTGAAATAGGTGTTTAGGTGTTTAGGTGTTTAGGGGCTTAGGGGAATAGGGGAATAGGGGCTTAGGCACCAGAAGACAGAGGACAGAAGACAAATTTTTAAACATCGAACATCCAACGTCCAACTTCGGATTTTTAATTTCTCCTCTAAACTCCTAATAACCTAAACACCTAAACACCTAAGCACCTAAACACCAAGAAAAAATGAGTTATCTCGACTATTTCCCCGGCGCCCGGCGCGATGAGCTTGTCCGCATCCGGAGCGAAAAAAGCAACTGGATCCGCCAGGAGAAGAAAGGCTTTCTCCGATTCCGCGACCCGAGTGAATCAGTGCGTCATCTGCATGCTTCCCGGTGCGACTTTTCCGGGGACATAGTCCGGATCGGCAGGGAAGACGACATATCGCCGGAAGATCGCAACAGGGTCTTCAACATCCTGCGGGGCTTCATGCCCTGGCGCAAAGGTCCATTCCGGATTTTCGGCATTGATATCGATGCCGAATGGCGGAGTGAACGCAAATGGAACAGGCTGCTCCCCGAACTACCTTCCCTGGAAAATAAAATTGTGGCGGATATCGGGTGCAATAACGGTTACTACATGTTCAGGATGGCCCATCATAAGCCGAAACTGGTTCTCGGCTTTGAACCGTATGTGCAGCATTACTACACCTTTCGCACCCTGAACGGTTTTGCCGGCCGGGAAAACCTAAATATCGATCTCCTCGGTGTTGAACATATCGATCTTTTTCCGGAATGCTTTGACGTTGTTTTTCTGCTGGGGATCATTTACCACCGCCCGTCTCCCCTGGATACCCTGAGCAACATACTTGCGGCTCTCAAGCCGGGAGGCACTCTCCTGCTTGAGTCGCAGGCCATCCCCGGAGACGAACCCATTGCCCTTTTTCCGGAAAAAACTTACGCCAAGGCCCCCGGCACCTGGTTTATACCAACCGGCGCCTGCCTGGCGAACTGGCTGAAGCGGACAGGCTTCAGGGATGTGCGGTTCTTCTGCCGGCATCCCATGAGTTCGGAGGAACAACGGCGGACCGAATGGATGAATTTTGAATCGTATGAAGATTTTATTGACAAGGAAAGCTCGCATCTTACTATAGAAGGATACCCTGCTCCTTGGCGGGCCTTTTTTAAAGCAATCAAGTAATACAAGCAATACCAATAGATTACAAAAGGTGGAAAACTATGAGAAGCGAAGACTGTACACTGTACCACGGCGGCCTCAAGGGAGCAGAGTCACTCTTTGGAGAAAACGCGGAAAAATACGGGATCAAAGAAGTTATCTTTACTTTTGAGGGACACAAACTCAGCCGGGACATCAATCCGGTCGTTCTCACGGAAAGCGACCTGGAACGCGGTGATATCAGTATGGAAATCGCTTCCCGGATGATGAACCGCACCTACTATGAAACCGACAAAATCCGCAAGGTCCTGCAGATTATTTTCCATATGGTAAACAAAGGGCACCAGGTTTTTGTCATCGGAACCATTCTGGATGACAATTCGGTAAAAGGGGGAACGGGATGGGCCGTCGAACTTGCTAAGCTTTTCAACAGGCCGCTGCACGTCTTCGATCAGAACAAGAACCAATGGTTCACCTGGAAAGAAAGGGAATGGCAGGAAGACAACCCGATAATTGCCTACAATACATTTGTCGGTTCCGGCACCCGCTATGTAAGTGATGCGGGCCGTGCTGCCATTGAAAAACTCTTTGTCGATTCATTTAAGTAAACGGGCACCAGGTTGGAACGGCGGCACGGTAACGCCTGTGAATCAACCGCTCCCGCAGCACAATAAAGCCGGCAGGTTATTCCGGTGCCGGCATCCATTTTTCAACAGCCGGGCAATTGCATTGCCGGCAGCCGTAAAAATCTGCTGCCGGCAAATTTTTCCGCCTTCCCGCCGTGTGATTCTCTCTTGCTGAGGCAGGATTCAAGTCAGTTTTATAATTTGCAAAATAGAATGAAAAGTTATAGGATATCCTGAATTCTGAAAAAATTGTGTGCTCGATCGGCCAGCATTACGCTTGTTTATTATTTAATTATTGTTAATTTAATATTATGTCAAAATTGCATATTATTATAACCGGTGAAAGAGGACCTGGTCGCAATTTTATCGTCAGAAAAAAAACACTCCGCAATGTTGTTGTCATCTCTTTCGCTGCTGCTTTGCTGCTGACCGCAAGTTCCCTGGCCGGTATCCATTATTTCAAGAATTACTCCAGAACATTGGAGTCCAGGACCCAAAATCTCAACATGCAGCTTGCCGAAACAAAGAATGCGCTTGATAAGCTAAGCAAAGAAAAACAGCAGCTTGCCTCCCAGTTCAGTGAGGAAATCAGCCGGCTGGACGAACGAAGCAGGGTCATCCAGACAATAATGGATACGATCGGAGTCAATCTCCCGGTAGAGGAGGATCCGGAGCACAGCGGCGGACCTTACATCTCGCCCGAGTATGGTGAAAAACTTATTTACCGCGCCGACCAGTATCTGGAATTATTGCAAACCATTCCTCTCGGCATGCCGGTCCCTGGGGAAATAAGCTCAAAATTCGGCAATCGCACGGATCCTCTCCGCAAGAAAAGCGCCTTTCACCCCGGTATCGATTTCAGAGGCAATACCGGCGATGAAATCAGGGCGACTGCCGACGGGACAGTTATAAAAGCAACAAGCAACAATGTGCTCGGCCGTCATATCTTCATCTCCCACGGCAACGGATTTGAAACTATTTTTGCCCATATGAACAAGACGTTCGTCAAAAAGGGAGAGCTTGTCAAGAGAGGCCAGGTTATCGGCCATATCGGCAATTCAGGCCGCAGCACCGGGTCGCACCTTCACTATGGAATACGATACAACGAAAAATCAATCGATCCCATGAAATATCTTAAGGTTGCGGATCTTTCCCTGACCGCAAGCAGATAAAAAACCGGGCAGGTTCACCATGGCATTTTTCAATAAAACCGTTCCCCATCCCCAGGCCAGAAGCAACGGCTCAGATGAAGCCATTTCGACAGTAATATCCAAGGACATGTCTATTACCGGTGAAATCAGTTTTACCGGCAAAGCGAGAATAGACGGGACAATAAACGGCAATATCAAAGGAGAGCACCTGATACTGAGCGAATCAGGGAAAATCCACGGCGATATCGACCTGACAAGCCTGATCTGTTACGGTTCGATCGAAGGGAACATCAAGGCCAAGGATGTCAATATCCATGCCGCTGCCGACCTCAAGGTCAAACTGGAGTCCGAAAACCTGAGCGTTGAACCGGGCGCGAAGTTAAGCGGTGAAATTTCCTCTGTTTCTCCGCAGAAACAGATAAAACCGGCAGCCGTGCAGCCGGCGGACAACAAGAAAACTTCCTGATCCGGACAATTATTTGCCGATGCAGAATTCGGCAAAAATTTTATCCAGGACGTCCTCTGTTGTTGTCAATCCGACTATATCTCCCAGGCAGTCAAGAGCCGTCTGTACTTCAATCGCAGCCAAATCAACAGTTACCCCCTCCGCAAGGGCGCGCCGCAGCCGCTTAGAGGCGGCAAGAGTATCTTTAAGCACCGCGCGGTGGCGGACATTGGGAGCGCATGCGTCCCTTTCCGACAGGGAGAACTTTTCCCCCATTATCCTGGTGAAGACAATCTCCTGCAGTTCCTGAAGCCCCTGATGATTGCGGGCTGAAATGTTTACTTTCTCCGCATCCGGAAAAGCGGCTGCAAGGGAAGCCGTGATCTCCGCATCGGCAATGTCGATCTTGTTCAGGACTACAATCCTGTCCACGCTGCCGATTGAATTGTAGAGTTCCCTGTCGGCCGCAGTCAAGGGAACGGAACTATCGACCATGAAAAGCACCAGGTCCGCTTCCCTCATTTTCTGCCGGGCCCGCCTGATGCCCAATTCCTCCACCGAATCTGAGTCGTCCCGGATGCCTGCCGTATCGACCAGGCGGGCCGGAATCCCCCTGATGGAAATCATTTCTTCGATGGTGTCTCTGGTTGTTCCGGGGACCGGGGTGACGAGGGCCCTGTCTTCCTGGAGCAGCGCATTGAGCAGACTTGATTTGCCGACGTTCGGGCGGCCGGCAATGACGATATGAATACCTTCCCGGATTATTTTACCCTGGTCGGCCATGGCAATGAGCCCGGCAAGAGGCATTTCCACCTCCTGAGCAAGCTGCCGGAGAATCCCTTCCCTGTCGACCAGTTCCACATCATCATCCGGAAAATCAATGGCAACCTCCAGCACGGCAAGTATGGTGACCAACGCATTTCTGACTTCCTCGATGCGCTGATACAACTGTCCCTGCAGCTGCCCGACGGCAAGCTGAACGCCGGTATCCGTTTTGGCCTTCAGCAGATCAATGACTGCCTCGGCCCGGGTGAGATCTATCCTGCCGGCCAGGAAAGCCCGTTTGGTGAACTCTCCTGGATCAGCCAGCCTGACTCCGTGGTGAAGGACTTCCGCCAGAATGGCATTGAGGACAAGAGAACTGCCGTGACTCTGCAACTCAACAACGTCTTCGCGGGTGTACGTATTCGGTGCCTGCATGAAGACAGCCAGTATTTCGTCGAGAACCGTTCCGGCCCGATCGACTATGGTGCCGTAGTACAGTTTGCGGCTCTGCATGTCCTCATGCGGCCTGTGCGGCCTGAACAGGGTGTTCAGGACAGAACGGGCCAGGGGCCCGCTGATGCGGATTATGCCGATGCCGCCAATCCCGGGAGGAGTGGCGATGGCGGCTATGGTATCATTGTTTTGGAGAACCACCGCCCTGGCGGCCTCTTCGTCTGCCTCCGGACTTGCGCCCCTTGCTGCCGGGTTTGAAAATCAATATCTTCTTGAAAATACCCTCGCCCACGCTTCTGGACCGGATTTTCTTGTCATCCTGCAGCGCAACATGCACGACTCTGCGTTCTGAGGGATTCAGGGCCGGAATCGACATGGTTTTGCCCGTTTCCTTGACCTGTTCCGCCAATTCCCTGGCCATTTTCTGCAGTTCCTGCATTCTCTCTTCCCGGAAATTTCCGACATCCAGATCAACCGTTACCCTGTCGGGAAGCCTGCTGCTGGCCATTTTCCGAACCACATACTGCAGGCTGTCCAGGGTTCTCCCATCCTGGCCGACAAGGTCCTGCTCATAATCACCCTTTATGTTGCATTGAACAGACTGTCCGTCAACGTGAAGGGTGACCCCGGATGCGAATCCCATGAGGGTTAAAATCCGTTCAATATCAACCCGTATGGACTCCAGCACCTCATCCGAAGGCATCTCCGTCTCTTCAGGTTCAACGGCCTTTTCGGCGAGAGCCGCAGCAGGTCCTCTGCCGGGCTCCGGTTTTTCCATTGCTGCCGGTTTTTCCTCCACCGCACCGCCTGCTTCCTCGACGATAAGATCCTGCTCTTTGGGTTTAACGGGTCTTCTTTTATTCTTCCTTGTTTCCGGTGAATCTTTCTTCACCTCGGAAGCGCTGCTTTTTTTCAGGCTGACCCTGATATGGGCCCTCTTCTTACACAATCCGAAAATTCCCTTGGAGCCTGTTTCCAGGACCTCGATCTCAAGTTTTTCCTGGGAAGTGCCGAAATCATCGCAGGCCTGACGAATTGCCTCCGGAACACTGATACTGTAAAAATCTTTTGCTTTGGACATCTATCTGTTTCCTTGTTTAAAAATTTCATGCCTTGGCTTTGGATTGCCTGTTTATCAACTGCTGCTGGAGAATTGAAAGGAGGTTGTTGACAAACCAATAGAGGACAAGTCCTGATGCAAAGTTCAAAAACATGAAGGTGAATATGATCGGCAGCATCTGCATGATTCTCGCCTGGGTAGGATCCGCGGTAGTCGGCGTCATCTTCTGCTGCAGATACATGGACGCGCCCATCAGCAGGGTCAGGACCGGTATCCCGTGCAGATAGGGTATATCAAATCCTATCCACAGCCGGTCCGGTGCCGACAGATCGTTGATCCAGAGCATGAAGGGTGCGTGCCGGAGTTCAATGGACATCAGTAGAACCTTGTACAGGGCAAAGAAGAACGGAATCTGCAGGACCATTGGCAGACATCCTCCCAGGGGATTCACCTTGTACGTCTTATACAGGGCCATCATCTCCTGGTTCATTTTCTGCGGATCGTTCTTGAACTTCTCTTTGAGCTTGGCGACCTTGGGCTGCAGTTTCTGCATGTTTTTCATGGACTTCATGCCCTTCTGGGTTATCGGCCAGAATGCACCCTTGATCAGGATGGTCAGCAGAATAATGGCAACACCGTAGTTTCCGATAATGGAATGAAAAAAGTTGAGCAGCCAGAGCATAGGCTTGGCAATAATGTCAAACCAGCCGAAATTTATGGCTTTTGCCAGGCTGTAATTGACCTCATTGAGGATGGAGAGTTTCTTCGGTCCGAAATAAACATCATACTTGAATTCCTTCTGCGCCCCCGGCTCAAGGACCACGGGCTCTTCCCCGATTACCGTCTGGACGGAGCCATTTAAGGCGGTCATTCTGACGTACCTGCTGCCGCCTTCTCCCGGAACGGCGGCGCACATAAAATAATTGTCCTCGTAGGCCGCCCAGCTGATATCACCCTGCAATGTCTGGGGCCCGTCTATCAGTTTCTTTCCCTTTACTTCAACAAGTTCTTCATTGACCAGGACGACCGGCCCGCTGAACATAAAATGACTTGTGGCGACATTGGAACCGGCAACCTGGGCAAAAGGCTGATTGGTCAGAGTGAGGGTCGGGGACAGGGTGACGGCGGATGATGTTTCATTTTCTACCTGATAGCTGACGGCTATCATGTAGCTTGCCGGGTCGAAAACCATGGTCTTGACAAGTTCCATGCCGCCGGGCAGGGAAGCAGTCATCCGCAGGCTCTTCTTCCCACCATCCGCGGAAAGGTTCAGCCGTTCCGTATCCGCACGGTACAGGGGCCGTGCCATGCCCTCCCCGCTTCCAGGTGAAAACAGCAGGGGCAGTTCTTCCGGCTTCTGGGTCTCCACCAGCTGCAGCAGTTCCGAGTCCTTTTCCTTTTCCTTGCGGTACTCTTTCAGGATAAAACTTTTGATGACCCCGCCGTGTTCATTGAAGACAGCGGTATAGAGCGGGGTGTCAACCGTCAGATCACGTGCATCCGGAGCAACAGACAACGGCTGGACGGCAGGACCTTCGGCCGGGGGCTGCTGCGGCACTTCAGCTGGCGCCGGCCTGACCTCGTGCTCCGCCGTCTGCTGCTCCTGGGTCGGCGGTACAGGCGGTACAGGAGTCGGTTTGATAAAAAAATACTGATATCCGACCAGGATCAGAAAGGAGATAATGATAGCCAGAAAGGCTCTGTACATATCCATTGATATTCTTCCTCTATAATTTTGCCTTACAGCAGGGAAAAAACACTTTTTTCTTCCCCGGCGCCGGACAAGCGGTGCCGGAAAAAAATTCGGGGAAAACGGGATTACTTGACCGGATCATATCCCCCTTTGGCAAAGGGATGGCAGCGGAAAAGGCGGGACAATGAGAGCATCAGGCCGCGAAAAAGTCCATAGCGCCGAAATGCCTCGATCGCGTATTCCGAACAGGTGGGAGTGAATCTGCAGCTGGGAGGTAGGAAAGGAGAGATAAACCGTTTATAGCCCCTGAGTAAAGCAATACAGCACCGGACAAGCGCATTCGGTCCTTCCTGCCGGGTATTGCATGCCGTTGTACAGTCGACATCCTTGGCATGGTTGCTGTTCATGACTTTTTTACCTGATCCGGCTGAGGCAGCCTGGACATGGCCTGCAGGAAGGAATCGTAGGTCGATAAACTGAATTGCGGCCCCACGGTAACAACGATATCGCTTGCCTGGGGAAAAAGTTCCCGGTGAAGTCGAAAAACTTCCCTGACAATCCTTTTGATTCTGTTTCGCCGCACCGCCCCGCGAAGCATTCGGTGGATACTGATTCCAAGCCTGCTGCACCCTGTATCATTGGTCACAAAGATCAGTGAAAATCCAGGCCCCTTCAGCCGCCTTCCCTGCTGATACACCTGCATAAACTCCCGCGATTCCCTGAGAAGGCATGCCTTCGGGAGTCCTAATCCCTGCACCGTTATGCTGACAGACGTTTTCTGCCTTTGGCTCTGCGGTTTTTAATGACTGCCTGTCCGGCCCGGGTGCTCATTCTGAGCCGAAAACCGTGACTTCTTTTCCGTTTAATATTACTTGGTTGAAAAGTTCTTTTACTCATTATTCATTTCCTTTACGATTTTGACAAGGCACACGCGGCATGAAATGGCGATCTTTTCCAATCCGTTCCTGAAAGGGAAACCTGGTTTCCCGGCGCTCTGCGCAGTAAGAAGCTTTCATGCAGATCCAAGTATTGACGGAGGTATTTACCGCCTGTGCAAAGCTTGCCATTTACATTATAAAAATTTAGTATTTTAATCATAGCCGGACGACTCTGTCAAACAATTTTACCTCACGGACGAGAAACACATGCAACCGCTTCTCTTTAAAAATATCGACTGGAACCTCATGTGGCAGAATGCCGTCAAGAAAAAGACCCGGAAGAGCAAAGGCCCCGACGATTGGGACAAAAGGGCGCCTTCCTTTGCCAGGCGCAACGTTCATTCCATATATAACAGGATGTTCCTCGATCTGCTGCAGCCGGAACCGGAGTGGACCGTCCTGGATGTCGGCTGCGGCCCCGGGACGCTCTCCATTCCCCTGGCAAAAAGGGTCAGGCATGTTTCCGCTCTCGATTTTTCTCCGCAGATGCTGAAGATTATCGAAGAGCGGGCCGGGAAAGAACAAATAGCAAATATCTCCACCCATACCCTGTCCTGGGAGGATGACTGGCGGGAACACGGCATCAGGGTGCATGATGTGACTATTGCCTCCAGGTCCATCGGCGTCCGGGACCTGCGGGCTGCCCTGGAAAAACTGAATCGTTATGCCCGAAAAGCGGTGGCCGTGACCGACAGGGTCGGCCCCGGGCCCCTTGATCCTGCTGCCTTCAAGGCGGTAGGCAGGGAACTTGAAACCGGACCCGATTATATCTATACGGTCAACCTGCTCTATCAAATGGGGATTCACGCCACGGTCAACTTCATCAGGCTGGAACACAGCCGCCCATACGGCTCCTTTGCCGAGGCTGTGGACAACTACACCTGGATGTTCAGAGACCTGACCGACGAGGAACACAAACGCCTTGAAAAATATGTCCGCTCAATAGCTGAAGATGACGGCAATACAATAATCCTGCGGCCCCAACATGTCACCACCTGGGCCTTTCTCCGCTGGTCACCCTGACTTCGTCACATTGCTCGCTCTTGCAAAATTCATCCCGAGCATCTATATACACCTATGGCTTTTTTCATTTTTATGACTGACAGGAGTAATACCCCATGCAGATAATAATCGTAGGTGCGGGCCTGGTGGGCCAGTATCTGTGTGAAAGATTTTCTGCCGAAGGTCAGGAAGTCATTCTGATCGACACCGACAAGGCCAAACTCCAGCGGATTGAACGGGAACTGAACATTCTTACCGTCCACGGTTCGGGCGCTTCAGCCAGGATTCTGGCGGAAGCAGGTATAGCCAGAACCAATCTGTTCATCGCGGTAACGAACAGTGACGAGGTAAACCTGGTCGCCTGCATGATGTCCCGCCAGTACGATGTTGCAACCCGGATCGCGCGGGTCAGAAACGAAGAGCTGCTCACGCCCGGATTGTCCCAGAATGAAGAAGCCCTGGGCATTGACCTGATCATAAGTCCGGACTGGGCCATGGTTGAAGTCATCATGCAGCGGATACGCATTTCCGAGGCCGTTTTTTCCGCTGAATTCGCCGACGGGCAGATTCTCCTTCTCAGCTACCAGGTTCAGGAAAACAATCCCTTTGTCGGTCAATCTTTATTTGAATTGAAGCACCAGCATGAAACCCGCCAGTACGTAATCACGGCAATAATCCGTGACGGGAAGACTATTATTCCCGACGGCAGCAGCACAATCCTGGCCGGCGACAGGATATACCTGATGCTGCTCAAAGAGGAAATGGCCGAAATAGAGCAGATATTCAATGTTGCCAGCCATCTGCCGAACAAGGTCTTTATCATCGGCGGCAGCGATATCGGCTATATGGTGGCCCGGCAGCTCGAGGAACTGAACATCGATGTCAAGATCGTAGAGGTTGACAGGGAGCGCTGTAATTTTCTTTCGGAAAACCTGGGACATACCATTGTTCTTAATTTTGACGGCCTCGAAGCCCATGATCTCATTGAGGAAGGCATAGAATTTGCCGACCTGGTTATTGCCGTCACCGGTTCCGACACCACAAATATCCTCTCCAGCCTGTTGGCCAAGCACCATGGAGCCAAGCGGTGCATCACCAAGATAACGCACCATGATTTTGTGCCCATGCTGGGCAAACTGGGTATTGATGTCGCGCTCAGCCCGCGGCAGGTTGCAGCGGATATGATCCTCCGCTATGTCCGCCGGGGATCCATTATCTCCATCACCACGATCCTTGATACGGATGCCGAAGTTATGGAGGTCACTGTACCGGAACATAAAAACTTTGACCAGGTGCCGATCAAGGATCTTGCCTGTCCGCCCGGGCTGCTGATCGGGGCAATCGTCAGGGATAACAAGGTTATCATCCCTTCCGGAGGCACGATTATTCGCCCCGGTGACAACCTGGTCACTTTCTTCCGCCAGGAGGAGGCGAAAAAAGTGGAAAAATTCTTTTCACCCAATGAATGACCTCTTCTCCTCCCTTAATTTCAGCAAAGCCGGAAAGGTAAAATGCGCATAGGCGGCGTACTCAATCTGCTGGGCAAGCTTCTGATCATCCTGTCGATGATGCTGCTCACCCCCATTCCCTTCAGCCTCTATTACCATGACAATATGGTGGGAACCTTTCTTTTCTGTTCTTTTCTGGGGCTTGTCATGGGGGGAATACTGACCCTCATTTTCATGCCGGAAAAGGAACTCGGGTATAAGGACGGCTTCGCCATCGTGGCCTTCAGCTGGCTGGGGCTGGGCCTGCTCGGTTCTCTTCCCTACTATTATTCCGGTTTCATTCCCTCATTTATCAACGCCTTGTTTGAATCCATGTCCGGTTTTACCACCACCGGATCGACAATCCTGATTGACATAGAAATACTGCCCAAGAGCCTCCTTTTCTGGCGGGCCATGACCCAGTGGCTCGGTGGGATGGGAATAATCGTCCTTACCCTGGCTATCCTTCCCCTGCTGGGCATCGGCGGCATGCAGCTCTTCCAGGCGGAAGTTCCCGGTCCGACCGCGGACAAGCTTGCCCCGAGGATCCAGGACACCGCCAGGATACTGTGGAGCGTGTACCTGCTCATGACAATATCCCAAACCTTTCTGCTCTCACTGGGCGGCGTAGACTTTTTCAATGCCCTTACCCATTCCTTCACCACCCTGGCAACGGGAGGCTTTGCCAATTACAATGCTTCCATAGCCCATTACCAGTCAACATACATTCATCTGGTTTTCACCCTGTTCATGCTTCTCGCCGGGATAAATTTTTCTCTCCATTTTTTTGTCTTACGGGGCAACCCCCTCGCCTATTGGAAAAACGAAGAATTTCGCTTCTACCTGTCCATGATATGTATTGCCACCATACTGATATTCACGGTCAACCAGATAACAGGCACCTATTCCCATGCCGGTTATAATCTTCGCGACGGCCTGTTTCAGGTTGTGTCGTTGATGACGACAACCGGATACGGCACGGCGGATTTTGATGCCTGGCCGCCATTCTGCAAGGTACTGCTGGTTTCTCTCATGTTTGTCGGGGGCTGCGCCGGTTCGACCGGCGGCGGCATCAAGGTCGTACGATTTCTGCTTTTTTTCAAATATGCCCGGTCCCAGCTGCACAGGCTGGTGCATCCCCGCCAGGTCGAAACCATAAAGCTTGGCAAAACCAGCGTTCCGCAGGACGTGATGATCGCCATTTTAAGTTTTTTTGCCATTTACCTGGCGGTTTTTCTTGTGGCCAGCCTGATTGTCACCGCCCTCGGCGTCGACATCATTACCGGGCCGTCAGCCGTCATAGCCACGCTGAACAATATCGGCCCGGGCCTTGCCCTGGTCGGCCCGACCCAGAATTTTGCCCACCTTCCCGCCCTGGCCAAGCTGGTCCTTGTCTTCTGCATGCTGGCCGGCCGGCTCGAACTCTACACTATAGCCATCCTCCTGACCCCGGGATACTGGAAGATGACCAGAAAACCGATGTGGCGCTGGCAGAGGAGAAAAAATCCGGGAAGCCCCCTTTAAGCCGGGGCAACGAAGTCGTTGCCGTTGACAGGAACAAAACCATCGTCCAGGCCGTAATGGATCACTGCCGCATCAGCACATCTGTTTTTTCATATCGTTTAACGCAACCGGCTCCCTCATATCTGTCTCTTAAAACGCCTTTTCCGAAAGTCGGGCGCCATCTTTTCATAATCGCCCAAATGCGCCCGCATCAGGCTTTTCCAGAGTCTGCCGTGGTTGGGCAGTTGGGAGGGGAATTTGTGATCGTTTTTCGGCGGCATTTTTGAATACAGGATATAAGTTCTGAATTTCAGGAAGTTATAATGCTTTAATACTTAAAGTATTTGCAAACCGCATGTTTTTTCTTCATTTTTTCTGCAATCGCTCCAGGGCACGCATGACGTATTTAAAACCGATGCGTTCCTGCTCAAGCCGCAAGCGTTCAACCAATATGTTGCGGCGCAGAACATCATACAGGGCTGCCTCTTCAGCAGTGAGCCGGTGCAGATCCCGGGTTACGGGTTGCGGCTCTCTCCCCCACTGCTGCCGGTGCGCAAGCAGGGTATCCCGATCCATCAGAAAGGACTGCGCTGACGGAAAATGATTGCGCAACTGGTCGAGGATCGCAAAGCCGTGGGTATCGATATCGCCCCAGTAATGCAACGTACAGCGCTTCAGCCAATCGGCGACGGCCAGCATTTCAAAACCGTAGCCGGCGCCGAAGATGACCATGCTCCCGGATAAATGAGGAAAGGCGAGAAAGTTGATTTCATTTTCGGTGATAAAGACATGCCGGACCGGCAGGGCAAGACGGGCGAAGGTATCATGAGTAAGGGTGAGATCCTGGTCTGTGGACGTAGCCAGCAGGGCAAGGGCCGGGTCCAGAAGACGGAACCGCAGCCGCAGGGGCTTGTCGCAAAACCCGTAGCGCCGGCAGAAACCGCTTAATCCCGAGGCGGCATAATCAATGGTTTCCGGCGGCAGGGCCAGGTCAAGCAGTTCCGCCAGCACTGCCCGGCGGTCTTCGATGAATTTGCTGTGCACCCCGGTGATGTCCACCTGGCGCAGATAAATGCCGGGCCGGGGATGATCCTTAAGCCAGGCAACGATTGCCAGCAGACGCTCCCAGTCGCCGGCCAGTTCCAGCGCCCGCAGGGGACGTTTCGCCAGCCAGGGGGTGAGATCAGGTTCGCGTTCGCCGGTGAGGTTCAGCAAATTGCCAAAGCAGGACGCCTCCCGCTGTCTGCCGATCAGCGCCAGGGCCTGATCCATACTGTCGATCCAGACCTCGGCGGGCATATCATTCCCGCCCAGAATCCGGTGATTGACCCGGCGCCACACGATCCGGTAATGCCCTGCTCCGGCATCGAGCCGGGCGATCCAGTCGCGCACTTCGCCGAACCGCTCCGCCAGCTCCTTCGAGGCCGGTCCCCTGAGTACCAGGCGCCTGGGAAAAAGCTGCTCACCCGTCGCAAGTCCGGCAAGGATCATTCCCCGGTTCCACAGTTTCCGGACCTGGGCGCGAAGATCGTCGGGTGTGGTCCAGTTCATGCCGACTGTCTCTTCTTCTCTTCGCGGTACTCCTCGATGCTGAGATTGCGCAGCACCGAGGCGCGGCCGTCCTCATTGTGAACGAAACCGACATTGGCCACGAACGGCTCGATGATATGAATCTTCTGCAGGGGAGTGACGATCAGAAGCTGCAGATTCAATTGTTCGAACAGCCTGAGGCCGTATTGAGCGGATTCATCCGAGCCGCGGCCGAATGCTTCGTCAATGACCACGAAGCGGAATGAACGGGAGCGAACCGCCCCCCATTCCAGCCCGAACTGGTAGGCCAGGCTGGCGGCCAACACCGTGTAGGCGAGCTTTTCTTTCTGCCCGCCCGACTTGCCGCCGGAATCGGTGTAGTGTTCATACTCGCTGCCGTCCTCGCGCCAGCGTTCGCTGGCGGCAAAACCAAACCAGTTGCGTACATCGGTGACCTTGGCGGTCCAGCGCCGGTCCATCTCCGCCTGCCCTTCCCGTCCCCGGAATCGCTCGATAATCCGGCGCACCTGCAGAAACTTGGCTTCTGAATACTGTGCGTTATCGGAGCCGGTGAGCGCGCCTTCGGTACAGGCCCGCAGTTCGGACTGGAAATCGCGGATATCGGCATCGATGGCAACCTGTGCCTCCAGGGAGATATAGCGGCCGGGATTGTAATCGATCTGCGTAAGCGAATCATTGATGCGGGCAATGCGTTCCTTGATCTTCTCCCGTTCCCGGGCCAGCTGGGATTGAAAATTGGCCACTTCCCGGATGGTGTTTTCGTTGAGCAGTTCCTTGAATCGCGCCTCAAAGCGCGGCAGATCATCTGCCTGCAATTGTTCCAGCATTGACCGGTATTCGCCGTCAGCGGCCACCGAGACATCCATCTCGCGGGTCTCAAGAGGATAGGCCGCGCTGAAAGCGCGCATGGCATCGATGATCTTTTCCAGCAGGCGTTCGATTTTCTTGTTTTCAGCGTCTATCTTTGCCTGGATCCAGTCGCGCAACTCCCGCTCCCGGTTATCACAGGATTCGACCGAGAGCTGACGCCCGCCCAGGGCTTCATCATGCAAGACCTCCAGCCGCTCGAATCGTCCGGCGTGTTCCGGCTCGCAGTCGTCAAGCAGAGAAAGGGTCTGCTGCCGCAGGGACTCGGCGTCGCTCTTCTTCTGCGCCGTTCTGGAGCGAGCGTCTTTAGCTGTATCGATTTTTTCCTCAATGCCGCGCAAACCCTCTTCAACTTCCCGAAGTTGACCGGCAAGGGTTTTCAGGATGTCGGAGGCAACCTCCAACTGCCGTTTTTCCTCTTCCAGCCGCGTCACCTGGACAGCCAGCGGCTGCCAGTCCAATTCGCGGAAATCGCGATACTCCTCCAGCTTGGCAAGGATCTCCATCCGGTCCTTGACCGCTTTCTGCTCAGACTGCAAGGCGGCTATACGGCCGGCGATTTCACCGAGCCGCGTCTCGGTTGCCCGGGCCTTTTGTTCCAGGGCCTCGATCTTGCCTTCATTGGTCCACCCCAGCACATAGCGGCTGCGGTCATTCAGGCGGTGGCGGTCGTCCTTTTCGTGCCGCTCGCCGGGCATCTTGATCTGTCCCGCCGGGGTGATCCCCCTGGTTTCCCGCCTGAACTGCTCCTGGGTGAGGCAGCAGGCCACATCGAATCGAAGGGCCAAATTCCGCTCCAGCCACGTGTAACAGAAAGAATCAGGCATAATAGCCAGCTTGCGGACCAGCGAATCAGGATGCAGGACAGGCGGTTCCGCCTTGCCCGGTTCTCGCATCCGGAAATAGACCAGCCGGCCTTTGAGGTGAGTCCGGTCCACCCATTCGGCAACCCGGGGGTAATATTCGTCCGGCACCAGCAGCGACAAGCCGAAATTATGCAGCAGCCGCTCGATTGCCCCTTCCCAGTCGCGCTCATCATCGCGTACCTGGATCAACTCGCCGGCGAACGGCATCTCTTCCGCCGGCAGGTCAAGAGCGGCACACAGAGCACGGCGCATGGCTATCTGTTTTTCATCGATATTGCTGCGCCGGGACTTGAGCCCGTCAATTTCATCAAGCAGCTGCTCATGCTCCTGCCTGCCCCGGGCAAATTGCACTCCAGCCTCGTTCAACATATTCTGAATGTCGGCTTCGCGTTCTGCCGCCTTTTCCAACAGGACTGCATTCTGCCGGCGGCCGGCGGAAAATGCCTCTTCATTCTCGGCCGGCCGCAGTTCGAGATCACGCATAAGTTCTGCATATCGGGCAGCCTTCCGGCGGCGGTGTTCACGCTCTTCCTCTGCCTGGCGGATCTCCGCGGTCAATCGCTCGATGCGGTCCCCGCCGCTCTCTGCGATGCTGCGCCGCAACTCCATCTCCCGGCTCCGCATGGCGCTCCGCTCTCCCTCCCACCGGTTGATGCGGATGTTATGGCGTTCCAGTTCCTCTTCCAGCTTTGCGATCCGTTTCTCCAGCAGATCCAGCTTGCGGCCGGCAAACCAGGGCCGCAGGGCTTCCCGGCAGGCTCGTAATTCCCCGGCCGCCGCCGTCAGCTCGCCGAACCGGATGCAATCGGCCACGAGCGGCATGAGCTGCTCCACCTGCCGCTTGGCTTTGAGCACCGCTTCATGGGCCCGGTTGAGGTCATCGAAATGACCTATCAGGGCAGTGATGCGGGGAGCGACTTCAAAAGGTTCGAGCATGTGGGTACGGACAAAACCGGTAAGATTACCCACTGATTTGAGGGACACGGTCTGAAGAAAGAGGTCCAGGGCCTGCTCATTATCGATACCGAACCGCCGCCGAAACCAGGCGCCGTACGGGGGAAAAGTGTCGAACAGGTCCACCCCGGATCCCCGCAGCCGCTTACGCAGGTTTGTGATGTCGGTGCCGAAGCGGGAAAAATCGTCGGCAATGGTCAAATCCCGCTCACAGGCAGCATACAGGCGGGCCGGTTGTCCCTGCGCATCCTTAATCCAGAAGACCTGGGCCAGGGTCACGGTTTTGCCGTAGCCGGCATTATGAAAAATACCCAGCACAACGGCATAGCAGTTGTGATCGCGCAACGCCACCGGTCTGGCGCTGCCGGTGGTTTCGCTCCGCTCGGATTTGTAGTAGCCGAGTACGTAGGAACGCAGGGTCCGTTCCCGGATGTCGGCACCTGCCGCCTTGTTGTATGCTATCCGCTGGGCCGGGGCCAGCAGGGTGGTGACCGCATCCACCAGCGTTGACTTGCCCGAACCGATTTCACCGGTGAGCAGAACATTGCGGCCGTCAAGCCGCAGGGTCCAGATCCTGTTGTCAAAGGTGCCCCAGTTGTACACCTCCAGCCGCTGCAGGCGGTAGCCGGTAAGCCGGTCATCCCCTATAAAATCCAGTCGCAAAGGTTCAGCCATCCCCCTCCTCCCCCTTCGGTGCTGCCTGCAGCTCGTAGGCGGCCAGCCGCGCATCGAATTCCGCCAGCCATTGCGCATCGACAAAAGCCTTGATAATCCGCCGCACTTCGAACATCCTGTCCTGACCGCGCAGCCGGCGGATAAATCCCAGCTCAGCGATCCGGTTCAGATGCGTGTCCACCTGATCGATCAAGCGGGTTTCGTTGCTGCCGGCGGGCAGAAAAACCCGGATCAGTTCCACGGCATCATCCCGGGAAAGAATAAGCCGGGTATCGCCGCCGCCGGCATCGAACTCAGCCAGCTTCTTGCGCAGAAGCGCCAGCAGCAGGCTCACCGGAAAAGAGAGCTGCCGCCGGGCCATCAGCCGCGGAATTCCGGAGGTTGCGCCGTTTTCCTCTTCGGGCTGCGATCGCAGAAAGGCATAGCCTTCGGCTTCGTCCAGAACCAGATCCAGGCCGAGCACCGCCACAAAATCACGTACCCGGGCCTGCAGACCGAGAAGCGTCTGCCAGAGCGCCGGACTATCCTCCAGGGAGAGCACTCCCTTGAGCAGTGTCACCACCACGGCCGACAGATTTTGATCGCCGTCGGGAGCTATTGTCCCCAATTCCTGGTTCTCCACCATTCAATTCCTCACGAAAATAACCCGCGGCAGACGGGCGCGCCGTATGGTGCCCTCTTCGGTATGCCAGCCGATGGTATCGACAATTGTCTCATCCACTACCGTCTGGGGCCGGTCGCCGGCCAACTGCAGATAGGCCAGGAGTTCCGCCAGCCCATGGCGCAAAGGATGTGCTGCGGTCAGTTCACCCAGGGTGATCTGTGAGCGGTCCTGCAGTCCCTGCCGGATATGCCGGGCGAGTTCCGCCCGGTCGACCACCACCTGCGAGTAGAGAACGCTCGCGTCCACCCGGTCATCGCCCTCCTCCAGTTCCACATCGGCAATCAGCGGCTTGACCGGTGGCCGGTACAGAGGGCGCTCCATTGGCAGTTCAATGTCTGCGGTTGCATTGTCAAGCAGCATGAAATCACCTGCCGGCTGTATTTCGCGCACTGCTAAAGCCCTGGTTTCGATATTGTGGAGAATTTCCATAATGCGCCGGTTTTCCAGCCAGGCCTGATCATCAAGAAAGCGCCTGAGCTGCTGCGACAGCCGGGCAACGGTACGCTGAGTGTTTTCGCCGGCTTCCAGCCAGTCATAATGCACCCGGTACAAACGGGCCTCGGGCTGCATCCCGGCAATCGGCGGCAGGGCCAGCACCTGCTCCAGCAGTCGCGTCAATTCCTCCTGCCGGGCCTGGGACATGAGAAAATCCCAAAATGCCTGAAAGCTCCTGCCCTGGTCCGAATCGGTTATCGCGTCCCGCTCCCCCATGATCTCCTGCAGCAGCTCCCCCTTACCGCCTTCCCAGAGGGCGATGCGTTCCCGCACCCGCCGGTCCAGGGTGCGAAAATTATGCTCTACTTCGCGAAAATCGGCAAGCAGTTCCCGGGCCATATGCAGAAACTGTTGAAAACGATCCTTCAGGGCAGTGTCGTCCAGCAGCGAGAGATCGCCGGCCTTGATGCGCTCGATTTCCGCATCGATTTCGGCCCGCCGCCGGTTCAGTTCGGCAATGCGGACCCGGGGATCGGTTTCGCTGCCCTCGTTCATCTGCCGGAGCAGTTCGATCAGGGTCAGCAGGCGCGATTCGGTGCCGACAAAGGTCCGTTCCGTGAGGCTGACCAGCCAGGCGATGGCCTTCTCAGTGGCGGGGGTCAGGTCGAAATGGGGCTCGTCCGAACCGGGGGGATAGAATTTGCGCAGCCAGCCTTTGTCATTATCCGCCCAGTCATTGAGATAAGCCTGAGCAGAACGCGGAAAGGATTCCCGACCATACCGGTCGCGCAGGGCAAACAGTTCGTCCTCCAGGTCTTCAGCCAGATCTGCCTGGGCCATCACCCTGATATTGGGGATGATATACACCCGGTGCAGGAAACCGGCCACCAGCGGCGCATGGTCCGATCGCAGCAGCCGCCAGGCCGGGTGGTTATGCCGTAGAAGATCCAGGGTGGGATAATCAAGTTTCATGCCTGTATGTCAGGTCGGAATTGCCACAAAGGTATTCTGATCGAGCCCGTCAGTATAGGCAAGGACTTTCCGGACAAAATCGATCATATCGTCGAGGGAAAATCGCCATTCACGTTTGATGGAATCAGGCATTGATCAGCTCCTGTTCAATATAGGGACGGAGTTCCGGACGCAGTCCCTTTTCAGTTACCAGATCGACCGGGCAGCCCAGCAGGTCCTCCAGATAAAACTGAACGCCGAAATATCGCCTGGAGGTGGCGGGGCCGTCGAAATCGACCAGAATATCCACATCGCTGCCGGCTGCTGCCGTATCGCGCGCTGTCGAACCGAACAGCGCCAGGCGAGTGACACCGAAACGCTCTTTAAGCTGGGGTTTGCTGTGAGCCAGTAATTCAATGACTTGCTGTCTTCTCATAACCCTTCTCCCATCGGTTGATAATATTCTGCCGCCTGCAGGTTCCACCATCTGTGAAACAGGAGTGATATTCAAATATAAAATGTACCATGTACGAGACGAGAATGCCAACCCGCATTTGACGGGCAGCCGCCGCACTTGCGGGTGGGAAGCGGTTCCCGTTGCAAATATGGCCGCATGGACTATAATACGGCAGCCTGCTCGCCGAATCGAACGGTTCACGGTATGAGGTTCGAGGTTCCGGAAGGCAGCCCGAAGGGCAATCGGCGGGTCTCTATTCATCCGGTTCGTTTTCGCTGATTGGATTATAAACTTCGAACATTGAACGTAGAATCATGATTATAAATTCGGATCAGGCTCTTCGAGTCTGATTTTATACGAACAAAGTAATACTACCTGAATACCGCATGACACAAATGGTTGATTTCGATATAGCCGTCATCGGAGCCGGGCATGCCGGTTGCGAGACCGCGCTGGCCGCGGCCCGCATGGGTCCCCGGACCCTCGTCTGCATCATCAATGCGGATACCATCGGCGCCATGTCCTGCAATCCGGCCATCGGGGGACTGGCCAAGGGCCACCTGGTCAAGGAAATCGACGCTCTGGGCGGGGAGATGGCCAGGAATATCGATGCCACGGGCATCCAGTTCCGCCGGCTCAACACGAGCAAGGGACCGGCTGTCCGTTCCTCCCGGGCGCAGGCGGACCGGCTGCGCTACCGGCTGCGGATGAAACACCTGCTGGAAAACCAGCCGAACCTCGAAATCCGGCAGACCGTAGTGGACGAGATCCTGGTGAAGGACGGTCTTGTCACCGGCATCCGGACATCCCTGGACGAGGTCATTGCCGTCCGCGCCGTGGTGGTGGCAACCGGCACCTTTCTCAACGGCCTCATCCACATCGGCATGAAAAACTTTCCCGCCGGCCGGATGGGAGATGCTCCCTCGACCCGGCTCGCCCGTTGGTTCAAGGATACAGGCTTTGCTGTCGGCAGGATGAAAACCGGCACCGTGCCGCGCCTGGACGGCAATTCCATTGACTTCCGCGGGCTCGAGCCGCAGTACAGCGACGATCCGCCCAACCTGTTCTCATTTTCCAGTACCGGCATGCCGCCGCTGGAACAGAAGCCCTGCTACATCACCTATACCAACGAGAAGACCCACGAGATCATCCGGGGATCAATTGACCAGTCTCCCATGTATGCGGGGATCATCGAGGGCATCGGCGCCAGGTACTGCCCTTCCATTGAAGACAAGGTCATGCGCTTTCCGGAAAAGTTGCGCCACCAGATTTTCCTGGAACCGGAAGGGCTTGACACCGTGGAATATTATCCCAACGGCATCCCCACCAGCCTGCCCCTGCAGACCCAGATCAACATGGTGCACTCCATTCCGGGACTGGAGGGGGCGAGAATAATCCGCCCGGGCTATGCCATCGAATACGATTACATCGACCCGCTGGAGTTGAAACCCTCCCTGGAGACAAAAAAAGTCGGCGGCCTGTTCCTGGCCGGCCAGATCAACGGCACCTCGGGCTATGAAGAAGCCGCCGCCCAAGGCCTGATGGCCGCCATCAACGCGGTCCAATACGTCAGGGAAGATGCGCCCCTTATCCTGGACCGTTCCCAGGCCTACACCGGCGTTCTTATTGACGACCTGATTACCAAGGGAACAAAGGAACCTTACCGGCTTTTCACCTCCCGGGCCGAATACCGGCTGCTGCTGCGCGAGGACAATGCCGACCTGCGGCTGCGGGAGATCGGCTACCGGATAGGCCTGGTGGACGGCGAAACATGGGAGCGTTTCCAGCAGAAAAAAGAAGCCATCCAAGAGGCGGTCGCCCGGCTGCATGCCCACCGGATCATGCCGACGGACAGGGTCAACGATGCCCTGGCGCAGATAGAAAGCGTCGCCATGAAACAGCCGCTGACCCTGGCAGATCTCCTGAAACGGCCGGAAATGAATCTTGCCTCTCTGCACCGGCTGGTGAAGCTGGCGGAAATACCCCTGGATATGGATCTGGAAACACTCCCGTTTCGGGACGAAATACAGCTGCAGGTAAAATATGAGGGGTATATCAAACGGCAGGAAGAACAGGTTGTCCGCTTCAAGAAGCTGGAACGGACCCTGCTGCCGGCTGAAATGCGATACAACGGCCTGCCGGGCCTGTCCAACGAAGTTGTGGAAAAACTGAACAAGGTGCAGCCCCTTTCCCTGGGCCAGGCTTCCCGCATCTCGGGAATGACTCCGGCCGCCATATCGGTGCTGCAGGTCCACATGAAAAAACAAGGTTATTTATAAGCTATGCTTCCCTATCCTGATATCGATCCGGTTATCATCTCTTTCGGTCAGCTGAAGGTCCGCTGGTACGGGCTCATGTACGTTCTCGGCTTCCTGGCGACCTATGCCCTTGTTTATTATCAACTGACAAAGTTCCGCTGGCATGATCTGAAAGAAAAATTCGACAACCTCAATCTCTATCTTATTCTCGGCGTGATTATCGGCGGCCGGCTCGGCTATGTCCTGTTTTATCAGCCCGCCTACTATTTTCATCGACCCCTGGAAATATTCGCCACCTGGCAGGGAGGCATGTCCTTTCACGGCGGCCTGCTCGGGGTTATCCTGGCCGGATATATCTTCTGCCGCTCCAACCGTCTCGATTTCTGGAAAGCGGCCGACCTGTATGTAGTGACGGTCCCCATCGGACTCGGACTCGGGCGGATCGGCAATTTCATCAACGGTGAACTCTACGGCCGGGTGACGGATGTGCCCTGGGCCATGGTCTTTCCCGGCGGCGGCCCCCTGCCCCGCCATCCTTCGCAGATCTATGAAGCCCTGCTCGAAGGCTTGCTGCTGTTCTGCATTCTCTGGAGCCTGAAACATAAACCATGGGAACTCGTTAAATCAAAGTTCTGGCCGCATGGTTCAATGATGGCGCTCTTTCTCATATTTTACGGCATCTTCCGCATAATAGCCGAGATATTCAGGGAACCCGATCCCTATCTCGGCAGCCTTTTCATGGGGCTGACCATGGGCCAACTGCTCAGTTCGGCCATGCTGGCCGGCGGCGCCCTGCTCTGGCTGCACAGAGCCCGGAAATAATATCCGATGTTTGGTAAGGATCCGGGACATAACTCGATCGATATGAATATAAAGGATTCAGCATTCGATGTTGGAAGTTCGATGGTCGACGTTCATAGTCGACAACTTATGAACAAGAGACTTTTCATTTCCCGATTCCTGGCAACAGCATTCCTGGCTGCAGTTCTGATAAACGGTTGTTCAGGGGAAATTGAAAGCGAAGCTGAAAAAACGGAAGGCTACGAATCACGGTCAGCCGGGATCGGGCATGAGGCGGCACAATCCATAAAGGCGCCCATGGAAAGCGCCCGGAATGCGGTTGATATTGAAAATAAAAGGATGCAGGAATACGAGAACCGGTTAGGTGAATAAAAATATGCTCTACTTTGCCTATGGTTCAAACCTCTCCACTGTCCGGCTGACGCAGAGGGTGCCGTCGAGCAGGCTGGTTGCTTCCGGCCGGCTCGGGCGGCATCGTCTTGTCTTCCATAAAATCGGCCGGGACGGCTCTGCCAAGTGCGATGCCTGGTACACCGGCAGACGTCAGGACTACACCCTCGGGGCAGTCTACCGGATCGATCCCTGCCACAGGCACCTGCTCGATGCAGCCGAAGGCCTGGGAAACGGCTATGAGATCAGGAATATCGGGATTGTCACAGATTCGGGATCGCTCATGGATGCTTTTCTCTACACGGCCACGGCGATCGACCGGAAGAGAAAACCCTGTCACTGGTACAAGGAGCATGTTCTGCGGGGCATGCGGGAGCACGGCTTTCCGGACCAATACCTGGCGATGGTTGAGGCGGTGGAAGCAACTGTTGACGCGGATTCTGCAAGAACGGCGAAGGAGCTGCGGATGTACACCCTGCCGGACATTATTGACAAGGCATAGGGGGACAAGATGTGAAAAAACTGCTGCTCTATTTTTCCGCCGGCTGTCTCGGCGCCCTGGCGAACAGCCTGGTGCTCTGGCTGCTCGGACACTACGACATAACCAGGACGATGAACATTGCCATGGCTCCCGGGCTCACCCCTGCATGGCTGTATCCTAGAATTGTGTGGGGCGGCATCTGGGGGATGACTTTTGTCCTGCCTTTACTTGATTCCAGGCTGCTGACCAAGGGAAGCGTTCTCAGCCTCCTGCCGACCCTGGTCCAGCTGTTTGTTGTTTTTCCCCTCAAGGAACACAAGGGAATCGCAGGTATCGAGCTGGGCATGCTTACCCCGGTGCTGGTACTTTTTGTCAACTGGGTCTGGGGGTTTGTGACAGGTTTGACGATCAAACTGGCCAGGTAACCTTTATATTGTTACCCGTACTCTTGCCCTGCGAGTTGCCTGAGCTGCGGATTTCCTGCAGGACATCATCGAACGTTGTACGTCGAAATTTGAATGATATCGCGTGCGCCGGTATGGTACTTGCATCAAGAAACAGTTAAACGATTCCGCCATGGGAAAAACTGTTATGACAACTTCTCCTCCCGATTTTTTCAACGCAAATCAATTATCCAGGATAATCACATCTGTTTCTTGCAGGAGTTTCCTTTTTCATCCCTTTCTCTTTATTTTCTTCTTCGTGTTTTTTCCTGCCCATGCAGGGGGGGCAACTGTTGAGTATCATCTCACCATAGAGCAACAAAAGGTGAACATCACCGGCAAACCTGCCGAAGCCATGACTATCAACGGATCCATCCCCGGGCCTGTCCTGCGCTTTACGGAAGGCGATGTTGCCCGCATCCATGTCCGCAACGCCATGGATGTCGAAACTTCGATCCACTGGCACGGCATTCTGGTCCCGCCCGAGATGGACGGAGTTCCCTACATTTCCTTTCCGCCCATAGCCCCGGGAACAACCTTTACCTATGAATTTCCCATCCGTCAGTCCGGGACTTACTGGTATCATTCACATACCATGTTCCAGGAACAGAGCGGCATGTACGGCTCTATCGTTATCGAACCCCGCTCCGGGGACAGCGGCGGCTACCCGGAACATGTGATCCTCTTCTCCGATTGGACGGACGAAAAGCCGGAGGCCGTGAACAGGACGCTGAAACGGGGAAGCGAATGGTATGCCCTTGCCAAGGGAAACGGCCAGTCAATTCTGGGAGCCGCCAGGATGGGCATGCTCGGCAGCTATCTTCAGCAGGACTTCGGACGGATGCCGCCCATGGATATTTCCGATGTCGCCTATGACCGGTTCCTGGCCAACGGCCGTGTTGAATCAGGATTTCCCGGGAAAACAGGTGAAACAATCCGTCTGCGGATCATAAACGGTTCCGCAACCACCTACTTCCTCATCGAGTTCGCCGGAGGTCCGATGACTATTATCGCCGCCGACGGCATTGATGTCCAGCCGGTGCGGAAAGACAGGCTGCTCATTGCCGTGGCGGAAACATATGATGTCCTTGTCACCCTCCCTTCGGCTGGTTCATTCGAATTGAGGGGAACAGCCCATGACGGCTCCGGCCATGCCGCGGTCTGGATCGGCGACGGTCCGCGCCGCCATGCTCCTGACGTTCCCAAACCTAATCTGTACCATTTGATGCACCGCCCCGATTTCCAGCAGATATTTGCCCTTACCCCGGTCGGGGCGATGGGCATGCCCGACAGCCTGGTCGACAAGGGCATGTTTGATTCCCCGGGAATGATGGGCATGGACCATGGAGCAGATCCGGAACCTGCCATGGACATGGGTCATGAACATTCGGGCATGGCGCAAATAGAAGAGAAGAATGAGCATGCAGCTCCAATGAACATGCAGCATGATATGGATATGCATGAAAACCTGCAGGGACACGCCGTGGAACAGGCTCCCGTCCCGGAAACCCCGATACCGGAGCAGAAGGGAGTTGACAGATCGGGCAAAAAGTACGGCAGGAATTTCGGCTTCATGGCGGCTGATATTTCCTCGGCCGGAAAACTGGCCCCGGACGGCATGAGTGATGAACGGCCCTGGCCGCCCTATGCCGAACTGAAAGCCCTCAAGCCGACATCGTTTGCCGCCGGCAGAACAGTACGGGAGATCCGCCTCACCCTGGACGGCGACATGGAACGCTTTGTCTGGATGCTGAACAACAGGACCCTGTCGGAAAGCGATTTCATCCGTATCCGCAAAGGAGAAGTTGTCCGCTTCATTATGATCAACCGGACCATGATGCATCATCCCATGCATCTGCACGGTCATTTTTTCCGTGTGCTGAGCGGCCAGGGAGACTTTGCCCCCCTCAAGCATACGGTTGACGTCGCGCCCATGTCCACCACGATCATCGAATTCGATGCCAATGAGGTGGGGGACTGGTTTTTTCACTGCCATTTCCTCTACCATATGGAGGCGGGAATGGCCCGGGTCGTTCATTACCAGGGGTTCAATGCTGATCCGGAAACAGCGGCAGTCAGGCCGAATTTATATAAGGATCACTGGTTCTCCTGGGGAGAAGCCGCCATCCTGACCAACATGACCGAAGGAATGCTCACCCTGTCCAGTACGCGCAACATTCTCAGCGCCTCCTGGGAAATAGGCTGGGAAGATGTCGACGCCACCGAGTGGGAGGGAATTTTTACCTGGGAACGCTACTTCAACCGGTTTTTTACGATTTTCGCCGGTGTCAACCTGCAGGGTGAGGGCAGTTCCGGCGAAGATACCCGGGGTATTGCAGGTTTTCACTATCTGCTGCCGCTCTCCCTTGAATCCCGCTTCTGGGTTGATACCGACGGCGGATTCAGGGTCAGCCTGGACAAATCGCTGGAGCTTACTCCCCGCTTCTCCTTTGTGGGAGAAGTAGAATATGACAGTCATGACAAGTGGGAGGGCAAGGTGGAACTGGCCTACCTGATCAACAAAAACTTCTCCCTCGCGGCACTGTGGCACTCTGAGTATTCCTGGGGTGCGGGCGTGCAGCTGCGCTTCTGATTCCTGGAAAAAACCGCCATGCCCGAACGCCTTACTTCCCGCCGCAAAGCCCTGGTGAAAATTTACGGTCTTTTCGAAAAGTGGGCAAAGGATTTTGACTTTGCCTGCGAAAAAGGGTGCGCAACCTGCTGTACCCAGAGTGTCACCATGACCACCCTGGAAGGGAAACTGATCCACGCGTATATCAAGTCCGATCCGGAGCTGCTGCCCCTGCTGGATCATCTTCCCGAAAATTCTCCCACTCCGGCAGCCACCACCAACCGCTTCGCCCTCGCCTGTCTGCAGGGAGAGGAGACCCCGGAAGAAGATCAGCCCTGGAACCTGAACCCCTGCATATTTCTCCGGGACAACTGCTGCACCATCTACCCGGTGCGCTCTTTCATGTGCCGGAGTTTCGGCTCCAGGGTACCGTGTCACCTGACAGGCAGTGCGGAGGTCGACCCTCTCTTCCTGACCCTGAATACCGTCATCATGCAGTGCATCGAGCATCTCGACCAGGGGCGGCCATGGGGCAACATGAACACGATTCTGCGCTCCCTGGCCGGCCCTGGAAACAAAGAGTCCAAATCCACCCTCACCGCGGAGCCGATACCCGGATTGCTCATCCCGCCCGATGAAGCTGAAAAATTGGGGGCACAACTGAATATCCTGATGGGCATCATCAGGAAAAGGTAGGATTTCGCGCCAATCTGCTCGGAATTCGATGTTCGATGTTCAATCCGCTTAGCGAACGGTTCGCGGTGCAAGGCTCGCGGTGTGAGGTTTGGAGATTGAAGCCTCCGGCTTATTATTCAAATTCAAAATTCGATGCTCGGCGTTCGACGTTCGGCGTTCCACGTTCTTTGTTCTGTGTTTGCTGCTTTCCGGCAAAAAAAAAGGGACGAGCCAATCAGCCCGTCCCGTATAAATCAAGTTAAAACCCTGCCAATGATCAGCAGTTGCAGCCCCCGGAACCGCAACCAGCCTGGTCAGCCGTATCACCGCAGCCACACCCGCAGCCGGCTGCCTGCTGCTCAAGTGCGGACAGTTCCTGGGCGGTCGGCTCCCTGACCTCCACGACCTTGACATCAAAATGAAGCTCCTTGCCGGCAAGGGGATGATTCAGATCAACGGTAACCGTCTCGTTATCGGTGATTTCCTTGACGCTCAGCATTATCGGGCCATGCGGTCCCTGGGCATGAAAGGTCATGCCGGGCTCGATCTCGCAGTCATCCGGAAACTGACTTTTGGGAATCTCCTGATATAAACTTTCGTTGACCGGACCGTACCCTTCTTCCGGATCAACAACGACCTGCGCTTCGTATCCGGCAGTTTTCCCCATGAGCTCCTTCTCCAGCCCCGGGATAATCTGGCCGGCCCCCGTAATAAACCCGAAAGGCTGACCCTCCTGGGAGCTGTCTACTTCTTCACCGGAAGCAAGGGAGAGTTTATAATCAATCGCCACATACAACTTGTCACCAATATTCATAACTTACCTCTTGAAATTAATACACTCGCGATAATTCCTGATGGATACGAGCACTGATATAATTCAGCCCATGCCATAATGAGCCGTCTTTATAACTTAACACCCAATAAAAATCCCGATGAAGCCGGATGTTCATGCCCCATCGGGTTTCACTTTTCCTGATACCATAAACCATTGAGCATGAATGTCAACGCAAGAAAAAGGTTGGAAAACCCTTCATTGGGAAGGAATCCAGGTAATTTTTCAAACTCCGGCATCAAGCCGGCATGCGGAATTTCCGGCACCATTATGCTGAAATTTTCATCCAAACCGCAGAAAAACCGTCAGCTTCCGGCAAAAGATAGAGTATAATCACCCGCCACTGTGAAATTTCAGATCCGCAGGTAACGCCGAACATCGAATCCTGAATGATTGAAAGCATGCTCCCTTTCCTGAATCCGTGACGGCTTTCAAGAATATGCTGGGTAACTTATTTATTTTTCGCCTTTTATGGCATATGGTAAGTATATTGCGTGATTCACTACGCCGCCCTTCAGGGCGCTCGATAACAGCCCATCTGCTGCGGAGTCTACGCTTACCTGTTGGCTACTCGTTGATATCACACCAGGATAATCAACATCGGTGCCGCCTCGAAGGTCTCGCAAGCTCGCTATCTGCATCTGGACCGTTCTCGAATGCTCACAGATTCAGGACTTTAAAAAAAATATCCCGGCCATGATCAGTAACGAACAAAAACCGATGCTGCGTTTTCTTATAGTCCTGACCGCCTCATCGGTGATCGGCCTGCAGGCATGGATGATCCTGTTCAACAATTTTGCCGTGGAAGAGGTCGGCCTGGAAGGTCAGCACATCGGCATTATCCAGTCTGTCCGGGAGATTCCCGGCTTCCTTGCCCTGCTGGCAGTTTATTTCCTGCTGATCATCCGTGAACACCGGCTTTCAGCCCTGTCCATTGTTTTTCTCGGCATCGGGACCGCGGCGGCCGGATTTTTTCCGACTTTCGGCGGCCTGCTGGTCACCACCCTGATCATGAGCTTCGGCTTCCACTATTTTGAGACCACCAACCAGTCGCTCACCCTGCAGTACTTTGACAAAACCGTCTCCCCCATCATCTTCGGCCGGCTCCGCAGCCTTGCCGCGGCGGCGAATATCGTTGCCGCGGTGCTGATCTTACTGCTCAACCCCCTGTTCGGGTACAAGCATATGTATCTGTTCATGGGCGGCCTGGTGACCGTGGCGGGATTATGGGCCCTGAAGCAGGACCCCACCCACAAAAACATTGTGCCCCAGCACAAAAAAATGATTCTGCGGCGCCGCTACTCCCTCTATTATTTTCTCACCTTCATGGCCGGTGCCCGGCGGCAGATCTTCATGGCCTTTGCCGTTTTTCTGATGGTCAAGATCTTTCATTTTTCCGTGCGCGAAGTAACAATCCTCTTTATCGTCAACAACCTGATCAATTATTTCCTCAACCCCCTTATCGGCAGGGCGATTGTCCACTTCGGCGAACGACGGGTGCTGACCATCGAGTATACCGGCCTGATCCTGGTTTTCCTGGCGTATGCCTTTACCGGCTCCAAGATCGTGGTGACAATCATGTATATCCTGGACCATATCCTGTTCAACTTTGCCATTGCCATCCGCACCTATTTCCAGAAAATAGCGGACCCCAAGGATATCGCCCCCAGCATGGCGGTCGGTTTTACCATCAACCATATCGCCGCTGTGGTCATGCCGGTTATCGGCGGCCTGGTTTGGATGATCGATTACCGGATACCCTTCATTGCCGGGGCGGCCATGAGCCTGATTTCATTGCTGGCGGTCCAGAAAATACCTCATTTTGACAAAGAGCAATCATCCGGCCAATGACAAAGAAGATCTCGATCCACACGGACTTGATCAACAGGATCGTGGCGCTTATGATACATGATGAGGGGATTCACAGGCATTGATATGCGGGAAAATGGAAAAAGTGGGTAAAACATCAACCGTCAGGCAGACCTGCAAATGACGATGATCCGGTGCATACCCCGGCGTTTTTTACCGGCGGTTCTGGCAGTACTCTTTCTCTTTTGCGCTTCAGCAAAAGTTGACCAAATCAATGCCGCCTTCAATCCGGTCTACCGCATACCCCTTCGCGTGCATCTCGGCAACAGCTCCAGGCCCCCGGCACAATGGGAGGCGATCCTGGAAGAAATCAATACCATCTGGCTTGCCCAGGCCGGCATCTGTTTCGAAATCCACACCGTTGCACATGATGAACAGATGCTCTCCGGCATGGATCTCTGGTTTCGGGCCATGATCCCGGACTGGAACGGATACTATTACGACCGCAACGACATGCACGTCCGGGACGACCCTGTCCTCCGGCCGGCCGCCAGGCCTGCCCTGTCCTCGGCCGCCCGTACCGCGGCGCATGAGCTCGGCCATGCCCTGAATCTCAGGCATCGGCAGAACTCCGATGACAACCTGATGCGTTCCAAAACATACGGCTGGCAGCTGCATCCCGACGAAATCAGAACCGCCCGGGAACAGGCAAAGGTTCTGGCACTCGCAGAAACAGGAAGCGGTTCCTGCTCTGTCCTGATCCATAACACTCTGTAATCCTGTATAATTTCTTGTACATTTTCTCCCAAAAAGTGTCATAATAGAAAAAACTTACTCATCTGCACTGCGGGAAAACATATGTTTACGGATAACCAACAGGCCGGACAGTTCCCTGCCGGCAATCGGTCCTGCCGGAAAGAGAAAGGAGAGGCGGTATGAAATCTCTGTACCGTCATTTTTTCCCGGCCCTTCTCCTTGTGGGCGTCCTTGCTGCCGGCTGTTCGGAAAACAACAGTACGTCATTCCAAGGATATATAGAAGGAGAGTACATGCTTGTCTCCTCCCCCCTGGCGGGACGGCTGGAACAGCTCTCCGTTCGCCGCGGAATGCAGGTTAATGCCGGAGATGTTCTTTTTGCCCTCGACCGTTCATTTGAGCAGGCGGCCGTCAAAGAGGCGGAACAGTTGCTGCGGCGGGCGGAAAACAGGCTGGCCGACCTCCTGAAAGGACAGCGGCCCACCGAGCTGGATGCAATCAGGGCCAGGCTCGAGCAGGCCCAAGCTTCTCTTGACCTCTCCAGGACGGAATATGCGCGGCGCAGCATTCTGTTCGAGCAGAAAGTCGTTTCCAGGGATCAGCTGGACCGGACCCGCACGGAACTGGAGAGAAACCGCGCGGCAGTGGACCAGCTGAGCGCGGAACTGGAGACGGCGCAGCTCGGAGCCCGCACGGATCAGGTTGACGCCGCCGGGGCCGATGTCGAAGCGGCCCGCAGCAAACTGGCGCAGCTGCAGTGGAACCTGAAAGAGAAAGTCCAGGCAGCGCAGCACAGCGGTTTTGTTTTCGATACCTTTTACGTGAATGGCGAGTATGTCCCTGCGGCGCATCCCGTGGTCAGCATTCTGCCGCCGGGCAATATCAGGGTCCGTTTTTTTGTCCCGGAAACCGCCCTCAGCACCCTGGCCAAGGGACAGACCGTGTATGTGCAGGTCGACGGCACGGACAAAACCTTTGCGGCCACAATAACCTATATTTCTCCCGAGGCGGAGTACACTCCGCCGGTCATCTACAGCAGGGAAACCAGGTCCAAGCTTGTCTTCATGATGGAGGCGGATTTTGCTCCCGCCGAGGCCGCCGCCCTGCACCCGGGCCAGCCGGCGGACATCTTTCCGGAGGTCCCGGATGCATGAGGACGCTGCCGTCATCGACGTGCAGGACCTGACCAAGTCCTTTTCCGGCAAGGTTGTGGTCAACAAGCTGTCCCTGCGCATCCTGCCCGGTGAAATCTACGGTTTTCTCGGCCCCAACGGCAGCGGCAAAACCACCTTCATCCGCATGCTCTGCGGCCTGCTGCGGCCGGATTCCGGCAGCGGCAGATGCCTGGGATACGACATCCTCAAGGAAGCGCGGAAAATAAAACCGCTGGTCGGCTACATGGCGCAGCACTTCAGCCTGTACGAAGATCTCAGCGTCCGGGAGAACCTGTCGTTCATGGCCAGGATATACAGGGTCGCCAATATACGTTCGGTAGTCAGCGACACCATGGACAACATGGGCCTTTCCCGGTATGCCGATCAGCTTGCCGGCACCCTTTCCGGGGGCTGGAAACAGCGTCTTGCCCTGGCCGCCTGCCTGCTGCACCAGCCGAAACTGCTCCTTCTCGACGAACCGACCGCCGGGGTCGATCCCAAGGCGCGCCGCGATTTCTGGGACGATATCTACAATCTGTCGGCCCAGGGAATAACCTCGCTTATCAGCACCCATTACATGGATGAAGCGGAACGGTGCCACCGCCTGGCCTATCTTGCCTACGGGGAACTGCTGGTCGCCGGAACCGCGGAAGAGGTGGTCTCCTCTTCGAGGCTGAAAACCTGGTCGATAGCCGGCAAAAACGTCCATTTACTGACCCCGCAGCTCAGGGAACTGCCCGGTGTGGAGCAGGTCGTTCCCTTCGGCGGCATCATGCATGTCAGCGGTCACGATGAAGAGCAGCTGGACGCCGGGATGCAATCCTTTGCCGACGACAGGTATACCATCCGGAAGATTGACGCCAACCTGGAAGAAGTCTTTATCAGCCTCATGCAGCAGAACGGGGGGCAGTGAATGGACCTGTTTTCCGGCCGGCGTTTTTTTGCCGTCATCGGCAAGGAATTCGTCCAGATGCGGCGGGACCGGATCACCTTTGCCATGATGATCGGCATTCCCATCCTGCAGATGATCATCTTCGGGTTTGCCATCAACTCCGATCCCAGGAACCTGCCCACTGTCGTTGTCGCGGCGGACCACAGTGTCTTCTCCCGCACCATCATCGCGGCAATGCAGAACAGCAGGTACTTTCAGGTTCTGGAAACGGTTGACACGGAAGCTGAGGCCGAAAGGCTCGTTGAAACAGGACGGGTGCAGTTCGTGCTCAACATTCCGCCGCAGTTTTCGCGCCGGCTGATCCGGGGCGAGCGCCCGGACCTGCTCCTGACCGCCGATGCCACCGACCCGGCAGCAACCAGCAATGCACTCTCCGCCTTCAGGGTTGTGGCGGAGCAGGCACTGGCCCGCGACCTGGACGGCCCGCTCAGCTACCTGCGCCGGGAAGGACCTCCGGTCAACATTATCCTCCATCCGCAGTTCAATCCCGAGGCGATCACCCAGTATAATATCGTTCCAGGACTCATGGGCGTGGTGCTGACCATGACCCTGGTCATTATCACCGCCCTGGCCATCACCAGGGAGCGGGAACGGGGCACCATGGAGAATCTCCTCTCCACCCCGGTCAGGCCCCTGGAGGTGATGATCGGCAAGATCATACCCTATATCATCGTCGGCTATATCCAGATGGGGGTCATCCTGCTCGCGGCCCGTTTTGTCTTCCAGGTGCCTTTTTCCGGCAGCCTGTTCCTGCTGCTCGCCGTCTCCCTGCTGTTTATCGCCGCCAACCTCGGAGTCGGCCTGACCTTTTCCACCCTGGCCCGCAACCAGCTCCAGGCAGTGCAGATGGCCTTTTTCTTTTTCCTGCCCTCAATCCTGCTCTCCGGGTTCATGTTTCCCTTTCGCGGTATGCCGGTGTGGGCGCAGGCCATCGGGGAGATCCTGCCACTGACCCATTACCTGCGCATCGTCAGGGGAATTGTCCTCAAGGGCAATTCCTTTGACCAGATCCTGCCCAATATCTGGCCCCTTATCGTATTTCTGATCGTATCCCTCACCATCGGACTCAAGCGCTACCGCAGCACCCTTGATTAAGACCGTCCTGTAATTATTTTAATTATATGGGTTATAGTATTGAGGGTAGAAAAGATGTCTTTTCAGAAACTGCCGGGAAACAAGGGGCTCATCTATGTCCCCGACTGCATCAAGTGTCCGAAAAAGCATCCCTGCCGGGAATGCTTTTGCTGCCAGTGGTGCGGCAACGAGCGCTGCCGCGTCTGCCGCCCCCAGGATTTCGGACCTGAAAAGGTTAAAAAACCCGGAAAAATTTCCAGGTGATGTGAATGCCAGCCGACTTAGAGAGCATCATGCCTCCGCATTCTTTTCCGGCGTTCAGGGGTAGGTAATACCGGTTTTTTTTCGTCCGCTGTTTTCCTGTAATGCAGAATACTCTGCATACTAAATGATTCAACAATGTTGCACAGAAAAAGAAAGGGATAAGAATTCATTTGAGCATACGGTGATCGGGAAATATATGGTAAGATAAAATATTTATCCCCGAAAACAATATTGACAATTTCCTGATCCGATACATACATGAACACTTCTCCACTTGAAAGCCTGCGGAAAATATTCGGCTACGAAACATTCCGCGAGCATCAGCAGGAAATCATCGAAGGCCTGGTGCGCGGCGAAGATGCATTTGTCCTGATGCCCACCGGGGGCGGCAAATCGCTGTGCTACCAGATCCCGGCCCTGCACCGTCCCGGCGTCGGCATCATCATTTCCCCGCTCATTTCCCTGATGAAAGATCAGGTGGACGCGCTCAAAACCTGCGGCGTGCGAGCTGCCTTCTACAATTCATCCCTGAAAAGCACGGAAGCGCGCCAGGTTCTTGCCATGCTGCACAACCGGGAACTGGACCTGCTCTATATCGCCCCGGAACGGCTGATGAGCGAGGAGTTCACGGAACGGCTCCGCGACATTCCCATTGCCCTGTTCGCCATAGACGAAGCCCACTGCATTTCCCAGTGGGGTCACGATTTCCGGCCGGAATACTGCAAACTGGGCCGGCTGCGGCAGTTCTTTCCGGGCATTCCGATTATCGCCCTGACCGCCACAGCGGAAGCCCATACCCGCAAGGACATCATGGAGCGCCTCCGCCTCAACGGGTCGAAATGCTATATCTCCGGCTTTGACCGGCCCAATATCCGCTATTCGGTCCTGGAAAAGCAGAAACCTTTTGCCCAGCTCACGGCCTTCCTGCAGGAACACGAAAAAGAAGCGGGAATCGTCTACTGCCTGAGCCGTAAAAAAGTGGAAAAGGTGACGGCCCAGCTCAACGATGCCGGCTATCCGGCCGCCTCCTATCACGCCGGGCTGTCGGCCGGCACGCGCAAGCAGGTGCAGGACGACTTCCTGCGCGATGATGTACGGATCATTGTGGCCACGGTTGCCTTCGGCATGGGCATAGACAAATCCAACATCAGGTTTGTGGTCCATTACGATGTCCCGAAAAACATTGAAAGCTACTACCAGGAAACCGGACGTGCCGGCCGCGACGGCCTGGCCGCGGAAGCCCTGCTGCTGTTCGGCTACGGCGACGTTGTCATGGCCCGGACCCTGATAGAAAATACCAGCAACCCGGAGCAGAAGAGGATCGAACTGCACAAGCTGAATAGCATGGTGGGTTTCGCCGAGTCCCTGAGCTGCCGGCGCCAGATCCTGCTCGGCTATTTCGGGGAGGACCTGCCCGATCCCTGCGGCAACTGCGATATCTGCCTCAACCCTCCGGAGCTGATCGACGTGACAGAGGATGCCCGCAAGGCGCTGTCCTGCGTCTACCGCGTCGGCCAGCGCTTCGGCATGGGCCATGTCATCGATGTGCTGCTCGGCTCCCGCAAGGAACGCCTCCTGCAGCTCGGCCACGACAAGCTGTCCACCTACGGCATCGGGGAAGACCGGAGCCGGGAATACTGGGGCAGCCTCCTGCGCCACCTGGTGCACAAAAAATATCTCAACCAGGATGTGGGCAGATTCTCCGTCCTCGCCCTGACCGAAACAGCCTGGCCCCTGCTGCGCGGCGAAGAAACGCTCAGCATGGCCCAGCCCCGCGTCAAAACCGAGGCCCCGCGAAAAACACCCCGCCGCAAGACCGGCGATCTTGAATACAATCCCGAACTCTTTGAAAATCTGCGAATCCTGCGGAAAAAACTGGCTGATGAAGCCGGATCACCTCCCTACATCATTTTCAGCGACGCCGCCCTGGCCCAAATGGCAGCGCACCTGCCCACCGACAAGACAGCCTTTCTCTCCATCCACGGGGTAGGATTTGCCAAGCTGGAAAAGTACGGGGAAGTGTTTATGGCTGAAATCAGACGGTTTCAGACAGAGGACATGGCAAGCCGCGAAAAAAAATAATCAGCGGCAGCCTGTTTCCATTTCAAGCAGATCCAACGGACTCTGCAGTGAATCCTTATCTTGCTGCATGACATGGGTATACATTTCGGTTGTCTTGATATCCGCCGTTTTTTTCCCGGCCCGCACAGGAGCGATTTTATTGCCAAGTGGTTTGGCAAGGACATCACGATACAGAAATACCAGGGCATTCAGGGCCTGGCGCTGGGTCGATGCAGCTACGTTCTCCCGGCTTGCCAGATAGGAAAGAAACCGTTCCACATCTTTATCGCCCTGGTCTTTTGGATGAATCTTCTTCCCGATAAGTGATATAGCTAAGGATCCACTGGCAATAGGACTGCATACTGATATAGCGTCTCACGAACATGGTCCATCAATTTTAAATTTTTATCGGGGTTAAATTTCTTTGTATTTTCCACAATGATCGTGATATATCACAATAAGTGAAAAAAAAATACAAAAAAAAATAATATGCGGACATTTTTATCCTTAAAAGCAATGATTTTCCACTTTCACCTCTTAATATCATAATAAGTGGAAAAATATTTAAATTACATAATAGAATATTATGGAAATTTTCCACCTATTACACTGTTAGGGCAAATCACAATGATTTGGCAAAACAGATTCCAAAATATAATCGCACCTGTATCAATTGCCATTTTAATGGCATCTGGTTGTGCAACGGCTCCTTATTGGGAAACAACTTCGTATGGGACAATGAAGTACTCTCAGGCGGAGATAGAAAGACTTCCAGGCGTTTCGATTAGAAACATTTTATCGTCGATGTCAGAAAATGAGCATAATAGAGAGCAGATTTTTGTGCGATCTACGAGCCTTGATGGCCCCGCCGAAGTCAACCGTCTGGATGGTCAAGAAGACGTCATCGTTACAAATAGGTATGGACAAGAGGTTCAAATAAAAATAGCCCAGATCACGGAAATCAAACGCATAAGGCGTCTCAAGGTAGTGCCACGCAAAAAATCCATAGGTGAAGAAACAACTGAGGCCGGTGAGGTTTTAACTGGGACCGGTGAGGTTTTGATTTATGCATCTCTTGTTCCTGTTGCTATAGCCATGTGGCCTTTTTTCAGAGCGATTGGTTTAGATGAAGGAAAAAACGATGATGATAAAGAAAAAGCTTCGCTGGCATATGGAGGCATGTCGAAGGAAGACTTGGTTATGTATGTTGGGGAGCCAAAAGAAAAATATTGTCGTGAAGTGAAAGAATCAGGAAGGGATGAAGTCTGGGTGTATGAAAAAGATAAAGTTCTTCGTGGTGGCAGGGCCTTGTTTATAAGCGGGGACAAGGGTGTGGTATATCACACCTCCCATAACACCACGTTTTTCAAAAACCTGGATTGGTACGATTGTATGCTGACAGGAAAACAATAATGCCCTAACAACCGCATCAACTCGGACTGGCAATTCCGCTGGGCCCGTTGCCAGCCGGTTATACGAGCCGTTATCTCTTAAAAAATGAGGATGCGGAAAGTCCGCATTTATGCCACCACCTCACATGTTTCTGTATTCAGTTACAACGAGCAACCTTAAAAAATCATTAGCGAAAAAATTACATGGCCAGAACGAAGATAATTGCAACCCTGGGACCGGCAACTGCCGATAAAGCCATTATTGAAAGCCTGATACATTTGGGGGTTAATGTTTTTCGCCTCAATTTCAGCCATGGTGATCATGACTTTCATGCCAAGCTTATCAAAGATGCACGAAGCGTTGCAGAAGCGCTAAACAGGCCGATAGCCTTGCTTCAGGACATTTCCGGACCCAAAATCCGGGTATCACCGACAGAACCCGTTCAGTTGGTTGAAAGCGATCTTCTTTATGTCTGGAGGAAAAAATCTCCCGAAGGTGCCCAAAACTGTATCTCCATCAACTATCCCGAAATCCTTGACGGGGTGTGCATTGGTGATCAGGTTTATTTTGCCGACGGTACAATTCGCTCAGTTGTTGAAAGTATTGATGCCGACAAGGTCACAGTAAAAATCCTGACCGGGGGGAAACTTACCACTGGAAAAGGTGTTAATCTTCCTGTAGGTCAGGTCAAATTATCAGCGATCACCCAGAAAGACAAAGATGATATCAAATTCGGCATATCCCGGAAAATAGATTTGATAGCACTCTCTTTTGTTCAGTGTGCCTATGACATCCGCGAGGCCAAAAACCTAATCAAAAAGGAAGGTGAGAATATACCGGTTTTTGCCAAGATAGAAAAAAGTTCAGCCCTGGAAAATATAGAAGATATTATTCATGAAGCGGACGGTTTGATGATCGCCAGGGGGGACCTGGGTGTTGAGATGGGACCGTATGTCATACCGGTAATGCAGAAGCAGATCATTGCAAAGGCAAGGGAAAAAGGACTGCCGGTGATCATTGCGACCCAGATGCTGATGTCAATGGTGTCATCACCTTACCCCACCAGGGCAGAGGTCTCTGATATTGCGAACGCGGTTCTGGATGGCGCGGATGCGGTGATGCTTTCTGACGAAACAACCATCGGGGATTTCCCCGAAGAGGCTGTAAAGGTTATTTCCGCCACTATAAACGCAACAGAGCAATATTATCCCTGGAATCGTGAATTTGTCGAAATGCGGGACAACCGAAAGGCAATGGCGGCCGCAGCTGTTGCCCTTTCCCAGCGAATGGGGGTGTCGGCAATCGTCACTTTTACCGAAACAGGCTTGACCGCATTGATGGTAGCCCGTCAGCGTCCGGAGGTAAACATTATTGCCGTTACCAGCAATGAAAAAACATACCGGCGGCTGGCTGTTGTCTGGGGCGTCGAGCCGATTTTAGTCGACAGACAATACCAGGACAGCGATAAGGCGATTTTGAATTTTTACAAAAGGGCGATAAAGCAAAAGAAAATTGATCCGGAAGAACCGTTTGTCGTCACCATCAGCCGTCACTCAACCAAGACAGGAACAACAAATGTCGTCCAACTCGTCGACAAGCAGAGTATAAAAGAACTCCAGAACCTTGCCTACAAGCCGAGAAAATAACCGGTTTGGATTTCCAATACAGTGCGTCCAAAAACGGTGTCAAATCTTTATTCTTGACATTTTGAGTAACTGTCCGATTTGAAAAGAAGTTTTGTTCTTGCAAGCGGTCAAACACTTACCCTGCCCGAAAATGTATAAATCAAGGACATAGGTAACAAAAAGGTTCAAGAACATGGGTTACACTTTAAGTTTTAGATACTCATTTCTATGTCTTTTAGCATGCCTCATATTAAAAAGGCCTAATTGTAGTGGACCATAAAATACCTCCCAGATACCGTCTGTAACCTCTTCAAAGACCTACTTTTTCTTTCTTGAGCAGCCCGGAGACGTAAACACGATGCCCTTTGGTGATGAATAACGTGTTTGTGATACTATCAAAAAATACTTATGCGGGCAATTCAGCACCATACACCCAAGCAGCTTATGACAAAATTCAAAAAGCAAAAATTGTTTCCGCGCCCAAAAGTTGATGGAAATATTACGTATATAGAACGTCAACGAATGGCAATAAATATGTCTCGTCAAATATACAGACGTGCAGGCTATGATTTTGACACAAGTGTTCGCAAGGTTGCTAATGATTTAAAAAACAACAAACAGAATATACCTAATGAAATAAAAATGTAGCAACGGATATATTTATTTTAATGATTTAATGAGTTATTTTAAATCTGATTGGGCCTTGTAAAAGATTTGTGTAAACAGCTCCGTCGATCATATTGTTGGCATTCTGTCTTCGAAATAATAGTAAATTGATTCAAGGCTAATTTCCAGTTATCGGCATAGTCCATTTTTTCTCAATATTCTTCAGAGCCAAATAGAGCAGTTTCAGCATAGAATCATCATTGGGGAACGATCCCCGATTCTTCGTTACCTTCCGTAAAGACATGTTTACGGATTCAATAGCGTTGGTTGTATAAATTACCTTGCGAATATCTGGCGGATAAGAAAACAGGGGGGTAATCCGCTCCCAGTTCCGCCGCCAGGATTTGCCGATCGTAGGATGGCTTTTGTTCCATTTTTACCGGCTGAGCAGAATTCGCTTCGCCGCCGGCGATATTTTGCTGGTGCAGGCACATGAAGAGTCCCTTCAATCAGGCCTGAATGATCTGGGGTGCTTGCCCCTCGCATCGCGCGGGTTGCGAATCGGCAGGCAGCGCAATGTTCTTCTTGCGAGCAGCATTTTTGGGATAGCGCTGACCTTGATCGCGTCAGGACTCGTCCCTGCTTCAACCGCCCTGGTCGGCGGCGCAGTCTCCATGGTGTTTGCCGGACTGATCTCACCCGGAGAAATTTACAAGAGCATAGATATGCCCATCATCGTGTTGCTGGCCGCCATGCTGCCCATCGGGCAGGCACTGGAAAGCACGGGAGGATCTCAATTGATTGCCGACAAATTGCTGGAGGTCAGCCGGTCTCTGCCTCCTGCTGCGACCCTTGCTATGCTGATGAGCGTGGTGATGCTGCTGTCGAACGTGATCAACAACGCTGCTGCCGCGGTGCTCGCAGCGCCCATTGCCATCAGCCTGGCACAAGGCATAGAGTCCTCGGTTGGCCCTTTCCTGATGGCGGTGGCCATTTGTGCTTCCTGCGCTTTTCTCACGCCTATCGGCCATCAATCAAATACGCTGGTTATGACGCCGGGCGGATACAAGTTCGGCGACTACTGGCGAATGGGATTACCATTGTCCGTGTTGTTTGTGGCAGGCGCTGTCCCGATGATCCTTTGGTTCTGGCCTTTGTGGGAACAAGTTCGTTGGCGGCGGTACCGGTGCGTTATGACCTGGCGAATAAGAATCTGAACAGATTGTCGACAACAATAGAGAAAAAGATTATTGACAACTTGGCCGCCGGGCGACACAATCAAATCTGGGAGACTCTGTTCACCTGAGAGCATCTGCTGCCTCCTTTTAGTTTGTGGCGAACCGAAAGGTATATACGCAGATGCTCTCTTTTTTTAAAGAGCCAGGTAACGCTTTTTTTATGCTATCAGAACTGTAAACCATGTCCTGCAGAGAACAGCAACGAGGCAAGCAATCAAGCCATGAAAGCCCAGTACTACACTGCCACAAGCCTTGACGGATTCATCGCAACGGAAGATGATTCACTGGATTGGCTTTTCCCTCTCGGCGATCTGAATAATTCCAGCTATCCAGAATTCATATCTGAAGTTGGTGCTTTGGCCATGGGGTCGGTAACCTATGAATGGATGCTGCGCAACCCAGATAAGGTTGCCGGGGAAGCGGGCTCGCCTTGGCCCTATGCTCAGCCGGCATGGATATTCACAAGCCGAAAGCTCCCAAGGATCGACGGTGCAGATGTCCGGTTCGCCAGGGGTGATGTGCGCCGGGTTTATGCCGAAATGCAAGCTGCTGCGGAGGGCAAAAATATCTGGATCGTAGGAGGCGGTGATCTCGCGGGACAGTTCTACGATGCCGGTTTGCTGGACGAACTCATCGTCCAGATCGGCTCGGCCACCCTTGGCAAAGGCAAACCGCTTTTCCCTCGTCGCGTGCTAAGTCCAATCTTGCGTCTGAATTCCGTTCGACAGATGGGTGCGGGAATGGCTGAATTGCGCTATGGGATACGCAAAAGCGGCCCGAGTGGAACCGCCTGACTCAAACGGTAATTGTAGGAAAATAAATAGTGCAATTGATACGCTGTACTCAAAAGTTGCTCAAAGAGTTAAGACAATCCCCAGCGAATGTCGTCCCTATCAACACCCTGTTGGGAAGCTGGCACGCCAATCTAGTAATAATTGAAAGGCGCAAATGCGTACTCGTTACAAACGACTCAACATTATACACATTGTTCATTCCATATTTGAGAAAGCAAGACTTCCAGTCTTTTCCCATTGTCTTTGGCCAGCATCTTTTCAAAAACCTCCTGCATGAAAAATTCACACAGGAACAAATAGAGGCGGTTCTTTCCGAACATCAAGAATTATGCTACCTCAAAACGAATAATCGGAGTGTACTAGGCTCGATGAACGATCAGAAATTCCAACTGGAATCCTACATCCAATGGCAGGGTGGCTTGGCTAACACCGATGTGTACGAGTTAAATTACAATCTCAACAGAAACATTCTAAGTGCCATCGATTACAACCATCCAGTCGAAATGCTAAGGAAAAAAATTGAAATAAAGAACCCTTAGCCAGTCACAACCTGACAGTTTACCCATAGCGCAATTTATGAACGGCCTCATCAACATGCTGCTTGGAAGCGGCTTCACTCGGGGCCGGTTTGCTCTGCGTTAGCTGTACAAAAGGAATAAAAGGATAGAGGCATGGCCCTGGAACACATAAGGAACTTCGTGTAGGGCACGCCCGGATTGGCCACCGCCGGCCAGCCATCCGAAACCCAGTTGCGGAAGGTTGCGGCTGAGAGGTTCGAAGTCGTCATTAATCTCGGCCTGCTCGATCCTCGGTATTGCCTGCCTGATGAAGCAAGCCTGGTGCAGTCGTTGGGGCTTGAGTATCACCACATTCCGGTCAGCTTTCAGGCCCCGCAACTGGAAAATCTCCAGCGCTTCTTCTCCGTCATGGATGCCGTCCAAGGCAAGAAGGTTTTTGTTCACTGCGCGGCAAATAAGCGCGTTTCGAGCTTCGTGGCTTTTTATGGTGAGGCCAGGCTTGGCTGGGCGCGTGAGAAGGCCAATGCCTTCATCAGTCGCATCTGGCAGCATGATGAATCGTGGGCTTCATTCATCGCGCTTGCTCGGCAAGAACAATAAAAGAAGAGAGTTTGAATGCTTCAGCAAAAAATGATCGAGCGCTGAAGTGGAGTCTAGAATTGTTCGAAAAGATTGCCAGACCTATGCACATCGAGCTCCCGGAAACTGTTATTGCGCTTGTACAAAGTTTGCTCGATAGGGCAGTCATTCACTATAATGAGGGGGTGACAACCCATCGTTGGGTAGAACAACAAGGCTTTTACAGTGGACGCAAAAAGGTGAGCCGCTGAAAAGCAGCATTAAAAAATGAAGAAAATATTATCCGGCATCACACCTAAGCCGCCAGCAATATGGGCTTTTATTAATATTTGCATACTCGCTGTAATATTAACCTCATTCCTGTTTCTTCAAGGTTGCGCTCGATACAAACCTGATGAACCCCGTCCGGAACTTACCGGATATACAGAAACTGGAATAGCATCTTACTACGCGCTAAAATTTCAATTCAGAAGAACTGCCAGCGGCGAGAGATTGAACAACCTGGCAATGACAGCAGCTCACAAAACCTTACCTTTTGGCACAAAAGTACTTGTAACAAATTTGAAAAACGGTAAGTCAACTATTGTCACAATCAATGACCGCGGCCCCTTTATAAAGAGCAGAATTATTGATCTTACGAGAACCGCCTTCTCGCAAATTGAAAATCTCAACAAGGGGACTGTTAAAGTAAAAATTGAAGTAATAAAATAATTTTCCGACCAGTCGCTACCGGACCGTCCGTCCCGTAGTGGTTCTTGCCTATGTTGGCGTTTCGCTGCATACACAACCGGTCTACTAGGGCTGGGTAACTCTACGTTAACTGGCATATCGCTGTCTTTTCGTGGAAGGAGTATCTTATGATTGAAAACGGGTTTACGCGATCGGGTGGTCCTCTTAACCGGAGCCAACAGCGGCATTGGCGCAGCCATCGCTGAAGCTTTTGCCGCCGAAGTAGTACCGGTAATGCCATCGGACGGAATTCCGTTGCGTACCATCCATTATATTTTAAGACTTGAATTTTCTTTTATTTAAGCACATAAAACCATAAGTGCTAATTTCAGACCAAAATTAAAAAATCTTGTTTACAGGAAAGCTGCCAAAAGGCGTAAAGTCTAAACCCGGACCGGATAGCTCTCCGGTAGCCAAAAACAAAAAAAGTTTAAGATATGGCAATCAAACTCAAAAGAACCAAACATCCACTGGAGAAAAAAGCCAAACAGGGTTTTAAGGGATACCCTATTGGCACCATTGCATATTATGGCCCTGATGATAAAAAAGCCACGAAAGTTGCCGCCGGCATAATAATGGGCGAAAATCAGGAACCGGTTGCAATGAAAAAATGGTTTTCAACCAATGATATTCGTCGTGAAACCAAAATAATGAATGAAATAAAAGACTGGTTTATCGAATATAAAGTTCGTTCTGTGGTTATGGCTCCAAAAATCTTAGGCTGCCCGCATGAAGAAGGTATCGATTATCCAGAGGGGGAATATTGTCCTGAGTGTTTATTCTGGAAGGGCAGAGATAGGTTTACAGACGAGATAATACACTGAAAATAAAGAGAGATGGCTGCCAGTCACTCAACCGGACTGTCCAACCGGCGCTCTACTTAATGTTTCCGCCGCTATCAACTTAACAGGCACAGCTCGGATCGGTTAGTTCTACGATATGAAAGAAACCGCACCACCAAAAAATATTGATGAGTACATCGCGGCCTTTCCCAAAGACATTCAAACGATACTCAAGAAGATAAGAGCGACTATCCGAAAGGCAGCGCCGGAAGCCAAAGAAACGATCACGTATCGAATACCGACATTCACTCTGGAAGGCAACCTGGTCCATTTTGCTGCTTTCAAGAAACATGTCGGGTTTTATCCTACCCCAACAGGAATCGAAAAATTCAAAACCGAACTATCTATCTACGACAGCGCAAAAGGTTCAGTAAAGTTTCCCCTGGATAAGCCGATTCCCCTTGGGTTAATTGGTGAAATCGTCAGGTTCAGGGTCAGCGAGAATCTCGCAAGAGCACGAACAGGTGGAAAAAAAAAGTCAACCAAGTAGACGAAAATTGGCGGGTGCTTTGATAATCATCGCCCATCAAAGGCATTCAGGCGAATTGGCTTCACTGCCATGCGACCAAGCACCTGGTGCCTCTAGCTTTCCATCTTTGACGAACGATTCAAGAACGGTATGACCTTCGCCGCAGCCTACGATCTTCGGATTCTCCTGAATCGCTCTGTATCCCTACTCTCGGGGCATCGTCTCAGCCGGAAAATCAAGCAAACATGTCGGGAGGACGTCATTTTCATGGCTCTGTCCGCCGATTCCAGGCCCCCCATACTGAAGAGAACATAAAGATGTTGCACCGGAAAAAGCGAAACCTTCCCTTTCGGTTAACTTTTTGAAAAAAGGTTTTTCTACAGACTTGTAATGTATAAGATGGAAAAAAAAATTTTTGCCTAGAGATGAGTACATTGGCGATAGTTCTTAACAAGGCTAAACTGTTAATGCTCCCATTCTATGCAATTGTAGATATAGTGACTTTGCCTTTTATATTCCTATGCTGATTATCCGGCCAATTTTATGGAACTCCTGTTTGACATCACTATTATGTGGTTTAGAAAATGACTAAACATTGCATAATATATACCCAACCAGTCACTACCGGACCGGTTGCCCGTATTGGTTTCTTGCCTATGCTGGTTTTCCTGCATATGCAACCGGCTCAGGGCCGATTAACTTAATGTTCTGCACAGGAAGGAATCAGTCATGCTAGGTTTGCTAAAACGATTTGAACGGTTTCTCATTCAAATACTTATGGCTATGATGGCTATTGTCTTGTTGCTGGCAACGATAGATCTGGGTTGGATGATCATAAAGGACATAACACAACCATTCTCCTTGATCCTCTCCGTTGACCAATTGTTGGAACTTTTCGGGCTCTTTATGCTCGTGATCATCGGAATTGAATTGCTGGAAACAATCATGAAAACCTACCTTACTCAAGGCATACCACATTACGAGGTGGTCTTGTCAGTGGCAATAATTGCAATTGCCCGGAAAGTGATCATCCTCGATATAAAAGAGACCAGTAGCCTGTCTCTTGTCGGAATAGCATCCATAATATTGGCCTTGACTGTAGGTTATTATTTCATGAAGAAAGTAGCGGGTGGTCGCGGCACATCAAGCGAACTTTCAGGGAACAAGCAGACATAGGCGCATAACTTGCGGCCGATGTTGTAGCGCTGCACTTCGCAACGCGCTGAACACGAGCGTGTTGGCCAGAAAACACCGTGAAATGAGATTACTCAAATGAAAATACAAAAAATCGTCATCAGGGCCGAGACAAAGGCCGATGCTGCCGCCATCACCGAGGTAACTGCCGCAGCCTTCAAAACCTTGGAGATCAGCAGCCACACGGAGCAGTTCATCATTGCGGCGCTGCGTTCCGCAAAAGCCCTGACTGTATCGTTAGTTGCGGAAGTGGATGGCCGTGTTGTGGGGCATATTGCATTTTCACCTGTGACTATTGCAGACGGGACCAGGAATTGGTACGGCCTTGGCCCGGTTTCAGTACTGCCGGAATACCAGCGAAGAGGGATCGGCAAAGCCTTAATACAGGAAGGTCTAGCACGGTTAAGGAAACTGAATGCCCAAGGCTGCTGTCTCGTGGGACATCCGCAATACTACCGGAAATTCGGCTTTGAAAATGTTGCCGGACTTGTCCTTGAGGGTGTTCCGCAAGAGGTATTTTTCGCCCTTTCGTTTGCCGGGCGCTTTCCCCAGGGCAATGTTACGTTCCACGAAGGATTCACAGCAAAATGTCTACAAAGCACTGCAGCGGACAGCTAATCGCTTGATGGTGAAACTTCCCGGGTTTGATGAATATTTTTGTTTGCGTACCAGCCTATCAATGACTTTCGATGGAGTCTTTTTGTTCCGGCTTTTACAGGTAAAACAGGAAAGAATATTGATTGAGCAATTTGGTTAATTCTTTAATTAGTCAGAGACACAAGAGAGGTTTACATGAATTCACATGATGAGACTGAGGTAACCAGGGTATTGGCCGGTATTAATAATTATGAAAAAACCCTGTACGAAATTTATAATTCATTCGCAATAATCTTCTCGGAATATAAAACATTCTGGCATGATATTGCAGTTGAAGAGAATACACACAGCATGATGGTTGAGGTTTTTATATCCTTATATAATGAAGGAGATATATCATTCTCAGGCCGCAACTTTCAGTTGGCAGAAATAGAATCTGAGGTGGAAAAATTACGTTCATTTCAAAATGAAATGAAGGAAAGACAAATAAGTATTAACGAGGCTGTTGAATTTTCTCTTACAGCAGAAAAATCAATAATAGAAAGAGAGATATTCAAAATAAAGGACAGTGATCCCCCTGAATTCAAGAAATTATTAAAAGAATTGTTGAAAGGTTTTAATAAACATTATTCAACAATATACAAATTTTATCGAAATATAAAAAAATAAAACGAAAACGAGTTTTTCTACAGACTCGTTGTGCATACGCTTCGCGTCCGGGGTTTTCTGATTCTGGCAAAAGCCGCCGCCGTCTTGCGGATATTTCGCCGCCGATTCCTGGCCCTGGAGGAAAGAGATTGGTTGAAAGAGCGATGGAAATAAAGAGGAGAAAATGGAAGTGAAAAGGGGGTCGCCCCCCTTTTTCCGCTTTTGGCGAAGAAAAATGGTATATTGACGGGAAGCAGGTTACATTCTATGTCCGGAGGTGCTGTTCATGCCGTTTCATCCGCCGTCGTTCACATCCCCTGATTTCTCACAGCCGCACCTTGCGAGTGCGCCATTTGTCATCTTCAGGAAAGCGCTCGCGGACGGGGTGCTGCCGGAAGGGTATCACGCAACCTCGGTTTTTCCGGAGTACTTTCATCTCCGGCATGAGGGATGGCGGATTCTGTCCGCTTCCAGGATGGACTGCGCCGTGGTGCAGGCGGCGGACGGATCTCTGCTGGTCAGGGAAGCGAGAAACATCAGGGGCGGCGAACCGGTGGCCTGCGGCAGGGGCGAAAACGGCGAAGAGGGCATTCTTGTCCACACCGGGGGTTTCGGCCGCCCGGAGGAGTCATCGGAAAAATTCGCCTTCCGCAGCCGGCTGTCACGGGAAAGCCCTTTTTCCGTTGATTACGACGAGCTGTACGATCTGCTCCGGTATGAGCGGCAGCACGGCTTCATCCTCTGGGTCCTCGGGCCCGCCGTGGTCTTTGACCGGGATTCCCGGCAGGCGCTCATTACGATGATCAAGGCAGGCTATGTCCACGGGGTGACTGCGGGCAACGGCTTTGCGGTGCACGACCTGGAAGGCTCGCTTTACGGCACCGCCCTGGGGCAGGATATTTATACGAAACAGCAGGCACCGGCCGGCCATTACCATCACCTGGACACTATCAATGCCATCCGGCAGGCCGGCTCCATCAGGGAGGCGGTCGCCGCGGGCCTGATCAGGGACGGGGTCATGCATGCGCTGGTCCGCCAGGAAATCCCCTTTGTCCTGGCCGGCTCCATCCGTGACGACGGTCCCCTGCCGGATGTGGAAGGAAATGCCGCCGCAGCCCAGGACAGGATGCGGGACCTGGCCTGCAGGGCGACCACGGTGATCGCCCTCGCCACCCAGCTCCATGCCATCGCCACGGGCAACATGGTCCCCTCCTACCGGGTCAATGCGGCGGGAAAGGTCCGGCCCGTCTATTTCTATACCGTCGATATGTCCGAATTCGTGGTGACCAAGCTGGCCAACCGCGGCTCCCTCACCGCCCGCTCGATCCTGACCAACGCCCAGGATTTTGTGGTGATCCTGAATTCCGGTTTAGAGCGGCTGTGAGGCGACAACCGTCCCTGCCTCCCCCCTGACAGCCCGGCTGATCGCCGCGATAGAGGTAATGATCGTTTTTTTGCCGCCGCGCCCGACAAATTCCATGGCGGCTTCAATCTTCGGCCGCATCGACCCTTCCCCAAAGTGGCCGGCCTGAAGATATTGCTGCGCTTCGTCTAGGCTCAGGGAGTGCAACAACTCTTCATTGTCCTTGCCGAAATTCAGGCAGGCGCCGTCAACGTCGGTTGCGATCAGAAAGAGATCCACCCCGATCTCCCCCGCCAGCCTGGCGCTTGCCAGGTCCTTGTCCACCACCGCGTCAATACCGTGGAATCTCCTTCCCTCCCTGGTCACCGGTATGCCCCCGCCGCCGCAGCAGATAACGATAAAGTCCTGCTCGATCAGCTTGCGGATCTCCCTTTTTTCGACAATTGTTCTCGGCCGGGGTGATGCCACCACCCGGCGGTAGCCCTTGGGCGTCGCTGCCGTCGGAAAAGGCAGCGTCGCCGCTTTTTCCCCGGTGTAGGCCGGGCCGATGGGCTTGCTTGGCCTGGCAAACGCCGGGTCATCCCGGTCGACCACCACATAGCTGAGCAGACTGACGATATCCCTGCTCTTCCCCCGGAGCATGAGCTCGCTGTCCAGGGAGGACTCGATCATATAACCGATCTGGCCCTGGGTCTGGGCCACCAGGATTTCAAGGGGGAGTTTGGGGACCGCGTCGCAGCAGTCCTGCTGCAGCAGCAGGTTGCCCACCTGCGGTCCGTTGCCGTAAGTGATGATAATGCGGTAGTCGTCAACAAGGCCTGCTATCTGCCCGACCGGCAGCCTGAGGTTGGCGAACTGTTCCTCGATGGAGCCGGTCTGCCCTTTTCGGATAAGGGCGTTGCCGCCCAGGGCGATCAGCAGAATTTTCCTTGAAGATGTATTCATGGCAATCCCTGCCGGTCACCTGTTTTTCCGCTCCTGCGGGCGGTTGCTGCCAGACGTCCCGTCAGAACAGTTTCCAGGTTCGGTTTTCCGTGATCATGATACTCGTAGCGGACGCGGACAGTCGGGTGGCGGATGGTGATGAGCCGGGTAAGATGAATGGGGGTGGCCAGGACCACCAGATCGCACTCGCACCTGTTTATGGTTTCTTCCAGGTCATGCATCTGATCGGCGCCATAGCCCATTGCCGGCAGCACCTCCCGGATATGGGGATATTTTTTCAATGCGGCGGAGATCGAGCGGACGGCAAAAGGCTTCGGGTCGATGATCTCGGCGGCACCGAATCTCCCGGCCGCCAGGAAGCCGGCGCCGTAGGCCATTTCCCCGTGGGTGAGGGTGGGGCCGTCCTCCACCACCAGCACCCGTTTGCCCCTGATCCGCTCCGGCTCATTGACCAGGATTTCCGAGTCGGCCAGGATGATGTCCGCCTCCGGGGCATGGCGGCGGATATTGTTTTCCACCGCAACCACATCTCCGGGCGCAGCGGAATTGACCTTGTTGATGATCGCGATATCGGCCATGAGCATGTTGGTCTCGCCGGGATGGTACAGCCGTTCGTGGCCTGGCCGCAGGGGGTCGAACAGGACGATATGCACGTCGGGCCGGTAGAACGGCGTGTCGTTGTTGCCGCCGTCCCAGATGATGACATCCGCTTCCTGTTCCGCCCGCCGAAGGATCTGCGCGTAATCGATGCCGGCGTATACTATGATCCCCTGCTCCACCAGGGGTTCGTACTCTTCAAGCTCCTCAATGGTGCAGTTGCACCTGGTAAAATCGTCCCTACTCGCAAAGCGCTGGACAACCTGGTCCCGCAGATCGCCATACGGCATGGGGTGCCGGGCCACGACCACCTTTCTGCCCTGGTTTTGCAGGATCAGGCAAACCCTGCGGGTTGTCGGCGACTTGCCGCAGCCGGTCCGCACGCCGCAGACCGATACCACCGGCCTGGCTGAGGGCAGCATGGTCCGCCCGGCGCCGAAAAGGACGAAATCAGCCCCTGCAGCCTGGACCTCGGAGGCCTTGTGCATGACCTCGACATGCGCCACATCGCTGTAGGAAAAAGCGACCAGATCGACCCTGTGCCTGCGGATGAGTTCGGGCAGATCGGCCTCGGGAAAAATCGGAATGCCTTCAGGGTACATCCCGCCGGCAAGCTCAGGCGGGAAGCACCTGTTTGCAATGGAGGGAATCTGGGCGGCGGTAAAGCCGATCACCTCATACCGGGGATTGTTCCTGAAACAGGTCAGGAAATTATGAAAGTCGCGCCCGGCCGCGCCCATGATGATTACTTTTCCAGCCATCCTGCGTCCCTGCAACAAGGTTCAAGCGATGGAGACCGGAAAGGCAGCCTTCCGGTCCCGGTGCAACAGTTTCCCGCAAAAACCGTAACCGTCGGCGGAAAACCCATATCCCATCAACAGTATATCATCAAAAGAAAATTGAACATATTTGAATCTGCGGAGCCGACTGCGTAACAAAAAGCCTTTTACACCCATCCCGGGTTTCCCAAATTTTTAAGCGTACTGTCCACCATAGTCCGTGTTGCGGGTAATATTTAATTCTTGACAGAGCCGGAAAATAGTCTATATTTAAGAAATTAATTTAATACTTAAATGCTAACTTCTTTTTCGGGTCCTGTTATGTCTGTTATTCGAGAAAAACCATACCGCAAGACAGTGCAAATGCTGCTGGCACCTTTCGTTCCCCTCGTCATCATCGGCGGTATATATTATCCGTATCTGGGCTATATCGGCCTGTCCATGATGATTCTCATGCTCGTGCTGGCCATTTTCCGCGGCCGTTATTATTGCGGCTGGATCTGTGCCATGGGTTCTTTTCACGAGCGGATCCTGGCCCGGATAAGTTTCAAAAAGGAGATGCCGGCACTTTTCAAGAAAAGCTGGTTCCGCTGGCTTTTCTTTACCGGCCTGATGAGCCTCATGGTTACCAGGCTGATAATGTCAGGAGGAGATCCGGAGCGGGTGGGCGCGGTCTTCGTAATGATGTGGACCGTGGCCACTACCATTGCCATAGCCCTCGGCCTGTATTACAAGCCGCGCTCCTGGTGCAATTTCTGCCCCATGGCCACCATGCAGGGATTGTACTCCCAAAACACCTACCTTTTGAAAGTTTCGGAGGATTGCAAGCAGTGCGGCCTCTGTCGCAAGGTGTGTCCGGTACAGACCGATCCGGGCGCATACAAATCACAGGGCTACGTGCCGAGCCGGGAATGCATGCGCTGCGAGAATTGTGTTGTCAACTGTCCCAGGAACGCCCTGTCCCTTAACACTCTACCGGTCATGATCCCTCAATTGGCAGGAAGAGAAAACGATGGAAAGCAATTGAATCCCGGCAGGCAATCACAGTTTTGAGATGGTCCGCCGCAGCAGCTAAGTGTGATCAACCTGCCGACCACGACAATGGCCGCGCAGGCGGTGGGATAAACAACAGCCCCTTGTCAAGATGCTCAACCGCCCGAGCCGAGATGAAGGCTGAGAAATTAATTGGGCGGCGGATACCGGCATGAACCGAGTGTGTACTGCTTTATGGGCTGCCCGTTCCGGTCCAGCATAATCCGCCCGTAGCTGTCCAGTATATATCGCTCCCACCGGCACATGCCGGGCGGAACGTCGGGCGGATAATTATATACCCGGCTTTGCGGATAATTATATACCCGGCTTTGCGGATCAGCATATACCACCCGGCGCGGCGGCGGCTGGATAATCGAACTGATCAATACTGTGCCCAGGATGAGGCCGGCCACCCCCCAGAAGAGCGCGTCATCGTGATGATGCCCCCGGTAATAATAATGATGCTTCTGATAGTATCTGGGCGGTGAAGAATGCCAGCCCCTGCTCATGGCCTCAATTGAATACAAAGGGGTGACAAGAATGGTTATGACAAGAACAAGAGCTGTTTTTCTGATCATATCCCTACCTCTTTTGATTCGTTGCTCTGTCAGATCAACATTGCAGGCAAATGTCGGCCGGATCCCGGCTTTCAGTGCATTGCCCGCCAGATGATCCTTATACTTATATTATATCCGTGTCCTGCATTTTCCATAATTAAAAAATCATGAATAAACAGAGTTTTTTATTTTAAAATTACCCTCGATATGTCGAAGTTGCCAAAATAGGGGATAAACAATTTATTCATAATTGTATACGGTCTTTGTTATTTAGTTTAATCTTGTAATTTTCCTTCCGGTATTGGCAGGCCATTTGCATCAACATCGTTGTTTAACCTGATCATCTCACCCAAACCCGAGTTCGTATCATTGATTGTTTCAGCACTTCAGGCGGGAGTGGTGCAAAAACCGGCAGAGGGAATGAGCAAGCGGAAAGGAGGATCAGGTTATTCCGGAACAGTGTAACTCATACAAGGGACTCACACTCACAATCATAACAGGAGGATGAAATGAAACAAAGCTCTACGACCAATCCCACATCGCCCCATGTTCTCCCCCCGCTCCCCTATGCCGAGAACGCATTGGAACCGGTCATTACCTCCCGCACGATCGGTTTTCATTACGGGAAACATCACCAGACTTATGTAGACAACCTGAACAAGCTGATCGCCGGAACAGAGTACACCGACCTGACATTGGAAAAGATTATTGCCTCTGCTGCCGGACAGCCCGAAGAAAGCGCGATCTTCAACAATGCGGCGCAAATCTGGAACCACACGTTTTACTGGAAGAGCATGAAAGCAAAGGGTGGAGGCGAACCGCCCGCCGCACTGAAACATAAAATTGAGGCTGCTTTCGGCAGTGTGGACGCCTGCAGGAAGGAGCTTGCTGCCATGGCAGTTTCACAGTTCGGGAGCGGCTGGGCCTGGCTGGTTCTGGACGGCGATAAGCTCAAGGCCGTAAAGACCGCCAATGCCGATGTCCCCCTGACCACAGGCATGAAGCCGCTGCTTACCGTGGACGTGTGGGAGCATGCTTATTACATGGATTACCAGAATCGCCGGGCCGATTATGTCAGCGCCGTGCTCGACAAACTGATCAACTGGGAATTTGCGGCAGAGAATCTTGGCTGATGGCAGCGTCTTATATGTCCAAACCGTGCACATCTCCATAATGACTCAATCCGGAGGCGTACAGCGGTTCAGGGACTTATATTTCCGAAGGAGAAAGATCGAATGAAAATTTCAGACTGGCTGGATGAAAAGGAAGCAGAAAAGGTGGACGTATCACAAATCACATTGCCGCGAAATATGGCTTATGATGAAGACCCGGATGAAACAATTTATTACAAAGAAATAAATCCTTGCGGGATGCTCTGTCCAAAAAATCATCCCTTCTCTACGGTCGAACGCTTCGGACACTGGTATTACAGCAGAGGTCAGGACAAGAGAGCAGGTATTCATTCATCAGAGATGAAGTGGAGGCTGTTTACGAAAGACAAAGATCTGGCTCTTAAAACGGCCAAAGAACACATAGAATAAAAAAAGTGAAATGATTCCATAACACCTGTGCCCGGTTAATCCGGCAAGCCGAAGATGAGTCTGCAGGTCGCATTGCTCCGCGGTTGATAACAAAGAGGTCCCGTTAAAAAGCTCTTTTGTCAAGGGATAGCCATCTGCAGACTCCTCCAAATCCATCCAACGTCTACTTCCATAAAAAAAATAAACATTACAGAAGGTTCCGCCTCCAACCGGGCTGGCCGGAACGGCACCGCACTGGCGCCGATAATAATATCAGCATGTGTCAGCCGTCAGCCAAGTCCGGCCGGCGCCCCTGTCTATTCCTTGTCCAGGATATCACCCGCCCATGACATGGCAGCAGATACCCGGGGAAAGCCGATGGTGGAAATCAGCAGCATCAGGGTATGGTAGATTTCCTCCGGTGATGCGCCGGCTTCCAGGGCTCGCCGGGTATGTGAATGGACAGATCCTATGGAATTGGCCGCTGCAGCCACCCCCAGCTGGATAAGCTCCGATGTCTTTCTGTCAATCGGACCGGCATCGCGAACCGTGGCTCCGAGATTCTCCACTGCGGCCATGATCTCGGGATACATCCTGCTCATCTTATGGTAATGTTCGACGGGAATTTTCTGCTCAGACATGTGGTCTCTCCTTCTGATTGATGAAAACTGACAGCTCACAAAGTTACCATTTTGAATTTACAGAAATAATGTGATAAATTCCAGTTATATTGGTTTAAAAGTTTTCATCCCCCTTTAGAATCGAATCTGACTGGCGCAAGGTTTATATATTTAAACCATACATTAACTATGTTGATCCGGACCGACCCGCTCATACGCTCATTAAATATTGTCTCAACAACGAGGAGGAAACGCATGAAAAAAAAATTATTTGGCATTTCAGGTCTTGCCCTGCTCCTGACCCTGCAGTTTACCCTGTCTTTGGCGCAAACCAATATTCCGGCCCCGCCTGACGGCAATCTGCGTTATTCCATAACCGTGAGCAAATTTGCCAACGAGGCCAACTGGCACGGTCAGTGGGACCTTGGCGACGGACTTGTTACATCCATGACCAATATCCTGTACGAATCCGGCTGGTTCATCGTGCTGGGTGACACGGAAATGCGGCAGGAAGCCATGTATGAACAGGATTTTGCCGCCAGCGGCAGAACCGCTCAGGGCAAAAAAAGTGCCGCTGTCGGCAGAATGACTCCGGCCCAGCTCCTGGTTCGCGGCTCCATCACCCATGTCGAGAACAATACCGCCAGCGGCAGAGGGGGCTTTAACTTCAAGGGCATCTCCATCGGCGGCGGCGGCGGTGAAGCCCAGGTGAACGTGACCATCTACCTCGTTGATTCCGAGACCGGCCAGGTCAGGGCTTCCACTGACATCATCGGCAAATCGGGCCGCAAGGGTTTCAACCTGGGATATCATGGCTCCGAGTTAGGCGGCTTGACCGGTGGTGTCGGCGGCGAGAAGAAGGACAACCTGGGCAAGGCTGTGGATGATGCCGTCGGCCAGGCAGTACAGTTTCTGATCGGACAGCTTGGGGGAATCCCCTGGGAGGGATCCGTGCTCATGGTCAAGGACGACAGAATAATCATCAACCGCGGCACCCGGGAAGGGGTACAGGGCGGCTTAAAATTCAGAGTCGGCAGTGTTGAGGAACTGGTTGATCCTGATACAGGCGAGGTGCTTGATTCCGAGATGACCCAGGTCGGAACCATTGTCGTTACCGAGGCCAAGGAAAAAATCGCCTACTGCGTTGCTGAACCAGGAAGCCAGTCCATAGCCAAGGGCATGACCATTTTTGCCATGAACCGGTAAGGCATTGTAGAACCCAGGTTGATCACTGCCAAAGTCCTGCCTGTCCTAGGGCAGGACTTTTTTTTGGGCAGCCGTAATGAGCACGCAAAGCAGATAGTCTCTGTGACCTGTTTTATGGCGCCGCCACTGAACCGTCGTAAAACACTTCGCACTCTTCGCCGGTGATGAGGTCCTTACCCATCATGAACAACTCACGCGCAGGCCCGGTGAGGGACTCGAGTACAGTCGGCCTCTCCACCACCGGTTCCTGGAAGGTGCCGTGCATTGTCTGGTTCACCTTTACGCAGCCACCGGCATCGATCAGCGCCACGGTCACGTCATCGAAGCGCTCATTAACGAAATCGAGTCTTCCCTGGAGTGCGACCCGGTTCTCTTCCGTGGCCATGGCTACATCCTCCGCCAATGCCGAGCCGCCCTCTACCTTCCAGTCGGAGACAACTCTGTTGATTTTGGTACTGCCTCCCGAGCCCTGGAAGAGGCTCGCAAATTTATATCCCTTGGTGAGTGCGAGGCCGGCAGGCCCGGCAAAGAAAAAGGCGCCCACATCGACAAGGTTGAAATTCTGCGTGGACTCGTACCGGGCGAAATCCTGATCAAGGTCACGGCCAAGGAGAGTAAGATTCCCTCCATGCAGAGCGACCTGCCCGTTCATTGTCTGTTTCATCCCTTTCTCACTCTTGCCCTGCATCGACAGGTTCATGGAAAAATCCATTGTCCCTTCCACTACCTGCTGCGGCGAAAGTAAATTGATGAACTCCCCAATTTGGAATTGCGGCAGCGAGTAGCGGATGTGATACAGAGGGACATCGCCCGAAAAGTCCGCCCTGATGCTCCCCGATCCCTGGGCGCCGAATATCTGCAGCGTGACCGGCTTGAGATCGAAGACCCCGGCATTCCCGTCGGCGGTGATCTTCAGTTCGGACCCGGCCAGGTCATTGATACGGGCCTCTTCGCAGGAAAGTTCCCCGGTCAAGGAAAGGTTCTTCAGGTAGTCCGTGTCGTTCCCGCGTGTAAGATGCAGACCGCGCAGATCCAGGTTGCATTCCGCGGCTTCCACTTTTCTCCCGGACCGTTGGTCCGTATAGAGAAAAGCCGCGTTCGTAAGAGATACTTTCGGGATATCCAGGCCGGACGAGGCTGCTCTGTCCGCATCCGGTCGCTCGAAGTTGTATTTGCCGTCCCTGTCCCGTTCGATGATAATCCCGGGTTGCTCCAGCACGATACTCCTGATCCGGACTTCCCTGAAGAGCAGGGGAAGGAGATCGATCCCAAGGCTTGCCTTCTCTGCAGAGACGATCTCCGCCTCCATGTTACGAATGTGCACGTCGTTCAGCGTGACGTGCATGCCCGGAAAGATGCCGATCCTCAGCCGGCCGAAACCGGCTTCCATTCCCAGGGCTTCCGATACGGCCGCCTCGATGCGTGACCGGTAAACCTCGGTATCCACAAAAAGAAACAGGGCAACAGCAGCCAGGACAAGAAGTGCAGTGAACCCGCTGACAACGAGGAGGATGGTTTTAATTGGGCCGGACATTGACATTCTCCAGTTTTACAGAATAATTTTTCGGGACGTCTCTATAGCCGCCGGAAGCACCTGTGAACCGCGCAACCACGCTCGCAAATACAAGTTCGTGCTTCCATGATAATTATAGCAGAAAAAACTAACCTGTTTGTATGAAATAAAAGAGACCTCGTATAAGCAAAGACGAATCTTTGTCTTATCTGACTACTTGTTTCCCGTAAACCCGACTATTCTTTTCAAGACCGCATGGCTGGCACATAACTTGAAAAGGTGGTGGTAGCAAACTTTTGTTGTGCGGCGAAGGTTAACGCCTGCTGCACAATACGATAACGAAATCTGGAAGGAGTATCATATGGAACAGACAAAGGAAAAAACAGTCAATGATGTCAATGTCGACCAGTTATTCAAAACCATAGACATGATCAAGGCAAATCCGGAAATCGCCCGGTTTCAATTCCGTGCGACCAACAAGTGGATCAGCGGCACCCATTGCCGGGGGACAATCAAGGATTTTTACGGCGCTATGAAGGAAGATGATACCCGGCCGCCGGTGAATTATGACATGGATGAACCGCCTGTTCTGCTGGGAAATAATGAAGGCCGCAACCCGGTGGAGTATCTCCTTGTCGCCCTGTCAGGCTGCCTCACCACCAGCCTTGTTGCCCATTCGTCCGCCAAGGGAATTGAAATCAAAGGCGTGCAATCCAGGTATGAGGGCGATCTGGACCTCCGCGGATTTCTCGGCATATCGGAGGATGTTTCACCGGGATATCAGGAGATCAGGGTATACTTCACAATCGATGCCGACGTTTCCGAGGAGAAAAAGAAGGAGATGATCAAGATGGCGCAGAAATACTCGCCGGTGTACAACACCATTACCAGGTCGACTCCGGTCTCTGTGCATCTCGACTCGAAATAAAATTTGCTTTCCGTACTCCGCCTGCCGGGGAACACCTTTTCGGTCTGCATAATATTTCTGACCTGGTACAGTACCAGCGATCGGATGCAGAAGGCTGACACCCCATGGTTTGAATCGGTGGGCAGCGAGTATTCTCTGCGCGACACCTCGCAATCACACCAGCGGGGTGCGGACAATTAACTCCTTATATTTTGTGCCCCTGCACTCATGCGCTTCCAGTGTGGATCTTCATCTCCCGGGGCAGAGCAATCTGTAGACCTGGTTTAATCTGTAATTATTTCATTTTTAATAAAACAATTTTTGAGTTGCAAAGGAACGGCAAGTCTGAACCGCAACTCAAAGCTATACCCTCCGTCATGCCCTGCACCTCCTGTAGCAACTATCTATATTTATGGAAAACTCTGAAACCGGACAGACAGAATAAAAGAAATCAGATGTTAGAGTATTCAATAAGAATTTATGGTAAAGAAATTCATGCAGCCCTTCCGTTTCTGTCCGGAGAAACAAGACATCTGTCCAGCAAGACAGGACAGAACAGGGTGATAACATACAACTTTCTGATTATCCCGGAGAAAGTCTGAAAGTTTCATTGGAATTTTCATTGCCGTTCCGCTAAAAAATAAAGGGGGATGTTTTCTATGCGGTGCCGAACTTTTCCAGGCACCAATATCAGGAGGTAAAATATCATGAAATGCAGAGGATTATTGCGGCTCTCAACGATTTCGATTCTTTTTTTCACCCTGGGCCTGCTGTGTATCAACTCAGAAATACCGGCATCAGAAACGGCGGGCATTGACCGCTGCGGCAGCATTTCTCTTGAAGAAGCAGCTGCTCTGTTGGGTGTTTCTGTTGATGATCTGGCAAGGAGCAGCAGCGATCTGATGGTTTCCCCAGACGATCTCAGGGATAAAATCTACAAGGAAACCCCGTACAATTGCTCTATCAGGGCAAAATCAAACCTGCTGAAATCCATCACCTATGTCACATATGTGTACAGCGATCCTGTACAGGCACGCATAGAATTCAACCGGATGCGGGACGGCTTTGAATCCGTCTCCAGGGTGGATGAAGTGCCGGATGCCGGTGACGAGGCTTTCCTGGCCGGCGACCAGCGTTTTCATCGCCTGATCGTCAAAAAGGGCGATACCGTAATTGATATTTTGAGCCCGGCCGATTTTACCCTGCAAAAGCAGGTTGTCCATTATATCCTGGAAACCGAGACGAATTGAATATTTCTTCCGCGGGGTAATTCCGGGAGACCGGCTGAAGCTGTTGACCTGATTACTCTGAAACAACCAATGCTGAACAAGGAGTCCGGTCTTTGCGTGACGCTGCCGGCTGGAATCTGAACAATGCGGGGTATTTTATTCCCTTTCACTGCTGTCTCCTGTACACCGGCGGAGGGTATATTCTCTCCCTGTTTGTCATGATTTTTGCAGCTATCGGGTGTCATGCTCTTTAACTCGCTCACCTTTCTCCTTTTCCTGGCGGTCGTTCTGGTCCTGCATTACCTGCCGCTTCCCTGGAAAGGGAAGAAGCTGAATCTCTGCCTGGCAAGCTACATCTTCTATGCCGCCTGGAATCCCCCTTTCGTCGTCCTTCTCTGGATATCAACCCTTATCGACTGGCTGGCCGGAAAAAAGATAGCCGCGGCCGGCCGGATCCGGAACAAACGAATTTTTCTGGCGCTCAGCCTGGCGGTCAATCTCGGACTGCTCGGCTATTTCAAATACGGCGGATTCCTGCTGGAGAATTTCGTGGCCGCCCTGGAACTCGCGGGCATCCATTTTCAGCCTGCTGCGCCAAGTATAGTTTTGCCGGTAGGCATTTCCTTTTACACTTTCCAGTCCATGTCCTACAGCCTTGATATCTATCGGGGCAAACTCAAGCCGTGGCCTTCATTTCTCGATTTCGCCCTGTTCGTTACCTTTTTCCCGCAACTGGTGGCCGGCCCCATTGTACGGGCGGTGGAATTCCTGCCGCAGTGCGTCAGGGAGCGGCGCGCAACTCCCGAACAGTTTGGATGGGGACTCAGCATGCTTGCCCTGGGACTGTTTGAAAAGGTCATCCTGGCCGACACGCTGGCCGGCCCTGTTGCCGACCGGGTCTTCGGTTTTCCTGCCGGAGCGGGCTTTGTCGATGCCTGGATCGGGACCATGGCCTTTTCCGCCCAGATATTTTTCGATTTTGCCGGTTATTCCACCTGCGCCATCGGCGTTGCTCTCAGCCTCGGCTTTATCCTGCCGGAGAATTTCCGTTCCCCCTATGCGGCCATGGGCTTCTCCGAATTCTGGCGGCGCTGGCATATTTCGCTTTCCTCCTTTCTCCGTGATTATCTCTATTTTCAGCTGGGAGGCAACAGAAAAGGCCCGATGCGCACAGCCGTCAATGCCTCGCTCACCATGCTGCTGGGCGGGCTCTGGCATGGAGCTGCCTGGCATTTCGTCATCTGGGGAGGCATCCACGGGTTCCTTCTGGCGGGCGAACGGGTTCTGAAGAACTTCTTCCGGGACCTGGTCGACACCGGCAGAATCGACATCCGCCTGGGGCTCATGCTGTGCACTTATATTATTATCTGTGTTACCTGGGTTTTTTTCCGGGCCGTGGATACCGGCGCTGCCTTTACGCTGCTCACGGCCATGTTCGGCGGCCGGGAAGGCAGTCTCCTGTCCGCTGCCGCCGTATCTCGGATATGCCTGCTCACCGTGTTCATGCTTTCAGGGCAGTGGCTCCTGCGCGACCTGGATTTCAAAACAACATTAACCCGGATACCATGGTGGCTGAGGAGCGCCGCCCTGGCGGCCATCATCCTCTCACTCGCCCTTGCTCCCGGAGAAGAACGTGCCTTCATCTATTTCCAATTCTAACGGGAACAACCGTTCTAACGGCTGGCTTCGAGCTCTGGCCGGCGGCCTTCTGATCGCCCTTTTTCTGCTGGCCGCCTGGGAAGTTTTCTGGAGGATCTCGGGTTTTTCTCCGGTTATGGAAGACGATCTCGGCATCTGGACGCTCAAGCGGCGGGCAGTTGAGAAGGAGAATGGACGGACGGCCGTTCTTATGGGCGCTTCGCGGATGCAGCTTGATGTCGATCCGCGGGTATTCCAGGCTGAAACAGGCCTCCAGACCGTGATGCTCGCTATTGACGGCAGCTCGCCCCTGCCGGTGCTGGCCGATCTGGCCGGGGACAATTCCTTTGCCGGGCTCGTACTCTGCTCTCTTCTTCCCCAATGGCTTGCCGACGGCGGAGTCGATGAAGGCCGCTCCGCCAAGTGGGTCCGCAAATTCCGGCAGCAGAAGTGGTCATCCCGGGTCGAGACCCGCCTCTCGCTCCTGCTGCAGTCCAATTTTGTTTTCCGCTATCCAGGGCTGCTGCCGGACAGGCTGTGGCAGAATTTCCTGGAGGGTGAAGCTCCGCGGCCTCCTTATGCCCCCATGCGCAATGACCGGTACCGGCCTGCGGATTATTCCCTGATAAATATTGCGGAACTCCGCGCAGCCAGGATCAAACGCCAGCGGGAAATCGTTGCTGCGGCCGAGCCGCTGTCCGGGGAAGAGTTCGCGCAACGGGTCAGTGAAATCGAAGCCATGGTGCGGCAGATCCTGGAAAGGGGCGGCCGGGTGATCTTCCTCCGGCTGCCGTCCTGCGGCGAAATCCTCAAGCTCGAGGAAGAAACCTGGCCGCGCCGCAGATACTGGGACCGGTTTGCCGCGAATACCGCCGCCCGCACCGTTCACTTTGCCGACTATCCGGAGCTTGCCGGTTTCGAATGCCCGGAAGATTCTCATCTGGATTTCCGGGATGCCGAAAAATTCACCCGGAACCTGGCGGATGTCCTCAACCTGCAGGCAAGATAGCCGCACCCGGCTAATCTTCTTCAGACAACCTTTTGCCTCCGGAGCCGCAGGGCATTGCCGACCACTGAAACGGAAGAAAGGCTCATGGCGGCTGCGGCAATCATGGGCGACAGCAGGATGCCCAGGAAAGGATACAGCACTCCGGCCGCAATGGGTACCCCCAGCGAGTTGTAGATAAAGGCGAAAAAAAGATTCTGCCTGATGTTTGCCATGGTGGACCGGGAAAGTTTCCTGGCCCGGACAATGCCGATGAGATCCCCCTTGACCAGGGTTACGCCGGCCGACTCCATGGCCACGTCCGTACCGGTGCCCATGGCGATGCCCACATGAGCCTGGGCCAGGGCCGGCGCATCGTTGATGCCGTCGCCTGCCATTGCCACCATCCTGCCTTCATCCTGCAGCCGCCTGACCTCTGAAGCTTTTTCATCGGGAAGCACCTCTGCCAGCACTTGGTCGATCCCGAGGCTTGCGGCAACAGCCTCGGCGGTTGCCCGATTGTCGCCGGTCAGCATGACCACCTGCATCCCCTCTTCATGCAGCTGCCGGATGGCCTCCGGCGTACTTTCCTTAATCGGATCGGATACCGCCAGCAGCCCGGCAAGCCTGCCTTCAGCGGCAACAAACATGACGGTCCGGCCTTCCTTGCGCATCTCTTCGGCATGCCCGGCAAAGTCCGCGGTATCCACATCAAAATCCTGCATCAGCCTGAGATTGCCGAGCAGTACCTTTTTTTTCTCCACCATACCGGAAACTCCCCTGCCGGTATGCGAATCGAAATCCGCCACATCAGCCGGCCTGATTCCGCGCTCCTCGGCTCCCGCCACAATTGCCGCAGCCAGGGGATGTTCGCTTGCCTTTTCAATACTTGCCGCCAGCAGCAGAAGTTCTTCCTCCTCCATATCCCCTGCCGGCACCACATCGGTCAATTTAGGTTTGCCGAGAGTCAGGGTTCCGGTTTTGTCCACAACCAGGGTATCGATATTGCGCATTGTCTCAATAGACTCGGCATTCCTGAACAGCACGCCCATGGTGGCTCCCTTGCCGGCGGCCACCATAATGGACATGGGAGTGGCCAGGCCAAGGGCGCAGGGACAGGCAATGATAAGTACCGAAACCGCCACGACCAGGGCATAGGCCAGGCGCGGTTCAGGTCCGAAATAATACCAGATGCCGAAGGCGGCCAGGGCAATGGTGATTACGACCGGTACAAAGTAACCGGCAACGATATCGGCCAGCCTCTGGATTGGAGCACGCGACCGCTGGGCCTGGGCAACCATTTGGACAATCTGCGCCAGCAGCGTGTCGCTGCCCACCTTTTCCGCCCGCATGGTGAGCCCGCCGGTGGTATTGACTGTGGCTCCGATCACCTTGTCGCCCTGTTTCTTTTTAACCGGCAGCGGCTCGCCGGAGATCATAGATTCGTCCACCGAACTGCTGCCCTCGAGAACTGTTCCGTCCACCGGCACCTTTTCACCCGGCCGGATCCTGAGCCTGTCGCCCGGCTGCACATGCTCCAGGGGAATATCGGTCTCGCTGCCGTCATCATCGATTTTTCGTGCTGTTTTCGGAGCGAGCCCGAGGAGCGCCTTGATGGCGGCACCGGTCTGGCTGCGGGCCTTGAGTTCCATAACCTGGCCCAGCAGAATCAGGGTGACGATCACTGCCGCCGCCTCGAAATAAACTCCTACCGACCCATCCGGTCCGCGCATAGCATCCGGGAAGATTTCCGGAAACAGAACGGCGATTACGCTGTATATATAGGCAACCGATACACCAAGGCCGATCAGGGTGAACATGTTGAGGCTTTTATTTATTACCGATTGTACGGCCCTGACATAAAAAACCCAGCCGGCCCATAACGCCACCGGCGTGGCCAGGATAAACTCCAGCCGGCCGAGGGTACGCGGCGAAGCCCATTCACTGATGAAATGGCCGCCCGGCAGCATGTCGCGCATGGCAATGATGACCAGCGGCACTGTGAAAATCGCGGCAAAGATAAAACGTTTGCGCATGTAGTCGTACTCGGGATTTTTTTCTTCCTCCTCGAGTACGACCGTGCGCGGCTCAAGGGCCATGCCGCACTTGGGGCAGGATCCGGGTCCGTCCTGCACGATCTCCGGATGCATGGGACAGGTATATTGCCCGGCGGGTCCGGTTTTTTTCCTGTCGGGCCCTGCTGCACCGCTTTCCCCTGCTGCCGGGAATTGACCGGGATCTTCCTTGAAGCGGTTCAGGCAATGCTCACTGCAGAAATAATAATCCTTGCCCTCATGCGTATACCTGATGAATTCCCGGGGATCATCCGTGCCCATGCCGCAAACCGGATCAACGTACTTCTTCTCCCGGCCCGGGTGATGAGTATCATGTCCATGCATGTTTTTCTCAGCTTTGTCAGCCATCCTGTCCACCTCTGCTCTCTGTTTTTTCCGGATCAAGAACTTTCATCTGCAGCCTGGGAGCGGCAGGGAAGATACGCTTTGCATGTTCCGGACGGGAAATTTCCTTGGTTATTGCCAAAAAAAATCTGCTGGCCCAATGGCGGCGCTCCCGGGCCGGTACCAGATACCGGATGGTGAAATCAGTCCAGGAATCGGCTGAAGAAGCGTAGACCTGCGGTTCCGGGGAAACATCGAACAGGAGCTTTCTTTCCTTCAGCAGCGCCCGGTATTCTTCGACTGCCATGGCCATGGCCGTTCCGGCCACCTGCACGGCGGTCTTCTCAATTACCTCCAGTGCATACGAAAAATCGCTTTCATTGGCGAGATTAATGGTGATCTCATCCCATACATACGGGAAATCCTTGGTATAATTAGTGATATTATTGCGCAGTACTTCGGAGTTGGGGAAGGTCACCATGGCACCGGTCGGCTGCGCTCCCTGGACCGGACGGTCGGGCCCCCCGGACTCCCAGACGGTGGTGGTAAGAATATCTATGATATACACATCTCCGAAGACCTCGCCCACGGCAATGCGGTCACCGACACGGTAATATCCTTTGAAGGAGTTGAGCATCCAGCCGGTAAAGCTTTCGATCGGCGACTGCAGGGCCCAGGAAAGTGCCAGACCAACCAGACCGACCGACCCGACCAGAGCCCGCACGTCCCCGGCGATTACACTCAAGGCCGTACCCAGAGCCAGAAGGAGAATGATTACTCCCGAGAAGGCGCTGAACGCTTCGGCCCTGTTCCAGCTGTGCAGAACTTTCCGCAGTATGAATTTGATCAGGCGGGCAAGTCCCCAGGCAAACAGCAGGATGAGGACTGCAATGGCAAATTTGGGCCACATGCCGTATGCCTGGGAGAAAATATCCCGCACCGTTCCGGTTGCTTCTTCCGCGGCTGTGCCCGGATCAAAGTGACGGCGCTGGAAGTTTTCCGGGGACGGATCACCCTGATCCTGAGCAGCGCCCATGCCTGCATATCCGGCATCACTGTTCTGCGCCGGGGCCTGATCGAGAGAAAAAGTTTCCCCGGCGGGCTGGAGGGTCAGAAGAATGAGCGCCACCAGAGAGACGGCCACCAGCGTATGCTGCCTGAAGCGCCGCAACCGGTGCCTGGCCTGAAGTTCATACCTCCTGAGCGGCCTGCGTCCCGCCTGCCGCGCATTTTCAGGACGTTTGCGAATGCTCGCGAAATGTCGGCGGCGGCGCTTTGATTCGTCTTTTCGCCCTGGAGAAGCCATCGCAATTTACTTGTCCCAGCGCTCGATTACGCCTCTGTATTTTTCATGAATCATTTTCCGGTCAAATTCAAGGAATTCTTCGACCAATGCGCGGTCTTCCTCCTCGGTAAAATAGTTTCTTGAAGCCGGGAAAAATACCTTGTCTTCTTTTTCAATATGCCTGGGATAAAAATCCGTCAGCACCCCGAGATTTTCTGTAATTACCGCAAGAGCGGATTTTTCACCATTCCTGTATTGCGCATTGGCATCCGTCAGTTCCCCGGTAATCCTGCGGCCGTAGACATGGTCATCCACCAGTTCCTCCATAAGCTGCTGATCCGGGCCGGACATTTCCTTTTTGGAAAGTTCCCGGAAAAAAATGTCTTCCTCTTTGCCGTGATGTGTCCGGTCGGCATAGATCTCAATGAAATCAACAACCGTGTCTATGAACAGGGGATCAACCTTACCTGTTTCCCGGATATGTTCAAGTTCACGATTAATCACCCCGAGCATCCGCTCTATCAAGCGGTGTTCGATCATCAACATTCCCCGTGCCTGCATAGTCAATCCTCCGCTCATTTCCGAAAATCAAACATCCAATACAATAGTATTAAAAAGAATAATGATGAGTTGAGCTTATTCAATCACAAAATTAAGCGATCAGGAACAGAAGTTCGGGCCAGGGAAGCAGATAAGAGGGCGGAAGGCAGGAAAAAAATTAAATCGATTGGCTGCTTATTATTTTCATTGCATAATCTGTATAATAGAGTATATTAGCATGTAATAAGATTTATCAGATAGAAGCACATCCCTTCTGGTTGTCCTCGTTAACCTCGTTGTTCCAAAAAACATCGTTCGTTTCCGTCGATGTTTCTGCTGATCAGTTAAATAAAAAAAATATACAGCTTAATTTCAGGAACCATACCATAATGGAAAAAGATGCGGCCGGCATTGAAACCGGTGCAGCAGAACTTGATCCCCTGGATTTTGGGATATGAAACCTGAAAAAAGGCAACTTAATTAGTCTGGACATCCAGACTTCCAGTCGAAGTATCAAGGTGATAATTCGGCGTTATAACAAAAGGTTCCCCAAGGAACCCAGTACAAAGGAGTAGTACAAAATGGCTGAAGGAACAGTAAAGTGGTTTAACGATTCAAAAGGTTTTGGTTTTATTGAGCAGGATGGCGGTAAGGATGTATTTGTGCATCATTCCGCAATCCAGTCCCAGGGCTTCAAGTCTCTGCAGGAAGGCGCCCGGGTGACCTTCGATGTAGTTGACGGTGCCAAGGGACCGGCAGCAGAGAATGTTGTCCAGAAGTAAGAACTGACATCGACATTACCAAGACCCCGCTCTCAGCGGGGTCTTTTTTTTGTCCATGGATCCTCACCGGATTCACGGGGCCCTTCCGAATACGACAGCCGCAGTCGATCGGCTGCTCTAAAATCCTGGTTGCACCTTCATAAATCAATCATTGCTGGTGGCCCGGATTGCTTCCCACATGACATGTCTTGCAGGCAAAATTAAAGTCTGAATATTCCGGGAGATCCAGGATATAAAGACCGGGTTCGACCTCTATTAAAGGGACGCCGCCCTCAGAAAGGTAAATTGCACAGGTTCCGTTGAGATACCATGTGCTCCCTTGGGTTGCATGACAGATATTGCAATCTGCCGGTACCGTATAATCGTAGTCATGCAGCTTTCGTATATTCGTCCCGTGACAGGGCGTGCATGAATTTGATGCGGAAAGATGGTCCCCGGCAAGGGCTGCAGAGGGCGTAATGATTGGTGCGGTTCCGAAGACAAAGCACAAAACCACAGCTGCCTGGATGCTGCCGAAAATTCTTTTTTTCCCCTTCAACATAATCAATACCTCCTTGCATGATAGTTCAAAAAACCACTCTCAAATATTTCCAATTACCTTTCTAAAGAAACCTCTTGCACCCATGGAAGTTGCTTACTAATAGAACTCAATTGAGCAAAAACGAACATGTGGTAAAATGTCACGCAAACGGCTGCTGATAGAAAAAGATATTTCATCCCTGCTTGAACTTTTCCGGTCGGGAACTGTGTACAGAATACGCAGCGCCATTCAAACCGCACTTTGCCGGCAGGTACAGTGTGGACATCCGGTACAACCTTTTTGTATCGCGCCTGAACTGGAAAGCGGCAAAATCACCGCATTTGAAAAGAGCCTCTGTAATCATGAATGATCGATTGCAACGCAATTTCTGTTTATTCTCCAATCAATCAGGCAAACGGCTCCTCGCCTCCTTTCTCCTTTTTATCTGCCTGCTCGCGAGCGGATGCGCCGCGTTAAACTCCGATCATGGCGGCGAGGGCATAAAAGCCGGAGTTCCGGCCGGGAGACTGCCTTTTCCCTCGTCCCGCAGGGATGCGGCAATTGAACCGACGGTTGTCAGTTATCCCGATTACCGGGATCCCCTGATCCGGATGAACCGCGCCATATTTTCCTTCAATGACGCAACCTACCGCTACCTGCTGATTCCGCTTGCCAAAAGCTACATGAGGGTAATCCCCGCATCTGTCCACAAGAGCGTCGGCAACTTTTTCTACAACATCAAGATGCCGGTCTATGCCGTCAATCACCTGCTGCAGCTCGAGCCGGAACCTATGGGCAGAAATCTTCTCCGCTTCGGCATCAATACGACGGTCGGCCTGCTGGGGCTTTTCGATCCCGCCAGAGAAAGGTGGGGTTTGGAAAGGGAGGAAACAGATTTCGAAGAGACCCTGACCGGGTATGGTGCAGGCTACGGCATCTATCTTGTCCTTCCCTTTTTCGGCCCGTCCGACCTGCGGAACGGTACTTCCATGGTGGTTGATTATTTTCTGGATCCGATCTCCTACCTGGCAGGAAATCCCGAAAGGACAGCCATTAAAGGATACGATAATTTCCAGGAGTACGCGCCGGAAGCGGACCAGTACGAAACAATCCGCCGCAAGAGCGAGGATCCCTACATCTTCTTCCGCAACCTCTACCTGCAGGGAGTGCAAAGGGATGCCGATTACTGAAAGGCTGTCTCATTTTCTGCTCGGCATAATTATTGCGTATCCACGGGCAATACTCGTTTTCTTCCTCCTTGCTACCGGCATCCTGGGCTGGCAGGCCAGGCATTTCCAGATCGACGCTTCGGCAGACACCCTCCTGTTGAAGGATGATCCCCACTACATCCAGACCCAGGTGGTGAACAACCGGTTCTCGCCCCAGGAGTTTCTGCTCGTCGCCTACAAACCCGTAAACCGGCCCCTGCTTTCCCAGAAAACCTTCAAGGACCTCGGCACGCTGAGCGAAAAGCTTCTCCGCCTTGAACGGGTGGAATCGGTACGCTCAATTCTCAACGTCCCGCTTTTTTCCCGGATTGAAGGCGGCATTTCAGCCATGGAGGATCTCTCCCGATTGACTGTGGAAAACCAGGATTACAGTATCGAGGAGATCGGAGAGGCATTCCGCGGACACACCCTTTACGAAGATCTGCTGATCAACAGGGAACAGACGGCCACGGCCCTGCAGGTCCTGTTCAGGAACGATAAAGAGCTGGAAGAGATAAACGGCCGCATCGTTGCTTTGCAGGAAAAAATCCTGCAGGACGGGCTGTCCCCTGATGAGGAACTGGAGCTGGCGCAGCTCAGGAAGCAGGCGGAGCCGATTGAAAAAAGGCTCGACGAGATCCGAATCAAAGAAATCGAGACAATCCGCGGGATCCTTGCCGAATATGAGGATGATGCGGCAATGTATCTGGGCGGAATTCATGTTCTCGGCTACCAGCTTATCCGGATCATCAAAAACGACCTTATCGTGTTCGGCGCGACGATCGCCGCGGTAATCTGCCTGCTGCTGTTCCTGCTCTTCCGGAAGCTGCGGTGGGTTGTCATTCCGGTTATCTGCTGCGGCTGCAGCGTGCTGGCCACAGTGGGCCTTTTCGGGCTGCTCGGTTTCAAGACCACGGTGATATCCTCCAATTTTATCGTGCTCCAGCTGATTCTGACCCTGGCTATCGTCATCCACCTCATTGTCCAGTATCGGGAATACTCGGCCGATCATCCGGACTGGCACCAGTCGGAACTGGTCAGGAAAACCCTGTTCAGAAAAGCCGGCCCCTGTTTTTATGCCGGCATCACCACCTCGGTCGGCTTCGCATCGCTGCTGTTCAGCAACATCCAGCCCGTCATCACCTTCGGCTGGATGATGACCATTGCCATGTTTTTTTCCATCGGGATCAGCCTGGTGATGTTCCCGGCCCTGATGGTTCTGTTCACCAGGAAAAAAGAGGCAGGATCCTGGCGCCTCTCGCATCTGATCCTGAATTTTTTCAGCAGATTGACTCTGAAGCATCCTGTGCTGATTGCTGCAGCAGGTACGGGAGTGTTGGCCGCCAGCGTGGCAGGCCTTTTCCTGCTGGACGTGGAGAACAGCTTCATCAATTATTTCAAGGAAACGACCAGGGTCCACAGGGAACTCTCATTTATCGACCAGCATCTCGGGGGCTCGACGCCCCTTGATATTGTCTATACGATCCCGGGAGCCGAGCGGAAGAAAGACCTGGTCATGACGGCAGAAACCGTTCAATTGATGCAGCGCCTACAACACGCACTGAAGCAGCAGGAAGCGGTGGGCAAAACGCTCTCCCTGGTCAATTTCACGGAACTGGCCAGAGAGATGAACAACGGCAGGCCCCTGACCGAATATGAACTCACCGCCGTTTACTGGACTATGGAGGATGCCCTGCGGGAGGATCTGCTGGGATCGTTCTTTGCACCCGGCAATGCCCAGGTACGTTTCAGCATCCGGATAAAGGATTCGACGGCTGGCCTTGACAGGGCCGAGCTGCTGGAGGAAATTCGCAGCGATATACAAATGCTTGGCATTGATGAGGACCAGTACCAGCTGACCAGCCTGTTTGTCCTCTACCAGGACATACTGCAGCGGCTGTTCCACTCCCAGATCCTGACCCTCGGCATCGTGTTCGCTGTGCTGACACTGACCATCCTCGCCATCTTCCGGTCGGTCAAGATCGCCCTCATCGGCATCATGCCGAACATTCTCTCAACCCTGGCGGTGCTTGGATTGATGGGGTGGCTGGGGATTCAACTCGACCTGATGACGATTACCATTGCTGCTATCGCCATGGGCATAGCTGTTGACGACACCATTCACTATATCCACCGCTACCTGGAAGAACTTGCCTCCTCTTCGGCAGACAAGGCTGTCGAGCGCAGCCACACAAGTGTCGGCTACGCACTTCTCTACACCTCGCTCATCATTACCCTGGGCTTTTCCCTGCTGGCCTTCTCGGACTTCATGCCCAGCGTGCTGTTCGGACTGCTGACCGGCTTCGCCATGCTCATGGCCCTCCTTCTGGATCTCTGCCTGCTGCCGGTGCTTCTCAACCGGTTCATCAGGAGCAGATGATTTCGGGGTCAATGCACGGGAAAAATTGACTCCCGGCCGGTCCATCTCTATTTTATAAATATGGCACAGATGGCACGCGGCCGGTTAAGGAAATACCCCGCCATCCTTTCCGGATCAGGTCCTGATTGCTTTTGAGAAGGAGAACACCCAATGCCTCTCGGGTCATACTTGATTAAGATCGGCGGTGCATTCCGCCGGGTGCTTCACCTGCTGGCCAGACCCGTTCGGGTCGACAGCGGCGGCGAGGGTGTGGTCATCCATCCCTATCGCGGCTACGGCTCCCGCAAAGAGGTGTTTCTCGTGGGCCGCATCCTCAGGCAGGGGAAGACTTCTCCCCGGGACGGGAGGGAAACGCTTGCCAGGGATCTGTTCGATGCCGGGCGGCGGATTCTGCGCAAGGGTCTGGGCGGGATAACGCTGACAGCCGGTTTCGGCGGCGCCCGGCAAAAGGTGGTCACGGATCGCAACGGTTATTTCCGCGTTCATTTGCATCCGGAACGTTTTTCCGCTAATGACCGCCTCTGGCACCACATGGATCTTGAGCTGACAGACCCTGGGCGGGCCCGGGCAAAAGGCGCCTTTTTCGTACCTCCGGAGACGGCACGTTTCGTGGTGATCAGCGACATCGACGATACCATTGTGTTCACCGGGGTGGCCGATAAGCTGAAGATGCTGTGGCGTCTCTTCATGCTGAAGGCGGAGAGCCGTGTTGCCTTTCCCGGGGTGGCATCCTTTTACCGTGCCCTGCATCAGGGCAACGACCGCACCGAGCTCAACCCGATGCTCTATGTATCACGGGGTCCGTGGAGTATCTACGAGGTCCTGGATGAATTCTTCCGTATCCATGCCATACCGGTGGGCCCCATCCTTTTTCTCCGCGACTGGGGGATTTCCCCGTCACATCCGTTCCCCGACCGGGGCAAGGGGCATAAACTGGAGCTCATTCAGCGGATGCTGGCCCTTTATCGGGACCTGCCCTTTATTCTCATAGGTGACAGCGGTCAACACGATCCGGAGATATACGCCAGGGTGGTCCGGGAAAACCCGGACCGGGTTCTGGCCGTCTATATCCGGAATATCAGCCGGGACCCTGGCCGGGATAAGGATATTACGGCACTGGCCGATGAGGTTGCCGCAGCCGGCAGTACCCTGCTGCTGGCAGCCGACAGCTTTGCCATGGCAGAACACGCCGCCGGCCGCGGTTTAATCACCCTTACCGCTCTCGATGAAGTCCTGCAGGAGCGGCTGGATCAGGAGGGCGAAACAAACCTGAAACCTGTGCGCCGGGTTGAGCAATCGGGACAAAAGAAGGCAACGGATGAACTGCAGACCGTACTGGAGGAAAAAAACAGAACCGGATCGGCTGTGAACATCACGGTGGAAAGGAAGGAAGCGCAGGAACCGCCCCGTAAACAGCCATGAATCCTGTTGCCGGTGAAAAATCCCGGATCCATGGCTGGACCGATACTTATGACATGCAGCAATTCATCGGCAGGATCCTCCCCTCTTTTCCTCAGTCTCCCAGCGGCCGGGGCTGTCCCGAACTGTTAATGGAATCCAGGGACATATCACGGGCATGTTCGTGGCCGAGGCCTTCCTCCTTGACAGCCTTGTACCATTCATGCCACATTTCAGGTTTGAACCTGAGGACTTTATTCCTTCCGGTCTGTTTCGCCTGGTACAGCGCCACGTCCGCATATTTGATAGCCTGAGTTATCGAATCGCCATCCTCCGGAAAAACAGATACGCCGAGGCTTACCGTCTTCTTGATAACGAGACCGTCCGATAATTTAAAATGATGCCGTTCAACTGCCGTGCGAATCTTTTCAGCAACGCTTTCCGAAGAATCACCGTCTTTTACTTCAAGGAGAATGACCAGGAATTCTTCGCCGCCAAAACGGACCAGCAGATCGCTTTCCCTGATCTGGGCGCGGACAATATCAACGACTTCCTTTAAAATCTGGTCTCCGGCCTGATGCCCGTACTCATCATTGACGAGCTTGAAAAAATCAAGATCCATTATGATCAAACCTATTTCACTCTTGTTTCTCTTGGCAAGCGGTTCGTACTGGTTGATATAATCCTCCAGAAAACGCCTGTTGTAACATTGGGTCAGAGGATCTTTCAGGGTCTGGTTTCTTAACAGTTTCAGGAGGCGGAGGGAGTTTAGAATCGGAGCACTCTCCTCAAGATACTTGCGCATGAGCGTTATCTGTTTTTTCCGGGCCTCCAGTTGTTTTTTGGGCGCCATGAACGACAGGATAACCCCGACGCTCCCGCCCATGACCATGGGGATGCAGTAGCGATGATATTCTTCATGATCGATATTGAAATAGGGGCACAGCATGTTATTATTGTAGGAATATACCACTTCTCCCACTCTCTTTGCCCGGCATAAATCCGCATTCACATGAACTTCCGTGATACAGAGTGATTCCACGTTCCTGTTTTCAATCAGGACCCTCATGGTGTTGTCTCTTCTGTTGACCCCGAGCAATAGGTAATAATCGACACTGAATTCCTTTTCCAGGACATAGGCCAGCTGTTGATAGACTTCCTCTTCGTTTCTTGCTCCCTGCAGGTCACGGCCGAAGTTCGTCACTTTTGCCATCTGTTCAAGAAAGGCGGAAACATTATCCAAGGATAATTTTTTATGCTGATAGGAAAAACTTCTCAATACATCGGCATCGGCGAGCAGCGTTTCAATTCTATGCAGGAAGTTGCTCCACAGATGCATCATGGTATTCACCACGTTGCGCATCTCGTTCAATTCGTCCCTGATGCGTTTGCTGTAAACCGGGCAGGAGGTACAATTCTTGTATTTATTGAGGAAAATGCAGGTATTTCTCCATTTGGGTGAAATGGCCAGAGACCCTGTTTCCAGGTAGCAGACCAGGGAAGGATTCTGGTGCACCGGACATTCATTGTGCTTGCAGTTGAGGACATGCAGACAGTGGATATGATCACTTTCAAAACGTTTAACAAAATCATTGCTGAATGAGTCGATCAATATTTTCTTGAGCACAGAAAAGAAGCTGCTGATATTGTTAAGATTGGAATAAAGAATCAGGATCAGCAGAATCGATCCGAATATCAGGAGAAAACTGAAAATATTCTTGTGATAAATGCCGATATCGGATTCGGCGTCATAAACAAGGACAATCCTGCCCAGCAGGGTATTGTTAATATCATTTAATTCTACTGTCTTGGAAAGATAACTGCCTGATTTTGTCGGGTCGGTCAGGAGATACAGATCCTTATTCAATAATTTCGATTGGATGTGCCCCTTGCTGAGCAGTATCTTCCGGCCGTTGATTTCAGGATCAGGTTCAACGTCCGGTGCGGTACGGCCTGTTTCCGCCACCAGCAGCATCCCGAAAGGCAATGCGACATTTATGCTCTCAAGAGTATTTTTAAAGTTCTCCCTCACCTCCAGCGCGCCCACATGTTTCCCGTTGAAAAAAATCGGTGCAACCGCGACCATTGATAAGCCGTTTACATCGCGCTTAAGAGCAGTGTAGGTCTGAAGATCCCGGTTAACTTTAGCGGCCAGTGATTCCGATTCGGACAAATCTTCTTCATGCCCGGCCATACTGTTCTGATAAAAGGAAACCGCAGGAGGGAGATAAAAATGATAATTGTAGTGATCATTGCCTCCTGAATATTTCAGTCTTTTTTCCAGGTTCTGCAACAAAAGTTTTTTCAGTTCGTCACGATCTTCGGCGGCAAAAGCCGCTGATATTTCGTGATTGTCCGCGGCAAATAAGCACTCTTTCTGCAGGTTTTCTCTCTGATCGCTAATGTTGCTGGTAATCCATTCGGAGAGGAGAGAAAGCTGATTTCTGGCCGAATGCCTGTATTGAACACTGAATGCCTGGTTGAGATAAAAGAGCAGGAGCACGACAAAGAGGACAATTAAAAAGCCGGGAAGATAAAGAAGTCTTGTCTTTAATGTCCATTGCCGGGGGTGGAGAGAAGTCAGGAATTCACGAACAAAGGATCGTAAGCCCGGGCTTTTTTTCTTCGCCTCAATAGTTTTTGAAGAATTTTCCTCACTATGATCAGGTCTCAAAACATCTCTCCATAATTATTTGAGAATGGACCCTTATCTTTATTTCTGTCCTGGTCAAACCACTGGCCGGGGCTTCCCGGATCGCTTGTTCAACTGCCTTAATAAGCTCTGTTGCAGGTAACCTCCAGGGAATGGAAAAAAATTAATGATGAGGGGAGTATTGCGATCATGTCCTGCTGCTTCAATGTCCTGCTGCTTCATATTGATTCCGGAAAAAGAAGAAACCATGAAGAAACTGATTGCACGGAACAACGCCGAATGCAAATGGCAGAAAAGAAATATTCGGAGGGAAACGGAAAATCAAAAAAATTTGATCTTTTAAACAGTACGGCACAAAAAGATTGGCCAAGTTTTAAAGTTGGAAACAAACCCTGCATCTTCATTTTTAAGATGAGAATCCCTGTGTATAAAAAATGCACAAATAAGAAAAGAGAGAAATCTCTTTAGTGACTCGCCCCCCACGATTTTTATTATAGACGTATTTTTTTTTATTGTCAAAATTCAGCAGGACAAGAGATTATAATTGCGTTGGAATCGGCAGTGGCAGCGAATGAATATTCATTGCCATCCTGCCGCAACAATTGCTTCCCTGATTTTTTCGGCCAGATCTATTCCGATTCAATTTGCAAACCATCACTTGCACGGGCAGAATTCATGGAGAGTGGCAATGAAAATGCGAACAAGAACTTGTGCCGGAACGATTATTGCCGGCCTGATTTGTGTGTTATTAATACGGAATTAATCTTGATTACCACCGAATCTCAGCAAGATTGTTTGCTATAGTTTGAAATGTCATACTTGTTTGTCAATAGACTTTCATGAAGGGTAAAGGGGATGATAATATAAAATTTAATTTTATATATAATTCTGCTAGACTTGATAGCAGGAGAAGCTGTGCTGCTTCATTCCTGCGACAATATGCCTGACGCGGAAAGATAAACTGCGGCGTAAAGCTGAATCCATGCATCAGGAAAACATACATTATAAAGGAGATCGACCATGCCGGAATTCACTCATCCATTCAGCGGTTTGAAAAATGATCGGAAACTTACCCACGAAGAACTGGTCCGGACAATCCGGTTCATGATTGCCGCGGAATACGAGGCTATCCAGCTTTATCAGCAGGCTGCGGAGAGCACCGACAACGAGCTTGCCAAGGTCGTGCTCATCGACATCGCCAATGAGGAAAAGGAACATGCCGGCGAATTTCTCCGCCTGCTGCACGAATTGGATCCCGAGGAAAATAAATTCTATCAGGAAGGCTATGAAGAAGTCGAGGAGATGATGCAGAAGCTGAAAAAATAATGAAACCGGGAGCTGCCCCGAACTGCAGGGCAAAAGGCTGATGCTGCTCTCTTTCAATCCTGCCGTGGACGGCGATCTTTTTCTCTGGGAAAGGGCACCGTGGGACCCCGAAATTCTGGCCGCCATTAGAAAGGCCCGGGCCATTGTCCTGCCGCAAACCGTGACCCGCGAATTTTACTGGTTGTGCCGAAAAAACTGTCCGCATGTTTTTCCCGATTATGACCTGCGGTTCTTCTGGGAGGGCAAGATGGGCGATACCCTGCTCTTCTGGAGTTACGGAGTTGCCCACCCGGAAACCGTGGTTTTTCCCAAGGTGGAATCGCTGGTGGGAGAGCATCCGAACATGATGGAGGCCCGCAAACTACCAGACTTTCCTTTTGTTATCAAAGGCACGCTGGGGGGTGAGGGCAACAGCGTCTGGCTGGTAAACAACCGGCAGGACCTTGACCGGGTCCTGAGCATCCTGCAGAAAAAAGAACTTGAAGCCTGCTGCGGCTTTGTTATTCAGGAATATATCCCCGGCCTGCAAAAGGACCTGCGGGTGGTGGTGATCGGTGATGATATCATCACCTATTGGCGCCGGTCAGACGGATTTCTGCACAATATTGCCCGGGGAGGAAAAATCGACTCGGATTCTGATCCGCACCTGCAGGAGAAAGGAAAGGAAGCGGTGCGCCGGCTCTGTGCCCGGACCGGCATCAATCTCGCCGGGTTTGACCTGGTCTTTCCAAGTCCCGGGGGAGAGCCCCTTTTTCTCGAGATCAACTACACCTTCGGCCGCTCCGGCCTCGGCGGCAGCGAGGCTTTTTATCTCCTGCTCAATAAAGCCGTGGACAACTGGTTGCAGGAGTAAATATTCAAGCCAAAAAGGGAACCTTTACTTTTAATCCGTTTCCTCTCCCTTTTCCTCCTCCAGGTGCAGCAATTCCCGTATCTCTTCCAGGGTCAGGGTTTCCCTCCTGATCAGCTCTTCCGCCAGGATATCAAGGCTGTCCCGGTTTTCCTCCATTACTTTCCTGGCCTTTTGCAGGCCTTCTTCCAGTATTCTTTTGATCTCATCATCGATAATCCGGGCGGTTGCCTCGCTGTAATCCTTTTCGGTCGTCAATTCGCGGCCCAGAAAGGGATGCGGTTCACCCTTCTGGAAAGCCACGGGCCCGATTTTTTCGCTCATGCCCCATTGGCAGACCATGCGCCGGGCTACCTGGGTGGCTTTTTTCAAATCATCCCCGGCGCCGGTGGTAATATCGCTGTATACCATTTCTTCCGCAGCCCGCCCGGCCACCATAACCGCAATACGGCCCAGCAGATATTTTTTGCCGAGATTATGGCGATCCTCCTCGGGAACCTGCTCCGTTGCCCCCATGGATCTGCCCCTTGGTATAATTGTCACCTTGTTGAGCGGATCGGTCCCCGGAAGCATCAGGGCCGCCAGTGCATGCCCTGCTTCATGGTATGCCACCTTCTTTTTTTCATCTTCAGTGATACGGTCTTCCCGCTTTACTCCCATGATGATTTTGTCCCGGCTTTCGCTGAAGTCTTCCATGGCGACCTTCTCTTTTCCCTTGCTCGCGGCAAGCAGGGCCGCCTCATTAACCAGGTTCTTCAAATCAGCTCCGGAAAAACCGACTGTTGCTCCGGCAATATGCTCCAGATCAACCTCATCATCGAGTGGAACTTTCCCGGTGTGAAGCTCGAGAATTTCATTTCTGGCTTTTTTCTGGGGCAGATCCAGGCTGATCTGCCGGTCGAAGCGGCCGGGCCGGACAAGAGCCGGATCAAGGACATCGGGCCTGTTGGTGGCGGCGATCACAATCACCGATTCATTGGCGCTGAAGCCGTCCATTTCGGAGAGAATCTGATTAAGGGTCTGCTCCCGTTCATCATGCCCTCCCCCTATCCCGGTTCCCCGTACCCGGCCGATTGAATCAAGCTCGTCAATAAAAATCAGGGCCGGAGACTCTTTTTTTGCGTTCGCAAACATGTCCCGCACTCTTGCCGCACCGACACCGACAAACATTTCAATGAATTCCGATCCGCTGATGCTGAAAAAAGGAACTCCCGCCTCACCGGCCATTGCCCGGGCCATCAGGGTTTTGCCCGTGCCCGGAGGGCCCACCAGCAGCAGGCCTTTAGGCAGTTCGCCTCCCAGATTACGGAACTTTTCAGGCTCCTTGAGATATTCAACCATCTCTTTCAGCTCATGTTTCGCATTTGTCAGGCCGGCGACATCATCGAATGTTATCTTTACCTCTTCCTGCTGGATCTTTTTGGCCTTTGATTTGCCGAAGCTGAAGGGATTCCCCGCTGAACCCAGCTGCTTCCCCATCCTTCTGTTCATCAACACAAATAAACCGATGATGAGAACCCAGGGCAGCAGGGTTATGACCAGGGTCCAGAACCATGTTCCCCCTTCGGATTCCGCCTTTATGATAACATCATTTGTTTCAAGAAGGGTGATCAGTTCCGGATCATCAAAGGACGGCAGAACCGTTGTAAAATATTCCGGCCCCTCCATCCTCTTTTTCACCACTTCTGTTTCTTCGGTTTCTTCTCCTTCTTTTTCTGCTGCCTCTTCCGCCGCATACCGGCCGGATACCTCCTGCCCTTTTACCTCGATCTCAGCAATCTCCCCGTTTCTGACCTTGGTCTTGAAAAGCGTATATGGTATCTGCTCCACGCCGCCCGGCGCCGTAAAGTTCATATAGGCATAGGAGACTGCAAGCCATATGATAAAAAATATCAGCAGCCGGCTCCACAACGGAGACACTTCGAATTTCCCCTTTCCTGCCTGCTTGCGGTCAGCCATTTGGTCACCTTCAGGTTCGCTTCAAACCAACATTCCGGACAATTACAGGTGCGATATATACCTTTGCATTTCCGGCGTATTATGCAATAGAAGGAAAACACAAAAGCACGATATTTATGACAGTTACAAAAAATATGCCATCTCTGGAATGTCAGGTATGCGTAAGGGAAAACAAGGGGCGGGCAGGCAGAGGCTCACTACTCCATTATAGCCTCAAATCCTGAAATGATGTCAAAAAGTTCGGATGTTATCAGATTCTGCCGCGCTTCCCGGTAGGAACCCTGCAGACGCTCCCGCATCTCCAGGATGTTTTTTTCCGCCGACTGCATGGCAGCCAGGCGGGCCGCATTCTCACTGGCCATGGATTGAGCAAAAGCTCTGAAAAAGGAGGCAAAGAGATACTGGTGCAGCAGGTGATCAAAAAGCTTCTCTTCCGGCAGGCCGAGCATGGGTATGCACCGCGAAGGCCAGGGAACTTCTCTTTTTTCCGCCAGCCACTCCCGGTCCAGCGGCAGCACCCTGTTCATGGCGGGATGGTATCCCATTGCCTTCTGCTCCTGGCGGTTATGGATGACATAAAGAATCCTGGTATTTTTTTCCTGCCGCCATGTAGCAAAGGTCTCAACTATCCTGTTCATCTGCTCCCCGATGCCGCTGATGCTGCTCGGCAGTGAAAAAAATTCCGCGGCTCCGGAGCCATCCGCCAGCCCTGAAAGAACCCGCTCCCCGGCAGCCCAGAAAGAACAAGTCTGCCCCAGCGACTCCAATTCGCCGGCATGCCGAAAGGCCCGTTCCAGGACAACGTCATTGAACTGTCCGCACATTCCCTGGTCCGAACCCAATACCAGGCACACGGCGGCCTCTCCGGAATGACTATGCGGCTGGTGCCCCCAATCAAGGAACAGGGCCTGCCATCCCTTTTCCACAATATCATAGTACTGATCCAGGGCAGCGGCCGCTGATTCATACTGCCTGATGTTGACCGCAGCAAGGCTCTTCATGGTCTTGACCACGGAAAGCAGGTCGCCGGAGGTCTGAATTTTACGCTGCAGGGCTTCCAGGGTTTGCATTATGCTCCTGTTGCACAACTCGCGTGCATTTCAGTCTCCGGTTCAAATACGTTTACATTTGTCATGGCCTGGAAAAAGGACATATCTGTTATTTACCGGTTTCCTTGCCGATGGTTTCCTGTGTTTTTTCCGGCATTTCCGCAAGGTTCACCTTCTCTTTCAACTCCCGGAGGAGATCATCCCAGACGTCATCATCCCTGCCTGCCTGCAGAACAGCCTCCGCCAGATCCGGCTTTGCCTTAAGAAGTCCGACTATTTCCTTTTCAATCCCGGCAATCGCCTCCATGGGAAGTTCGTCAAACAGTCCCTGATTGACACCGTACAGGACGGCGATCTGCTCTGCCGCAGTCATGGAGCGGAACTGGACCTGCTTGAGGATTTCCCGCACTCTCCTGCCGTGGGCAAGCTTTTTCCTCGTCTCCTCATCCAGTTTGGTGCCGAACCTGGAAAAAGATTCAAGTTCCTGATACTGGGAATAGGACAGCCGCAGATCTCCCGCCACTTTCCGGTATGCGGGCAGCTGCGCCTTGCCCCCCACCCGGGAAACCGATTTGCCTACCTCGATAGCCGGCAGCTGTCCTTTCTGAAAAAGATCGGGTGACAGATAGATCTGGCCGTCGGTGATTGATATCAGGTTGGTCGGGATATAGGCGGAAATATTCTGCGCCTCGGTTTCGATTATCGGCAGGGCGGTCAGGGAGCCGCCCCCCAGTTCCGCCCGGAGATGGGTGGAGCGCTCCAGCAGCCTGGAATGGATGTAAAAGATGTCGCCGGGAAAAGCCTCCCGCCCGGGAGGCCGCCGCAGAAGTAGTGAAATCTGCCGGTATGACTGGGCATGGCGGGTCATGTCGTCATAGACGACCAGGACATCGCGGCCCTGCCCCATAAAAAATTCGGCTATGGATGTTGCCGCATAGGGGGCAATATACAGCAGTCCCGGCGGATCATTTCCCTCGGCAACCACCACTATGCTGTGTTCCAGGGCATTGTGCCGACGGAGGCTGTCAATGACCTTGGCAATGCTTGAACTGCGCTGGCCGATGGCGCAGTAGATGCAGATGACGTCCTTATCCCGCTGATTGATGATGGTGTCGATCGCGACCGCCGTTTTCCCGGTCTGCCGGTCGCCGAGGATGAGTTCGCGCTGGCCGCGGCCGACCGGGATAAGGGCATCGACCACCTTGATACCGGTCTGCAGAGGTTTGTCCACCGGAGCCCGGTCCATGATGTCCGGTGCTTCCCGCTGTACCGGCAGCCGCTCTTCACCGGGGATCGCATCACCGTCATCAAGGGGATTGCCCAGCGGATCTATGATTCTGCCCAGGAGGTTCTTATGCACCGGTACTTCAAGAATCCGGCCGGTTCTGGTAACCTCATCCCCGGCCTTCAAGCTTTCATCGGGGTCCAGCAGGACGATGCCGATCCTGTCCGGGAGGATATCGATCACCATTCCTGTTTTATTCGCACCCAGAAGCACCAGTTCTTCGGACTGCACCCTGTTCAGCCCCTCGGCCCAGACGATTCCCTGGCTTATCTTGCGGATACGACCCACTTCCTCGGTGATCATGGCGGGGCTGAATTCCTCCAGGTGTTCATCAATTTCCGAGGCAACCTGATCAAGGGCGTTTTCAAGTTCCCGGCGGTTCATTCCTGTTCACCTTTTGCCAGATGCATTGCATTGAGGATCTCCTCTTCCATCCCTTCCATATACCGGCTCAGGCTCCATTCAATCTTCCTGTTGTTTCCCGTCAGCACAATTCCGTAGCCGGTTCCGGTGTCAACAGTAAATTCGACCTCGGCTTCCGGGATAAGTCGGGTCACGGCGGCCTCCACCTCTTTCTCCTGCTGCGATGTCAGTGCAAAGCCGGATCTGACCTGCAGCCGACCACCCATACCGTGATCCCCTTCTTCCTGTTCAACAACTGCGGGAAGCATCTCCCTGAATCTGTCTACCAGCCCGGCTTCCAGTTTTTCATCGGCGAGATCCTGCAGGGCCTTGGCAGCAGCCCTGAACACCTGACGGCTTAAAGTGGTTTTCATTCTGCGGATAAAGTCATCCTGTTCACGTTCCAGATTCTGCCGCCAGGAGTTCCGTATTTTTTCCACTTCGCCTCTGGCCTTTTCCATAGCCTCGTTACGCCACTGTTTTATTTCCTCCCTGGCCTCTTCCTGCATTCTCTTCTTATTATGCTCCAGTTCCCGATGTTTGTCGGCCAGGGCCTTTGCATCCGCTTCCGCCTTCCTCCTCGTGTCTTCGGCTTCCCGGAGCCGTCCGGCGATCTTCTGCTCCCGTTCATCCATTGCCCTCAGGATGGGCTTATAGAGAAAACGCTTCAGCAGGTAGATCAGGATGAGAAAGTTGACGATCTGGGCGCCAACGGTGAACCAGTCAATAAGCACGGCTCAGCCTCCCGCCTGGGATTGAAAATAATTCCAGAAAGGATTGGCAAAAATGAGAATCATGGAAACCACAAAACAGTAGATAGCCGTTGACTCAACCATTGCCAGGCCGACGAACAGCGTCCGGGTGATCGTATTCGTCTCGTCGGGCTGCTGGGCAATGGAACTCAGGGCCTGGGCCAGGGCGCGCCCTTCACCAAGCGCCGGCCCGATGGCGCCGATGCCGATACAGAGACCTGCGGTAAATATGGAGGCCACTGCCACCAGGGTTAGATTATCCATGGTCATCTCCTTTAAAGTTTGTTCCTCTTCTCTTTGTGACTGAAAGTTTTCTTAATCAGTTTCATTTATTTCTCCGCCGCTTTTATGCCCTTTCACCTGTACTTCCAGGCCGGCGCCGATGTATACCGCCGCCAGGATGGCAAAAATATAGGCCTGAACCATGCCGGTCAGCAGACCCAGCAGGTTCATGATTACCGGGAAAAAAACGGGCGCTATGGCCAGAAGTATGGCAACAATCATGGCGCCGCTCATGACGTTGCCGAACAGCCGGACCGCCAGGGCCAGCGTCCGGCTTATCTCGCCGGTGATATTGAACGGCAGCATCAGGGGTGTCGGCTGGATATAGTTTTTCAGATAGCCGAAAAATCCGTTGTCGGCCATGCCGTAAGCCGGTACCGCAATCAGGACGCAGATCGCAAGCCCCGCAGTGGTGGACAGGGAACCGGTGGGCGGCTGGAAGCCGGGGACGATGCTGAGCAGGTTTGACACCCCGATAAAGAGAAAAAGAGTACCGAGAAACGGGAGAAAGGGTTCCGGATTCTGACGCGTGACATCCCGTATCTGAACATTGATCAGCATCACGATCGATTCGAGCAGGTTCTGCCAGCGCGGCAGTTTTTCCCCGGTATGCAGATTCCTGGTAACCAGCCAGCTGCCGAACACCATCAGGAACATGACCAGCCAGGTAAAAGCGATGGTCGCGTTGAGCTTTACCAGCTCCGCCTGCCAGAGGATGATGGAATCAGGACTGATTCGCATGCATCCTCCTTTGCTCCGGCCTGCCGAGCAGAGCGGTGATCGCGGTCCGGAGCAGGAAAAAGGACACCACCGCGGCCGCAAACATGACCGGGCCCTGCTGCAGTACAACCCAGAAACAGAGCATTGCGGCGAGGGACCTGCCGACAAAGCTCAGCAGCAGAAAGCGCCCGGACCGCCTGACCTTCCGCACCCGTCGCACCGTCCACCACAGGCCGCCGAAATAAAATAATCCCAGCAGGGTGCCATAGATAACCCCGGCCATGACCGCCTGACTACTCATTTTTCTCCTCCCTTTCACGGGTGATGGCATCCCGCTCCTTCTGCACCCAGTACCAGGCATTGAAACATCCCAGTACCAAGCCCGCAAAGAGCAGCATAAGGGTCCAGGAATATTGCGACGGCCAGCGGATATCGATCCACACCCCCAGAAAAGTCGCGGCCAGGGTCGGGATGGCAACAGCCCAGCCAACCATGCCGAACATGCCCAACCCGAACCACACGGTCTTTTCCCCCTCTCTGCGGGAGCTGACCTTGCGTTTTTCCCGCTTGCCGACTTCTTCCTGAAACTGTCCGCCGTTGTTCTTGTCCGACATTCCCGTCCCCATCTTGTTACCGGCCGCTGATATCAAGAAAACGCCTGAAAAAACCTATCTCCAGCCGTGCTGCCGCCGTCCTGCCGATCTTTTCCCTTTCAATGAAATCCTCCTGCATTTTCCGAACCACACGCTCCAGTTCTCCCAGTTCCCCGGGCACGGCATGCCGGGCGGCCACACTGACTTCCTCCTGCTGCTTGATGAGAATGCCGCCGTCTACGGCCACGAAATGTTCGGCCTTGTCCTGGTCCAGATACACGAGGACACCGGGAACCAGGGCTGTGACAAAATCTATATGGCGCGGCTTGAGGCAGAATTCGCCGGAGGGGCTCTCCGCCGTGACCTGCCGGATCTCCTCGTGCAGCAGAACCTCTGTCGGCAGCAGTATTTTAAGATGCATGTTTCCCATTCTTCAGTCTGCGGTTTTGTGCTGGTGGCCTGCTCTTTCCCCGACAGTCTTCAGCCTGAACAGTTTCATCCTTATTCAGCCTCATCAATGGTGCCGATCATGTAGAGATTGCTTTCCGCTGTCTCGTAGAATTCATCATTGAGGATTCTTTCACAGCCGGTAATGGCATCATCCAGATCGACCTGGCGGCCTTCCAGGCCGGTAAATTGTTCGGTCGTAAAAAAAGGCTGGGTGAGAAAACGTTCAATCCGCCGGGCTCTGTTGACGGTCCGCCGGTCCTCGCGGGACAGCTCTTCCAGGCCCAGCATGGCAATGATGTCCTTGAGGTCTTCGTAATCGGCCAGGGTTTTCCGTACTTCCCGGGCCACGGAGTAATGCCTGCTGCCGACGATCCCCGGATTGAGCATCATGGAGCGCGACTGCAGCGGGTCAATGGCCGGATAAAGTCCTTCGCTGGCCATCTTCCGAGCAAGCACGATGGAGGCGGACAAATGCGTGAAGGTATGCACCGCAGCAGGATCGGTCAGGTCGTCCGCCGGCACATACACGGCCTGGATCGAGGTAATTGCCGCTTTACGGGAGCTTGCTATTCTTTCCTCAAACTCGGCCAGCTCGGTAGCCATGGTGGGCTGATATCCGAGGCGTGACGGCAGCCGTCCCATGAGGCCGGAAAGCTCCATGCCCGCCTGGATAAAACGGAATATATTATCCACCAGCAGCAGGACGTCCTGCCCCATGCTGTCCCGGAAATATTCGGACATGGTCAACGCGGTCATGCCCACCCGGAACCTGGAGCCCGGCGATTCGTTCATCTGGCCGAAGACCATAACCGTGTTTTTCAGGACATCCGCCTCCTTCATCTCCCGGTAGAGCTCTTCACCTTCACGGCACCGCTCGCCAATGCCGCAGAAAATACTTACTCCCTTGTGCTTGATCACCATATTATGGATCAGTTCGGTAATGATGACCGTCTTGCCGACCCCGGCCCCTCCGAAAAGGCCCGACTTGCCACCCTTTTCAAGGGGAACCAGCAGGTCGATGCTTTTGATGCCGGTCAGAAAAATCTCATCGCTGACCACCCTGTCGGCCAGTTCTATGGAATTCTGGTGAATGGAGCGGTATTCCTTAAAATCAGGCGGTTCTTTCTTGTCGATCACATTGCCGAAAACATTGAACATGCGTCCCAGCAATTCCCCGCCCACGGGCACCTCGATGGGTTTTCCTTCACCCCACACCGCATCGCCCCTTGCCAGACCTGCGGTTTTGGTCAGCGCTATGCCCCGGGCCAGGTGTTCGTCAAGGTGGTCAATGATTTCGATCACTATCTGGTTATTCTCCCCTGTATACATGATTGAATACAGCGGCGGCAGCTGTCCGGGACAATGTATATCCACCACAGTGGAACGCACCGCGTTCAAGGTCCCGGTATATTTTTTCTGCTTGCTTCCTGTAGTCATGTGGAAAATCAGTCTTTTACAATTTCCTTATGCATTGTTTAACGGCTTCGAGGCTGCCGGACCTTGTCATTTATCCCGGCGATTAATTAAACCGTTCATTACGAGTATTTTATTCTTTTATTATCGGATTAACCGGGCATGCTGTCAAGATCCCCGACAGGGCTCTGCTTCCTATATTGCCTGCCCGGCTCCCGCAACCTGTTCATGACTTTTTTCCTTCATCCGATACCCGAGAGTCAACGGCGGCGGATCGGGAAATATCGATGCTGTACCTTTCCGAAAGTATACAAAATGCGTACCAGGGCATAAATTCCCTGCAGAGGTTCGCTTCTGCCGCCGGCATAAACCTTTTTATTATCCTGTTCCTCCGCCATTGGTATGTTTCTTGCTCATTTCATGGAAAGTACAGGCGGCTGGAAGTGTTTTGCGGAACGCAAACATTGAACGTTAACATCGGTTTTCGACGAATATCGAAAACCCGGGATGATTTTACAAACTCACCTGGCGCTGAAAAATAATGAGCCCTGAAAATTCACTGAAAAAATATCGTGACAAGAGGAATTTTTCCAAAACCGGCGAACCGGCCGGCAGGAAGAAAAAAAGTGGGAAAAAGCCTGTTTTTGTCATCCAGAAACATGCCGCCTCCAGGCTGCACTACGATCTCCGTCTGGAAATCGACGGGGTTCTCGTCTCCTGGGCCGTGCCCAAAGGCCCTTCAACCGATCCGGGTGAAAAGAGGCTGGCAGTCAGGACCGAAGACCATCCGCTTGAATATGCCGGCTTCGAAGGGATCATCCCGGAGGATGAATACGGCGGCGGCACGGTCCTGCTATGGGACAGCGGAACCTACCGCAATCTCAAGGAAGAAGGGGATAAAAAACTATCCATGTCCGAGGCGCTGGCCAACGGCCATTTGACGGTCTGGCTCCAGGGTAAAAAACTGCAGGGCGGTTTTGCTCTGACCAGGGTCAAGTACCGGAGTGAAAATGACTGGCTGCTGGTAAAAATGAAAGACGAGAAGGCCGATGCCGCCCACAACCCGCTCAATATCCGGCCCGAATCGGTTAAAAGCGGCAGAACCATTGAGGAAATCGCAGGCAGAAAAGGAAACAATGACTGACATCCGCTGCACCTGGCCGCACCCGCAGCATCCTTGCCGAATAATGACCAGTCCGTCAAAACCGGGATATACTGATTCCTGTTTTATTTTCCATGGTTATCCTTCTGCTTTTTCGCGGGCAGAGCGGCCTTAAGAATACAAATCCGCTCATTTCGGGAAGGTTCAGAGCAAGGATGATAAGATCGGCCTCGAATCCTAATGAATTTTTTTTCTGTCCGGAATGGTAAAATAGAAAACAGATCCCCTTCCGGGTTGGGATTCAACCCAGATCCGGCCGCCATGCCGCTCCACTATCTTCTTGCAGATCGCCAGGCCTATTCCTGTGCCGTCATATTCATTGCGCTGGTGGAGACGATGAAAAATAAGAAAAATCTGTTCGGCATACCGCGGATCGATACCGATGCCGTTGTCGCGGATACAGATGAGCCATTGGTCTTTGCCGTGGCTTGCTGAAACATGAATGCGCGGAACCTCTCTGCCGCGGTATTTGAGGCTGTTGCTGATCAGATTCTGCATAAGCGTGGAAAAAAGGACTTCGTCTCCCTGGACAACCGGCAGATCGTCGCTGGTTATTTCAGCCTCGCTTTCTTTGATTTTTTCGGAAAATGAACTTTTAATTTCTTCGAGAACATGCTGCAGGGAGACGGGTTTGCGGGCAATATCCTCCCCACCGACCCTTGAATAGGACAACAGATCGTTGAGCAGCCTCTGCATGTAGCAGGTACCTTCGACAATGTGCTCCATGAAGGTATGCCCCTTGGCATCCAGCAGCTGCTCATATCGTCTCTGCAGGAGCTGGACAAAGCTGGCAACGGTGCGCAATGGTTCCTGCAGATCATGGGAGACAATGTAGGCGAAATGAAGCAGGTCCTCATTGGAGCGGCGCAGATTATTGTTGATGGAAAGCTGCTGCTGAAGGGTTTTTTGCAGCTTCCTGATATGTTTTATGGTTTCCAGCTCAATAGTTTTCAGATCGGTGATGTCTGTAACAATGGTCCGGACCTCCGCTGTTTCACCGACATCGTTTGAGACCGCCAGGCTTGCAAGCCGGACATGAAGTTGAGCGCCGTTGTCCACCGCCAGCCGAAGGTCGGCATTCCGGATACCTTTTTCCCGTATAACCCCCTCAAAGTGCTGATGATATATTTCCCGGTCGTCTTTGACGACCAGATCCCGGAAATACTTTCCGACCAGTCCGGCTCTTTCTTTCCCCAGCATGGAAGCGCTTGCCGGATTGAGCGAGGTTATCCTGCCATCGGGGTCAAGGATGAAACAGCCCGCCGGGGCATTATCGTAGAGATCAGCATATCTGCCGGGCGAATTCTCGAGACCGGCACGGACCCGGCGCAAACTCCTTGTGGACTTGCTTACGGCCGGAAACTTCTGTTCCCTGCCTGTGTGCCGGGTCGTTTTCTTCACGGCTGCCTTACAGTCCTTTCCGTTTTTTAGGTCCTGGCCATTGTTTCCGGCTGCTGCCCTGGTTCCGCATTATCCATGGACATGCATGCTTTTTCAAACGTACCTGACATCCCTTAAACTGCTGATGCACGTCTCATAAAGTGTATGGCGATTTCTATGAGTTATTCCCAACTAGCAATATCCATACCTGTTTGAGGCTCTTCTGCATGGGGAAAAAAGGGCTATCCCTGCTGCATGACTGATCTGCTCTTCATCCCGATCAAAGTCATACAGGGAAAAGAATGCTGCATTCCAATCTCTTTGGAATTCTATGTTTCTTTTTTTTAAATGTCCGAAAATCAGGGAAAGCCCGGGCAATCGTCCTGCGGGACAGGATTCACCGGTCAAGAGAATAATTCATTTACAGGATGTCCAGCAGGCTCTATGTTGTTCAACGCATTAAACCCTTTTTCCGGCTTTGTCGGCAGATTGGCGGTGGTCAGCCAGAAAGTCATGATCTCTTTTATTTTACCAAAATATTCTTTCAGTTCACCCGGTTTGCTGATAAAGCAGTTGGCGTGGAGCAGGTAGCTGCGGTTGATGTCCATGGCAGCTTTGGAGGTTGATAAGATAATGACGGGTATTGCCTTCAGATCTGCATCATTCTTGATTTCCTTAAGAATTTCAAAGCCGTTTTTTTTCGGGATGTTCATATCAAGCAGGATGAGATCAGGCCTTGTTTTTTCTTCAAAAGGCGGAAGCCGGTGCAGATATTTCATGGCATTTTCCCCTTCATTCACTATATCCAGGTCAAGCCGGATGCCGATTTCATTCAGGGCTTCCTCCAGCAGGAGAATGTCGCCCTTATTATCTTCAACAAGAAGAAGTTTTCCGGGTTGGAATCTTTATCATGCATAATGGTCCATTTTTGGTAGAGAAAAGCAGAAAGCAGCACCCTGGACCGATGATTCCACCCAGATCCGACCGCCGTATCGTTCCACTATTTTCCTGCAGATGGCCAGGCCGATTCCTGTACCGCCTTCATATTCGTTCTTCAGATGGAGGCGCTGAAAAATTTTGAAAATCTGTTCGGCATATTGGGGATCGATGCCGATGCCGTTGTCGCGTACACAGATGATCCATTTATTTTCCCGGCTCTCTGCAGTAACATGAATCCTCGGCAGGGATGCGCTGCGGTATTTGATGCTGTTGCTGATCAGATTCTGCAAAAGGCCTGTAAACAGAGTCTCGTCTCCCTGGACAAGCGGGAGGCTGCCGGTTGTTATTACCGCCCCGGTCTCCTTGATTTTTTCGGCCATACTGCTCCTGATGTTGTCGACAATCTTCTCCAGGGAAACCGTAGCGCGCCCAGGCTTGCTGTCTTCTATACTGGAATAGACGAGAAGGTCGTCGAGCAGCATCCGCATATGCCCTGCACTTTCGACAATGTGCCGCATGAAGGTCTTCCCTTTGTCGTCCAGTATATCGTTATATTTACGCTGGAGGAGCTGCACAAAGCTGGTAATCGTCCGCAGGGGTTCCTGCAGATCATGGGAGATGATGAAGACATAATGAAGCAGGTCCTCATTGGCGCGCCGCAGTTCGCTGTTGAGATGGGTGATTTCCAGCTCCTTTTTTTTCTGTTCGGTGATATCAATGACCGATGTCCTTATTTCCAGACGACCCGCACCGTCATCCACCGGAATGCTTTCCAGCCGAGCATGAAACGGTGTGTTCCCCTTTCCCAGCAATTCCAGGTCAGCAACCTGCCTGCCCCTTTTCCGGAGGGTTTCCCGGAGGTAGAGATGTAATCCATCTCTGTCCTTCCTGGCGACAAAGAGTGCAAAAGGTTTCTGCGGCAGATCATTTCCAGACCAACCCAGCATGGAAGCGCCGGTCAGGTTGACCGAGGTGATTATTCCCTTCGGGTCCAAAATGAAGTAGCCAACCGGAGCAAAATCAAAGAGATCGGCCAGTCGGCGCCGCGAATCCCTGAGATCTTCCTGGGTTCGGCGCAGTTCCTCGTTCTGCATCTCAAGTTCGATCTGGTAGGTGCCGAGTTCATGGATCAGTTCCTCCTTGTCGCGGCCCGACAATTCGGTCAGGGAACCGGTTCGTTCCTGCAGGCGTGTCTCTGCGTCCCGCCGCAGGTCCGCAATGTCCCCGCCTGCCTGCCGGTTCTTGCGGTCCAATCGGCGGTTTTTTCCCGAGTTATTCACTGTTACTGCTCTTTCGCACTGGCTCTGCTGTGGGTCGGAGCAATGGCTGCAGCAATCAATCCCGCACAGGACGGATCCCCTCGGCACAACGGTCTTCCTGCAAACCAACTGGCCCGATACAAAATTTTTTAGATAAATTTTTCTTGCTCTTGCAATATTCGTCCCACTTTCAGGCCTTCCGCATAAAACACTGCAGATACTTTCTGCCGCTGATGGAAATGATCTTTCCTGTGACCAGGAAATTTTCGGGTTTTCCAGCCGGTCCGAGGAACATTTTTTCATGTGTTCCTTCAATCTCTCCGCTGCCCTGCTCAAGAAAACTTTTCCGGGTCGCCTCCTTTTCCGTATACGGCACCAGGTCCCAGATCTTCATATCCTTCAACTGCCAGGCATGCCGACCGGTCAGTTTCTGGAATGCAGGGTTGAAATCCGTAATGGAGCCGCTTGCACAATCGATCAGGACATAACCTTCCCCTGACTGGTCGAGAAAAGTGTTCATTCTTTTCTCCGAATTGGCCAGCAGGGATTCAAAATGTTTCTGTTTTGAAATATCAATAAAAGTGAGGATAACGCCCTCAATAATATGGTTCTGGGTCCTGTAGGGCAGGATTTTCATGAGGTACCAGAAACCGTTGGCATCGAGAATCTGCTTTTCCTGCGGGATAAGGCTCTCCACCACTTCGCGCAGGTCATCCTCCAGCCCTTCGTACTGGAGCATATTGGTGATATCGCCGAGGGGACGGCCGATATCCGACTGAATCAGTTTGAAAATCCGGACGGCATCCGGAGTAAAATTTCTGATGCGCAAGTCCATGTCCAGAAAGATAGTGGCTATCTCAGTGCTGGACAGCAGATTCTTCATGTCATTGGTCGCATGGGTGAGCTGCTCTATTTTTTCCTGTGCCTCGGAGTTGACCGTCATCAGCTCCTCGTTCACCGATTGCAGCTCCTCGCGTGAAGTCTCCAGCTCCTCGTTGGCGGACTGCAGCTCTTCGTTGGAAGACTGCAGCTCCTCGTTGGAAGTCTCCAGTTCCGCAATGGTGTTCTGGAGATGTGTCTTGACGTTCTCCAGTTCATTTTCCAGTTCCTTGACCCGGCCTCCGCTCCTGCCGAGGGTAGAAGAAGCCTTTTCCGGAACCTTTAGATCCTGCTCCCTGGCATCTTCAAAAACCACCAGCAGGAGGCCTTCCAGCGCTTCAGGTTTACTGATCCGCATCACCTTGAGATTGCATGACACCCTGGCACCGTTAGTCTTCACCCGAAGTCCTTTGTACGATGCCTCCTGCTGGCCCATCCTGACCTTTTTGACGGAATCCAGCAGTGGGTTCCTCAAACCCTGCCTCGCCATGTCGTAAATATTCAGCTTTGCCCGTCCATGGGCAGGTTCCAGGTAATTCCCGGTCCGGCCGTAAAAGTAGATAATGGTGCCGTCATCCCTGATGAGCACGCAGGCCGGCGCATAGAGTTCAAGCAGCAATTTTTCGGTCAGTTCGTCAATAGAGGGGTGCGGTGCTTCCATACAGGACACATCCTCCTCTCTGACAATTGCCGGATGCCTGGGTGAAAAATGCAGGTTATGGCGATAAACGCTTTTGCCCACTTTCTTGAAAATTTTCCATTTGGAGTCAAAAGAGCTGAAAAGGTCGGTGCTGGCACCTATGGTTTCCGAGGCCCCCAGAAAAAGGATAGCGCCTGGTTTGAGGGCATAATGAAAAATCGACATAATCTTCTGCTGCAGATCGCTGCTGAAATAGATCAGCAGGTTGCGGCAGCAGATCAGGTCCATCCTCGACAGGGGAGGGTCCTTGATGATATTCTGGACGGCAAACACGATCATTTCGCGGATCTGTTTCTTCACCTGGTACGAACTGTCCTTGCTGTCAAAATAACGCTGCAGCCTTTCGGCCGACACGTCCACGCTGATGGATTCCGGATAGATCCCGCGCCGGGCCGTTTCCACCGCCTCTCCATCAATGTCCGTGGCAAAGATCTGGAACTTGCGGGACTGTCCGGTTTGATGCAGATACTCGTCCAGGACAATGGCGACGGAATACGCCTCCTCGCCGCTGGCGCAGGCCGGGACCCATACTCTGAAGCAATCGTTTGGAGCGCTATGCTGCATGATGTAGGGCATCACTTTTTCCTGGAGCACGGCAAAGGCTGCCGGATCCCGGAAAAAATTCGTCACCCTGATCAGCAGTTCCCTGAAAAGCAGATCGATCTCATCGGGATTTTCCTGCACATACCGGATATACCGGCCAACATCGTTGATCTGGTTGATTGCCATGCGGCGGACAATGCGGCGCATTATGGTTTTCGGTTTATACCGGGAAAAGTCATGGCCCGTTCTGGTGCGGATAAGAAAGAAGATCTTCTGCAGGACGTCATCCTTCAACATTTCTTCCAGCGGCTGTTTTTTTCCGGGTATACTTCCGGCATAACGCACAAGCTGCCCCGGCATCTCCTCCGGCGGCAGGATCCAGTCGACCATGCCCGTGGCTATGGCGGCCGATGGCATGGTATCGAATTTGGCGCTCCCGGGTTCCTGGGCCATGACAACGCCCGCTTCCCCCTTGATTGCTTTGGTGCCGAGCACGCCTTCGGACCCTGTCCCCGAAAGGATGATGCCGATACCTTTTTCCTTCTGGTCCTCAGCCAGGGAACGGAAAAAATAATCAATGGGATGGCGGAGGCCCGGTTTTTCCACTGATTTTACAAGCTGCAGGCTGCCATTGATAATGCTCATGAGTTTGCCGGGGGGAATGATATAGACTCTGTTCGCTTCAACCCTTGTATCATTTTCGACCTGGTCTACCGGCATGGAGGTATGTTTCCGGAGAAGTTCGTGCATAATGGACTGACCGGTCGGGTCAAGGTGGGGCACCAGGATAAAAGCCATGCCGCTGTCAGCCGGCATGTGGTGAAAAAATACTTTCAGCGCCTCAAGCCCGCCGGCCGAAGAGCCTATACCGACAATATGGACCGGATTGTCTTGAGCTTTCGCAGTTTTTCTTTCCCTTGCCGGTCCATTTTTCCGGGCCTTACTCTTTGCTGTCGGGGCGGATTTCTTTCCAGGTGATTTTTTTCTTTCAGGCATCAGCGTTCCTTCCCGGCCCGGGACGAGCCGGGCATCTTGAATTTTCTGCCACCAGCATGGGGATCAATATGTTCTCTAGCATATCAATAAATTCTCCACCAATATATTTAAACTTAATGGTGTTTTCAATATTTCAAACAGCTGTCTTGTCAACCCGGACTGAATCCTGCCGGTCCGGACAGCATCTACCAGGATGAGAAACCCTTGCCCTGTTGAAAGTCAATTCGGATCCATATGCGGCGACGTAATGTAGAGTTCTGCTTGCCAAAATACAAATCGGAACAAGAAACCGACTTAAAACGTACTGTTCGAAACAAGGACCGTGCTCTTTCCTGGAACGGAAGTTGCTATATAAAACAGAACAGTCTAACCGGGAAGAAATCAGGAGTGATGCTGCCGCTTCTTGGCAGGTCATTGCCAGCGATCATGCTCCTGTTACCCGGACACAACCCTTTATAGAACGGAGGTGCAATATGTCGGAAATCCAGTGGCATTCCAGTATGATTTATGCAAGAGATTCATCCTGGACCGAAAAAAAGCCGGTTCTTCTGGACTTTTACAATCCGGAATCCATGGGATGCAAACAGATGGATGCTGTCACCTATGCGAAGGATGACGTTGTTCAATTTATTCAGGACCATTTCGTACCCCTGCGGATGGATCATGCAAATCATCCTTTTTCCCGGGAATATAATGTCATCTGGACGCCGACTTTGATCATCCTCGATCAGGACGGCAGAGAATTCCAGCGGACCATCGGCTATCTTGAATCGGATGAATTGCTTGCCGTCCTTCTGCTGGGGGTAGCCAAAGGCTATTTCAAGGCGGGAAAATACGATGCCGCCGGTCTCCACCTGGATAAAATCCTGAAGAACTATCCGGGAAGCGATGCTGCCCCGGAAGCTCTCTATTTTCAGGGAGTAAATCAGTTCAAATGGAAGGACGATCCCAAGGCGCTGCGCACTGCGTATGAACGGCTGCGGCAGGATTATCCGACCAGCAGCTGGGTTGAACGAGCCTCTCCCTACCGGGATTTATAGAAGTCTGCAGGCCGCCCGCTTCAATGGGTGTGTTACTCTTTCCCATCGGCGCCGGCCCGGTGCGGGCTGAGACTACACCTTTTTACTCTCCCGGCCCGGATGCTCTGCTGCAGACTCCGGGGCACCCTCTTCATGGGGGCGGCTGACTCCGGGCTTGTCCACGATCTGCACGGCGGTGGCCTGCAACCCTTTTTCACCGACTGCCGCCGTGTAATGGACACCGGTTCCCGGCTCCAGCCGGTCGAAGTCACCATGGAGGACGCTGTTCCGGTGGAAGTAGATATCCTCGCCGTCAATGGAACGGATAAACCCGTAGCCCTCCTCCGTAAAAATCCTGGTAACCAGGGCGGTTGCTTCCTGCTGGGGATGACTTTTCCTGTCGCCCTGCTGTTTCTCCACCATCTGCTTGAGCCGGCGCTGCGCTGCTTTGAAGGCATTCTTGATGGCGGTCGGCAGGTCATCCGCGGCTTCCTTTACCCCTGATTTGTGCGTCACCACCAGGTTATTGTTGGGCGGAAACCGCATTTCAATGCGGATTCTGTACGGATTGGCGGTGTTGCGGCTTTTCTGGTCCTGCTTGATGCCGATCCGGCAGCTTACCAGGTCGTCGCATACTTTTTCCAGTTTGGCGGCGTCCTTGCGGATCAGTTTTTCCAGACTTTCGCTACGGGATAATCCGTGAAAGGATATTTCCAGGGGAATGCGCATTTTTATTTCCCTCCAGGGTGCATGGTTGTTTACAGTTTCTTTATACCTGCCATGAAACTACAGGCTTTGTGTTGGTATTCATCACGTCAGGCGGTGTGAAAACTTGACAAACTTTATAAACTTTCAACTGTACAGCTTTCACCTTTAATTTCCCGCAGCATAGGATGCCAGCCGTCTGTAGTCGGCGGGATAGTCCATGTCCATGACCACCCCCGGATCTTCCACCCCTATCCGCACCAAAATGTCCTGATGGTCCGCTATTATCCGGTTCATGGGGGTTCCGGCGGCGGAACGGCACAATGATGCGGGAAAAAGAGTCGGGTGGCCGTTGCGGCTGCGATATGTCGGCATCAGGATCCGGTCCGGCCTGATCCGGTGGATATGCCCGAGCAGGGCATAAGTGCAGGACAACACCAGGGGATGATCGGCCAGACCCACCGCTATTCCGGTTATGCCGGACGGCAGGGCCGCAAGACCCGCCTGCACCGAATCCGCCATCTGGCTGTCCGGCTCCGGATTGACAACGGTTGTCACCGGCAGATCTGCGAGAACAGGCAGAATGACGTCCCGGTTATGCCCTACCACCACAATTATCTCGGCGAAGCCGGCAGCCAGGATGCGCCTGATGCAGAGAACCAGGGCCGGTTCATTCTGTATGGGCAGCAGCTGCTTTGCTCTGCCCATACGCCGGGATGCTCCAGCCGCGAGCAGAATCAAACCCGTTTTCAAGGCCATTACGGCTCCTTATCCGAATAAGTTCAGCAGTGATGCTTATTGCTATTTCCCGGGGAGATACCGCGCCGATATTCAGCCCCACAGGGGTATACAGCCTTGCCAGCTGTTCCTCGCTCAAGCCTTCCTCCCGGAGCCGCTGCAGGAAAGTGCCCCGTTTGCTCCGGCTGCCGACAAGCCCGACATAGGGCGCTTTTGTTTCAAGGGCCCGGCGGATCACGGTATAGTCGTGTGCATGTCCCCTGGTTGCGCAGACAATGCAGGTTGAATGCGTCACGGTCAGCCCGGAGAACATTTCGGTGAAATCGGTATTCAGCACCCGGTCGGCTTCGGGCAGGACTTCCGGATCGGCGAATTCGGGACGGTCATCAACAACCGTGACCGAGAATCCGACATAGGATGCAACTTTGCAGAGAGCCTGCCCCACATGACCGGCTCCGGCAATAATCATCTGGCAGGCCGGGAGCACCGGTTCGATATAGAGCTTGGCGCTGCCGCCGCAGACATAATCCGGAGCCGCCGACAGGTCAACCTGAACAGTGGCAGGCTGCCCGTCGTGCATGGCCTGCAGAGCCCGCTCGATGGCATCTTTTTCCATCCTGCCGCCACCGATCGTGCCGATAATGCCGCCTCCCTCTTCAACCAGCATCTTGGCGCCGGTCCCGGCCGGCACCGACCCGCGGCATTCGACGATGAGAACCAGGGCGCACGGCTCCCGGCGCTTCCTCTTCTCCGCCAGCTCTTCAAAAACCCGATCACTGTCAATTGATTGTTTGCTCATACTTCAAATTCGCGTTCAACGATGACTCCAAGCGCTTCAGGTCATGGCATCCCATGACGTTAACCCGATGACCCTGTATAACTCCTCCTCCAGCATTCCCCGGAACATTGCCACCTTATACCCGTTTTCCCGCAGAGGTTCTGCGCCTGCCATCGCAGCCTGCGCCGCTTTGTTTATGGTTTCGGCGGACAGAATCTTTCCGGTTAATTCCTGCTCCGCCTCCCGGCTGCGCCAGGGTACCGGGGCGGCACCGGAAAGCACAATCGCGGCATTCACCACCCGGTCGCCGTCCATATCAAACGCAAGAGCCGCTCCGGCCAGGGCAAAATCCCAGGCCCGGCGGGCCCTGATTTTCCGGTAGGAAGTATACAGCCCTGGAGCCGGAGCGGGAATGTCGATATGGGTTATGATTTCCTCCTGTTTGAGCACGGTCTCTGCCCGGGCATCTATATGGGGCAGGACGTGCAAGTCCGCAACAGGAACGGTCCTTCCGCCCTGCGGACCAACTACCTGCACCTCGGCCCCGAGCGCGGACAGAACTGGCGCCGTGTCGGACGGATGGGTAATAACGCAGATATTGTCATGGCCGAAAATACCATGAAACTGATTCTCGCCTTTGAGGGCATAGCAATGATCCCCTCCCTTGCGCAGGCAGTGGAACTCACCCCGGTAATACCAGCATCGAGGTTTCTGGCAGAGATTACCACCCAGAGTTCCCTGGTTACGCAATTGGGGACTGGCAACCTCGGCGGCGCCCCGGCTCAGGCCGGGGTATTTCTCCCTGACCAGCGGGTTTTCGGCAACTTCGGTAATCGTGGTCAATGCCCCGATCCGCAGTCCGCCGCCCGGTGTCTCGCGAATCCCGGCTAATTCCCTGAGATTGCCGAGACTGACTATTTTCCGGCTTTGCATTATGCCGTCCCGCAAACACCCCAGGAGATCGGTCCCGCCCGCGTGAACCGCTGCATCGTCCGTCTGCAGTTGAGTGACCGCTTCCCGGAGCGTAGAGGGACGCACATATGAAAATTTCGGCAGCATGATTTACCCCGCTTTTTCTTCCGACACCCGGCGGACTATTTCCATGGGAGTGACCGGTGCCTTTGTGAACCTGATACCGGTCGCCATGCAGAGGGCGTTGGCGATGGCGGCTGCGGTGGGAATCGTCACCGGCTCGCCCAGCCCCTTGGCACCCGTGTTGTTGCTTTCCGGATCGTCAATCTCAACAGGCAGGCTGGTCATTTCCATCGGCACATCCAGGGCTGTCGGCAGTTTATAATCATGCCAGTTTTTGTTGCATAATCGTCCCGTCTGCTTTTCGTCAAGCTGCCGAAACTCGGTCAGGCCGAAGCCGATGCCCATGACTATGCCGCCATATACCTGATTATCATAGGTCAGGCGGTTCATGACCCGGCCGCTGTCATGTGCACCGAGAAACCGGAGTATCTTGATTTCACCGGACAGGGTATTGACTTCCAGTTCGCAGAAATGAGCAGCAAAAGGATTGACCACCTTATCCACCGGATTGGGATCGCGGTAGCCGACCCCGATAACCACCCCGCGTTTGTGCAGCTTGCTGACCTCGGTAATTTTGAGTTTAATTTTTTCATCCCCGGTCCAGATAATTTCGTCACCGATATAGACAAGTTCCTCCTCGTTCACCTGCAGATCTTCTGCCGCCATGGCCATTAATTCCCGCTTGAGGGCAATGGCCGCATTGCGGACTGTCGGCGCTTCGGTGGGCACGGTTTTGCTGCCGCCGCTCGGCGTGGCAAACTGGGTAGTCGCCGTGTCCGCGTGTTCAATCTGAATGACGGAGGGATGAACGCCCAATTCCTCTGCAGCCACCATGGCCATGATCGTTTTGGTGCCGGTGCCGATGTCACTCGCTCCCATATTGAGATTGACAGAGCCGTCTTTGAACAGCTTGATGATTACCGTGGAAGGAGGACCTCCGTCTCCGGCAACCCAGAGACAGGCACCCACACCGACACCCTTTTTGATATGGCTGTTCCGCCGGTTCTCTTCCCCGATCCGCTCCACTGCGTCCCGCCACCCGAATTTTTCCGCTCCATTTTCCAGGCACTGGCGAAGACCGGTAGTGGTATAGGGAGGATTTCCTTTCCTGGCCTGACTTGTGAGAGGAATATTTTTGAGACGCAATTCCACCGGATCCATATTGATTTCTTTGGCCAGGGCATCGATCATCTGCTCGAGAGCCCAAGCCCCCTGCGGATGTCCGGGGGCCCGGAACGGCCGGGCCGGACCGGCATTGATCAGGACATCCCTGCTTCTGGTCCGGACATTCGGGCACTGGTACAGGTCACGCACCAGCCAGTCCACCAGCTGCACCCCACCGGCGGGATATGCTCCGCTCGGACCGATACAGTCGAAATCCAGGGCGGTCAGGGTGCCGTCCTTCTTGATTCCGGCCTTGATCCACATGGTGCCGGCCGGACGGTTGCCCACGCTGAGATAGGTTTCTTCCCGGGTAAGCAGCATTTTAACCGGCCGGGCAGTTTTCCTAGCCAACAGGGCACAGATCACCGTATATTTGCCGGGCCAGAGCTTACTGCCGAAACCGCCGCCCATGTAATGCCCGGCAGCCCGGACTTTGGAAAGGGGAAGATTCAGCGCCTCGGCAACCCTGGATTGAACCGCATACACACCCTGGCTTGATTCCCAGACCGTCAGCCGGTCACCATCCCAGTTGGCTACGCAGCCATGCAGTTCCAGAGGGGTCTGCAGTTCACACTGCGTATGGTAGGTCTGCTCCAGCACCGCATCCGCCTCGGCAAAACCCTTTTCCACATCGCCGCGCGCATAAACCTCTTCGTCCAGCAGGTTTCCCTGCTCCCGTATTTTTGGCGCGGCATCGTCCAGGGAATGCTGATAATCGACCACGAACGGCAGTATCTCATATTCGACTTGTACAGCCAGAGCCGCATCCCTGGCCTGATACCAGGAATCAGCAGCAACGGCAGCCACCACTTCCCCCTCGAACCGGCAGAGATTATTGAAAAGCGGCACCTTCTGGTCCTGGTATTTCCACATGACATCTTTTGATTCGGCCGATTCGCCGGTTATGACTGCCCGGACCCCGGGCATTTTCTCCGCCTCCTCAGTCCGGATGCTTTTCACCATGGCATGCGGATAAGGACACCGGAGAATGGCGCCGTACAGCATGTTGGGAAGGACAATATCCGAAGGATAAACGGCTGTCCCGCTGACCCTTTCATAGGCGTCCACTCTCGGCATCGGTTTGCCGACCAGGTTGGTCTTTTCCCAGAATACCGGGGGAACGCCGGCATCCGGAGTTTCCGGAACCGGCATTCCTTCAGTGTAGTAGATTTTATTCTCATTGTTCATAATTAAAAACCTCTTATTCTCTGCCCGCAAAGAATTACTCCGCCAAATGGATCAGCGGGACTGCTCGCCGGATCTGCTCATTTGCTCCGGTGTTTTTATCTTTTTGCGAGCCCTGTATTATTCTTCAACTGCGCCGCGTTGCCGGCGGCGGCAAAAATGTTCCTGTATGCGCCGCATCGGCACAGGTTTCCCGAACAGCCAACCCGGACCTCTTCCGGTGTGGGTGACTGGGTTTTCCGCAGAAGGCCCTCGACTGCCATGATCTGGCCGGGGGTACAATAGCCGCACTGGAAGGCATCAGCTTCGGCAAAGGCGGTCTGCACCGGGCCAAGCCGCTCGCCGTCCATCAAACCTTCAACCGTGGTGACAGCATGGTTTTCCGCCTCCACCGCCAGTGTCAGGCACGAATAGCGCGGCACATCGTCGATCAACACCGTGCATGCTCCGCACTCTCCGCGGTCGCAGCCGATTTTGGTGCCGGTCATGCCGATTATTTCACGCAGAACATAAAGAAGCGACCAACGCGGTTCAACCAGCACGGAATAACCGATGCCGTTGACGGTAAACCGGACCTTGGTCATTTCCGAAACAGGATAAATCCGGTCCACTTCCTGTGCCGACACCACTCTTCCGGAGGGAGGAGACAAAAGAGATGCTCCCATCATTCCGGCACTGATGCCGATGAACTGCATGAATCCGCGCCGGGTGTAACCGTTGTTCAGGTTGGTTTCGTGATCATCTCCTTTCATAAATTCACCTGTCTGGATATTCTAAAAAAGTACCTCAAAAGAAGTTCGCCAAATATGCTCCGCCAACGGCAGGAAACTTGACTGAATCCTCCCCTGCCGGGCATTTGGTATATGCCCGCCGGATAAATTATATTGCCGATTTGTATCTGATAACGAGCAAATTACATGCCATTTTCGGCATGTTTTTCCTGTGCCTTCATATTGGCAATAAATTCAAAAGGGAAGATGGGAATGAATTTTGATTTGATCCTGCAGGACCGGATTATTCCGGTGTCTCCGGATTGAAAATCTGTTCAGGCAGGAAAATCCAAGTTGCAGGACCTGACGTTTAAGGAATGAAATGAGGATGACAATTTCCGTTGTCAGCCGCGCTCTTTTTTAATTCTTTATTTTACCGGGCAACGGGATCCGGGTTTCCTGGTGCAGGTATTCCCCTGCCCATACACGATTGAATTTCGATGCCGCCGGAATTTCTCCACCTGGCATGTTTATTGATACAGGATCCCTGAAGGATGAAATTATAATCCTCCTTCGACAAGGAGTCTTTATCCGGTCATTGACTGACCTCAAGCATACCATGGAGCTTTTCCGGTTCACTCTGCCACTTGCCGCTACCATAAATTATTTCATAGGTAATTTTTTTTAATTCAGCTTGCCTGATAACAACATTTCTTCGGCGCAAAAGTCCTGCAGGTTAATAAGGCCGGCCGGAGCGGGGAACAAATTTCCGGCGCCGTAACGGAGGATAAAAATGGGAGAAAATCTGCTCACAATTAGTCAGACCAGACTGGAACGGGCAAAAAAAATAGATGAAGGGGCCTGGCTTAATTCGACCTTCAACAAAGCCGCAAAGGTAATCGGTGCCGGAGGAAAGGTAAAAATAATGCAGCCGTTTACTCATTCTTCGACGGAAATGGTCGCAATAATCGATACCATGGAGATGCTGGATTATTATAAAAAGATGTATTTAAATAAATGACGGCCGGTTTACTTACCCTGGATAATAGAGCGGCCGCAGCCGGAGTTGAAAACAACCGGTTCGCTGATGTACAACTCCGCACACGTTAAAATTTTACACAAATGGAGATAATGTATGGCAAAGATTGCGATCCTGATAACCGATATGTTTGAGGATATTGAATACACGAGTCCGGAGGCGGCATTCAGGAAAGCGGGCCATGAAGTTGTTCGTGTCGGCCTGCAGTCCAATGTTGTCGTGCGGGGCAAGAAAGAGGGCACCGAAGTCATGATTGAACAGGCGGTTAAAAATAGCCCGGTCGATTCCTTTGACGCATTGTTTATTCCGGGAGGCTATTCTCCGGATAAACTGCGGGTCGACAAGGATGCGGTTGAATTTGTCCGGCAGTTCATGCAGACCGGCAAACCGGTTTTTTCCATCTGTCATGGTCCCCAGATACTGATAACCGCCAAGGCTGTCAAAGGCAGAAAGATCACCGGTTGGCCCTCTGTGGTCCAGGACATAATCAATGCCGGTGCCGAATACCTTGACCAGGAGGTGGTTGTCGACGGCAATCTGGTTTCCAGCAGAAGTCCGGCCGACCTGCCGGCATTTATCGAAGCCTGCCTGAAAAAACTCAGCGCTGCAGATTAAAAGAGCGAGGATTTATTTTTGCGGCGGCCATTTCTCGTGCAGTGATTCCAACTGGTCGCTGTGGGTAAGTATCACCACTTCATCACCCGATTTCAACTGGCTGTCATGGTGGACGAGGTTGAATCTGCCGTTTCTGTAATAGCAGATTATTTTCGTATCCTTCGGCAATTCCAGGTCCGCCACTTTTTTATCGTCTTCCCCCTCGCCGGCGACAAAGGTATAAAACCGCGCCTGATCCTTGAGGACCGAGGTGAGTTCGCTGACATCCCTGCCCATAATCATGTCCACCAGGGACCTGCTGATGGTCCGGGTCGGTACAATAACATCCTCAAGCCCGAGTTCCGAACAGATGTGTTCATAATCAAAATCCTCGATTTTGATGATTATTTTTCTGAACCCCAGGGATCTGCCCACCAGGCCGGCAATAATATTATCCTTATCATTGTCGGTCATGCAGAAAAGGAAATCCGTCTGCTTCGGGCTCACTTGCCCCAGGATATCGGGGGCGCTGCCGTCGCCATGGATGAAACCGCAGTCCAGCTCATCCGCGAGCCTGTCGATTTTTTCCTTGTTTTTTTCGATAAAAACAATTTCATGCCCGGCCTCAATAAGGGTGCGGGCCGATGTATACGCAATCTTATCTATTCCGACAAAGACTATTCTCATATTCAATCTCCTCTTTTTGTACCGAACCAGGTTGGCGGATAAAACAGGACAAGAAAGGCAACGACTTCAAGCCGCCCCATAAGCATGTCAAGGCAGAGTATGCCTTTTAGGAACACCGGCAGGGAAGTCGAACAGATTCCCGTGGATAATCCGACCGTACATGTTGCGGATACGACTTCAAAGAGGGAATCGAGAAAAGGATATCCCATCAGGATGAACAAAAACCATGACAGCAGAATAACGGCCAGAAAGAGGAATACCAGGAGAAAACATCGCTCGATTTCAACACTTTCAAGCCGTTTTCCCATGAGGCGGGGCTGGATGACCGCATCAGAAGGCATCCCGCTGCGGACAACAAGCAGTTTGATCAGCTTGAAAATGATCAGCAGGCGCAGAATTTTAATTCCTCCTGCGGTAGAACCCACATTGCCGCCGATAAGCATAATCATTATAAGGATGAATTTCACGGCCGGGGAGAGTCCCGCAACCGGCATTGTCGAAAATCCGGTGGTGGTCTGGGCGGAAAGGGCAAGGAGTGTTCCATTTTCAACGGCAACGCGCAGAGGCAGGTTGTCCACCGCCAGAAGAATCATGGTTATTGCCGCGGCAGCGAATAAAGCCGCTGCGGCAAGGCCCATGACTTCAACGTTTCCGGCGAATGAGCGCCGGCCCCGCGTTACGGCAAGATAATAGAGGATAAAAGGGACGGCCCCGAGGCATGAAAGAAAAATTATGACTGTCTGAATGAACCGGTTGTTGAATCCGGCCAGGCTGTTGTCGAAGGAGGAAAAACCTCCGGTCGACACCGCGGCGAGCACGTGAGTTGCTGAGTCGAACCAGGAAACTCCCAGGGGCACAAGCAGGAGGAAGCCGCCCGCTGTCATGAGAAAATATACGATAAGGACAACGCGGGCATACGCTTTGGTGCTGGAGATAAATCCCTCCCGGTACCAGTTCTCCCGGAAAAGCTGCAACGTCGATTTACTGTGCGGCAGGAGAATTGCCACACCCAGGACAACAATTCCCAGACCTCCCACCCATTGCAGCCATGCCCGGGAAAACAGAAAAGTTCTGGGCAGCGTTTCTATGGTGGAAAGGTTTGACAGACCTGTTGTCGTCACGCCTGATACAGCTTCAAAAATTGCATCACTCCAATGCAGGCCGGCGTTAAGGAAGGGAATGGCGGCGAACAGGGGGGCGACGATAAAAATCAGAGCGGAAATGACAAGGGTTTCATTGCTCCGGATATCATCATTTACTTCTATCTGCTGGAGCAAAAGTCCGAGCACCGCAGTGCAGGTGACAATGCCCGCATAGGGCCAGATAAAACCGTACTCTCCGGCCAGCAGACAGAAAATCAGGGGAACACAGGTAAGGATGGAGTAAATGATCAGAAGCTGACCGATATATTTACCGATCACTCTCGGGCGCACTGCAAAATAAAGAGTGGAAATCTGCCTGACTGTCATTGTTTTCCGCACCCGGCTGATGAGAAATTTTTCCGCTTCATCTCTCCTGCCCGCGAGGTGAATCTTCGCAGCTCTTCATCTTCTCTCCGCAGAATGCAACTCCGCGGACAAAATCCGCTTCCGGTAAAAATTAAAATATCGGGTTATTCTTCTTCAACTATGGTTATAGCCTCAACAGGACACGATTCCGCAGCCTCCTCGCAATCGCATGCATCACAGGCATATTCGTTGACGACATAGGACTTTTCCTCACGAAGTTCGAATACCTCCGGACAGATCTGTTCGCAAAGGCCGCAACCGATACAAAGTTCCTGATCGACTTCGGGCTGCATTTCTTACCTCCTTTTCATTGTATCATTGTACCAGGCGTCGGTGGAACTTTTCCATGCGGCAAAAGACTTCCCCATGGCTGCTGTTTAGGCAAATCCATGACCAATAAGGAGCAACCGATCTGCTGGCGAATAAAGACCCCGATGCTGGAGCAATATCAGAAATAGACAAGGCGATGCAACATATATCGACACTGCCGCGATTGATGTCCCCGTGTCCGGCACGACCGGGTAGGGTTTTTCCCGGGAAACGGAATCGAATAAAGGAAAATAAAAAGTATTTATGGCTTATTCAGGAAGAGAAAGATGCAGCTGCCGGTCAGGAGTTTCCGAAACTGCTGCGTCGCAGATTATACAGCTGTTCATCTTTCAATTTTTTCGATTCTTCTGAGATGGCGGCCGCCGAGAAACTCCGCCTGCAGCCATGTTTCCACTATTTTCCTTGCTTCTTCCTCGCTGATCATTCTGCTCCCGAGGGAGATCATATTGGCGTTATTGTGTTCTCTGGCGAGGCGTGCGCTTTTTTCATTCCAGCAGACGGCGCAGCGGATTCCCCGGACTTTGTTGGCGGCAATGGCCTCGCCATTGCCGCTGCCGCCGAAGAGAATGCCCATGGCGCAAACTCCTTCGGCAATGCTCTCGGCGGCGGGCCTGATGAAATCCGGGTAATCGACCGGCTTCACGCTGTCGGTTCCAAAATCCATTACCGCGTACCCCAGCGACTCGAGATGATCTTTGATCTTTTCTTTCAGGAGAAAACCCGCGTGATCGGCACCAAGTGCAATTTTCAACATATGTGAAAGATTCTCGGGAAAACGTTATAAAAGACAGCCATACGGATTATTCCCGGAGAGAAATTTGCCGTAGAAGAAAATGGAGGCGAAAAAGAAACCAACCCGTTAACCCGGAAAATCTTCCATCAGATAATTCTTACCGTCTACCGTCACAAAATGGACTCCATCCATTCTCGGAAGTCCCGCGATTTTCCAGGCCTTCATAGGGTTGATAAATTCATCATTGACGCATTGCTTGGGCTGGCCAATCCGTTTACAGACAGCATTGAGAATAGGGAATGCATTGAATTTATTATAATATTTTCGCATGAACTCTATGATTTCCATTTGTTCTTCATCAAGGTTGTCAATGCCTGCCTGCCTGGCAAGTTCCCTGGCCACATCATGATTCCAGTCATCCTGATTGACGAGAAATCCGTCATCATCCAGAGCTACCTTTTTACCGCCTACTGTAATTTCACTCATAGAAACCTCCATTTCATGATTTATTGTTTTATAATGCAGGATACTTACTGAATGCCATGCTTATCTCCCTGTACAAGGCCCATTGCCCTGCTTGCCGGACTCTGATTTTGCAATTTCTTCAGAACAAAGGGGTCTGTCATCGGGAGATACTAACCGCTGCCTACACAAATATACCCAGTAACAAGCAATTATCATGCCATGAGGAATATGGAGGGGTGAGAGTAAGATTCGAACAAAGAGGAAGAAAAACAGAAACCGATAACCGGAATGCCGGGGCTTTCCGGTTTAACATTAATTTCCAGAGCAGGACTTGAGAGGAGCAGGAAAAAGGAAGGATTTTTAAACAGCGCCCTGAACCGTACGGGGAATTCTTTACTGATTGACGGGCATGCTCCCTTCCGCCAGCAGCATGCGGTCAAGATTTGTCTTCTGCAGCAGTCCACGGTTATCGGCCAGCACGCGGGGAATTATGATTGTAATCCCATATCCTTTCTTAAGCAGGTTGATGTCGTCACGGTACTCTCCAAGCTCATTACCGGCATTAGACGGAGCATTAATCAGAATCCTGTTTTCCTCGAAATACCGGATAATTTCGTGGATATGATTCAAACCGATGGTAAACATGGCGGATGAATTCCGAATTGTACCGTTGTCGAGTTCTTCTTCGACCACCGCCGGTATATTCTGCAGCAGCATAGCTGTTCGAATCTGCTGCAGATACAGCAGTTCGGCGATCGTTTCATCCGTGGTCAGCCGGTCAAGTCCGTTTGTCTGCAGTTTTCCGAGACTGTTGCGCACGGCATGATAAATGCTCCTGTCCTCGACCTGTGAGGCCTGCATGTCGAAATGCTCCACAAGCAGCATCTCGGCATTCACAAAGGTGGTTTCATCTGCCAGCATTTTGTGAAGAAAAAGATTGTTCACAGCTACCGCAGCGGGACGGCCGTTAGCGGCGCGATCCGGCAAATAACGCTGACTTTCCCTGAAGTAGCCCTCAGGCAGCAGCAATTCAAGTCCCATGTTGCAGTTCAGCCACTCGCCGATGCGAAAGATTTCCGTTTGTGTCTGAACAGTGTTGCTGCCATTCAGTCTCGTTGCCGGATTCCGATGGCTGATCCCGATAATATAGAGTTGTTTCGGACTCTTTTCATTAATACGGTAAATGACTTCCCCGAATTCAGGAGGCAGACCTGGAATTTCCTTCGGCTCGGTTTGTTCGGTGCCGGATCCGGCCGCGGCTGGGTCGGTAAATATACAGGAGAGAAGGAAAAGAAAGGCTGCGGCTGTAAAAAGCGCCAAGCCCACGGCATAAAATCTGGCAGGGCACCGGCGGATGATCGACGGGCCCTGCATACCTGAATTGTTTGAAAAAAAATACACAAATCACCCTGACAGGGTGCCGGGCTTCGCATTATTCCAGCGGCAGAACACCGAATCAGCCTCGACTCATCTCGGACTTCTCCCGCTGTCACAGGCTATCCCCCCGGAGACCCATGACTATGCTTCTTCATCTTTAATGAAGCTGCTGTTTGAAAAACAGGAATGATTAACTGAATTTTTACGGACGCATTAAGATCAGTTATTATTCCCCCACATGAGATAAAAACTATCACAAATCCCGGGGAGAGTCAACCTGACACAAGAATTTTCTCATGGGGAAAAACTGCTTTCTTCATAATACCGGCATCCTGATCAGCCGTCCCGCCATGAAAAAAAAGGATCCGCCCGGACTTGATTTCCCTGCTCGTTCCGCAGGGAATTTCTGTGTGAAGGGTGAAACCTCAATTCACCGGTTACTCAACAACTCATGAGCATCCCCGTGACAGTCCGTCAGGCAGCGTCTGTATTTCCTGTGCAGTTCCCGGTCATGGGGCAGACCATGGCATTCCCGGCAACTGGTGGTGGAAGGATGTTGCCCGTTATGGCAATGGACGCAGTTGACACCCCCATGAAGCGTTCTCGTAGAAGCAAGATTCCTGCCTTCCCTGCTGTGGCAGGCCTGGCAGTATGCAGCCGGAATCCAACCGGCAGGAACGATCTGCAGCGGGCGATGCGCCGGATGGCACCGCAGGCAGTCGCCGTTCTCCTGCGTTGCAAGATGAGGATTATGGCAATCCCGGCATTCCGGTATAAAACCGTGGCGATCATGACAGCGGGTGCAGAAAAGCTCCGCGTGACGGCTGGCAGAAGCCTGCATCTGCTGCCCTACCCCGGCATGACAGGAAAGGCATTCCTTTCGCGCCGGCTTGAACGGGTCCTGCAGCGAAATCAGGGGCTTGTGCGGATCGGCATGGCACTGCTGACAATCCTCAACCAGAAAATGCGGCTCGTCCGTATGACAGGAAGCACAGGCGAGTATGGTATCTTCTTCCTCGGGAGTATGCTGCGGATGACAGCCCATACAGCCGACCTCGGTAAAATGCCTGCCGCCCTGGTTTTTTAAGGTATTCAATTGAAACCAGTGACACTTGCCGCAGTCCTCCTCCTGCAGCAGCGACCGCGGTTGGTCCGCGGCAAAAGAGAGAGCGGCGGCCGGAAAAAGCAAAATTATGAACAGGCAGCAGCTGAATGGAAATGTACTGCCTCTCTTTTCCAGCATGTGAAAAGTCTTTTTCATGGCTTGTCGATACGATACGGTCCCCTCCGCGTCATTCAGGTTGCAATAGTATCGAAAACACGAATGGACAAAAAAACGCAATGAGGGGGTTGCCGCCAGGCCTTCACTGCAGCTGTCCGCGAATATTCCGTAAAAATCCGGGTCCGCTGTGTGTTCTATGGAAAAAAGGTAAATAAATCGAAAAGATAGAAATGCAAATTATGAGCCACTGCTCAGAGAATCACATTTATATAATGATTACAAAGCATTGATGCAAAAACAATATTAACCGGACCATACATTGAGGGAGTAATCTTGGGAATATGCCCGGCGCTGTTGGGAATTTGCCCATCGAAGAGGTGGTGCTGCCCGTAGGCGGTCAGAACGGTCCCGCTCCTTTCATTCCGCTCCTGCCAGTTGTATGCCGCGCCGTTCCAGCAGACTGCCTTCGGCAAGATACAGGTTCACCAGGGCGATACGGTATTCCACTATTGCCTCGATTTCGGCAAGCTGGCTCACAAGCAGGTCCCGTTGGGCCTGGGCGACCAGAAGCGAAGTACTGGCGCCGATCGAAAACCTCTCCTGTTCCGCCTCCAGCGTCTGTTCCTGCAGGGCGCGGGTAACCGCGCTGGCTTCGATCTGCCGGCTCGTCCGTTCGGTTTCATTCAATGCCAGTCGGACGTCAAGCTGCACCAGATTGCGGAGGTTCATCACCGCGGCATCGGCCTGTTCCCTGGTTGCCCGGGCGGCAAGGTGGCGGGCTTCGGCTTCCCGGTTGCCGAGATAAGTGCTGAACCTGATGCCGGCGGCAAGGTCGTACGAATCCTGGTCCATATTCTTCAAGGCATCACCGAAGGACCCGGCATACCCGGTTTTACCGAGATTGATAAAAAGATCAAGCCGCGGCAGCAGGCCGTTGCGGGTGCGGACTACCTCCAGGCGATGCTGCTGCAGACGCAGCCGTGCCTCGTTAAGGTCGGGACGGCTGCGCTCTGCCAGTTCCAGTCGTTCGTTGAGATCATCCGGCGGGGCTGATGCAGTTCTCGGTTTGGTCGTGGTTTTGACTGCAAGGTGAAACTGGTCGCCGCCGGAGGCATTTAACAGCCGGAGCAGACGCAGCCTGCGCTCATTGTGGATGCTGTACGATTCAATCAGGGCCTGCTCCCGCCGGGCGACCTCGGCTCTGGCCGCCGCAGCCGCATTGCGGGGAAGGACCCCCACTTCGATTCTTTTTTCCACTTCATCCAACTGCTGCCGGGCGATGGTCAGGGAGTGTTCGAAAATGGCGATTCCTTCCTCGGCAAGCACAAACCGCCAATATGCTGTTTCAACTTCCGCCACCAGTGCTTCCACAAAGCCCCGCAGTTCATAGAGCGAGGCCCGGGATGCAAGCTGCGCCTGGCGGATGTCAACCAGGTTGACCGCGGGTCCCAGGCCTTTCAGCAGGGACTGGGTAATAGTGAGCCCGGCACGTATTTCCTGCTGCTCCGGGGTGCGGTTCGAAGTCGAGCCGGCATAGCCGAGCGAAGCCTCAAGATCGGTGCCCGTGGGCAGCCGCTGGGAGAATCCCGTCAGGACATCCAGATCCCTGCCTTCGACGTTGAACTGCTCCCCGGTGCTGCGGGCCGTCTCGCTGGCTGATTCTTCCGAATGCGTCAGCTCCGCGAACAGCTCAAGATCATAAACCGCGCGCTCTATCTGTTCGAAAGTACCGGCGATTACCGGCTCATATTGTTGCACCCTCAGTTCGCGGTTGCGGCTGAGGGCCAGGAATACAGCCTGCTCATGGGAGAGGGATATGCTTCCCTGGTCAGCCTCGGCCAGAGGCGAGTCGGCAAATTCCGGGGTCGGCAGGGCGGGTTCCACCGGCGGCACCCTTTCAGGTACGGGATGGTCTTTATACATTGTCTCCAGGTCATACCAGTGATCCGGGGATGCGCATCCCGATAAAAACGGTACGGCAGCCGGGACAAGCATAAACCAGAGCAGCCATACAGGAGGGATAAAAAAAACTGCCCCGGTAAATGAACTCCTCATGATACTTTCTCCCGGTCTGAGTGGGCAAGCGAGAAGACCACCGGGATCAGCACCAGGGTGATGAGGGTGGAAGCGGCAAGTCCGCCCACTACAGCGCGGGCCAGCGGCGCCTGGGCATCCGCTCCTTCACCGATTCCCATCGCCAGAGGTATGAGGGCCAGTACGGTTGTCAAAGTGGTCATGAGAATAGGCCGCAGCCTCCTTCGTCCTGCCTCCATAACAGCTTCAGTCACCGACATGCCTTCCCGCTGCAGGCGTCCGGCCTGATCCACCAGGAGAATCGCATTGTTCACGACAATGCCGCCGAGCATGATGCAGCCGATAAAAGACTGGAGGTTCAGGGTGGTGCCGGTCAGGAACAGGGTGGCAAGAACTCCCACGGAAGCCAGGGGAACGCTGATCATCACTATCAGGGGATCGCGGAATGACTCGTACTGGCAGGCCAGCACCATGAAAACCAGGATCAGGGAAAGGAGCAGGGTCACGGTCAGTTCCCGCGAGGCCTTCTGCTGCTCTTCAACATTGCCGGCAACCAGCAGTTCATAACCTTCCGGCGTCACTATGTCCATAAGCCGCGTACGAACATCACCGGCGACCGAGCCCAGGTCGCGGCCGGCCACATTTGCCCTGATGGAGACTATCCGCTGCTGGTCCTTGCGCTCGATCAGGGCCGGACCCCGACTGGGGACCGTATGCACCAGGTTGCGCAGGGTCACCTGGGTTCCCCGTGCAGGGGTCAGAACCAGATCCAGAATTTCATCCAGGGACTGCCTTTCCGCGTCCTTTAATTGTACGAAAATGCGGAAAGAATGCCCCTCGGAGCGGAATTCTCCAGCCTTGGATCCGGCAAGGGCTGTTTTCAGAGTCTCGGAAACATCCCGCACGGTGAGGCCGAGATCAGCCACCTTGTCGCGATCCACCAGGATTTCGTGCTGGGGAATGCCGGCTTTGCGGCTGATCTGAATATCGGTGATACCTGCGATTCCTTCTATAGCTTCACCCACCTGATCGGCCAGGCGCTCAAGGATAGCCAATTCAAATCCCCGTACTTCAACGGTAAGTCCTTCGTCGCCGCCAAGAAGCCTTTCCAGCAGAAATTGACCCTGCGGAGCGCGCGTCCGTATCTCCATCCCGGGAATACTTCCCTCGAGCCTGGTGCGCAGGTCCTCGGCTATTTCCACGTTTGACCGTTTGCGTTCGGCTGCGGGGCTGAGCGATATCCGGATCTCGCCCGTGGATTCGGCATTGCGTCCTCCGGAAGTAACGCTGGTGACCGAAGAGACTGTTTCCGGCACGGCGGGGATAACGATTTTCTCCATAAGCAGTGTTTGCCGGTCAACCAGATCGAGGCGGGTACCTACCTCCATTTCACCGGTTACCCGTACTTCGCCTTCATCACTGGGCGGGAGAAACTCCGTGCCGATGAAAGGAATCAGCAGCAGGCTTGCCGCCAGCAGTCCGACCGATACCAAGATCACCCGCAGGCGATTTTGCAGGGAACCGTGCAGCAGACGGGCATAACCGGCATCGAGTTTGGCAAACAACCGGCTGGCCCGCCCGGCCATCCGGGCCAGCCAGGGGGACCGGGAAACCTTTTTCCCTGATTTTTGCAGCAGCTTCGAGGCAAGCATGGGCACCAGACTGAGCGATACCAGGAGCGAACAGATCAGGGCGAACATCACGGTAAATGCCAGTTCCTTGAACAGAAGTCCGGAAACTCCCTGCACGAAAATCAGGGGCAGGAAAATAACCAGGGTGGTCAGGGTGCTTGCCAGGATTGCGGTGCCGACCTCCTCGGCACCCCTGGTGGCTGCCGTATCCGGAGTCTCGCCGTATTCCTGACGGCGGCGGAAGATATTTTCCAGGACAACCACTGAACTATCAACCATCATCCCGACGCCCAGGGCCATGCCCCCCAGGGTCATCAGGTTAATGGTAAATCCGCTGAAGAAGATCATGGCAAAAGTGGCGATAATGGAAATGGGAATGGCCAGGGTGATCACCAGCGTGCTGCGTATGTTGCGCAGAAAGAAAAGCAGCACCAGGGCAGCCAGTCCGCCGCCGTAGAGGACCGAGCGTGCCACGTTGCTGATGGAGCGTTCGATAAAATTTCCCTGGTTGATTACCGGGACTACCTTCAACTGCGGAAAGTCGCGGTTGATTGCCTCAATTTCAGCCAGCACTCCGCTTGCCACATCGACGGTGTTGGCGGCTGGTTGTTTGCGGATGCCGATGCGCAGTCCCGGATCACCGCCCATCCGGATAACCCGGTTGCGTTTTTCATAGGTATCCCGCACATCTGCTATCTGGCCAAGGAGAATAAACCCTTCCTCCCGTTCCGAGACCACGGTGTCGCGAATCTGGTCAAGATTGAGAAATTCAGCCGGGGCGCGCAGGGTCATCTCATACCGCCCCTGATAAATCTGGCCGGTCGGCAGATCAAGATTGGCGTTGCGCAGGGCGGCAAGGATGTCATTGAGCGGGATGCCCAGGGCATTTATCCTTTCCGGATCAAGCTCGATACGGATCTCCCGGTTATATGCACCCCATAAGTCGACCTGGGCGACACCTGGAACCCGGGCAAACCGGAATCGCAGCTGGTCTTCTATAATACGGGTAAGCTCGACCGGATCCATGGGGCTGGAAATGCCCATAATGACGACCGGAAAACTCGACACGTCGAACTTGCTCACCCGCGGCCGCTGGATGTCATCCGGCAGTTCGTTAATCTCGTCTTCAAGCTGGGACTGCACATCAATGGCAGCGGTATTAATATCGGTGCCCCAGCTGAACGTGACCCGCACCCGGCTTCTGCCTTCGGATGATTCCGAGGTCAGTTCCACCACCCCGGGAACCGTTGCGATGATCTCCTCGACGAACTGAGTGACCAGCCGTTCCATAACCACCGGACTGGCGCCTTCGTATTCAGTGTGGATCGTCAGGGTGGGCAGTTCTATATTGGGCAGGAGGTCAATCTGCAGCCGGCTCAAGGAAATCAGGCCCAGAAGGATCACGATCATGGTGATCATGGAAGTGAAAATCGGCCGGCGGACGCTGATTTTCGGCAGGTTCACGGGGTCCCGGCGCCTCTCTCGGTTCCGGGGGATTCTCCGGATATATGGATTGCTGATCCGTCCTCTATAAACTGCTGTCCAAGAGTCACAACCCGGCCGCTAAGGTCCGATCCGACCAGCTGCACCTGAATGCCGTCCCTGATCCCGGGTACCACTTCTATCCATTGCACCGAACCGCCGTCTTCGCTCACTCGAAAAACCCCGGTTTGATCCTGCCGCCTGGTAATCGCCAGCTCCGGAACGCTGACTGCATTATCCATCCGTTCGAGTTCCAGTGTACAGCGGGTGAACATGCCCGGCTTAAGCAGGTGATCCGGATTGGGGACATTCAATTCAATTCTGGCCTGCCGGGTGGATTTGACGAAAATGGGAGCGATGCGCGTAACCGTCCCAGTAAAAATTCTGCCGGGGAAGGCGTCCGACTGCAGGTCAGCCTGCTGGCCGATGACAATACGGGGATAGTCCTTTTCCGTCACCTGGATGACCGCCAGGACCGGATCGATTTCCACGATGGAGAAAAGAGGCGTATTTGCGGCAACCATATCGCCTTCGTCAGCATAGCGTTCCGCTACCGTCCGGTCATCGTCGCCCTGTTCCCAGTCCGCTGAAATCCTAGTATAGCCCAGCCGGATTTCGGCCGCAGCCAACGCCGCATCCTCCCGCTCAAGATTTGCCGCCGCCACCTGGACCGCTGCCTGGCTCGCCAGAAATTCTGTGCGGGCGGTATCAAGAACACTGTCCGAGGCAATGCCCCTTTCATGGAGATTCGTGGTACGGTTCATCTCACGCTGCGCGATTTCAAGCCTGCTTTCAGCTTCGATACTGTTTGCCTTCGCCACCGCGCGGCGGGCCTGGGCTTCGGTCACGGCATGTCTGAATTCGTCATCTTCGAGTTGCGCCACCTGCCGGCCCCGGATCACCCGGTCCGGAACATCAACGAGCAGCCGCTGAATGCGGCCGCTGACCTTTGGCGCCACCGTTAACCTGGCCCAGGGTTCGATTGTTCCGCTGAAGGTTCGATGCAGGGCAAGGGGTCCCTCCCGCACTTCCGCTACTTCCACAGGTATCGGACGTTCATCCCGGTCCACCAGACGGCCATTGTCGTCTGACAGATGGGATCGGGCGAAAAAAATAGCACCGCCGAACATGATGAGGAGTGCGAAAGCCATCCAGGCCGTCCTGGTTTTAGGTGCTGTCATAAAAAATCCATTGAGTTTGTCGGAAACGAACCCTGACGACCTCCACAGGCCAGCATGTCAGGCGCCCGCAGAGAATATTAATTATACCGTAAGGGTCCGGGGAACACAAGCGTACTTGACACATCCCTGCCCCGCCTTGCTGCCGGGGAATTTCGGTTTCCGGTTCTCCCGGCTGAAGGGTCAATGCCATGAAACAGCGGAGCTGTCAAAGATCAAAGCCGTCCAGGACGGAAAGGACATAATCGATGTCTTTTTCCGTATGGCCGGCTGATACCTGGAACCTTATCTCTTCATCACCTTTGGGCACAACCGGATAGTTGAGTCCGGTTACCAGGATATTCTTTTCAAAAAGATACTGCACCAGCGCCGCAGTCCTGCCGGAATCCCTGATCATCAGCGGGACGATGGGATGCTCCCCGGCAATGGTCTCAAGCCCCAGCAAAGCAAGCCCCTCCTGGAGGCGGCCGGTCATTTGCCGCAGCACGGCAAGATGTTTTTTCCCTTCCGAACCGTCAACCAGGGCAAGAGCTTCTGAAGCTGCCGCCGCCTCGGAAGGGGTAATGGGATTTGAATAGACATAGAACGGCGATGTTTCCCGCAGGTAATCGATCACGTTCCGGTCGGCGGCCACGTATCCGCCATTGACTCCGAAAGCCTTGCCGAGGGTTGCCACCAGGATATCCGCCCGCGCACCGGTATATTCCTCCACGCCTCTCCCGGTCTCCCCGAAAGCTCCGACCCCGTGCGAATCGTCAACCACGGTGATGATCCCCTCGTTGAAATTTTCTTCATATTGACGGCAGATTGCCGTTATTTCATGCAGAGGGGCGTGGTCGCCGCGCATGCTGAAAATGCCGTCCGTCACGACCAGGAGCCTCCCGGCCTGCCCCGCGCAGGTCTTTATCCGGTTCTCGAGGTCGTTCATGTCCAGGTGACGGTAGATTATTTTCCCGGCCGGCCGAGCCAGCCGCATGGCATTGATGATGCAGTTGTGATTGAGAGCGTCACTGAGAACGATAGTGTCTTCGTTAATCAGCGGCGGCAGTACTCCCATAACCGCGGCATAGGCGGCGCTGTAAATCATGGCGGCCGGCCGGCCGTGAAATGCGGCCAGCCGGTTTTCCAGTTCAATATGGGGGGCATAGGTGCCGCTGATAAACCGGACCGCCCCCGGACCTGTGCCGAAAACACGGGCCGCTTTTTCTTCGGCCGCAATCACCCGCGGATGGAAGGAAAGCCCGAGATAGGAATTGGAATTCATCCGCAGGAAAAGGCGCTGCCCGAAGCCGGCCAGCAGACAGCGGGGACCGCTGCCTCCTTCCGCCTGTTTGAAACCGGTAATGATATGTTCCGCTCCCTTGCGCGTGCCGCCGGCTTCAAGCTCCGTCAGAAAGTCGTGTAAAAGGTGATTCAATTTTTCCACTGTCATTGATTTCCTCCTGAAACTTACGGCCGTCTGCGGCTGAGGAAAAGGTTATGTTCAGCAAGTTTTGCCGAAAGCCGGGAAAGCATATCAGCCGCCATCTCCTCCAGGCCATATTCCGGATACCATCCCCACTCGCTGCGGGCAGCGCTGTCATCCATACTGTCGGGCCAGGAATCGGCTATGGCCTGGCGCACCGGATCCTCCTGATAGTTCATGATAAAATCGGGAATGTATTTTTGAATGGCTTCGGCAAGCTCTTTCGGAGTCAGACTCATGGCCGTCACATTAAAAGCATTCCGGTGGCGGAGCTTTTCCGGATCAGCCTCCATGAGCTCAATTGCCGCCCGGATGGCATCGGGCATGTACATCATGTCGAGACGGGTGCCGGCTGCCAGGTAACAGGTGTATTTTTTTTCACGCAGGGCGCTGTAGAATATATCCACTGCATAATCGGTGGTGCCGCCGCCGGGCGGCGTTTGATAGGATATCAGGCCGGGATAGCGGACCCCGCGGCAATCGACGCCGTAACGCAAAAAATAATAATCCCCCAGCAGTTCGCCTGACACTTTGGTTATGCCGTACATGGTACTGGGACGCTGGATGGTGTCCTGCGGCGTATTGACAGCGGGGGTTGATGGACCGAAAGCGCCTATGGAGCTTGGATGAAAAATCCTGCATCCGTAACGGCGCCCGGCTTCGAGCACATTTAACAGTCCTTTGAGGTTCACATCCCAGGCCAGTTCCGGCTGCTTTTCCGCCACCGCCGACAGCAGGGCGGATAAATGATAGATGGTCCCGATTTTCTCATGCCGGACAATCTTTTCCAGGGCCTCTTTATCCCTGATGTCAAAGGCCACATACGGCCCGGAGGCACGGAGCGAATCACCTGGTTCCGTCCTGTGCCCGGCGGCAATGACCCTGTCGGCACCATAGCGCCGGCGCAGGGCAGGTGTCAGTTCAGAGCCGATCTGCCCGGTGCTGCCGGTAACAAGTATTTTTTTCATCCATCCCTCATATTCAGGAAATCATCCACATGTGCCGCGGAGAAAACAGTCTGCTGCAACTGCGGAACTCAGGGAAGTTCAAAGCTGAATCCGGCCGGCCGCACGGTAAGCAGATCGCAGGGAACCTGCCATAATGCATGTTCAGCCACACTGCCAAGGAGGACATAGGAGAGTCCGGCACGGCCGGTTGTGCCCATTGCCACCAGATCGGCTGCCAGTTCCTTGGTTGCCTCCGGAATCACGGTACCCGGCCGCCCTTGACGGGTGTGCTGCCTGATCCGTAGATCGTCAAAGTCATTATCCCGCAGCCAGGTCCTCATTGCAGAGGAAGCCCTGCCCTCAATTTCCCGGTGATACCGTTCCTGTGCCGCATCTCTGATAGAGTCGGAAGTCAGGTACCCTTCGCCCCAGACGGAGTAGACATGCAGCAGATCGATCTGCGCATCCGGGGCAAGCGTCAGGACTGCGGACAGGGCCTGTGCCGCCGCGCCGGAAAAATCGGTCGGCACCAGCACCCGGCGATATGGCGTCCGCGGATTTTTTTTCACCACCAGCACGGGAAGGCCGCTTTTGCGGACAACTTTTTCCGTTGTCGTGCCGATGAAAAGATCCCGGAGGGAATGTCTGCCATGAGCCGCAACTACAATGAGACCGGCCTGCATCCGGCGGGCGGCGCGTATAATGGTGAGAAAAGCCTTGCCTGTTTCAACCCGGTACCGGTACTCCACGCCCTCGGGAATTTCCCTTTCGGCCTGGTCCCGCAGCTGCCGCAGGGCGGCTTCGGCCAGTTCACTGCTGGAATGCGCTTCCTGCTGCGAAAAAAGAAAATCCAGCGGGTTTTGCTCCACCACGTGCAGCAGTTCAAGACGTGCGCCGAGATCAAACGCCAGGCTTGCCGCTCTTTTAAGCGCCATTGTCGAATTTTTCGAAAAATCACTGGCAACCAGCATGCTCCGGGGTGCTGTTATCATCTGATCGTTTTCTCAGATTGAGTGCATATAGAGACCTGACCTTTTTTCTATTCTGCCATCCGGTATCTTATTCTGCCAGCAAAAAAAATGAGCTTCATGGCACCGGGAAATGGACAACTGCGTGCCTGTTCGGCAGGTCGCTTTTGGCAAGCCGACACAAGTTGTCCATGCAAAAACCCGGCCCTGGCGAGCCGGGTTTTGCATAAATGAGTACATAGCTTACTGTTTAAACAGCCCTTGGGAAACCTTTAGGATTCAGGTGAAAAGACGATAAAACACGGCGGGGAAGCAGGAAAGTACTTTTGAAGCTCCTTTTACTCCATTTTTTTCATGCCGATGGGATTCGGTGTCGTGCGAACGTAACCCTTTTCCTGGGCCACAATATCGAGTGGAAGGCTCGCCAGGTCGGCAAGGTCGATCGACATCTCACTCAGGATCGAGTTCTCGACAACCTTTACATAGGTTCGGCACTCATCGCAGGCAGCTACCCGGAATCCCGGTTCTTCTTCCGGCACGAGGGTACGTAGTTTGGCTTCATTTTTGGCGCCGCAGTTAGGACAGCCTATGTACAGCCGGTGGGGTCCCGCGGTGCCGCACCAGGAGCAGTGCAGGTGGCGCCTGGGGCCTTCCACAATGGAAGCAAGGGCCGGCCGTGCCGAGCAGAGAGGGCAGTGTCCGCTCTCCCATTCGCTGCCGTCCAGCGGGAAGGTCTCCCGGAGTGCAAGGAAATAAGGCCTGCTCAACAGGAAAAGGATCGCGGTCAGCTCTTCTTTCGCGTAGGGAAGGGGCAGGTCGGGGAAGTCTTCGAGCGGCAGCCGCATGAAGTCAATTTCACCGTTTTCCAGCGCCTGGGCGAGAGGTTCAAGTTCCCCGGCAGGCAGGTCGAAGATGGAAACAAACAATTGAAAAACAGACCTGGCATTTTCCCGCGGGTATGCCTGGGAATCCAGCGGCGAAGAAGAGGATTCCTTTTTCGGCAGAAGTTCGGCAGCCTCTTGCTGAAAGCGCTGCCATCTGGCATAGAACTCAAGGGGATCCTTGAGGTGCGGCCGTTTTTCGATCAGAGTTTTAATATCAATGGTCATAGTACTCCCTATGGAATTTTTGGATAGGTTAAAATGAGCGGTGCTCCGGTCAAGCCTTCTTCGAGAAATACTTTGAGCTGTTCCTTCTCGGTCTGCGTGAGCTGCAGGGGCTTCAGGGCAGTGTTGCCCTCACCGGCACCCGCGTTGAGAAATTCGATCACCTCGTCCAGGGTCGCCAGGCTTCCGTTATGCATGTAGGGAGGTGTCTTGGCGATTTCCCTGAGCGTGGGAGTCCTGAAGGCTTTCCAGTCTTTCCGGTCCTTGGTAATGAGGTACCGGCCTGGATCTTCTTCCAGGGTGCGATATTCCTCGAAATGATAGACCTTGGCGACGAACCGGCGCGTTGCCGCAATCCGGGGGTCACTCAGATGCTCGGGGTTCTCCGGAACATTGAGGACGTGGAACCGGTTGTCAGCCAGATTGACGCCAAAGTGACATTCGGTGCACTTGCCTTTGCCCGTGAATATTTCATACCCTTTCAATGCTTCCGGCGATAAAGCCTCCGTGTCACCTTCAAGGAACCGGTCAAGGGGAGAATCCCGGGAAATAAGCGTCCTCTCGAATGCGGCGATCGCCATGGCGATGCGCTCCCGGGTAATGTCATCATCGCCGAAAACTTTCTTGAACTCAGCGACGTATTCCGGGACGGACCGGAGTTCCTCCTCCAGGTAGTCCAGGTTCTGGTTCAACTCAAAGGCCGACATCATCGGGAATAACGCCTGGTCCTCGAGGGTTGTAGCCCGCCCGTCATGGAACAGGTATTCCTGGAAAGCGACGTTGTACAGCGTGGGAGAGTTGCGCCAGTTCCGGGTCGTGGGATAGTGGAGCGAGATTTCGAGCCCGTCGCTGTAACCCTGCTCCGGATCATGACAGGTGCCGCAGTTCGTCGTTCCGTCTCCCGACAACCGCCGGTCGAAGAAGAGCTTCTTACCGAGTTCAACCTTTTCCGGCGTCTGAGGGTTCAACTCCGGGACAGGGGCGTCCCTGAACGGCTCCAGGTGGCCGGTATATCCGCATACCGGAAGGCAGAGCAACCCGAGGATTATCCAGATTGTTTTTCTCATAACTACTTACCTGCCTGATTGAGTTCCTCATCGATGATCTTTTTGAAATATTCAAAAGGACGCTCACCGATAAACTGCCGGCCGTTGATGTAAAAGGTTGGCGTGTTGTAGAGGTCCATTGATTCGGCAAGCTTCACATCCTCTTCGATTTCCTTCGCATGCGCGCCGCTGTCAATGGATTCGGTGAATTTCTTCACGTCAAGCTCCAGTTCTTCGGCATAGGAAATCAGGCTGGCCCGGTCAAGCTTGGGCGAGCGGGTAATCAGAATTTCGTGCATCTCCCAGTACTTGCCCTGGTCCCTCGCAGCGAGGGAAGCCTCGGCCGAGATTTTTGCGAAATCACGGTATTTGTATGGATAGCTCTTTATTACACGGCGTATTTTGCCGGGGTATGTTTCCATTATCTTTTTGACGGTCGGACCGGCCGCCACACAATGGGGTCATTGGAAATCGATAAATTCAATGATGGTGACCGGCGCATCAGCCGGTCCGAGAGAAGGAGAGTCGCCGATCGGGACCTCAAATCTCTTTTCCTCTGCATACCCGGTTCCGAACAGAAACAGGACAAAAATACAGGCAACAATTTTTTTCATCATATTTGACCAAAGAGGGGAGACGGCTTCCCGACTCCCCTCTTTCCTCCTGATAGATTGTTAAATTGGACGGGATATTACATTTTACCCATCGCTTGTACCCATTTGGGATATCTCTTCCTGGCGAGGCTAAGCGGCACCTTGCCGTTCACCATGATCTGCAATGTTCCGGGATTCCCCAGAGTACTGAGATAGATATGGACCGGCACGGCGATAACAAAGATGATGAACGCCACATTATGGACAATGTGCGAAAGGAGCATAATGGTCGTATTCTCCTTCAGCAGCCAGATGCCGAATCCGGAAAGCCCGATGGCGATCCCGGCAAGGAGAATGGCCAGATAATAGAGCTTCTGGCCGGGATTATGTTTCCCCATGGGCGGGACCTTGACCTTCTTGGAAAGGTACCCTCCCGCCACTTTGAACCACTGCCGGTCATCGGCGTCGTATTTAAGTGAATCCCCCAAATAAAAGAACATACTGAGCAGCAGGGACACTGAAAAAACAACACCGGTCCAGTTGTGTATTGTTTTCATGGTCTCGAACCCGCCGAACACGGAGCCGAGGCCCTCCATATGGAACAGGAAGGCGAATCCCGTTACAATCAGCAGGATGCAGCTTATAGCCAGCACCCAGTGATTAAGGATCTCGCCACCACTTGATTTTCTTACCATTTCAGCCATGTCACACCTCCTCTTCCTCGTCCTTGTGGGGGCCTATTGCCAGATAGTGGATCGCGGCTGCGGCAACCACACCACCCAGACCGATCACTGAAAGCGGCTTCAGATATGTGTGCCAGAAAACCACGCTGCCTGGAATGGCCGGATCCTCTTTCATCCCGTATATCTTGGGCTCTTCCTTAAATGCATAGACAGAGCCCAGGCCACCCAGATCCTGTTCGCCGTAAATTGTGCCGAAACCATCTGCTTTTGCATTGCTGACAAGCTGATCCCGGTCTCCGAACTTCAAAGCGCCGGTGGGACAGGTCTTGACACAGGCCGGTTCCATGCCGGCCCCGATACGGTCGAAGCAGAGGTGACATTTGGTCACCTTTCCCTCATCGTTGTAACGGGGAACATCGAACGGGCAGGCGTTGACGCAGAGCTTGCATGCGATGCACTTGTCCTGGTCAAAGGCCACCGCACCTTCATCCGTCTTGTACAATGCGCCCGGAGCAGGACATATCTTCATGCATCCCGCATCTTCGCAGTGCATGCAGCGCCTGCTGACAAAAAGCCAGCGTACGGGATTTGCCTGCGAGGGCACCTCACTGTACCGGATCATGTTATATGCCCCACTCGCAAGGTCCGGAGGATTCTGATACGAGCCGCTGTTCTTCGTGCTGATTCCCGGCAGTTGATTCCAGGACTTGCAGGCAACCTGACAGGCCCGGCAACCGATGCAGAGTTCCGGGGTAACTAGGATTGCTTTTCTTGTATTATTAGCCATGGTTCACCCCCTATGCCTTCCGGACGTTGACCATGAAGGCCTTCGACTCGGGTATCATTGTGTTCGCGTCACCCACGGTCGGCGTAAGCAGGTTCGCACTGTCAAAGCCGCTGCCGTCCTCGGGAAACTGCCATCCGAAATGCCAGGTCAGGCCGACCTGATGGACGGTGGAGTCCGCGACTTTGAAGGGTTTGAACCGTTCGGAGACCATCGCGACCGCCTGCACCTCTCCGCGGCCGGAGGTAACGAAAACCTTCTCGCCATTGTTTATCCCCAGCTCCTTTGCCAGTTCCACGCTCATCTCGCAGAAGTTCTGGGGCTGCATTTCAAGCAGCCAGGAGCAGTGCCGCGTCATAACCCCGGTCTGCCAGTGCTCCGTCACCCGGTAGGTGGTTGCAACAAACGGATACCGTAAGTCGCAGGAGTAAAAGGCATCCGTATCGGCACCGAAGATCTTGATGGTGGGATTGATCCGCTGACTTGAGATTACGTTCTCTTCCAGCGGACACTCCAGGGCTTCGTAATGCTCAGGAAAAGGACCTTCCGCCATTCCCGGGCCGAAAATCGACCCGACACCGTCAGGCTTCATGATGAAGGGAAGCTTACCTGACTCACCCATGGGAGGCGGCCCCCCGTCGACGACATCTCCCTCCCATTTCTTATCGGCTGCGTTCCACTTCAGGAGCGGCCGTTTCGGATCCCACGGCTGCCCAGTCAGGTCCACCGAGGCCCGGTTGTAGATTACCCTCCGGTTCACCGGCCATGTCCAGGCCCAATTGGGGTAGAGCCCGAGACCCGTCGGGTCTTCCTTGCCCCGCCGCGCCATCATGTTAAAGGGTTTGCCGTCCTGCATGATATAGGAGTTGCAGTAGAGCCAGTTTCCGCTTGAAGTTGATCCGTCATCCTTCAGCAGGCCGAAGGACTTGACCAGGTCACCTTTCTTGCCGACGAGTTTACCGGTCGCATCGTACACATTTTCGTGGTAGTAGCCGTTGATTTCCTTGGCAACGGCATGAATATCCACGTGCTTGACCTTGCCGGCAGCATCTGTATCCCCATAGTCCCAGCTCAGGTTGACAACGGGATCGGGGTAGGCGCCGCCCTCTTTTCTATAGAGTTCCTTTACCCTGAAAAACAGTTCGTTCAGGATATCGGCGTCGGGCAATGACTCGCCGACGGGTTCGACGGCTTTGTAGCGCCACTGCGCCAACCTTCCGGAATTGGTGATGCTCCCCTCTTTCTCCACCGAGGAGGCGCACGGCAGCATGAACACCTCGGTCTGGATGTCCGCCGGGTTCATGCCGGGACCGCGCCAGAAAGAACCGGTCTCATTGTCGTAGAGGTTGACGTTTACCATCCACTTGAGCTTGGCCAGGGCCTTGCGCACCTTGTTGGAGTTCGCACCGGAGCATGTCGGATTCTGTCCCCAGGCGAAGAATCCCTCGAACTGTCCCTCATACATCTTGTCGAAGAGCATGAGCCACGAGGCATTCTGACCTACGTCCAACTTTGGCAGCCAGGCATAGCCGAAATCGTTCTCCGGGGTAGCTGCATCGCCGTAGATGGCCTTGAGGTAGCTGGTGATGTACTTTGGTCGGTTGGACCACCAGTTGACGCTGTTCGGATCATTGGTCTTCGGCGTGGTCTTCTCCTTGTATGTTGCGAGGTCGACCAGGGACGCATTCGGCGTCGGATTGTAGCCGGTCAGGATATGGAACAGGATGCCATGGTCCGTGGATCCCTGCACGTTGGACTCGCCGCGCAGGGCGTTGACGCCGCCGCCGGCCATGCCCATATTGCCGAGCAGCATCTGTATCATGGCCATGGCCCTGATGTTCTGACTGCCGATCGTATGCTGGGTCCAGCCCATGGCATAACACTCGGTACCGACCCGGTCAGGTTTGCCGGTGGACGAGTAGAGCTCATAGACTGCCAGCAGCTTGTCCTTGGGCGTCCCGGTAATGGTCGATACCATGTCCGGGGTGTAGCGGGCATAATGTTTTTTCAGGAGCTGAAATACGCAGTTCGGATCCTGCAGAGAGTTGTCCCTCAAGGGGACGCCGTTCTCGTCTCTCTGGAAGGACCAGCTTGTTTTGTCATACTTTCTGGTCGCCGGGTCGTACCCGGAGTACAGGCCGTCCAGGTCCGCCGGTCCTTTGAAGTCCGGGTTTACCAGGAACGAGGCATTTGTGTAGTGAACAACATATTCCTTGAAATAGAGGTTGTTTTCCAGGATGTAACTGATCATACCGCCCAGGAAGGCGATATCCGTGCCGGAACGAAGTGGGGCGTAAAGATCCGCTTTCGCAGCAGTCTGCGTAAAGCGCGGATCAACGCAGATCAGCTTGGCCCCGTTTTCACGGGCCCTCATGATCCACTTCATGGAAATAGGATGGTTTGACGCCGGGTTACCGCCCATGGCCAAAATGACATCGGCGTTTTTCAGGTCAATCCAGTGATTCGTCATTGCACCGCGTCCGAACGACTCTGCCAGAGCCGCAACAGTTGCGGAGTGTCAGATACGCGCCTGGTGTTCAACATACACCAGGCCCCATGACCGGACAAGTTTCTGAATCAGGTAGCATTCCTCGTTGTCGAGGGCTGCGCTGCCTACGTGGGCGATACCGTCCGTCCGGTTAACCACGGCTCCCTTTTCGACCGTCTTGAAGGTATTGTCGCGGCTGTCCTTGACAAGCCGGGCGATCCTGTCAAGGGCCCAGTCCCATTCCACATCTTTCCACGCCGTCCCGCCGGGCTCACGATACTTCGGCTTCCGAAGGCGCGTGTCATTGTTTGCCATCTGAAAAATGGAAGAACCCTTGGAACAAAGGGTTCCTTCACTGATCGGATGTTCAGGGTCACCCTCGGTCTGGATGACCTTTCCATTCTCCGTGTAAACGATTATACCGCACCCCACTGAGCAGTACGGACAAATTGTCGTCGTCTGCTTGGCATTCCTGATTCTTAAACCCTGGGCATAAGCCTTTGCGGGATCAAGGTTTACACCGAGTGATCCGAGCAGTGCGGTTCCGCCTGACAGTTTAAGAAAATCTCGTCTTGAGACCCCCATTGAAACCTCCTTTTGTTAATCAGATTTGCTTTCCTGTGTTCATATGAACCAGGACCGCTTTCGCTAGTTCCCGACATATCAGATAGTTATCTCATATCTGACATATCAGACTCTTTCTCCCCTATTCGGATTAAAAATCATTCCCCTCTCTGATTAATTCTCTAACATGTGAAGGATGAATGCAAGGAAAAAGTAAAAAAAATATGAAATTATACTTTAAATCAAAAAACATCTCTAACGCTCTGGAATAACTAGCTTTGTATTATGCCAAAATTGACATATATTACCGGCCTATTATCCTGTGCCGCAAGACTTCTGCCGCCCATCCGTGACCGGAAGACCAAATGCAAGAAAATAAATAAGTTATACTAAATAGATAAATTCTTTTTTGCAAATTCCTTGACAACTCTTATTGTTTAAACACTGTATAATTCGGTCGAATAATGGCCGCTATGTATGGTATGACATATCTGTAAAACGAATCGTCATACCTGAATAACTTGAGTTGTGGGATTGAACTACAAGACCTGCTTCCAGAAAAGGGCCGAGATTATGGTTAAACAATATAAAATATTAATTGCGTACTGTTCTCTCTGATTTTTCATGTTATCTCACTGCTGCTTATCGTCCTTTCAATTATCCTGTTTGCGACCGGCATCTATAGCGGTGAAGAGCTCATCTCCCTGATTGTAGAATCAATTAACACGCTGGTGATTTCTTTTGCCATGTTTGAACTCGGGGTAGGTGTCGGCAAGGAGTATACTGTCGCCAACGATGGTGAAAACATATTTGAGAATATGCGCAGAACCATCACCCGGTTTGTCGGAACTGTCTGCATCGCACTGGTTCTGGAATCCCTGATCATGATCATCAAATACAGCCAGCTTGATTTAGCCGGCAACCTCTACTATCCGGTATCGATTCTGATCTCCTGCTCATTGCTCCTCATAGCTCTCGGTCTTTTTCTGAAACTGACCTGCCACCTGGGAGAAAAAAAACTTCTGCCCGGCTGATGAGGTGATTGGGACGAGAAAAAAACGCAGTTGGGTACAAAAAGCTAAAAAATTCTTCCCTGCTTATTTTGAACGGATTCAAGAAAGTGGAGTTTCCATTACCAGCTTTGCGTGCAAGAGCGGAGTTAACAGCAATGAACGCATCTAAAAAACATTTGATTTCAAGAAGGCTTGTCGCTATTGAGATACTTGCCTTTACATCAATAATACTTCTCATCTGGTCCGATGAAATATTTGATTTTCCTCATTTATTTTTAGGTGCGGAAAAAACGCCGGTAAACTGGAGGGAATCATTATTTGAAAGTGCAGGCGTCATAATAATCGGAATCATAATAATCCGTCTTACGCATAATATGTTTCAACGAATGAAATACCTGGAGGGGATACTGCCCATATGCGCTTCCTGTAAGAAGATCCGGAATGATCAAGGGAACTGGCAACAAGTGGAGTCATATATACATGAACGATCGGAAGCAGACTTCAGCCATGGAATCTGCCCCGAATGTGCCGAAAAATTATACCCGGAAATTAATCCCTACCGGAAGAATGGGTAAGAATGCCTCTTATGAGTAAGGCTCCCGGCAAAGTGAAATCCTTTCCTGTCTGCTCCTGCGTTGGGCATAATTCTTATTGCGCTTCATCCTCTCTGTACATGATCCAGGTTTCGTCCGGATCAAATGCAGTCATTGCCGCCGCCGCATCAGTGTTTTCGCCCAGGTCCTTTTCATAAATCACTCCTTCCTGATTGACGATGAAAGTCATGATGCCGGAAACGCCGTACCTGGCGGGATAGGCGACCAGGGCAAAACCGAGGACCATCTTGCCGCCGGCCACATAGTCAAAAGCACCGCCATTGGCATGATCTCCCTGCGCCGTGAGTATTTTAAAATAATACCCATGAAAAGGTTCGGGCGGGTCCTCGTCCAGACCTCCAGAATATCCCTCCTCAGCAGCCCTCGCTATCAGAGGACCGAAAGGACTCTGCGCTTCGTCCTCCTCCACCTTCCAGTAGAGCCCGTCCTTTTTGCCCTCGCTGCTGGTCAGCCTGCGGGCGAACTCCGAGGCACCGTCAGGCTGCAGGCAGGCATATTCCCGCTGGGCATCGGTATAGGCCTGCATTACTTCGATGGTATGCAGCTCATTTCTACCAATCCGCCGATTGAGTATTTCTTCGATACCGGCCGGGGTATCGAAGAACCAGCCCTCATCCCGGCGTATGATCGGAATCGGGAAAGGATAATCCCTGCTGCCGACTATAAGCACCATATGATTCTCCTCGACCTGCTCGAGCCTGTTGTTCACCTCAAAAGATTCGAGAAAACGCTGCCTGCCGTTGCGGTCGGCAACCTCGTCGCCGGAAAAGACAAGGTCTTCCGAACCGGGTCCCAGGATGGCGAGCAGTCCGTCAAAATCATTTTTCGTCACTGCGGCAACCATGGCGTCCACAGCCTGCCGGGCTGAGGAGAAAACCTCCTGTTCCCGCTGCCCTTCCTCTTCGCCTGCCATTACCGAAACAGCGGCCGCCAGCACAATCATCACGACAAGCATTGCTGTTGCGCCGGACAAGCGCAACATCCTGCATTTAAATGCTTCCGGTACCATCATCTGCGCTCCTTCCTCTCTGTAAAATGATAACCTGGCCGGTTCTCGGCTCATCGTATGTTACGGCCCTGTTCCTGTCGGCCGCCCCTGTTGCTGCGGATTACACCGCCCCTGCTGCGAATCCTGTCATATGCTTCCTGCCGGCTGATTCTTCCGCGCTCGCTGGACCGGCGCTCTCGCATGCCTTCGTCGACCCGGTTGAAAACATTGTCACGGCTTCTCTGCTGGCGGCTCAGGTCGGCAGCTTCCCGCTGCTGTCTCTCCCGCACAGCCTGATCGCGCATCTGTCTGGCGCGGTCGACCGGATCGCTCATCTGCCTGGAGCGCACGGCCCGGTCCCTTTCGACCCGTTCCCGCTGCTGCCGGTTCAGCTCAATTGCCCGCTGCTGACGTTCCCGCACAGTCTGATCGGCCATCTGCCTGGCGCGCTCTGCCTGTTCTCTCTGGATCCGTTGCTCCCGCTGCGGGCGGTTCAACTCGGTAATTATCCGCTTCTGCCGATCCTGTGCAGCCTGTTCGCGTTTTAAAAGGTCGGCATCAATTCTTCCCCGATCATCACGGGGTCTGAACCTGCCTCTTCGATCATCCTGGGGAAAACCCCGGGTATAGGGTTGATAACTTCTGCTGCGATAGGGATACTGGCCATATTTTCGAGCGGTGTACTTGTCGCGGTAGGCTACACCCCGGCGATGGGTCGGGACATGGACCCAGGGACCGGTCTTTGCCCTCCACCGGTCATGCCGTACATATCTTGGCCGTTTATGCGTGTCGATATATATGTACCGGCTGGGCCAGTCGAAATAACTCCAGGAGCCGAAAGTAAAACTGAAAGAATATCCAGGCCAGTACGATATGCCCCTGCCTGCTCTATATCCTCGCGGGACCCAGTAATAGGGCGGATAATTCGGGTACCACCAGGACCCGTAAATGTAGTGGGGATCATAATAGGGCACATATATTACCTGCGGGTTTGCTGGCTCGATAATGATCGTTTCCTTTTCGACAATGACCTTCTGCTCCGGCGTGTCGGCAAGGTTTCCCTGGGCATGGGCCTGGACCCGCAATTCCTGGATCAGGTCCATGACCTCGTCCTGCTGGGCGAGAAAAGCATTGCCGAGATGAGTGGTCTGGGTAATCCTCTCGCTCATCAGGCCCAGGATCGAGGGAAAGTGGCAGAGGGCCTTGACGCTCGGGTCCCATTCCATCTCCAGGAGTGCTGTCTCCAGGTCATCGCCGGTAAGATCCGGATTCTTCCCGACCCAGCGTTCGGCTTCGATCACCTCGATGGGATACGTTGACGCCATCAGAATCTGGGAGAGCAGCACATCCGGATAAAGAGCAATGGGAGCGAGCATCTGGGCAAGTTCCTCCCGGCTGTACTTTTCGGCCGGCTCCTGATAGTCACTTTCCTGGGCTGATGGCTGCAGCGGCAGCAAAAATACTGCAACAAGCAGTGCGGCGGCAAAAGTTAAAATGGCGGCTGACTTCATGATACCTCCTCACAAAAGGAACGGCGCGAGATGCTTTTCACCTTTTTGCGGCGATGTTTGCGATTATTTATGCATTCCGCCTTTATCTGCACGGTGCGCTTAAAACCGGGACCTCATAATAAAGAATAACAATATGTGTGCCAGTTTGCGCGCTCTCGATAATTTACTGAAATTATTGGATTTATATTCCGGACAATGGTGCCCTTGTCGTATACGTTGCACAAAAATTATACAATGACCTTCCATGCTGCATAATAATTAACCAGCTTGCAAGGCAGGTAAACTTTTTGATCCATTTGATTCATTTTATAAATTATACACTATTCAATAAAAATGAAAGACGGATGCATTTGAAGATTTTGTTTACGGCTGTTGGATCCATATCCAATCAGAACAAAAAAACTGCGAAAAGCCGGAGGCTGAGCGGAATATGTTGGGAAACGCGGCGGGCTTACTTCTCAGGAGCATCCAAACCAAGGGGAATAAGGATTTCCTCATTAAAACGAAGCTGAATCTTCTCCGCCGGGACATTACCCATAAGCTGAGCAATATCGGTAATTTTTTCGGCGATTCGCAGATTTTTTTCCCGGCAGTGGCGCCGCGCCTCATCAATCACCTGCCAGTCGCGATTCTTCAAGAATTCATCAAAGATTCCGGCCAGCTGGGGAAAGAGCTCCTTGCGCAAGCCAGCCAGCAGGCCGATATAAAAACCGAGCGACGCCTCTCTCTGCTCCCGGATGATGTAGCTGACCATGCCCTGCGGATGTGTGTCGGCAAGGACATCCTTGACCGCCCGGCTCACATATTCGATTGCCGAATCGGGAAAGGTCGAGATGATCTTTCGCAGGGTGTGGCTGCCAAAGGTCTGCTGCATCTTCTCACCTATTTCGTGGTAGATAAAAATCGGTATCTCTTGATCGACAATAACATCCAGTCTGTCCCGGAACTTCTCCTGGCTGAGCCGGCCTTTTTCCAGGATACCGTATATTTTGAGCGCATGGTGGAGAGAAGCCCTGCTGGAGGAACGGATTTCCTGAATATGATCCCAAAAGAAAAAACGCAGAGGCTCCCGCCTGATAATTACCGTACCATCCTGCAGCATGGCAAACGGGCTGGAAAGTTCCTTTGCCTCTTCCCTGCCCAGGATAAAAACCGGACAGCCTTCAACAGTGTCCGCTGTAATTATGTCGGCGAGGAAAAAAATGGATTTCAGGGAACGGCCATAACCGGCGCCGTACAGGAATTTCCGGCCCGCAAGCTTTCTGTTGATTGCAGCAACATCATAGGAATCAATTTCCAGGCCATCTATGGAAATGGGCAGATACGGCTCATCAATAATCTTTTCCCAGTAATTTTCCTTGGCATCAATCCAGTTGAGAAGATCACCTGATTCCGGTTCCTCCCACGGCTCAATGCCCGTTTCCCATTTATAGAGATTCCTGAGCTTGAGAACCAGCATGCAGATGGAGTATATACCGTTGTCTCTCGCATCCGAGATATCACAATTGTGCTGTACTGTACGGATCAGTTCGGTTTCTGTAACGGTCACGGTCGGTCTTTGGGTGCTGGTCATAAAATTTTCTTCCGTCCAGAGCATTTCAGGACAATGCTCATTGGAAATCCACTGTAGCCTATTTTTTCATAAACCGCTATGCACCAATCAATATCTTCTGCATGCCGGGAGAGTGTTCGTTCCCTTCGCCGCCCGTTATCCCGGTCTGATATCAGGCAAACTACTGGATTCTTGTTTTAAAGAGTGGTAGTATGGCCCATAATGCAAAATTGACCAGGCAAGAGTCTCATATAATCCTGTCCGAAGCTGCCATGAAAACTCAACCTGTCCGCAATCTCAGAATCCTCGGTGATTTTACCAGATACACCGGCCTGCTCCTTATTCCTCTTTTTTTTCTCGGCGCTGTTTACGGGTTTATCCATGACTGCTATATTATCTGCTTTCTTGTCAATCCGCTGGTGTACAGCATCGGTATCAGCCTTATCATTATTGTTATAATCTATGATGTGAATGATATTCTTGCTCTGTTCGGCAAGGCAAGGGAGCCCCAACTCGGGTGTCACATCAAGCACGCGAGAGCGATCCAGGAAATAGGGCTGCTCATGAGCACCCGCGACTTTGGGCGCGCTCTGCAGAAAGTAGAAAAACTGGTCGCCAGGGAACCTGAATTCACCAGCGCGCTGAACATGAAAGGAGAAATTCTGCTGGAAGGCTATCAGCGATATGACGAAGCACGGGAGTGCTTTGACAGGGTCCTCAAGCTGGCTGACCCGGATGATGAACAGTATAAGCTGGCCGAAGCCCTGAAAGCGGCCACCTATTTCGCCTAGGAGTAAGAATCTTTCCAGGACCCGGCCTTCCCCGCCCGGAGCGCCTGCTCCCGGGAAATTCGGAAGACAGGTGGTCTGCCTGGAAGGATATAACGGTCAAGGTACACATTATGAAACAGAACCAGGACAATTCTCCACGGATCGGACGCCGCCGGTTCCTTCAGATCATAGCGGCGGCCGGAGCAACAGGTGCTTTATGGCAGTTGGGCCTGAGGAAAAAAATTCTTCAGAGCCGGATTGTCCGCCAGAGCAGGGCAATGATGGGAACCCAGATAAACCTCGTTGTCCATGGCCCTGACCGCGACGCATGCGAAGAAGCTGTACAGGCTGTTTTTTCCAGGATGGAGAACCTGATCGGCAGCTTCAGCAGGCACAGCCCGGAGAGTGAACTTTCCCTCCTGAATCGGACCGGCAGCCTGAAAAATCCGGGCAGGGATCTTCAGCAGGTCCTCCTGCTTTCCGAACAGGTTAGCAGAAAGACGGAGGGGAGCTTTGACATCAGCGTCCTTCCTCTGCTGAACCTGTACAAGACAAGACTGGCTGATGGATCCATGCCGGCGGAGGAGGAACTCCGCCAAACCCTGCGGCTGGTTGATTACCGAAAGATAACCATCGGTCCCGAAGCAATTATTCTGGCAGAGAACGGTATGGGTATCACCCTCGACGGAATCGGCAAAGGGTATATCGTCGACCAGGGTATTGCCACGCTGCAGTCGAGGGGGTTCACCAGCGTCTATGTCGAAGCCGGCGGCGACCTCATGGTTACCGGCGCCAAAGAAGGTGACAGGTCCTGGCGGATCGGCATCCGCAATCCGCGCCCCGGAACATCGGACAAGCTTATAGCCGTCGATATAACCAACAGGGCAGTGGCAACTTCCGGCGATTACATGCAGCCTTTTACGCCCGATTTGCGGTACCATCATATCATTGACCCGCGCACGGGCATTTCCCCGCCTGAACTGGCCAGCGCCACGGTCACAGCCCCCACCGTTGCCATGGCTGACGCTTTAGCCACGGCGGCAATGGTGCTTGGACCGGATAAATCACTGGCGCTTCTTGAGTCAATCCCCGACTGCGAGGGATACTTTATCAGCAAGGACCTCCATCCTTTCAGGACAAGCGGATTTTCGGCCCGGCATGAAAAGTTTTCATCTTGAAAAAGGTCTCGATATCCCCCTGCTGGGGGCTCCTGAACAGGTGGTGCGTCCCGGTCACGATATCTTTCATGCCGCCTTGATCGGAGATGACTATATCGGCCTGAAACCGACCATGCTGGTCAATGAAGGCGATCAGGTCAAGCTCGGGCAGCCGCTTTTTACGGACAAAAAAAATGAGGGAGTTATCTTCACGTCCCCGGGCTGCGGGACTGTCCTGAAAATAAACCGCGGTGCTAAACGAAAATTCCAATCCCTGGTCATTGCTCTTTCCGGAAAATCCGAGGTTCTGTTCCAATCTCTGGACGGCCGCGATCCCGATCAGGTTCCGGCGGAGGAGATTCGCCGGAACCTGATTGATTCCGGCATGTGGTGCAGTTTCAGGACCCGTCCGTACGGGAAAATTCCGAAGATCGAAGCCGTTCCCTCCTCCCTTTTTGTCACCGCAATTGAAACAGCGCCGCATGCCCCCGATCCTTTTGTCATCATTGCCGGCCATAAAGATAATTTTTTGCTGGGACTGAAAGTCCTCGGACAATTGCTGCCGGTTCCCCTGCACCTCTGCTTTGCCGATGAAATTGAAATATCCGGCCTGAATATTGAAAACCTGAACATGTATACTTTCAGGGGGCCGCATCCGGCCGGACTGCCGTCCACCCATATTCATTTCATTGATCCGGTCTATGAGGGCAAGGAGGTCTGGCATATCTGCTACCAGGATGTTATCGCCATCGGACATCTTTTCAGGCACGGGCGATTATCAACGGAGCGCACCGTCTCCCTTGCAGGCCCGGGCGTCAGGAAACCGACCCTTATCAGGACGCGGATCGGCGCTTCCATATACGAACTGTGCGCCGGATATCTGCATACCAAGGATGCACTCAGGATACTTTCCGGTTCCGTGCTGGATGGCAGACCGGTGGACAGCGTGCATGCCTATCTTGGTCGTTATCACCGGCAGATCAGCGCCCTTCCCGAAGGCGGCGCACGGGGATTTATGAATTGGATGAATCCCGGGACAGACCGCTTTTCCATTACCCGCCTCTTTGTTTCCGCCGTTTGCCGGGACAGGAAATTCCCGATGAATACCGCGGTCTGGGGAGGCAGGAGAGCAATCTTCCCGCTCGGCACCTATGAGAAAGTCATGCCCCTTGATATTATCGCCACCCCGCTGCTGAAAAGTCTTGCCGTGGGCAACTTTGAAAAAACTATAGCCCTGGGAGGGCTTGAATTAATTGAAGAGGATCTCGCGCTCTGCTCCTTTGTCTGCCCGGGCAAAAATGAATACGGCCCAATGCTGCGGGAATTTCTGACCACCTTTGAAAAACAGAGCATGAACGGTTCAAGCGCAACATGAAGCGGATCGAGAGATTTCTTGATAAAATTGCCCCCCGGTTTGAAAAGGGCGGCTCCCTGGAACGCTGGTATCCTCTTTTCGAGGCCGCTGACACGATTCTCTACGGCAGCCGCAGGATCACCGGGACCGCACCTCATGTCCGCGATGCAATGGACATGAAACGCGTTATGACAACAGTCGTTATCACCCTTATTCCATGCGCCTTCATGGCTATGTGGAATACCGGCCTGCAGGCTAATGCTGCCCTGCAGGCCATGGGAATCACTGAACCCGCAGGATGGCGGGGATTAATAATGTCCGTTATCGGCTGCAATCCGGACAGCTTTTTTTCCAACCTTGTGCACGGCGGCCTCTATTTTCTTCCCGTCTACCTGGTGACCCTGATTGCCGGCGGTTTTTGCGAACTGGCATCCAATATTATCCGCAAGCATGAAGTATCCGAGGCCTTTCTGGTTACCAGTCTGCTCTATCCCCTGACCCTTCCGCCGAACATCCCTCTCTGGCAGGCCGCCTCCGGCATTGTCTTCGGCATCATCTTCGCCAAGGAGGTTTTTGGCGGGGTCGGTCGAAATTTCATGAACCCTGCCCTGGTGTCCCGTGCTTTCGTCTTTTTTGCCTATCCCGCTCAGATGAGCGGCGACACGGTCTGGACCGCGGTAGACGGTTTTACCAGAGCAACTCCCCTGGCAGCTGTTGCCGAAGCCTCTCCGGGACAGGCTGTGCAGGCCCTGGAGATAACCTGGAGCCAGGCATTTCTCGGCACCATTCCCGGTTCAATGGGTGAAACATCAACTCTGGCCTGTCTATTGGGAGCATCCCTTCTTCTCCTTACCGGCATCGCCTCCTGGCGGATCATGGCTTCCATGCTCATGGGAGGCCTGGGAATGAGCCTGATCTTCTGGCTTGTCGGCAGCCCGGTAAATCCGATGTTCAGCCTGCCGCCGCACTGGCACCTGGTGCTGGGCGGTTTTGCCTTCGGCCTTGTCTTCATGGCCACCGACCCGGTTTCCGCGGCAAACACCCGAACAGGCCAGTGGATATACGGGATGTTTATCGGCGTACTTGCCATTGTCATCAGGGTGCTCAACCCGGCATTCCCGGAAGGGGTGATGCTGTCGATCCTGTTGGGCAACGTTCTGGCGCCGCTTCTTGATTATTTCGTTATCCAGGCAAACATCAGGAGAAGGATGCTGCGTCATGGCTGATGAATCCGCTGCCAAACCTTTTTATTCGGTGCTTGTCCTGGCATTTGTCTGTTCACTGCTGGTTTCCTGGGCTGCCATCGGGCTCCGGCCCCTGCAGGAGGAAAACCGGCAGCTTGACATGAAAAAAAATATCCTGCGGGCCGCGGGACTTTATGAGCCGGACAAATCAGTTGATGAACTCTTTGCAAATATCGAAACCAGGATCATTGAGCTTGCCAGCGGTGAATTTGTCCCGGAGGAAAGAGTTTCGCCCGAGTCATATGACCAGCTGAAAGCCGCTTTACAGACAGACTCAAGCCGTTCTCTCGACAGGGATGAGGATATTGCCGGGCTGGGGCGCCTGGAGAAATATGCGCCGGTATTCCTGGTCAGGAGCAAAAACGGCTTCGAGCAGATAATCCTGCCGATCCGGGGGAAAGGGCTCTGGTCCACCCTGCACGGGTATGTTGCCCTTGATGCCGACCTGAACACCATCAGGGGGATAAGTTTTTATGAACATGGAGAAACTCCGGGCCTGGGCGGGGAAATAGAAAATGAGCAATGGCGGGCAGGCTGGGAGGGAAAAAAATTATACGGCCCCGATGAGGAAGTACGACTCCGGGTAGTCAAGGGAAGCGCTCCGGCAACCGGCGAGGCGGCGCAGCATGAGGTTGACGGTCTCTCCGGAGCCACCATGACGGCTGAGGGAGTCAACGATCTCATGCACTTCTGGTTCGGCGACCATGGATTTAAGACGTTTATTGAACGTCTGCAAAAAACTGGAGGCTTAAATGGCTGAGTCCAAGAAAGAACTGCTCACCCTCTCTATCCTGCGGCGCAATCCCATCGTTCTGCTCGTGCTGGGAATCTGTTCGGCCCTGGCCGTCACATCACAGATGCTCACCGCCTTCGTGATGTCCATCTGCGTCACCCTGGTCATTGCCCTGTCAAGCATGACCATCAGCATGGTCCGGTTCCAGATTTCGAACAGCGTGCGCATCGGTATTCAGATTACCGTCATCGCCACCCTAGTCATCCTGATCGATCAGTTTCTCAAGGCTTTTTACTTCGATCTTTCCAAGCAGCTCTCCATCTATGTCGGACTGATCATCACCAACTGCATTGTCATGGGCAGGGCCGAGGGATTTGCCATGAGCAATCCTCCGGTGCAGAGCTTCATCGACGGCATCGGCAACGGCCTCGGCTACGGACTGGTGCTGATGTTCGTGGCCTTCTTCAGGGAACTGCTGGGATCAGGCACGCTCTTCGGCGTCGAGATCCTGCCGTTGACCACCAATGGCGGCTGGTATATGCGCAACGGCATCTTCATCCTGCCGGTAAGCGCCTTTTTCCTCATCGCCATCCTGATTTGGCTGCTGCGCACAGCCGATCCTATCCAGCAGGAGAAGGAATAATGGGTTATTACCCGGACATCATCTTCAGGTCCATTTTTATCGAAAACCTGCCGCTTACCTATTTCCTCGGGATGTGCACCTTCCTGGCCATCTCCAAACAGGTAAAGACCGCCGTCGGGCTTGGCCTTGCGGTCCTTGTCCTGCTGGTGATCACCACGCCCATTAACAACCTGCTTCTCAATTACCTGCTGAAACCCGGCGCCCTTGCATGGCTCGGCCAGCCTGACCTCGACCTGAGGTTCCTGGGACTGCTGACCTATATCGGGATAATTGCAGCCGTGGTGCAGATCCTGGAAATGTTTCTGGACCGCTATTCCCCGACCCTCTACAATGCCCTGGGCATTTTCCTGCCGCTGCTGACAGTGAACTGCGCCATCCTCGGCGGTACTTTGTTTATGGTGGAACGTGATTATACTTTCGGGGAAAGCCTGGCATACGGTTTCGGGGCCGGAGCCGGATTTTTCCTGGCCGTGGTCCTGCTGGCCGGGATCAGGGAAAAGCTGGAATATGCGGATCCGCCCGCCGCCCTGCGCGGTCTCGGCATGACTTTTATCATCGCCGGCCTCATGGCTCTTTCGTTCATGGGACTGGCCGGTTTTTAACCATATGAGTGATTTTGTCCGATATGAAGAGGAAACGGCATGAATGAGATCATATTTGCCGTTGCCAGTTTCCTGCTTATCCAACTGATCCTGGTCACCCTGATTGTCCTGGCCAAGAAGAAACTTCTGCCCGGCGGCAGGATTTCAATCCTGGTCAACGATGATAAAAAAATTGAAACCCGGCCCGGCGGCAAACTCCTGACCACCCTGGCCGACCATAATATTTATCTCTCTTCAGCCTGCGGCGGGGGAGGAACCTGCGGCCAGTGCCGGGTTGTGGTTAATGAGGGCGGGGGATCGATTCTGCCCACGGAACTCTCCCTGATCAACAACTTCGAGGCAAAAGCCGGTGTCCGGCTGGCCTGCCAGGTGCCGGTCAAGCGCGACCTGAAAATTCACGTCCCGCCCGATATGCTGGATGCAAGAAAATGGCGGTGCAGGGTCGTATCCAACAAAAATGTAGCTACCTTTATCAAGGAACTCGTTCTTGAACTGCCGCCGGGCGAAACGGTCAACTTCAGGCCGGGGGGCTTTATCCAGATAGAAGTGCCGCCCCATGAACTTGAATATTCGAGTTTTGATATTGATGAGCGGTTCCTGGCGGACTGGAAAAAATTCAAGATGTTTCAATACAGATCCCATGTCTATGTTCCGGTCACCAGGGCATACTCCATGGCCAATTATCCGGGCGAAAAAGGCATAATCAAGCTGAATATCAGGATTGCCAGCCCGCCTCCCGGAGCCCCGCCGGAGACACCGCCCGGACAGGTTTCTTCCTATGTTTTCAACCTGAAGGAGGGCGACGAAGTAATCATATCCGGTCCGTTCGGTGAATTTTTCATTGATGAAAGCGATTCGGAGATGGTTTATATCGGCGGCGGAGCCGGCATGGCGCCCTTGCGCAGCCACATTTTCGAACTGTTCAAGGCCCGCCGCACCAGACGTGTGGTTTCCTTCTGGTACGGCGGCCGGAGCCTGCAGGAAATCTTTTATGCCGAAGACTTTGAGGAGCTCGCCCGGCAGCACGAGAACTTCTCTTTCCATATTGCCCTCTCCGAACCCCTGCCGGAGGATAACTGGAAAGGTAAAACCGGTTTTATCCACCAGGTGCTCTACAATGATTATCTTCGCGACCATCCTGCGCCTGAGGATATCAATTATTACATCTGCGGACCGCCCATGATGCTCAAGGCCGTGCTGGACATGCTGGACAATCTCGGGGTTGAACCGGAAAATATTCATTTTGATGATTTCGGCGGCTGAGATGACGATATTTCAGATCCTTCTCACCTTCCTGATAGTTTTTGCCGTCTTTACCGGGATTGCCTTTCTGCTGAATTTCTGCCGCCGCCGGCTGCGGAAAACCGGGCACGGACTGACCGGGATGTGCCATAAAAACGGCGGTGGAATATGCTCTACCTGCCGGGACCGGGACGAAAAAAAATAATTTCAAATCTTGACGGTTCCTTCTTCATCGTTTATCGTAGATCAACGATGAAGAAATCAGAAATAAATTATACATCGACTTTCCCGACTAAACAGGACGTTCATTTCCCGGATGCTGCGAAAAACCTTGCCTGTCTATTCAAGGCCCTGGGACACCCTGCGCGCCTGAAAATTCTCAGGCATCTCCTTGCGGAAAACAGATGCATCTGCGGCCGCATTGTCGAACTGCTTCCCCTGGCCCAGTCAACCGTGAGCCAGCACCTGAAAATCCTCAAGGAATCCGGCCTGATTCTGGGGGAGATCGAAGGTCCGAAAACCTGTTACTGTGTCGACAGAAAAAAACTGGCATCTATTCATGAAGCTCTCTCCGCTTTGTGCAATGTGGAGGATGAAAATGAAAATACCCGCTGAACACACAACTCCTGAACTGAGCAGCCTGCAGCCGGCCGGCCGGCTTCGACCCGGTAATATCATCCCGCTCGCTCCGGCGGAAAAAATCGACGACGCTCCCTGCTGAGGCCCGAAAACCGATCCCAGGTCAGGGGATCACGAACTTCCGGGATATACGGTCAACCCTTTTGTTGCAGGTTTTGCCGCCACCCCGGCCGGCCCGGTCCCGCGGGTTCATACTGGGCTCTCCTGCCGGGACACACTGGGCACCCTCCGGGCGCGTATCGGCATAGCCCGCAACCAGTACAAGATCAACCCCGGGCTGTACTGCACCGGCAAACCCGGCCCCCGGTCACCGGTCCTGGTGACGGCCAACTACAAGCTCAGCTTTGATGCCCTGCGCAGGGAACTGACATCCATCGATGCCTGGCTGCTCGTTGTCGATACGCGGGGGATCAATGTCTGGTGTGCGGCAGGAAAAGGAACCTTCTCCACGGATGAGGTGGCATACCAGGTTCGGAAATCAGGCCTTGCGGAAATTGTCTCCCATCGCGAACTCATTCTGCCCCAGTTCGCTGCCACCGGGGTTGCCTGTCACGAACTCCGCAAAAAATGCTGCTTTCAGGGCATTTTCGGCCCCCTGCGCGCCGCAGATGTAAAAAAATTCCTCGCCCACGGCAGGCAGGCGGACAAAACCATGCGTTCGGTCACCTTCACCGCCCGGGAGCGGCTGGTCCTAGTGCCGGTTGAAATGGCGCTCATCTGGAAACCTTTCCTCCTGGTGACCCTGGCAATCTTTATACTTTCCGGCTTCGGCCCGGGCATCTACTCTTTAGATGCGGCCCGGGTCCGCGGCATGACGGCAGCAGGATCTACGGTGCTGGCAATCCTGGTCGGAGCCTTCGCCACTCCCCTGCTGCTGCCGTGGATACCGGGACGGCAGTTCTGGCTCAAGGGGCTGCAGACAGGAGCAGCTGCCGGAATCATTTATCTGGTGTATTCTGCTGAAACAAGCCTGGCCGGCACTATAAGCCTGCTGCTGTGGATTATGGCCACCGCATCCTTTCTGGCCATGAATTTTACCGGGGCAACACCCTATACATCCCTCTCGGGGGTGGAAAAAGAGATGCGCCGCGGGCTGCCGGTGCAGATCGGCGGTGCATTTCTCGCCCTGGTTCTCTGGATTGCAGCACCTTTTGTGAGTTGATACGGAAAAATGAAGGATTTCAGATATATTGACAATACGGCCATTCTCAGGTTCAACGAGGATGCCTGCATCGGGTGCGGCAACTGCACGGTTGTCTGTCCGCACCGCGTTTTCGAACTGCGCGGCAAAAAAGCCATGATTGCCGATTATAACGGCTGCATGGAATGCGGCGCCTGCGCCACGAATTGTCCGGTCGAAGCAATTTATGTCAATCCGGACGAAGGCTGCGGCTGCGCCACGTATATCATCAACAGCTGGCTGTCGAAAATAACAGGGAAAACGGTCAGCGCCTGCAACTGCTGACCTGTTCCAGGCTGCAGGCTGTTCTCTTTTTCTGCGGTTCGGATTTCAGGAGCACAGAGCATTGGTCTGCGATTTGCAAGCTGAGTTGCATTTTTCAAAAATTCACATTTCAGATTAAAATCCGCTGTTTGATATTCGACTGCTCATTGTGGTGCCAGGATAATCCGGGACAGGCTGGTTATGATCTGCCGCTTGAGCTGTCGAGGCATCTTGACAATTCAGGGCTGCTCCGCCAGCCGGATGGCGATGTCAAAAGCTTTTTCCATGTCCGGCAGTTCACCGAGCTGCGAAACAATCTGCATATACCGCACCAATCCGGCCGCATCAACCACCAGAATGCCTCGTGCCAGCAGCCTTGTCGCGTCGATCAGCAGACCGGTATCCATGCCGAACGAACCCTCACGATGATCTGAAAGATACCGGATATCAGCCAGTTTTGCCTCTTCGGCAAACCGCTTCTGGGCAAACGGTGTATCCCTGCTGACTGTTATCCTCAGTATGCTCTCCGGCAAACGGTCCCCCTCTTCCCCGAGGTAATGGGTCTGCTCCTCACAGATCCTGGTATCGATGGAGGGGACGATGCTGACAACGGCGACGCTGCCCCGGATCATGGAAAAAGTAAACTCCTCCATGGTAAAGGCATCGACCAGCACCGTATCCGGCAGCTCCATTCCCTCCTGCAGCGGATTGCCTATCAACCGGAACTCCTGTGCTCCCCTCCTGACGATGGTGCCGGGCTGAACGTAATCCGTATTGACCACGAGCGGGGCGGTTCCAACGGCACAGGCAGTTATCAATACCGGCATGACGAAGGCGGCGAATACAAAGCGGAAACTCTTTTTCATGGCAATACTCCCTGTCAGGTAATTTGTGTCACAACGATTCATGGGACGACGGTATATCAGGCACAGGCAGATTCCTATCCCGATGTTGAATAATCCTGCCCCTTGAGCAGACCGATAAGGTAGCCGCGCATTGACTCGAAGACCCGGGCCTGGCCGTCATAGAATTCTTCAGCCTCCTGCTGGTTCTTTTCCTGCAGAATCATAATCAGGGATGCAACCCGCGCATTGTATAAAGGTATGAGGGTATCAAGAATCTTGATGCGCTGCCGTTCGCTGTGGCAGAAATAGGCCGCGTACCGGTAAACGATCCGCACCCATGTTTCCGTCGGCAGATCGAATTTCTTCAGATTTTTCACCCTGGCAAGTTTTTTGACCGTCTCAAAGTCCTTTTTTTCAATTATATTTTCCCATATGGGACCGAAGTTCTTCATTCCGATCCGGAAATAATCAACCAGCCTCTCCAGATCGACCTCAAAGGGTGCCGGCTCCTCTCCCACTGCCTCGCCGAAAATCGGGGTATCAACTGTCTTTTCGACTTTTTCCAGGTACGATTGGTCCTTGGCCAGAAGATTGAAGATGGTGCCGACCACTTCCCTGAACATGGGGCCCAGGTCCGCGGCCGGATCCTTTTCACCGTGAATTTTGGCGCCCAGCCTGGTCTGACATACCCTGAAACCGCCGGTAATGGCGGTAACGGTAAGCCAGATATCAACGCCGAATTTGGCAATTTCAGTGTCCCAGACGTCCTGGTCAAGACAGTGGCGGACCATGGCTGTCGACATGCCGAAATCACCGCCGATGGGCTGCCGGATATTCATCCCGTACAGCGCCCTGGTAAGATTGTAGGCAATGGTGTTGGTGATGGTGCCGTCAAATTTGTACCGGGAGTAATCCGGTGTCACGAAGTCATACCCATCGAACACCGGCTCGAGGATATTGCGCACCCACCCGGGTTTGATGGATTTAAGGTCGGAATCGAACAGCGCCACGCCCGAGGCACGCAGGTATCGCGCCGCCTCGAAAATAGCCCGGAAGGCGGAACCTTTTCCAGGAATACCCCGGTAAATGGTAACCAGCACGTCAATATTGAAATGATGATTCTCGACACCCTGTGCCACTTCCCGGGTATCATCGGTCGATCCTCCGTCCGCCACGATAATTAGAGCCCTTTTTTCCGGGTAGAACTGACCGAGGCCCTCGGCGACCGACCTGATGACATGGGCCAGGGATTCGTCGCTGTGATATGCCGGGATGCCCACCACAATATCGGCGGTGCCGAGGCGTTCAATCTGTCGCCGGGCAAAATCTCTCAGTGCCGTGGAAAATCTTCCGGTGCGGCTCATACTTCCTCCTTGCTGATGATGAGCAGTGTCATGTCCATAACGTTGGTGCCGGTGGAGCCTGTCTCCAGCAATCCGCCGACTCTGCTGAAAAAACCGTTGGAATTGTTATCGTCCAGGTAGTCATTGATTTCAAGGCCCCGGCGGGCAGCCTCCCTGAACAGCATGCTGTCGGCAAGAGCGCCGGCCGCCGTGGAGTTGCCGTCAATGCCGTCCGTGCCGCCGCTGAGGACAAGAATCGTATCATCGGTATCGATTTCCGCCAGCGCGGCCAGGACGAATTCCTGGTTTCTGCCGCCTCTCCCCCTGCCGCGGACCGTCACCGTGGTTTCACCGCCAAGCAGCAGACAGCAGGGAGGAGCAAACGGCTCATGGTTGATGCTTATATTGCGGGCCACTGCAACCAGTACTTTTGCCGCCTCTCTGGCTTCCCCGGCCAGTGAGGATGTGAGAAGATGGCAGTTCAATCCGGACTTCTCCGCTGCCTGGCGGGCTGCTTCCAGGGCAATGCGGTTGGTGCCGATAAGATAGTGAGTGAAAGCCGGCGACTCTTTCGGCGTCTCGGGGATGCCGCCCTTTTCACCCGCCTCGATGACCGACCGGACGGCAGACGGCAGGCGGCTCCAGATGGAACCCCGCTGCAGAATATCCCTGCATTGCCCAAAGGTGGTCGGATCGAAATACAGGGGGCCGGAGCCAATGACGGAAAGATCATCGCCGATTACGTCGGAAATAACCAGGACCACGCCTGCCGCCCTCGTGCACTGCCCGAGCCTGCCGCCCTTGACTCCGCTCAGATGCTTGCGCACCGTATTGATCCGCCCGATCGGCACGCCATGGATGAGCAGCAGCCGGGTTGTTTCCTGCATCTCAGCAAGGCTGAGACCAGGCAGGGGTTTTTCAATAAGGGCGGAGGAGCCTCCGGAAAGAAGATAGATGAAAAAATCATTGCTGCCCAGCCCTGCAAGACCCTGCATCAACATTTCCGCAGCTCTTATGCTTTCTTCATCCGGCACCGGATGGGATCCCCGGACAACCTTCAGGGGGGAGAGACCGTCAACGGTTTCCTGGTCGGTGACGACAACCCCGCCGGCCGTTCTTTCACCCAGAATGGGCAGCAGGCCTTCTGCCATGCCCACCGCACACTTGCCGCTGCCGAATACATGAATTCTCTGCTCCGGCTCCAGGGTAAAGGCATCCTCCTGTATGCGCAGGACATTCCCTTCCAGGGAAACATTGTCCGCAATCAGTCTTCCCGGCATTACGCCTGCCACCGCTGACCTGAAGATGCTTTCCGCTATTTTTCTCCGCCTGCCGCTGTCCATTGCCATGACCTGTATCTCAGGTTTTTTCCCCCTTGTTATCTTCGTTGACCACATGTATCAGGTGATCATAAATATCGGGCAGGCTGAAAAGTACGCGGTTCCAGGAAGGAATCTGGGTGGATTCATGCGGGCCCTTGCTCTGCTCCCAGGCAGTCCAGAGGAATCCCCTGAAAAAATTGGCGGCCTGCTCTTCGCCGTACCGGTTGTAGACCAGGTTGTTGACCTCCGCATCGTCACTGTAGCTCTTGATAAAGTGCAGGGCATTCTGGTAGTAGGTGTGCAGAATCATGTCTATGGTTGCGTCATCAAGGGCAAAACCATGGGAGCGCATGTAATTGAGATAGAATTTCGCAATATCCACAACCATGCGGTGCAGTCCTTTCTGTGCATCTTCCGGAGACATAACCTGGTGCTTGTGTTCATAGTTGGAGGCCAGATCTACCTGGGCGATCTTTTTGGTAATCACCTTATTGTAGACCTCGGACAGAGTGCTGACCTCAAGTCCCCAGTCATAGGCAATGTTCAACCCCCTGGCCAGGTAGGCTGTAAAGCTGAACTCACCGGCCAGCGGATAATTGAACGACCGGTGGTAGCGAAAAAAGTTTTCCAGTTCGTAAAATCCTCTTTCCCGCATGATTTTGATCATGGCATCGACAAAAGGAACCACGAAAAGCCTGGTAACCCTGCCTTTCATTTCCCGTTCGGTGGGAGATATGCGGGCATAGTATCCCTTGCAGAATTCAAAGTCGTTGTTCGGATTGGCAACAGGTTCGATAAGCCTGCCGAGCAGGACCCGGTCATAGGTGACTATGTCGCAGTCATGCAGGGCAATGACATCAGCCTGATCCCTGCCCAGGATGTAGCCGAGCGCCAGCCAGGCTGACTGGCCCTTGCCCTCTACCCCGGTGGAGATATCCTTTTCCCGGATGCGGGCGAGCACTTCCTGGACGCCGGCTCCGTCAACCCAGACCACATTCACATCACGGTCATTATTCCTGAGTCTGCCGAAATAGCTTCGGGCTTCGACAAACTGATCGTAATCGGCGCTGCCAAGGGCGACAACTATGGAGTGGAGATATTGAACCCGGCTGATATCGTCAACAATCGGGTCCAGCACCCGGGGATTGCTCAGTTCTGAATAGAGGCAGGGCAGCAGCAGGCTGATCTTCGAATGGGCGGAATAATTCACCAGCTTACGCTCCAGGTCTTCCAGGTATTCCTCCCGATCAAATACTTCATACAGGGAATGCAGTGTCGTGACAATTCCCTCCTGATGAAAATCAGCCATATCTCCCTCCTCACGTATTTGTTTTGAGATGATGCAAACGGCTTCAGACAGACTGTACCCGTTTTATCCTGATTGGTGCCTGCTTATTATTTCATCGAGAATGTCTGCAATTATCATACCCCATCCCCGGCTGCCGGGGTATGGGGCCGTGCGCAAACCCGGTATATTCATACGTTCGGATGTCCCGTCAGGACCGGGAATCAGCACCGGAATATCAACAGCCTTGAGCAAGGGGTAATCGTTGCGGGCATCACCGAGACCTATTGTGATGATTTTGTTCCTGCCGCCGGTCAGGAAAAGGGTGACGGTTTCCCTCACGGCCCGGCCCTTGTCCTGGCCGGCTCCCATCAGATGATAAAATCTGCCGCCCCGGGTTATGGTCAATCCATGGGCCGCCAACCCGGCCTGCAGTGCCTCGGGCCGCGGTTCACGCAAAAACAGAAACGGTTCGGTGAAATCGCGCCGGGAAGCGAGGATCGCATCCTCCCTGCCGAGCCCGGTGGCATTCATTATTTCGTTGACAGACATGTCGCCGAACCCTTTTAAGGCATACTCGTCCCGGAATTCGGCAAATATTTCTCTGATATATCCGTAAGGTTTGCCGAAAAAAACGCCGCACTCACCGTCAAGATGCTGTAGAGCCGCGTGACAAAGTTCCGGGAAATCCGGCGGAAGGAATATGCCGCCCCCGTTTTCACTGATAAAGGCTTCGTGGAGTCCCAGCTGCTGCTGTAGTTTCCGGATTTCCGCCCGGGTTTTGCTTGAGGTCAGGATAAGGGGAACGGAAAGCCGGTGCAGGCGATCCAGGGTTTCCGCCGCGCCCTGGAAGGAATAGGTCTCATGATCAAGCAGGGTCCCGTCCAGGTCGGTAAAAATGAGCAGGGGGAAATCCATGTACATCTGTCCCTGAAAAAGTTCCTGCGATTGCAGGATGGTGCCGGTTTGCATTGCTCATACGAATCCGTACACTTTTAGAATATCATTCCAGATTGTTATTTTCAAAGAGAGTTTGTCAAATGCCGGGTGAATATCCGGCAGAAATAAACCGATTTATGCAAGTTCCCTTTTTTTGCTTGGCAAGTAACTTTTCCCCGCTCGAGCGTTTCTATCTGCAGCGCGCTGAAACTGAAGCAGGAGTGAAAATGAACGTACAACAGCAGCACTTACGGCGGCCCTGTTCCTGTTCATCGCCACCGCCGGCAGCGCATTTGCCGCCGGGACCGGAAGTGCCGGTCAATTGAAGTCCGGAGGGACTGCGACAATGCAACAGAGTAAGGTCAGGCAGCAGAACGAGAAGCAGCTGCAAAAAAACAAAAAAGGCGATGGTCCCCAAACCCAGGTTCGACAACGCACCCGGACCGGTTATTAAGCGTTTCGCCGTTTGAGCGCATGGTTTTTCCCCGGCAGGATCTTGCCCGGCCGGGGAAAAACCTGCTCAAAGTATCACAGCCGAATCAAGGTTTCGGCATTGTTTCCTGCCCCTGACTCTCCGCTGCCTTCTCCTGCACCGGGCCGCCTTTTTTGATCAAGCCGGCGGCAATCATGCTCAGGATCAGAACAATTACTCCGATAATGGAAAAGGACCACTGCAAACCGAACTGGTCCACACTGAACCCGGAGCCGAGGGCGCCAAGAAAGACCCCGATGCTCATTGCCAGACTGAAAACGCCCATCATGGTTCCCTGCCCGTAAAATCTCCCTTCCTCTGTTGCCAGGGCGCCGAGAACCGGCCAGATGAGCGCTTCGCCCATACCGAGAATGACAAACAGGGCAACCAGCCACCAGAAGCCGGCAGCCAGGGGTATGAGAATCATGACCAGGCTGATCACCAGGCTGCCGAATCTGAGCATGGTGACCCTGTTGTGTCGGTCGGCCATTCTGCCGGACGGGGTCTGCAGTACCGCATTGACAATGGTCCGGCAGGCAATGACCATTCCTATCTGGATTCCGCTGGCGGCAAACCACTGGTTCATCAGCAGGGGCAGAAATGCCATGGTGGGGACCATGATGATCATAGTGCTCATCCGGGCGAGCAGGATACCGCGGGTCCGGGGCCTGGCGAGCATGCTGCCCACGGTGCTGAAAATCGGCTGTCTTTTTTTGCGCGGCAGCTGGCTTTCCAGGGCAGGCATATGAAAAAGAACCAGCAGAAAGGCCAGAAAACTCAATCCGGCCATGGCATAGAAGGCAGAGGCCATTCCCCACAAATCAAAAAAAAGACCGCCGAAAAGGGGACCGCCGCCGATGCCGGTAAAAATGGCGATGTTCAGCATGCCCATGTAGCGTCCTTCCTGGCCAAGCGGCGTCATATCCGCCACATAGGCCATGGCAACCGGCACAATCATTGCCGATCCTACCCCGTGAAACCCCCGGATAACGACCAGTTCAACGACCGAATCAGCTTCAGGCAGGATGGTACCCACCAGGGCATAGATCAGCAGACCGCTGACCAGAAATCTTTTTCTGCCCAGGCGGTCCGAGAATTCTCCGACAACAGGCTGCAGGATACTGCGGGTAATCGAGAATGCGGCAATAATCAGTCCCAGTGCCAGGCCCCCGGCACCGAGGCTGACGGCAAAAACCGGCATGACCGGCACAATTATGCCTATACCCAGGAGGGCGATCATGACCGACAAAAGAAGTGTACCAAGCACCTGGCGATTCATATCAAAACAGTTCAGTTGGATGAGTCAGCAATCAACAAAAATTTATACAAGAATCAGCGGCAGTTCCGGACAGTAAAAATCCGAGCCCGAAGAGGTACCAGTTAAAGGGAAAAAGTTAAAGGTGTTCAGGAAGAAATCCTGAACTTTCATCTTTTCCGGATCATCTATTCGTCTCGCCGGAAGACCGGCATCAGGAGGATAAAGGAATGGACACCAGAAAAGTAGTCCCGGTTTCATGGCCGGAGCCGCCTGCATCACAACAGCTTTCGATTTCAACTGTGCCGCCGTGGTCCTTGATGATTTTATCGACAATAGCCAGTCCCAGGCCGGTACCGTTTTTCTTTCCCCTGGTGATAAAAGGCTCAAAGAGCCTGGGACGGATATCGGGATGAATACCGGGACCGTTGTCCGCAATCCTGAATTCGGCAAACCCGTTTCTTGATGACACGTGCAGGCTGATACGCCCCTGCTGTGCGGTACCTTTCTCCATGATGGCTTCTTTGGCGTTATTAATGAGATTGTTCAGCACCCGATGCATTTTGTCCGTATCGATTACGAGCTGTCCGGTGTAATCGACATGTGCATGAAAAGAAATCCCTTTTTCAGCACAATCGTGTTGCTGGAAACCGGCGACTTCATCGATTAATTTATCAATCTGCTGTACTTTCAGTTCAAGGCAGTAATTTCCGGTTAGAAAATTGCACATGATTTTCTGCAATATTTTGTTAAAAATCAAGCTATTGGGAGCATTTTTTACTTGACATTTCCATGAAAGGCGCAACACGCATTTCGTAAAATATCCTATTATTACAGGAGGTTACGAAATGCCACGCATCGTTCGCCGTAGAGGAAAATATCTCATACCATCATTTACAAAATTATGGAAACCGGTTCAATTAATACTCCCAAACACACCACCACTAACGTCTCGAGGGAACCGGCCGCTGCAAATGGATTTTGAGCATCATCTCAAAGCACTCGTTTATTACCATCTGGAGGACCATGCGTCGGCTCAAGAGCTTATTCAGGAACTTCAAGAAAACGACTTTGCCCGGCAATATATTGCCCCTCCTGACGGAATCGAGAAAAGCAGCTTCTCTGAAGCCATTAATTCCCGTGGGCTCG
>JAWSUG010000003.1:0-215218 GCA_033549385.1 Desulfobulbaceae bacterium | reverse complement strand
GAGCGTGACTTTTTAGGATTATCAACATGTTGGCACTTCTTCCAGACTAAGAGCTGAGCTTTAGTGGTAATCAAGTATTATTTTTTAATAATTTCTTTTCAATTTCTACAAACCTTTTTGTTGCACTCGTCACCTTAAGACTGCTTTTACCGGCAGATAATTTCGTCTTTTCCTCATGGAACGAAAACATGGGGCAATGCCGAGCGCTGCTATGCTTCAAAAAGAGTTAAATATGGCAAAGAACAAAAAAGCCGGCAAGGACAGAAAGAACGTCAATCCTTCTTCTGATTTCCCCCCTCCCGAACAGGAACGACCGGCGGAGAAATCATTTCCCATTGTCGGCATAGGCGCCTCCGCAGGGGGGCTGGAAGCCTTCACCAACCTGCTGGAACATCTTCCCCCTGATACGGGCATGGCATTCGTGCTCATTCAGCATCTTGCTCCCGCCAGGGACAGCATGCTGACCGACCTCCTTGCCAAAACTACTTCCATGCCGGTGCTGGAGGTGGAAGACGGCATGACCATAGCGCCGGATCATGTCTACGTCATCCCGCCCAATGCGCTCATGACCGTTTTCCATGGCACGCTCCGGCTTCAGCCCCGCCCCGAATCCCATACCCAGCAAATGCCGATCGATGCCTTTTTCCGTTCCCTTGCCGCGGACCAGGCACAAAACGGCATCGGCATCATCCTTTCCGGGACCGGCTCCGACGGCTCTTTGGGCATACAGGCGATAAAGGCCGAGGGCGGCATCATCCTGATCCAGGACGATCAATCGGCAAAATACAATGGCATGCCCAAAAGCTCCGCCGCAACCGGGGCAGCGGATTATATCCTGCCTCCTGATAAAATAGCCGCCGAACTGGCGAAGATCAGCCGCTATCATTCCATTACCCCTCGCATCACTGGGGAGAGCGGCCCAGGGGAGCGCACCGGCGACGACGCCCTGAACAGGATATTCATGCTGCTCAGAACATCAACCGGGGTTGACTTTACCCATTACAAACACTCAACCGTACGGCGCAGGATTCATCGCCGCATGCTCCTGCATCAGATAGAAGGGTTGGACCAGTATGTCCGATATCTACAGGAGAACCCGAGCGAAACCGGCAGTCTTTACCAGGACATACTCATCAATGTCACTTCATTTTTCCGGGACCCCGACACCTTCAATGCCTTGAAGAATACGGTCTTCCCGAAAATTCTTGAGGGCAGATCGTCCGATATTCCGATACGGGTATGGGTCCCCGGGTGCTCGACAGGAGAAGAGGCATACTCACTGGCAATCTCTTTCGCCGAGTTCAACGAGGAGCGGGGAATATCCCACCCGGTCCAGTTCTTTGCCTCCGACATCGATGATATCGCCATTGAAAGGGCCCGGCAGGGCATTTACCCGCACAGCATTGCCCAGGATGTTTCCAATGAACGGCTCAGGCACTTTTTCAGGAAGACTGAGCAGGGATACCAGATCAGCAAAGAGATCAGGGAGCAATGCGTTTTCGCCCGGCAGAACCTTATCAAGGACCCGCCGTTCTCAAAGATGGATCTGATCAGCTGCCGGAACCTGCTGATCTATTTCGGTCCGGTGCTGCAGAAAAAGGCGCTGCCGGTCCTGCACTATGCCCTGAATCCCTCGGGTTATCTCATGCTCGGAGGAGCTGAATCCATCGGCGAGTTTTTGGACCTTTTCTCTCTGGTGGACCAGAAAAACAGAATTTATGCCAGAAAAGCGGTAGCGACCCCGCTGCCCTACGGCTATGATCGGTACCGTTTCAGGGAACATGGCCCATTGAAGGAGACTCCCAAAGAGCACCAGACAAGCGGACTCGACATCCAGAAGAAAACCGACAGCATCATCCTGGCCAGGTACAGCCCGCCGGGACTGGTCATCAATCAGGACATGGATATTCTCCAGTTCCGCGGCAATATCAGCCCCTATCTTAAGCCCCAATCCGGCAAGGCCAGCCTCAATCTCATGAAGATGGCGGATGAAAGCTTCACCATGGAGTTGCGGGTCCTGATCCGCCAGGCCGTCGACAAAGACGTTGCGGTCAGAAAAGAAGGAATAAAGGTCAGGGACAACAATGGTGTCTCGACGATAAACATCGAGGTGGTCCCGTTTGGGAACCGTGATTCGCGCGAACGCCACTTCCTGGTTATTTTCGAGGATAGCCCCGGGGCGGCCCCGCAGGATTTGAAAAAACCGGAAAAAGATACAGCCGGAAAAAAAGTCCGGCCGACTGACGACCGGGTGGAGATGCTGGCAGATGAGCTTGCCGCCACGAAACAGCATCTGAAATCGGTCATTTCGGAATATCAGGCGTCCACCGAGGAGCTCAAGGCGCTCAATGAAGAAGTGCAGTCCAGCAACGAGGAGCTGCAGAGCATCAACGAAGAACTGCAAACCTCAAAGGAAGAGCTTCAGTCCACCAATGAAGAACTGAACACCGTCAATGAGGAGATGCGAAGCCGCAACGAGGAAATAATGCAGGTCAACAACGATCTGCTCAATGTCCTGAGCGGTGTCGATATCCCGATCCTGCTGATCGGAGGCAAGCTGCAGATCAGGCGGTTCAACGCTTCGGCGGCCAAAACCCTGAACCTTATCCCCGGCGATATCGGCCGGCCTATTTCCGATATCAGGACCAATATCAACGTGCCGGGCCTTGACCGGATGATCCTGGCGGTGATCGACTCCCTGGCGGCCAGCAAACAGGAGATTCAAAACCATGCTGGACGCTGGTACTCCATGGCGATTCGGCCGTACAAGACTCTTGACAACAGGATCGACGGCGCAATATTGACCCTGGAAGACATTCATGAGCTGAAACTCGCCATGCTGCGGATCCAGGAATCCCGTGATTATTCCGAGGCGATCGTCGAGACCGTGCAGCAGCCTCTTATCGTCCTGAATAAAGAGCTGCGGGTGGTCACCGCCAACCAGGCGTACTACAGGACCTTCAACGCAACATCGGATGTGACAGAGAACACCAATTTTTTTGATCTGCAAAATCGCGTCTGGGACATCCCGCAGCTGCGGAAAATGCTTGAGAATACTCTGACGGAAAATGCCGTGCTGTCCGACTTTGAGGTCGCTTACGAAGAGGCCGGCTCCGGCCGGCGGAACATGCTCCTCAATGCACGACGGATCGCCCGGAAAGAATCAGAGCTGATCCTACTGGCCATCGAAGACATTACCGATCGGCGCATGACGGATGAGAGGATAAAAAAACTGAACACCGACCTGCAGGAAAAGCTGAATGAACTTGCCTACGCCAACAGGGAGTTGGAAGCCTTCAGCTATTCCGTGTCCCATGACCTGCGCAGCCCGCTGCGTTCGATAATGAGTTTTTCGAAACTCCTGCTTAAAAGGGGTTCAGACAGACTGGATGACAAGGAGAAAAAGTTTCTTGACCTGATTGCGAACGGCGCTGAAAAAATGAATCTGATCATAAACGAACTCCTGTACCTTTCTCAGACCTCGCGACATGAGTTGGTGCGGCAGAACGTCGACCTGAGCGGGATCGCCGCATCGATCATAGCGGAGCTTCGCGATTCCGAGCCGGACCGTATTGTTTCCTTCGATGTCAAGAAAGGCATATCCGCTTTCGCCGATCCTCAGTTGATCAAAGCAGCACTGTCGAATCTGCTCTGCAACGCATGGAAGTACACAGCCAAAACAAAAAACGCGCGCATTGAATTCGGGTCAGTGGAACAGGAAGGTAAGGTCGTCTATTATGTGAAGGACAACGGAGCGGGTTTCGATCAGAAATTTGCCGAAAAGATTTTTTTGCCCTTCCAGCGCTTTCATACAGAGCAGGAGTTCGAAGGAACCGGTATCGGCCTGTCAATTGCCGAACGGGTGGTTGTCCGGCACGTCGGCAGGATATGGGCGCAGGGAAAAGAAAATCAAGGGGCTGCCTTCTATTTTACCCTGGATTAAAAAACTGTTGGCCTGCTCCGCCCCGAAACCCCAGTAGCCGGCCGCTACCTAAAAAATAGAAAATAAAAAATAGGGACAGCGACCATTTGTCAAAATTCAGCAGGATACTTATTCCCACACCATTCAAGTATTCGAGAAAATACAAGATAAATCAAAACTGATCTTAATCCACTTCTCTTAAAACATGCCAGGCTCCTTCGTTAGCCCATACCGGCATGAGGCAACTGCCTGACATACTGGTAGTGTTTTCATTTCCTGCTTTTTTGCCTATTTCCAACACGTGCTTTACCCCTCTCTCGCGTCTCATTAATCCTCCTATTCATGGAATTTGCAATTTTCGCGTTTCTTCATACCATTATAATAAGATTCTAAAAAGCTAAGATTAAAAAGATCCCACAGACGAAGGCTTTGAAAGCGGAGCATAACTTATGTGTGAATTCTGCATAAAACACGGTGAGGGAAAGAAATGGTATGAAAATATGACCAATTACTCCAGGGAAGTATTTCTTCAGGTCAATTCCGAGGAGAGAGTAAAAAAATTCCTGAAGGGTTTTGCCCGGAGCATGAGGAAGGAAGTGCGGCGGGCGGAGAAATGGAAGAAAAGAATTCCATATATTTATAATTGTTTAATTTATCCTTTATTCACCCGGCGCCAGAAAAAAACACATTTCGGTCAGATTGTTCCAATCGAGGATATAGAAAATATACTCAAAAAAGTCAGTTCAATTATCCGCCTGCCCTGTATCTGCCGGAAAGTGAATACAGGTGAAGAAAAAAGGGTCTGCTATGCAGTTGGGATGGATGTTTCTCACATTTTAAAAGAATTACCTGATTTCAGCAATTTCGATCATATTTCAGCATCAGTTGCAACAAAAGAAATGCGACATCTCGATAAAAAAGGTTTAACCCATAGTGTCTGGACTTTTCAAACGCCCTTTATTGGAGCTGTCTGCAATTGTGATCGCGACTGCATGGCATACCGAATACAGCATAGAAAAAAATTAGCAAAGGTTATGTGGAGGGGAGAATATATTGCCGATATCGACCTTGATCGTTGCAAGGGCTGTCGTTTATGTATGAATCAATGCATGTTTGATGCGGTTCATTTAAATCGTCAATTAGAAAAATGTCGCATAGATGCATTCAAATGTTATGGCTGCGGTATTTGCCGGGAGGCATGTCCGGAAAACGCTATTTTCTTAGTTGAAAGAAACAGGTGCGCTCAGGCGAAAAAATTATGGTGACATTAAAAAAAAGGGTGCAATTCATTATCTTTGACATATGGAAATTATTACTGGTCAAGAATAAAGATTTGACCCCATACCTGCCGTGACCCCATACCTGCCGGACTAAGTGCTGAGCTTTAGTGGTAATCAAGATATAATTTAATACGATTGCAATTTTTTCTGATAAATCAAAAAAATGAATGAAATACAGAAAAAATTCAAGAAAAGAAAAAGAATTTATTTCATTCTTTCAGCTTCTTTGTTTGGAGTTATATTTGGCTTTCAATTTGTGCCCTCTCAAAGTGAACATCAGATAAGCACTATCGAATTGCTACTGTTTGCATGTTTAATTGGTATTGCTTTTTCCATATTTGCAATTTTTCGTTGTCCGAACTGTAACGTCATTCTGGTTCCTACTTTTACAACCTCTTGGGGCAAATTTCATAATTGTCCAAGATGCGGGGTAAAACTGGTTGAAAATAAGTAACTTTTTATTAAATGAACAAAGCGAACAAATGGGGCTGCTCAGGGAGCCTTACCGTTTTTCAATTGGCAGGGCAAAGTAGAAGACCGCTCCCTGGTCCGGTTTTCCTTTCGCCCACACCCTGCCGCCGTGTTTTTCGATCACGGATTTGACGATGAACAGCCCTAGGCCGGTTCCCTCGAATTGACGGGGATCGTGAAGCCGTTGAAAAAAGACGAAAAGCCTGTCCGCCGACTCCATTTCGAAGCCGGTGCCGTTATCCTTCACGTAATAGACATTTTCATCCTGCGCCGTCGTCCCGCCGATTTCAATGAGGGCAGTCTCCCTGTCCCTCGTGAACTTGATGGCGTTGGCAACCAGGTTTTTGAAGACCTGATGCAGCATCGTCTTATCACCATAGGCAATTGGCATTTCCAGGCATTGGAAGCGGATGTCGCGGCCGCCGGCAGAAGGAGTCAGTTCCGAATACACCGTTTTCGCCAGTTCGACCATGTCGACCCTGTTCTTCCGTATTTCCCTGCTGCTGGTCTTTGAGAAAGCGATAAAATCATTGATGAGGCGGTTGGCATTGTCGCAATTGTTCTTTATGCCGTGGATGAGTTCCTGGCCTTTGGTATCGAGACTTCCGGCATGTTTCCGCAACAGGAGGTCGGCAAGACCTTCAATTACCTGCAGTGGATTTCTGAGATCATGGCTTACCGCGGAACTGAACCCTTCCAGGTTCTTGTTGGCCAGTTCAAGTTCAGAAATCAGCAACTCACGTTTTCGCCTGCTTTTTCTGTGGTACCAGGAAAAGATCGCCGTAGCCCAGATGGCGTACAGGGAGATCAGGCGATTGGCTACTGCCTTCCATGGCTCGTTTCCGGACGGAGATAAAAAGTAGCCGAGAATCACCAGGGCTGTGCAGGCAACCGCAAAGACAAGCAGGAGCCGATCCGTTGACAGATAACGGGCCAGCAGCACGATGGTAATGTAGCTGGCGCCGACCGCAAATCCCAGTTCGGTAGTCAGGTCGACCAGGAAAATGATGGCTGTCAGCAGAATAATAAGGCTCAACAGGACCAGGTCTTTTGCAGCCATTTTTGAGTTGAATAATCTATCAGTCATTTGGTTCTGGCTCCTTGTCCGCCACACCGTGCCCTCCGACAGGGAGAAGTAAAGGTGATGGCAGCGCCGGGAAAAGGGGTAAATACTTATTCTTGACATGCCTGCAAAAAAGGCGCAAAGCATTCATGCCGTCCTGACAGGATTTTTTTGATATGAGATGCTGGGTGCGCCGTCAACATAGATGCCTTCCAGATAGGAGAGTTTTCTTGGCAGCTGCGACGGAGATCCCCTGGCAACCAGGAATGTTGCTTTTTTCCCCACAGCAAGCGTTCCCAGCTTCTCCATGCTGAAGAATGCGGCCCCGTTTTCTGATGCGCAGCGGATGGTCTCCGAAAGTGGATAACCGGCCTTGATGAACAATTTCATCTCCTCGACCATTGACTCGCCATGGAGTATGCCGACACTGCCGGCACCGGTTCCCACAGCAGTTGTCACGCCCAATTTTCGGGCAAGATGCAGCTGCTCGAGCTGTCCGGCGAGCATCTTTTTCCAGAAAGCCTCCGCGCCGGGGACCGGCTTTCCAGGCGCCACATAGCGTTGGGAGAAACGGCAGCACACATCACCTCCGGAGCCCGCACCGTCCAGACCATTTTTGGCCCGCAGTACGCTGGGAATCCACAACACATTCTTCTCCGCCATTTTCCTGAGATTGCCCTCGCCCATAAGATATCCCTGTTCGACGGCATCGCATCCCGCCTCAAGCGCCTCCGCCACCTGCTGCGGGCCATTGGCCACCACTACCGCCTTTTTCCCGCTTCTGTGCTGCAAAATGCGGCACAGGTCTTCATGGTCAAGCCCGGGATATGGAGCTTCCTCATCCTCGATATTGCCGGAATAGCCTATCCTGAGAAAATCGGTGCCGGCCGGATTGCCGGCTGTACAATCCTGCCTGCTTTGCCAGAGACTTCCGGATGTTCGAATTTCAATTACCCCCCCCTGCCCCATCACCTTCCGAGAGCTTTCTGCCAGACCGGTTATATCATCGCTGACTGCCGCTCCCAGAACTCCGTGTGCATGGCAGTAGCGGATATGCCGCTCCACCATGGCCGCCCTTTCTTCAATGACGGACTCCTCAGAGGATAACCGCACCCTGCTGTCCACGGAGGGGGATCGCAACAGGGAGACGCTGCAGTCAACCAGGGCCGGAACAATGACACAGTGCGAGAAGTCATCGATTACAGCCCTGCCGTTGCGGGGAAGGTCTGCTGCAGAGCCGATTGCAGCAATAATGGTATCCTTCATTGCCAGAAAGACATTCCTGCGAACAGCGGCGCCGCTGCCGTCGATAAAACTTCCCGCTGTTATGAATCGTGTTTCGCCCATGACTGTTTTGTTTCCTTATTGAACGTACTCTTGATGAGGTTTGCTCAAGTGACGAGAATCCTCGCTTTGCCTCAATACCGGATGAAAAAAATCCTTAGCCGGTAATAATACTCTATTGTCAAGCCTGGGGCAGCGTTTGTTCCACCAACAATAAGATAATCACCTGTTCCGCTACTTCATCAGATGGATTACTCAATAACTATTTAATAATGGCGGGAGTCCTCCGGCATGATTAATGATTAATACTCAAATAACGATACCTGAACAACAAGGAGATCCTATGAGCTCAAAGCCTACCCCTTCTTCCCGGGCACAGGAAGAGGGCATCTACTGTTTTATGGATGTGGTTGCAAAGGAGGCGGAAGAGTATGCGGCAGATCATACATCCCTCATGTCAGCTCTTCTTGAGAAGATTGAGCACTTCACCCTGATCAATACACCTTATCCCAGTATGCTCACCGGACGGGTTGAAGGCCGGTTCCTGCAATTGGCAGTTCAATTGTCCGATGCCCGCAACATCGTCGATATTGGAACTTTTACCGGCTATTCCGCCCTTGCCATGGCCGAAGTCCTCCCTCCAGACGGAAAAATTCTGACAATCGAGCACAATCCCGAACATGCGAGGATTGCGCAGAACTTCTTCAGTCAGAGCTCCGACGGGAACAAAATCACACTCCGCGTCGGTGATGCGCTGGAAATTCTGAAGACTCTGCCGGATATGAAATCCGACCTTGTCTTCATTGATGCAGACAAGCAAAACTACTGCGCCTATTATGAAGAAGCAATGAGGATTCTGCGAAGTGGAGGGTTGATTCTCGTTGATAACGTCCTGTGGTACGGCAGGATATTCAATCCTGAAGACGGTGACAGCCGTGCAATTGCAGACTTTAATGAAATGGTAAAGAAAGACATTCGGGCTGAAAAGTTATTCCTTACGATTCGTGATGGTATTTATCTCATCAGGAAACGGAGCAGCTCTTGACGCGGAGGCCTGAGCCCTGCTGTTATCCCTCTTGATTTCGGCTGAACCGCCATTACCAATGGGGCAAGTGGAAAAAATGATCGATTCCAAAAAACTCGCGGTCATTCACATTACCAAAAAAGAACTTGGTATCAGCGACCAGGAGTACCGTGACACCCTCGAGAAAGTGACCGGTGTTCGCAGCAGCCGCGATCTGGACGAGGCGGGTTTCAAAAAATTGATGCGGTATTTTGCCCGCAGCAAACATTATCGAATCAATGCCGAAGGCATGACCTTCCGGCAGAAGCTTTATATCCGCCACCTTGTCGATGATCTTGGATGGGATGATCTTCATTTCATGAATTTCCTCAAAAAATACTACCACCAGGACGCGATTGAGAAACTGAACAGGATCGAGGCAAGCAAACTCATCGAGTCCCTTAAGAAGATCATCACCAGGAAACTGGCCGGATCCTGATCCCCTGCAAGAAAGACAGTATGGATTTCAATGGCTGAGGGGCTCAAAACCCTGAATCCGTAACGGCTTTTCAGAAATATGTTTAAAATGCCTTTCCTGGCGGCGGGTGCCGAATACTCGTAAAATTTTCAGGTTGGGAATCACATGCCCGGGGAACTCACAAATCTGGAAAAATGCTCGATCAGATCGGCCGGGCCGCGGGTGATCAGGACAAGGTCACGGTGGGCGAGATTCTGGATGCGGTGGGAAGCAGGTCGTTTTGTCCCCTGCTGCTTTTAGCCGGGATTATCATGGCCTCACCTTTGAGCGGTATTCCCGGGATGCCTACCATCATGGCAGTTTTCGTGCTTCTGATAGCTGTGCAACTCCTTATCGGCAGAAAACATTCCTGGCTGCCGAACTGGCTGCTGAATCGTTCCATAACCTCCACAAAGCTGGCTAAAGCCCTGGCATGGCTGGAGCCTCCGGCACGTTTTATCGATCGCCGGCTGCGGCCGCGCCTGACATTTCTGGTACACAGCGCCGGCGCTTATGTTATCGCCGTTATCTGTATTGCTCTTGCCGCAGGCATGCCGTTTATGGAACTGGTGCCGTTTTCTGCCACAACCGCGGGATTGGCGCTTGTTGCATTTGGCTTGTCCCTGGTTGCCCATGACGGGTTCATGGCCATTTCTGCTTTTGTATTAACGGCATTCATGCTTGTATTCTTCCTCATCTACCTGTTCTGAGCAGCATGTACATTGCGGAAATACCGTTTTAAAAAAATGTGTAGGGGGTAGTAAGGTATGGAACCTGGAAAGAACTGGGTTTGTGGTTTAAATAGTTTGGGAATAGTTGAAGAAGGTTGTGAAATAATCCCAAAAAATTAAACGGGTTTTAAATTTTCAAAAATAAAAACGGCTGTGGAACCAAAAATGGAAAATCGGCCCCTTTTTTCAAAAATTAACGCAAGGTTTAAAACCAACTTTGCGAGTTAAAAAAAACATCTAGGGCAAGCCGTTTTTTATAAAATTACATTCTCTGCCGGCAGCTTGAGCAGACAGTATTACCGGGTTGATTTTCGGCTCCGCATTCAGGGCAGATTACAGGCTTGGCGGTTTCGACCTGGTCCACGATGCCGCCGGCAAGTTTCAGTTTCTGCTCCTCGGTCATGAGCTTGTAAATTTTCGAAAGGAGTTCTGTGGCGATCACGATCTCGTTTCTTATCCGCAGGACCCATTACTCCATTCTGGTCTAAGAAAAATAAATTAACAGAATAATATAATTCTGGTATTTTTTTTAAAAATAAATCTTTGAATTTTTCATTATGAATCTCAATAGTGATTAAATCACTGAAGGTTCCTAACCCTTCTTTTTCATTATTTTTTTTAAATTTTGTATTTTTTTCTTATTATCATCATTCAATATTAGCTTAATACTAAAGTCCTTTTTGCTTTATCTGGTTGGAAAATTTTTTAATAACTTCAAGGATGATAAGGGGACTTCCAGGATTCCCTTTCGAATCGGAACCGGGACCGGGACCGGCGAAAAAATCACATATTGTAACATTGTCGCAATATTGGTTATGTATAAAAACTGGTAGCCATTCCTCTAGATATTTTCCAAAAATATCTAGTTTGGTCTTCGTCCCATCATCAAAGCATCTTGTGTGGAGATCAATTTCAGGCATCGTCTCTCATTTCAAGGTGGGTTTGAACTTTTTGATGAACAATTTAAGGAGATTGACGGAAAAATTGCTTAAGTAGCTCGATTGCATCCGGAGCTCTATCTAATCCATAATTAATCAGGCGAAGATACCCAGACCCTGAACGACACCCCGGAGATCCGCGCAATATTCGCCATGTTCCAGATCCAAGAAGTGAATCCTCAAATACTCCATAAGCCGCAAACCTGGAAGTCGCTCCCAACCGAGAAAGGAATTATTGATAAGAAATTAAATTACCTTGTATAAATAATTTCCATTTGATACTTTTAGTATAAGTTTGTTGGGTAACGTAGGGTAATTATGGATATCAGGTTTGATTTGCTCATCGGGATGGATAGTTTTTTGTGGGAATCCATCAAAGAAAAAACCAAAAATATATAATCCGAGAAGACGAATGATACTACTCTCGGTTCACCGGTAGAGCGCTGGTTTCCCCCTTTATTACCGCATTTTTCGCATAAATTCCAAAAATAGTCCAAGGTAGTGTTGTTATCCATAGCAGTGGATGGAGGGTATTTTTTTGAGTAATCAAAACCAACAGAAACAGTTCACGGGCCAAGAACTAAGGGACAGTGAAGAGCGGTTCTCCATAATTTTTGATAAAAGCCCCCTGCCTACCTCGCTCTTTAAATTCGACGATCTAAGATACACGGATGTCAACACCGCCTGGTGCGATTTTTATGGTTTTTCGAGAGAAGAGGCAATTGGCCGTACGTCTGTAGAATTAAAAATACTTGACAGTGAAACCTTGGAAAGACTGTGGAAAATATATTTGTGTGGTGGCGTTATAAAGAATGTCGAAGTAGAGGTTTACACAAAACATGGTGAAAAGAAACATGCTCTCACTTCCATAGAGACAATAACATTTAGAAAAGAAAAATTCGCAATCAACATGGTTGTGGATATCACAGAACAGAAGAAAGCTGTGCGAAATATAGCCGAGCACGACAATCTGGAGAAGCAATTTATCCAGGCCCAAAAGATGGAGGCGGTGGGAAGACTGGCGGGCGGAGTTGCGCACGATATTAATAACATGCTCAGCCTGATCCAAGGATATGCTGAACTGGCTATGGAAAAGACCTCTTCCTATGATCCGATGCGGGAAGACCTGGAGATGATACTCGATGCAGGAAAACGGTCCGCTGAAATTACGCGGCAACTGCTCGGATTTGCCCGCAAGCAAAACATTGCCCCCAAGGTGCTTGACCTGAACGAAGTCGTGGCAAATGCCCTTAAAATGTTTCGGCGGCTCATCGGCGAGGATATTAACCTGGGCTGGCTCCCGGGTGAAGCGTTGTGGACGGTAAAAATCGATCCTTCCCAGGTTGACCAGATCCTGGCCAACCTGTGCGTCAACGCCCGGGATGCTATTGATGGAGTGGGCAAAATCACCATTGAGACGAGCAACGTAATCCTGGATGATGCCTACTGCCCAGCTCATGAGGGCTCAGTTCCCGGGGAGTTTGTCATGCTTGCCGTCAGTGACAGCGGGTGCGGCATGGAAAAGGAAATCCTCGATCATTGTTTCGAGCCTTTTTTCACAACCAAGGATGTAAGCAAAGGGACTGGTCTGGGATTATCGACAGTTTACGGCATCATTAAACAGAACGACGGATATATATATGCCTATAGCGAACCGGACAGAGGAACTACCTTCAAAATATACCTCCCATACCATGCAGGCGAACCGGAAAAAGTCAAAGCAAAGACGATTCCGGAAAAACTCGTAACAGGTCATGGTGAAACCCTGCTGCTGGTCGAAGATGAACTTCCCCTTCTGGAACTTGCCAAAATGATGCTCGCCCGGCTAAATTACAACATACTTACTGCAAGTAATCCCTATGAAGCAATCACCCTGGTGCAGAAGTATGGAAAAAAAATTCATCTATTGATCACTGATATAATCATGCCGGAGATGAACGGCCATGATCTGGCAGAACGCATCCGGGGGATCCATCCCGACATAAAATGTCTGTTCATGTCCGGATACGCGGAATCTGCAGTAGTCCACCACCAAGTATTGGAGGGGGAAATACATTTTATTTCAAAACCTTTTTCCTACCCGGAGCTGGCAGCCAAGGTGAGAGAGGCGCTTGATGAGATATGTAATTAGGTACAATGACTACAACATAGTTTTTGCTCTTTAAGATTTTTTATTTTTTTCATAATTATGCAGGATAATGACGGAAAAAAATATGAATATCGCCTTTCATTGGGAACCGAATGTTCCCCTCAATTGTCGTGAAGCTGCAGAAATAGAAATCAGGTCAGATTTCAAAACCAAAATTGACTTGGAGACATGCCATCAGGGTAAGGTATCAATTACGATCCATTATGCCGGTGCGTTCGGATCATGGATAGAGGGGGATATTGTATGCTCATGCGGAAAGCTATGCTGCGTATTCAGGGGAATGAATGACTTTCAGAATATTACCTATCTTTGTATAGTCGATAAGCATTCATGACCTAGAGCAACAATGAATATAATCTTTAAATGGCAGAAAAAACTTGATGCCAGAACGCGTGAAGCTTTTCAAGGTACAGTAATGTCAGATATTAAAGAATCATCTGAATTTACCCCCTGTCATCCGGGCAATATATACGTCAATGTTTCTTTTGTTAACCCATCGGACATGCAGGTAGAAGGCGAAATTAAATGCTCATGCGGAAGAGAATATATTTCATTTAGAGGAAAATGTATCAGTGAAGATATATTTTATATCTTTTCTTGATTACCACTAAAGCTCAGCTCTTAGTCTGGAAGAAGTGCCAACATGTTGATAATCCTAAAAAGTCACGCTCCAGGTCATTCCCGCGCAGGCGTAATGCTGGATTCCCGCCTGCGCGGGAATGACAATTAAACAAGATTTTCCCAGGATAAATAATTATATACACCGATTAATGTTAGCTGAGTTTCGATGGTAATCAGGTATCTTTTTATAAGAACCCCATGGCCGATTATTAACCTGCAATTAAACGCACGTTAACAACCCATCAGAAGTTGCAAAATGGGGTTCAAACCTTGCGTTAATTGGTTCCATACCTTGCGACGCGCTACATTATTGTTGAAGATCTAATGAAAAGGGATATACGCGTATCCCTCCATCTGCTTGTTGATATTGACCGTTGCGGCAGAGACCGCTACCGTCACCTCCGGAAGCACTTCATCAGTCCGGTACCCTTGATGTGCCAGGGCCTGGCCGCACACATATATTTCCACTCCTTGCTTCGCGAGTTGCTTGATTATTTCACTGTCAGGGTCTTCGATGCCCAGAATGATCTGGCATAGGGTTCGGAGTGTCTTGCGAACGGCTCATTTTTAAGCGCCGCCTTGGTCGCCTGTCCGTGCAGGATGACAGCCATTTTAAACCCGTTTTCCATTCCGTCTCCGGCCTGGGTATACTGATTGAGAATAAGAGCAGCCCGATCGAATCCCTTGATAATATTGCCTGACTTTTCATCGGAAGTGATGTCGAGAATCACCTTTGAATTTTCCTTCGGCTGCTGGGCAGCATCGGGCAGGGCTACAATGCCGCCGTAATCGATGATGAGGGGATTAATGAATGAGGGGGCGGGTCCAGTATCCGTTTGGGCCGAAATGCCCGCGGTTGCGGCTAGCAGGACCAGGATGAAGGCGATTGTCTGTTTCATTCTCTTTCTCCAATCTGTCGTACAATTTCAAATCCTTACCCTGAGGCTGCCCGGGCCGTCTTCTTCATTGCAGCCAGCTTGTCTCCCTGCAGGCTATCCGCCGCAAACGGATAGACCCGGGCTGCATTCCCGGAAAAAATCCTGTTCTTCAGCGGTCCGTCTGCCGGACCGAGCGTTTGGTAGCCGAACCTTTTCTGCAGATCCTCGGGCATTTCCAGGCGGCGCAGGGCCTCAATCTGCCACTGCGGCGAACCGTACCAGACCGAATCCGTTCCCCACAGAACCCGGTCTTCGCCCATGCCCTTGATGAGCATGCCGAGAATCCCGGCGCAGTAGCGCGGTGCACTGACAGCTGTCACCGCGAAGACAGAGCCGAGTTCGGCATAAACATTGTTCACGCCGTGTTTTTCCGGAATCCATGCCAGCTCGCTCACCCAGGATATTTCCCCTGTCTCTTCGAAGCGCTTTAGATCCCCGGCAGCGGGAATGCCGCCTGTCTTAATGGCCGAATGATACATGAGAAAATTCAGCTGCGGCCAGTCCTTTGCCGCTTTGGGCACATCATCCACATTGCCGTACTGCCAGGTGGAAGGCATTCTCTGCCGGTAATTCGAAGGGAGAAGCCCCTTATGGATGCAGACGGTGGTGATACCCGCCTTGACCATTTTCTCAAAGGCCGGGTACACGAGCTTTTCATCGTCAAGACGCCAGGGCCATTTTGACTCTCCGCTGGGCTGGCCGACAGTGTATCCCTTCCATGCATCAGGCTGCAGGGAAATGGCCCGGTCCATATCTTCCTGCCAGCCGGGCTGCCCCGGTGTGAAAAGGGCGTGCGTATAGAGCCTCTTGGCCCCGGTTTTTTCTTTCACCTTCTCGCGCGCTGCGGCAATGGCCTCGTTGTGCAGAAAATACCTGTCCGGATCATCGTTGGGGGCACTGCTCAGAACAGCCAGCCCGGTTTCGCTCTCCAGAAAAACTTCCTTGAAAAAATTATCAAAACGGATCTTCTCCGGCGTCTGCTCCCCTTCAATACCCGGATTCCACTCCTTGGCGAGCTCGCGCAGCCCCAGGATGCCGGTCGAGGGATATTGTGGATAGACGAAATGTGTCTGGACATCGAAAATGAGCTGGTCGGCAAATTCCCGGGCCCGCGCCGCGCCTGTCTCCGGGTCCGCCGCTTCAGCCGGGTTTACCGTAAACAGCGGGCCGAACACCGAATTCATGGCCAGGAAACCGGCCGCCAGTCCGCAGCTCGACTGCAGAAATGAACGCCGGTCCATGGCCAGGGGAGCCCGGTAGCGTTCCGTCATTTCAAGAAATATCCGCTCAACCCGGCGCATCTGCGCCGTCTGTTGCGCCACCGTCTCCCCTTCCGGACAAATCCGGGTCGGCAGGGGCAGTTTCGATTTTTCAACTGAATGCTTTTTTTTCCAATTCATTTCTGATTCCTCTTTTTCATTATCCCGGCCCGCCCAGAAGCACCCTGATATAGTTGACCCGTTCGAGCAGCGTCCGATCGGGAGTATTTTCAATTCCCATGCTGCCGCGCATCTGGTCAAGGGATGCATATTCATGGGTTTCAAGCCACTCTTCAAATTCCTTCCTGACCACGGCAAGATGCCGGGCCCCGTTTTTAAGCAGTGCCGACACCATCTGTACGCCATGGGCGCCGCACATCACCGCCTTGACGGCATCAATACCGGTATGCACTCCGCCGGTAACAGCCAGGGAAAGATGGAGGCTGCCCGACAGTATGGCCAGCCACCTGAGCCGCAGCAGCAGTTCATCCCGGGTTGAAAGGCTAAGCGTTGACAATATTTCCAGGTTTTCCACATCAATGTCCGGCTGGTAGAAACGATTGAACAGCACGATCCCGTCGGCGCCCTCTTCCTCCAGGCGTCTGCAGAAATGCGGCAGGGACGAAAAAAAAGGCGAAATTTTCACAGCCACCGGAACGGCAACGCTCTGTTTCACCTGCCGGACCACAGCCAAAAGGCGATCCTCCACGGCAGCACCGTTCACCGCCGGATCATCGGCCAGGAAATAGATATTGATTTCCAGTCCATCTGCGCCGGCCTGTTCGATCAGGCGGGCATACCGCACCCATCCCCCTTCGCTGATCCCGTTCAGGGAGCCGATAACCGGGACGGCAACGCTTTTTTTGACTGCCGCCAGTTTTTCAAGATAGATATCCGGTCCCAGGCGCATCTCGTCGGTCATGGAGTGGTAGGTCAAAGCCTCGGCATAGGTGTTTTCCGGCATCTCGATTTCCCGTACCCCCCGTTCCTGGTCGGCAATTATCTGCTCCTCGAAAAGGGAATACATGACAATGGCGGCCATGCCGGCATCCTCCAGGCGCTTGACCGTATCGAGATCGTCGGCCATGGGAGAAGCCCCGGCTATAAACGGGCTGGATAAGGTGAGGCCGAGATATGTAGTGGAAAGGTCCATTTTATTGTCTCCTTTTCTCTATATACAAAAAGATATCATTAACTGCCTTGCAGTACGGTCAGTCTCAAACAATGAACGTTAAATTTTGAATGAATTCGGAGCACTTGAATATCTTTCGTTAAGGTATTCTGCATACTCGGTTTCCATCCTGAAATTCGCCGTTGGCCGTTCACTGTTCGATGTTTATTCGGCAGCCTGGGATTTCATGCCGGCCAGCTGCCGGTATAAATCATATCTCTGGTTCACCACATTCTGGGCCATCCCCACGAGCATTGCGGCGCGCTCGGGATTGATCTTCTCGAGCATCCGGTAACGGGTTTCGTTGTAAATGTATTTTTTAATCGGGATTTTGGGCGGCCCCGAATCGAGCTGAAAGGGGTTCTCCCCGGCGGCGAGCCTCCTGGGATCGAACCTGTAGAGCGGCCAGCAGCCGGATTCCACCGCCAGTTTCTGCTGCTCGGCTCCGTAGGCAAGATCAAATCCCTGGCCTATGCAGTGGCAGTAGGCGATGATCAGTGAGGCACCGGGATAGGATTCTGCCTCCTCAAAGACCTTGACCGTGTGGCTGTCACTGGCGCCGAAGGCAATCCGGGCCACGTAGACACTGCCGTAGGTCATGGCCATCAGACCCAGATCCTTCTTGGGAAGGGCCTTGCCGGCTGCCGCGAATTTGGCTGCGGCCCCGAGGGGGGTGGCCTTGGATTGCTGGCCGCCGGTGTTGGAATAGATCTCCGTATCCAGGACCAGGACATTGACGTTCCGGCCCTGGGCAAGCACATGGTCGAGCCCTCCGAAACCGATATCATAGGCCCAGCCGTCGCCGCCCACAATCCACACCGATTTCTTCACCAGGCTGCCGGACAGCCGCGCAAGATCAAGGGCCTGGGGCGAGTCGATCTTTTCCAGCCTGGTTTGCAGTTCAGCGATCCGGCTGCGCTGCTCGCCAATCTCTTTTTCATTCTCCTGGCGGGCATCGAGGATCGAGCCGGCCAGGTCCCCGCCGACCTGATCGGCAAGCCCGGCAAGCAGCTCTTCGGCCTGCTCCTTCTGCTTGTCCAGGGAGAGGCGGAAACCGAAACCGAATTCCGCATTATCTTCAAAAAGGGAATTGGACCAGGCTGGTCCCCTGCCGCTCCGGTTGATGGTATAGGGGGTGGTGGGCAGATTGCCGCCGTAGATGGACGAACAGCCGGTGGCATTGGCGATCAGCGTCCGCTCCCCGTACAGCTGGGTCAGGAGCTTTATATACTGGGTTTCGCCGCAGCCTGCGCAGCACCCCGAATATTCGAACAGGGGTTCCAGCAGCTGCGATGTTTTCACGGTCATCTTCATCCCGCTGCGGTCCTGTTCGGGCAGGGTAAGAAAGAACCGGTAGCGCTCCCCTTCCGATTCAACCCGCTCCTGCCGGGGCTTCATATTGATGGCCTTGTGCTTGGGATCGGACTTGCTTTTCCCGGGGCAGACCATTACGCACAGCCTGCATCCGGTGCAGTCTTCCGGTGCGACCTGCACCGTAAATTTCATGCCCTTGAACTCCCCTCCCCTGGCATCCGTGGTGCGAAATCCCTCCGGTGCTCCCGCAAGCAGGGAGGGGTCATAGACCCTGGTGCGGATGGTGGCATGCGGGCAGACAAAAGAGCATTTGCCGCACTGGATGCAGACCCCGGGATCCCAGACGGGAATTTCCAGGGCGATGTTTCGTTTTTCCCACCTGGTGGTGCCGACCGGCCAGGTGCCGTCCACCGGAAATGCCGAAACCGGCAGCTGGTCTCCCTTGCCGGCCATGAGAAAAGCCGTGACCCGGCGAACGAATTCCGGGGCATCTTCCGGCACCACAGGCCGCATGCGGAGAGCGGAGTCCGGCTCATCCGGCACTCTTACCTGGTGCAGATTGGCAAGGGTATCGTCAACCGCCTCAAAATTCCGGCGGACGATCTCTTCGCCTTTCCTGGCATAGGTTTTACGGATCGCCTCCTTGATGTGTTCAACGGCTTCCTCGCGGGGCAGCACCCCGGAAATGGCAAAAAAACAGGTCTGCATGATGGTATTGATCCGCACGCCCATGCCGGTCCGGCTCGCGACCTCATACGCATCGATGACAAAGAATTGCAGCTTTTTTTCAATAATTGCCGTCTGCACTTCCCGGGGAAGACGGCCCCATACCTCGTCCGGTCCGAACGGTGCATTGAGCAGGAAGACGCCGCCCTCTACGGCATGATCAAGCACGTCGACCCGCTCGAGAAAGCTGAACTGGTGGCAGGCAATGAAATTTGCCCGCTGGATCAGGTAGGGGGCGCGGATGGGCCGGGGTCCGAACCGCAGGTGGCTCACCGTAATGCTGCCCGATTTTTTCGAATCATAGACAAAATAGCCTTGGGCATGATTGAGAGTATCCTCCCCGATGATCTTGATCGAATTCTTGTTTGCCCCCACTGTGCCGTCCGCACCCAGTCCGAAGAAAAGAGCACGAACCGTATCCGGATCCTCGATATCGAAATCAATGTCGTATTCCAGGGAAAGGCGGGTGACATCATCCTCGATGCCAACTGTGAAATGAGGCTTTGGTTTATTCCCTGCCAGTTCGTCAAAGACAGCCTTGACCATGGCCGGGGTGAATTCCTTGGAGGAAAGGCCGTAGCGGCCGCCGATAACGGTCAGGGAGGAGGACATCCGTCCGGCTTCGCATAGAGCCGCGATCACATCCAGATACAGAGGTTCGCCGATTGCCCCCGGCTCCTTGGTCCGGTCAAGAACTGCAATCGACTTCACCGTACCGGGCAGTACCCGGGCAAAATGCTCAACCGAAAACGGCCGGTAGAGCCTGACTTTTATCATCCCCGCTTTCTCTCCCCGGTCATTGAGCCAGTGCACCGTTTCCTGCACGGTTTCAGCGCCCGAACCCATGATCACTATCACCCTTTCGGCATCCGGATCGCCTTCATATTCGAACAGATCATAGCGCCGGCCGGTTATGTTGCCAAACTGTTCCATGGTTTTCCGGACAATCCCCGGGCAGTCCAGGTAAAAAGGATTGGCCGCTTCCCGGCCCTGGAAATAGGCATCCGGATTATTGGCGGTACCGCGCACCACCGGCCGGTCCGGGTTAAGCGCCCGCTCCCGGTGCTCCCTTACTTGCCGGTCGTCGATCATCTGCCTGATCTCCTGTTCGGACAGGTCCTCAATTTTGTTGATTTCATGAGAGGTACGGAATCCGTCGAAAAAATGAATAAAAGGAACCCGCGACTGCAGCGTGGCGCTGTGGGCGATTGCCGCCATGTCCTGGGCCTCCTGGACGGAACCCGAGGCAAGCATGGCAAAGCCGGTTTGGCGGCAGGCCATGACATCGGAATGATCGCCGAAGATGGACAAGGCGTGGGCCGCAATGCTGCGGCCTGTTACGTGCATGGTAAAGGGGGTCAGCTCGCCGGCGATCTTGTACATGTTGGGGATCATCAGCAGCAGCCCCTGGGAGGAGGTGAAGGTCGTCCCCAGGGACCCGGCCTGCAGGCTGCCGTGCATGGCGCCGGCCACACCTGCTTCGGACTGCATTTCCGCCACCACGGGAACAGTCCCCCAGATGTTCTTTTTTCCCTTCACCGACCATTCGTCGGCATGCTCTCCCATGGGAGAGGACGGGGTGATGGGATATATGACGATTACTTCGCTTAATCGATACGCCACCGCTGCGGTGGCTTCATTGGCATCAACGGTGATCATTTTTTTCGGGGACAGGTTTTCCAATGCTAATACCTCCTGTAAATAGTGTCGGAAGCACTCTCTGTATCCAGCTATGGGCTGCAAATGGGGAACAAAGATGAATCCTGCCGCAGAGCCGGCAGCAAATTGAGTGGTGCCCGCAAGAGGCTGAATTCTGTTCGCAGCCTACGGTTTTATGGCAAAATTCATGCCAGGGTCAACTAACCGGATGATGCCGGCGATCGGAAATATCCGGCCCTTTTTGATATCATTCCGGGGAAACAGCCAGTGCCTCCTGTTCCGGTTGTTCTTCCACTTTCTCTGTTCCGGCAAGGAATTCGGCTATTGGTTGCAGGGTATCAACGGATTGGCAGATGATTTTAAAAATTACCAGCAGCGGGACAGCCAGCAGGGCGCCGACATATCCCCACATCCATCCCCAGAGGATCATGGACAGAAATATCAGCAGTGGATTCAGGGAAAAGCGATGACCGAGAATCTGGGGGGTGATGAAATGACCTTCCATTGAAGTCAGCATGAGAAATACCCCGGGCGCCAGCACAATGCGCGAAATCTCTTCAAAGGAAATAAATGAAACTGCCGCTATGATCAGGGTACCTAAAATTGCCCCGATATAGGGGGCGAAATTGAAAACGGCTGCCATTGCCCCCCATAAAAGGGGATTCGGCATATCGATGATTGCCATGGCAGCCGCCATTACAATTCCCAGGCAGATATTTATCGTGGTAATGGTAAAAAGATACCTGGAAATCTCCTGTTGAATGGAATGCCCCATGTCCAGCGTGCACTGCCGGCGTCCCAGACTGGAAATCAACTGCACCAGATATTTCGCCACTTCTTCACCGCTGAACAGTAAAAAATAGACAAGGATAATCAGCAGGACCAGGAAGGCAAGCAGCTTGGGAGTGGCCAAAAAAACCATGTCGGAAAGTTTTTGAGCCTGCAGCTTGACATGGACTCCCTGCGATTGATCATCAATCTCCGTGAGATCATCCACCTTTTCGGCAGCCTCCTGCACCTGTTTTATCGGCAATTTCACCTTCTGCAGCTTGTTTTCAATTTTCTGCAGAGACTCTGGAGCCTTCTCCAGCCATTGTCCTGCGGGGCCTAACAGTACAATCAGACTGCCGGCCAGAAGGCCTGTTATGATCAAAACGACTATGGCTGCACTGATACGCTTGGGCAGGCGGATTCTGGACAGGAAAAATACCAGGGGCGATAAAAGAAGACTGAGCAGGACTGCAAGGGTGAGCGGCATAAAAATTGAAGCAGCATACTTGAGGACAAACATGACCAGCAGAATCATAATTCCGACAAGCACCTTGTCGCCTGCCGACAATCTGCCAATCTCCGGAATATCTGAAACCGGGTCGCTGCTGTCCTGATTTTCCAGGGTATTCTGCATAATCCTGCCATTGGATTTATGAAAAAGGGGCAAAGATATCTACATCAGAAGCAATAATCATACCAGGATTCAAGGCCTTACAGTGCATCTGCAACGAAAAATAAAAGTCTTAGGTCCAACAAGACAGGATATTTTTCCTGTTGTACCGGACAGAAGAAAGACGATCAGGATTATCCTTCCTGCAGAGCCGCCAGTCTGTACATAAAAAAACGGAATATTAGTGAAATAAATTCAATGGCATACTTTTCGCAAGCAAGGAACAGGAAGATAAAAACTTAATCATTTGAAACGAACCAACTCAACCTGAGGAGATTTCGATGTTAAATAATCTACTGAAATTAAGTGGATACTTTTTATTAGCCCGTGAAGCGGCAGATTTTGTGGTCGGTGCCCGAGACTACCGGCAATATGAATTGAAAAGAAAAAGTACAGCCTGCACAGTTACCGGAACCGTGATCGGGATCACGACCGGAGTGGTGCTGGGGATGCTCTTTGCCCCCAGATCGGGAAAGGAAACCCGGGAACTTATCTCCAACACGACAAATGATATAATTCACGATCTGCAGAATGATCTCACCGAAAGAAAAAAACATTTTGACGACATCCTGAGCAGGAAGAAAGAGGAGTTCTGCAAGGAGATTGAAGAGCATGATGAGACTGCCGGCTGAAATCCTTGAACGGCAATTTTAAAAAAGTAGGAAAAGATGACTATAACGCTGACGCTTGAGCAAATTATGCTGCTGTTCCTCTTCCTTCTGGGCGCGGCAGTCGGGATCTACCTGGTAATAGTTTTGAAAAACGTGAATAAACTCATTGTCCAGGCCGATAAAACAATCAGGCGCAATGAGGATAATATTACCGGGCTTCTATCCCATCTGGAAAAATTGAGCAAAGACACGGCAGGACTCAGTGAGGAAGTCAAAAAGCAGTTTGTCAAATATGAATCGGTTGCAGGTTCCATCCTGCGGACCGGTTCGGAGTCCATGCTTATGATCAGCGACACTACGGACCGCGTCAGAAGTATTACCTCAAATATTAACGAGATGATCAAAACAATTACGCGTCTCGTCAAAAAATAACAGTCAGGTACAGGGAGAAAAAGAATGAGAAATTACATGTTATGGCAGAAAAAAACCAATTATACCGGAAAAGTAATAATCGGCACCATCGCCGGGATCGCAGCGGGATTAACTGCGGGCCTTCTCACCGCCCCGCGCCCCGGCAGGGAAACGCGGCAGATCATTTCCGGCCGTACCTCTGAGACCCTGAGCGAAATGAAAAAAAACCTCGCCCAGACCAGGGAAAAGGTCTTGCACAAGGCCGAAGAAGCAACGTCGGACATATAGGATAAAATTTCCATTCCGAAGTCATGCTCATTACGGTCACTATAGGCCAGCTGGCACTACTGGCAATCTTTGGAATCCTTATCGGCGTGGCAATATATTTCGTGTACACCCTCAAAAATCTCAGAACTGTGGTGCGGAACTCTACAATGTTAATCAACCGGGACGATCATATTTCACAGATCGGTAGGCATGTGGAGGAAGTAACTTCAAATGCTGAGGCAATGAAACTGATACTGTGCGGGAAATATCCCTCCTGTGCAACAATGTCTGATGTTGAAGTGCAGGGTCTGCTTCGCGACATCAAGGAACTCAGGCACTCATTCAGGAAAATTTCCGCTTCCACAAACAAGTTTCGGAAAACGATCAGGAAACTTGGAAGATAAACAGGACACAGCAGGAATCCTGTCTTGTGGCCTTAATTTAATGGAGGATGTTATGTTTTACTGGGCACTGATATTTCTGGTAATCGGTCTGGTTGCCGCTGTTTTCGGATTCACCGGAATAGCCGGAGCTGCAACCAATATAGCCTGGATCTTGTTTGTCATCGGCATCATACTATTCATTGTTTTCATGATTGTCGGAAGGCGGCCGAGCAAACGGTTGTAGTTCCGACGGCAGCCTTATCGGAAACAATATTCAATTTTTTTTAACAAAATACCTCCCACCTCCCTACCTCCAGGCCGGTGCGTGCAATGACAGCACGCACCGGCCGCTTCTCTTCTCATTCATGGTGTATGACGTTTTTGCGACGCCATCAAATTTGACTGGCATAATATTTGTAATAGGAAAGAAAATAATCGTGACGGATGTTCCATTTGAACCGAGATGAGTATCTATATTCGCAATGCGGGTAAAATCATGAACAGTGAACGGACCGAAGATAACCGCCGCGGCAGACATGCGGAAAGCCCGGGTAAAATACCCCTCAAGGGCTGGAAAAATATCCTGTTGCGGGTCAAGGAAAATCTCGGCAAAGATCATCTGTCTATTATTTCGGCAGGAGTAGCCTTTTACGCCATGCTTGCCATTTTTCCCGGACTGACCGCACTGGTCTCCCTGTATGGCCTGGTATCGGACCCGATGGGAGTGCAGGATCAACTCGCCGCACTGCGTCACCTGATACCGCCGGAAGCGTACACTATCCTTGAAACCCAGCTGCGTAATATTGCCGAACAGCCAGGCGGCAGTCTCAGTTTCGGCTTTATCGGGGGTCTGCTCATTACCCTCTGGAGCGCCAACAAGGGGGTAAAGACTTTGATGGAAGCACTGAACATCGTCTATGAGGAAAAAGAATCACGGGGATTTATCAGGAAAAATCTTCTCTCGCTTTTTTTTACTTTTCTGGTCATATCCTTTATCGTTCTTACCCTGATCGCCATTGTGGTTGCCCCGGCATTACTCAAATTTCTTCCGCTTCCCGTATCCACGCAGAAATTATTCACTTATATGCAATGGCCTTTTCTGGCGTTAATGGTCATTCTGCTTCTTAATTTCACCTACGGCTATTTTCCCAACCGGAGGCGGCCAAAATGGCGGTGGGTCACCTCTGGATCTCTTTTTGCCGGCATCTTCTGGATACTGGCCTCGGCGCTCTTTTCCTTTTATGTCGTTAATTTCGGCAATTACAACAAGATGTATGGCTCCGTAGGGGCGGTAATTGTGCTGATGATGTGGTTTTATCTCTCATCATTCATTATTCTGCTCGGCGGAGAATTGAACTCCGAGGTGGAACACCAGACCGCCAGGGACAGCACCAAATGGGAATCACGTCCCATGGGAGAACGGGACGCCTATGTGGCCGATCATCTGGGTGAGGCAAAAGAATGAACATCGAACATTGGAACGTCCAGCCCGGAATTAAAAGGCTGAAGGCTGAAGCTGTTATTTTTTATGAACCCCCGGTTATATTTCGACATTCGTTGTGCAGCATTCTCCAGTGCCTAGGTCTCCTCCTCCATGATGCGCTGTTTGAGCATTTTCATTAAGTCCACCTGTTCGCTGTCCTTTTCTTCCTCTACAGCCTCTGTCCTGGCAACTTCCTTTCCGCGTTTGCGTTTGCGGTTCACCAGCCGCGTCAGCCGCTCTGCGTAGCGGTCGCGCAGATAATCCATGGGCACTTTTTTTTCATAAAGGGCATCAATCGCTTTTTCCATGGCCTTGACCTGCTTGGCGTCGGAGTGCATTTCCGGCAGATCGATCTCTGCGGGATCACGCAGTTCATCGGCAAACCTGAGAGTTTCCGCCCACAGAATTCCCTGTCCGGACAGGATCGCCACCAGGTACTCCCTGCCGCGCATGACAAAGGTGGCAATACCGGCCGTATCCTCGTCCTCCAGAACCTTCGCCAGGAGCCGGTAGGCTTTTACCGACTTGCCGGCCGGGAACAGAAAATAGGGCCGGTCAAAATACAGGGAGGAAATACTCTGCCGCGGCACAAACCGTTTGAGATCGATATCGCTCGTCTTCTCCGGCTGCAGTCCCTCCAGTTCTTCGTCCTCCACGGTCACGAAAACCGATTTGTCTGTTTCATACCCCCTGACCAGGTCGGACCGGTCCAGTTCCCGCCCGTCAACCGAGCAATAATAGCGGCGGCCGAGCGGCGCGCCTTCATCATCAAACATATGCATGGCGGTATTGCGCGGTTTAACCGCGGACAGAAGGTTGACGGGAATGCTGACCAGGCCGAAGGTCAGGGTTCCGGTCCAGATAGACCTGCCGGCAATTGCGTTTTTTTCAGCCATGTGCCTTTTTCCTTATCGCTGCCAGGCTCGCCTGCAGAGCCCCGGAAAGCGATTCCGGTTCATTTCTGCCTGCGGGTTTGCCGATCTTCACCTTTTTCCCCTTCTTTTTTGCTTCGATAAGCTGCAGAAGCTGCTGCCGATATTCGTCCCTGTAATCACCTGCCTTGAAATCGCCGGCCATCATACCCACCAACTGCCTGGCCATTTCCATTTCCTCTTTCTCAAAATTACGGAATTCAGGCAAATTAAGTCTGGAAGGGGGGATTATCTGTTCGGCAAATCGCAGAGTTATAAGGACCAGGCATCCCATCTCTCTGCGCAGAACTCCGATATACTCCTTCCCGCGCATGGTCCAGCGGCCGATACCCTCGACCTTTTTGCTGCCGATCGCTGCATAAAGGTTCCAGTAATCCGCCTCATTGCCGTCCGGTCCAAGATAATAGGGACGGTCATACCACTGGGGACCGAGAACGCCCGGCGGCACAAACCATTCAATGCTGATTTTCCTGGAAGCCGCAGGCTCCAACTCATCCAGTTCCTGTTCATCCAGCATGACGATACCGCGGTCCGTAGCCACGCCCTTGCGCATGCTCTGCCCTGAAACTTCCCTTCCTGTCTCCTTGCTGACCATTTTCTGACTGACCGGCTGATGGTCCTTACGGTGCAGCAGCCTGAAGTGAACGGTTCTGTCTTCCAATCCCGCATAAAGTTTCACCGGCACACTCATGTTGCCGAAGGTGATAATGCCTTTCCATAAAGCCCGCAGAGCCATGGCTACTCACCCTTATCCTTGCTTATACAGCAGGGGCATTGCGCTGATTTCTCGAACCGGGAAGCACAGTGCGGGCACACGGGAGAGTCGCAGTCAATACAGCGGTATTCCTCTTCATACAGATAGATCTGCAGACAGAAAGGACATTTTTCCTTTCCCTGCACCATCCACCATCTGAGATTATCAGTTTCGGCTTTCATCAGTGATTGCGAAGAGCATCAATCAACTCTTTCTTGTTCATGGAGGAGCGGCCCTCTATCCCCACTATCTTCGCTTTCCGATAGAGATCATCCCTGGTCCAGTCCTCGTAATTGGGAGCAGCGCCGCCCCTTTTACCGGCTGCTTTCCGCCCCGTATTCGCGATCCGGGCCGCCTTTTCCTTGCTCATTCCTTTTTGCCGCAACTTTTCGTATTGTTCATCATCCTTTATCTGCGGGCCGTGATTTTTAGCCATGTGTCAATACCTCTTTTTCCGGATTAAGACGGTTTGCAGCCTGCCTTTCCGCACCGATGCCGCCGGGGAATTATCTGCAATAATACTTACACCGCCGGATCCATATTTTAATCTGTGACAACTTGCTCCAGTTTTTTTCTTCTCATCTTGCTCAGTGACTGGCGGTGCTCAAAAAATCCGCTCCAGGGATCATGCTTAAGGGCCTCCAGCCGCCGGGGTAGATTTTCAACGGAATAGGCGTCGGCAGACTTCAAGTCGGAAATTTCATCCCAGTGCACCGGCACCGCCACCGGGGCACCCGGACGGGCCCGGGTCGAATAACTGCAGATGGCAGTCGCTCCCCTGGAATTTCGAAAAAAATCGATAAAAATCTTTCCTTTGCGTTTGTTTTTGCTCATGGTTGCCACATATTTTTCAGGATAGCGATCAACCAGGACGCGGGCAACCTTCCTGGAAAATTCTTTCATTTCATCCCATCCGGAAGAGGCCGTCAGCGGCACCACGACATGCAGTCCCTTTCCTCCTGTCGTGCGTACAAAACATCGAAGCTCCAGATCATCCTCCAGCAGACTGCGCATCTGCAGAGCCGCCTCGACAACCTGCTTCCAGGGCACTCCATCGCCGGGATCCAGATCAAAAATCATCCGGTCCGGCTTCTCGACCTGATTCGCCCGGCATCCCCATGGATGAAACTCGAGCGCTCCCATCTGAACCAGGGAAATGAGCCCTGCCAGATCCCTGATCACGATATAGAGCTGCTCCTTTTTCTTCTCCCGGATGGATACTGCGCCCACCGCATCAGGAAGCGAATCGTAGACATGCTTCTGATAGAAACATTTTTTCTCCCTGCCCTGTGGACACCGGGCGATCATCAATGGACGCCCGGCAAGGTGCGGCAGAATATGGTTTCCGATTTTCTCGTAATATTCCGCCAATGCCAGCTTGGTTATCCCCTGCTCCGGATAAAGGATACGGTCCGGATTGGACAGGACGACTCCGCCTGCACGGACAGGTTCGTCCACTTCCCTGCTCCGGGTCTTTGTTGCGCCGGCAGCATCCTGCACCGGTTCCTCCCTGCCCACCTCTTTCGCCTCCTTGTCTTCCCGCAGACCCTGAAAAGACGGATGGCGAAGCCTGCCGTCTTCGGTCCATTCCGTAAAGACAATCTCGGCCACCAGGCGCGGCACGACCCAGTGCACGCCTTTGGCTTCGGTGCCTGCAGGCGGATCCGCAAAAGCTGGTTCTTTCCGTTCCAGCCCGGATAATTTCTCCATCAGTTCTCTGAGGGACTGCTCCGTAAAACCGGTTCCCACCCGTCCGCAGTAGCGCAGCTTTCCATCCTGATCATAATAGCCGAGAACAAGAGCGCCGAAACCTGTCCTAGTTCCTCCCGGTTCGGTGAAACCGCCGATCACGAATTCCTGGCTCTTCACACATTTCACTTTCAGCCAGCTTCCGGACCGGGTCTGCCTGTAGGAACTGTCGGCCCGCTTGCACATGATCCCTTCCAGACCGGCATGGCAGACCTCCTGCCGGAATCTTTCGCCCTTGCCGACCTGGTGGTCATTGTAGCGGATTATCCTGCCTGTGCGGGTATCGAGAAGACGGCTCAGAAATTCCTTTCTGGCCAGCAGCGGCACCCCGGTCAGGTCATAGCCGCCGCAGTAGGGTACATCAAAAACAAAGTAGACCGGCTCACCGCTGCCGCTCTTAATGGCATTCTGGAGGGCCTGAAAGCTGCTGGAGCCGTCCTTCCGCAGGACAGCAATTTCACCGTCCAGCAGCGCCGGCGGCAAAAGGTTCAGATCCTTTATGGTCCCGGCTATTGCGGCAAACCGTTCGGTCCAGTCCTTTCCATTACGGGTCACAAGTTTCACGGAATCCCTGCGAACAAAGGCCAGCATCCGATACCCGTCCAGTTTTATTTCATGCAACCATTCCTGCCCGCCCGGCACTGTTTTTACCAGCCGGGCAAGCTGGGGCTTAAAGGATTCCGGCATTTCTTTTTTTCGTGCCCCCTCCAGCTCGGCAGGAACAGGCATTTCACCATCGCCGGGATCCCTGTCTACCTCCGGGTCCATCGCAACCATCGACTTCAGCTCTCCCGAAAAGTTATGAGAAAATGCTCATCCGGTTCAATCCTTGCCGCCGAGTTCATGCATGAGTTCAGCAGGAGATTGATACTCATCCTTTTTCAGGTTGGACAGGACTTCAATAACCTCATCCGTATCGGGTCCCTGCTCTTTTCTAGCATTCTCAATGAGCTGATTTCTGGTTGCCGGGAAATTCATTCCCTGAAGATGTTCCATTACCTTGGCCGAAATTTGATACGATCTTCCACCTGTCAATGCATGACCCTCCTATGTGAAATTATGGATTTTTGCCAGCAGTGTGCGGGGAGCTTTATCAAGTGCATTTTGCAGACATCTCAAATTAAGCAAAATATATGCCTGTATCCTTGATAACTTTTATTTCCGGGAAATTACGTCGATCCCCGAGACAGCGGTTTATCTTTCAGCTCAGTAAGAATTTCCAGATTACCCTGCTCTTTCTCCGGTGAAGAAAAGAAGAATGAATTCAGCATGGAAAGAAAAAGGGTGCTATTAAAAAGCACCCTTTTTTCACATACGGCGATGATGAATTGAGATATGGAATTCTGCCGCTATTCGATGAATAGCGGCAGAAAATAAAAATTGGAATTAATAGGAACTCCGTCCGGAAGGCTGCTGGCTCTTTCCTTCCTCCATCATGCTGGGGGAATCCTGCTGGCCGGGTGTTTTCTGGCCGGGAGTGCTTTCCGGCAAACCAGGCGCCTCCATGCTCGGATCTCTCCTGGTCGGATCGCTCATGCCCGGAGACTTCTGCTGCTCCTGCTCCCAGGTCGGTGATACACCATAATGGTCCTGGAGTTCACGGTTGAACTCCTGATCCGACATGCCGGCCTGCTGCGGAGCATTGTCAAGTTTGCTCTGATCAACCGTCAGGGTGGCTTCTTCCTGTTCAGTGTTAAAATTGAATGCTCCCAGCGGCACGGCTATATCTTCACCGCCAATACCGAGGATGCCGCCCTTGGACATGGTGACATGACTGATCCTGCCGGATTGCGGATCCATCTTTACATCCTTGATCTCACCAAGATCTTCGCCCTGCTGGGAGACAACTTTCAACCCCTTCAGTTCATCGGCGGACGGAATATTGCTTGCCTGATACTGGCTGGCTTCTCCCATCTGGCCTGTCTGGGTTGTTTTTGTTTTCTGTTTGTCTCCACCTTCTGCCAACAGCGGGGTGGCCAAGGCAAAGGATGCCAATACTGCAACTACGGAAACTGTAATTTTGTTCATTGTTGTCACTCCTCATAAGAAATTTTCATTTTTTGAATTGCTCACTCATCATGCCGTGTACATTTAAAGTGCAGCCAGCTGTCATATACATCAGGGGTCAGCAATTATTATGCCAGGAGGGTGAAGATGAAGAGGCGGAAGAATAACAACTGAAAATGATTATAAAAGAGAAGGAAGGAGGTGAAGTGATGCCTGAAATATCAGGATTCCCTGCTGCCCCGGGGAAGGTAAATTATTCCTGGAAAACAGGATTGTTCAGTGCCTCTGATCACGCTGCTTCTGACCGCAAACGCCGGATATTTCTTTTTCCCTCGCCAGTTGCATGATCTCAAAACAGGTACGGCTAATGGAATCTGTACAGCAAAACTTGTCTGATGGACTTGGACAGCAGGGTCCGTATCCTCAGGATTACGGAATGATGTCAGGAACCTGACTTTAAGGACTTTGAAATGCGCGGACACCGGTAATCCAGGTGTACCGGTGTCCGCAGAATGAAGTCCAATCCTCAGTCAATTTTCCCTGGCAACGGAAGGATCAGAAGGTTAGTCCAAGTCCGATCCCATAGACGAATCTTCCGTCATCATACACTTCATCCACGTCATCCACATCTTCGAACAGAAACTGATACTCAACCAGGCCGTAGATGAAGGTCATAGCATTCACAAAATACTTGAGACCTACTTCCGGACCGGCAATAAACTGTTCTTCCGTCCTATCGCCGTAAAGGTAACCGAATGAAAGACCGACCATGGGAACCAATGGTCCTCTCCCGAAATTATAATCCAGCACAAGCCTCGTGGATGCGGCCCAGTCATCGTCGTCTTCAAGATCGATATATGATCCTTCCTGGCGCAGAGCCACCTCAAGATTGTCTGTAAGAAACTGGCCGATACTGAAGGACGCCGATAATGATGTATTATCGAGACTTTCGTCGCTCGAACCGGAACCGACTATGGTGAACTCCCGTTCCCCTTTCTGGAAGCCCGATTCTGCCTGACCGAATGATGCAAGCGGCGTCAGCAGCAGCACTGCCGACGCCAGAAAAATAATTTTTTTGCCTAAATCCACTCTCTCCTTTAGCATTTTTTTCTCCTTTTTAATGGTTAAGATCTCAGGTCCTTTCCCTATCCTTTATGTATGCATTTCGATGCAAAAAAAATACCAGAATACAATTTTTTGTATTTTTACCTTGGTTTCTATTTGCTGAGTGTAATTCAGTACTTTTCCCTGCCTGACGAATATCAGATTCTTCCTGACTGGATTGCTCAAAATCCACGTTTCCCGGATTGTCCGGCAAAACCGGAAAGATTTTTTAAGCTCCCGGCCTGCAAAAGTCCTCCATTATCCGGAATTCATATGAAGGCATATTTATTACAAATACGCGAAAATAAGTTTTTTTCTTATCCTTTTCCATGTTATGCTACCGGGTGATTCACCGTTATTATTCGCCTGGCAGCAGAAAAATCGTAATGCTGTAAATACTGAGGAATTGATATGAAGCGGAATCTTGGCCACAGACTGCACGCAGTGGTTGGCATCCTTGGGCATGCACTTTCCCGGATTATAGTACGGTCGGACAAATGCTCCGTTTCCAAACCGTCTCCCCTGCTCTATTTCCTGCTGTTCTTTGTTGCTTCCACCTGGCTGCCGGGCTGTGCCAGGGCCTTTCCCGAACCTGCTATTGAAAAATTCCCTGACATCGAATCAGTTGACCGGAACAGCTATCCGGAAGTTGCCGGACATCTTCAAAAACTTATGGCACAGGAAAATACCATCTCTGACTATCCCCTTGTCGAGGGTAATAACGTTCAGCTTCTCGTTGACGGCCCCATGGCTTTTGAGGCAATGTTTGCCGCCATTGAAAATGCTGCCCACCACATTCATGCTGAAACTTTCATTATTGATAATGACAGGATCGGCCGGATGTTTGCCGACATACTGATCGATCGTTCTGCTGCCGGGGTGGAAGTCAAACTCATCTTTGACGCCATCGGCGGACTGGGTGCCGATAAAGACTTCCTGGAACGTCTGCGGAAGAACGGTGTTCAACTCTATAAATACAACCCGGTTAATCCGGTTGAAGATTGGCGCATCTGGCGTATCAACAGCAGACATCATCGTAAAATCCTCGTGGTTGACGGTAAAATAGCCTTTACCGGCGGATTGAACATCAGCAAGGTCTACTCCAGCAGTTCGTTCTCTCCGCCCAGCGCCAGGAAAGAAGATCAGGACGGATGGCGGGACACCCATGTATCTATCACAGGACCTGCGGTAGAGCAGTTGCAGGAGCTTTTCATTGAGCTGTGGAAGGAAAATGATAGTGATGCCGTCTTTCCAGCCGGGGAATATTTTCCCTCTCTGGAAAAAACCGGCAGCGATTATGTCCGCGTGATCGAAAGCACATTTGAAAGCAGTGAATCAGAAATTTATGATGTGTATCTGGCAGCAATCAGCAATGCCAAAGACCGTATCTGGATTACCCAGGGATACTTTTCTCCCAATGACGTCTTTATCCGTGAACTCAAAAGGACTGCGGCCAGGGGAGTAGATGTCCGGCTGCTGCTGCCGGGACTTACCGATTCCTGGATTACCATCAACTCCTCGAGATCCCATTACCAGGAGTTGCTGGAAACCGGGGTGCGTATTTTTGAACGAGAGGATGCGCTGCAGCACGCCAAGACCGCGGTTGTAGACGGAATATGGTCGACAGTAGGATCATCAAACCTCGATTACCGGAGTTTCCTGCACGCAAATGAGGCAAACGTTGTTGTCTGGGGAAATGAATTTGCCGCGCAGATGGAAAATTTATTCCTGGCCGATCAGGAAATGAACCGGGAGATATTACTGGATGACTGGCGGAAAAGACCCTTTTACCGGCGCCTTATCGAAAGTTTTGCCAGTATGTTTGCCTATTGGCTTTAAAACCCGGCCTGACGGACGATCTCTTGTCCCGGAAACCGGCAGTCAGGATCCTGTTCCGTCAACTTCGGCATCTTGTCCCAGTACATTTTCCAGATAAAGCATTTTTACAAGAACCAGAGCACAGGCAGTCAGCGGAGTTGCCAGGATCAGACCCGGCAGACCCAGCATGCTTCCCAGCACCACCTGGGAACTGAGGGTAAGAACAGGCGGCAGGGCAACCTCCCGCTGCTGAATCAGCGGGGTGAGCAGATAGCTCTCGAACGTCTCGATAATGACATAAAGCAGAAAAACATACAGTGCGGTTACCGGAGACTGGGTAAAACCAAGCAGTATGGCGGGGACAGCGGCGATAATCGGACCGATGTTGGGGATAAAGGTGAGGATTCCGGCCAGGGTGGCCAGGCTGAGGGCCAGCGGAACCTGGAGGAAAAGCAGACCGAGAAAGGCAAAAACGCTGACCGCCAGCATGCCGATGAACCGCCCGATAAGCCACCTCCCCAAGGTATAGCCCAGGGCCTGAATAATCTGCTTGGCCCGTTCACGACCCTGCGACGGAATCAACTGCAGCAAACCGTTTATATAATAATATGGAGTGAAAGAAAGATACAATCCAACAAAAAGAATAATAAACAGGCTGGAAATCGCCCCGAAAGTCGTGGCAAACAATCCCCGGGCCCTGGTCGTAATTTTACCAGCAGCACCGTTTGCTTCCGATCCTCCCAAGGGTTGGATAGAATCCCTGATCCAGCCCAACGATCCTGCTTTCTGCCGCAGTTCCTCGAACGCATCCGGGACCTGCCGGATCAGGTTTTCGCCCTGCTCCGCCAACTGGGGTGCCAGCAGAATGGCGAAAGCTATGAACGACAGGAACACCAGTATGAGAGTAATCGTTATGCCTGCGTTCTCTGGCAGCGGCAATAATCTGCCGAACAGGAAACTGCTTATGCCCCGGATAAAGTTTGCAAAGAGAACACCGGCAAAAATCAACAGCAGCATTTCCACCGCCGATTTAAGAATTATAACGAAAAAAAGGACTATCGACAGAATGCCTAATCCGATGAGCACCAGTTTGGCAAATTCTGTTTTATGCATAATGGAGAGCATCCTTTTCCGGTTCTGCCGGATTGGACTGTTGTTATCACCCAAAACAATGCCGGAATTTCCACTGCATAAAAAAGACCAGTTTTATTTTTCCAGTATATAAGCCGGTCCTTTCCTCAACAATCAGCAATCCTTATCCAATCGTTCCTGGTGCTGGCACTATCTTTGCTACTGCCAGACATATCGAATTTCTTTGACAACCATCAGACAGGACGGCGGCATGTATATTTTGACCATTATCAAATCCGTCAGACGTAAGAACGACTCTCTTCGGATCTTTTCAGGAGGATTGGCCTGCTTTGTGCACGCGGCAATCCTGGCGCTGCTCATGACGGGCTTGACCGGATGCTACGCCATGCGGGGGTCTGCAGGAGGCGGACAGACCTCGTTTGAACCGCCGCGAAGAGTGAATGCTGCGGATATCGCGCTTCCCGATGGCTACCGGATAGAACCTGTTGCTGCCGGCCTGACCTTTCCCACCGGGGTTACTTTCGATGCATCAGGCACCGTATACATGGTGGAATCCGGGTACTCATACGGCGAAGTCTGGACAGCTCCGCAATTGCTCAGGGTGCAACCGGACGGAACAACCCTTTCAATTGCCCGGGGCGGCAGGAACGGGCCCTGGACAGGGGTTGTATACCACGAGGGTGCGTTTTATGTGGCGGAAGGCGGGGTTCTTGAAGGAGGCCGGATCCTGCGGATTACCGCCGAAGGACAGATTTCGTTTCTGCTGGAAGGACTGCCGAGCCACGGAGATCATCATACCAACGGACCGGCGGTCGGCTCCGACGGTTGGCTCTATTTCGGCCAGGGTACAGCCACAAATTCCGGAGTGGTGGGCAGGGACAATATGCAGTTCGGCTGGCTGAAGAGATATCCGGATTTCCACGACATCCCGTGCACCGACATTGTACTCAGCGGCAGGAATTACCCGACGAACAACTTCCTGGAGGACGGCTCCGGGCCGGGTCCCCTGCAATGGAGCCGTCATGCGGATCAAGCCCGATGCCGGCAACCCTCGTCCGGAACTTGTTGCCTGGGGATTCAGGAACCCTTTTGGTCTCGCTTTTTCGTCGGACGGCCGTTTATATGCCACGGACAACATGTATGACATCCGGGGGAAGCAGGCCCGTTTTCGGGGCCGGGGATATCCTGTGGGAAGTAAAAAAGGGGGCGTGGTACGGGTGGCCCGATTTCCATGCCGGAAAGCCGCTCGATAAGGAAAAGCATTATCAACCTCCCGGAAAAACCAATCCGGAACCGCTGCTGGAAGAAAAACCCGGCGAACCGGCGGAACCGGCGGCAATTTTTGCAGTGCACTCTTCATCCAATGGATTTGATTTCTCCCGCAGCCCTGAATTCGGCTATGCCGGCCAGGGATTCGTCGCCCAGTTCGGAGATGAGGCGCCGGCAACCGGAAAAGTACTTGCCCCTGTAGGGTTCAAGGTAGTGCGGGTCAATGTGGAAGAAGGCATGGTTACCGACTTTGCCGTGAACCGGGGAGAGAAAAACGCTCCGGCATCCATGCTCGGCAGCGGCGGACTTGAACGGCCGATTGCCGCCAGATTCACCCCCGACGGTTCCGCACTGTACATTGTGGATTTCGGAGTAATGCTTCACGACAGGGACGGCGCCAAGCCGGTAAAGGGGACCGGCGTTCTCTGGCGCATCACCCGTTCCGGACAAATGCCGGAACCCCTGCAGTCAGAGAGGTGAGCAAGTATGAACAGGATATGTTTCGCCCTCTTCTGCTGCCTCATTATTCCAGCCTTTGCGGGCTGCGGTTCGCCGCGGCGCGGAGTTCCGATTGCAGCACCGGTCGGGTTGGATTCCGAGCAGCTGGTCCGCGGACAGCATGCCTTCAATAAACATTGCACCCAGTGCCATCCCGGCGGCGAAGCCGGACTGGGGCCGGCCCTGAACAATAAACCGCTGCCCGGTTTCCTGATAAAACTCCAGGTGCGGTACGGGTTCGGGGCAATGCCGAAATTCTCCGAGGAGCATCTCGACAAACAGGAATTGGATGATCTCATAGCCTATTTAAAAAAACTGCGGAAAAGCGGATAAGGAAAGGGCATGTCGGGAAAACAAACAGAAACAGCTGAGACCGGATGCCCTCTCAAGGGCAGGGAAGTCCTTGATCTCTATTTCCTTGAAAACAGGGCAAGACTTCTGGAGATAGCCTCCTTTCTCGACCGGATCGGCAGATGCGAAGAACCGGAGGCAATCAGGGATAATTACCTCTATCGATCATTTATCAAGGCCATGGGTGCCGTTCTCGAACATCCTGCCGGACGGACGGAGGCTGTTCAGCTGATCTTCAGCGATCTTACCGAACTGCCGTCGGAAAGTGCCGGGGCACCGGCAGCCGGTGCATGGAAAGGAGGCGGCGGTTGAAGTTCATCGATCCGCATATCCATATGATTTCACGGACCTCGGACGATTACATGGCCCTGGCCCTAAGCGGCATCCATATCGTGGCCGAGCCGTCTTTCTGGCCCGGTTACAACCGGGAAAACCCGGCCGCCTTTCACGGCAGTTTTCACCAGCTGACGGTCTCCGAGCCGGCCCGTGCGGCGCGTTTCGGCATCCATCATTACTGCTGGATCGGCCTTAATGCAAAAGAAGCGGAGAATACGGTTCTTGGCGAAGAGGTCCTGTCCATCATCCCGGAATACCTCACTGGGCCCACGGTCCTCGGAATAGGGGAAATCGGGCTGAACAAAAACAGCCGCAACGAATTACTGATGCTTGAAAAGCAGGTGGAACTGGCAATGGACCTGGACCAGCTGCTCCTGATCCACACCCCTCATCTGGAAGACAAACTCAAAGGCACCCGGCTGATCATCGATATGCTGAAGAGCGAGTCGCGGCTGGACCCTTCCCGGGTGCTGATCGATCACGCCGAGGAGCATACCATCTCCGGGATTCTCGACAACGGGTTCTGGGCCGGGCTTACGCTATATCCCGATTCCAAGGGCAGCCCGCAGAGAGCGGTGGATGCCGTGGAAATCCACGGCAGCGAAAGGATCTGCATAAACTCCTCTGCCGACTGGAGCGTCAGCGACCCGCTGGCAACGGTGAAGACGGCAAACGAAATGCGGCGCCGGGGTCATCCCGAAAACCTGATCAACCGGATTTTTTATGAAAATCCCCGGGATTTCATGGGCCAGAGCCCCAATTTCAACCTGCCGGAAACCCCCGCTCAGGGCGGCGCTCCCGGCCTTTCCCGGCGGAAATTTCCTGTCTGAAGTTCTGGAGGAGTTATTTTTTGCAGCGAACCGTGGTATTGAATGTAGTGGGGCTTACCCGTTCCCTGCTGCACCAGGGCATAATGCCGAATCTGGAGCAGTTCCTGCCAGCCTGTCTGCCCGTCGCAACGATCACCCCGGCAGTCACCTGCTCTGTCCAGGCAACATATCTTACCGGCACGATGCCGTCCGTGCACGGCATTGTCGGCAACGGCTGGTATTGCCGGGAATTGTCCGAAGTGCTGTTCTGGAAACAGTCCAACAGGCTGATACAGGCCGACAAGATCTGGCACCTGGGCAGAAGCCGGAACAGATCGTTCACCTGCGCCAACAGTTTCTGGTGGTTCAATATGGCGACCGACACCGACTGGGCGGTTACTCCACGGCCCGTCTATTGCGCGGACGGCAGAAAACTGCCGGACTGCTACACTAACCCTGCCGGAATAAGGGATCACTTCAATCGGGAATTCGGCCAATTTCCGCTTTTCCGCTTCTGGGGTCCAGGATCTTCGATTGCCTCGAGTGAATGGATCGGAAAGGCGGCGCAGGCAATTGAAGAAAAATATAAACCCGTCCTGCACCTCGTCTACCTGCCCCATCTCGACTATATCCTGCAGAGGGCCGGACCGGACGGTGAAATCGAGCAAGAACTCTCTGCAATCGACACGCTCTGCGGAAGGCTGATCGATTATTTCCGGGAACGGGGCTGCAGGATTGTCGTTCTTTCCGAATACGGCATCACCCCGGTTCAGAGGGCGGTCCATCCGAACAGGATCCTGCGTGATGCCGGTTTTGTTGCCCTCAAAATCGACCTGGGACGTGAATATATGGATTTCGGGAGATGCAGGGCCTTCGCGGTCGCTGACCATCAAGTCGCCCACATCTATGTCCGCAGAAGTGAAGATATCGATGCGGTACACGATACACTGGCGGACTGTCCCGGAGTCGGAATGATTCTTGACCGGCAGGGAAAAAAGCATTTCCAACTCGATCATGAGCGCTCCGGCGATCTTATCCTGGTGTCTGACCCGGACACCTGGTTTACCTACTATTACTGGACTGAAGACGAAAAAGCCCCGGATTTTGCCAGGACGGTCAATATCCATGCCAAACCCGGATACGACCCCTGTGAACTGTTTATTGATCCGAAGATCACCTTTCCCAGGCTGAAGATAGCCCGGACCCTGCTGAAGAAACATTTGGGCTTCCGGTACCTGATGGATATGATCCCGCTGGATGCAGGCCTGGTCAGGGGATCCCACGGAAGAATTACCGAGAGGACGGATGACGGGCCTGTTTTCATGACTTCCGAGCCGAAATTCGTTAATGCTTCGGCAATACAGGCGACAGATATCTGCCGGACCCTTCTGGATCATGTATTCCGTGATTAAAGCCGGGAGATGCGAGGAAGTGCATAACGATCAGGAAATCAATGCGGAAATCAGTTAAACGCGATTCACCGCCGGCATTCAGGGAGCCTCCGGGTTCTCCCGCAGGACTGAACAATTTTGGCGCCATCCGCCTGTTCGGGGAGATAGGAAATTATCTCACCCTGTGCCGGGTGAGCAATCTGCCCACAGTATGGACGAATGTCCTTGCATCCCTGGTGCTCACCGGTGAAGCATATTCCATTCCTGTTTTCCTTCTCCTCTGCCTCAGCCTCTCCCTGTTTTATTCGGGCGGCATGTGTCTGAATGATGTCCTGGATGCAAAGGAGGACCGTCTCAAAAAAGCATTCCGCCCTATTCCGGCAGGAAAAATATCACTGCGCAATGGGGCTGTTTTCGCTTCCGGATTGCTTGGTTCCGGACTTATCCTTCTTCTTGCCGCCCCCTTTAACAGGGCCGTGCTGCCCGGCCTGCTTCTCCTGGTATTTATTGGCGCCTATAACATTCTGCACCGGCAATACCGGGCAGGCATTCTGCTCATGGCATCCTGCCGGTTGATGATCTTTGTCATTGCCGCAGCGGCAGCTGCCGGGACCGTCGGAAATATCGTCCTGCTCGGCGGGGCAGTGCAATTTTTGTATATTCTGCTGGTCAGCGCCGCCGCCCGTTTAGAAAAACAATCGAATCAATATGCATATCCTCCGATCCCCCTGATGATTGCCGGCATATCCCTGCTGGACGGCATGCTGATGGCCGCTGTTGCATCTCCCGCCTGGCTCCTGGCAGGACTTGCCGGCGGAGCCCTGACCCTGTTCGGCCAGAAATTTGTCAGGGGAGATTAATAATTTCAGTTCCGGAAGATCGAGTCTGGTCTTCCTGTCGAGTGTCCGGCAGGACGGGACTGGAGCATGAATGCGTAACCCGGGCAGCCTCCGGCAGCAAGTATTCGTGCCCCTGAAGCAGCGGACTGCAACAACCTGCACTCCGCCATCCCTCCTGCCTGCGGGAAAAACCGGGAATACTTCCGTACCGGACCTTTTCCCTGGCATATATATTGCTTTTTGAAGATAAGCCGACCGTTTCAGGCGATCGGAATCTCTCAAGGGTACTGCCTGAAAAAGTACAGAATCATGAAATATATTTTTTATATCTTTGCGGCAGCAACGATCCTGGCAACCATACTCTCAATCATCCGGTTGCAATACTGGTGGATACGGATTTTTGATTTTCCGCGTCTCCAGGTTATGTTTCTGGGCATTGTTGCCTGTTTCGCCTTTGCTCTGATGCGGCATTACAGTCCATATGCCGTTACAATCCTGATACTTCTTCTGCTCTCTATCGCCTGGCAGGTTTACATGATCCTGCCTTTTTTTCCTGTTGCCCCGAAGCAGGTCGAAAGCAGTCCGCCCCGGGAAGAAGGGCATACCCTCCGCCTGATGATAGTAAATGTCCAGATGGACAACAGAAACAGCAGTAAATGCATTACGGTGATAAAAAAGGCAGCCCCCGACATCCTTCTTGCGGTAGAAACCGATGCCTGGTGGCAGGAGCAGCTTGACGGGTTAAATGATGTCCTGCCTCACAAAATCGGTCTGCCGCTGGACAATACGTACGGAATGCTGCTTTATTCCCGGCTGCAGCTTATTGATCCGCTAATACGTTTTCTGGTCAAAGATGACGTGCCCATGATACACACCGGTATCGAGCTGGAACCGGGAGCTGCCATCTCTTTTTACGGAGTCCATCCCGAACCGCCGATCATTACGGAAAACGACAGTTCCGAAGATCGCGACCTGGAGCTCATCCTGGTTGCCAAGGAAATCAAAAACGATCCGGTACCTGTTCTCGTTGCAGGAGACCTCAACGATGTAGCATGGTCCCGCACCACCACCCTGTTCCAGAAAATAAGCGGCCTGCTCGATCCCAGGCGCGGACGCGGCTTCTACAATACATTTCATGCCCGTCACTGGTATATGCGCTGGGCGCTGGACCATATCTTTCTTTCCCGTCATTTTAAACTGGTTTCCATGCAGAGATTGGAAAAAATCGGTTCCGATCATTTTCCCATTCTGGTCATCCTGAAATTCCATCCCCTCTTTACCCGGGAACAGGAAAACCCGCAGCCGGACAAGGAGGATATCAATGAAATGAAGGAAAAAACCGGCGACAGCGCAAAATCGCGCGGGCAGGAAACACACCGTATTGATCATCCCGGGCCGATCAGTTCCTGTCCTGCGCATGATCCGATAACGGCTTTCGGAAAAGCAACCGCAAAAATGCTGAATTCTTTATCGGAAAACAAATGCGCCGGATAAGTAAAAAAACTTTGTGGATATTCTGGGTTATCGTCCTTCTTCTTCTGATTCCGATCGGATCCCTTCTGATTGACGATCCGGTCAGGCGCTACACAATCGCGCAGGTCAACTCCAGGCTTGACGGATACCGGGTCAGCGTGGATGATTTCGATTTCAACCCCTTTAATCTCGGCCTGCTGGTGGACAACCTGAAAGTTGTCCAGCTGTCGCATCCGGATCCGCCCGTTCTCGCCATGGAGGAGCTGTATTTCCGGCTGCACTGGCGGGAGCTGCTTTCCGGCAGGATTGTGGCGGTGTGCGAGATGGTGCGGCCTGCATTGCATATAAACCTGGTGCAGCTCCGGGAAGAACGCCGGGACAAAAGGGACCTGACCGAAAAAGGGTGGCAGGAGGCCTTGCATGAATTTTATCCCCTGGAAATTAACCGGCTGGAAATCAATGACGGAGAATTCACCTACATCGACACTGATCCCGACCGCCCGGTTACTGTTTCCGGCATCCGGGGAGCAGCTACCAATATCCGCAATATCCATGATCCGGAACAGCCCTATCCCTCTCCCTTTCAGGTGAACGCGGTGCTGTTTGATTCCGGGCAGCTGGAAATGGAGGGAAGGGCCAATTTTCTCGCCGAACCCTACCCGGGAGTTACCGGCGGCTTCCAGCTCAACAACGCACCCCTCGGTTATCTTGAACCGGTATTGAATCGGCTGGGAGTATTTCTGGAATCCGGCATATTCAGTTCCACCGGCAGCTTGGAATACTCACCGGAAATCCACGACCTCCGGATCAAAACCCTGAATATATCGGACCTGAAGGTGGATTACGTCCATGGCGGCTCTCCTTCGGAGCCTGAAAAGCAAGCCCCGGAAGCCGGGGAGGAAAGTGTTCCGTTCCGGTATATAATCGAAAACATAAATATTGAAGGTGAAGCCGGTTTTGTCAACAAAACCGTCTCACCCGACTATCGGCTCTATATCAGCGGGGCTGCTCTGGATATCAGGGGACTTTCCGACCGCTTCCGGACAGGAGAAGCTGAAGTCAGCCTGACCGGCAAGTTCATGGACAACGGCGATACCCAGATCACCGGCACATTTGCCGAACTTGATGCCAGGCCGGAATTTTCCCTTATGATCAAAATAGTGGGAGCCAGGCTTAAATCCCTGAACAACCTGCTGCGCGCCTATGGCAATTTCGACGTTGCCGAAGGAAGTATGACAATTTATTCGGATATAACCGTTTCCAGGGGGCGGATTGACGGATTCCTGAAGCCCTTTTTCGCCGATGTGGAAATCTACGAAGGGGACCAGGAAAAACGAAAGGATCTGCTGCAGAAAATGTACGAAGGTTTTCTGGAGGCAATGGCTAACCTGCTGGAAAATGAACCCAAGCCTTTAGCCACGCTGGTCGATCTTTCAGGTCCCCTGGAGAACCCTGAAACCAGCAGCACCCTGGAAATCATTCTCTTCATGATCCGGAATGCCTTTTTTGATGCTATCCTGCCCGGCTTCCAGGAACGTTTTCAGCCGTCCGGGACTGAGTCGGATACGGAACAGGGATAAACTCTCTCGACAGTATCCGGTTTTCAGCCCGGAGCTTAATCGCATGCTTGCGGCATTGCTGAAGGTGCTCAGTCTCAAAACAGCTTAAAAGACATTAAAACCAAACCGCCTGCCGTCACCAGGAAAGCGAACAGAGCCAGCAGCCCGTCACGCGAAATCAATGCAAAGCCGAAGGCGGCAAGGGCGACCCCGGCAATATTGGCACTGAAAGGTACTATTTCCATGATCGGCATACATGCGGCAATTACAAGGCAGACAACAGCGATGAAATAGACTGCCGGGCCGTCTGCAAAAACGGTGAGGCGCGAATGCAGTATCCGATCGAAAAAACGGGCCGACGGATGCAGCCATTTTACCACCTTTTTCATTTTTTCCCGCTCCACTGATCTTTTGAGGATCCACTTGGGCAGCCAGAAATGTTTTCGCTGCAGCAGCAGCTGAATCGCGATCAGGAAAACAAGAATTCCTATTATCGTCGGCACACCCGGTATGTCTCCGACAACAGGGGCCAGGGTGATCAGCCCCGCCACGATCAAGATGGGGCCGAACGATCGGTGGCCCACCGCATCCAATACTGCATTTACGGAAACTTTTTCATTATGATTTCCGGTTTCGCATATTTTTTCAAGGAGCCGCTCCAGGTCAGGGGATTGCTGTTCACCGTTCATTGATTTTATTCCCCTGGAACCTTGTCGGATACGATACGCACCGCCTGATCGGAGAGGATACATTCCGTTTTTCATTATCAAACATGCAGCGCCGCCCCTTTTGCCGCGATTCCGGCCAGATTCTGCTCTGCTTCCACCAGGACCCGCCATAAATTCTCACTGTCTCCCAGGCCCACCCTGATCAGATAATAGCAGATGCTCAAAGTAGTCCGGGCCTTGAAAAGCTCCACCTGTGAAGTGAAATTGTCGTCAGGTTCCTTTACTTCCTGGAGATATTCCTGGAGAAAGACAGAGGCGTCCACCTTGTCCAGAACATCCTGCCGGCTGAAAAACTGATTGCGGAACTGCGCCATGAATGTTCCCACATCAAAGGCCCGCGGCATGCAGTAGGAACTGTCAAAATCAATGGCAGCAATAAAACACTTTTCCGGATCATCGTTAAGGTTGTTGCCGATATAGATGTTTTTGGGATGAAAATCCCCATGACCCTGCACAAAGTCCTGGTAGCGGCCCGGATACAGGGTGCATTCCGTGGAAATAACCGCATCCATGATTTCCTGGGCCCGGCGGGTATGGGCATGGTCTATGCTGTAGAAAGCGGAAAGATACCGCTCCAGCCTGCTGTATTCGTCCCGCAGAAATTCTTCCGGCGGAGTTATCTGCAGTCCGGCATTGTGCAGTCTTGCCAGCCATTGTGCCGTCAGCTTGAGGTATTCCGGTGCGGTCTCCGGAGACGCTTCGACTAAAACATCAAACAGAGTTCTGCCCAGGATGCCCTCTTCGAAAACAGAGAGATTCTCCTTGTCCAGCCCCAGAGGCATGGGAAGACGGAACCGGCCCTCGCGGAAACCTTTTTCTGAAATTTTTTCCATAATCTGCTGGGTTCGAGCCGCGGTTTCCCAGGCACCCATATTTTCCGGGGTCTTGATCATAATATTTTCCCGTGTCCTTTCGCGGCTCTTTATCCCTATTGCGAGTTCCAGCACCTTGGTGTCGGTTGTGCCGGACCGGGGGATTTCCTTGAAATAGGGCCGGCAGCGTCCCGCCCTGATTTCCATGGCAAGTTCGTTGATCGAGGTGAACGGGTGATCGAAAACCGTGGGATAGATTCCGGCATAACTGAGAGCATGGGCGTCGGTGCCGGCGATTGCCGTGAATTTATACTTGTGCCAGGAAATTAAAGCCCGGTGGCTTTCCATGACCGTATGGTTTGAACTGAATATTTCTATGCCGTCAAGCAGTTCATGCAGCAATTGCTCTTTCTGCGGCAGGTTCTCGCCGCGGAAAGGATGGGCCCAGACCAGAGCCGCTTCCGGGAATTCCCGGCGTATGTCAGCCAGCGGTGTACCCCGGGCAAGGGATCGCGTCGCACCATAGACAAGTACATCCCCGATCTCCGAAGTCGAAATTTCCTGGCCCGGCAGAACAAGGTAATAATCGGGAACAGCCGCCTCCCTTCTGAGTCTGCTAATTTCTTCCGTCGTCCAGAGGTAGTGATGATCGGTAAGCACGGTCCCCAGAAGTCCGTTATCAAAATTCCGCCTGACCAGATCTACGGCCTTAACATGACTGCAGCTGGAGTGCTCCTCCGTATGGCAGTGCATTTCTAAAATCATTTGTTATTCCTCATGTTTTTACTTCCGGGTTTTCAGCCTATTTCGGAGCGGAATCGGCTGCCGCCCGGTTTTATCCTTTTTATTCTTTAAATAAACGAATGCGGCGGCTGAAATGTACCGACGAGAGTTTTCATATTTCAATAATAAGCAATAATCATACCCGGACCCGGCAGGTCGAATCAGTATGGAAATAAATTAAACGGGAATGCGGATTGCATAAATCACTGCAAACATGGACGTTTTCCTGCTTCACAGGACTGCATGACAGGCAGGATGGTTATGAATTTTTTTGATACATAGCATTGAAAGAGAAATCCGCATGGCGGGCCTGGCTCCGCAACAAAAAAAACTGGCAGGTAATAATCATTCCGGCATTAGTCATTATCGCGGTCTTTATTGCCGGCCGTCTTATCGATCTGCATACGTATCTGGAAACCGCACAGGAATGGATCTGGAAACTCGGCCCCTGGGGGCCCGTGGTATTTGCAGCAATCTATGTGGCAGCCACGCTACTGCTGCTGCCGGGAACACCTTTTACAGTCGTTGCGGCGCTTCTGTTCGGCCCCTTGTGGGGATTTGTCACCATGCTGGCCGGTACCGTTATTACAGCTGTTATCGGATTTTTCATTGCCCGCTATCTGGCCAGGGACAAGGTTGAAAAAAGGCTTGCCGGCCTGGATGCCTTCAATGAATTGAACCGGTGGATCAAAAAAAATAAATGGCTGGCTCTATCCTTTATCCGTATCATGCCCATATTTCCTTTTGCCATTAACAATTATGCCCTGGGTTTGACCAGCATTTCCTTTGCTTCCTATATTCTGATCTCGGTAATTGTCTTCATCCCGATGACAGCGGTTCTGATTTTCGGCGCCCAGGCCATTTATGCCGCCATGGTGCGGGGAGAAATTTCCTGGGGTCTTTTGGCGGGAAGTACGGCAGCGGGCATGGTCGTGCTGTCCCTCGGAATGATCGGAAAAAAGACATTTAAATCCGGGAAATGAACCTCCTTCCGATTTATAATCCTCCCTCTCATGGTTGCAATATCACAGCACGTGGGATAAAGAGGTATTGACGAACTTTATATTGAAGGTCTTTACTCCCTTTGACCGATATGCTGCCAAGTATATAATATTGAAATATACAGAAAAAAAATCCGACAACATGCAGCTGTCAGTAAAAAGTTAATTTTATGATGACTCTGACCATTGGAATAAGAGGATGGGCCTGCATAATGCTGGCCGCCGGCTGTTTCTTTCTCCTGTCGGCAGGGTGCAGCCGCGTACCTGAAGGAAATGTGGAGGACGGGGAAAGATGGTACAAACTGCACCGGTGCAACGGCTGTCACGGGGAAGACGGTACCGGCGGCAGGGGGCCGGTTCTTGCCGGCACGCCGCTCAGCTTCAACCGCTTCCTGCATAAAGTAAGATCGCCCGATTCGGCGATCATGCCTGCTTATGGGAATGATCGATTGCCCGACAAGGATGCCGGCGAAATATATCTCTGGCTCCTGCAGCAAAATAAGGAATAAAAAAATAAATCATGCGCTGGAAACAATTTTTTACCCCGGTGGAGTCTATCAATGCCGAGCATGCAAAAAAGATGATCCGGGAAAAAGAACATGGGTCCTATACGCTGCTTGATGTGAGGCAGCCGGCAGAATATGAAGCCGGGCACCTGCCGGCTGCGAAACTCATCCCCCTTCCCCAGCTAAAAGAACGTTTGCACGAACTTGACCCTGAAAAGCCGACAGTCGTCTATTGTGCCGTTGGAGGACGCAGCAGGGTTGCCGCCCAGATGCTGGCCGGAAAAAACTTTTCCGAAGTCTATAATCTCAGCGGCGGGTTCAAGGGATGGCACGGCAATGTTGCTGCAGGGAGGGAAGACCAGGGACTCGATCTATTCACCGGCAGGGAAACTCCCGAAGAAGTGCTGCTCGTTGCCTATTCCCTGGAAAAAGGGTTGCGGGATTTTTACCGGAAGATTATCCCGGCAACGGAAAATTCCCCCGCCCGTGACCTTTTTCAGAAGCTTGCCGGCATAGAATTGAACCACCAGAAGCGCATCTTCAATGAATATTGCAGGATTACCGGGATCGAAACAGAAATCGAAAAATTTGACCGCGAAATAGTTGCTCCCGCCATGGAAGGTGGAATTGACACAGAAGAATATATGCAGCGATACGGAGCCAATGTGGAATCAACGGCAGAGGTTGTGGATATGGCCATGTCGATTGAGGCGCAGGCACTGGATCTCTACAGCCGGGCGGCAGACAATGCCGCAGATTCTGCAGGCAGTGAAGCCCTGCAGCAGATCGCGCGAGAGGAACAGGAGCACCTGACCCTGCTGGGCGAACTGCTCGACCGGATGTAAGAAAACGGGAAATCATGTCACAAAAGCTTGTCCTCGCCGGCGGCGGCCACGCGCACATGACTGTTCTGGCCAATCTCAGCCGTTTCAGGGAGAAAGGTGTTGAAGTCACTGTTGTTCAGCCGTCACCATTTCACTACTATTCCGGAATGGGCCCCGGTATGCTCGGGCAGACCTATTCACCCGAAGAAATCCGCTTTTCCACCAGGCATATGGTTGAAAAACAGGGGTGCCGGTTCATTCTGGATAAAGTTGTTCATGTTGATCCCCGGGAAAAGATTCTCCGTCTTGAGTCCGGAGAGCCTCTTCCCTATGACAGAGTTTCCTTTAATGTCGGCAGCCATGTCCCCCGGTCGATAATTACGGATCAGTCCCCGAATGTTTTTACTGTTAAGCCGATAGAAGGCCTGCTGGCTGCCCGGAATAAAATACTTAAATCCGGTTCTGTAAAGCCGCAGAAAATAGCGGTTATAGGCGGAGGTGCGTCGGCCGTTGAAATAGCGGGCAACGCCTGGGCCCTGACCGGAAAGCCGGGCATGCATCCGGCAGAAATAAAAATATTTGTCCGCAGGACGCTGATGGCGGATTTTCCACAGTCTGTCCGCTCCAGGGCAATCCGCTCGCTTGTCGGAAGAAAAATAGAAATAAGAGAGAATTGCGAGGTCTCTGCCATCAGCAATGGCACGATTGAGTTGAAGGCAGGCGGAACATATGCGGCTGACCACATTTTTGTGGCGGTCGGCGTGCACCCTTCACCGCTGTTCATGGAATCAGGTTTAACGGTCGGGCCGGACGGCGGCCTCCTGGTGAACAGATATCTGCAGAGCATAGACTATCCGGATATATTCGGCGGCGGAGACTGTATTTATTTCAAGGACAAGCCCCTGGACAAGGTGGGAGTATTTGCGGTCCGGGAAAATCCGGTCCTGCTGCACAATCTCATGGCATCCTTTGAAAACGGCAGCCTGATGGAGTTTGACCCGGGAGGGGATTATCTGCTGATTTTCAACCTTGGGGACGGCACCGGAATTTTCCGTAAAAAATTTCTCCATTTCAACGGCCGCCTCGCATTTCTCCTCAAAGATTATATTGACCGCAAATTCATGAAAAAATTTAAAGCCCTGGAAAAGTAATCTGCTCCACTGTCTATTTTTTCCAGGTTTTGTGGTCTTTCCCGGATATTACCCCATATTGAAGATATCAATAATTATTAACATTAACCTTGACTTTGCCTATGGCAAATGATTATATTTACCGCTATAATTACTTGTTATCACTTAAGAAAAATCATAACTGAAAAATATTTATCAATAATTACAAATGCTAATATGGCCTGCATGTACCACAACAAAGGTGTACGGTACATGAATTCCATAGGAGCATAAAAATATTAGTGAGGATATCAGAAATTCAACACATGGAGAAAAATTAAGATGACAAAAACTTTAACCAGACTCATTCCCCTCTGCATCATGTTGAGCATGATCACCTGGGGATGCGCTCAGAATGCGACAACTGCCGGGGACGCAGCAGCGAAACCTGCTGCCGCGCAGACACAGGAACAGAATGTCTACACCGGCAAGATTGTCGGCAAATCCAACAAGGCCAGAACAATATCCATTGAGGTCGGCAAGGGCCAGGAGGCCAAGACCATGATGGTCAGGTTTGACGACGACACCACAGGTATTGAGCATGCGGAAGCTGATGAAGCGGCAATAATTGCCTGGGAAATGCGCGGCAGTGAAAAATTCGCCACCGAGATCAAGCCCAAACTTGCCAAACTGCCCGAAGGTGTCACTGAAATCGGCGTTGACGAGCTGGCTGAACTCATTTCAAGCGGCGCTCCCTTAACTCTCGTCGATGCCCGGCCGAAAGCACGATACGACCAGGCCCATCTTCCCGGGTCGATCAATATCCCGGTTCCTGCCCTGAAAGAGAAAAAGGAAGCACTTCTGCCGGAGGATAAGGACAGATTGCTGGTCTTTTACTGCGGCGGTTACACGTGAGGCATGACAACCGAAAACGCCGGTCTGGCGAAACAACTGGGATACACAAACGTTCGCGGATTCCTTGCAGGAGAGCCTGCCTGGACGAAAGCTGGACATCCTATTTACGCTTCCATGGAGTTTGTTGAAACAGGCAATATCGTCCTTATCGATCTGAGAACAGGCGGCGCGGCCGTTGAAGGAAGAATTCCCCGTTCCGTCCTGGTGAGTTATCAGGAACTGGAAAACAGGTTGGGCGACATTCCCCGGAATGCACCCGTCGTACTCTACAGCGACAACGAGGAGGAAGTGCTGAATGCCTATGAAGACCTCCGGGATGAAGGTTTTAAATATGTCTCTCTTGTACCCGGGAACTACCAGGGATGGGTGGACTCGGGCGGGGAAATAGAAAAAGGTCCTATTTTTTCCACTGAAATAAGATGGGTCCGCAAACTGGGCAAGGGTGAAGTTTCCGTTGCGGAGTTCAGGAAAGCCACACTCGGTGAACTGCCCGACACCTTTGTAATTGACGCCCGCACCGAGGAGGAGATCGCGGAACTCGGAATTTTCCTGAATACTGTCAATATTCCGCTTGATGAAATCTCCAAGCGGATGAACGAGATTCCAAAAGACAAGCGCATCTTCGTCCACTGTTCAACAGGCGCCCGCGCTGACCTCGCTTACCGGGAACTCGTAGAGAAGGGTTATGACGTCAAATTTCTGCTGCTCGATATATCCGATCCGGAATGTGACTGTCCGATCACAATGCCGAACTCTAAGGGGTAATCGTCACCTTTTCTTGCCAGGGAATAGCCGGGCGTAGCCGGCTATTCCCTGATCTTGGATTCAGGGCTTCCCACCCTAAAAATCAATAACAAAGCTGTACACTCCTTCCTCGATCGAACTTTTCACATTGTATCCCGAACGCTGAAAGATACTCTGCATTCTCCTGTTGTCCCGCAGTACCTCAGCGGTAAACCCGGCAATTCCGTTGCGCATTGCAACAGCGGCCAGATGCTTGAACATGAACTTGCCGATGCCCTTGTTCTGCCACTCGTCACGAATGACAAACGCCACCTCCGCCTTGTTGGTCCGTTCATTGAGAAAATAGCGTCCAACCGCGACTATTTCCTCTCCGCTCGCCTCGGGAACAGTTCCGACAATGGCCACATCATTGCGGTGGTCGATATAGACAAAATCCTGTATCTGACGATGGGTAAAACGCTTCTGTCTGCTCATGAAACGGTAATATACGGTTTCCTGGGAAAGATTATAGAGCAGGTCACGCATATGAGGTTCATCCGTCGGTCTGATGGAGCGAAAACTGACCTGGGTGCCGTCATCTATGAGATAGATCGTGCGCATGGATTCCTCGCCGGGCACCAAAAATCGGTCGCCCAGACCGGCCAGATTCGGCCGGAGATAGCGCGCCTCTATGGCCTCCTGAAAAAGCTGTTCGCGGAAATTCGGATGGGCAACCGAAATAAGCGCCATGACACGCTCCTGGATTGATTTGCCGTGCAGGTAGGCTACCCCGTACTCGGTGACGACATAATGGACGGTTCCCCGCGAGATGACAACTCCCGAACCCGGCTGCAGGACGGAAACAATCCGGGATCTGGAAGCATCGGTGTTGACCGAAGGCATTATGATTATTGCCCTTCCCTTCGGTGATCTCGTAGCGCCGCGGTTGAAATCGACCTGGCCGCCGATGCCTGAGTAGAACTGGCCGCCGACCGAATCGGAACAGACCTGACCGGTGAGATCGATTTCAAAGGCCAGATTAATGGAAACCATTCTGTTCTGCTTGCCTATTATATTGGAATCATTTACATATTCCGTCGGCCTGAAACAGAACAGGGGATTATTGTCGATATAATCATACAAGCGCCTGGATCCCATGCAGAAGCTGGCGGTTATTTTGCCCCGGTCCATGGTCTTGTGGATTCCGGTAACAGCCCCGGATTCGATAAGATCGATGATGCCGTCCGTCAGCATTTCCGTATGTATCCCGAGATCCTTCTTGTCAAACAGAAAATACTGCATGTGCTGGGGGAGACGCCCGATTCCCTCAATACGTCCCAGACCGAATTCAACGGTTGCGCCGTTGGGAATGAGACCGGCCACATTAATGCCTATTTTCTGGCACACATCATTGCAGTAGCCTGTTGTCGGGCGTTCGATAAGCTCGGACTCCATCGGGACCAGGATATCCAGATCATATACATCCAGCAGACTGTCCCCCTGCACATAGGGCATTTTCGGGTTGACCTGGGCAATGACCAGGGAGGCGTTCTCGGCTGCACTTTTGACGATATCCACGGAAATGCCGAGGCTGACTTTTCCCCGCGCATCCGGAGGTGTCACCTGAATCAGGGCAACGTCAATGGGAATTCTGCCGCTATGAAAAAGCCGGGGAATGTCCGACATGAGAATCGGGGTATAGTCTCCGAGACCTTCCTGGATAAGCCTTCTGACATTGCTGCCGATAAAGAAACTGTTCACCGTAAAGCATTCGGCAAGGCTTTTTTCCGCATAAGGCGCTTCCCCTTTTGTAAAGAGTTGAATGATCTCCACATCTGCGAGTTCATTGGCCCTGTCTGTCAGCGCCTTGACAAGCCCGACAGGCTCACCGCATCCTGTTCCGATAAAAACCCTGTGTCCGGGTTTCACATGAACCAGGGCTCTCTTCGGGGTAGAGATCAAATCAGCATAGCTTTCCATCCAGTTTACATCGAGCTCCATGGCGTATCCTTTCACTTAAGTACTTTTTTCCGGGGATTCAAAGCTGACAGAGTCATACGGGCATCAGCAACAACCGGTTCTGTACCGATCTCCCCGACAATCATCGGATTGATATCAAGTTCCATAATCTGGGGAAAATCGGTAGTCAGCTGACTTATCCTCTGCAGGGCAACGGCAATTGCATGTATATCCACTTCTTTCTGGCCGCGTTTTCCCTTGAGCATTTCATAGGACCGGGTTGATTTGAGCATCTGCACGGCCTCTTCCTCGGTAATGGGTGCAAGGTGAAATGTGACGTCCTTTAAAACCTCAACAAAAATACCGCCCAGACCGAACATGAGCATCGGTCCGAATTGAGGATCCCTGGTCATGCCGACAATAACCTCGAGCCCCGGATCAGCCATTTTTTCAACATAAACACCTTCAAGCATTGCCCCGGGCACCTGTTTCCAGATGCGCAGCATCATCAGGTCATAGGCATCTTCAACCTCCTGGCTCGATGCCACATCAAGGCGGACACCGCCCAGGTCTGTCTTGTGAATGATATTGGGCGATACCACTTTCATGGCCACTGGAAAACCGATAAACCTTGCGATTTCAACCGCTTCGGCAGGAGTTGTGGCCAACCTCCCCTCAAGAATATGGAAACCGTAGGCCCGGAGGACATTTTTGGCCCGGACCTCCCCAAGCTGCAGCCTGCCGGTTCTCTGCCGTCTGGAGATAATCCGCTCGACCTTGCGGCGGTTGACGGGAAAGCGGGTCACCATTCGCGGCGGCCGGTTGCGCCAGACAGCATACTCATGCATGGCCTTCAGAACCGCAACCGCTCTCTCCGGGGATTCATAATTTGGAAGGCCTCCGGCTGCCAGTTCCTTTCTGCCCGGCATAACATCTCTCCCCCCCATGAATGAGGCCAGCACAGGCTTGGAACCGTCCAGATGCTCGATAATCGCCATAGCGGTTTCCTTAGCTCTGGTCATGGCCTGCGGGGTGAGAAGAACGAGAATGGCATCAACGGCACTATCGTTCTGTGCCGCCTGCAGCGCGGAAATATAACGTTCAGGACCTGCATCGCCGAGGACATCAATCGGATTCTGGATGCTGGCCGCTGCCGGCAGATGGGAAAGCAGGGCCGTGGATACATTGCGGTCAAGAACCGCGACTTCCATGCCCGATTTCTCGACAGCGTCCGCGGCCATGGTGCCGGGTCCCCCGGCATTGGTAATGATCAGAACCCGGTTGCCCTGGGGGAGAGGCTGCATATTGAAGGCTATTGCATAATCGATCATTGCATCAAAAGTATCGGCCCGGCAAATCCCTGATCGTTTGAACGCGGCGCCGTAAGCCGTATCCACCCCCGAAAGCACGCCGGTATGACTTGCAGCCGCTTTCTGGCCGGCCGCCGTTGTCCCGGATTTCAGGATAACAACAGGCTTCCTGTTGCTGGCATCCTCAGCCGCCTTGATGAATTCGTCGCCGGAACTGATATCTTCCAGGTAGCCGACAATGACTTTGGTATTGTCATCCCGGCTCAGCGCCGACAGCATATCAATTTCAGACAAGTCTGCTTTATTGCCGATGGAAATGAGTTTGGACAACCCGATATGCCTGTTTTCGGCAAGATCCAGCAGGGCGGTGCACAGTGCCCCGGACTGTGAAAAAATGGCTATGGTGCCCGATTTGGGCATCCTCCCGGCGAAGGAGCTGTTCAGCTTGTGAGCGGTATTGATAAGTCCCAGACAGTTGGGACCGAGAAGTCTGGCGCCGCCGCTTTTGCAGATATCAGCCAGTATTTCCTGCTGCCTGCCTCCCTCTTCGCCAACCTCCCTGAAACCGGCGGAAATAACCACGATACTGCCGGCTTTTTTCGCGACCGCCTGCCTGGCTACTTCGAGAACATATTGCCCGGGAACGGCAACAACAACCTGGTCGATATTTCCCTGGTAATCGGTCAGACTCTTGTAGACCTGCAGGTCATACAGCTCACCGCCGGCAGGATTTACCGGAATTATCTCTCCTTCGAACCCTCCGGCTATAAGATTGGCAAGTATGTCATGTCCGACTTTCCCGGGCGTACGGGATGCACCGACAACAGCTACGGAGGTCGGATAAAATAATTTTTCCAGCATAGTATTATCCTATCTTGAATTATTCTTGCGGGTCCGGATCCGGTATGTGCAGCTTGAAGCCAGCTTCGACGATCATTTTATGAACAGCGCGGATATTGTAGGTATTGATCCGCAGATAGATCATGGCAGGTTCTTCATCCGATCCGCCGGTGCGAATGAGACGGGTGAACAGAACTTTCTGCTCTTCCATAATCTTGACCAGGTGGCTCAGCGAGCGTGACTCGTCCGCTTCAATGGCGATCAGCACGGAACCTTTTTCGCCCAGGCCGAAGAGGCTTCGCAAGGCTTTCAGCAGGTCGTTGAAGGAAAGGATACCGGCCACAAAACCGTTACTGTTAACTACCGGAAGAGCCCCGACCCTGCGCTTCTCAAATAAGAGCAGGGCATCATCAAGAGTTGACAGCGGCGACAGGACCACATTATCGGTAGACATGATATCTTTGACCGGTTTTTGCAGAATATGCTCCAGGGTCTTCTGCCGTTCTTTCTCATTGAGAATAGAGGAGGGATAGGCCGACCGCAGGTCCCTGTCCGTCACCATGCCTAGCAGGATGCCGGATTCATCGACAACCGGCAGGTGGCGGAAGTGATAATTTTTCAGCAGCCGGTGCGCTTCTTCAATGCTTTTTTCCGGGCCGACAGTTACCGGCGAAGGTGTCATATAATACCGAACATACATGGGATACCCTTTACTTTTAAGTTATTCATTCTTTTTATGCAAACCTGACAGATAGGCTTCAACACCTGCGGCAAGAGATTCCAGGTGGTATCCTCCTTCAAGGAGAGAGACCACCCTGCCCCCGGCGAGACTGTCCGCCCATCCCCTGATCCTTTCGCCCAGCATTCCGTACAGATCGGTTGAATAATTGAGCCCGGACATATCATCCAGACGATGTCCGTCAAAACCTGCCGCCACAATCAGGGCCTCGGGCCTGAATTCGGCCAGCTTCTGTTCGATCTGGCCGTCGAGCGCGGCAAGGACCTTCCGGTCCCCTGAACCCGGAGACAGGGGAATGTTAAGGATCGTGCCGATTCCTTTCCCCATTCCTCTTTCTTCGGCATACCCGGTTCCGGGATAACTGAAGCTGGGATGCTCGTGAATGGAAATATAGAGCGAATCTGCTTCCTCTTCAAAGGCCGTCTGGATTCCGTTGCCGTGATGGGCATCAAAATCCAGGATGCATATCCGCTTCCGCCCATATTTTTTCTGCCAGTACCTGGCGGCAATAACACAGTTGTTGAAAAAACAGAAACCAAAAGGCATATTCGGTTCGGCATGGTGTCCCGGCGGCCGTGTGGCGCAGAAAACCGTGCCCCCGCCCTTTTTTTCGATAAAATCGACACCGGTAATGCCTGTTCCGGCTGAAGACTGGGCGACACCATATGATTCGTAGCAGACCTGATTGTCCGGGTGATCGATATATGTTCTGCCGGAGAGAGCCGATTCTTCAAAGCGGAACAGCCATGCCTCGGTGTGGAAGGCCAGGAGATGCTCCCTGGCGGCAGGCCTGGTGCCGATAATTTCCAGAGAGTGACCAAGGGGGCCGGAATGCAGTTTTTTCTCGATGACCTTGAGCCGTTCAGGTGTTTCAGGATGCTCTTCTCCGCCGGTATCATGAAGCAGTAAATAAGGATCGGAAATAACGGTAATGGTATCAGGAGGCATGATAACCTGCTGCTGTTTCAGATATGGTAAGGGCTATACTAAGCATTCGTGCATGTCTCATATAGAAATCCGGCGGGACAGTTGAATGGATTTTTACTATACTCTTATTATAGCAGAATCAAAATCAATGGAAAAAAAGAAAAAAATGATATTTTTTTATACTTCGATATTCTGCCCCCGGTGCATGATGGCCCGCAGGTCTCTGTTTGCGCTGAAAAAATCATTTCCTTCCATTGAGATAGAAGAAATCGACATAACAAGGCATCCTCTTCGGGCCTGGCGGGACGGCATCCGGCTCATTCCGGCCCTCAGGTCTGAGGAGACCGTTCTTGCCGGCTTCCTGCTGGACCGCAGACAGATCGAAAATTTTCTCAGCCGGCTCTGATCTGTTTACAGGCTGCCGGCGGGCAGAGTTCCCCTCGGGCGTTAGAAAAAATCCTCGCGTCCTGCCGGCCGCCAATCCGCACTCATGAGCCGCCATTCTTTATTCACCCACACCAGCAGCAGATCAAAAAGATAGAGATCGGCCTGCATATTCAGCAGGGCATTGGAATCTGCTGCATTCCGGCCGGTCATCGCCACATAGAGCTGAAGCTCTGCGGTGTCTTTTTCGGAAAATAACAGTTTTCCGACCCGGGTAAAGATATGTATATTTTTGTTTGCCAGGAAATACCTGCCGGCAAGGGCTGTTATATCGCGCCGGGTGCGGCGGTGCGCATCTTCGTAATTCTCTGCTATCAATTTTTTCAGTGCTCCTGCATCCCGGGCCTCTGCCGCCTCCTCCCCTGCCTTGATAAAGAGGCGAATCTGTTCTTCAGGAGAATCATCAGGCCCGCAACCGGATACCAGAAAGAAAAAAACAAACACAAAAACAGAGAGTAAAATTCGTATCCGCATAATAATATCCGCAATCCTGAGGTCTGGTGTTTAGCGCTCCATTTGTTGACTACCTTCTACTTCTCCCGGTCACGGTCCATCATCTTCACCAAGCCTTGCAGCACGATATCCCGGGCATTCCGCTTCTGATTAAGCAGAATGACAAACGGCTTCCCGTCGGCAAGATAGCCGGCATAATTATACACTCCATCCAGGGTGCCGGACTTTACCAGGGTTTCCTTCTTTTTCGGCAGCAAATCCTGATAGGCCGTAAAAGCGACAAGCATGCGGATCATGGCTGACGCGGTCGTCATATTGCGCCTGGAAAGGCCTGATCCCTCGTAGAGAACTATCCCTGCGGCGGTTTCCGGCCCCAGGATCAACTCCATTTCTTCACGAACCGCTCTCCCGGCCTTATCCCAGGTGGCCGGATACCCGTATTTGTTAATACCGCAGGCAAGAAAAACCTGATTGGCGATGTAATTATTCGAGTATTCGAGAAACAGGGCAACAACCTCTTCCAGGTCTCTGCTGTTTCTGTGCCTGTAGACAAGCCCGGCGTCTGACGGTACTTTCCTGATTCCGAAACCGCCTTTACCGATAATTCCTGCCTTTTCCTGCAGTGCCCGGAAAAGTTCCGCCGTATACCTGGCGGTACGCTTCTCAACGTCACATCCATGCCGGCAGACATTCAGGCGATAGGTTCCCGGCGGGTGTTTCCCGCCCATCTCTTTCATAATCGGCAAAGTCGGGGTCTGCAGTTCGGCCGACTCTATCTTTCCCTGTTCATCCACCCGGATATTAACGGTATTGAAATTAACCCCGGCCGCACATACCGGAGAGTCATAGGGGTTGTCGCTTCCTGCTCCGCCCGGGACTTCTTCCTCCAAACCGAAACGTGAATTGTCAACATAGATGCCGTTAATTTTCCTGACACCGAGCTGATGCAAGGCAGCGAGTATGAGTCCGACTTCCTCGGAAGTCAGCAAAGGATCCCCGGAACCTTCAATGTAGAGATTATCATGTGCATCCATATACAGGTCGGTTTGAAAACGGAAATCCTCGCCGAGAATGCTGAGGGCGGCAAGGGCGGTCTGTATTTTGATGACGCTGGCGGGAATAAACGGTGTATCCGGGTTGCAGGATGAAATAATCCGTCCTGATTTGTCGGCCACGGCATAGGAACCGTTTTCAATGACTTCCGGAAAGTCATGGCAGGCCGCATCCGCGGCCTGCCATGAACAGCAGAATATCGGAATAAAAAACAGCAGAAAAAGAACAGCGGCAGGCAGTCTCTTTTTCACGGATTCCTTACGTTCAGTCGACCTTGGGCAGATGGGACAACGACTCTGCAATCTGCTCCCTGGGCAGCGCATAGTTATGCAGTTCGCCGGCAAAATAACTGTCATAGGCAGCCATATCTATTAACCCGTGTCCGGAAAAATTAAAGAGAATGGTCTTTGGTTCATTCAGGTCCCTGGTGGCTTCCAGGATGGCACCCTGAATGGCATGACAGGTCTCCGGTGCCGGGATGATACCTTCGGTTTTGGCAAAGAGAACGCCGGCCTCAAAGCATTCCATCTGGTGGACGTTGATCGGCTCCACGATTTTTTCCCGCACCAGGGCGGAAACAATCGGCGCCATGCCGTGATACCGGAGCCCGCCGGCATGAATACCCGGAGGCATGAAATCATGGCCCAGGGTATGCATATGCAGCAGCGGCGTCATGCCGGCAGTATCGCCGGAATCATAGGCATACCTGCCTTCGGTCAAGGTCGGACAGGATGCCGGCTCAACCCCGACAAAACGAATTTTTTTGCCTTCCAGCCGATCGGGAACAAAGGGTACGGCAAGCCCGGCAAAGTTTGAACCGCCGCCGCAGCAGCCGACAACCACATCCGGATATGCCCCTGCGATTTCCATCTGTTTCCTGGCCTCCAGGCCGATGATCGTCTGATGGAGGATAACATGGTTGAGAACCGAGCCGAGGGCATAGTTGGTATTTTCACTGGTTACGGCATCTTCAAGGGCTTCGCTGATGGCAATGCCGAGGGAGCCGTTGCTGTCAGGATATTTCTCCAGGATCGACTGGCCGTAATTGGTATACGGACTTGGGCTGGCGACAATTTCGGCGCCGAATGTCTGCATGACCGATTTACGGTAGGGCTTCTGATTAAAGGAAACCCGGACCATATAGACCTTGCATTTCAGGCCGAACATACTTGTCGCCATCGCCAGGGCACTGCCCCACTGTCCGGCTCCGGTTTCAGTGGCCAGGCGTTTCACCCCTTCTCGCTTGTTGAAAAAGGCCTGGGCCACGGCACTGTTCGGCTTATGGCTGCCCACCGGGGAAACCCCTTCGTTTTTAAAGAAGATTTTCGCCTTGGTACCGAGGGCCCGCTCAAGGTTAAAGGCTCTGACCAGGGGTGACGGCCGCCATATGCGGTATATTTCCAGAACTTCCTCCGGGATGGGAATGTGCCGATCGGGACTCATTTCCTGCTCCAGCAGTCCCATTGGAAATATCGCGGCCAGCTTTTCCGGCGCCATGGGCTGCATGGTTGCCGGATCAAGCGGCGGTTTAAGTCCGTTTGGAATATCAGGAACCACGTTATACCAGCTGGTCGGCATCTGATCATCGCGTAATAATACCTTTTTGCTCATGGTCTCTCCTTCTTCAGGAAAAAATGTTCAGGGGGTATAAAAAGGCCAGGTTCCACCAGACCTGTCCTTCTATGAAAATAGTGCAATGGATTTTCATACCACATTACAAAGCCGTTGCTCAAGTACTTGCAGGAAAATCGACAGCCCGCGTTTTTTTTATGCGGGCAAGAAGCGCTTCATCTTCTTCCAGTCCAACCACCTGTTGCAGTATTTCCCTGGGACTCACCCCGGACCTGCCATGATAGCTGATGAGATCAAAAGCAACCGTTTCTCCCTCCGCCCGCAATTCCCTGACCAGGGGGCGGATGTCAACCTCCCTGATTTTGTTCTTGCGGACCCGTTGAATCAGGAGGCTGCAGGCGGCCAGAAAATTGTCTATTCCTTCCTTCTGCAGAGAGGTGAGCGGCTTGTGCAGCCGAACAGTGTATGACGAGATGGTCGCTTCCGCATTTGACCTGCGAAAAGGTTGCAGGGCAAAAATCTTCATGCCGCCGGGCAATTCCCGGTTCAGGTCTGTAATGGCATCTACGGTATCAGCAAGGGGTTCAGCCAGCTCAAAATCAAAATACTCCGCCTCGCTTTCCATGCCCACCGGCAGAGCTGAACTGAAAGATACCTGCGGCGTCGGATTAAATCCCTGCGAATAGATGACCTTGAGGCCGGCCCTTGCCAGGACGCGAAAAATAAGCTGGAGCACTTCCAGGTGGCTGAAAAAACGAGTATCACCGGTCCGTGAATAATGGGCCCGGTATTTGACCGCCTTACCCTGCTCCGTCATCTTTCTTTCCGGGGCTGTGCCTGGCTGCCGGTCCGCTTCGACGCCACGCGTCTTTTTATTCACCACGGGACTGATTGTGGTAAAATCGCACAGCCCGCATTTCTGGCATCCCTCTGTCCGGCAGTCAGGTGTATAATTTCCTGCCAGTGCGTTTTGCCGCTCCCGGGCCAGAAACTCCCTGTCAACGCCCGGATCGAGATGATCCCAGGGAAGAGGTTTGTCCTGATCCTTCTCCCGAAGATAGGAATTCAGGTCAATGCCGCACTGATCGGCCGCCTGCTGCCAATTTTCCAGGCGATAGTGTTCCGACCAGCCGTCAAGCCGAACTCCATTCCGCCAGGCCTGTTCCACCAGGGACGAGAGCCGCCTGTCACCCCGGGAAAAAACACCCTCCAGCACACTCTGATACGGATCATGCCATTTGAGTTTGAAGCCGCGCCGGGGCAGCAGTACCTTCAGCTTGTTTATACGCTCTTTTGCTTCCTCCAGAGTCAGCTGCCGTTCCCACTGAAAAGCGGTATGCGGTTTTGGGACAAAGGTTCCCACGCTGACATTGATCTGCACCCTTTTCGCGGCCGGTCCAGCCGTTTCCCGTGCTTTCCGTGCCAGTTCGACGATCGCTTCCACGTCCTCCCATGTTTCCGTGGGCAGGCCGATCATAAAATAGAACTTGATCAGGTTCCAGCCCATGGCAAAGGCATTGCGGCAGGTTGCCAGCAGATCCTCTTCCGTGATCCCTTTGTTTATAACTTCCCGCAGCCTGTCGGTGCCTGCTTCAGGAGCAACCGTGAATCCGGTCTTCCTGACCCGCCTGATCTGGTTCATGATTTCCGGCGTGAGGGTACCGACGCGCATGGAGGGCATGGACACGGAGACATACTGATCGGCATATCTGTCCATCAGGCGCATCATCAGCTCCGGGAGGCAGCTGAAATCCCCTGAGGAGAGCGACAACAGCGCCATTTCATGAAAACCGCTGCTGCGGATCCCCCGGTCCGCTATGGCCAGGATATCTTCAACCGGACGTTCACGGACCGGCCGGTAAATGATTCCCGCCTGGCAGAACCGGCACCCCCGCGTACATCCCCGGGCAATTTCAACGCCAAGCCGGTCATGAACCGGCTTGACAATCGGAACCAGCGGACTGGCGGTCTCTTCCGGTCCGGGCAGGCGCGGCAGCACTCTGCGCCGCACCGCCGTATATCCTTTTTTCAGGGGAATAACGCCGGTGAACTCGGAACCGCTGTACTGCGGAGCAAAAAATGAAGGAACATAAACCCCCTCAATAGCCGCCAGTCCGGACAGCACCTGGGGCCTGGACAAACCATGCCTTTTCGCCGCCCGCACAACCTCTGCGATCTCCAGGATAACCTCTTCGCCGTCTCCGAGGACAATTGCATCAAAGAAGTCCGCCACCGGTTCCGGATTCAGGCCGCAGGACCCGCCCCCGATGACAAGCGGAAAATCCCCGCTGCGCCCGGCTCCGCGAAACGGTATCCCTGCCAGGTCCAGGACGGTGAGAATATTGGTATAACTCAGTTCATACGGCAGGGTAATGCCTATGGCATCAAAACATCGGAGGGGAGTTCTCGATTCCAGGGAAAATAGCGGCAGCCCGTTTTGGCGCAGCTCACTCTCCATATCAATGTCCGGGACAAAACTCCGTTCAGCCAGAATTTCCTTCCGGCTGTTGACAATATGGTACAGGATCTGCAGCCCCTGGTGCGACATGCCGATTTCATACAAGTCGGGAAAAACAAAGGCAAAACGGACCTCAGCCTCTTCCCAGGTCTTGGCGGCGCAATGCAGTTCACCGCCGATATACCTTCCCGGTTTTTTGACCAGAGGAAGGATATTATCGATCGATATTCGTTCGGACATAATGCTTCCGGCCGGCTGCCTGCCGGGTCGTGTTACTTAAAAATATTGACATTTCGGGCCTTCGCGATGTATTCAGGTTAATAGATGTTTTTTTTCCGGCATAAATTGTATCCGGTTTTAGACGAATTTAAAATGTCGTCGGGGGGGTCTGGATACAGCGCCATTTCAATCGTTTATAACGCACAAACAGTCGGCGGAGCAAGTTTTTACCAAAGCCCGCTTTGCAAAGCCAGTGGACTATGAGACCTATGACAAAAAATAGAGCCATAATTATAACACCTTTTCTGATAATTTTTCTGCTCATTTTCCTGATGAGCATCGGTTTAACCTCTGTTTCTGCCCAGCCCGTGATGGAACAGATCGTGTTCGATGCACCGGCAGCAGATTTTGACCGGCTCACCGTCAAAATGAATGGCGCGCATCTGCCCAAAAATTTTGTCCTCAAAGGAGACAGGCCCCGGATAGTCTTTGATTTTCCTGATGTTGTTCCCGGCAAAAATGTCAGCAATTCCATCCAGGCAGACGGTAATTTCATTCTCAGAGTCCGCACCGGCTACCATAAAGGGGAGAACCCGAAAACCAGGGTAGTGCTCGATATACAGCCCGGAATGGAAATCGATTTTGACCAGAACTTCGATAAAACCTCCAACACGTTGATGATCAATGTTTTTGCCGCCGGCATGCCCCCGGAACCGGAGCCGGCGGAAGAGAGAGCCGACGTTGCTGAAGCACCGGCAGAAAAGCCTTCCGAAGAAGAGCTGCCCGATCCGGTACCTGAAGAAATTCCCGACAGGGATATGCCTACCGGGGATACGATTGCAGCAATCCCTCCCTCGGTTAAACCTGAAGTTCCGGCCAAACCGGAACCTGACGAATCAACCGTCATCCAGCCCCTTTCCGAAATCGGAGAAAAAGAGGCGGCAAAAGAAACATCAATTCCTACCCTTCATTCCATTGAATTTGACAACACGTCACATCGCGGCGAGATCGTCTCCTTCAGGCTGAACGATTTCAATCCTCCCGTTGTCTTCGGAATAGAAGAAGATATCCCGCGGATTGTCTGTTTTTTCAAAGATACCCTTGCCGGTGAGGGTTTGGATGAATTGATCGCGACTGAAGGGAATTTTATTCAGAATATCAAGGTAGGCAAGTACCGGAATCCAAACAATATCCGGGTGGTGTTCGACCTGGTTCCCGGCAGGAACTATGACCTGCAGCAGATTTTCTTCAAGGAAGACAACCTGTTCATGGTCATAATCAATACGACAGGCGATAAGGTGAACAATTAGCCGGTAGAATTTTTCAGGGCAGGGAATCCCCTTCCATTCTCCTGATGTTATAGTGTTCCGGCAGGGTGAGCTCAAAATTTGATTCCGGGATCACCCCCCGCGGCATGACAAGGTCATACCTTAAAGTCACCTCTCCCCCCACGGCCGACCCGGTGATCACCAGTGCATCCGGCATGGAGCAGGTGCCGCTGTTTTCCTCACCCGGACCATACCGGATATCCAGCAGGATTTCTCCGCCGGGGTCGGCAAAGATATGCCTCACTATGCGCTTCTCATCGGGATCAAAGAGAATATTGTGACTTTTTTCAGCTGCTGCGGCAAACACAAGCCAGACAAAGGTATCTGACTCTTTATCTCTCCGCATATCCGTCAATAAGAACGGGGGCGGTAAAAACCTCCCGGTGAGCAGAGAAATAACGTCTTCCGCCCGGAATTCTGCAAAATCTTCATTTTCCCCGGCAAGCGCGGCGGCGGAACCGACAAGCGCCTCCCCCTTCCCGGTGTTGACCAGGGTGAAGAAATTCTCCGCGGCGATCAGGATGAAAAGCGGGCGGCCGACCGGGTCAACAATGGTCATACGCAGGCGGGAAGGCGGCTGGATCAGGAAAAAGCCGGTGGATTTCCAGTTTTTACCGAATGACCGGGCATCAAGCGATATGTCCGCATCCAGGGGAATGCTGCAGTCTCTTTTCTGAAAAGACTGATAATGAGCCAGAATCTCTCCCCTTTGCTCTTCTGCCAGCGGTATTGATGCAGGGAGTCTGGCGGCGCAGCCCGCCTGAAAAAAACTCCAGAAAAGAACCGGATACCAGAGAAGAAAATACCGCCGGTGAAAAATCACAGTTATTTTTCCCGGTCTTCGAAAAGTTTTATCTTTTCCTGCAGTGCGTTCCGCTCATCACTCCCTTCCTTGAAAAGAGACAGGGCCCTGTTATATGCCTCAAGCGCATCATCCCGGCGCCCCAACTCAAGGTAGACATCGCCGAGGTGATCATGGATGAGAGGATCGTTTTCGATCAGCCTGACAGCTTCTTCAAGCTGCTGCGCGGCCTCCTGGATCCTGCCCAGCTTGAAATAGACCCAGCCAAGGCTGTCGCGCATGTATCCGTTTTCCGGCTCCAGGCTGACGGCACGCTCAACAAAAAGAAGCGCCTGGTCAAGATGAATGCTGTCATCCGCCCATGAGTAGCCGACATAATTCAGCGCTTCGCTGTGATCGGGCTGACGTTCGATGACCTCCTGCATTACCGACAATGCTTCTTCCTTTGAACCCAGGGTGTCCAGAAACAGACCGTACTCGTACAGGAGTTCGTCATTGTCCGGAAAAGCATCTAATGCCCTGTTAAATGTGTCTTTGCCAAGATCAGGCCTTTCCTGGAGCTGGTAGAGCGCCGCCAGCATGACATACATATCGGGAGTGCGTTCTTCCTCATACTGTATTGCATTTTCAAGCACCTGCACCGCCTGATCGGTCTGCTGAAGAAAACGGAGAATGCGGACCTGGAATATTACTGCATCTTCATATTCCGCCGCATCCCTGCCGATCAGCCGCAGTTCATCGACGGCCTGTTCAAATTCTTCTGCCTGGGCCAGGATGACCGCCAGCAGATACCTGGCATCGGCGGCATTGTTTCTGTCCAGATAACTGCGCACTATTTCAACGGCCTGATCGTACTTTCCCATCCGGGCATACAATCGTGCCATGGATAGATCTATGCTGCCCGGCTCCTCAACGTAAGATTTGAGCCGGTCCAATTCAGCAAGGGCGTCCAGTTCCCTGTTCTGCAGCAGCAGGAAATTGATAAGGGCGAGCGCTACCCGTTCGTTCTGATCCTGCTCCAGTATTTCCCGATAGAGTGAAATAACCCTGTCATAGTCTTTCTGCTGCACATACACATCGCTCATCTCTATAACCAGGTCGGCGGACCAGTCAATGTCAAGGGCCTTGCGATATTCGTCCGCAGCCGCCTGGTACTGCCTGTTGGCCATATGAATACGCGCCAGCATGACCCGGGCCGGATAGGAACTGCTGTTGACCTCCAGGAGCTTCCTGAGGACCAGTTCCGCTTCTTCCAGTTTTTTCAGGTTGAGATACAATTCGCTGAGCAGGAGCAAAGAGCTGACCTCCTCAGGATTCTGCCTGTGGATGATACGGTATTCATCGGCGGCCTTCTCATAATGGCCGAGTCCTGCATACACCCGGGCCAGCAGCATCCTGACACCGCTATCCATGGGTTTTTTCACAAGAAAATTCCGGAGCATGGTTATCGCCTCCTCTCCCCGGTCCATTCGCAGGAGCAGGATGGGAATCTTGCGGATGATGAACTCGGCCTCCGGATCGCATATCAGTGCCTTCTCATACGCTTCCATGGCCTCTTCAAACCGCAGGCCCAGTTCCGCCTGCCTGCCCCAGAGAAAGTAGAAATAGGAACAACCGTAATCCGTTTCTTCAACCTGTTCCTCGGGATATTCCGTCACTACCGCCTGCTGCTGACATGCAGGCAGCAGTGCCAGGGCCGGCAGGGCAACCATTCCGAGAATAAAAAACTCAAGTTTTTTCAAAGCGGTTCGCATCAATATTTTTTTCCCTGCAGCATGGCATCCACAACCAGCCGGATTTTCTGTTCCACCTGGTGCACGGGAGCATCTGCATCTATCCTGACAATCTGGTCACTCTTGAATGAAGCAAACAAGGCGGCAACGCGATGCAGCTGGTCTTCCTGTTCAAAATCATTGAGCTCCTCGCCGCGTAGTTCCTTTATCCTGGTGAGGCTCGCCTGTGGTTCCATAATAAGAAGAATAACCAGATCCGGTTCTGGTGCAAAACTGTTTTTTGCAAAGACATCGTCAGGATCGAGCCCGGCCGCTCCCTGATAGGCTGCTGTTGAATAATAATAACGGTCGGTCACAACGACTTGCCCCCGGGCAAGAGCCGGGGCGATGACCTCTTGTACGTGCTGGCGGCGGTCCTCGATAAAGAGCGCGAGTTCCTCTGCAGGGCTGCACTGCCCCCGATCAACAAATAACTGTCTGATTTTCCGGCCGCTGGGTCCGTCGGTCGGTTCACGGGTCTCGACAACCGTCAATCCCCTGTTGCGCAGATAATCCGCAAGAAGGCGGACCTGCGTTGATTTGCCGGTACCGTCAATGCCCTCAACCGCTATCAGAATCCCCTTGTCCGTCCTCTCCATCAGAAATCTCTCTTCATCCTGTTGCCCACTATTAACCCGGCCATGGAAAAAGCAGCCTCCAAACTTGAGCTCTCCGCAATGCCCCGGCCGGCGATATCATAGGCTGTACCGTGATCCACCGAGGTGCGGACGATCGGCAGACCCAGGGTCACATTAACCCCGTCGGCAAAATGGAGTAGTTTGAAGGGAATCAGACCCTGATCGTGATACATGGCGATCACCGCATCAAAGCGGCCGGCGGCGGCATGGTAAAATACCGTGTCTGGCGGCCAGGGTCCGCTGACATCGCATCCTTTTTTTGCCGCAGCAATGGCAGGAGCTATGATTTCCTGCTCTTCCCGGCCGAACATCCCCTGCTCACTGCTGTGCGGATTAAGGCCAGCCACTGCGATTCTGGACTTTTCCAGGCCAAAATCCGAGGAGAGGGCCTTGGCGGTCATAGCTATACACTGCCCTATCTTGTCCGTGGTAATCATCTCGGCAACCCGGCGAAGCGGTTCATGGATCGTCACCAAAATCACCCGCAGCCGCGCTCCGGCCATCATCATCAGGTATTGATCCGTCCCGGTCAATGCGGCAAGCATTTCGGTATGCCCGGGATAAAGGCAGCCGGCCATATTCAATCCCTGCTTGGTTATCGGGCAGGTCACCACCGCGGCCAGGATACCTTTTTTGATAAGCCTGACAGCCTCTTCAATATAGAGGGCCATAGCCCTGCCGGTTGCGGCGTTCGGCTTCCCCCACTGCACAGAACCGCTATCCAGCGAGGTCAAATTGCATACCGGAACAGTCCCGGGCACAACAGTGTCGCCCGGCCGCCAGGCAGTTAAAATTGCCGGAAGGCGGATCTCCGACGAAGCCCGGCGCAGGACCCCGAGATCTCCCAGCACTATTGGCTGGAATTCCGTGTCTGCCGCCAGGGTGGAAAAAAACTTGAGAATTATCTCCGGACCGATACCTGACGGACAGCCCATGGTAATGCCTATCAGATGGCGCATGCTTGCTCCCCTGTCAGACAAAAACGGTTACCAGCCGCACAGCTCAAAGGCATCTTTTACCAACTCCACTTTCGGCTGCTGCTTCGCTTCCAGCCGGACGGCTACCACATCAAAACGGGCTGCCTGTTCCGTCAGGCTGCGTGAGATCATATACGCCATAGCGACCCGCGACATCTTTTCCTGTTTACGGCTGTCCACCGCCTCAAAAGGGCTGCCGAAACTGCTTGATTTCCTGGTTTTCACCTCTATGAAAACCAACTCCCCTCCATCTTCTGCGATTATATCGATCTCACCGTAGCGTTTCCGGTAATTTCGTTCAATAATTGCATAGCCACTCTTTTTAAGAAAAGAGACGGCAATTTCTTCCCCAAGGGATCCGGTGTTCTCCCCTGCCCTGTTTTTTATTTTTTCACGCCATCCGGAAAACAATTCTATACCTCTGTTACCATAAACCTGAATCCGTGAGCGTTCGAGAACGGTCCAGATGCGGATAGCGAGCCTGCGAGACCTTGGAGGCGGCAACGATGTTGATTATCCTGGTGTGATATCAACGAGTTAACAACAGGTAAGCGTAGACTCCGCAGCAAATGGGCCGATATCGGGCGCCCCGAAGGGCGGCGAAGTGAATCGCGCAATATATTTATCATATGCCATAAAAGGCGAAAAATAAATAAGTTACCCAGCATATTCCTGAAAGCCGTCACGGATTCAGAATAAAGACTGTTGGCTGCCTGACGGCTCGCCTTCATTCATTCTTTCCAGGTATTCCTTTACCCCGCTGAAGGTGCGGCGGTGGATGACGCAGGGACCGTGTTTTCTGATCGCACGGCGGTGCTCGAGCGTCGCATAGCCCTTGTTTTGAGAAAAGTTGTACAACGGGTAGCGGCTGTGGAAATCCTCCATCAAGCGGTCGCGCATAACCTTGGCGATAATGGAAGCCGCCCCGATGGATGCGCTTTTCGACTCACCTTTGATGAGAGCTCTTTGCGGGAGATTGACAGGTGCCGTAAAGGTTCCGTCAACAAGAAGAAAATCAGGATTGATTCTGCATTGCCGGGCAAGATTATCGACTGCCAGGGCCATAGCCCGGAGAGATGCCTGCAGGATATTGATGCGGTCTATCTCCTCCGGGGTGATGATGCCGTAGCCGACCTTTGCCCCGCATGTATGGAGGAGCTGGAAAAGATTTTCACGCTGACCGGCAGTCAGGAGTTTTGAATCTTTGAAAAGTTTGTATTCGCATTTTCGCGGCAGGACGACACATCCTGCAACAACAGGCCCTGCGAGCGGACCGCGGCCTGCTTCATCCAGGCCGGCCACGCAGCGGTATCCTGCACGGGCAAGGTTGCGTTCAAAATAAAGAGTACCCCTTTTCCTGCTGCTGTCGAACAGAGAAGAGGCACAAAGTTCGTTGTTTTCGGAAATTGACCCTTTGTGCCTCAACAGACTGACCCTGAAATCTAATTAATACCGCGTTCCTTGATGCGTGCGGCTTTGCCGCGGCGCTCCCGGAGATAAAACAGGCGGGACCGGCGCACCCGTCCCTTGCTGACCACCTCTATTTTCTCAATACGGGGCGAATGCAGGGCAAAGGTTTTTTCAACACCGACACCATGGGAGATCTTGCGAACGGTAAACGTTGCATTCATATTCCCACGCTTGCGCTTGATAACAACCCCCTGAAAAATCTGAATACGCTCCTTGTTGCCCTCAACAATTCGAATGTACACCTTTACATTATCGCCCGGGCGAAAATCAGGGTGATCAAACCGCATTTGCTCCAGGTCCAATTTGTCTAAAATATTCATCGTCATATCTCTTTTTTTTGGGGAATATTCCCGCCGGATGCCTCCATTTTCACCCAATGGCTTCGATCTGTTCGGATAATGATGTATCCTGATTTATTAATATATTGTTCTTCTGATTCAGCATATCTCTTCTATGATTTCTCCTGCCGTTCCTTATCTTTCCGCCGCATGCGCCAGCAGCCGGTCCAGAATAATCGCCGCTGCCGACCGTACGGAGAGATGATTATACTCTCCCGCGCCCCTGAGCGGCGGCAGGATTCCATCGGCTCTCTCCAGAATTTCCGGGGCCAGTCCCCATGCCGTCCCGAACAGCAGGAGCAGGCGCCTATTCCCTTCAGCCATGCTCCGGACAGCTTCAAACTCCATATTTTTCCTGCCAGGGCGGGCGCAGGTGGCAAGTATATAGGGCTTTTCACCCCATTTTTCCGCCAGCCCGTCAATGACCTCGTCAAGGGTTGAGCGGATCCGGATCAGAGACAACGCATCCCTGCGGTCGGGATTGACCGTTCCTCCATAGCCTTCCGTCCAGTGGGCAACAATCTTTGCTGCCAGATCCTGCTGCAGCCTGTCCGGAACAACGACCCAGCAGGTACCAATGCCATAGGTCAGTCCGGCCCTGGCAATATCATGCAGGTCAAGGTTTGTGACTGCCGAACCGATAATATTTCCGGTCCTGTTGATTACCGGATAATGGATAAGCGCCACATCAATTTTCAGTGACTTCTTCTCCATTCTCCCTGCCTGCCGCTATTATTTCAGCCATCAGGCCTGCCTTCCGCAGCAGCTTAACTTCTCCGGCTGTAAATTTTATTTTCGCCAGCAGCTCCGGCCTCCTGACCAGAGTCTCCCGCACGGACTCCATGAAGCGATAATGCTCTATCTCCGCATGATCTCCGGACAGCAGGACCTCCGGCACATCCATATCCCTGAAAACCCTGGGCCTGGTATACTGCGGATGCTTGAGCAGCCCCCGGCTGAACGTATCATTTCTGGCCGAGTCTTCCGATCCCAGCACCCCGGGAATAAGCCTGGTGACGGAATCAACAACGACCATTGCCGCTATTTCGCCGCCGGTGAGTATAAAATCGCCGATGGAGATCTCTTCATCGATGCAGCTCCTGGCAACCCGTTCATCGACTCCTTCGTATCGGCCGCAGACAAGAAGCAGACGGGAAAAACCTGCCAGCCGTTCGGCGGTTTTCTGGGAATATACTTTTCCCCTCGGCGTCAGCAGGACGACATGGCCCGGGCTGCCTTTTTTCTGCACATCCTCGAGAGCGGCAACCAGGGGCTCGGGCTTCATTACCATGCCTTCACCGCCGCCAAAAGGCCGATCATCGGTCATTTTATGCCTGTCTAATGCATAATCGCGGATGTTGTGCAGATTAACCGATATCCTGCCGCTGCTTACCGCCCTTCGCAGCATTCCGTCCTGGAATTGCGATGTGAACAGCTCGGGAAAAATTGTCAGGATGTCAAATATCATCAGACCCTTAAAACGAGCGGTGGTTACTTGTTCATCTCAAGCAGTCCGGGGGGCAGCTTCAGCACCACCTCAAATTCCTCTATACGGACAATGAATTCTTCATGTACCGGTATCAGGTACTCCCGGCTGCTGCCGGTTACGCTGAGAATGTCGTGGCCGCCAGTTTCAAAAATTGCCGTTATCTTTCCCAGTTCACGACCGTCTTCCGTTACAGCTTTTTTGTCTTTCAGGTCCAGCCAGTAATATTCCGCTTCATTCAGGTCGGGCAGATCCTTGCGCCGCAGCCAGATTTCGCTGCCGACCAGTTCTTCAGCATCCTCCCTGGTTGAGCAGCCGGCAAGCTTCAGCAAGGCCAGTTTTCCCTGAACCCTGGACTGCTCCACAACATAAGGTATAAATTCCTTATCACCGCTGTCCGGGGCAACCCATATCCTGCTGTAGGCCATAAAATTTTCCGGCTGCCTGGAATATGGATAAATTTTTAATTCACCACGGGTTCCATGGGGTTTGGATATCTTGCCGAGCAGAATAAAGTCTCCGGCGTCAGCCCCGGCAGCATCCATTTCTATTCCAGAATTTCAAGACGGGAACGCTTCTCCAGCTTGCCGGCAGACGCGGACAGGATGGAACGCATTGCTTTTGCCGTTCTGCCCTGCTTGCCGATAACTTTCCCGAGATCTTCTTTGGCGACCCGCAATTCGACAATGATTGTATCGCCTTCATCTCTTTCAGTCACTTCGACTGCATCGGGTTGATCAACCAGTTTGTCGACAATGTATTTGATCAGATCCTTCATCAGGCAGACCTTTTATGCAGCCCCATACTTCTTGATCAGACTGCTTACCGTCACGGAAGGCTCAGCACCCTTGCCCAGCCATTCGTTCAGTTTATCTGTATCAATGCTTACTGCAGCAGGTTCCTGCATCGGATCATAGGTCCCTATGATGTCAAGGAACCTGCCGTCACGTTTAGTTTCGTTGTTGGCAACGATTATGCGGTAATACGGTTTCTTTTTTCTTCCCATCCTGGTCAGACGAATTCGAACAGCCATTATTTTTTTCCTCCACTATGCAAATGTATAATCAGGGACTCTCCCGGATTTCCTGTTTAACGAATGAGACCTTTCGGCAGTTTGCGCCGCTTGCCGCCGCGGACCACACTTTTGCCCTTGAACTTTTTCATCATTTTCAACATCATGGTATAGCTTTTCAATACCCTGTTTACTTCGTTCACCGAGGTGCCGGAGCCTTTGGCGATTCTCTGCCGGCGGCTGGCATTGATAATCTGGTGATGCTGCCTTTCCTTGGCGGTCATCGACAGGATTATAGCCTCGGTTTTCTTCAGCTCTTTTTCATCAGGTTTGGGAGCATCCTTCAGCTGCTTGAGCTTATTGACCCCGGGAATCATTCCCATCAACTGTTCCAGGTTGCCCATCTTCTTGATTTGCTGAATCTGGTCAAGAAAATCCTCCAGGGTAAAGGCGTTCTTCTGAATCTTACTGGCCAGCGTCCTGGCCTTTTTCTGATCGACAACCGCCTCGGCCTTTTCAATGAGCGACATGATATCGCCCATACCAAGTATGCGGGAAGCGGCCCGATCAGGATGGAAGACCTCCAGGGCATCAATTCCTTCGCCTATACCGACAAACTTGATGGGTTTTCCCGTGACCCGCTTTACGGAGAGTGCGGCGCCGCCGCGCGCGTCACCTTCCATCTTGGTCAGAATGACGCCGGTGATTTCCAGGTCTTCATTGAACTTATCGGCTACCGTTATTGCGTCCTGACCGGTCATGGCATCGGCGACGAACAATATTTCCGTCAGGGGAACCGCCTTGCTTATTCCCTTGAGTTCGGCCATCAGAGCTTCATCCACATGCAGGCGCCCTGCCGTATCGAAAATGACGGTGTCGTACTGTTTCTCGTTTGCCTCTGCAGCCGCCCGGCGGCAGATGGCTACGGGGTCATCCTCGGTTGTTGAAGCAAAAACCGGAACTCCGACCTGTTCGCCGAGTACCTGCAGCTGAACAATAGCTGCCGGACGATAGACGTCCGCCGGCACGAGAAAAGGTCTGCGTCCCTGACTTTTCAAAAGCCGTGCAAGTTTGGCTGCCGTGGTGGTTTTACCCGAACCCTGCAGGCCCGCCAGCATGATGGTTACCGGCTGCCTGCCGTCAAGCCGCAGGGACGATGTTGTACTGCCTAGGAATTCCACCAGTTCGTCATGCACGATTCTGATGACCTGCTGCCCGGGCGACAGGCTGGTAAGAACCTCCTTGCCTATGGATTTCTCGGTTACATTGTTAACGAATTCCCTGACTACCTTGAAGTTGACGTCGGCCTCCAGCAGTGCCCGCCGCACCTCCTGCATGGCCTCATGAATATTCTCCTCGGTCAGTTTTCCATGACCGCGAAGATTTTTGAATACGCTCTCAAGGCGATCTGTTAAATTCTCGAACATTTATTCTTTCCCGTTCATACCGGTCTATCCCTGGATAGGGGTAATTAACAACACTCCGTTCAATATAATTTCATACGGACAAATTCATAATTTTTAATCGAACTTACCGCCAATGTCAAGCGGGAAGCGTAACAGGCTGAAAAACCGTTCAATCAGACAACTCGACAACCACCTTTTCCAGATCTGCCGGAGTATCAAACTGGATACAGGATGCCGTGCCCCTGGGCATTATCTTCCGCATAAGTCCGGACAGAACCTTTTTGGGACCAGCCTCGATAAAAAGTTCGACACCCTGATCCAGCATCCGGTTCATCGAATCAAACCACCTTACCCGGGAAGCAATCTGCCGGGCCATGATATCGCGGATCGCATCGGGATCTGTTTCCGCTTTCGCGGTCATATTGAACAGGACGGGTGCGGCAGGTTTTCGAAAAGGAATATCAGCCATGAATGCTGCAAAATCCTTGACTGCACCGGCGACCAGCGGGCTGTGATTGGCTACGCTGACATTCAGGGCAATAACCTTGGCTCCCTGCTTCTCGCACAGTGTGCCGAAACTGTCCAGCCCCAGGAGATCACCCGAGATGATCACCTGTTTTTCCGCATTATGATTGGCAACGACTACGACGTCACCGCCGCCGGCAAAATTGCCGAGCAGGGATTCGATCTGATCTATGGTCATGCCGAGCACCGCTCGCATTCCGCCTGGATTTGCTTCTCCCTCCCTCTCCATCAGTTCGCCGCGCCGGGTAACCAGGGCCAGGCAATCCTCCGCACTCAGCACCCCGGCGGCATACAGGGCACTATATTCTCCCAGGCTGTGGCCGGCAAAAAAAACCGGCTGCAAATCCGGGACCGCCTTTTTCAGGGCCTGCCAGCAAATCATATTGACGACGGTCATGGCAGGCTGCAGGTGGACTACCCTCGTCAGGTCTTCCATGGGACCTTCAAGACAGAGACGTTGCAGGGGAAATCCGCTGATTCTGCCGGCCATGTCCGTGAGCAGGCGGGCATCATCGTCTCCTTCGACAAATTCCCTGCCCATTCCGACAAACTGAGAGCCCTGGCCGGGAAAAAGTATTGCTGTTTTTTTCATTGTTGTTTTCAGGGGTTCAGGTTTCTAGGGGTGCTCATCTCTTTTTTTTCAAAAAAGAAACTGTAGACCAGAAAAATGGTCACTCCGACAGTAATAGCCGAATCAGCGATGTTAAAGGCAGGCCAGTGGTAAGTGCCGACATAGACATCCAGAAAATCAATGACTGCGCCGAAACGAATCCTGTCGATCAGATTCCCCAGGGCACCGCCCGCTATCAGCGCCAGGCTGAGTTCGTAAAAAAATGAATCCCGCCGCAGGCGCAGATAAATGAAAAAAATGACGCCTAGCGCCGCCAGGGCGATACCGACGAAAAAAACCTGCCGCCAGAGGGCCGGCTGTCCGGCAAGGAGACCAAAAGCGGCGCCTGTATTGGTCAGATACGTCAAATTTAAAAATCCGGGCACGACCGGCAGGGATTCATACAGGGAAAAATGAGTGACAATCCACCATTTGCTTGCCTGATCACTGAGAACAACAAGCGCGATACATACTGCAAAATGAAGCGGTCCTCTCATTTTCAGGAGCTCATACCGCGAACGACCCGGGCGCAGCGTTCACAGGCAGAGGGATGGTCGCTGTCCCGTCCGACCGAGGTGGAAATTGTCCAGCAGCGATCACATTTCTCACCCGGCGCCTGCCGTACTCCAATTTTCAGGCCGGCAATCTCCTCGGATTTTACGACCTTGACATTTTCCGCACTCCCGATATCAGACACCGGCTTAAGATTTGAGACAATGCAGAGTTCCTGCAGCTGTTCCCATTTATCGGCCAGAAAAGAAGCCGTATCGCCCTCAGCCTGGACCAGAACCTCGGCGTCAAGCGAGAGGCCGATAATCTTTTCCCGGCGCGCGCCTTCCAGGACCCGGGTAATTTCACCGCGAATTTCCAGCAGTCTGGCCCACGCGGCATTAAAATCGGCATCATCTGGGATATCGTCAACAGAAGGGAACGTGGCAAAAAAAACGGAATCTTCCGCCGGTCCGGAGGCATCGAGTCCATACAGGTGCTCCCAGGCCTCCACCGCGGTAAAACTCAAAATCGGCGACATGAGCCGGAGCAGACCGTCCAGTATACGGTGGATGACGGTCTGGGCGGAACGACGTTCAAGGGAATCGGGAGCTGAGGCATAGAGCCTGTCTTTCAGAACGTCAAGGTACAGGCTGGACATGGCGGTGCCGCAGAAATTATGCAGGCCGTGATACACGGTGTGAAATTCATAATCCATGTAGGCCTTGTCGATTCTTCTGCAAAGAGCTGTGAATCTTGTCAGCGCCCAGCGGTCCAGGCCGGGAAGATCAGCATACGGGACAATGTCGGTTTTCGGATCAAAATCATAAAGATTGCTGAGCATAAACCGCAGGGTATTACGGATTTTGCGATATGCGTCCGACACATGCCGGAGTATTTCCTCAGATACCTTTACATCATCACGATAGTCCTCGCTCGACACCCACAACCTGAGAATCTCGGCTCCATACTTGTCGATCACCTCCTGCGGCGCAACCACATTCCCCACACTCTTGGACATTTTCTTGCCCTGACCGTCAACTACATAACCGTGCGTCAGGACACCCTTGTAGGGAGCATAGCCCCTCGTGCCGACTGCCGCCAGCAGCGAACTCTGGAACCAGCCTCGATGCTGGTCGCTCCCTTCAAGATAAAGGTCGGCGGGCGAGGCAAGCTCTTCCCTGGTTTCACAGACAGCAGCATAGGTGACGCCGGAATCAAACCATACGTCCAGAATATCGCTTTCCTTTTTAAACGATCTTGAGCCGCATTCCCTGCAGGCCGTTTCCGGCAGGACCAGCTCTCCGGCCTCATATTTGAACCAGGCATCAGCTCCCTCTTTGGCGAACAGGGATTCAATTTTTTCGCAAACGGCAGGATCCTTGACTATCTCCCCGCACTGTTCGCAGGTCAGGACCGTCAGGGGAACTCCCCATGTCCTTTGTCTGGACAAACACCAATCGGGCCGGGCCTCAACCATGCCGTAGATTCTCTGCATGCCCCAACCCGGTGTCCAGCTTACTTCCCTGATGGCACGGAGAGCCTTGGACCGCAGGTCATTCGCCTGCATGGAAATAAACCACTGCTCGGTGGCCCGGTACATGACGGGCTTTTTGCAGCGCCAGCAGTGGGGATAGCTGTGGTTGAGCGATTCCTCGTGGACCAGGACTCCTGCTTCCTTCATGTCGCTGTTTATTTCCCGGTTGACACCGGGAACCTGCTTGCCTGCGTATTTGCCGGCCTCTGCCGTATATTTGCCATGCTCATCCACGGGCGACAGTATTTCCAGTCCATAGCGCAATCCGGTCAGATAATCCTCGGCGCCATGGCCTGGAGCGGTATGAACGCAGCCGGTGCCGCTGTCGATGGTGACATAATCGGCGAGCACCAGCAGGGAATCCCGGTCTATAAAGGGATGCCGGCACTTTCTGCCCTCAAGGCCGGCAGCGGAAAATGTGTCTATCAACCTGTAATTCTCAATGCCGAATTCCCGGAAACAGCTTTCCACAAGCTTTTCCGCCATAATCCAGATTTCATCGTCCACCTCCACCGCCGCATACATAAAATCCGGATGGAAAGCTATTGCCAGGTTGGCGGGCAGGGTCCAGGGGGTCGTGGTCCAGATCAGGACAAATGTTTTCTTGTTTGCGGGCAGTGAAACAATATCTGAAATATCATCCTTGACCGGAAATTTTACATAAATTGAAGGTGAGGTATGATCATGGTATTCCACCTCGGCTTCTGCCAGGGCCGTGCCGCAGGTTGCGCACCAGTAGACCGGCTTCTTGGAACGGACGACCGAGCCGGAAAGCAGAAATTTGTTGAACTCGCGGGCAATAACGGATTCAAAACCATAATTCATGGTAAGATATGGATCATTCCAGTCGCCAAGAACCCCGAGCCGCATAAATTCGGCTTTCTGCGCCTTGACCCACTTTTCCGCGTATTTCCGGCAAGCCTGACGTTTTGCCAGGGTGGGTATCTGCTCTTTTTTTGCCCCCAGTTCCTTGTCGACATTATGCTCGATGGGCAGGCCGTGGCAGTCCCAGCCGGGAACGTAAGGGGCATTGAATCCCGCCAGCCGACGGGATTTCAGTATGATATCCTTAAGCACCTTGTTAAAGGCCGTGCCCAGATGAATGTGTCCATTGGCATAAGGAGGGCCGTCATGCAGGACAAAAAGAGGTCTGCCGGCGGCCGCTTCCTGCAGTTTCCCATACAGATCGGCCTTTTCCCAATGCCTGAGATATTCAGGCTCCTTCTGGGTCAAATTGGCCTTCATTTTGAATTTGGTCTGAGGCAGATTCAGAGAATCCCTGTAATCCATTATATTTCTCCAAGGAAATAAATATCCGGTCCAGAGGACCCGGCTTATAGACAGCCGCCCCTGCTGACCTGGCAAATAGAGTTTTTTGTGAGGAAAACAGTAAATAATACCAAGCAGATGGAAAGATGCAAGCGCAAAAAGGAGACCAGGGCGGGAAAACAGCGCTAATATTTTAGAATTCTATTCCCTTCTGAGCCTGGACTCCGTACTCGTAAGGATGTTTCACATCAACCATTTCCGTCACCAGATCAACCGCATCAATAAGTTTCTGCGAGGCCCCCCTTCCGGTTATTACAATATGCATGCCGGCGGGACGGGACTTCAGGGTGTCGATAACATCCTGTTCGTCGATCATGTTATAGTTAATAAGATAGGTCAATTCATCGAGGATTACGATATGATGCCTGTCTTCCCTGATGACCTGCCTGGCAAAATTCCAGGCTTCCCTGGCAGCAGCAATATCCTTGTCCAGATCGTCGGATGTCCAGGTAAATCCCCGGCCCATGACATGCACATCGAGAAGTCCGGAAAATTGCCTGGCCGAGCCCAGTTCTCCGTATTTCCAGTTTCCCTTGATAAACTGAATCATGCACACCTTAAATCCGTGCCCTATCGCCCGGAACGCCTGGCCGAGGGCAGCTGTTGTCTTGCCTTTGCCGTTGCCTGTAAACAGCATCAACAGGCCGTTTCCGCGGTCATTCGTATTGTTCATCGTGCACCTCCAGCCCTCTGGCAAGAATTCTCCATCACTCTTTGCATGTTCATGTTATTTCCCATTGACTCTTCTTTCCGAACAGGTATCTTTACCGTGTCAGGTGCCGAAAAACAACATGGGAAAATAAATTATCTGTAATTGTGGAGGAAGCCGTGTCTGAAGGGCAACAGAAATCAATCTGCGAAATTTGCGGCGCAGAAAAAAAGACGCAAAATACCGGCGGCTTCAACGCCTGCACAACGTGCCGGGGGATAATAAGCAATGTGAAAAATCATCCGGAGGAAATAAAAAAAATCTGGTCCCGCTTTCACGACGAGCCTATCCTGCCGGATCATATTGCCGTACCCCTTCCCGAATCGATCGAACTGCCCGATGTTGTTGACGGCAAACGTTACCGGACCGTAGATCGTGACCGGAACAAATGGTATCTCTCGGTCAGTGAAATCAACGGCAATCCGGTTGAGGTCTTTGCCTCCACGGCCTTTGACCGTAACCATGAGCTGCAGTCCAGAATTTCAAATCTGACCACAATTACCCGGCTCATTTCCCTCATCCTCCGGCACATTTTTCTTCATGAACCATTGACCCTGGAGAAATGCCTCAAGCAGATACAACGTTCATCCCGCCAGAAAAATGATCTCCCGGATATGCTCTACGGCGTTCTCAACAGGTACCGGAAAGAGGAGGACAACCGGAAGAGCAGAGCATCCTGAACTGCCGGTAAGACCAGCCTGTCCGTAAGGCGTGCGGGCTGCAACCGTTTCAACAACTCGCAAGCCGGATTTTGTATTATTCAGGCTGCCTGCCCGGCACAACATCTCTGCGTACAGATGCCAGCTCTGTTCGCCCCGCCCTTGGAAGACCCAGCTGTTCCGCAAACGGATCCGGATACCTGATATAATAAAGTGTTGCCACAAAAGACACTTTGCCGCTGATATCATCGGGAACCTGAAAGGTAAAAAACTCCTTCCGGATCTCGTCGGCCAGCAGCCTGTTGTCAAAAATGATTTTTTCGGCATTATAGGCATAATATGTCTGTTTTTCTGCGGTATCGACGCAAACCGCCCTGTAAAGGCGGCGTCCCTGCGGGAAGTCCTGTCCCAGAAATTCAGCGTCATATTTTCCTTTTCCCGCCACATCAAACATTCCGGGATAGAGCGAACTGGCGGGGAGAGGTATGGTCCGGTTGCCGATCTGGGCATAGAAGTCGAGGTAGAGCAACCTGAGTTCCGCCGTGCCGGTCGGAAGCCTGTGCCCTGATTTGGAATTGTCGACAATAACGCTGATAACCGCCTCTTCTCCGGGTATCAGGCTGGATGCATCGGCCTGAATATCGAGCTTGATTGCTCCCTTAATCTGTGTTTCAGAATGGGCTCCGGGAAAACGGTGGGTATAGAGTTTACTGCGTAAGGGTGATTTAGCCAGATTTTCCTGGGTTGCACGTCCAGACTCAAAAACCGCCTTGCCGCCCGTCAGAAAGCCCTGACTGTTCATGTGGCAGTCCTGGCATTGGATACCGATTCGCGCATAGCGGCTGTCCTGCCATTCCGTGAATGTGGAGATGATTTCAAGTCCGAATCGATTGATCCTGTTATGGCAGACCGCGCAGATTTCACTCTTTGTCTGCAACTCGGCATAGACATGATGCCAATCGGACTGCTGCGGAAACGGGCCGTACTTCTGCTTTCCAGGCTCGGCAATATAGTTGCCCCCCTGGGGCTTCGGACCCTTGTATCCGGTAATCCTGTGACAGATATCGCATTCTACCCCTGAAATATCCGGATTTACACGATCCTCCGCAAATGTACTCCCCTCCAGTTCCAGATAGGTGACCGGTGAATGGCAGGCGATGCAGTCCATCATCTCCCGGACAAGAGACTCATCATCCGCGCAATTCTCCACCAGTTCATCAAACATGTTCTTAAAAACAGGGTTGGTATATGAGCGGGCATGCATGGATTCGACAAACTGATCATAAATATTCAGATGGCAGGTACTGCATGAGGAAGAAGCGTCAAAGCTTTTTTGCTGTTGCGCACTCCCCCTGTGCATTGCCTGTTCCGAAACGGAAGAAGCCGCCGCCACCCCCTCTGCCCGGAACATCGCCGCCAGGAAGCAGCACAGCAGCCGGACGGCGAAAAAAATGCTGCGGCGTCCTTTGCCTTTACCATCGCCGATCTGAAAAGAATGATATGTTATAATACCCCGCAAAGTACTCTCCTGTCTCTTCTCAGATTATATTGAAAAAATCCGGTTCTTGTCAAACCAGCGGCAAAATACCATTGCATTCCGAATCAGCCTTAAGATCAATGACTCCGGGTTGAACGGTTTATAGGGACTGCCTGGAAGAATATTCTAAATTGTTTGCGGAGCCGGCCTAAATGCCGACTGTCAGGATAAAGTGATTTAGCCGGCCCATGCCGGAGGATTCAGAAAAAAAAAAGAAAGAAATTCGGAAATTGGTCGGGAAGAGAGGATTCGAACCTCCGACCCCAGCGTCCCGAACGCTGTGCTCTACCAGACTGAGCCACTTCCCGACAATTCAGCTTGATACAATCAGGCAATAGTTGTTTGTGCGACAACGTGATTGTCACTAAACAGGGAGCCAATATACATTACGGAAAATCTTTTATCAATATGAGATAAGCTGGAATTAAAAAAACATTCCCGCTGCAAAAAAAAACAGCCGGCACATGCAACCGGCTGTTTTCGGAATTTTTCTGTAAAAAAAATTATTTTTTTACAGCATCGGCAAGCTTGCTGCCAGGTTTGAATTTTGCGACTTTTTTGGCTGGAATTTTAATCATTTCGCCGGTCCTTGGATTTTTGGCTTTCCGCTTGGCACGCTTGACAACTGAAAAAGTTCCAAATCCAACAAGGGTTACCTTGTCGCCTTTGGAAAGTGCTTTGGTAACGGACATCAGCATGCCGTTAAGAGCTTTTTCTGCTGCTGCTTTACTAATGTCCGCAGCACCTGCCATAGCTTCAACCAATTCCTTCTTGTTCATACTTCCCTCCCGTTTTTTTTTAATCTTGCCGTCAAGGCTCCGAAGGCTAATTAGGCGTAAACATTGATTTACAACCCATTCTTCATTCTGCTTGATTTAATACGAAACAAAATGCTTTGTCAAAGGAAAAAATGCGTTTTCTCCCAGCAGTCCATGTTTTTAGGCGGATTTAATAATTTTTTTTCATCCTAAACATGATCAGGCTCACCTGCCATACATATCTAATAATACTCGGAAAAATCCGATTTTTTTCATTTTTTCCAGAATAGAGCGGCGGTTTATGTCCGAAACAAGCCGATGCACATCTTTTTCCAGGACCTCAATGTACACTCTTTCCTTATCATTCAGGTCGAGGCGGACTCTGCAGCCGATAAATCCCATCTCCTCCAATATCATTTCAGCACGGGCGACCAGGTCAATCCTCTGTCCGGTAATCTCCATCCCCGCAGGAATGCGGGTAGCCAGGCAGGAGGAAGAAGGGCGGTTCCACGTATTGAGACCGGTTTCCCTGCTCAGCATCCGAACATCTTCTTTGGACAACCCGGCGTCCGCAAGAGGAGTTCCGATTCCAAGCTCCCGCAAGGCGCGCAGGCCCGGTCTGTCACTGAGCATATCGTCGGCATTTGTCCCGTCAATAAGGCAGGTCATCCCGAATTCGGCCGCCCGGTCCAGAAACAGATGATACACCCGGCTTTTGCATATATAGCACCTGTCCACGGGATTAACGGTAAATTCCTCCCAGGAGAGTGGGTCGATATCGACAAACAGGTGGGTCACAAGACCGGACAGATCATGGTCGGCAAGCCAATCGCCGACCCTGTCCAGTTCATGCCGCTTCTGCAGGCATGACCTGAAAGTGAAAGCAATGACCTTATCCGGACCCAGGACTTTAATTGCGCAACTGAGCAGCAGCGAACTGTCTGCCCCGCCTGAAAAAGCTACGGCAGCCCTGTCGCATTTCTCAAGCAACCGGTTAAGGTGTCGTTCTTTTTCCCGAATATGCAAGCGCCTGTTCCCGGATGGCCGTGCCTATTCCATTAAATTGTTGGCATAGTCGACGCTCGGCAGTTGGGCCACCGGCTCCCCGAGTTCAAACTTCCTGTCGACAATCCATTTTTTTAAGGTCTCGGCTATTTCAATCGCTTTTACCCTGCTTGACAGTGGTGCTGCCGGTACTTTTTTGCCGGCCACTTCGATATGTCCGGACCGCAGTTCGGCATAGCTGACTTCTCCGTAATTGCGCTGGATGCCGTTGGTATAATCATGTCCGTAATCAACCACCTGGGTATAAATGTTCCTGTCCGACACCCCGGTAAACATGGCCATCTCTTCATCCAGGATCGGAATCGGGATCCCGAGGCCAACGGCAAGGGAACAACCGTAGCCCTGAACACTTACTCCCCGGAGCCACTCTGCCGACATCTGCTTCAGATCGCCCTGAACCATTATTGTCCCCGATGCTCTCCTGGGTGTACCATTCGGACTCCTGGGCGTATGCGGATTGTGCTGGGTGCCGTTCCATGTCACGTAACCGATGCCGCCACCCAGGAAAATCCTGGTGCCCATTCCGATGGTCCGGTAATAGGGATCATTGAGCAGCGGGCTCAGTTCACCGGCACTGCAATAATTGGCGTTGCGGCACTGCGGTTTTAAAGTTCCCATATATGTATAAATTGTCCTGTCGGAAAAATTCACCGCGCAGTTATAGTTCTGATAGCCGTTACGGGGATTGCAGAGCAGCGCATGCGGAAAATCCGCAAGCGTCATTTCTTTCTTGCATTTGCGATTGGCATAACAATCGGTGGGATAGGCCTTGGCTTCAAGAAAAACCTTTTTGCCGGCAACCAGGTCTTCAATAATATGACCTCCGCCATAGCGGAACTCTCCGGGATAAATTTTGTTCAACGGGTCATCTTCACCCGGCTCGGTGGCGCCAAGATATATATCGACAGCGGCAAGGCCGGCATAGGCCGGTACCTTGTTGATCCACACCTTTGCCGCTTTGATGGTCGGAACCGTCTGGCCGATATTGAAGAAAGCGCCGGAGGAGCACATTGTCGAAAAGGTCCCGGTAGTGACGACATCGATTTTGCGTGCTGCCTCCACCGGACCTTTTTTTTCGACTATATCAATCATCTCCTCTGCAGTGACGACCACTGCTTCGCCTGCTTTTATGCGGGCGTTGATCTCCGCATAGCTCTTTTTGACCTTATATTTTTTCATGGCATTGCGCTCCTGTCATTCATATCCTGGGGATCATCGATATATTATTGAAAAAGTGCTCCAACGCAAGCCTTTTCAATTTTTTCTTTGCAAGTCCGATAAGATGCTTTAAAGGTTAAAAGTTTATAGAGCAGGCAGAAGTGGTTCAGGCGAAGCATGCAGCCTTCGCCTGTTCCTGAATCCCTAAAGACCTATAAACCTAAACACCTAAACACCTAAAAAAATGACCAAAAAACCGACCATCAGGGAAATACGTAAAAAAATCGATGCCGGCGACGACAAGATCCTTGAACTTCTCAAGCAGCGCATCGGTTATGCCCGGGAAATCGGCAGACTGAAGGCCGCAACCAGGAGGGCGAAATGGGACCCGAAAAGGGAGCGGGAAATCTATAACCGCCTGCTAGCGGCAAACGACAATGTTTTCCCGGAAAAATCCCTGATTTCTATTTTCAACGAAATCATCACCAGCTGCCGCCTCTCCCAGAAAAAAATCGAGGTGGCCTATCTCGGTCCAGAGGCGACATTTACCCATCTGGCCGGTGTCCGTTATTTCGGTCACTCCGCAACATATAAACCCATGGAATCAATCGATGAGGTATTCAGCGAAGTGGACAAGGGCAGAACGCAATACGGAATTGTCCCGGTTGAAAATTCCATTGAAGGGGCGGTCTTTTCCACCCTGGATTCCTTCATGAAATACAGCATCAAAATATGCGGGGAGATTCAGCTGCCCATCTCGCATAACCTGGTCTGCCGCTCCGGCAATATCGAGGATATCCAGACTGTTGCCTCCCATGCCCAGCCCCTGGCCCAGTGCCGGGAATGGCTGAAGAAAAATCTGCCGAACATCCCTACCCTGCCGGTATTTTCCACCGGTGCCGCGGCGCAGATGGCGGCCAATAACCCCAATATCGGAGCTATCGCCAGTTCCCTGGCCATTAAAACATATGAACTGCAGGTGGTGGTCAAGGGAATAGAAGATTACCAGGGCAATACCACCCGTTTTCTGGTTATCGGCAAAAAATCTCCCGGCAAAAGCGGCAACGACAAAACTTCTCTGCTGCTTGGACTGATGGACCGGCCGGGATCGCTCAACGAGGTCCTGACCATCCTGTCATCAAAAAATATCAACCTGGCCAAAATCGAATCACGCCCGGTCAAGGGCAAGCAGTGGACATACCTTTTCTTCATCGACATGCTGGGACACGTGGATGACGAGGTTATCAACGAAGCCTGCAATATACTTCGCCAGACCTGTTCCTACTACGAATGGCTGGGTTCCTATCCCAAAACTGAAAGTCCGGAGTAAACTGAGGAAAGTTTGGTCGCCGGTTAAGTTTGATGGCGTCGCAAAAACTCCCCAACTGCTGCGTTGGAGTCTACGCTTACCTGCGCTGCAACCAGCCGGTAACATCATCCGTGCCGCTCCGGACAACCTGCCGATTTCATATCATCCGGGAGGAAGAGGGAGCCCGCATTTTCTTTTTCTGCCAGAAACGGCCAGAAGCAGGCAGCCCGTCAACTGCGCTTCCCCGCAGGCACACCATATTTCATGATGGGAGAACAAGCCTTAGTTCATGTTGTTATTTGCCCGGGCATACTATATAGTGAAAACGTATTTTCAATCCGTATTAACAATTATCATTACCACGCAATGCCGACCGCAAACCAATTACCCTCATGCTGATCCTGGCCATTGAAAGTTCATGCGATGATACTGCGGCAGCGGTCCTGGAAGATGATCGGAAAGTTCTTGCCAATATCATCAGCAGCCAGTTTGACGTCCATGCCCGGTATGGCGGCATTGTTCCGGAACTGGCATCCCGCAGGCATATTGAAGCTATATTGCCGGTTGTCCGGGAAGCCCTGGATACCGCCGGAATTGATCTGGAGCAGATTGACTGTATTGCCGCAACGCAAGGGCCGGGACTGATCGGGTCCCTGCTGGTGGGCTTTACCTTTGCCAAGGCCCTGGCCCTGGTGAAGAATATTCCCTGTGTGGGTGTTGACCACATGTCCGGCCATCTCCTTTCGGCATTTCTCCGGAAACCGGCACCGGATTTCCCATACGTGTCCCTTGTGGTTTCCGGGGGCAACTCATCGCTGTACCGGGTGGATGACCGCCTCTCTTTTCACTGCCTCGGCCGCACCCGGGACGATGCCGCCGGGGAGGCCTTTGACAAGGTAGCCAAGCTCCTCGAACTGGGCTATCCCGGAGGACCGATCATCAGCAGGCTTGCGAAAACAGGCAGGGCGGACAGCATATCCTTTCCCCGGGCCTGGCTGGACAATGACAGTCTCGACTTCAGCTTCAGCGGCCTTAAAACCGCGGTGGTAAATTATATCCACAAGCGCCGGCAGCAGAACGACCCGCTTCCGATCGCAGACATCTGCGCCTCGTTCCAGGAAGCGGTTGTCGACGTTTTGGTTGAGAAAACAGTCAGTGCGGCCAAAAATTGCGGCATATCGACGGTCGTGCTCGGCGGTGGAGTGGCTTCCAATGACAGACTGCGGGACAGAATGCGGCAGCGATGCGACCGGGAAAACCTCATGTTTTTTGTCCCCCCGCCTGTTTTCTGTACGGACAATGCTGCCATGATCGGTCTTGCGGGTTATTACAGCTATCTGGAGGGACACCGTGCCGCCCCGGATGCCGATGTTTATTCCCGTTCTCCTCTCAGCTGATTATGGAGATCAACCCCAAGAGAACATTCCGCTATTACGCCCTGCGCTTTAGAAGACTGGGCGGCGATCCGAAATCCCTCGCCCTGGGGACCGCCGTGGGTATTTTTATCGGGCTGACCCCCACGGTGCCGCTGCACACCGTCGTCATTATTGCAATTACCCTGCTGACGCGGGCCAATACCATTGCGGCCCTGATTTCGGCAACCATTGTTTCCAATCCCCTGACCTTTGTTCCCGTATACTTTCTCTGCTGGAAGATAGGCAATTTCATCCTGCCCCACCGGCTCACCTGGACACGGATGCAGGAGGTTCTGGCAGTCTTTTCCAGTGAAGGTTTTCTTGAAAGCCTGAGAACAGTCAGCGGGCTCAGTTTAGATGCAATTCTGGTCATGATAACCGGCGGCCTCCTCCTCGCCCTGCCGGCGGCCCTGATCAGCTATTATTTCTCCCTGCTTTTCTTTATTAAACTAAGGGAAAAACGCCGGCAGAAACACCTGCTTAATTGAACAGCCATATGGTTTATCAGCAGACAAAATCAATTTTACAGCAGCAGGGGCTTGCACCGCATAAAAAACGGGGCCAGAACTTCCTTGTGCACAGGCATACGGCCGAGCGCATAGTTGATCTTGCGGCCCCGCAGCCCGATGATATCATCATCGAAGTCGGTGTGGGACTGGGCGCCCTTACCTATCCGCTGGCAAAGAGAGCAAAAAAAGTCATCGGCATTGAAAGCGATTCAGGGCTGATACGCTGGCATGAACAGGAAGGAGGCCTGCCTGAAAATGTAGAGCTCATTCACCGGGATATCCTGAAAACCGATTTTGCCGAACTGGCGAACGGAAGCGGCGGCAGGCTGAAAATTGTGGCCAACCTCCCCTATTCTATTTCCTCTCCGTTTCTGTTCCGGCTCATCGAACACCGGGAACTCATGGACTGGGCGGTCATCATGCTGCAGAAAGAGGTGGCCCAGCGCCTGCTGGCCGAACCCGGCACCAAGGATTATGGCGTCCCCACCGTTCTCTTGGCCGGCTGCGCAACCGTGAAGCCGCTGCTGAAAGTCGGATCCGGAGAATTTCATCCCCGTCCGAAAGTTGACTCCCTGGTGGTGAAACTCTCGTTTTTGCCGATCCCGGAGAGGGTTGCCGCACTGCCGGCCTTTGACCGCAAACTGTTCAGAAAGGTGGTGAACGGAGCTTTCAGCCAGCGGCGCAAGACGCTGCGCAATGCCCTAAAATCGGCCTTTCCTGCAATTGACAATAAAACGATGACCCAACTTATCAACCAGGCCGGCCTTGAGGAATCAATACGGGCGGAACGGCTCTCGCTGGAAGCGTTTGTCCGCCTGACCGACACAATTGATATATATCAGGCTGAAGGCGCCGCCCGAGCGGCAAGTTGAAAGTTTGTAAAGTTTGCAACATTCAAAATTCGATGTTTAACGTTCGCTGTTCCATGTTCATTATTTACAATTTAATTCATACTCATTACCATGCAGCATATATATTCGAATAAACATGCCTGTCTGCAGTCAGCAATCGGCAGTTTGCAGTTTTTTAATCGATCCGGCCGAAGGCCGCATTCTTTGACCTGAACCCCTTCAGTCTATACAGCTTCCGCCTGGAGCAAAGCGACCTATGCAAAATTTTGTTTTCTACAACCCGACAAAAATCATTTTCGGCAAAAACACCATCCCTTCCATCGGACCGGAAACAAACTCATGGGGCGGGAAATGCCTGCTGCTCTACGGCGGCGGCAGCATCATGAAAAACGGCGTGTACGATCAGGTTGCCGCATCCCTCCGGGAGGCTGGGCTCGAAATAGTAGAGCATGGCGGAGTGCAGTCAAATCCGCTGCTTTCCCATGTCCGGGCCGGCATCGACAAGGTCAGGGCCGGCAATATTGATGTTGTTGTCGCTGTCGGCGGCGGCAGCGTCCTGGACAGCGGTAAGGCCATCTGCGCCGGCGCCGTGGTGGAGCATGACGTGTGGAAGTTCTTTACCGGGAAAAAAAGCATTAAAAGCGCCCTGCCCATGACGACTGTCCTGACCCTGGCCGCCTCAGGCTCGGAAATGAACTCAGGCATGGTGATCACCAATGACGAAACCCGGGAGAAATTCGGGTTCGGCAACCGTCATCTCTATCCGAAAACGTCCATTCTCGACCCGGAAGCAACCTATAGCGTTCCGCCCGATTATACGGCTTACGGCGCGGTGGATGCCATCGCCCATATCCTCGAGTACTACATGACGACCGAGGACCGGGCCACGCCGGTGCAGGACCGGCTGATGGAAGGACTTATCCTCAATGCCATGGACAGCTGCGAGTGCTGCCTGGAAAAACCCGAGGACTACAATGCCCGGGCCGACCTGATGTGGACCGCCACCCTGGCGCTCAACGGGCTGACCGGCGCCGGCCTCGGCAGGGTCGGCATGCCCATGCACATGATCGAACATTCCCTGAGCGCACTGTACGATATCCCGCATGGCGCCGGCCTTTCCATAGTGATGCCCGGCTGGCTCAGGTGGCGGGCCAGCCGGGACGAGAAAAAAATCATCCAGCTCGACCAAAGAATTTTCAACCGGCTGGAACCGGAAGCGGAAGCGGCGGTCACCTCCCTGGAAAACTGGTTTGCGCGCGTCAACAGCCCGGTCCGCCTTGCCGAGTGCGGCATCCCTGCCGCCGATATTCCCGCCATCGCGGAAAATGCCGTCCGGCTGGCAAAGGTATGGCGTCTTGATGAATATTCACAGGAGACAATTGAAGAGATATTGCACCTGTGTGCCGCATAATTCCCGGGAAAGATTACAACGTTATAATTTTCAGACTTGATGATCATGTAACAACTCGTCATACCCGCGAAAGCGGGTATCCAGCATCTTGGTAACCCTTTGAAAAAACCAGACACCATATTCCCGTTTTCACGGGGAATGACAAAAAAAACCTTTTCAGAGTTGTTACGAGTCCATCAAGCTCGCACTGTACAATCCGGCCGGAGCATTACTCGTTGCGGCCCTGATCCTGAATCCGGCTTCAACGCTTATTTTTTTTCAAATATTTCCGCAGCCAAAATCCATGACATTTTTCCTCCACTGGGATAACATCGTATATATTGTTTTAATCAATTATATTACTCAAAACTGGACCGGAAAAATATATGACGAACAAAAAGCTTACCTTCCAGAAACTGCCCGAAACCTGGCTTACCGCCTTTGACACCCATCTGTTTAACGAAGGCACCCATGAAAGGGCCTATGAAAAACTGGGGGCCCACCTGATGACAGTCGAAGGTATTGCCGGAGTCGGTTTTGCGGTCTGGGCACCGAATGCCCGGAAGGTTTCCGTTATCGGCGGCTTCAACAACTGGGACGGCGACACCCATCCCTTGCATTCCAGCGATTCCGGCATCTGGACCCTGTTTGTCCCGGGTCTGCCGGAATTCACCGTCTACAAATATCGCATCACATCACAGGACAACGAGGTATTTGACAAGTCGGACCCGTACGGCTTTGCCATGGAGGAGCGACCCCGCACCGGTTCGGTTGTCTTTGACATGCATCGCTATGAATGGCATGACGAAGAATGGATGATCTCCCGCAAGGAAACCCAGGCCCTCGACAGGCCCATATCAATCTACGAGGTGCATCTTGCTTCCTGGCAGAAAATGCCTGACGAAAAATGGGGAACACGCTATCTCACCTACCGAGAAATGGCGGATTCGCTCATTTCCTATGTCGTGGAAACGGGATACACCCATATTGAACTGCTGCCCATTGCCGAGTATCCGTTTGACGGTTCCTGGGGATACCAGGTGCTGGGATTTTTTGCGCCCACCAGCCGATTCGGCACCCCGGATGATTTCATGTACTTTATTGATCAATGCCACCAGAACGGCCTGGGCGTTATTCTTGACTGGGTGCCGGCCCATTTTCCCAAGGACGGTTCCGGGCTCAACTATTTCGACGGCACCCATCTCTATTCCCATGTCGATCCGCGTATGGGAGAGCATCAGGACTGGGGCACCCTTGTTTTCAACTACGGCCGGAACGAGGTACGCTCGTTTCTGATCTCCAACGCCCTGTTCTGGCTTGACAAATATCACATTGACGGACTTCGGGTCGATGCCGTCGCTTCCATGCTCTACCTCGATTATTCCAGGGAAGAGGGCCAGTGGGTGCCGAACGAATACGGCGGCCGGGAAAATCTGGCTGCAATCAGTTTCCTCCAGAAAACCAACGAGGTCCTGCACGGTATTTTTCCCGGCGTCCTGACGATTGCCGAAGAGTCAACCTCCTGGCCCATGGTTTCGCGGCCTCCCTATCTGGGCGGGCTCGGCTTCAACCTCAAATGGAACATGGGCTGGATGCACGACACCCTGACCTATATGCGGCAGGATCCCATCCACCGCAAGTTTCATCACAACCAGATGACTTTCGGCATGCTCTACGCCTTTCATGAAAATTTCGTGCTCCCCCTTTCCCATGACGAGGTTGTGCACGGCAAAGGATCCCTGATCAACAAGATGCCGGGGGACGAGTGGCAGAAATTTGCAAACCTGCGGGCCTACTACGGTTTCATGTGGGGCTATTCGGGCAAAAAGCTGCTGTTCATGGGCTGCGAATTCGGCCAGTGGCAGGAATGGGATCATGACAAATGTCTTGAATGGGAAGCCCTGACGGCACCAAATCACCAGGGACTTAAACGATTCGTTAGGGACCTCAATTTCGTGTATCGTTCGGAACCTGCCCTGTACAGCAACGATTTCGAGTGGACCGGCTTTAAATGGATAGATGCCAACGACAGCAATAACTCCGTATTTTCCTTCATCAGGCAGGATCGATCCTCTGATGATTTTATTATAGTTGTCAGCAACTTTACGCCTCTGGTCCGTTATAATTACCGAATCGGTGTTCCGCGCAGCGGCGGATATAAAGAATTGGTCAACAGCGACAAAGAGGTATACTGGGGCGGCAATGTAGGTAATGAAAAAGGTCTTTCCGCCATTGATACGCCGTCGCATGGATATGATCACTGCCTGGAACTGACTCTGCCTCCCTTGGCGACCATCATGCTGAAACCGATATAGATTTTTTTTAAAAAACCTGATGGGATTATGAATCCACGAATAATAGTACTGATCAGTGCCGCAATCCTTATCTATCTTTCTTTATCTTTCTATCATTCCGGCCGATTGAAAGAATATCAGGATGCTCCGGAAAAAAAAGGCAAGGGGCAGGACTGGGTGCAGTTGACTGTCAACGGCAGCAAAGAAGCTGACGCAGAAAGTACACTCGGCCCGCCTGTGCTGCCGCAGCAGGCAAAGGCGGCAGATTCCCCGGACGAGCCGCAAAACAAACCTGCCGGTCAGGAGATGACCGAGGATGCAATCAGAATCAACACCCTGCAGCAGCAGGTGCAGACTGCAGGAGAGGAAAACGAAAAACTCCGGCAGCGCCTGGAAGGTGAAGAGGAGGAAAAAAAACAGCTTACCCTCCAGGTCAATGACCTGCACGCCAGGATTTCCCAGATACAGGATGAGTTGCAGGCGGCCAATGCGGATCTGCATCAGAGAAACAGGGAACTTGAGCATGCCGAGTCGATGCTGGCAGGACTCTCGGAAGAAAAGGCTGAGCTTCAGGGACTGGACAGTACCCGGATAGATTCACTACAGTCTTCCCTGCAGTCCAAAAATGAAAATATTGTCACGGCAAACGAACGCATCGCTTCTCTGACCCGCCGCCTTGAACGAGCTTCCGTAAAACTTGCCGAAGCTGAAAAAACCATCACCCGCCTGCAGGCTTCCCTTGCGTTCTCCCAATCTGCGGATGGAATGGAAAAAAGCAGCGAACAACGGTTGCAGAAGGAACTCCATCTCTCCCGGGAGGAAAACAGAAGACTCCTTGCCGAAATCGGCAGCCTGAATACCGGCATGAAAGAGCTGGAATCACAACTCCCGCTTCTGGCAGAAGGCATGAAAAAAGCCGAACTCAAAGCAGAAGCCATGCTGCGTTACGGACAGGAACAGGAAAAAAAGACAGCCCCCCTGATAGAGGAAATCAATTTACTCAAAGCCCGTCTTGCCGAGCAGAACGAACTTTTAACCAGTACCGGCCAGGAACTTGAACTGCACAAAAAGGGGAAACTCAGGATCCGGCAGGAACTCTCCGTCAAGCAGGAAAAACTGGATAAGATCCCGGATTTGCAGAATCAGTTGGAGCAGCATTCTGCGGCACTGGGGGAAGCGGAAGACAAAATAAAGAAACTGACGGCGGAACTAGAGCAGCGTGCGCAGGATCTCAACCGGAAGGAGGCTGTTATTGCCGAACTGTCAAAAGATTTTGAATCAGTCCGGGCAAAGGTTCAGGCAGCGGAAGAAAAAGCAGGGGCACTGGCAGAGAAATTGACGGATGTGAATGAACAGGTCGCCGCAGCGCAGTACGAGAATGAACAGCTGCAGAACCGGCTTGAACAAACGGTAGCCGACCGTGATCAACTGCAGGCCGCTCTGGCGGAAACGACAGACCGGGCCGAAAAATTTTCGGGCAGCCTGGCATCCGTTACGACTGAGCTGCAGGAAAAAAATATCCTGATAGAAAAATTGACCGACCAGCTGCACCAGGCCGGGCAGGCAGCAGGGCAGATAAAGAATCTTGAACAGGAAGTACGCCGAAAAAACAGCGACCTGGAAAGCACCCGGGCAGAGGCGGACAAACTGAGCCAACAGCTTGACCTGGAGGAAAAAAATCTCGTACAGGCCAGGAAACTTACAGAGAGTCTTGCACTTGAACTTTCCCGGGCAGAAAAAGACAAGAAGGATAACGCGCAGGTTATCAAAAAAATGCAGGATGAACTCGTCTCTTTCCAGGATGCTGCCGGGAAAAAGGAAAAAGAACTTAAACAGTTAAATCTCGATCTTTCCCGGGCAAACAAAGAACAACAAGCCGTCGGTCAGGAACTGGAAAAAGCTCGGGAGCAAAACCGCCTTCTCAATGAACGGCTGAGGGAACTCGAAAAGCAGAAAACCGAAGCAATGCGGCAGGCAGAGCTGGCAGCACAACAGAACCTCGAACAGGCCGAATTGCTCAAGGCAGAACTTGGAAAGCGGGAAAAAGGTTATGTAACCATACAGGAGGAATATTCAACCCTGCAGCAGGAATACGATGACCTGTTGCTGAAATTAAAAGACAGTGACGGGGACTCGGTTTCTGACGCGGATGACATCTGTCCGGAAACTCCAGCCGGGGCTGCGGTGGATGCCAGGGGATGCGAACTCGACAGCGACGGCGACGGCGTGATCGACCGGTTCGATCTCTGTCCGGATGCCGGCGGCAATGAAGCGGTCAATGAATTCGGCTGCCTGCCCGACCAGCCCATCATTCTCCAGGGGGTTGTTTTTGAAAGCGGCACTGCCGAACTGACACGGTCCGCAGAAAAATTCCTGGACAAGGCCGTCCTGATTATGCAGCAGCATCCCGGAATTCGTTTTGAAGTCTGCGGCCATACGGACAGCATCGGCGAGGCGAAACGGAATCTGACCGTCTCCATGAGAAGAGCCGAATCGGTAATGGAATACCTGACGAACGAAGGCATAGAAGAGGAACGCCTGCAGGCAAGAGGGTACGGCTCGGACCAGCCTGTCGCGGACAATGCCACCCCGCATGGCAGGGCCGCCAACCGCCGGGTGGAGCTCAGAATCCTGGCGGATTAGGTGTTTAGCTTTTTAGGGCTGTAGGGGTTTAGGAGCCGCAGAAGGCGGCGAGTTGAAGTTCATAAAGTTGCGTCGCTTCGCTCCAGGCTGAAGCGGTTCAGGCTGAAGGCAATTAGTCTGAAGCATGCGGCCTTCGGCCAGAAATTGGCCTAACAGTCTTCAGCCTTCAGCCTCTGCTGGTAATGAGAAATGCAGGCTACCCTGCAATTCTCATTACCAGCAAGTTGGCCAGTCCAATTAGAAAACCCAGCAGCGCCCCGAACAGATTGATGTACTTAAACTGCTCCTGCATGATCGAGAGCAGCAGCCCTTCAAGTTTCAGCAAATCGAGGGAGTCGACTTTTTCCGTCACAATTCGTTCAACATTCAGATGTTCAACCAGGCTGGGTACTTCCCGGAGCAGAATCCGGTTGATGGTCAACACCGCATATTCGATCATTCCCGTTCTGATCCCTGAAGGCAGGATATTGTTGAGAATGCCGATCGGCCTGCTCAGCAGGGAATCAGCCATGCTGTACAGCACCCGATCGACCATATTCAACACCCTCCTGGTCCGCAGCAGGGCCACTGCCTCTTCGGTTATGGTCACTTTGAGCGATTTAACAGTTCGGGCATCCAGCAGCCGATTGCTGATGGCGGCAACACTGAGTTCCCCCCTACCCAGCATCTCCTCCAGATTTTCCCGCAGCACGGTAGACATCGCGCCTTTCACACCCGGTGCCTGTAAAGCGGCAAAGACCTGTACCGATACTTCGCGGCATATCGCATCGAGCTGTCCCTCTTCGGCTTTATCAAGAATATCCGCCAGCGGAGTATCAAGAAATTTTCTGGTCTGTTCAACAAGAACCGTACTGAAACGTTCCTGTACTTCGGGATTCTGCAGCCAGGAGACAATCTTATCATCGTTGTTGACTAGATATTCGCGGATCTTCTGCTCCAGGGCGTTCATATTCATGAAGTTTCCTGCCATGGCACCGATCCGTCCGAGGGAACCTATGAAATCATCGATTCCGCCTCGCACAATCCCGATGATCCGCTCCCTGACCTCCGGTTCAGCCATTATCCTGGACAACTGTTTGAGGATATCTGGCGAATACTGCCGTATAACATCAAGAATTAGATTATACAGCGGTTCCGGCAGGTGATCGCCGATGCTCTTTCCCTGGGCCGCCGATTGTTCAAAATATTTCCGCAGGTAGTCTGTCAGCCAGTCTTCCGCCTCCCTGCCGGCAAGGATATTTTCCACCAGTTTATCGATGAACCCGTAAAAGGCCTGACGCTCTTCGGAAGAAATCAGTTCATTGAGATGTTTGTCACCGAATGAATTCAGTTGATCCATCACGGTATCAGCAACTCTGGCTTCAAATTCACTGCTCTGCAGGTATTGACCGGCCGTCGCCCGGAATTGGTATTTTAAGGTTCCCACCGCAACTTTGAAATACGCCCTGAACCGTTCCGGAATAACATCCGGCAGCCTGCCGAGTTCACGGTTGAGCAGATCATTGACTCTTTCTTCGACCAGGCTGTTGAGATGCACCTGGAACCGCTCTTCAGACAGGGCGCTGCCGATATCCCTGCTGGTCAGGAGATGGCGGCCGACCATCTCTCCGATGTTTTTCGCCAGTTCATGGCGTTTCCCCGGTATGACTCCCGGCGTCATGGGAACCCTGATGCCGAGAATACGCCAGCGTTTCAGCGGCCTGAACAGCATACGGATTGCAATCTTGTTGGTCAGGTACCCGATAAAGGCTCCCAGCAGAGGGGGACCGGCATAGACAAGATAAATTGAATTCATATTCTTAAGACAATAATTTTCCGCCGGTTATGCTGGTCAGGGAATCAGGTCCAGCACTTCCGGCGGTTGTCGGAAAACATGAAGGGCTCCGTTTTCCCACAGTTCCTTTTCGGTACGGAATCCCCACAGTGCACCTGCAGGAATCATACCGGCGGCACGGGCCGTCTTCATATCCGTGGCAGTGTCGCCGAGATACAGGACCATCCCGGGGTCAACGTCGAGCAGCCGTGCTATTTCAAGCGCCCCGTCAGGGTCCGGTTTTCTGGGCTTTCCCTCCCTTTGGCCGATTATTGCCCGGAAGGTCCACCGAGACAGGAATTCACGAACGCAGATTATTGTGAAATCATGGGGTTTGTTGGAAAAAACGCTCAGCTTTATTCCCCTGTTCTGCAGACCGTCAAGAAGTGTGGCAATGCCGTCGTACAGGGAGGTTTTTACTTTCCAGTTGTTGCCGTAGTCCCGAATAAAAGCACGAATCAGATCGTTAATCAGATCGTTGCTTCTTTCATTTTCCGGGACAATGCGTTCGATAAGACATCTCATGCCCTCGCCGACAAAATAGCGGTAGCGGTCGACCGGGTGTGCCGGCAGACCAGCACCTTCCAGAACACGGTTGGCAGAAGCGGCTATGTCCTCCAGGGTATTGAGAAGCGTTCCGTCCAGATCAAATATGACTGCTTTAATGTTCATCATGCTCCATGAAATAATAAGACCGGGATCGAGAAAATAAAAGACATTGTCCGCAGCATCCGATAAAAAACGGCTGTCCCGCCACGGCTTAAACCCTGATAATCTTTTTTATTTGCAATGGCAAATAGAGTTTTTGTATTGTATACTGGAGATTTTAGACAAATACATTCTTCAACCTACTATAATTCCGGGAAGATTCATGCCGAAAATCATTGCCATGGCAGGCAAGGGAGGTACGGGCAAAACCACCACCTCTGCCCTGCTTCTCAGATATCTCACCAACCGGGAAATGACCCCGGTTCTTGCTGTTGACGCGGACGCCAACGCCAATCTCAACGAACTGCTGGAACTGGATGTGCTGCAAACCCTGGGGGAAATCCGCAAGGAAATTAAAAATGACATGCCGCCGGGTATGAGCAGGGACCAGTACATGGAAATGAAAATCCATCAGTCCCTCATTGAAGAGCAGGGGTATGATCTCATGGTCATGGGCCAGCCGGACGGCCCCGGCTGCTACTGTGCCGCCAATCAGTATCTGGCGATGACTATGGACAAACTGGCTGAAAATTACAGGTACATAGTCGTCGACAATGAAGCCGGCATGGAACACCTCAGCCGCATGAACCTGCGGGAAATAGACTACCTGCTCATCATTTCCGATCCTTCGGCAAGGGGTATCATGACCGCCAGACGTATAGCAGATATAACCGGCCCCCTGCAGCTGGCGGTGAAAAAGAAATTTCTCATCGTCAACCGGGCGCCGGACCCCGTCCCCGATACCCTGCAGCAGAAAATCGAGGAAGCCGTCAACGAGGCCGGCCTGCCTCTGGCCGGGATCCTTTCCGCAAGCAGCGACCTTGTCGCCCAGGAGTTGGAAGGACAGTCCTACCTGAAGCTCCCTGATGACAGTCCGGTCATCAGAGAGTCGACTGCAATTTTTGATAAAATTTTCGCCTGACCCGTACGATGAATCCCGAGAACACCAGCAATGGATATATGGTGGACCTGATCAAGGTTTCCAAAACATATCTGCCGGATATCCAGGCCCTGACAGATGTGTCCCTCAGCGTCAACAAGGGGGAGATTGTTTTTCTGACCGGCAAGAGCGGCGCCGGAAAAACCACGCTGCTGCGGCTGCTGAGCAGGATTGAAAAACAGACCAAGGGGGTAGTGGAGGTCGCCGGACATGATCTGGCCAAAATTTCCCGCGGCAGGCTGCAGAAGCTTCGCCGCAATATAGGGGTTGCCTATCAGGATTTCAAACTGCTGCTCGACCGGACCGTCGCCCAGAACATCGCCATTGCGATGGAGGTGTCCTATACCCGCTCTTCCATCATGAAAATGCGGACCCAAAATCTTTTGAAAAGGCTCGATCTTGCCGATAAATACGACACCCCGGCGGCTGAACTTTCGCGGGGCGAGCAGCAGCGGGTGGCCATTGCCAGGGCTTTTGCGGGCAATCCCGAACTGGTGCTGGCCGACGAACCGACCGGCAATCTTGATCACGAGACGACTTCCCTGGTCATGGATCTGTTCAGATATTACAACAGCAAAGGCACAACCCTTATTATCGCTACGCACGATTCCTCAATCTACCGGGATACCGATTACCGGGTGATCGAACTCAAGGAGGGACGCATCATTAACGGCAATCTCCTCCCGGACAACAGAACTCCGTATATGCCGTTCACCCCGGATGACGCTGAAGAGTAGACAATGAACTTTCTTCTTGCAGTATTTACCCAAACCCTCCGCAATGTGCGCCAGACCTGGAGAGCACAGTCCCTTACCCTGCTGACCATCACTCTGTCAGTCCTGATTTTTGCTTTTTTCTACCTGATTTATCTCAATGTCCAGCATGCCGGGCAGCAACTGGACGACGATCTCCGCCTGATCATTTACCTGGAAGAAGAATCCTCCCCGGAAATGCAGGAAGAGTACAAGCGGAAAATCATCAAATTCGATGACGTGGAAAAGATCGTCTTTGTATCGAGCGCCGAGGCGTATACCAGATTTGCCGAACAGCTCGGACCGGAAAGGGATGTACTCACCGATATGCCGGAAGATTTCCTGCCGGCTTCCATAGAGGTGTATCCGCTGCGGACCCTGAACACCCTGGCCAAGATCAAACGTTTTTCGGACTACCTCATGACCCTTCCCGGAGTGCTCAAGGTTCAATACGGCAGGGAATGGGTGGAGCGTTTCTATATTTTTGTCCAACTCCTCCGTATAGTTGTTATCCTGTCCGGCACCCTGCTGCTCCTGACCACCACCTTCATGGTGGCCAATACCATCCGCCTGACCCTGCTGGGACGGAAAAGAGAGCTCGAACTGCTCCGGCTTGTCGGGGCAAGCAGCAACTATATCTGCACGCCCTTCTTTCTCGAAGGCGCCCTGCAGGGATTGATCGGCTCAGCCCTGGGAATCGGCTTCCTCTACATCCTGTACAGCTGGATGAAACTCCGCTTTGCCGTGTCTTCCATCCTGATGGTTTTTGAATTCACTTTTTTTCCCCTTCCGGTCATCATAAGCATCATTGCTATTGCAACGCTGCTCTGCGGCGGCGGGAGCTTTTCTTCAACCAGAAAATTCCTCCAGTTATGATCTGCAGGTTCACCACGGCTTTCCTCCCGGTTCTGCTGGCGGCGGCAATCCTGACCGCAAACCATGCCTCTGCTTCCGATACGGATACGTCCCCGGCGGATAAAATCGACAAGCCGATCAAGCGCTACGAAAAAAATATCCAGAAACTCCAGAGCGGCATTGAAATTCACCTCGGCAAGCTGCAAATCAGTAGTGAAAAAGAGTTCAGCCTGCTGGAGGATATTGAAAGCATCGACAAGAAACTGGCACTGCAAAAAATCCGTGTCGCCGTGATGGAGGAACGGCTCGAATCCCAGACAACACTCCTGGAGGTCAAAATCCGGGAACTCCATGAAGCGCAGGTGAACAGGGAAAAGATATCCAGCCACCTGCTGGAGCGGCTGCGTGCCTTTTATCTCACCGGCAAAACCGGCATTCTCAATGTGACCTTTTCCGACCGCACACTCCCGGAACTGATGCTCTTCAACGATTCGTTCCAGAATCTGCTCAGCTATGACCGGGAGCTGATTGAACACTACCGGGAAACCATTGCCCAGCTGGAACTGGCAAAAGAATCCCATGAACAGGAAAGCATCCTGCTCGACCGGTACATTCAATCCGCCCGCGAGGAGAAAAAAAACCTCGATAGCATAAAAAAAGAAAAAGAAGATCTCCTGCGCCGGGTCAAGAGTGAAAAGGCTCTCTATGAGCAGGCGCTCAGCGAAATGAAAACCGCTGAATCAAATCTGCTTCAATCGCTGCTGGAACTGCAGGAGAAAAAAACATACCTCCAGCAGGGATTTGTTATGAATAAGGGAAAAATGCTGCCCCCGGTTGCCGGGCGGGTCGTGTCATTGTTTGGCGAATCACACGGGGACGTGCAGGATCAGGGCACCGGGGCCATGGGAATCACCATTGATGCTGAAAACGGCGCCCCCCTGAAATCCATTTTCGACGGCAAGGTAATCTTTGCCGGATACAAACGCGGTTACGGCAATATGGTCATCATCGACCATGGCATGAACTACTATACTATTACCTCCAGGATGGAAAAAATATCCGTCACGGAAGGGGATATTATCGATGAAGGTGCGGTCATCGGCCAATGCGGTGATATTGCCACCCTTTTTGAAAAAGGACTCTACTTTGAAATACGTCACAATACCGATCCGGTTGATCCGCTGGAATGGATCTCCAAAAAAGGCCTGACCGGCCTGTAGAAGTACTGTTTCCGGGGCAAGGCCCTCCCTCCTGGAAATCAGGAAACACCCAATGTGAACAAAAAGATGCAAATATCGGTAAAATCAGATATGAATAAGTTCAGTACTACGCCGGGTTAATATTATTCAGTTTCAGTTAACAGTTCATGATCGGCCATTTTATGAAAAGAATTATTGCTCTCCTGTTCACCACCTTTTTGCTCTGCTCAGTTGCTGCTGCGGATGATGACCAGGATATTCAGCGCGAAGAAACCTACAGAAACCTCGAAGTATTTTCAAATGTCCTCACCCTGCTGCAGGAACATTATGTGGATCCCATCAAACCGGAAGAGGTCATCACAGGTGCCATAAACGGCATGCTGACCTCGCTTGATCCCCATTCCTCATATCTTCAACCGGAAGACTTCAAGGCACTTCAGGATGAAACACAGGGCAGTTTCAGCGGTATAGGCATAGAAATTACCGTCAAGGACAACATTTTTACCGTTGTTTCTCCCATCGAGGACACTCCTGCGTACAATGCCGGGATAATGGCCGGAGACCAGATTATACGCATTGATGACAGCCTCACCAAGGACATGACCTTGATGGATGTTGTCAAAAAACTGCGCGGTAAAAAGGGAACCAGGGTAACGATATCGATATTCCGTGAAGGCTGGAATGAAATCAGGGACCTTACCCTGATCCGTGACGAAATACCCGTGCACAGCGTTAAAACACTGGAACTGGAACCCGAGTTGTTCTATGTGAGGATATCGAATTTCCAGTCCAATACCACCAGGGATTTCAGAAAAGCCCTCCGCCTGCAGGATAACATAGAGCCTGTCAACGGTCTGATCCTCGACTTGCGGAACAATCCCGGAGGGCTGCTTGATCAGGCCGTCAAGGTTGCGGATCTTTTTCTCGATGAAGGCATCATTGTCTCTACCCGGGGCAGGGACGGCAGTCAGAATATGATCATTGAGGCGCAGCCGGACGACATACAGTATACGTTTCCGATTATCGTTATGGTGAACGGAGGTTCGGCCAGTGCTTCCGAAATCGTTGCCGGCGCCCTGCAGGATCACGGAAGGGCTATTGTGCTGGGGATGGAAACTTTCGGCAAAGGCTCTGTCCAGACAATCGTCCCAATGCCTGGCGGAGCAGGCCTGCGGCTGACCACTGCCCGTTATTATACCCCGAGCGGCGATTCAATCCAGGCCAAAGGAATAAAACCCGACATCAAGGTGGAACTGCTTCCCCCGAAAACCGATGGGGAAACAGAACAACCTGAATCCCCGTTTCTCAGGGAAAAGGATCTTCCCAATCATTTTACCAATGATGGAAAAAAGGACAGGAGTTCATTTTTTAACCGTGGTGAGAGCAGGGAAACTGACGGTGAGCAATCCGAGGCTGCCGAGCGCCTGAGCAGGGACAGCCAGTTGCGCACGGCCCTCTTCATCCTCAAAAGCCTGCGCATAGCCAACACAAAGCAAAACGGTGTGGAAATTGAGCATTAAGCCGGCGGTCGGCAGGTGGTCCCAACTAACTGCCGTCTGATTGAATACAGCTTAAAAAAACCGCAGCCTGTCAACTGCAGAGTGAAAACGCATGGTGCAGGCAGCCATGCTACATTCCCAGTTCCCTGAGAACCTGCTCGTTTCTGGTCCACTTTTTCTTGACCTTGACCCAAAGTCTGAGCTTCACCCTGCGGTCGAGCATCTCCTTAATATCGCGGGACGCGCTTTTGCGGATCTCGGCCAGCATGCTCCCCTTCCTGCCGATAATAATTCCTTTCTGCGAAGCTTGCTCGACAAGGATAGTGGCATGAATTTCAACAGGCCCGTCCCCTTCGGATTCCTTGAAACTGTCAATCAGCACGGCCGTTGAATAAGGGATTTCTTCGCGGGTCAGCAGAAAGACCTTTTCCCGGATGATTTCGGCAGCAATGAACCGTTCCGTTGCATCGGTGGGAATATCGTCGGGATAATACTGCGGGCCCTCGGGCAGCAGTGCCACCAGCTCCCGGATCAGCACATCGGTACCATCTCCGTGCAGCGCCGAAACAGGCACTATAGCGGCAAAGGAAAAAAGCGTGCTGTACCATTGGATCACGGGCAGAAGTGCATCCTTATGGAGACGGTCAATTTTATTGAGGGCCAGGACAACCGGACAGCGAGCCTGTTCCAGGTACCTTAAAAACTCCTCCCTGAGCCTTTCCTTCTTCTCCTCCCCCGGTATTGCCGCGTCGACCATAAAAAGAACCACGTCAGCTTCATTCAGGGTATCCATGGCTATCCTGACCATCTCCCTGTTCAGGGGGTCCCTGGGTTCATGCAGTCCCGGGGTGTCGAGCAGGATGATCTGGTATGCTTCCCCGGTGAGGATACCCAGTATCCGATTTCTCGTGGTCTGGGGTTTGGGAGTGACAATCGCAATCTTCTGACCGAGAAAATAATTCAGCAGGGTTGATTTTCCGGCATTGGGGGGGCCGATGATGGCAACCACCCCGGAACGATGCTCAATGTGGCTTCCTGCCTGTGCGTCTGACTGATTTCTCATAAACCGCGGCTGAAGAAAATAATGACAAATTATATTATACCTGCTACAGGTCGGTAACTTACCACGACCTGATAACTCTGCAATGTGTTTTAAATATGATAGTACCTGGCAGCCTCATTGAATATATTGATGCCGGAAAATTTCACTGTGCCCTTGTCCTGGAAATTACCGACGGCCGGCTCCGTCTGCTGGGCCGGAACGGCCGGGAATTCAACCTTCCGCAAGCAAGAATCGTCACCGTTTCCCGCCTGAGATATTCCCTGGATGCAGGCCGCGATGAGTTGACCGCAATCCTGAAAACCGCCGCGGAAAACCGGCGGCAGATCGCTGCATCGCTGGATCTGTTGGAGGTATGGGAAATCGCCTCCACCGAACCGGTCGCCGAATTTTCCGTGCTGTTTCTCGCCGAACTGCTGTTTGGAAAAGAGGTGTCCGATGATCAGGCGGCTGCTTTCCTGCGCGCCGTGGTGGCGGACAGGTTCTATTTCAAATTCAAAAACGGCCGGATAACGGTTCATACGCCGGATGAGGTCGAACAACTCCGTCACCAGGCGGAAAAGGAAGCCGAAAAAGAAAAAATTCTTGAAAGGGGTGCACGGGCCCTGCAGCGAATCATGCGGGATGAAGAGGTTTCTCACCGTGAATGGCCGGAACGCGATCAGGTCCTGGAATGGCTGGCGCAATCCTACCTTTTCGGCAGTGATTATCCACAATCCGACCTGGTACGCCAGCTGCTTAAGAAGGCCGGATTCACCGGACCGCATGACAGCTATCATATCCTGGTGCACGCCGGCATCTGGCACAGGAATGAGAACATTCCCCTGCTCAGATCCGGCCACTCGCTGGCTTTTCCGTCCGATGTTCTTGTAAGTGCCGATGTCGTCCTGGAGGCATCGGAAGAAGAACTCCTGGCTGACCCCAAGCGGCAGGACCTCAGGGATCTGGCGGCCATGACCATTGACGGGCCTGAGACCAGGGATTTCGATGATGCACTGCATATTGAGGAGCTTGAGGATACCATTCGCATCGGCATTCATATCGCCGACGTCACCCATGTTGTTGCTCCGGGAGATCCACTGTTCAAGGAAGCGGCGGAACGGGGGACGTCGCTCTACTTTCCGGAAAGCCATATTCCCATGCTTCCCGAATCCCTGGGCAACGATATTTGCAGCCTGCTCCAGGACAGGGTACGGCCGGTTATCAGCATCCTGCTCAATTTTGACAGCAAGGGCAATCTGCAGCGGTCAAGGATAGTGCCGGCAATTATCCGGGTCAAACGCAGGCTCACCTACAGCGAAGTTGACGGGATAATAGATTCGGACAGGGAAATTGCCCTGCTCAATAAGATCTGCCTGAAATTGCGCAGGGACAGGCTGGAAAAAGGCGCGCTTTTCCTTCCCCTTCCCGATGTCCGGATAGAAGTGTCGGCAGACGATGAGGTTGTGGTAAACCTTGAACCGGTTGATACGCCGTCCAGGTCTCTGGTGGCTGAACTCATGATCCAGGCCAACATTGCGGCGGCTGAATACATGGCGAACCAGGAAGCTCCGGGGCTTTTCCGGGCACAGGCGCCGCCTCGCAAGCGGGTGGTCACCGGAACGAACGACGGGCTGTTCCCGATTGCCTATCAGCGCCGCTTCCTGTCACGGGGAGAACTCCTGCCGCGTCCCAAGGAACACAGCGGCATCGGGGCAGCCGGCTACACGACCGTTACATCGCCGATCCGCCGCTTTCTGGACCTGGTCATGCAGCATCAGATCAACAGCCTCATCCGCGGCAGGGGCATTCTTTTTTCAGAGGATGAATGCAGGATGTATGCAGCTATCATCAACCAGAACCTGAGCCGGGCCGGCAATATAAGACAGCAGCGCCAACGGTACTGGGTGCTCTGTTATCTTGAAAATAAAGAAGGACGGAAAATGAACGCCCTTGTCGTTTACAAGGGACCCAGACGGATCAGCATGATGCTGACCTGCTGCCTGCTGGACTTCGATCTGCCTGCCAACCCGGCCTTTCCCGTTGATCCCGGCGATACGGTTATGGTTAAAATCGCCCGGGTCAATGCCCTGGACAACTTTCTCAGGATCGAGTGGACATAAGAATCGTTCCCAGGGAACTCACCCATTCAGCCGGAGCATCGCCGTCCTCGACAGAACCCGACAAAAATCGGAACGTAAAAATCGGAACTTAGAATCAAATATTTACACTGAAAAACTTTAAAAATTAAAGCCCTCTCAAAATTTTTAATCTTAAAAGCCAAACCGGCTTCAGCCGGGCCTCAGGCCCAGCAGTGACGATTCCTAAAGTAATTGCGATTCCGCATTCGATACGTTAGATACTAAAATATTTTCCAGAGGTAAATGCACCCACTGAGGGCTGAACCGTATTGCACAATGATTCACTGTGACACATTGCGGTTCAGACCTATTCCTATTCCAAAAAATATCAAGGAGGACTTGAGATGACATTCCTGTACAGGAAGCTGGCCCTCACCATTTTCTTTCTCGCCGGAATGACCGGAAACGCTTGGGGTGTAACCGGAATCGAACAAACACTGGATCTCACCAATCATACCGTTGGCTATCTGGCCCTGATTATTTTTGTCGTTGCCTATATGCTGGTTATGGGTGAGGAGTTCGTCCATCTGCGCAAATCAAAACCGGTCCTGCTGGCCGCCGGAATTATCTGGGGCTGCATCGCCTGGGTTTATTCATCTAATGGCCTGACGCACGCCGCCGAGCAGGCCGTCCGCCATAACATACTCGAGTATGCGGAACTGTTGCTCTTTCTGCTGGTAGCCATGACCTATATCAATGCCATGGAAGAAAGAAACATATTCGAGACCCTGCGGGCCAAGCTGGTCTGCTCCGGTATGTCGTACCGCATGCTCTTCTGGGTGACCGGTCTTCTCTCCTTTTTTATCTCACCGATTGCCGACAACCTGACCACTGCACTGTTGATGTGCGCCGTTGTCATTGCCCTGGGCAGGGACCGGCCGAAATTTATCGGCATCGCCTGCATCAACATTGTCGTTGCCGCCAATGCCGGCGGCGCTTTCAGCCCGTTCGGCGATATAACGACTCTGATGGTCTGGCAGAAGGGCATTCTGCAATTCCAGGAATTCCTTGTGCTGTTCCTTCCATCGGCAATCAACTGGCTGATACCTGCTACAATAATGAGCTTTGCCGTTCCCGTATCCACTCCGCCGGTCTGCGATGTTGATGTGACAATGAAACGGGGCGCCAAGGTCGTCATGGCCCTGTTTGGATGCACCATTGCCACGGCAGTCAGTTTCCATAATTTTCTGCATCTGCCGCCCATGGTAGGCATGATGACCGGACTTGCCTATTTGAAATTCTACGGATTCTATTTGAAAAAAACCCACACTACCAGGGGTGCGGGCCGCTTTGATCCGGAAAAAGCTAAGGAACAACTCGGCGACGTGGTTCCCTTTGACATCTTCAGAAACATTGCCCGGGCGGAATGGGACACCCTGATGTTTTTCTATGGGGTCATCCTGTGCGTCGGCGGCCTGGGATTCATCGGGTACCTGGCCACAGCCTCGCAATTTTTCTACGTAGAAATGGGGCCGACCTTTGCCAATGTCATGGTCGGCATTCTGTCGGCAATTGTCGACAATATTCCGGTGATGTTTGCGGTTCTGACCATGTATCCGGAGATGTCGGACGGCCAATGGCTGCTGGTGACGCTGACCGCCGGGGTCGGCGGCAGTTTGCTGTCGATCGGCTCTGCCGCGGGTGTTGCACTGATGGGCCAGGCCAGAGGCTACTACACCTTTTTCGGCCACCTCAAATGGACCCCGGTTATCGCCCTTGGCTATGCCGCCTCAATCTATACGCATTTCCTGGTGAACGCCTCCTGGATGTAAGGGGAGGGGTTTAGAAGTTTAGGTGTTTTGGGGGTTAGGTTTAAGGCTGAAGGGTGTTGAGGCTTATTGATGTTCCAGGCTGCAGCCTGATCAGTTGCAGCCTGGAACCCAACCTGCTCTTTGAACTTTAAGACTTTATATAACTTTCATAAACTTCAGCATTGCGAAACAGCGGGGCTTCCCGGTCTTTTTCCGAAAGGAGCGGTTCTTCCGCAAGGGGCCAGTCAATTGCCAGGTCGGGGTCGTTCCAGAGAATCGCCCGCTCATGTTCCGGAGAATAAAAATCCGTTGTCATGTATAAAAAGTCGGCATAATCTGACAGAACCACAAAGCCATGGGCAAACCCCGGCGGCAGCCAGAACTGCCTCTTGTTTTCTGCCGAAAGATGCACGCCGGTCCACCTGCCGAACGTCTGAGAGCTTTTTCTAAGATCGACTGCCGTGTCAAATACCTCACCGCTGACGACCCGGACCAGCTTTCCCTGCGGCCGGAAAATCTGGTAATGCAGTCCGCGCAGGACATTGCGGACCGAACGGGAATGATTGTGCTGGACAAAGGCTGTCTGCAGGCCGGTTTTTTCCTGCCAGTCCCTCTGATTAAAGCTTTCGAAAAAAAATCCTCGCTCGTCACCGAACACCTGAGGTTCTAAAATTAAAACATCCGGTATATCCGTCGCAATAACGTTCATTACAGTTCCTTGATTTTTCTCCCGGGTTCAGTTGCCGTACATCCTGGCATAATATTCACGGTATGTTCCGTCGATAACCGAATCCATCCACTTCCGGTTGTTCAGATACCAGTCCACGGTCTGCTCAATTCCCAGCTGAAATGTCATTTTCGGTGTCCATCCAAGCTCCCGTTCGATTTTGGAAGCATCAATTGCATAGCGGCGGTCATGCCCCAGCCTGTCCCTGACAAAAGTGATCAGGGAGCGCCGCGTTTTTCCCGGGGCCAACTCTCCGACTTTCCGGTCAAGAATATCACAGAGCAGTTCCACCACTTCAAGGTTCTTCTTCTCATTATGACCGCCGATATTATACGATTCCCCTACCCGGCCTTGCTCCAGGACCTGGATGATCGCTTCGCAGTGATCCTGCACAAACAGCCAGTCACGAATATTGCCGCCATCCCCGTAAACCGGAAGATTTTTGCCCTGCAGGGCATTATTGAGAACAAGGGGAATCAGCTTTTCGGGAAACTGGTACGGCCCGTAATTATTAGAACAATTGGTAATCAGGATGGGCAGCCCGAAGGTGTGGAAATAGGAGCGGACCAGATGATCGGATGAGGCTTTGCTGGCGGAATAGGGAGAGCGCGGATCATAGCAGGTGGTCTCGGTAAAGCAGCCGCTTTCACCGAGAGATCCGTATACCTCATCGGTGCTGACATGGAGGAAACGGCAGGAAGCTGCTGCTTCCGGTCCCTTCATTTCCAGCCATTGTTTTCTGGCCGTATCAATCAGCGTAAAGGTGCCGAACACATTGGTCCGGATAAATTCCTCCGGCCCGGCGATTGACCGGTCCACATGGGATTCAGCGGCGAAATGAACAACCGTATCGATGCCATACCCGGTGAAAAGCTTTTCCACCAGCTCCCGGTCGCAGATATCCCCTTTCACAAAATGATAATCCCGGCTTTCCCCGATATCCTTCAGATTTTCCAGATTGCCGGCATAGGTAAGCTTATCGAGATTTATAATGCGCCAGTCCTTCCGTACCTCCAGGACCAGGCGGACAAAATTTGCGCCTATAAAGCCGCATCCGCCGGTAACAAGAACAGTCTTCACCATTTTTCCTTTCCGCTTCAACTTTCAGTTCATGCAGCAGCAGGTGAAAAAGATCATCGAACCTGACTGCTGAGAATACGTTCAAAATAGGGGATGGTTTTAACCAGTCCATCCTCGAGTATGATCTTAGGTTCCCAGCCCAGTTTTTCTCTGGCAAGGGTGATATCCGGCTGCCGCTGGATAGGGTCGTCACTGGGCAGCGGTTTATAATCCACGACCGACTTCGAACCGGTCAGGGTGATAATCTTTTCAGCCAGTTCCCTGATGGTAAATTCACCCGGATTACCGGTGTTGACCGGGCCGGTGAATTCATCTTCGGTTGCCATGAGACGGACAAAGACTTCAATCAGATCGTCCACATAACAGAAAGAGCGGCTCTGGCTGCCGTCTCCGTAAATGGTGATCGGCTTATTCTGTAATGCCTGCATGATGAAATTGGAAACCACCCGGCCGTCGTTCGGGTGCATATTGGGACCGTAGGTATTAAAAATACGGGCAACCTTGATGCGCAGTTTATGCTGGCGGTGATAATCAAAAAAAAGGGTTTCCGCACAGCGTTTGCCCTCATCGTAGCAGGAGCGGAATCCAATTGGATTGACATTGCCCCAGTACTGCTCAGGCTGCGGATGCACCTGCGGATTGCCGTAGATTTCGCTGGTCGATGCCTGAAATATTTTGGCCTTTACCCGTTTGGCCAGGCCGAGCATGTTAATTGCCCCGTGCACGCTGGTTTTGGTTGTCTGAACCGGATCATGCTGATAATGGATCGGCGAGGCCGGGCAGGCCAGATTATAAATTTCATCAACCTCGATATACAGGGGAAAGGTGACATCATGGCGCAGAATTTCAAAATGAGGATTATCCATCAGTTCGAGAATATTATCCTTTGTACCGGTAAAAAAGTTGTCCACGCAGATGACATCACTCCCTTCATCCAGGAGGCGCTTACAAAGGTGAGAGCCGAGGAAGCCGGCCCCTCCGGTTATCAAGACTCTTTTTCTGGTACTGTAATTCTGCATATCCGCCCTGTCGGAGTTAAAATAATATTATGGCAAAGTTGTGGAATATATACAGCATCAGGGGAAGAGAACAAGAAATAAATTGCCAACTGCCGGCAACAGAAAGGGTATAATGAAGAATTGCGGTCTTAAATCATTGAAACAGGGCTTCCGAAATCACGAGAGCAACTCCTTTTTTCTGTACAGGGTACTGATGGCGTCACTCTTGATGACTTTTTGCGAATTTATCTATGGGATGGTACAAAAAAACAGGCCGGACCGGTTCAAGCTGCCCGTCCGACCCGTTTCGGCCGAATTCGTGTGATTCAGCCTCTATTTCGTCGTTTTCTTTTATGCTACTTTCCAGTCGACCTTGTCGATGCGCCGGGGTTCAACTTCATTTATCTTCCTCGGAACCAGGCCGTTGGACATGAAGGCCGTACATTCCTTGCGCTTTTCAAAGGAGCAATCGCAGATATTCCAGCAGGGAGTGTACTGCAGCAGTTTTTTGATGGCTGCGATGGAAATGCCGTGTTCGTGGATCATTTCCCGCAGACATTCTATCCACTTGACATCGTTCATTGTGTAATAGCGCCATTTTCCTTTGCGCATGGGGCGAATCAGCTTTTCCTGCTCATAGATCCGAAGGGTTCGGGGGTGCACATCCAGCATCTGAGCCGCCACGCCTATCGTGAAAATAGCTTTTTTTTCGTTGACCATCTCGAACCTCTTTTGTCTTACTCTAGGGCTGGGGGAAGTGAACCGGAGAACCGGTTCACTTCACACCCGGGATTCCTTCCACCTTCCGTCGATTAATGATCACCGTGCATTGCATAAGCCCGTCCGAAAAACCTTTCGCCGATGAGAAAGGCAGCTCCGACAACCCCGATTCCTGCCAGCACCAGCATGATCTCGGCGATCGAGGGATGATAGCTGAAGAGCTCGGGGTAATTGACCGTTCCGGATAATCCGGGGACCATCTGACCTGCGACAACCATGTTGTAGGTCCTGGCGAACAATCCGACCAGAGTCATCAGCGAAGCGGTGGACATTGCTGTTACGTTTTTCAGCCGGGTAACCACCAGGAGCAGGAGGGGCAGCGCCAATCCGATGCCGATCTCGAAGATCCAGAAGTTTGCGGCCAGAGGCCCGCTGATCAGAGCCTCGGCAGCCAGGCGGCCTGACTCGGTTCCGCCGACAAAGTAGGAGATAACCCGCCAGGAAGTTGCAACCGTAATGAGAACCAGCATGAGAGTCAGAATCTTGCCGGCACACTGAACACCCTCAAAGGTATCCTGATCCATTTTTCTGCTGCGGATGACATAGGCATAATGGGTGAACATGATTGCTGCCGCCGCACCGCACATAAAGGCATTCCCCAGGAAGTAGATCGGGAGCTGCGAGCCGTACCAGAAAGGACGGCCGGACAGGGTTGAAAAGACAGCACCGAGATTGGTGTTCGCGGCTATTTCCGCAAGCGCGCCAATAACTCCGAGGGCAATCGCCAGCTTGTACTGCCTGGACAGGATCAGGTAAAACTCAACGATCATCATGCCGACAGCCATACCGTACAGGGTTCCCATCCACCAGATATTTGATGTCGGGTTGGGTGAGGTAATGTTGTAGATGGCCATCCGCCAAGGGCTTTCCAACTCCAGACCGATCAGGAGGAAACCGCCGATGATGGTGATAAGCGAAAGCCAGACCATCCTGTTCGCCAGGGGGGCCATTTTGTTGCCGCCGAAAATATGGCTTATTGCTGCCAGGCAGCAGAGCCCGGTAGAGGTTATGGCAAAAAATGCATAGCTGGAAATCAGAATACCCCACGGCATTTCCCTGGTATTGTTGTATATATTATGATGTCCTGCATAAAAGCCGTACAGTCCGGCGCTGATGCCGGCAATCGCCATTAATAAAAAGAGTATCGTCAGTATTCTCGTCCCTGAAGTGGATACTTCGGGTTCAGCTGTCGCAGCGATTGAGAATCCGGTTCCAATTCCGTTTGCCATTGTTTTTCCTCCTTGTTGGTTTCCTTCGAATATCGATAAAGTAGTGAACTAACAGCTTGCCGGCTCGATCATCTTTTCTCTGTTCTCGCTTGAGGCAAGAGACCATAGCCCGTAGATGACGGCTATAACTGAAAACGGCCCCATGGCGATGAAAAGCAGAAAGGTGACGCAGAGCCATAATGTTTCGCTCATTTGTGAAACCCTGTTTGCAATGTTTTTCAGGACCGGGATGTGTGTTTCAACTCTCTGCCCTTTTGTCATGTTCTGATTGATTGCGTTCATGTTGGTCTCCTTTTGCGTCCTTGACTGACAAGTTCTTTGTCTTTCACTTTTTTCATTACAAGCGCCATGCCAATATGAACTGAACCATATTAAAAAAAGAGCTGAATCAACTAACTTCTCAACATTGCGACATAAATATTATATGTAATAATGAATATCTAAGTTCTTCTGACAGAAATCATTTACAAGTTATTTAACAATAAGACGCAAAATAAGCCTTCGTGCAAAGACACCTGGAATAATTTTGATTCCTTATTCTGGAGGTCGAAATACTGAAATGATGTGTTGGCAAAGCACATGCCAACGCCATATATCAACACGTAAGCGAAGGGAGGAAAACTGAGAATGAATCAATCAAAGAGGGTGAAGCCCATTAAACGGCACACCGACACGGCGAATAAAAAATATATTAAATCAATAACTTAACCAACACAGGGCGTATTTTGATCCCTCTAGGACACGAAATGAGCATTATTATTCGATGAGAATGGCGGTTCGAAATAACAGAGATTACCGGCCCAGCCCATGGAATTTTTTTTTCGCGGTGTTGAATAACAAACAGCCTGTTTGAAAACATGATGTAAAATGACAACGACAATCCCTGAAGTTGTTCAAATACATTTACAAGAGCAATGTTCAAATTATCCGACAACTGCAGGGTGAAGAAATTAGATGCTGAATGTCTGTGCGGAGGGAAAGGATGGAAAATTCTCACCTGCCGGGAGATGTCCCAGGCAGGTGAGAAAATGTTTACAAAAAGATATCAAACTCCGGAAACCCGGAGATTGTTGAAAAAAGACTGCGGAGAAGAGGTTAATGGCCTCCCTTTTTCTCCGTATTGCCCTCACTGAATTGCCGGTCAAATCCCATTACACCGATATGGCAGGTGGTACACTTGGTATCGGAGGCAAATGCCTGTTCACCGTCATGACAGGCGCCGCAATACTCACCCTTGTACAGTGCCTCCATGGTAAACTGTTCCGGATTCTGCTCCGCATGGCCGATATTCATTTTAAAAATATCGCTATGGCAGTTGGTACAATTGAAACCAAAATCATCGACATGCTGTTCATGATCAAAAATGACCGCCTTGACCGGTTTGGTGAAGACAATGGTTTTCGGCGCTGTATGACATGCAGAGCACATGTCGTAACTCATGGCATTAAAAGCTGTATCGCCGTCGTGACAGGCACCACAGTAATTACCCCTGCTGAAGGACGACATGGTGAAATCGTCTTTTTCCTCGGCCGCGCCTGCTTCCATTTCAAACAGGTCGTCATGGCAGGAATCGCAATCAAATCCCGCATCCATGGTATGCACCTTATGACTGAAGGTCACCCTGGGTACAGGCTTATTCCACACGATCAGCTTTTCCGGCCCGTAGATATCCTCGTCATATTCCTCCTGGGCGGAAGTGCTCTGGGCTGCAGAACTTGCCATGAAGGCGGCCGAGTAAAGCAAAGCGGCACAGGCGCTCAGGCCGAATGTATATATAACTTTCTTTCTCAGTTTCATTTGTTCCAACCTCTCGGGAATTAATCATTCATATAATAAACATTAGGCAGAGCACCTGTTTCGGGACGAAGGACCCATACAATCTTTTCCGGCTGGCGGACAAGCTTGTATACCCTGCTCTTAGGATCGCTCATATCGCCGAACACCCTGACATCCGCAGGGCAGGCCGCGGAGCAGGCCGTCTCGGTCTCACCTTTGCTGAGCCGGGTATCAACACAGAAATTGCATTTATCAACCGCCCTGTTTTCTTCCTTGAAATACCTGGCATTATAGGGGCAGGCAGACATGCATGTTTTGCAGCCGATGCATTTTTTATAATCCATCATTACGATGCCGGTCGTCTTGTCCTTATAGGTAGCCCTTGTCGGACAGACCCGGACACAGGGCGGACGGTTGCAGTGATTGCAGAGAACCGGCATAAAATCCCGCGAGGTTTCGCCTTGGCCGATCTCCCGCTGGACCTCCAGGATCGTTGTCCGGTACCCGTAGGAGGGGACATGATTGGTCCTGACGCATGCCTCCATGCACAGCTCGCAGTCAATGCAGCGATTCTGCCTGATGACCATTGAGTAATGAGGACTGTAAGGGTATTTTTCGATTTGCATGCCGCCGAGGGCAGCCTGCGATTCTTTCGAGGAAGTCAGCGACAGTATTGAACCGCCGAGAAAGACCCCTGTTATGGCTAAACCTGCTTTTAGAAACGTTCTCCGCTCCGCCGAGGGCAGGTTGTCCACACCCTCATTCTGCAGTTTTTCCAGTTCGTTAACATTCATTACATTCTCCCTTAAAAGTAATAAGGTATAAGTACACAAATACTGTATATTATGGTAATTACACGCGAAGCTCTAGTGAATGCTCGTTCATTAGGGCCAACAAAATACATTAAAAAAATTGTAAATGCAAGGAAATGGAGCGATAAAATTGGATATATGGTGTTTTCCACCAGTAAACCGAAGAGAAACCAGCATTTTTCCCCCACACCTTGAACTGCTTCATCTATTAATATAAGTTAACATTATCATTAAGACAAGCTAGAATCATCATGATAAATGAAAAAGAAAAGCCTGATTTTCCGCCATCCGCCTCGATAATAAAAATAAACAGCAAGGGGCATATTGTTTCGGTCACCAAAAGGGCCGAAGACATGATAGGCATACCTGCCGAAGAATTAATCGGCATGCATGCGGCGGATATTTTCAGCAGGGTTGAATTTACTGATATGCTTTCCCTCTGCAGCCAGGCCCGGGAAGGAAAGGCGCTTGGCAATCATGTTCTCATCCGCAGCGACAAAAAGACAAACGGCAACTCTTTTCTCATGACCATTCTCCCCCTGACCAATGACGATCATACTCCGTCCGGCGCACTTTTTTATCTCGAAGAGCCCTCTTTCGCCCAGCAAATTTTGAATTCTATGGGAGACGGGGTTTTCACGGTTGACCGCAACTGGAAAATAACCTCTTTCAACCGGGCGGCGGAAAAAATTACCGGCCGGACCGCCGACCGGGTCCTGGGCAGATCCTGCGGCGATGTTTTCCAGTCCAGCATCTGCGGGCGGTCCTGCACCATAGCCGAGAGCCTGTACAGCGGCAAAAACGTCACCAACAGGTCCATCACCATCGTCAACAGCAGTGGTGATAAAATTCCCGTCAGCATCAGCGCCGCTCCCCTGGCGGATCAGGATGGCAATATCATAGGAGGTGTGCAGACATTTCGTGACCTCCGCGCCCTGGCCGCCATGCCGAAACAATTGAACAGAAAGTACCGCTTCAACGAAATTGTATCCAAAAGCAAGGCCATGCAGCGCTTGTTCACCATCCTGCCCGATGTTGCCGCCAGCCCGAGCACGGTCATGATTTATGGCGAAAGCGGCACCGGCAAAGAGCTTTTTGCCACTGCGCTCTACAATATCAGCGACCGCAGGGACAAACCCTTTGTTGTTTTGAACTGCGGCGCCCTGCCGGAATCCCTCCTGGAATCCGAACTGTTCGGATACAAGGCCGGGGCATTCACCGATGCCCGCAAAGACAAACCGGGGCGGCTGGCGGCGGCTGACGGGGGCACTCTGTTTCTTGATGAAATAGGAGACATTCCGACCAGCGTCCAAGTCAAGCTTTTGCGTGTTCTGCAGGAAAAAGTTTACGAACCCCTCGGCTCAAACACCTCGGTCAACATTGATGTCAGGATTATGACGGCGACAAATCATGACTTGAAGACGCTGGTCACCGAGGGGCGATTCCGTGAGGATCTGTATTACCGGCTCAATGTGGTAAAGATCCACCTCCCTCCCCTGCGCGACAGAAAAGAGGACATCCCGCTGCTGATCGATCAGTTTGTGCAGGAATTCAGCGCCCAGTTCGGCAAGGACATTGTAGGCATTTCCAGCCCGGCGCTCAACGTGCTGATGCGCCATGACTTTCCGGGCAACATCAGGGAGTTGAAAAATATCATCGAGTATGCATTTATCCTGTGCGAAGGAGGCTATATTCAACAGGAACACCTGCCGGATCCCTTTAATCGGACAAACGGCCTTTCCAGGACCGAGAGTATGCTGCCGGAATCGGGTCCCGAACGCCTGATGACCCTGGATGAGATAGAAAGGCAGGCAATTTATCATGCCCTGGAAAACAACCTCTGGAAAAAAAATGCCGCCTGCCGGGAACTGGGAATATCCAAGGATACCCTGCGCCGGAAAATGCAGAAATATAACCTTGAGGATCCGCTGGATACAAATTTGTAAGTTTACGTTTGGCGAGAAGCTTCCGGCCTTCAGTATGCCTCCTGATATCTTGACTGACTGTCGAGTGATGACAAAAAAAGGCCATGCGAGTGCATGGCCTTTTTCGTTTTACATCCGGTTATCTAGAAAACGCCGGACCCGGTTTTTTTCCAATCCCTTATCCGAATGACTGCTGATCCGCATAGAGAAAGGCGGCCTGGGCCCTTTGCCTTCTTGCAACTTCTAACCAGATGACTGGTGCTTTTTTTTTTGGACTACCGTCCTCCTCTTCCTGTCCCTGTCTGCCTCCTTGGCTCTCCTGGCCGCATCCTCGTCACCTGCCTTGTGCGGAATGCGCGGTGCGGCGCGATCTACCATTGCCCGGCATGATTCATGTTCATCCGGCGGGCAATTCGAGATCTCCCAGCAGGGAGCAAGATCCAGCAATTTCTTTAATCCCGGAATACTGATACCGTCCTTGTGGATCATGGAACGAAGACAGCCTATCCACTTGATATCATTATCCGAAAACATTCTCCTGGAACCTTCATGATGAGGCTTTATCAAACCTTCATCTTCATAAATTCTCAGAGTTCGGGGATGGACGCTCAGCAGTCTGGCAGCAACACCGATCGGATAAACCGGGACATCCGGTTTCATCGGCGTGATTTCGTGTTTTTTTCTAGCCATGCTGTACTCCTGTTCAAATTCGACTTTCCGGGAGTGCGGGCACCCCCGGGAAATAATCGTTTTTTATTAGTGGTTCTCGGAAAGATGACCACGGAACATACGCTCACCCATCAGGAAGAGCATGACGCACAGTCCTATGCCGCCCAGGGTTACCATCCACTCATGGAGGGTGGGCGAATAGGGGTAGAGATGCGGCTGGCCGACAATATTCATCCCGTGGAAGTGCGGGACCAGCATGCCGACAACAACCAGGTCGTAGCGCATGAAGAAAATTCCGATTACACTTGAGGCGGATGCGACAAACAGGGCTGTCAGATTCCTGGCGCGGACCGCAAGGATAATGACAAAGGGAATAACCAGGCCCAGGGCAACTTCACCTATCCAGAAATTCAGGGCAAACGGACCGGTCAGGATAGCCTGCATTGCTTCATATTTTCCCGGAGGCTGGCCGGTAATACCGGAGAGAATTTTCCAGGTGGTAAAAAACATGATCACGACATAAAGCAGGGCGCCGAGTTTGGCAACCGTGCGCAGGGAATTCATGAGCTCTTCGCTCATCTTCCAGCCATTGGTTTTGTAGGCAAGCCAATGGAAGAAAATAACAGCAGCGCAGCCGGACATCATTGCGGAAGTAATAAAGTAGATGGGCATATAGGGTCCGTGCCAGAACTCGCGGCCGTTCAGCAGTCCGAAAACCGCACCCAGATTCGAGTGGGCGGCGACACCGGCGATGACGCCCATCAGGCCGAGTATGCCGGCTTGTTTATGCTTTTCCATCTGCAGGAGGGCAAACTCGATAAGCATGAAGAAAAGATATGCGCCATAGAGGGTTCCCATCCACCAGATGTTGGAGGTCGGGTTGGGGGAAGTAATATTATAGATTGCCATTCTCCAGGGATTCTCAATCTCGAAAGCAATAACGACAAACCCGGCAATGATAGTGGCAATCGCCAGAAATACGGAGCGCTTGGCAATCGGCTTAAAGGCTTCGACGCCAAAGACATGGCCGATTGAAGAAACAAGACAGAGTCCTGTTGAGGTGACGACGAAAAAGACATAAGCGGCAATCAGCAGGCCCCAGGGTACATCCCTGGTCACGCCGTATGCATGCTCATGTCCGATGAAGAATGTGTGGATGCCGAATGCAATACCGACCAGGGCGAGAAGTCCCGAGAGGGCGATCGCCGCATTATAGGCACCGGATGAAGTTCCTGTTAATCCGCCTTCCTGAGGCAGAACTTTTGCAATAATATTATTATACATGGCCGCTACTCCTCCATTAAATCCTTAAACTTTTGAACCTTTACCTTGTTGTGTGAATACATAGGACTCAGGGTTAGGAAAAATCGCTTTCTTCCCTAACTGCTTGGACGACCGGCTTGATCTTGAGATCAAACAGGGTATGGAGAGCAGCGCCACCGAGCCAAAAAACGAGAAACAAAATACCTTCCATCTGCTTGTCCTCCAGCTGACTGGAATTAAAAATAACAACCGATTCACATTGGCGGACGATCATCGGTCAACTCTCGAACCTGATTTCTGTTATCCTCCTTTTCCAGAATTTTAATTTTCGATAACTTATAAATTAGCATTTACCTTTAATGTTTCAAACTTACTATCCTTTACAAAAAAATTAAAATAGTTGTCAAGAAAAAATGATGTCTTTTTTTAAGAAAAAATCAACTTTAGCATGCATGTTTAATCGAAAATAACAATTTAGCTTAAAATGGAAATAATTATTTACCATAAAATACTCTTTAAATATAAATACTTATAGTAAACCACTTTTAAAAGAAACCCGATGACACTAGATATATACCAGAAAATTTATGAATGGGTATTCAATTTTGTCTATGAATCAAAATGATCCATAGATTGGATTATGGGACGCATAATTTGCCCATAGATCAGAATAAGACATGCCCGGAAGCATATTTCTTCCTTTTGCGAGAATTCATATAAAACTCTGTAATATCAATTAATTAAGAACAACAATAACATTTATTCAGGATTTATATTATACCTGGCATAAAAAATGCTTGATAGAGGTTAGCTGCTCAACAAAAAATGCCAAAAAACGAGTTAGCTTGTCCCTTACCCCGGAGTGGCGGCTCCGGGGTAATAGTTCCTTCCTCCCCTTCTCCCTTACCTTCCGTATTTACGTTTCTTTTTCCTTACAGATATCTTTACCTTTGTAATTAAATATGGTACCTCAAACCCATTTGCGATACATTTGAATTAAGCGTTTGTATAATTGAGTTCAGTCTTCCGGTTAAAGCCGGGAAGACAACAATTTGATTCAGCCGGGACTGATCAGGCCCGGCTGATCCTGCGTGAAACTCCAAACTTCAGACTCAAACTAATAGACGGAGAAACAGGTGTCCTATTTCTATAAAAATCTTTCCATCTGGCTGGTTATCGGGCTGGTGTTCCTCCTTCTTTTCAATGTCTTCAAGCGTCCACCGGAAAACATTACCCTGGTACGCTATGATGAATTTCTGAACCGTGTCGAACAGGAACAGCTGTCAAGCGTGACAATAAAGAATAATACAATCAGCTGGACCACTACAGACAACATCAAATACAAAACAATAGTTCCTCCCAGCAGCGAGGCCCTGCCGCACCTCCTGAACAAGAACGTCAACATCGAGGTGCAGGAAGACAAAGAGCCGCACTGGTTCATGAAAACATTTCTCTCCTGGATACCCTTTATCCTGCTCTTCATCTTCTGGTTCTTCTTCATGCAGAAAAGCGGCGGTCAGGGCGGGGGCGGCACCAGGGCCATGGCTTTCGGCAAAAGTCGGGCGCACCTGGTGGATACGGAAGACCCGAAAGTAACCTTCAAGGATGTTGCCGGGGTGGATGAGGCCAAGGAGGAAGTAGAAGAGATTGTCGACTTCCTGAAAAACCCCGAGAAATTCACGGGAGCGGGAGCGCGGATTCCGACCGGCGTCCTCCTCTATGGTGAGCCCGGCACCGGAAAAACCCTGCTGGCCAAAGCTATAGCCGGCGAGGCTCGGGTCCCCTTCTTTTCCATCAGCGGCTCCAATTTTGTGGAAATGTATGTGGGTATCGGTGCCTCAAGGGTCCGGGATCTTTTCCAGGAAGGAAAGAAAAAAGCTCCCTGCATCATCTTTATCGATGAGATAGATGCTGTCGGCCGGCATCGAAGCGCCTCGGGCGGCGGCGGCAACGATGAACGCGAGCAGACCCTCAACCAGCTCCTCGTTGAAATGGATGGTTTCGAGGCCAATGATCACGTGATTGTCATCGCCGCCACCAACCGGCAGGATATTCTCGACCCCGCCCTCCTGCGTCCGGGACGTTTCGACCGCCAGGTCATGGTGCCGCTGCCTGATGTGGCGGGCAGGGAAAAAATTCTGCGGGTCCATGCCCAGAAAATAAAAACGGAAATGGATGTCGAGTGGAACATCATCGCCAAGGGAACACCGGGTTTTTCCGGAGCCCAACTGGCCAACATGGTGAATGAGGCGGCGCTGCTGGCAACACGGAAGGGCAAGACAACCGTAACCATGGCTCTGCTGGAAGAAGCCAAGGATAAGGTCCTGATGGGCGCGGAAAGGCGCTCCATGATCATAACCGAAAAGGAAAGACGCATTACCGCATTCCATGAGGCGGGACATGCCCTGGTGGCCTGGATGCTGCCCGGCACAGATCCGGTGCACAAGGTAACCATTATCCCCCGCGGCAGGGCGCTGGGAGTGACCATGCAGCTGCCGGAAGAAGACAAATACTCCCAGGACAGGACCTATCTGTTCAATAATCTCTGCACCCTTCTTGGCGGCCGGGTAGCCGAGGAGATAGTCTTTGATGAAATCACCACCGGTGCCGGCAATGACATCGAGCGGGTATCGGACATTGCCCGCAAAATGGTGTGCGAGTGGGGCATGAGCAGTAAAATCGGTCCCATGACCTTCAGGCCCTCGGACCCTTTAAGCGGCGTGCCGGGACAGATCATGAGCGAACAGACCGCCCTGGCCATTGACCAGGAGGTGAAAAGCCTGGTGCAGTCAGCCTATGACCGGGCCAGAGAGATTCTGGTCGAACACCGGACTGCCCTGGAAGAAGTTGCCACGACTCTGCTTGAAAAGGAGACTATCAACCGGAATGAAATCCAAAGCATACTTTCGCAGAATGAACAGCAAAAAAAACTGCCAGCAGAATCATGACCAAAAAAACTTTTTATATCGGCGCATTTTTAGCCGTGGCATTGTGCCTTTGCTTTCCCGGACCTCCGGCACATGCCCTGGAGGCCCATGAAAATATAAAAGGATTGTTCAATACCCCCGGGGACGTCGTGATAAAGTGCCTTGAATGTCATAAGCAGAGAGCCTCTGAAGTCCTGCAGAGCACGCATTGGACATGGGAAAGACACCGCATGGTCAACGGGCGGCAGGTTATGTATGGCAAAAAAGATTCCCTCGCAGCCTTTGCCCTCGATGTTGCTTCCAATCCGACCCGCTGTCTGCGGTGTCATATCAGCAGCACCCCTGAAATCAGCGTTTTTGAACAGGGCGCCCCGGCTGACGTGGACTGCCTGGTGTGCCATGATACCACCGGCGTCTACGTCAGGCAGAGTGAAGGAAACGGCCTGGAGCAGGCCGATTTCGAGACAATCGCCCATAATGTCGGGAAACCGGGCCCGGTAAATTGCATGGCTTGTCATTTTGCCGACTGCGGCCTCACCGGATCCCGTCCGGATGCAGAAACCAAAAGGAGAAAACTCTCTTTCCTCACCGATGTGCACATGAACGGTGAAGCCACCTTCTTTACCTGCCAGACATGTCATGAATACAGCGGCCATTTGCCTGCCGGGGCAGGCGGCCATACCTCCGGCATGAACATGCCGGGCCAGGGATGCATATCATGTCATACCGCATCGCCGCATCTGATCATGAGACTGAATCAACATGCGGAATTTGTCTCCTGCAGCACCTGCCATATTCCGGAATATGCATCCCGTATACCGGCCATAGTCAATTGGGACTGGGTCCTGGCCGGCAGAATCAGGCCTGTCAGCCAATCTCTTACCGGCAGCGAAACACTTCTGCAGGACAGCAACGGTTTTACCTCATCCGGCATGATCCGGCCGTTTAACGTATGGGATGACGGCAGCGACCTGGTCTACACCCGCGGGCAGAGAATAAAACCGCAGGAAACGACCTGGCTGCAGAAACCTGCGGAAAGAAACAGGGGGTCTAAAATAGCGCCGTTCAGAATTCTGTACGGAACACAGCTCTATGATGCGAAGTACAGGTACCTTATTTCCCCTCTTCTCAGTGCGGCGGGCGAAGAGCTGTTTCCCGGATCCGACTGGGATGCGGTTGCCCGGGAGGGCATGAAGGCCATTGTCCTGCCGTACAGCGGGGAATATGGATTTGCCCCGACTGCCGCATACAGACGTCTCAATCACGGCGTGGCTCCTGCCGCGAATGCGCTTGGCTGTATGGATTGCCACGGCAGCAGCAGCAGGATCGACTGGGAGGCTCTCGGGTACGACCAGGATCCCTGGTCCGGCAAGCAGTCGGGACAGCCCGCGGTGGAACCGCTGCAGGAAAACAGCATAACCGAAGAAACGGAACCAATCCCTCCGGTTCAGGATTTACAATTCCTTCCTGCTCAGTAATTTTGAGCCCTATGCCGGCGCTTCCATTCCCAAGGCGAAACGGGTGCGGTGTCCCGCCACAGACCGCGCCCTTCTTTCCTCGCCTGCTTCTCCAGGGCCTCCAGTTCCCCGCAGAGAGGCTGCTCCCGGCAGTATCTGGGATAGAACCAGGCCAGCCCCGAGCGGACCAGTTCCTTGTTGACCAGCTTACCCCGGCTGGACACCAGCGCCACTATTCTGCCATAACGGTCGACATCCTTTTTTTTCACTGATACGGTCTGCCGGTATGCCAGACGCTTGGTGTACTGTTTTGCCTTGTTGCTGTAGGGCTGTTTGTATTCCGGCGTATCGATGCCATACAGCCGGATCTCGTATATCTTGCCGTCCCGCTTAACCTGGATGCTGTCGCCGTCCAGAACCTTGACCACCACACCTTCCCAGGCATGGACGTTTCCTGCGGCAATAAACAGCAGAATCAGCGGAATGAGGAAGCAGCGTGATTTTTTCATAGTCTATTGGCTTTTTAGCCGGGAGTCACCCGTTGGCAGTGCCAAGTCCCGGTTTGCGGTCTGTTTCCCTTTCCGGATTTTCAGCCTGCTGCCAGTCCGCTTTTCGACCTGACTGATTCCCTCTCCCTGAGGAAAGGGCCAGAGCAAGGGGATCAGTTTGATGAACGTGACCCATCGCTCACCAACCGGCGTCTTTGATTTACTCAAGAATCAGGATACAGTAAATATACTGAAAATGAAAAACAGAAAAACAATAGAACATCCGATCCTCGCCATAGCCGTTGAATATAAAGGCTCGGAACATAAACATCAGGCGCTTCTGCTTGCGGAAAACCTCAACCTGCCGCTTGTTGGGGAGGATGAACAATATGATCTCATACTTCGCTGTACAGATAAGGAACTTGAACTTTACCGGCCCGGCGATCGCCTGCTGACCGGTTCGGTTCGGGCGGAATTTGTCCAGGGACCGTCCGGATATCGCCGGAACAGAGGCGGGACAGAAATACTTGTCCGGGCTATCGGCCACAAGCGAAACTCGCGAACAAAGGTTCTTGATGCCACCGGGGGCCTGGGGCGGGATGCATTTATTATGGCAAGCCACGGCTGCCAGGTCCGCATTATGGAAAAAAATCCGGTGGTGGCGGCGCTGCTTGCAGACGGTCTGCGGCGGGCCTCCAGTCATCCTGAAACAAGGGAAATCAGCCGGAGGATCAGCCTGATCACCGGCAACAGCCGCGATCTCCTCATGACGGAAAACATGGAGGATGAGTTTGATGTCATCTATATTGACCCCATGTTCCCCCAACGAAGCAAATCGGCGCGGGTCAAAAAAGAGCTGCAGATACTGCAGCAGCTGGTAGGTCCTGATGCCGATATTGACAAACTTTTTGCGGCCGCCCTGCAGAAGGCAGGAAAGAGGGTGGTAGTCAAACGGCCGAAAGGAGCCCCGTCCCTGCAGGGCCCGAACCCTTCCTGCACCCTCGGCGGCAGAACCATCCGGTTTGATGTGTACCTGATACGAAGTTGAAAAGTTTATTAAGTTTATAAAGTATAGACTCAGTTCCTGGCGGTCCGCAGCCGGTGGGCATAAGCCAGCGGTTGATAATGTCCCATTGGCAGCTGCTGCGCTCCGGAAAAGATAGCGATCAGGAATTCCCACCGGTCAAGCGAAAAAAGCGTGAACAAGGAGACAAGGCTCAATCACAGATCGGGCTGAAGGGCAAGAATGCTACGCCTGTGAAGCCTTTTTCAAGGCTGCCAGCATTGTCTTCTTCTGCTCTTTTCCCAGTTTGATCGGGATCTGGTACACCAGGGTGCGGGTCATTATCCCGGCCGACTGCGGCAGTGCTTCGGGATCATACACCACCCTTCTCTTGCCGTGTGCATGGAACGGCCAGCCCCCCTTGCACAGGGTTGAGCCGTTGATGAGGTGCTCCCATTTGGGATAATAATGCCAGGTATTTTCGCCGAAGTTGATGGCCCCGGCTCCGTTGTCCCGCAGGATCTGATTGACGCGGACCGCCTGCTCCCTGTCCGGCAGCATAAAGGCAAGAAAGGTGGCGGAATCCCCCTGCTCGTCAAGAATTTTCCGGAAGCTCACCCCGGGCAGAGCTGCGGCCGCCTCCTTGAGCAGGGCCTTGTTCTTTTTCTGGGTAATGATCATACCATCGAGTTTGGCCAGCTGGGCCAGGCCGATGGCCCCCTGCAGTTCCATCATCCGATAGTTAAAGCCGATAAACCGCCTCCCTTCCCCGCCCCGGCCGCCGGGATTGACAACATGGTCATGGCCGTGGTCATGGTACTCGGACATGGTGCGCCAGGTTTCTTCATCATTGGTTATTATCATGCCGCCTTCGCCGGTGGTCATGGTTTTCACCGCATCAAAGGAAAAGGTGCCGCAGGCGCCGAACGATCCCAGGTGCCTGCCCTGCAGGCGGGCGCCGGCAGCCTGCGCCGTATCTTCGATAACCGGAATATTGTGCCGGTCGGCAATGGCCATGATCTCTGTGATCCTGGCTTGTGCACCGAGCATATGCACCGGAATGATGGCCGCTGTTTTGTCGGTGATTTTTTTCTCGAGATCAACCGGATCCATGTTCAGCGTTTCATCGACCTCGGCAAACACTGGGGTTGCCCCGATATCGAAAATCGCCTCCCAGGTGGCAACAAAGGTAAACCCCTGGGTAATGACCTCGTCGCCGGGTCCGACACCAAGAGCCGCCAGGGCAACCTTCAGGGCAGCCGTACCGGAGGTGACGGCCTGTGCGTGGCCGGCGCCGGTATACCGGGCAAAGGCCTCTTCGAACTGCCTGACCTTCCAGACATCACCGCGCTGGGCACCGAATTCATAGCGGAACAGGACGCCGGTATCAAACACCTCGAGCGCTTCCCGCTTTTCCTCTTCACCGAAAACTTCAAAACCGGGCATAATGTAACCTCACTTATCCAGATGCTTTTTTATCTTGTTGTTTGCATCGAGCAGCAGAATGGTCGGTTCGTAAGCTGCCAGTTCATTACCGGCAACCGATGTATAGGTGGCGATAATGATCAGGTCGCCAACCAACCCCTTCCTGGCGGCGGCGCCGTTGAGGCCGATGACGCCGGTCCCTCTCTTGCCCTCGATGACATAGGTGTCAAACCGCTCGCCATTATGGATATTGTAGATTTTCACCTTTTCAAAAGGAACAATATCGGCCGCATCCATCAGGTCTCGATCAATCGTCAGGCTTCCTTCATAGTTCAGGTCCGCTTCCGTAACCGTGGCCCTGTGAATCTTTGCTTTCAGCATAAAACGTAACATTTTTTTTTCTCACATGACGGCTTGGCTGTCATGTGCTCCACTAATAGTAATGTTTCAAAATTTAAGGTTTCCATCAACCTCGACTCTCGTTCCTTCTCAAGCAAGAGCCTCTGATAGCCTTCAGCCGCAACTGCTTCGGCCGATAACCATGCCGTTATCGATAAGCCGTACCCTGTTGTTGATTTTCACGGCAAGTACCAGCAGGGTGTTGCTGTCAACCTGCGCTGCCGGCTCAAGCGTACGGCAGTCGACAAAACTGGCATAATCGATGGCGGTCCCCGGAAAGGACAGGATGAACTCACTCACCAGTACCGCCAACCGGGCAGTATCGGTTATGCCTTCAGCCGCCTTGCTGCGAGCCAGGGCAATGGCCCGGGAAAGACACAGGGCTGTTTCCCGCCCGGTAGCATCCAGATAGGTATTTCGGGAACTCATTGCCAGGCCGTCGTTTTCGCGGACGATCGGGTGGCCGATTATCTCGATATCCATGTTCAGGTCCGCGACCATCCGGCGGATAACCGCCAGCTGCTGATAATCCTTTTCTCCGAAAATCGCGCAATCTGCCCCGGTGATATGAAACAGCTTGGTCACCACTGTAGCAACCCCGTCAAAATGGCCGGGGCGCTGAGCGCCGCAAAGATGCCCGGTAATCTTCCCGATCGAGATACTTGTCTGGAATCCCTCCGGAAACATATCCTTTGCGGCCGGCGCAAAAAGAATGTCAACTCCCTCTTTTTCAGCCAGCCCGCAGTCCCGGTCAAAATCGCGGGGATAGGTTGAAAGATCTTCATCAGGGCCGAACTGGATGGGGTTCACAAACAGACTGACCACCACCCTGCCCGCATGAGCCCGGGCCATCCGCATCAGGCTGAGGTGTCCTTCGTGAAAAAAACCCATGGTCGGCACCAGGGCAATCTTTTTTTTCCTGGCTGCCTGTTGTTTGGTCCAGGTAGTCATTTCCACCGGGCTGCCGATGACCTGCATCAATTTTCCAGGCGGCTGATTTTTGCCTGTACCATGCTGCGGTCCGGATCTGCAGCCGGCTGCCCGGTCCCGTTATCCGTGGTTTCCATGTATTTCTCGTACATTTCAAGGGCCTTGTCATTACTGCCCTGAAGTTCATATATCCTGCCCAGGGCTTTGTAGGCAATCGGTTCAAATCCCTTGAAAGCAAGCAACTCATTGTAAGAATTCAGGGCCTGGTCCGGATTTTCATTCTTCTCGTAGAGGCTCCCCAGGTTATAGATCAACAGCGGGGTAACCGGATTTTTCGCGGAAACCGATTCCCTGACTTCGGTCAGGCGTGCAATTGCCTGATCAAAATCCCCTTCCTGCGCTGCCATATGGGCCAGCTCTATTCTCCCCCACATGCCTGCCGATGTTGATCCGTATTCATCGATTATTTCAGCCAGCTGCTGCTTCCTTTCTTCGCCTTCCGCCTGCATAACCAGCGTCAGTGCGGTTGATGCCTTATTTTCTCGATAGGATCTGTATGAACCGTACAGCGACACAACCGTTACGATCAGCGCGACACAAATGACGATAATCCAGATTGCCTGCTGATTTTTACGGATAAAGGCGATAACGGCAGGGGGCAGGTTGAGCTGATCCAGCACTCCTGTTTGAGTTACTGCCGATTCCTCGATGTGTTTGCGATCAAATGGACTTGGTTGACTCATGGCTCTCTCAATTTACGACAATAATATTGCTTTCACGATAAATAACCGTTTAATATACAACTTTGGCTGAAAAAAGCATTAATGAATTCACATCCACCTGTCGGCTCGCCAAAATAAAATGAACAGTGCAAAAATATTCACGGTTTCGGAAATTAACGCATCGATCAGAGGGATACTCGAAAGCCAGTTTCCTTTTATCAGCATCGCGGGCGAAATCTCAAACCTGCGCCGGCCTCTCTCCGGCCATTTCTATTTTACCCTGAAAGACGATCAGGCCCAGATAAAGGCCGTCCTCTTTAAAATGCAGCAGCGCTACCTGGCGGAACTGCCGGCCGACGGCAGGCACGTTATCTGCCGGGGCCGCATTTCCGTTTATGAACCCCGGGGGGATTATCAGCTCATTGTCGATACCATGGATTTCCATGGAACAGGACTGCTGCAGTTCGAGTTTGAAAAGCTGAAAAAAAAGCTGCAGGAAGAAGGGCTGTTCGCAGCCGAACGCAAAAAACCCCTCCCCCCCCTGCCGAATCACATCACCCTGGTCACCTCCCCCCATGGAGCTGCTGTCCATGATTTTCTCAGGGTGGCCAAAGCCCGGTACCCGCTGGCAAAAATCGCCATCTATCCCGTTCCGGTCCAGGGGGCTCAGGCTGCCGGAGAAATAGCGGAAGCTATTGGTGTAATAAATGAATCGGTGGCAACCGACATCATCGTTCTCTGCCGCGGCGGCGGTTCTCTTGAGGATTTGTGGGCCTTTAACGAAGAAAAGGTCGCCCGGGCAATTGCCGCCTCCCTCATCCCGGTTGCCAGCGGAGTCGGCCATGAAATCGACTTCACCATTGCCGATTTGACAGCCGACCTGCGCGCTGCTACGCCCAGTTCGGCAGCAGAAATGATCCTGCCGGACAGTTGTGCCCTCCGGCAGCAGATCGGTGCGTTGAGCAGCAGGTTGATGAGAATGATGACCGCCCGGGTGAACAGCTATGATGAAAAGATAATCCTGCACAGGCACAAACTGGGGACGCTTAAGCAGCGTTTTGACAATCTGTTCATCAAGCTCGACCACCTGTCCATTGATCTGGAAAAAAGGACTCTGGGGCTTTTAAAACAGAAGCAGGCAAAACTCGATCATGCAGCCCGGCTCCTCCAGGCCAATAACCCATTGCATCAGCTCCGGCTCCGGAGACAGGAGCTAGACGAACTTCATCGACGCCTGCTGCTCGCGGTCAAAAGAAAAATGGATGATTCACAGGATTTACTCGCCCATGCCGCGGACATGCTGGACGCCGTGAGTCCGCTTTCCATCTTGGCGCGGGGGTATTCGATTGTCAGAAAGGATTCGTCCACGGGAGAGGTGGTAACGGATCATCAGGATGTGGAAGCTGGCGGCAGGGTTGAAGTCACTCTGTATAAAGGGTACATGCAGTGCCGAGTTGAAAAAACCGGCGCCAACCGGCGACAGAAAAATTAAGGCAGAACAAAAAGTTAAAGAACAATTAGTCAATCAGCGTATTCACTTCTTCGTCAATGTAATCAATAACACTAGCAAGAACATGAGGATTCTCCCGGGAAGTAGACCTGAGCAGGCGACCCCATTTTTTCAGCATGGCGGTGTCTATTTTACGGACATCATTATCCTTACACCACTCGCGGCCGATCTTGTTGCCGAGTTCATTCAATTTTTCTTCTTTCGACGGCCGCACATGGGCAGGTATTTTCCCCAGAATGTCCTCGGCAATCTCCTGCCAGCCATCGGCAAAAAAAGTACCGTTGATGAATTTGAGAAACCATTGCCTTTCCTCTGAGGAAAGGCCGGAAAGGTCATAATTCTGCATATTATCAGTCGGTCTGCTTATTGAAGCCTCCGCAACTGCTGCGTAACTGTTTGCAACAGGAAGAGCAGCCGGCACATGCAGCAGTAATGCAAGTAATAGATATCTCATAGAAAAAGGTTAAATTTATTCTCTCCTTAAAAAAGTAGCATTCCAGGTTTAAACTGTCAAGTTTGGACAAAAAGGATGAATAAAAAATGAATATCCAAACGTATTTACCCGAACTTTATTTGCAGTTGCTTGCAATGATCAGATGCCTGCTGCACAAATAACGGCAACCGAAGCTTCGGCAATTTCACAGGCAGCTCCCATGGTATCGCCGGTTGCCCCCCCGATTCTGCGGGAGCAGAATACGCAAAACAGGAGCAGGATCAGCAGAACAAGGCCGGCCAGCACCACTCCCCGGATGCCGTAAACAGTAAAACACAGCAGGAAAAACAGCATTATGCCGGACAGGGCCGGCAGGAACGCACTGCGCAAGAAAAAAAGGGTGCCCAGTCCTTGCGGACGAACATACGGCAGCAGGGCCATCATCACAACCATCATACAGCGGCCGGCCAGAACCATCAGGAATGCGACTTTGGCAGCCTCTGCCCCGGCTGCAATTGCCGACAGGCCGGAAACCTTGAGCAGAAGAATGGCAAAGAGGCCGGCAACACCCATGACACCGATCCGGCTGTCCCGCATAATCCCGAGTATCTTTTCCCTGCTCCTGGCACTGAAGAAACCATCGGCCGTATCGGCAAGTCCATCCAGGTGCAGCGCTCCTGAAAATGAAAAAAGGAGTATGGTGAGCGCAGTTGCAGCCGCAAACGGCGGCAGTGTCATCCACAACAGCCAGGCCCCTGCTGCGGCCAGCAGGCCGAGAACCATACCGACAAGCGGAAAAAAATAAAGAGAACCACCCAGGTCTTCGGCTGCGCTCCCGAAGGATGTGGGCAACGGCATTATGGTGAGAAAACGGAATGCCGCGACACAGCTTTTAAGCCATCTCATTTTCTGCTTATGCCTGCGTTACCCCGGCATCATCAAAGGTCGCCACCTCGGTGAGAACAGCCACAGCCGCATCCACAAGATTCATGGCCAATGCCGCGCCGGTGCCCTCACCCAGACGCATCTTCAGATCAAGCAGCGGCTTGAGAGCAAGTTTTTCATGCATGTACTGATGTCCCTGCTCGACGCTGCGGTGGGAGCAGATAATATAATCCCGGACAAACGGTTCAAGACCGTAGGCGATCAAAGCTCCCGCTGTTGAGATGAACCCGTCGATAACGACAGGTTTGCGCGCGGCGGCAGCGCCGATGATGAGTCCGGCAATGGCCCCGATTTCAAAACCGCCGACCTTGGCCAGCACATCCAGGGCATCTTTCGGGTCCGGCGCATTGATGCTGAGGGCCTTTTCAATTACGGCTATTTTATGGGCCAATCGTGCGTCATCAAGACCCGTTCCCCGGCCGGTCAGGACCGACACTTCCTTTCCGGTCAGGACCGCGGCAATGGCCGTGCTTGGAGAGGTATTGCCGATGCCCATGTCTCCGGTGCCGAACACATCCGTCTCCGGTGCCAGTTTCCCGGCAATTTCAATGCCGACTTCAACGGACATCACGGCATTGGTACGGCTCATTGCCGGACCGGCAGCCATATTGGCTGTCCCTTTGCCGATTTTTTTGACGATAATCTTTCCAGATCCGGCCAGGTCGCTTAAATCAGCCGCAGTTCCGATATCCGCCACAACCACATCCGCCCCGGCCTGTCCGGCCAGGGCATTTATACCTGCCCCGCCTTTGACAAAATTATTCACCATCTGGGCGGTGACCTCCTGCGGATACCTGGAAACACCCTCTGCCGTCACGCCATGATCGCCGACCATGACCACAATCTTCTTTCTGGCCACCGGAGGTTTGAGTGAACGGGTCATCCCGGCAAGATCCACCGCCAGATCCATCAGGTCGCCGAGAGCCCAATGCGGCATGGTCAGCTGCTCCAGACGCGCGGTTGCCAGGTCCCGGAATTCACTGTCCTGGGGAAATATTTCCCTGAACGTCGATTCCAGGTAATCCACCGATTCTTTTCGTACCTTATACTGCACTGTTTCCTTCCTTAATTTGTAAAGGTATGCCGCAGGTAACCAGGTATACTCTGTCAGCGGCCGAACCGACGCACTGATTGCAGCGGCCCACCAGATCCCGGTAAATCCTTGCAGTCCTGTTCCCGGGCACAATGCCCAGGCCCACCTCATTGGTAACCATGATCACTTCGCCGGGATGATTGCCGGCTGCTTCCACGAGACTGCCGGCCAGCACGGCGACACGTTCTTCATCCAACTCGCTGTTGTGGGCGGATGCCTCATACTGCAGGTTATTAATCCATAGGGTCAGGCAGTCGATGAGCACGGTGTCATACCTGCCGGCCAGTGCCAGTCGGGCTGCGATATGAACAGGCTCCTCCACCGTGTCCCAATTTCCTTGCCGCCGATCCTCGACGTGCCGAAGGATGCGGATTTCCATCTCCTTATCAATGACAGGACAGGTTGCCAGGAACAACCGCGAGCCGGGCTGCTCTTCCGCCAGCCTCTGGGCAAAGGAGGACTTCCCGCTTCTGCTGCCGCCGGTTATGAGGGTGATTCGGCCCATAGACAAGCTGTCAGGTTGTGTATAGTTAAAATTAGATTTTAAAGTTTGAATACTACATAAACTTTATAAGTTTAAGAACGTATTTTACAGATTCAATCCTGCCAGGACCCCCCCTTCCGGATAGAGATCAAGCACGGTCAGCGATCCCGGCTGCACATTATAGAGGAGATAGTTTTTTCCACTCTGCCCCAGGGCCAGGCATATCATGGTCCTGATAACTCCGCCGTGGGTGACTACTGCGATTTCCTGGGCAGGCCGCGTTCGAAGCGTCGAAAAGACATCCGCAACACGGCTGCGGAAATGGGCGACCGCCTCCCCCTTCGGAAATACAAAATTTTCATACTCTGCCCAGGCATCAAACATATCCGGTTCTGTCCGGGAGAGATCGGCAATGCTCTTCATTTCCCAGCGGCCGAAATCTATTTCCCGCAGCCTCTCGTCAATCTCTATTGCGCAATCCAGGCCGCAGGCCCTGACAATGCCGGAAGCAGTCTGCACAGCCCTTTTCATGGGGCTGCTGTACCATTCTCCGGGGGCAAAGGGCGCCAGCACCTCCCGAAACCGGGCCAGCCTCCGCAATCCTGCTTTACCCGCGGCAACTTCGGTGGAACCGACAAGCAGCCTTTTTTCCGCTGCATCGGTTGCGGCATGTCTGATCAAAAGCAGTCGTGAGGCCATACAGGCTGGCAAGTTTATAAAGTTTATAAAGTTTGTAAAGTTGAAAATATGGAAAGTTTTGCGAGTTTCGAGTTTTTTATACAGAGCCGTGAGCCGACAAACTGAAAATTCGAAATTCAAACCCCCCGGAAACGCGAACCGCGCCCTGTTCCGGCCTGGAGCTGCAAATGACAAGTTTAAACCCGACGGCCGACTCACTCCCGGTCTTCGTGGGGAGGAATAAAACCGTAGTGCACCAGTCCTTCGATGATTCCCGCAGCATAATTCTTCCGGCTGAAATATACCCGGGGCTTGCCCCGCAGTTTTTCCAGCTCCTCACTGTGATTGCCGACCACCAGCCCGTTATCCGTACCCCGGATCATGTCTTCATCGTTTCCCGAGTCCCCTGCAACCATAACTTTGCTCGACGGAAATTCATACTTGTATTTCAGGTATTTTATTGCCTTGCCCTTGGATGCGCGCTTGGGAAGAATATCAAGAAACTGGCCGTGCGAATAGATAACCTGGCATCGCAGCTTCTGCTCCTCCAGCCTCCGGTGAATCTCGGCGAGATAATCGGGGTTGTCTTCCATGTAGTAGCTTATCTTGTGGGCGCGCTGGCCTTCGGCCTGCTGGGAGTTAAGAAAATCAAGATCATTCAGGGCGGCCTTGATCTGCTCCGGCCGCCATTTGTGGGAAATATGCTGCTGCCAGCCCTTGTCCATCCGCAGGTCCGGACCGTAGTAAATTTCCGTGCCCACCGAACAGATCAGGATATCCGGTACCGGAATATCATATTCGGTCATAGCCTCGATGGTCAATTCCAGGCTCCTTCCCGTTGCGACTCCCCAGGCGATACTTTCCCTGAACTTGTCGAAGAGTTCGAGCAGGCGAAACATGCTGTCGTCATGGCCGATCAGGGTATTGTCGATATCGGTGATTATCAGGTGATTTGATGAGGTCAGACGTTTGCCGAAAGAGGGCCGCAAAGATTTATCGTTCATTTTTTCCCCGGAAATTTCTTCTGTCTGCAGGCCATGAAATACCTCCCGCAGATTATCCATCATCTTGTGGCAGTGTGATGCCCAGGCATAGTGATTTCGGACACCGGTAATGCCGTTGTTCGAGTATTCATCCCATTTCTGATCATCCACCAGGATGGACTTGATGGCATCTCCGATTGCAGAAGGTGTTCGGGCGTCAACCAGAATACCGTTGCCGCAGTTCCTGACAATATCCACCGGCCCGCCGTCGTTGGTTGCCACGATCGGCAAACCGCAGGCGGATGCTTCAATCAGGGTAAGGCCGAAGGGTTCCACCAGTGCCGGATTGACAAAAACTCCTCTGCTTTCGGCACAAAGGCGGTACAGTTCCGGCACTTCGGTTTCAAAGTCATGTTTTTTCGGTATGGCAAGCTTGCCATACAGATCAAACCTGTCCATCTGGAGAAGCATATCCGTCAGTACATTACGCTCATTTTCCTCCATCGCTGAGATGTTCTGCCGTATGCCGGCAAAAACCGCGAGATTGGCGATGGCCTGCAGGTCGGGGTTCGTCCCGTAAGCCTCGACTAGGCCGGTTATATTCTTTCTGTGATCCGGCCTGCACAACGCCAGAATAAAAGGTTTTTCCGGATGGCCCCAGAATCTCTGCAACTCCTTTAAAAGGGCGATCCTGGCCTGCTTTATCTCTTCCGGGATGTGCTCGGAGTCAAATTGATAGTCATAATAGGGATAAAAGGTCTCCAGGTCGATTCCCGGCGGAATGACCGAATAGCGGCCCTTCTCAAAGTTTTCATAGAGGCCGTACTGCCTATCGATTTCCTGTTGGGTTGAAGTTATGATCAGCCCGGCTTTTGCAATAATTTCCTCTTCCACATGGATTCGGGTATCCATTGCATACTGTTTGTTGATCTGATGCAGGGAAAGTCCGTCGCCCAGCAGCTTGTCTCTTTTGCTGCGCCCCAGGGAATGACCGGTAAAGATAAAGGGAATGTCAAAGGCCCTGCCCAGTTCCATGGCAACATAGCCGGCATCGGCGTAATGGCCGTGAAAAATGTCCGGTATGCGATGCTGTTTTTTAAGAAACTTGATGGTTTTGTCGATAAATTCCTCGAGATGGGGCCATAACAGCTCCTTGCGCAGATACTTCCGGCCGCCGCATCGGATGCGTACAATACGCGCCTTGCTGGAAAGAGGTTCTATTTCCCTGCTGTAGTCGGGGGAAACAACATTGTCCTCGATAAGCCTGGTGACAAGATCGACCTGTTCGACATCCTCCCGCCGGGCGAGCGCTCTGGCCAATTCTATAACATATTTGACCTGGCCGCCGGTATCGGCGTCACGGCCCATTTCCTGGGAATGACCGCGGACAAGACCGTGCAGGCTGAAAAGCTGTATGTAAAGACCGTTGCCAGACATGATAGAAGAATATCAGGGAGTTAACAGAAAGTCCAGGGCAAGAACCGGCCCGGGGGATTAAGGAAAGAAAAGCGTATCATTTTTCAGTCATCGGCATCATTCCGCCTGTACTGTCGATGGATTCAATCATTACAACGAGGCTGGCAAGCCCCTCCTCCAGTTCATGCAGGTACTGACCCGGCAGACGGCTCAAACCTTCGCTCAGTCTGCCCTGTGCCGGACGCGGTGCACAGGCAAGCAGCTGCGTTCCTTTTTCGGTCAGAAAAACACGTACCGTCCGCTGATCATTGTTTGTCCTTTTCCTTCTGACCAGACCGGCTTCTTGCAGCTTGTCGAGGAGGTTGCTGCATGTCGAGGCATGGATGATCAACGCATCCGCCAACTGGGAAACCTTGAGTCCCGGGTTATTGAAAATTTCCCACAGCATCCATAATTTGGCACTGCTCATGCCGCATTCCTTTTCAATCACACGCGAATGATGCTGAATGGTCCTGAATAAAATTCTTAAACAGCGGAGAATATTCTGTGTCCGTTGTTCCCGCTCTTCCTCAACGAACTTTTTCTTATTTTTCACTCACATCCTCTTGGATGAATTTTATATGCTTTTGTATAAAATATTATTGTCCAAAACTATTTTCCATGAAATTAACCTGAATACGTGTTAGATGTCAAGTTTGAGTTTAAAATCGAAGTTTTAAATTTGGAGTTTGGAGTTTTTTGACTCAGTTCGGGCTGAAGGCAAAAGGGAAAACAGGCACGAGTTTCGCAACGCGAGGTTCAAGGAAGAGACTTCCCGGCTTTGTCCGAAACCGGTAGACTGAGGAAAACACCCACGAAAATACCGACAGGTACAGGCTGATTGGCTGAAACACTTATCAACTGGCAAATGAAAAGAAATCGCTTACCCCTGATTTTCGGCGAGGTGCTGTTTGACTGTTTTCCTAACGGTCGGGAAATACTCGGCGGAGCCCCCTTCAATGTCGCCTGGAACCTGCAGGCTTTAGGGATATCACCCCTGCTTGTCAGCAGAATCGGTGACGATGACCACGGGCATCGCATTCTGGAAAAAATGAAAGCATGGAACATGCATACCGGCTGCCTCCAGGTGGATTCTTCGTATCCAACGGGCAAGGTCCGTATTGAACTGTCCGGCGGGGAACCGCTTTTTACGATCCTGCCGGAGCAGGCGTATGACTATATTTCTCCTCCTGACCTGAAATCACCCATAGATCCGCCGTTTCTCTACCATGGCTCCCTTGCCCTCAGAAACGAGGTCAGCTTCAACACCCTTTCCCGGCTGAAACAGGACTTTAAATGTCCGATCTTTGTTGACGTTAATCTTCGCGACCCCTGGTGGAATGCTGAAAAGGTCCATAACCTGATGGCTGACGCAACCTGGCTGAAACTGAATAAATCGGAAATGGAGACTCTCTTTCCAGGCCCTGCGGATCCAGCACAGAACTGCATGCAGATCCTCGATAGATTTGATAACCTTGATGCTGTTTTCGTGACCAGTGGAAGCGAAGGTGCTGCTGCCTGGACACGGGATGATCTGTTCGCATCGGTTGCGCCCGGTACTTCTATCGATATTGTGGATACAATCGGCGCCGGAGATGCCTTTTCTTCCGTCCTGCTGACAGGCCTGGCCAGGGGCTGGCAGCTGACAACCATTCTCGAACGAGCCCAGGAATTCGCGTCCTCTGTTGTCGGACTTCAGGGAGCAGTTACCGAGGACAAGGATTTTTATGAACACTTTACCATGCAATGGGATTTGCAATGAATCTTTCAAAACTGACCGGGCCTGTTGAACGTTTGAACGAATTTCTCGCGGAAAGTCGGACAGATGCGCATCATCTTCTGCACGGTCTCTGCTTACGGGGGCAGCCGCTGCTGCTGCGCACCGAAATTCAGGATATCTTTCAGCAGGTAATCGAAGAAAGCAGTTCCGAGAAACTTGCTGAAAGTCCTTTTAAAACAATTGTGCAATGGTGCCAGGAGGCGGCCATCCAACGGCCTTGGATCTATTTTGCCCTGCGCAAGCGGGTTGCGCGATGGGTCTATATCCGCATCCACCTAGATACCCTGGCAGTGGAAATCATCCTCCCGGATGATTTTCTTCAATTCAAGGAGAATCTCGTCCTGGGGGAAAAAGCCCAGGAGAGACCGCTGGAAATCGATTTCGAGCCCTTTTCCCGGGAATTTTTCAAACTGCAGGAGGCACGCTCCATAGGCAGAGGTGTTGAATTCCTCAACCGGCGATTGTCAAACGGTCTTTTCGAAGAGGCCAAACGCGGCGACAACAGGCTGCTCACGTTTCTCCAGGTTCACAAATACCGGGACCAGCAGCTCATGCTCAACAAGGAGGTTGATAATACCGCGCAGCTGCGCAGTTCGCTCCGTGATGCCCTGCGTTATCTGCGGGAAAAAAGTGACGAAGCAGAATGGGAAACCCTGAAATCAGATCTCCAGGATCTCGGCTTTGAACCCGGATGGGGATGCTGCGCCGGTATAATACGGGACAGCATGGGGATGCTCCTTGACATCCTCGAGGCTCCGTCACCCGGAGCCCTGGAAGTTTTTCTCAGCCGCATCCCGATGATATTCTCCATTGCCATTATCTCGCCCCATGGTTTTTTCGGTCAGGGCAATGTCCTGGGCCGGCCCGATACCGGGGGGCAGGTCGTTTATATCCTTGACCAGGTGAGAGCTCTGGAGCAGGAAATGCGCGACCGCCTTGAAGAACAGGGGCTTGGTATCGATCCCGTTATCGTTGTGCTGACCAGGCTTATTCCCGAATCCGAGGGAACAACCTGCCATCAGCGGCTGGAAACAATTTCCGGCACCCTCAACAGCTACATTCTGCGGGTACCTTTTCGCAGTGCGGACGGCGGCGTCATTCCCCACTGGATATCCAGGTTCGAAATCTGGCCGTACCTCGAGCGCTTTGCCGAAGATTCAGCGAGGGAACTCCTTGCCGAGCCGGGCGGCAGACCCGACCTGATCATCGGCAACTATTCCGACGGCAATCTTGTTGCCACGCTCATGTCGCATCAACTCGGCGTTACCCAGTGCAATATCGCCCACGCCCTGGAAAAAGCCAAATATCTTTACTCGGATCTATATTGGCAGCAAAATGACCACCATTATCATTTTTCCTGTCAATTCACCGCAGATATCATCGCCATGAACGCCGCCGACTTTATCATTACCAGCACCTATCAGGAAATTGCTGGCACCGAAGAAAGCCCCGGCCAGTATGAAAGCTATTCGACCTTTACCATGCCGAACCTCTACCGGGTTATCCATGGTATAGATGCTTATGACCCCAAGTTCAATATCGTTTCCCCCGGAGCCGATCCGGAGATCTATTTTCCCGCCGCAGAAACCGGCCGGCGGTTTACGCACCTGCACCAGGACATCGAGGATCTCATCTTCGGGGAAAATATTCATGCCGGGAGCAGAGGCGTACTGGCGGACAGGACCAAACCGATAATCCTGACCCTGGCCCGCCTTGACCGCATCAAGAATCTCACCGGGCTGGTCCGCTTCTACGGCCGCAATCCGGAGTTGCGCCAAATGGCAAATCTTCTGGTTGTCGGCGGCCATGTCAATCCGGATGATTCCAGCGATGCGGAAGAAATTGAACAGATCCATCTGATGCACCACCTGTTTAACGAACTCAATCTTGATCATGAAGTGCGCTGGCTCGGGGTGCATCTGGACAAACAGGTTTCCGGGGAACTGTATCGTTATATAGCCGACCTGCATGGTATCTTTGTGCAACCTGCCCTGTTCGAGGCCTTCGGCCTGACAGTAATTGAAGCTATGGGATCCGGGCTGCCCACCTTTGCTACCCGGTTCGGCGGCCCGATGGAAATCATCGAACACGGAATCTCGGGTTTTCACATTGATCCGAACTATGAAGATGCAAGTGCGGAATCAATCCTGAATTTCTTCACCCGCTGCGCCAGGGAACCGGAGTACTGGCATAAAATTGCCAACGGCGGCCTGGAAAGGGTCAATGCCAGATATACCTGGAAGCTGTATGCCGAACGAATGATGACTTTTGCCCGCATTTACGGTTTCTGGCGTTATGTCTCCAACCTGGAGCGCATGGAAACCAGAAGATACCTGGAGATGTTTTACACTCTCCAATTCCGTCCCCTGGCAAAACAATTGGAATCTCATTCATCGTAAAAGTCCTGAAAAACTGCGAATTATATTTCAGGATAACTACCAGATATCCTGAATTAAATTAAGGATAATCAGCAAACAGGAACCAAACCGGAAAGTAAAAAATGTGTGGAATATGCGGAGAAATTCGATTCGATGAAGCACCCGCCGATATTGGTGCAATAGAACAAATGACCCGGGCAATGTCAGCCCGGGGCCCGGACTCCTCGGGAATCATGGCGCAGAACAGAATCGCCTTCGGGCACCGGCGGCTCAAAATTATTGACCTCTCGGAACATTCCCAGCAGCCTATGTTCGATGCCGGGCTCGGGCTGGCAATTGTTTTTAACGGAGCCATATATAATTATCCCGAACTCAAAGATGAGCTTTGCCGGCTGGGATACGTTTTTTTTTCAAGCGGCGACACGGAAGTAATCCTCAAGGCCTATCATGCCTGGGGGGCCGACTGTGTCAAACGCTTCAACGGCATGTTCGCCCTGGCGATCTGGGAGCGGGACAGCGGTACTGTTTTTCTGGCCAGGGACCGGCTGGGAATAAAACCCCTTTATTATCACCGCAACGGCCGGCAGATGATCTTTGCCTCCAGCCTGCCGGCGCTGCTTGCCACCGGCAGCTTGAGCCATGACCTTGATCCGGTCGCCCTGCATTATTACATGACTTTTCATGCCGTGGTTCCGGCACCGCATACGATCCTGAAGGATGTCAGAAAAGTGGAGCCCGGCACGGTCATGCGGATCTCTCCATCGGGTGAGACAAAAACAAATTCCTACTGGCAGGTTAACTTTGACCGGAGTGATGCCGACCGCAACCGGTCATTTGAAGAATGGCAGGATCTGGTGCTTGACCAGCTCAGGCTTTCGGTGAAAAGAAGACTGGTTGCCGACGTCCCGGTCGGCGTGCTGCTGTCCGGCGGTCTTGATTCCAGCCTGATTGTCGGCCTGCTGGCTGAAGCCGGCCAGCAGAAATTAAATACCTATTCGGTCGGCTTTGAAAGCATCAATGATGAAAAGGGCGATGAATTCAGGTATTCAGATATTATCGCCAACCATTTCGATACCCGGCATCATAAAATTTTTATTCATTCGGATGAACTGCTTCCGTCCCTCGAAGGCACCGTACGATCCATGTCCGAACCCATGGTCAGCCACGATGCCGTCGGCTTCTACCTGCTCTCCCGGGAAGTTGCCAAAAAGAACAAGGTCGTTCAGAGCGGCCAGGGAGCGGATGAAGTCTTTGCCGGCTACCATTGGTATCCGCCGATGATGACCAGTCAAAATCCTGCCGAGGATTACCTGGCGGTTTTTCGGGACCGGTCCCATGAGGAATTTGCCAAAGTTGCGTGCAGCAGATATGTGTCCGAAGATTTCAGCAGACAATTTGTCCATGATCATTTTAACATGACCGGCGCCTCCGAAGCCATAGACAGGGTGCTGCGGATGGATACTACGGTCATGCTTGTCGACGATCCGGTCAAACGGGTGGACAATATGACCATGGCATGGGGCCTTGAGGCTCGGGTTCCCTTCCTCGATCATGAAGTGATCGAACTGAGCGCCAGGATTCCCGGAAAATACAAGGTAGGAACCGGGGAGAGCCAGGGAAAATATGTGCTCAAAGAGGCGGCCAGGCGAATTATTCCGGCTGCAGTCATTGACAGGCCCAAGGGATACTTTCCCGTGCCGGCTCTTAAATATATCAGAGGTGAATATCTTGATTTTGTCCGATCCATTCTTCACGATCCTGCCGCCGGCAGGAGGCAGATATTTCAGGATGAATACATCAACCTCCTGCTCGCTGAGCCGGAAACACACATCACACCGCTGAAGGGCTCCAAGCTCTGGCAGATAGCTGTGCTCGAGTACTGGCTGCAGCTCAACAACATCTGATTCAAAAACATCCGAAAGCAATCATGAGTAAAGAAAAGCGCCTGAAAGAAAACAGATACAGTAAAGAACACCGGCTGGACCGCATCTCCTCACCTTCGGCCAGCAGCTGGAAAAGCAGGAATGAAAAGGATTCGGAACTCTTTCCGGACAACGTGGTGCTCGACTGCGGCTGGGGCAGGCTGATTATGGCCCATACATTCCATGAACCGAAAGACGTGGTGGAATGCCTTAAAAAGGAGCAAACCGGACAACGGGACATCGCGCTGTATGTAAGGGATCCGCATGTCGTCCTCTCACTCGCTCCCCAGGACGTCTTTCTTGATCCCTCGGATACCTACCGGTTGTGGTTTTCCCAATATATCTCCAGATATCATCGCCTGCATAACTTTACGGTCCGACGGATACGCACCCGGGGCGATGCCCGGGCTATGAATACAGTGTGGAAATCCTGCCACATGGTCCCTACCCCACCGGGTTTTATCTGGAAAAACCGCACCTCAAAATCATTCATCTACCTGGTAGCAGAGGATAATGAATCAGGGGACATTCTGGGATGCATCCTGGGAGTTGACCATAAAAAAGCGTTTAACGATCCTGAAAACGGATGCAGCTTCTGGTGTCTCGCAGTAAATCCCAAGGCTTCCCATCCCGGAATCGGCCATGCGCTGATCAATTACCTGGCAGACTATTTTCATGCCCGCGGCCGGTCATTTATGGATCTTTCCGTACTGCACACGAACAGGGAAGCCGTCTGCCTGTATGAAAAACTGGGGTTTAAACGCATTCCTGCTTTCTGCGTAAAGCATAAGAATCCGATCAACGAACCACTTTTCACGGGAGAAAAAATAACCGAAAACGTCAATCCCTATGCAGCGATAATAATTGATGAAGCCCTGCGGCGGGGCATTACGGCTGAGGTCGTGGATGCCGAGAACGCCTACTTCAAATTATCATTCGGCGGCCGCGCCGTTCTGTGCCGGGAATCCCTCAGTGAACTGACAACCGCCATTGCCATGAGCCGGTGCGATGACAAGGTGGTAACATCAAAGCTGCTGGCAAACGAAGGGCTGAGAGTGCCTCACCAGATGCTGGCAGCTGATGAAAAGACAAATAACGCATTCCTGGACCAGCATGGAGCCGTGGTGGTCAAGCCTGCGCATGGAGAACAGGGACACGGAGTCAGCGTCAACCTGACTTCAACCCGGGAAATGCAGGGTGCCGTAACCAAAGCCGGGCAGATCGCCAACCGGGTCATTATCGAGGAGTATTGTCCGGGCAGGGATCTGCGGCTGATCGTTATCAACTTCGAACTGGTGGCGGCGGCCACCAGGGAACCGCCGACGATCAGAGGTGACGGGATCAATACCGTTCGAACCCTGATCAAAAAACAGAGCAGAAGGCGCGAAGCTGCCACAGGCGGCGAAAGCAGAATCCCAGTCGACCATGAAACCGAGAGATGTATCGGCAAGTATGGCTTTACCCTGAATTCAATCCTGCCGGAAGGAGAACCGCTGCAGGTATACAGTACGGCCAATCTGCATACCGGCGGCACCATTCACGATGTCACGGAACAGGTGCATCCGGAACTCCGTTCCGCAGCGATCAGGGCCGCAAGAATAATTGATATTCCCGTAGTGGGACTCGACTTCATGGTACAGTCGGTGAGCGGACCGGAATATGTCATCATCGAGGCAAACGAACGGCCAGGACTGGCAAATCACGAGCCTCAGCCTACCGCGGAGAAATTTATCGATCTTCTTTTTCCCCAGACAATTTCATGAATAAAGACCGGCACCGGAATCAGGACATTCATATGGATTCTTTCCAGATAGACAGAAAATACCTGCTCGGAACTCTTAAAGAACTGCTTGAAATACCGAGTCCCACCGGATTTACGGATAATATCGTCAGATATGTGTGTAAAAAACTCGGTGAACTGGAAATTGATTACGATATCACCAGACGCGGTGCGATCCGCGCCAACCTGCCTGGTAAAATAAAAAATCCGGATCGAGCAATAGTGACTCACCTGGATACTATCGGCTGCATGGTCAGAGAACTGAAGGAAAACGGCAGGCTCGGCATAATGCCGATCGGCCACTGGTCCAGCCGCTTTGCCGAAGGAGCAAGGGTCACTATTTTCTCCGATGATTCCCGAACCTGTCGGGGAACAATACTGCCCTTAAAGGCGTCTGGACACACCTTTGGCGGCGAGATCGATGAACAGCCGATATCATGGGAACAGGCTGAAATCCGGGTCGATGAAATCATCCGGAGCAAAGAGGATCTGGAACGCCTGGAAATTCATGTTGGCGACTACGTGGCCATTGATCCCCAGGTGGAAGTCCTTCCGAACGGCTATATTGTTTCCCGGCATCTGGATGATAAGGCTGGTGTAGCAACTGTTCTGGCCACAGCCAGGGCGGTTCGGGAAATGGCTGTCCGGCAATCGGTCGAATGCCACCTGCTGTTTACGATTTCCGAGGAAATGGGTTCGGGCGCATCCGCCATTCTGCACCAGGATGTTGCCGAAATGGTTACAGTTGACAATGCAACTCCCGCCAAAGGACAGAATTCAAAGGAATTCGGCGTAACAATAGCCATGATGGATTCCAGCGGCCCCTTTGATTATCACCTTTCCCACAAACTTCTGGACATCTGCCACCAGCATAAAATCGAGCATCAGCGGGACCTTTTCCGTTACTATCGCTGTGATTCCGCTTCCGCGGTGGAAGCGGGCAATGATATCCGCACCGCCCTAGTCAGCTTCGGGGTCGACAGTTCCCACGGATATGAACGGACCAATATTGAGGCGCTTGTTCCTCTGGCAAAGCTCCTGGTTCATTATATTCAAAGCCCGCCGGCAATTCCCAGGGACAAAAAAGAACTTGGCTCGCTTGAAGGTTTTCCGGTCCAATAATCAACCCGGTTGTAATTTGTAACCAAGCCTGCAGTTGAAAGCCTGACGGCTGGCAAGCGGACAACTCCTGACATTTTGCGCCTTATCTTATTTCCTGTTGCAAACAGTGTTCATTGTTATATTTTTAATAAATAAAGTATAAAATCCTTTCAGGGTTTATAATTCAAGCAAAAGAAGGACTGCAAGAGGGGCATTGAGGTGATAACCGAGTATATGCTGCATTTTCAAAGCGCTATCCTGGAAAGCTTTCCGGTCGCCGTGGTCACCCTGGATCTGCAGATGAACGTTACATCATTTAATGTTAAAGCCGAAGAGTTGACAGGTTTGACCAATGATGAGGTTATCGGCCGGTCCTGTCACGATGTTCTGAACAGCAGCAGGTGTTCTTATGCCTGCCCGATAATTACCGATTTGACCGCAACAGAAAAAACCGGTCTGGAGGCGGAAATAATCAACCGGTACGGCGAACATATTCCGGTAAGAATCGGCATCGCTACCCTGAAAGACAAGAACGATGAGTCTTTAGGCTATCTGGAAATTATCGAGGACATATCCAGGGAAAAAGAACTGGAGCGTGAGAAAGCAAATTTCCAGTTCATGGTGGTGCATGACATGAAGTCCCCCCTGATTGCCCTGCTTGGACTTGCGAAAAGACTGCAGGAGCATCACCAGGAACTGGACAGGAAAAAACTCGAACAATATCTGGCGTCAATCCATGAAGCCGGGGAGCAGCTCGAATCGCAGATTACTTATTTTCTCGAATATTGCCGGCAGGCAACGGGCAAGTTCAAGCTGAATATTGAAGAAACCGATATTGCAGAAATCCTGAACAAACTCATTGCCAGGCACCGTGAGCGGGCGGCCGAAAAAGGGATCACTCTGAAAACAAGATTCAAGGCCGCCGGAACCATTATGGCCGACCCCAAGCTTCTGCAGGGCGTCTTTGAGAATCTCCTGGATAATGCAATAAAATTTTCAAAGAACGGCAGCAAAATCCTGCTGCAGACAAAGGAAACGGAAAGGGAGGTTATCATACAGGTTCAAGATCATGGAATCGGCATTCCTGCTGAAGAAATGCCCTTTATTTTTGATGCCTTCCATCAGGCAAAAACTAATAGGCGTTCAGGCGGGCACGGGCTCGGCCTGGCGGTTGTCAGAGCTATAGTCCGGGAACATAACGGCAGGGTTTCCGTTAAGAGCAGTCCGCAAAAGGGGACCATATTCACGGTCCGCCTTTCCAGAATAAACAAAGAGCGGAACGGGGGCGGCGACAGACAGAACTCCGGCTCCAGGTAAACTTCATATCCTGCTCCAGACAGCCTTGGCGGGTTAAGGCAACAGGACCGGGCACCCATCCATCTCATTTTTTCAATATTCTTCGATCCGTTTCCGGCACCACTTGATCTGCCTCTCCCTGATTGCATTCATATTGAGATGGTAAATATCCCTGGGAAAGAGAAATTCAGCCACCCCTGTGTCAAAAAGACGTTTGACCTCATACTCTTCATGGGAAACATCTTTCTGGTAGATGTAATTCAGGTACGAGCGGTTGGTATGAATGATAAATTCCACCCGCATTCCTCCCAACCTGGCAAAAAACTTGAGCATGGACGTCTTATTCGAACTGCCGGTGGCACTGCTTTTATATCCGCCGCCGGTCAGTGTATCGGAAATATCCTCAAGGGTCATAAATGAATCGGCTTTCAGAGCGCTCTCAGTCAGGTGTTTCATAAATCTCTTCACATCGCCGACGGAATTAAGCACTGCCATCAATCCCAGTTCATCATCAACAGCCGTTGCCGGGTTTTTCTGATTTTTTCGCAGCAGTTTGAGAACTTTTGCAGCAGGCGGTTTTTTGCGAATAGAGACATATATCGGAATCTCCATACCCTGGGTAAGAAAACTCCGCCTTTTTATCAGGGTCATCTTTTCGCCAGGTTTTAACACGTACGACCCCGCCATCTCCTCATTAATAACCTTGACGTCCGAACACTTGAAATCCTCCCTGTCATGGATGCTGAACAGATAATTTATTTTCAGATCGCCAATCTTCAGACTCTGACTCCAGACATAGTCATTTAGAAAATCAAGAAACTGGGAGAATTTATATTCTATTGCCGTTTCTCTTTCCCGGTGATCAATAGACCCGGCAAGATTCATGAGATGCAGTTTTCTCTTTGCCTCAAAACGGGCTTTTTTATGAAACCGTTCATTAAAAATGATCAGGAGAAGATCTACCGGCTCGGTCGTCGTTTCGATCTCGTTGGTCATTTCAATATTCGATGCGTATGGGGAAAGAACTTTGGAACGCAGGGAATTGATCACATCATCAGCAGTCCTGGCATATTCTTTTACGTATCTGCAAATTTCGCGTTCCGTCCCGTGGATGCCGAACATATTGCCCAGAAGTTTATTCGCCCTTTTTGCAGTGACTTTCCTTTTTTCCGGCCGGTGAATCAGGTTGAATACCTCATCATATCCGTTAATGCCGAGAAAATTGTAAATCTGGTTCCGGACCGCCCTGTACTTGGTTTTCATCAGCGGATCGCCGACAATTTCCCGTACCCAGGTCTTGGTTTCCCGGGAGAAGGGATGTCCGATGGGAGGCTGTTCAGTAACGGCAAAGGGACCGTCCTGCAGCATTGATGTAAATATGGATTCCTGGTTCAGAACACTCATGAAAAATCTTTCGAATAGTTAAATTTCAATTTGAACAGTTGATCAGCATCGTAATTTACCAGCACCGGCACGCAAGAACAAGCTTAAGCTCTCTTCGGGAAATAAATATAGCACAAAAAAAACAGACAGTTCATAACCGGTTGGTTCTCAGTTTTTTTTATAAAATAATGAATTACTTTAAATTTTTCTCTCCATGCATTAGACATTCTGTAAAAATAATTTCATTATTGTATTTTTCGTACAAAAAGGTAGAGTATAAATAGGGAATAAAAATAAATATGACCATAAGAATCATGTTCTTTAATGAATGGAATTTTCCTGAACCCAAGTGTTATCTTTTCCAGAGAAACAGATTCATGCGACAAAAATCCCTTTTATAAAAAAATTGACCTGGGAAAACCGAAGAACAATTTTCAGGAAATGATACGAGTGAAAAAAAATCCTGTATTTACACTTTTATCTCTCGTTAAAAAAATACTTGATTATTGTTTCTTTTTTACATATAGTTAAAATATACCCCTTGTTAATAATTCTTGTTAGCAGCCGGAGTTGCCATGAAAGACGAAATATTGGAACTTTTTCGACTCGCATCAAAATTCTTTTTTAAAAAATATAAGGAAACCGGCGGGTCACAATCGCAGCTTGCCGAAGAATTCGGCGTCACCCAATCTTATCTGTCATCCGTCATGAACGGATCCAGATCAGCTTCATTTGAACTCTACAACCGTATCTCTGAACGTCTCTATGGACCGCTGGACAAATTTATTGCAGCGGGAAGAAGGATTCAGGACGGACTCGATCCCCTGGCTGATGAAGGCGCGGAATCGGAAGACAGTGTCGAGAAGCTCATTGCCCAGCTCACATACTATGTCATGGACTACAAGCGTCTGCAACAGGACATGTCCAAGCAGAAAGTGTTTTATGAAACTATCATAGAAAACCTGCAGTCCGGCGTTATTGTGACCGATAAAAAGAACAAGATCATTTATGTCAATCGTTTTATGGAGAAAATGTTTGGCATGAAGGCGAACAAAATTGTCGGTACAACTCCCTTTGATTCGGATACCAATATCCTTGAACTGGACACTGGTTCTTTAAACCGTGAATACCGGAAAGCCGTTGAAAAACTTACCCCTGTGTATTATGAACAAATTCCCATAACAACGAATTCGGACCAGTTATTTTATATCAGCGGCTGGATAATACCCCTGCTGAAAGGCGATGCTTTTGACGGAATGATCTGCACGTTAAGGGATACGACCATTACTCAGAACCTCTCCGATCTCCTCAATCAGTCCCTTGAACAAAATCAGGAAGGCATATTGGTTGTTCAACAGGATTCTCCAGCTAATGTTCCAAAGGCTTATTTTGCCAATACAGCCTTTTCCGAAATATTCGATCTCGCCGGACTCGACCTGAAACCCAACAGGGTTGCTTTTCTTGAATTCATTGAAATTATGAAAAGAAAGATGAAAAATGCTTCACAATGGGAAAATCTTGAAAATGAAGCTTTTGCCGGTCAACGGGACCATGTTCAGTGTATCATTCAAATGAATAAAGGCGGGGAATACCAGTGGTCGAGTAAACCACTTATGACTGATAACAGGCTTATCGGGAGGTTCGCTACGATAAAAAAAATCAAGACAAAAACCGCACAAAAGAACAAATAAGCCTAAAATAAAAACTGTTTTCCAACAATAAGGGCGGTTACGATTTCCCCCGGTTTTCCGTGGAGAGAGAACGTAGAAGCCCTTTTCCGATTTTTCATCCGTACTTTTAATTCAGCCCAGTCCGCTGCCTTCACCATTTTCGTCATAATTTTTCCCTCATCTGCATCGGCTCCATCCAACATGAAAAGTTCCAGAAATTTCAAATGATAATAAAAATTATTTCAATAAATTTTAACTATAAGTAAATTTCTTGACATTAAAAGGAAAATCATTTTATTATCAAGAATAATATTTTTCTGAGAATTCATAATTTTATTGATGTGAAGCATGAACACCGATATCCATACCCTGTTTCAACTCGCCGCCAAATTTTTCTACCGCAAATACCGTGATGAAGGAGGAGTTCTTAACGAACTGGCAGCACAAGTCGACATAACTCCGACCTACCTTTCAGCGGTAATTAACGGTTCAAGGGTCTGCTCCCTGGATCTGCAGAGCCGGATTGCAAAAGCATTCTACGGACAGTATGACAAGTTCATTGGCGTCGGCAGGCGGATTGCCGAAGGAAAAGAACCGCTGGAGGACGAATTCGGCAATGTTGATAATGCCGAAAAATTCATTGCTCAGCTTACTCACCTGATGATGGACTACAAGCGGATTGACGAAGAACTGAATACAATTGATCAGAGATTCAAAAAAATCAGTTTGACAAGCAATGATATATATTTTGAATTGGATGAAAATCTCAGGGTCAGATTTGTATTCGGGAGGACAGCGGATATTGTCGGGGTAGCTGAAAAAGACCTCATCGGTAAAAATATTAACAAGTTTTACACCAAAAAAGAATGGAAACGGCTTGAGGGGTTAATCGATTATTCAATTCAGAATCATACTCACTTGAATACGGTATTAACCGTTAACAGGGATGGCAGAAATTTTTATCACCACTGCGTGGCCAGGCCGGTTTATGAATCAGGAAACCTGTTCTCCGGTTTCAGGGGAACATACCGGGATATTACCGGCAGCAAATTGCTAGAATACAACCTTAGGGACGAACAGTCTTTGTTTCAGAGCGTGATAGAGTCAATCGAAGAACACGCTATCGTTATTACGGATAAAAATAATAAAATTCTCAGATGGAACAAAACCTATCAGAAAATGATGGGCTTTCCCCTTGAAATGATTGAAAAACAAAAAATACCTCACAACCCGGCTTTACTAAAACAAAATGTAAAAAATATCGAGAATTTCAGGGAGAGAGTGAAGGAAGTCCCCTCGATCCGTAGAGACAAAGCTCACTATTTTGAAACGGATCATGGCAAAATCATTGAAAGAAAAACTTCCCCGGTGTTCAGGGATAACGTCTTTGCCGGAATGGTTACCTTTTTTTCAGATGTTACCGGTAAAATTGACAGAAGATCGAGCGAGCGGACAAATTAATGATCGCGCTGTCATAATCTGTCGTTCAGGCTGGCTGATGTAAGACAAAAAAACAGTCTTTCTTCATCAAATTTCTCTATCGGCTTAATATCTGGGCCTGCGCTTTGGTTTCTGCCGCCGCTGTTCAGCCTGATTTACTTTTATCTCACGGCCACTGAGAGTACTTTTATTAAGGGCTTTGATAGCTTTATCCGCGTCAGAGTTGTTCGGCATGTCAACAAAGGCAAAGCCTTTCGATTTACCGCTAAACTTATCTTTGATAATGTTGACGGAAGAGATTTCTCCGAATTCTGAAAAGATTGTTTTCAGTTCATCTTCAGTAACACTGTATGGCAATTGCCCGACATATATGTTCATGTGTGTTCTCCCGCCTTATAACTTTATGTTTACGAATACAGAGGGTCGATAACAGGACCGGACCACTGAAAAAAAAAGCCCCGCCTGGATAAGGCGGGGCTTTACTTCTTTACATCTCTGAATGTCTACAGGGATACGACGTTTTGCGCTGCAGGACCTTTCTGTCCTTGAACAACATCAAAGCGCACCCGCTCACCTTCCGCCAGGGTTTTGAATCCCTGAGCCTGAATCGCGGTATGATGAACAAATACGTCACCATCTCCGTTGTCCTGTTGAATGAAACCGAATCCCTTTGATTCATTGAACCACTTTACTGTTCCTTCTGCCATTACTGTTACTCCTAGGTACTGCTGGTTCCATGCGGAACCATTTTAATAAAATCCGAACTTAGAAATTAAGTCCGGCTGTCAGTTCGGATATCCGAACTGTAAATTCAAGTTTAGCGCATACGTGGGATTAAAAAATAAAAACGTATTGCTTTCCGGGCCGGGCCGCGCTGTTGGAATTATATTATTGTTTACGCGGTCATCAAATAAAACCGATATTTTTCGACTGCAATGGAGACCAGTCATAATAATCCTAAAGTCTACAACAGAACCGAATGGTGGAAAAAATTAAAATTTTCGACATCAAGTTTAAAAAAAATTTCTTTCAGTAATCGTCAAAATTCTAACATGCATCGATTATGCCTGGATCACAAATGGAGGGAAGTGTGACGGGTAAAGAAGATGCGATACTTACCATTAATTTGTAACAAATATATCATTGAACATGTAGCTTGTACAGTAAAATAATAAAAAATAATGGCGATTCATTTTTTCCTCTTTCTTGAAAAAAAGCAGTTCGCTGCACGGTGTACGCACCTTCATTTCCTATGAAAATAGGCTAAAGGGCTCGCTGTAATACGCGGCAGAATCTACTCCAGCAAATCCTCCCGCTCAAGATAGGGACAAGGCTTTCCATAGGGAAAACGGCGGCATTGGTCGGGTCTGGCTTGGTGGATGGAACACCTTTTGACCAACCTTTCTGAAATCACAAAAATACAGGAGCCATCTTCCTTGATCTGTAACGTATATTTATTCTCCATGTACTGCTTACGAATCTCACCGTCCGAAACGTTGAAGTAGCGTGCCAGTCTGTTGATATCGGTTGCTGTTATCAGTAACACGGAACCTTTTAATCTATAACAACAGTATCCCGGGCAGTAATTGCAATATAGCATCCGGCTTTAGCTTCAATGAATTGCGTCTATCATTACTTTTCCGACCGATTGCTGCGGCGCTGACTGATCGCGGCGCATATTATGATTTCTTTTTATCGTCTACCTTGTCACGGAATGACACCCCTGAAGAATTTAACTTTCTGATTACTTTATTTTTTTGTCTATTGCACCTAACATATAAACAATACCCTTAACAGGGATAATTTTACCTCAACCTGTGAGGACATGATCATGTCTTTTTCCTGCTCCGGAGGACAATCCTTTTCAATGCCTTTCGGCACATCGATTATGCCTGAGGGTGGCGTAACATTCCGTCTCTGGGCACCGGCGGCCGAACAAATCGACTTATGTTTGTCAATCCATGATAAAAAAATCCTGGAACCCATGGAAATGCTTGAGCATGGCTGGTTTACCATATTTCATCCGGATGCCCGGGCAGGTGACATGTACCAGTTCAGGGTGGACAGCGGTTTATTGGTTCCCGATCCGGCCAGCCGCTATCAGGCGAGGGATGTGCACGGCCCGAGTGTGGTGTATGATCCTGTCTCTTTCTGCTGGCAGGATGAAAACTGGACCGGAAGGCCATGGGAAGAAGCTGTCGTCTATGAATTACATGTAGGAACGTTCTCCCCGCAGGGGACGTTTCGCGGCATAATCGAACGGCTTGATTACCTGGTCGAACTTGGTATCACCGCCATAGAGCTCATGCCCCTGGCTCAGTTCCCCGGAAAATTCAACTGGGGATATGACGGGACCCTTCTTTTCGCCCCGTATAACGGCTACGGCACCCCGGATGATCTTAAGGAACTGGTACAGGCCGCCCATCGGAAGGGCCTGATGGTCCTGCTTGATGTGGTCTATAATCATTTCGGGCCGGAGGGGAATTATCTCCACGCATATGCCGAAGAAGCTTTTTTCAAGGAGGAAGTCCACACCCCCTGGGGTGCGGCAATTGATTTTTGCGGTCCTCGGAGCAGGACCGTTCGGGATTTTTACATTGCCAATACATTGTACTGGCTTGAAGAGTTTCATTTTGACGGACTTCGGTATGATGCCGTCCATGCCATTATTGACGAATCTGATCCGGATATACTGGAAGAAATCGCCCGACAGGTGCGCCGGGGCCCGGGAAGCAGCAGAAAAATCCATCTGATCCTGGAAAACGACAACAACCAAGCCGGGTATCTCCGTCGCACCCCGGAAGAAGATGCACCCTTGTATACGGCCCAGTGGAATGACGATATCCATCATATCTGTCACATTCTGCTGACCGGTGAAACAACCGGTTATTATGCCGACTATGCCGATAATCCCATCAATCACCTGGGGCGATGCCTGACTGAGGGTTTCGCCTATCAGGGGGAACCGTCTCTTTATCGTAAAGGAAAATCCCGCGGCACACCGAGCGGCCATTTACCGCCTGCAGCCTTTGTCTCTTTTCTGCAGAATCATGACCAGATCGGCAACCGTGCTTTTGGTGAGCGAATTGTCACTCTCTCCGACCGGAGAGATCATTCGATCATAACTGCCCTGCTCCTTCTTGCCCCTTCCCCACCCCTGCTTTTCATGGGAGAAGAGTTCGGAGCAGACAATCCCTTTTATTTTTTTTCCGATTTTGGGACTGAGCTTGCCGCCGCCGTAACCGAAGGAAGGAGAAAAGAATTCGCCAGATTTCCGCAATTCAACATCCCTGAAATCAGACATCGGATCCCGGATCCCTGTGACGAATCCACCTTTCTCCAATCCAAACTGCAATGGGACCGGCTTGACAGGAACACGGACATCCTGCATCACTACCGGGAGCTTCTGCACTGCCGACAGCGTAAAATAGTTCCCCGGCTCAAGGGCATGCAGGGAGGGCATGCGGAATATATACTCCACGGAGAGCAGACCCTTGAAGCCCGGTGGACAATGGGAGACGGGGCGGACCTGACGGTACTCTTCAACCTCCACCAGGAAGCCGTACCAGTGCCTTCCCGCACCGGAAACCTGTTATTTCAGTCTCACCCCGGCATAAACATTGCAATAACCAGGGGAAGCATACCGCCTAAAAGTTTAATCTGGCTGCTGAAGGATCAAAAGGAAATACATGACTGAAAGTGCCCTGGAAAAACTGGCATCACTGCTGGGCCTTGTTGTTGAGAAGGCTCATGAGGAGCCGGGGGATAACACCGGAAACGATGTCCTGCTTTCTCTTCTTGCCGGATTGGGAATTCAGGTTTCCACTCCCTCCGAAGCCGAAGCATTCCTTCAACAGGAGCAACTCCGGGAATGGCAGAGCATGCTTGATCCCGTGCATATCCGCCGGGAAGGAGCAAAGCCCCTGACTCTACCCGCCCGTATTCCTGCATCTGCTTCCGTTCGGTATGAATGGAGCCTGACAGAAGAAAACGGCAGCAGGCATACCGGAAATTTCAAACCGGCCGAACTTGCGGTAGAGGCAACCTTTGAAAATGAGGGTCAATCGTATTCCAGCAGGCTCATCAGGCTCGATATTGACCTGCCCTGCGGCTATCATCAATTCTCTCTCCATGAAGAGGGGGATCAGGCAGATTCACATGGCCGGGGGACCGCATTGATTATTACTCCCGGCCAATGCTACATTCCGCCGGGACTCTCGGAAAACACCCGCATCTGGGGACTCGGCCTGCACCTGCATGCATTGCGTTCCAAGCACAACTGGGGAACAGGTGATTTTTCCGATCTGGAGACAATTCTCAACTGGGCTGCCGAACACGGCGCCGGCACACTCCATCCCGCACCGCTTAATGAACTCACCGGCTTCGGGAAGAATCTGCATAACCCGTACAGCCCATCCTGCCGTTCACTGCTCAATATGCTTTTTATTGATGTGGAGAAAATTGCCGAACTGCCGGCATGCGAAGAGGCCGTGAATCGTCTTCAGGATATAAGGTTTCAGGCACGATTGTCTTTATTGCGGGAAAGCGACAAAGTGGATTATCCGGCAGTGTACCAGGCCAAAAATGAACTTCTCACACTGCTGTGGAAGCATTTTTCCGCAAACCACCTGAATCCTGAAACCGACAGGGGCAGAGAGTTCAGGACATTTCAGGAACAGGAAGGAGACCGTCTCCGTTATTACGGGATCTTCATGTTGCTGCAGGAAAAATTCAGCTCGGAAAACAATTCTTCCGAGTGGTTCCAGTGGCCCGAACAATTCAGGGATCCGCGATCCCGTGCAGTTGCTGATTTTACGGAAGGCCGCCAGGAAGAAGTCGAATATTACCAGTACGTGCAGTGGCTGGCTGATCTCCAACTGGCAGGCATCGGCCGCCGGTCGATGGAACGCGGACTTAAATTAGGGCTGGTGGGTGAATTTCCCTTCGGTCCTCATCCGTCCGGCTTTGAAACCTGGTATTATCACGATTTTTTCAGGAAGGAAACCTTTGTCACCGCCATACCCCATGATGAACCCGCCGGAAATCCGGGCATCGGCCTGCCACTCTTCCTTGCCCGCGACTTAATGAATTTCCGTTTCCAGCCGCTGATAGACGGCTTGCGTCATGCCATGCGCAATACCGGGGCTGTTTTCATCAGGGGCCTACCCAACTACTTCAAGACTTATTTTACTTCCGGTAAAGCAGCCGCCGGGACAGCGGCACTTCTGCCCTTTCACGATATTCTCGGCATCATCGCTCTGGAAAGCAGGAGAAACAAATGTCTCGTTATTGCTGACAACATTCATCTGCTGCCGCAGGAAGAACAGCTTCTCATCCGGGAAAAAAACATCTTCAGCAATCTTATCTTTTTTAAAGAGAAGAATGAACAGGGAGACTGGCTGCCTGCAAAAGAGTACCCGGAAAACGGAGTCATTAATTCCTCTTCCGCATTTCTTGCCACCCTGAAAGGATTCTGGACCGGAAAAGACATTGTCGTAAATGCGGAAATGAAAATTTTCCGGAATGAAAAGGAAAAGGAAAAGGCAATTATCGCACGAACTACCGACCGCGCCCATCTTCTCATCGCCCTGAAGCATGCACAATTGCTGCCCGAAGGCTATCAACTGGATCCTGCCGCCGTTCCGGCCCTGGATCACGACCTGATCACCTCGTTGCAGATCTATCTGGCAAAAAGCCCGGCAAAAATTCTCCTGGTTTCCTTGAACGATCTTCTCGAACTGGAAAATCCGGCCGAACCGCCGGGATTTCCCGTCCAGAATTTCTGGACCATGCGATATCCCGAAGAATTGGAAAAAATTCTGACCAATCAGCACCACCTGTCACTTTTCAAGGTTTTCTGCAAAGAGCGGGGAATCGGGGTCACAAGGCCTTCCGTTACTGCCATGGATCGAAAAAAAGGGGAAGGCATTGTCCGGCCTTCGTCTTTTTACAGGCTGCAGCTGAACAGGGATTTTACTTTTCTAAAGGCCATAAAGATCATCCCGTACCTTAAAGAACTGGGAATCAGTCATTGCTATGTTTCTCCTTTTCTGAAAGCGAGGCCGGGCAGTTCGCACGGGTATGATATTATTGATCATACCCGGATCAACCCTGAGATCGGAACCCGCAGAGAATATGAACACTTCATTGCCGCCATTGAACAGAACCGGATGGCGATGATCCTGGATGTTGTGCCCAACCATATGGGAGTAGGATCCGACAACAAGTGGTGGATGGATGTGCTGGAGAACGGCGAAGCTTCCGAATATGCCGGCTTCTTCGATATCAACTGGCAGCCTCAGCAGGAGGATCTTGTCGGCAGGGTCCTTCTGCCGGTACTGGGCGATCATTATGGAAAAGTTCTGGAAACGGGCCAGCTGCAGCTCCACTTTGATGCGGATTCCGGAAGTTTTACCATCCACTACTATGAACAGCGTTTTCCCGTGGACCCCAAAACCTATGCCGTGATTTTAAACCACAATCACACCCGCCTCGAAGACAAACTGGGGAAACAGCACAACGGGTACCTTGAATACCAGAATCTGATCAGATCTTTCGACAATCTGCCTGAACGTTTGCACAGCCCGGAGGAAAAACTCCAGAACCGCCGCCGCCACATAGAAATCAACAAGCGAATACTGGCCAGGCTTTGCCGCGAATGTCCTGAAATCAGGTTGTTTATTGAAGAGAACCTCATCCTTTTCAATGGCGAACAGGATAAACCGGAGAGTTATGATCCGCTGCACAACCTGCTGGAGCAGCAGGCATACCGGCTCGCCTTCTGGCGTGTTGCGGCTGACGAAATAAATTACCGCAGGTTCTTTGATGTTAACGATCTGGCCGGCCTGCGGATGGAAAAACTCAATGTCTTTCAGGAAACTCACAGGCTGATTCTTGATTTGATCGCCACCGGCAAGCTTGACGGGCTGCGTATTGATCATCCGGACGGTTTATATGACCCTGCCGGTTATTTTCGCCGCCTGCAAGCCGCAGCATCCGGCGAATCCCTGGATCTTTTCCCCTCCGCCTCAGCTTCAGAAAGCAGCAATAAGGCACCCTTTTATCTCGTTGTTGAAAAGATCCTTGCCGATTTTGAACATCTGCCCCTGGACTGGCAGGTCCATGGCACCACGGGGTATGATTTTTCAAATATACTCAACGGCCTTTTTGTTGATTCATCGGCGGAAAAAATAATGACCGGCATCTATCACCGCTTTATCGGCAGGCGGATGGATTTTGAAGAGCTTGTCTTGAGATGCAAGAAGCTGATTATCCGTTCCCTGATGTCAGGAGAACTGAATACTCTGACCACCTCCCTTTACCGTCTTGCCCAGGGCAGCCGCCACACCAGGGATTTCAGGTTAAACCGCCTGCGTGACGCTTTGACGGAAATTGTCGCCTGCTTCCCGGTCTACAGGACCTATACCTCCCCTGAAGGAATCCACAAAAATGATGTGCAGTTCACTGAATGGGCCGTGGAAAAGGCCAAACAGCAGAAACAGCTTGATGATGCCAGTGTGTTTGATTTTATCAAGAATATTCTCTTGGGCAACATTGAAAAGGAAAAGGACCGGGAACCTGTTCTTGACTTCTGCATGAAATTCCAGCAATACACGGGTCCTGTCATGGCCAAGGGTCTGGAAGATACCTCCTTTTACATCTACAACCGGCTTCTTTCCCTCAATGAAGTCGGAGGAGAACCGAAGCGCTTCGGCACATCGGTTGCAGCATTCCATCACACCAATCAATACCGCATGCGCTATTGGCCCCATGCCATGTTGAACACCTCAACCCATGATTCAAAACGAAGCGAAGATGCCCGGGCAAGAATAAATGTCATTTCCGAAATGCCGGACAAATGGCAGAAGCATGCGGCCCGGTGGAGCAGGCTCAACAGGTCGCTGAAAACACAGCTGGATGTTATGCACGCCCCTGACCGGAATGACGAATACAGTTTTTACCAGAATCTGCTGGGCATATGGCCCCCGGAATCAACGGCCGGAGAAAAAAGGGGGGAACTGGTCGAAAGGATGAGAAATTACATGTTGAAAGCCTGCCGGGAGTCAAAAGAACATACCAGCTGGATTACTCCATCCGAACCATACGAAAATGCGGTTATACATTTTGTCAAGGAAGCGTTGAAGGAACCGGATACGGCCTTTATCCAGGATTTCCTTTCTTTTCATAAAGATATATCATGGTTCGGAATGCTCAACAGCCTTTCCCAGGTCCTCTTGAAACTTGTTTCTCCCGGAATACCCGATATATATCAGGGAAACGAATTCTGGCAGTTCTGCCTGGTGGATCCGGACAATCGCCGGCCCATTGATTTTGACCGCCGCAGGGCAATGCTTCATACCGTGCTGGATAAGGCCGGGAACGACCCGGAAAACAGGTTGCGGTTTCTCGGGGAACTTCTTGACAGCCTGCCGGACGGGCGGGCGAAATTATTTGTCATTGCCGTGACTCTGCAGGTGCGCAATGAATGGAAAATGGTTTTTGATGCCGGCTCCTATCTGCCCCTTGAAACAATCAACGGCATGTATGACCATATTTGTGCTTTCGCGAGAAAGTTTGAGGATCGCGTAATCATAGCCGTTGCTCCCAGATTGTATTGCAGACTCATGCAGGGCCGTCCGGATCCGCCCCTCGGCGAAACCGTCTGGCAGCAGACAGCAGTCAAAGTGCCGGAATATATGGCAGGAATGCAGCTGCGCAATGTATATTCCAACGAAACAGTCACCTTGTCCGGGTCGGGTGAAGGCAATGTTCTCAAAGTTGCGGACCTGCTCCGCGCCTGGCCGATAGCTTTGTTACAGGGCACAATTGAATAACCGGGAGAGGTAAAATGAGTTCAATGGATGCGGATAATCCCGATGCAGAAGTGAATGTTTTCGAGATCAAGGACTGTGCCCTTATCGCCATTGCAACCGGCAGCAGGGCAAATAACCTGAAGGAACTGCGTGACACCCTCAGCTCTATCAGCCTTGACAGCATCTATTACCATTTCTGGGGCGGACTTCTGCAGCCGCGGTTTGAAGAACGGGAATATAACAACGACTTTGCCGCCTGGGTCTGGTACGGCATGCATGATGCCACCCTGGCCGAACGCCTTGCCGTCGTCGATCCGACGGAATATGCGGACATGGAGGATCTTCGCCAGGAATTGCTGGAAATTATCGAGGAACGTCTGGATGAAGAAAAATATCTTTCCTGGGTCCCGGCTTCCGCCCGTTTTGAATTTATCCGTTCGCAGATTGTTATTTTTGATACCGGAAAAAGAGTAGAGTCTCCGGAAAAACTGGCCGGGCTGCTTCCCGACCTTTCCACCGGCAGTATATTTTATCACTTTATTGATGCCAGGCGCAGAATCAAGAGCCATAACGACGACTTCAGTTTATGGTTGAGCGGCTTCGACGGAAAATATCCGGAAACGGTCAGAAAACTTGCCGATTTAGACCCCTATTTCGGAACCTTGAATCAGATGAAGGAAAAGCTGACCGTCATCTTTGCCGACTTTTTGTCCGGGAGTGAAGCATGACAAGCCTGTTGGAATCCTATAGCCGGGTTGCCGGGCATGATGTGCTGGATCATCTGCGCCAACTGGCCAGACCCCTGGCCGGCTTAAAAGTGGTCCACGTCAACTCGACCAGGATGGGCGGCGGAGTTGCCGAAATTCTGGAAAAGCTGGTCCCGCTCATGCAGGAACTGGAAATAGATACAAGCTGGGAGGTAATTGAGGGCAATGAACTCTTTTACCAGTGCACCAAAAACATGCACAACGGACTGCAGGGCAACCGCATCCGCATTCCCGAGGTGCAGTTTGCCGCCTACGAAGAAGTCAACCTGGCCAACTCGCATATTCTGCGGGAAAAACTGGAAGCAGCTGATTATGTGGTCATTCATGATCCGCAGCCGGCTCCACTGCTGTCCCATTGCCCAAACAGGAAAGGCAAGTGGATCTGGCGCTGCCATATTAATGCCAGCCATCCCTACCGGCCGATCTGGAAATATCTGCGGCAGTTCGTCAGCCAGTATGATGCCAGCATCTTCTCTCTGGCGGATTTTGCGCAAATACTTCCCCATCCCCAATATATTATTCCTCCGAGCATCGATCCCCTGAGCGAAAAAAATATGGAACTGGAGGAGAGCGAAATAGCGTCGGTTCGCGAAGACTTTCAGATAGATCCGGATCGGCCCCTCCTGGTCCAGGTTTCCAGATTTGACCGCTTCAAGGATCCCATCGGCGTCATCCAGGCCTATAAACTTGTCAAAAAATTTGTGCCGTCCGTGCAGCTCGTTCTTGCCGGCGGCGGAGCCACCGATGACCCGGAAGGCGAACAGGTACTGCAAGAGGTGCAGGAAAACGCGGCCGGCGATCCCGATATCCATGTCCTGCTGCTGCCTCCGGATTCGCACCGCACAATCAACGCTCTACAGAGGGCTGCAGATATAGTTCTGCAGAAGTCACTCAAGGAGGGGTTCGGCCTCACCGTCACCGAAGCCATGTGGAAGGGCAAGCCGGTTATCGCCGGCAATACAGGGGGAATCAGGCTGCAGGTAATAAATTTCAACACCGGGTTCCGGGTGAACACTCCCGAGGGCGCCGCCCTCCGTATCCGCTACCTGCTGCACAACTCGGATAAAATGAAGGAAATAGGCATCAAGGCACGGGATTTTGTCCGCTATAATTTTCTTATAACCCGCCACTTGCGGGAATACCTTACCCTGTTCACAAGCCTGCATTTTGGCGCCAAAGACAGGATCGAAGTAATATAGGCAAGCTTCAGTTCGTAAAGTTTTATACAATTTTTTAAAGTCGTAAAGTCTGAAAGCCTCCGCCGGCAGTTGCCAGCTTCTCATGCTGAAGCTGTTCAAGCTGAAGGCTGTCAGGGACAGATGACAGGGGTTCGGTCATCTATAAAACAAACATCTATGAACACGGTTGTGCAATGACACATGTAACCGGCAAAGAGCATTCCAACGGCGTGCAGGCCGCCGAGCTCCTGGCAATAATCCGCGGCCTGGCGGAGGAATTGCATCCGGATCAGGACGTCCCTGCCGTGACCCTGGACAGTTCGCTGGAGAGGGACCTGGGTCTGGACAGTCTTTCCCGTATGGAGCTGCTTGCCCGCCTGGAAAATATCTTTCATATACGGCTGCCCGAGCAGGTAATGGCAACAGCGGAAACACCGCGCGATCTGCTCCGGCACCTGGAGCGGCACGAAATTCACCCGACTGAGCGGCCGCAGCAAAAAGATATGCCGGCAGGCGGGAAGCGAGAAGATATCCAGTCTCCCCATTCAGCACTGACCCTGACCGAGGTGCTCGAATATCACGCGGCATCGCATCCGGACCGGACACATATTCTCCTTGACGGATACGGGGACGACCCTGTCCCCATCACCTATGATAAGCTCTATCGGGGTGCGCAGCGGGTCGCTGCAGGGCTGCAGCAGGCAAACCTGCAGCCGGCCGAGACAGTTGCAATCATCCTGCCTACGGGCATGGAATATTTTTTCAGTTTTTTCGGAGTGCTCCTGGCCGGCGGCATACCCGTCCCCCTGTATCCTCCCGTGCGGCCTACCCAGATTGAGGAGCACCTCAGGAGGCATTCCGGCATCCTGCGCAATGCCGGGACCAGAATCCTGATCACCATGCCGGAGGTCAAGCCGGTTATACGGCTGCTGCGGATGCAGGTCACAACCCTGGAACATGTTAAAACCGTCCCTGAACTGGAAACCGGCGAGCAGGAATTCACACCTCTGCCCCTGCATCCCGGGGACACGGCTTTTCTCCAATACACCTCCGGCAGCACCGGTGATCCCAAGGGAGTCATTCTGTCCCACGCCAGCCTGCTGGCAAATATCCGGGCCATGGGACAGGCGACAAGAGTAACTGCCGCGGATGTTTTTGTCAGCTGGCTGCCCCTGTACCATGACATGGGGTTGATCGGCGCCTGGCTCGGCAGCCTTTACTATGGCTGCCGGCTGATTATCATGCCGCCGATGTCGTTCATTGCCCGGCCGGAAAGATGGCTGCAGGCCATTCACAAGCATCACGGCACCATGTCGGCATCACCGAATTTCGGGTATGAGCTGTGCTGCCGGCGCATCAGTGACACCGACATTGACGGCCTGGATCTCGGCTCCTGGCGCCTGGCATTCAACGGCGCCGAACCGGTCACCCCGGAAACAGTCACCAACTTCTGCCGGCGTTTCGCGGCCTGCGGCTTCAACAAGGAAGCCATGGCCCCGGTCTACGGCCTGGCGGAATCTTCGGTCGGACTCGCCTTCCCTCCCCTGGACCGGGGACCGCTTATCGACCGGATCGACCGGGACACCTTTACCCGTAGCGGACGGGCCGTACCGGCAGCCGACGGGGAAATTCCCGCCCTGGAGTTTGTGGCCTGCGGCCGGCCCCTGCCCGGACACCAGATAAGAATCGTGGATCGGGCGGACCGCGAGCTCCCGGAAAGGGAGGAAGGAATTCTCCAGTTCAAGGGCCCCTCGTCAACCAGCGGCTATTTCCGGAGCCCGGACAAGACCCGCGCCCTTTTCCACGGCGAGTGGTTGGACTCGGGGGATCTCGCCTATATTGCCGGCGGTGACGTGTATGTCACCGGCCGGATCAAGGATGTCATTATCCGCGGCGGCAGAAACGTGTATCCCCATGAATTCGAGGAGGCAGTCGGCAATATCTCCGGCATCCGCAAGGGGAGCGTGGCCGTGTTCGGCAGCCGCGACGAGGTTTCCGGAACCGAGCGCCTTATCGTGCTGGCGGAATCCAGGAAAAAAAATCCCGAAGCCGTGGAACAGCTGCGGAAAAAGGTAACCGACGTTGCTGTCGATCTTCTGGGCATGCCCCCTGACGAAGTGGTCATCGCCCCGCCCGGAACGGTCCTGAAGACCTCCAGCGGCAAGATCCGCCGGGCGGCAAGCCGTGAACTCTACGAACAGAAACGCATCGGCCGGACCGGAAAAGCGGTCTGGATGCAGATTGCCGGCATCATTCTTTCCGGTTTCATGCCCCAGGTCCGGAAAATGGTGCAGCGGATAAAGGATTACCTGTATGCGGCATACTGCTGGAGTATGTACGGCCTGCTCAGTCCCCCGGTCTGGCTGCTGGCTGTCCTACTGCCGCGGCAGGAATGGCGGTGGTGGATGACCCGTTCTGCGGCAAGGCTGCTTGCCCTGCTTACCGGTACCAGGCTGACTGTGCAGGGGCTCGAACATATCCCCGCGGGCCGGCCGGTCATTATTGCCGCAAACCACATGAGCTATCTCGATTCCTATGTGCTGCAGGGCATACTGCCGATGCGGTGCAGTTTCATTGCCAAGGCGGAACTGGCGCAGAACCCGCTCATCAGGCTGCCGCTCACCAGGCTGGGAGCTGTCCTGGTGGAGCGATTCGACAAAAAACAGGCGCTGACAGATGCGGGGAAAATTGCCGGTTTGGCTGCAGGCGGCCGCAGCCTGATTTTTTTCCCAGAAGGCACTTTTCAGCGGATGCCCGGCCTGCTGCCCTTCCGGATGGGAGCATTTCTGACTTCGGCCCAGAGCGGCGTCCCGGTGGTTCCGGTTACCATCCGCGGCACCAGGAGCAAGCTCAGGTCCGGGTCCTGGTTTCCTCGCCAGGGACCAGTCAGCGTCAAGGTGAGTAAACCGGTCAGACCCTCGGGTAGCGATTGGCAGGCCGCGCTTGAAATCAAAGATCAGGTGCGGAGCGAAATCCTGAGCCACCTGGGGGAACCTGATCTTGCCGCTGTCCACACCTCTCTTTCCGACCTGGAGACAGCACTGTTGCAGCAGCAGAACCCGAAAGCGAAAACCAGAGACAAGATGGAAGTTGATTCCTGAAAATTAAAGGACAGGATGGATGGAGAAGCAGCAGCCGAAACTGCCGGAAATACAAAATACAAACGGATCCATTCGGGGAGATAAGCGCGTAATTTTCGGCTGGTCCATGTACGACTGGGCAAACTCGGCCTATGTCACCACTATTGCCGTAGCCGTCCTGCCCATGTACTTTGCCGGGGTGATTGTCCCGGAAGAGGGTTTCCGGATAGGAAACAGCGTCTTTGCCGCTGAAACCCTCTGGGGATTCATGATTTCGGCGGCGGCTCTCATCGTCTTTGCCATGGTCCCAGCTCTTGGTGCGGTTGCCGATTACTGCTCCGCCAAGAAACATTTTTTGTTCACCTTCTGCGCCATGGGGGTAACCGGCGCGCTCTTCATCCCGCTCTCAGGTCCGGGTGATGTGTGGCCGACGATCATTTTTTTTGTTGTCGCCCAGGTCGGGTTTGTCGGAGGCAATGTTTTCTACGATGCTTTCCTGCCCCAGATTTCCGAACCCGGTGAGGAAGACCGGGTCTCCAGTAAAGGCTTTGCCTATGGGTATGTCGGAGGCGGTCTCCAGTTTGCCGGCACGCTGATTCTCATTTCCTTTCACGATTATTTCGGACTGTCCCAGTCCGGGGCCGCCCGCATCGGCATGTTGAGCGCTGCTCTCTGGTGGGGCGGATTTGCCCTGGTGACTGCCCGTTACCTGAGGGAACCTAAAATAACCCGGGATATGCCTGCCGGATTCAAGCCCGCAGCCTCCACCTATCTTGTCCTGGGTTATTCCCGGGTATGGCATACAATTCTGCAGGTCCGCAAACTGAAGCACCTGGCCCTGTTCCTGCTCGCTTTTCTGGTCTACAACGAAGGCATCCAGACCGTCATCCAGATGGCCACCATCTATGGCAGACAGGAACTTAAGCTCTCTGCCGCAACGCTGATGGTCACCCTGCTCCTGGTGCAGATCGTTGCCGTCTTCGGCGCCCTTTCCTTCTCTTGGATTGCCGGCCGGACTGGAACCAAGCGGGCGGTCATGCTCTCTCTCGTTATCTGGAGCGGCGTGGTTATCTATGCCTATTTCATAACCACTGCTCTCCAGTACTTTATCCTCGGGTGCGTGGTCGGCCTGGTGCTGGGCGGTTCCCAGGCAATCAGCCGCTCTTTCTATTCCTCTTTGATTCCGGAAGACTCGCCGGCTGAATTTTTTGCCTTCTATTCGGTGGTCAACAAATTCTCCGCCGTCTGGGGCCCGTTCATCTTTGCCCTCATCCGGCATTGGTCCGGATCCTCCCGTAATGCCATCCTGTCGGTGATCGTTTTTTTCATCCTCGGCATCATCCTTCTCAGCTTGGTCAACGAACAGCAGGCCAGAAAAGCCCGCAATGAAATATTCCTGGACCGGTAACCGGTAATAAAATCGATAAACGGTCACTAAAACATGCGTAAAAAAAAAGGCAGGTCCGGAACCTGCCTTTTTGCTCAATGAAACATTACCTTATGCTCTTCACACAGGGCTTGCTTCTGAACTAAAAATGATGGAGATTCACGGTTTGAACGACTGAATAAGCAGATACGCATCAATATCCGCATCAGTCGGACTTACCTTATACACGGTTGCCTCTGTGCAGCCGCCTTCATCAAAGTCCGTATTGATGATGGTGAGCGTGGGCCAGAATCCCACGGAAACCACATCCGGATCATTAAAAAGGGGTGTAAGCCTCCCTATCCATGCATCCAGGCGGGAAGAAGAATTGGGATTGCGTTCACAATAATTGACTATGGGAATGCGGACCTGGATCTCCTTCACGCAGGAATCCTCTTTTATTGCGGCGAAACTGGCCCGCCACGGCAGCAGGCCGACCATGTAATCGTGAAGGTAGCCGCCGGTATACTGCACGGCCCGGACATCTTCCGTATGCAGGCCGTGATTGGAATATTCCCTTGTCTCGCCTCGTAACACAGTGATCTCTTTCCAGGTTGCAACCTGGGCGGGTTTAATCCCCATGACAAGATTATTGAGCGGTTCCAGCTCATCAAACAGCACCTCCGGTTCAATTATATTGCCGTCCTGATCCTCAATGACCATGTCATGGCCGTTGGGAAAGAGCATGGAAGAGGCAATCACCGGTTTGCCTTTGCAGCCGTGGGCTATGGCAAACTCGTTGACCACACTGCTTGCGCCATCCGGCTCCGTGCGCTGATAGTAGTTATCCGGATTGTTCTTGGGAAGGGTCGTGGTGTGCGCCAGGACAGTGGCAGTCGGAGTCAGGCTTGAAACAAGGAAAGCGCAACCCAGGATAACTTTGAACATTTGCATAGCGGAATCCTCCTTTTTTTCTGTTGAAGAGTATCCCCCTGCGATGTATCTCCCCATGGAGATTAATCGCACCACCACCATGCCACATTGTAGCATTATTTCATAATCTTAACGTGTGGTAAATTGTCGCAGATATATAAACACGGCTGAAGCGAAAAAACAGGGTCATTCGTCCTGCCCCCCCTCAACTATTTAAAGGTTGCGTATAGTTAGACAGTTTCGGCCTGACAACGATGAAGGAAAAAATGCTGCGCCACAAGGCTCAACATATATCCAAGACCATGAAACACAGGGAAATTGCTTTAAAATCTCGTAAAAATAATAGATAATATTAATAACGAGGGCGTGCTGGATCTGTCTTTTCAAAGGGACACCATGAGAGTTTTTTTTGTCACCCACCTGCATCATGAAAAAGAAGGAATCTTTGATTTTTGGCCGGCAGTTTGTATGTACTGATTGCGCGTTCAAAGATCGCCCCATAATAATCGTCGGCCCAAACCATTTCAGCACTGATCTTCTGGCCAATTACATACGAGCCAATAAACCGGCCCAGATAAGCGCAGTCAGCCGCCTGGTAGAAGTTCCGCATCCGGACGGCCTGCCGAAAGCGGAATGGCGGCTGATTTTCGTCGACTGCCTTAACCAGAATGCAAACACCATCCGCAAGATGCTGCAAACCGAGGGCGCCTCTTATGTACAGCATGATATCATTGCCCTGTTCAACCTGTCGCCCGGCACCGCCGACATATCGATATTCATCGACCTCGGCGTACGCGGCTTTTTTTTCGATACCGATGAGCCTGATGTCTTGCTCAAAGGGATTTGTGCCCTGAAATATGGTGAAATGTGGATCTCGCGAGGTGTCCTGATGGAATATATAAGCAGATATCCAAGACAGAATTCTTCCATAGACAAGGTAGCCGGGCGACTGACCCCGAGAGAAAAAGATATCCTTGTCGAACTTTCCAACGGCGCCACAGGCGAGGAGATTGCCTCCCGGCTTTTCATCAGCCTGCACACGGTAAAAACTCATATTACCCATATCTGCAAAAAGCTTGACGTGCACAATCGAATGCAGGCAGCCTTATGGGCGGTCAAATATTTAAGGTAGAGCGAGGCCAAAAGACAGGATGAATGTTCTTAGGGACTACCGGGTGGCCAAACCTCCGGCACCATTCTGCTGCACATCACATTAAGAATGGCAAAAAACAAGCACTTGATTTTCGGGCGGCAGTTTGATTGTGATATATGCGTGTTCAAGGACCGCCCTATCGTGATTGTCGGCTCCAACCAGTTCGCTGCCGATCTCCTGGCCAATTACATCCGGGCCAATAAACCTGCAATAACCAGTGTGGTCCAGCGCATCAGGGATATTCCCAATCCGGGCAGCATGCCGCGCGAGGAATGGCGGTTGATTTTTATCGATTGCCACGGCCTGGATGGACCCGCCATCACAAAGTTGCTGCAAACCGAGGCCGAGCCGTACCTGCAGCACGACATCATCGCCCTGTTCAACCTGACCCCGGGGAATATCGACTTGTCGGCATACATCGATATCGGCGTGCGCGGCTTTTTCTTTGAAAGCGATCAATCCGAGGTCATGCTCAAAGGAATTTGCGCCCTCAAATACGGCGAAATGTGGGTAGCGCGAGGCGTCCTGATGGAATATATCGCCCACAAGCCGAAACAGGACCCGGCCGAGGATCAGGAAGTTCATCTGACCCCAAGGGAGAAGGATATCCTGGTCCATCTTAGCTCCGGGGCCACCAACGAGGAGATTGCCGCCAGGCTCTTCATCAGCCTGCACACCGTGAAAACCCATGTTGCCAATATCCGCAAGAAACTCAAGCTGGAAAACCGGTTGCAGGCAGCCCTGTGGGCGGCCAAGCATTTGAAGTAGTTCTCACTTTCACACCTCCCCGACATATCCCGGATTTTCATCCCTCATTAAAAAGGATGAGACGATTCCAAAATACGGAAGAATTTCTCATTCTTTCAGGTGATATGCCCACCTCCGGAAATCATCGAAAAACAACCCTTCCGTGCGATGTTCTATTTTTTTTCATCTGCTACACTCAATATTAAGAAGGAATTCATGCGATGTCGAAATTGGAGCTGTCTCACAATGGAGAATGAACTCGAGCGGAGGACGTGCAAACGGTTCGAGATGAATTTACCGGCAACAATTATCCAATTTGCCCCTGCTGTCAACGGCAACAATTATCACTTACTGTTGACCCGGGACATTTCCCATAACGGCGCCTATTTCAGGATGATGAAGCCTTTTTCACTTCAGGGTCCGGTGCAGGTCGAAATACTGCTCGAAGTAGCCGGCGGCTGCGACGGGTGTATGTATCTGTACCTGGTGGCGAACGGCGAAGTCGTACGGTGCGACGAGTCGGGCCTGGCTGTCAGCTTTGACGAGGATTTCATGCTGGCGCCTTTTCATATTCAGTAACTGCATCCGTTTTGAGGGTACTGCTCATGCAGACCACCGCAACCGCAAATTCAACAGCCCGGCCCTTCACAAGAGGGGTGGGGAAATTGCGGGCTTTCCCTGTTTTTTCCCTGCAGCAGCCGGGCTTCAGAATATCCCGAAGTAGCCAGCAACGCTCGCAGTGCGCCCTGGTATGGGTTGAGGGCCTTAATGGCAGAAGTGTTCATCCGTATAGGAACAAGGCAATGGCTGTACCGGCCGGTTCGATGACGAAAGCCGTTTTCAGCGTGTTTCAGACAAACCTAAAATAAAGGAAGGAGCTAGCATATGAAAATCAGGAAAAAAGCAGTAATTCTCACCCTTGTCGGCGCGTTCCTCGCGGCTGGCATCAACGCATGGGGGGCAAATGGGAAGCAGGGTGGCAAACCGCCGGATGGGGATCCGGCGGATCCGACGACCACACCAATTGTAGGCTACTATTTCTGGCGCCTCGGGCATATGGACGGGCCGCACGACTCGTCCAAGGCTCTGGGCATCTCCCGGGACGGCAAGGTGGCCGTGGGCGCCACCGATGTTGTGGATTTCATCAAAGCGTTCCGGCTCGACATCGACTGGGCCATCTCCACCGGCGACGGAATGGCGCCCTTGTACAATGAACTGCAGGTTCAGGAGAATATGGGCAATGGGACCGCCTACGCGGCCTCGAACATGGTGGATGATACGGGGGCTCCCGTACTCGATTGTTCTTCTTATGAAAAGGTGAGTCCCGAGGATGGGGTTACGACCAACAATTTCGACTGGTGCGGATCGAAGCCGGTCGGGACCCTCATGACGGGTACGGTCTCCTACGCCGCGGAGTGGCAGGGGTATTTGGATCCGTCGATTATAGATCTCGGACCCGATTATGTGGCCATCCCGGATTTCGGCGGCGGCATCTCCGACATGAGGGCCAACGGCGTGTCGGCCGACGGGATGATCTTTGTGGGCACCGGCAACACCAAGACCGGTCAGCAGGCGTTCCTCGCCGATATGGCAACGGCTACGACGGATGAAACCGGCGAGACGATCGTGGTGCCGGTTCAGCTGACCATCCAGGAAGTAATCGATGGAGTGGTGGGACAGACGCTGCAGACAAGCTCGGCCCAGGCCGTGTCCGCCGACGGGACCATCATCGCCGGCTACGGCGGGACCAAGACGGGCAACAAGGCCTTTGTCACGATCTTCGGGGGCACTGAGGTGGATGAGGCGGGTAATGTGACTGCGATCCTGACAAGCACCATCCTGCCCACGATCCCCAGCGGCAAATTCGCCGAGGCCTACGCCATGACCACCGTGACGGATGAGACCAGTGGGGAGACCACGGCGATCTACGTCGCCGGCCGCAGCGACAGCCCCAAGGGCCCCCAGGCCTGCATCTGGTTCCAGGGCGATGATCCCAATACCACGGATGTCGTTGAAAACTGGGTGGTCAAGGGGATCGGCGGTCTTTCCACCAAGAAGTACAACAGCGTGGCCACCGGCATCGTCCACCGGCCCGGATCGACGGCCGGCGAACTCATGGTCGTGGGAACCACCCAGACCATTCTCTACCCCTCGGAAGCCTTTGTCTGGACCGGCAACCCCGTGCTCGTGCCCGATGGACCTTATACCTGGCCCGACGGCACGGTGCATGACTACATCGGTTACATGTACGACCTGGAAAAAATCCTGACCAAGACCGGAGCCGCCGAGGCCTCCAGCGCGGGATCGGCCTGGATCCTCAACGAAGGCACGGGCGTCGCTCTCAGCAATGTGGTCAATGCTGGGGACAACGGTCCTTCCGCCAGGATCGTCGGTTGGGGAACCAACCCGGAAGGCGGGATCGAAGCCTGGCTCGTCACCAACTACCCGTATGACGACCTGGTGTTTGTCAAGGAGTAACCGCAAGGTTGTCTGACACATTGAAGAAGGAGAACGCCGGCTCTGACCATGTTTCCCATATGGAGAGGAACCGTCACCAGATCCGAAACTCAAGGATAGGGACGATAAGGTTAAGGCAAAGTGAAATCCGTTTTCTGCTGACCATTAACAATTCTCCATGGAGGGGGTTGATATGTTGAAAAAAATGATCACAACCATACTGTTTCTTGCCTTGGCCGCGCCCCTGGCCTGGGCCGACAACGTGACCGTGCACGGCACGATCGGCATGCTGGAGGCGCAGCTGCTCACCAAGACCTTCGAGCAGGTGGGCACGGTGGAGGTATGGAACACCAGGGACGACTTCAACATCGTCGTCACGCCGTTCAGCGACCGCTGCCTGCTGAGCGAGGTCTACGTGTACCTGAGCCCGGACCCGGCGCCGCCGCCGGCGACGAAAATCGTGGAAGCGAACTTCGGCGAGTGGCCGTATAGCATCAAATACAAAAAGGTGCCCTCCGCCGATCCCTATGTAGTGAACCTCAGCCTCTCGGACCTGGGTTTCGAGTGGGGACAGTGGGGCGAGCCGTACCTGGAGCAGCGGTTGCGTACTGTCGCGGTCATGGCGATTATGAAGACCACGGATGTCGTCCCGGTCACCTTCACTGCCTGGGCGATCAACCCCAACGTGCCACTGGATGTCCAGCGGACCGCCTGGGGCGACAATGCCTACGCGATGCGCTACGAGATGCAGCATCCCATGCAGGGCAACTTCGTCGGGCCGGTGCACGGCCTGACCTATGCGACCCCGACCCACTTCGGAACCACCGGGGACCAGGGTGGATTCTCGTTCTATCCCGGCGAGGACATTTATTTCTGGATCGGCGATACGTTCATCGGCAGCGGCAATGCCGATCAGCGGTTTTCGCCGCTGGATGCTTTCCCGGGCCTGGATATCGATGACGATGCGGTCGTCAGCATGGCCTGCCTGCTCCTGGGCCTCGACACCAGTGACAATCCCAGCGGGGCACTTGAGATCCCTGAGACCGATCTCGGCCTGGAAGAGATCGACTTTACAACTTGTGAAGACTTAGCCGGGTTACCAAATTTTACTTATGTTACAGCCCAAGAGGCCCTGGCCTGGCTCGAGCAGGCAATCGGGAACTCGGTGTTCCGGCGGAACGTCTCCAAGAACCCGGATTACGCCGTGGACAAGCCCAAGCTGGACATCATCCCGGTGTGGGTGCCGGCCAGGACGGCCAGCGGGGTTGCGGCAACCGTCGAATACAAGGACAGCGACGGCAATGTCCTCGACACCCGCGACAAGGTCAAACCGCTCATGGTCACCTACATGGAGGAGCAGGACAATACCAACAAGGGCATGCGCCGCGCCTCGGACATCATTACCGCCGTGTCGATGGACGACGGGGCGACCTGGAAGCGGTTCAACGTTTCCCACATGGCCGGGCACTCCTCCTTCACCCTGGGGACCGGTGAAAAGTTCCCGGGCAATTCCCGGGGGCCGGTGCAGGTGATCGCCGAGGACAAGATCCTCGTCGTCTGGACCAGCGCCTACGCCCGCGGCGGCAAGCCGCGGGTGGCCATCAAGACCACGGACGACTACACGGACGATGATGAATACGCGGTGCGTGATCTCTGGGGCGTGCGCGGCAGGCAGGGGTCCGTCGATTACGACGAGGTGGATGAAGTGGCGGACCAGGGCTTCGGCGAGATTCCCTATTATGCCCTGTGGGCCTGCCGGGGCGTGCTGGTCTGGTCGGGCAACACAGACAAATATCCCGACAGCGAGATCGGCGACATCGTCTGGTTCAAGCCCGAGCGGCTGACCACCGGGCGGCGGGATGCTTTCCAGGCGGTGGTGAGTGGTGCCAAGAATGTCGGCTTCGGCATCGCCTGGCAGGAAGACCCGGGCGGACTGCGCCCCGGCAAGTGCAGCGCCGGCGGCCACGGCTGGAGCGGCGCCACGGTCCACAAGAAGACCGATATCTGGTACAGCTTCATCAAATATGCGGATTTTGAATTGATCGACACCAACTTTAACCCGGTGGAACATTCTGCCGATGAACATGCCGCGGACCTCGGGGAAGAGACGCACAGCCAGCAGCCCGAGATCTCGAATCGGCCGAAATGGCAGGTGCCGATGTCGCTGCCCGTGCGGGTTTCCGACAACAACACGGTCAACACCGACAACATGAGAGTGCAGCTTGACGAAGCCGGCATGCCGGTGGTCGTGGACGGGTCGTTCGTCCCGCTGGCGGGCGCCGAAGAGGAAGACTGGGTCCGCCATGAGCACGAGCATGACGAGACGTGCGGCGCAAGCGAGGAAGCAATCGCGGAGGAAGAAGAGCATGGCGGTCAAGGCGGTAACGGCGGCGGCTGGGGCATGGCGCGTTATGCCTACATGCTGCCCGAACTCGGCCCCCTGGCCGACACCTCCGGCGCCAATGTCGTCTGGGATGCCACGGAGCTTGGCGAATTCCGCCCTGGTGAGATGGAAGGCACCCGCTGGTACCGCTTCGTCAACCAGCCCGGCAGCGTCAAGACCGTCGCCATCGCGCCTGACGGCAGGGTGCTGGACGGCGACACCGGCGCAGGCCGGCCGAACCTGAAAATTCTGCCCGGCGGCTGGGCCCTGCTCGGCTATGAGGAGACCAAGGGCCTCGGCGAGCCTCCGGATGACGAAGCCCATCACGACCTGGAACCCGTCGACGAACTGGCCGCGGCCCTCAGCTTTGACGAGGACGCGGACGAATTCGGCGAAAAGGGCAAGGACGTGATCTATCACTCCTTCAAATTCGATAATCCGGACGTGATCAGCGGCGGCAACGTCGTGAACCTGCCCGCCCTGGACGACTCCGGCAACCTCGTTCCCGTCTACTACAAGGATGCGAACGGCGGGGATACTGACGTGATCCGCCAGTATGCCACGGAGAACGCCCGCAGGGTCCGTTTCATTGCCCAGCCCAAGCCCGATATGCTCAAAAATTACCCGGGTGCGGACACGGCGGCGGTGGTCCTGTACAAACAGGGCCGGGAAGGCAACGGCAAGCCCTCGGACATCTTCGCGGTCCGGGTCGTCGTTCCGCCTGGGGAGCTCAACAGCACCTCCAAGGCCAACCCGTACCGCTTCGAGAACTTCGTGCGCTACGATTCAGGCGCGGAGGCATCCGGCACGGATGCCATGCGGTATCAGCGCCGGCACATGAACATGACCAGCGCGACGGTCGAGGCGCAGGATCCGACGGACATCGCGGTGGACTACGAGGGGCATGCCTACGGGAAGGTGTTGCGGTGGAATCAGTACGGGAACAATATCTCGGACGAGTCCTTTGCCAATCCCTATTCCGACGCCAAGGGCCACCGCGGCTTCATCCGCGGGGACAAACTGGTTATCGCCTATTCCTTCACCCCCAACTGGGGGCGGCTGGGCGGCGATCACCTGGATTTCTACGTGCGCCGTTCCTTTGACGGCGGGAGGACATTCACGACCGACCCGAACGGACCGGAGGAAACAGTCCACACGGTCATTGAAAAGGATCCTGTCACCAAGGAATACGTGCAGAAGCAGTACCGGTACGGCCGGGGAGACTTCGAGCCGGCCCGGAACGTGTCGCTGCTGAAGGGCAACAGGTTCACGGTCACGGACCCGAGGCTCGTTCCCCCCATGGGCGAAGGCAGCACCGTCAATAAAACCTACCCGGAGGACGACACCTACAATCCGGATGTGTACTACATGGCGTTCGGGACGGCCGAGGTCATCCATGGGATCGCCGACCCCCGCACCACCGACACGGTGAAGGCGGACATCTTCTACAGCCGCACCACGGACGCGGGCTCGAACTGGCTCATGGTGCCCTGGGTGATCAACCCGGACAGCGCCAGCCCCGAAGCCGGTGAAACCGTGTACCGCTTCCCGTGGCTGGCCCAGGGGACCCCGCACCAGGGTCACGCCCAGATGCGCATGCATCCGAGCGGCACCCGGTTCTACACCATCTGGCACCAGTTCACGGATGGCGACGAAGCACATGCTTCGCCGCACGACATCGGCGACGACATCTGGTTCCGGCGGATAGACTTTATGGAGTAGTCGGAAGGTGGATGATATTGTAGAAGTGTCAGCTGCTTAAACCGGATAGACCGGAGAAAAGGGGCGCTGGGCTCCAGCGCCCCTTTTCTTTTCCAACTCATGAAAAGAAAAAAGCAAACATGAAGTAGTTATGAGAAAAATCAACGGAGGTACAAATGAAGCACATGCAATGGAAAATCTGGGTGAAAGGTATTGTCCTGCTGGTGGGAATGGTTCTGGCCGTTCCGGTTTTTGCCGCGCAGGATCAGGCAGAGCATCCGAATTGTCCGTATTGCGGAATGGATCGTACAAAATTCGCCCATTCCCGCATCTATGTACAATATGATGACGGCAGCAGCGCGGGAACCTGCTCTCTGCACTGCGCGGCCATGGAAATGGCCTTGAAAATAGACAAGACGCCGGTCGTCATCCAGGTGGGTGATTTTGACACCAAGGAGCTCATTGATGCGGAAAAAGCAATATGGGTGATCGGCGGCAGCGAGATGGGCGTGATGACCAGTCGCGCCAAATGGGCATTTGGAACCCAGGGCGCCGCAGAAGCTTTCGTCAAGCAATCGGGCGGACAGATTGGTGATTTCAACCAGGCGATTAAGGCCGCTTTTGAAGATATGTACGAAGACGTGAAGATGATCCGGGAAAAGCGCCGGATGATGCGAATGAAGCAGGGATCATGAAGCCGAGCGATATGCGGAGCATTGTTTTTGGCCTTGTGCTGAGTCTTCTTTGGGCACCACTGGGTGCTGCCGAAGCAGGTCGTCCGGCGTCGGTGCAGCCCGGCGCCCGGGACAAATGCCCGGTTTGCGGCATGTTTGTGGCCAAGTATCCGGACTGGGTGGCTGAAATCCGCTACCCGGATGAAAAGACCGTTTTTTTCGACGGGGTCAAGGACCTGTATAAATATTTTTTCAATATCCAGACCTACGATCCCGGTCGGTCGGCTGATGAGATTTCAGCGCTATTTGTCACGGATTATTACACGACCGAATTGATCGATGCCCATGAAACATTTTTTGTGGTCGGAAGCGATGTGTACGGGCCCATGGGAAGAGAGCTGATTCCTTTTGCAACCCGGCAGGGGGCCGAGGAATTTATCCGGGATCATAACGGCAAGCGGATCCTGGGCTTTGACGGGATTACGCCGGAGTTGATCTCGACTCTGGACTGAACGGTGCTGAGCGCCGAAAAATTCTGACGGCAGGGTGTTCATGGATGCTATGGCAATCCGCCTGCAGGGGATCTGCAAATCTTTTAAAACCGCACATTCCGGGGGTTTTGCCGCGTTAAAGGATATCGACGCGGTCATCAGGGGGCGGAGTGTTACGGTGTTCAAGGGACCCAGCGGATCGGGTAAAACCACGATGCTCAGCCTGATCGGGGCGATGAGCCGGCCCACCAGTGGAAGGATATGGATCGGGGATACTGAAATCTCAGGTCTTCCGGAGAGATTCCTTGCCGACATCCGGCGCCGGCGGTTTGGCTTCGTGTTTCAGAATTTTCACCTGATCCCGGGGGTGACGGTGCTGGAAAACATAATGGTGCCGTCCTATCCGACCAGGGCCTCTAACCGCCGGATCCGGCAGCGGGCCGAGGCGCTTTTGGAGCAGCTGGAAATCGGCTCCAAGGCCGGGCTGCGGGCCGAATATCTGTCCGGCGGCGAGCAGCAGCGGGCCGCCATCGCCCGCTCCCTGATCAACGACCCGGAATTTGTGATCGCCGATGAACCCACGGCCCATCTGGATACGGCCCTGGCCGGACGTTTTCTGGAAATTGCCGTTCATCTGAAAAACGCCGGCAAAACCGTCCTGCTGGCGAGTCATGATCCACTGATATTCGAGTCTGAAATCGTGGATCAGGTGATTGAACTTCGCGACGGCCGCATTGTAAAGGAACCATAGCACGATGTTTGCAAATCCCATGGTGATTGCCCTGATGGGGGGGGCGGTAATGACTACGGCCTTCATGCTCTACGCGACCGGCGTGGGCGTGCAGATTCTTTGCTGCTGGAATCGTGCCAGCGCGAGCGAAGCCCAGTTGAGCCTGGAGCGAAAGACCTATCTGGTTTCCAGCATCCTGCTCCAGGTCGTGGGGGTGCAGATGTTGACTTTTTTCCTGTTCATTTTGACGGTCGATCGCCTGCACGAGCTCTTTACCGGCGCCATGTGCGCCGCCGGCACGCTCAACGCAAACGCCTACGGTTATCCGGTCATGGGGCTCAAGCTGGCCGGTTTTATCGGAAGCGGCCTGTGGCTGATCATCCGTCATGTGGATGCCAAAGCCCCTGATTATCCCCTGATCCGGATCCAGTATGGATTGCTGTGCGCGGTCTGCGTCATCTGGTGCTTTGAAACTTTTTACCTGTTCCGATATTTCGCGGCACTCTATCCCCAGATCATCACCTCCTGCTGCGGAACCATATTCGGCAACAGCGGCGAGGGTCTTGCCGCGGAAACCGCCCACCTGTCCATTTCGGTGATCCGTCCCGGCTTCTGGGGGCTTCTGGTCGCAACTCTGGCCGCAGGGGCCATGTTTTTCAGGACCCGGAAAGGCGACTGGATCTTCGCCCTGTTGGGGACCTTGATGCTGCCCGTATCCCTTGCCGCCTTGATTTCATATATCTGCCTGTATTTCTACGAGCTTCCCACCCATCACTGCCCCTTTTGCCTGCTGCAGAAAGAATACTCCCATGTCGGCTATCTTCTCTATGCAAGCCTGCTGACCGGAGGGGTCGCGGCCATGGGAGTGGGGATGCTCGGATGGTTCAAACAGTATCAATCATTGCGAGTCATCGTGCCGGCATGCCAAAAACGGCTCAGCCTGGTCTCGATTGCCGGCTATGCGGTTTTTGCCGTAACGGCCGGGTACCCGATGGTTTTTTCGGATTTCATGCTGCTGGGTTGAGCTTTGGCAGCCCTGGTGAGGGGATTGACGGAAATTGTATCGAAAATTTAAAAGGAGAGGGGCCATGAAACAGTATTTTAAGTTGATATGGGGAGCCGTGATGTTTTTCCTGGTGTTGACGACGGCACACAATCTTTGGGCCATGCCGTCTTTTGCCCGGGTTTACCGGACCAGCTGCGTGACCTGCCACGAGGCGTTTCCCAAGAGAAACGCGGTGGGCGAAGCATTTCGCCTCAACGGATTCCGTTTTGTCGACGATGAAAATTACCGCAAGCAGGAGCCTGTGGAAATGGGCGATGAGGCGTACAAACGGCTGTGGCCCGAAGCGATGTGGCCGTCTTCCATTCCTCCTCAATTACCGCTGTCGGTGGTAGCCCGCATGATGGCCGAGCTGGATATGGACGGCACCAGGGAGGACACCCTGATGTTTATCTTTCCCGAAGAACTGGAACTGGTCTGGGCCGGGCACCTTGCCGAGAATATATTTATCTATGGCGATATCATTTTTATTCAGAAGGATTTCGGCGGAGATGAGACTGAATCCTGGGCCACGGTGAAAGCCTGGATCGAGTTTCAGGACCTGATCGGACCTGAACGATCCGTGAACCTGCGCGTGGGGTCCGTGGGAACCCAGGGAATGGGGCTGTATACCTCCCGGGACAGCAACTCCCTTTCCACCCATTATTATCTGTATTCGGAGTGGGCCATGCCCACGGTCAAAGTGGAAGAAACCGATCTGAACGATTTTGACGGCAATCCCTTTACCGTCGAACCGCAGATCGGTCTTGAGCTCAACGGCCGCGGCAAGCGCTGGATGTATTCCGCGGGGGTCGTGACAGGGAACGTAAAGAATTCGGCCAGCGAACCCCCTGAGGATGATCTCTTTTTTGTCGGCGCCGGAGATGACACCGGGTCCAAGGATGTGTTTTTCCAGGCCGCATACAAGATCGGCGGCCTGGGCTTTGACGGCTCCGGCATGGAGGTGGAGAATCCGCTGACCGCCCGGCCCGAGTACTGGCGAGACGACAGCCTGACCCTGTCTCTTTTCGGGTACAACGGCACCGCCGAGATCGATATTGTCGACGCCATGAACCAAAGCTGGACCGGGGATGACGATTTCTGGCGGCTGGGCCTGGGCTTCCAACAGAAATACAAGGACCTGGCCTTTGGCGGGGCATACATGATCGGCAGCAACGACAATCCCTACGGGTACCTGAGCGAAGAATCCGTGGATTCGGAGATGTGGATGGTCGAAGCCAGTTATTTTGTCTATCCCTGGCTGATTCCCTTCGGCCGGTATGAGGCCCTGGACCTGGACCTTCCGAAAGATGTGTTGGGGCTGAACCCGGACCAGGATTACGCCCGCTTCGTAGTGGGAGTAAAGGCCATGATCCGGGCCAATGTAGCCTTGACCATTGAAAGTTCGTTTTATACCGAAGGAGAAGATCTGTACGAAGGCGTCGACAACACCTTGTTTGTGCTCTTGAGCGCGTCCTTCTGATCCGGGAGCCTGAACATGAATGTCACAATACGAATATGGATTGCTGTTGTTGCCGGCGTGATCTGGGCCCTGGGGATGCATGCGCCGTTTTCTTTGGCTGCGGCTGAGGATTCTGCATCCGTGTCCGGTGTTATCCGGGTCGAGCAGGCCAGGGCGAAAACCGACGGCCCCAAGAGCTTCAAGGATGTGGTGGTTTCCCTGGAGCCGGCTCAACCCGGCTCCTATACGCCGCCCGCCGGCCGTGCTGAGATGGACCAGCGCGGGCTGATCTTTATTCCTCACGTGATGGCGATTCAAAAGGGCGCCACGGTCGATTTTCTCAACAACGACAACGACCGGCACAATGTGTATTTTCTTTTTGATGACACCGGGGATACCCTGGACATCGGCACCTGGGGCCCGGGCCAGACGGTGAGTCACACCTTTGAGCGCGCCGGGATGATCATCACCCTGTGCCAGCTCCATCTGGAAATGGCAGCCTATATCCTGGTGTTCGATCACCCGTATTTCACCGTTGTCGAAATCGATGCGGACGGCCAGAAGGCCGAATTCAGATTCGATTCGGTGCCGCCGGGCCAGTACAGGCTCAAGGCCTGGCACAAGAATCTTTTCGTGAAAGGCGGATCGGCGGAGATTACGGTGTCGGCCGGTGAAAACGTTCAACGCGACATAGTGATTACCAAGAAAAAGTATGCCAACTGAATCCACCCGAAATCAAAGGGAGCACCGGTTCGTCCTGCGAAAGCTTGCCGCGGTCATCATTTTTGCGGCCTGCATCTTGGGCGGCCTGCTCTGGGCCGCTTCCGGAAAAGGCCAGGGGCAGATCCGGCACTTTGATATTCTGGCCAGTCAGTATGCCTATGCACCTCACCGACTGGTGGTCAACCAGGGCGATGAGGTGCATCTCCGCCTGGCGTCCGTGGATGTGGCGCACGGGTTTTTCATGGAAGGCCAGGACCTGGACGCGGTGGTCTTTCCCGGCCGGCTGCTGTTCAATGTCCGCGATCCGTCCGGCAAGACCTCCTATATCCCCAGGGAAGAGGTTTCCTTCACGGCGGACCGGTTCGGCAAATTCCGGTACCGGTGCTCGTTGACGTGCGGCCCTCTTCATCCCTTCATGCAGGGCGAGCTGATCGTGCGCCCGAATTACCCGCTTTGGGGCGGGCTGGGAGGGGCTGCCGGCATTCTGCTTGCCGGTCTTTTTCTGATGTTCACCCAGCCGGCCCCGGTTCGGGGTGCCGAAACCCGGCCGTGGCGGCTCGACCTTCTCCGGCGGTTGCCGGCCCTGAAGTGGCTGGTCAGGCGCCGGTGGTTCCAGTTCGCCCTCATTCTTCCGGTCCTGGCGACGTTCCTGTTGTTTATCATCGCGGGCTTCTGGGGGACGCCCGTCGGGAACCGCAACATCATCATCACCTTTGTCTGGATTTTGTGGTGGTTCCTGCTGATCACGATACTGATCCCTTTCGGAGGCCGGATCTGGTGCTGCGCCTGTCCGTTTCCTTTTTTCGGCGAGTGGTTCCAGCGCCGCCGTCTGATCGAGGTTCGTCCGGATACGCCGCGCATGTGGAAAGGGTTCAGGCGCTGGCCGGCGAAGCTTTCCAATATCTGGCTGCAGAACATTCTGTTTTTAACCCTCTGTACGTTCAGCGCGGTCCTGGTCACCCGCCCAGTGGTCACAGCCTATGTGCTGGTTGGCCTGGTGCTTGCCGCCACGGGGCTCTCCATGGTGTACCGTCACCGGTCCTTCTGCAACTTTGCATGTCCGGTCAGCGGTTTTTTAAGCCTGTATTCCATGGCCTCCGTGGTGGAGATACGCTCCAGGGACCCGCAGGTTTGCGGGCAGTGCCGCTCCAAGGCGTGCGTCTTCGGATCGGATAAGGGCTGGGGGTGTCCCTGGGCCGAAAATCCGAGCCGCATGCAGCGCAACAATTATTGCGGGATGTGCATGGAGTGCATCAAGACCTGTCCCAACGACAATATGACCCTGCGGGCCAGACCCTTTTGCGCTGATGATCGCATCGAACGCTATGACGAGGCGTGGAAGGCCTTTATCATGATCACCCTGGCCCTGGTGTATTCTGTGACCCTGCTCGGTTCCTGGGGCGAGGTGAAAAACTGGGCCAACATCAGCGAGATGGGAGACTGGCGCGGATTTTCGATCTATGCCGGCAGCATCTGGCTTTCATCCCTGGTGGTCCTGCCCGGGCTGTGGTTCCTGGTTGCGGTTATCGGTAAACGGCTTTCCGGAACCGGCTCCATTCCGGCCCGGACCCTGTTCTTGCGGTACAGTTATTTGCTGGTACCGCTGGGGCTTTGCGCCTGGATTGCGTTCAGCATCCCCCTGCTCATGGTCAATGTCACGCATATTCTTTCCACGGTCTCGGACCCCTTGGGGTGGGGATGGAACCTTTTCGGCACGGCCAATATGCCATGGACCCCGATCTTTCCGGAATATCTGATTTACCTGCAGCTCCCGGTCCTGCTTTTCGGGCTGGCGGTTTGTCTCAACCGCGGAACCGCTCTGGCCGAATCCCTGTACGGGGATCGGCTGCAGGGGGTCCGCAGCCTTTTTCCCTTTGCGCTGCTTTCCACCGGCATCACTGCCGCCTTTATGGTTCTGTTCACGGGATGAGGCCATGAAGAAAGAAAAATTCGCCGTTTTCAGCATGTTGACCGTCCTGATTCTGGTACCGGCCCTGATAGTCTGGTATCAGTTTGTTTACCGGCCGTCGCAATATCCGGAGGAAGTCAAGGTGATTGACGTTACCGGCTTCGCAGGCCGGGGAACGTGGACCCTGGAAACGGTCAGCGGCCTGAACTACTGGTGGAAAGCCTTTGCACCCGCCACCATTTATCTTGAGGTCGGCGATGAGGTAGTGCTTCGTTTTCAAAGCGCCGACGTGTTGCATCAGTTTTATGTGCCGGCGTTAAATATCGGGCCGGTCACCGTGGAACCCGGCCATGTTGAGGAGATTGCGTTCAAGGCGGAAAAGGCCGGCCTTTTCCACTATTACTGCACTTCCATGTGCGGCGGGTGCCATTTTTACATGCAGGGCTGGATCGTGATAACCAAACCCGGAGAACTACCGCCGGTGCCGGATCCCATCGTCTGCCCGCTTTGTCCGGTGAATTTCGACCGTCCCTCGGAAGACGATCCTATTCTTCTGGGCGAATATCTGTACCTGAGCATGGGGTGCGTTACCTGTCATGGCATCGAGGGGCGTGGTGGCATTGGCAATTTCAACTACCTCAACGAGACTGTGACGGGGCATGACAACACAGCCGCCAAGATTTTTCTTCGGTATCAGGAGGATGCCGAGGCGTTTCTGGACCTGATCAGACAAGGGCTGGATGTTAACAATCTTGAAGAGCCTCCGGATATCGCGCTTTTCAAGGTGGTGCTTGAACGGTTTAACGCGGCCGTCGAGCTGATCGAAAACGGCAAGAACGCGGCCAGGCTGGACATGTCCGGACCAGAGCCGCCGCTTCAGATGCCCACCTGGAAAGACAAGATGAATCAAAAGGATATCCACGCGGTTATGGCGTATTTTATTTCGCTTTATCCCTGGGATGAGGACGAAGAAGAGCCGGACAACGAAGTAACTGAGGAAGAAGGTCCTGGATGGTAAAGAGCAGGTGTTTTTTGAGCATTGCGGCGCTTCAGGCTGCCGCGCTTGCGGTGTTGGTTGCCGGATCGGCTGTTCCGGGAGAGGATGACCCCCGCCGGGACCGGCTTGTCGAAGCCCTGATGCTGACGGATCTTGCGGTCTGGACCGAGGCCCGATATACCCGGCATCCTTCCCAGGCTGATTTTTTTTCAGCCTTTCAGGACGGCCCCGGGGCCTTGGAACATTTTCCGGCCGGCATGTGGGTTTCTCCGCCCGATTTTCTCCAGGCGGAAATCATCGCGCCTGCTGACCGGGAGATCGATGGAGAAACCCGATGATCTGGCATTTGCGCATTCTTGAGTTCGCTCTGTCATCCCTGCTGCGGCAGAAAATGAAAAACTTCCTGATCGTTTTGATCTATTCCTTTGTGGTGTTTTCCCTGGCCTCCCTGCTGTTTCTGACCCAGGCCCTGAAGCACGAGGCCGCCAACCTGTTCTCCCATGCGCCGGATATGACCGTTCAGCGCTTGAGTGCCGGGCGTCATGACTGGATTCCGGTCTCCTACACCGAGACCATTGCCGCAATTCCCGGCGTCAGGGCAGTGGTCCCCAGGCTCTGGGGATATTATTTTGATCCGCCGGTCGGCGCCAATTATACTTTTATGGGGATAGATGCCCTACCCGCCGAGGTTTCCGAGATGATCGAAGGGGAGTTTTTCAAGGAAACCGACAGATTCGGATGCATTGTCGGTCAGGGAATCGCCGACGCCAGGCTGCTGGACCCCGATGACATCATTCCCATCAAGGGGGCCGATGGACAGCTCATCGTCCTTCGGGTCAAGGGCATATTTCGTTCCGACTCCCAGCTTTTGACCAACGATCTGGTGATCATGAGTCCGGAGAATTTCCGCCGCGTTTTTTCGGTTCCCGAGGATCTGGCCACCGATCTTGCGGTTCGGATTCCCAACACCCGGGAGATCGACACCGTTGCTCTGAAAATTCAGGAGCGCCTTGCCGACACCCGGCCCATCGGGAGGGATCAGATTTTACGAACCTATGAGGCCATGTTTGACTGGCGGGGCGGAATCATGGTTGCGGTTCTGGGCGGATGCCTGGCGGCCTTTGTCGTGTTTGCCTGGGACCGGGCTTCGGGCCTGAGCGCGGATGAGCGGCGCGCCATCGGCATCCTGAAGGCGGTTGGCTGGGAAATATCCGATGTTCTGGAGCTCAAGTTCTGGGAAGGTTTTGCCGTTTCGGTCCTCGCTTTTTTAACCGGAACCCTTGCGGCTCATATCCATGTGTTTTTCTTCGGATGCCCCTTGTTTGCGCCGGCATTAAAGGGCTGGTCCATCCTGTTTCCGGAATTCGCGCTGCGTCCCCATGCCGAAGCCCTGCAGATTCTGGTGCTCGTGGTTCTCACCATGGTCCCGTACATCCTGGCCACCATCATACCCTCCTGGAAAGCGGCTATAACGGACCCGGACATGATCATGCGGCAATGAGGCAATCAACGGCGGTGCAGAAGGCAGTTTTGTTGTTCTGTCTGATGTTGCTTTGCCAGGGATGCTCCAGGCAGGCCCCGGAATACGAGCATGTCGGCCTGGACCAGGGGATGGTCAAGATTCCCCTGAGCCGGGTCGATGACGGCGGGGTGCATTTTTTCACCTATCCCTTTGCTGGGAAAAATGTCAATTTTTTTATTCGCACCGACGGCGAAGGTCATCTTCAGGCCCATTTCGATGCCTGCTACAGCTGCTTTAAATACAAGCTCGGCTACGTCTGGAGCAAGGAAAAAGACCAGGTGGTCTGCATTGCCTGTCAGATCGGCTATGACCTGAAAGACGTGATCTGGGATTATGTCGGGGCCTGTGCGCCGATCAATCTGAAAAGCCGCATTAAGGAGGATTTTCTGGTCATCGACCAATCCCACCTTGAAAAAGGCCAGAGATTTTTTTAACTCCGCCTGAACCAAGATTGATAAGCTCGCAAAAACCTACTGGCATATCTGCCCAGTCGAAAATATTTGGTGACTTTATGCCACCATTTGTAATACCTGGTAGTCGTCAGCCAGGGAATTTGAAATAGAAAAAAATCAGAAATCAGGGATAGCTACCTTTTTTTCATTCACCAGGAGATAAGATAAAAAAATAGTCTCTGTCCCTTTTTAATTCCTGTCCCCTCCCCCACCCGGCCGGCTCCCTTTCCGGAGCCGGCCGGATCCTCCAGGAACTGAAGGAGTTGAAGGAAACAGGAAAGCAGGGAGAAAATTTGCTGGAATGTGAATTCTGTTCCGGGAAACGGTTTTTATTTATTTCAATGAAGGGACCGGGTCAGAGATGGCCGGCCCTTGAATCTATGAAATTAAGCTTGTCTCATGATTATCAGGTCCTTGAATTCCTCAGCCGGCAGCGGCCGGCTGTAGAAAAAACCCTGCACCTCGTCGCACTTCGATTCCTGCACAAATCTGTGCTGCTCCTCGTTCTCCACCCCTTTGGCAACAACTGTTAAGTCCATGCTGTGCGCCATTGCGGTTACCGCTTGAACAATAACCCGGTCATCGGGATCGGTTTTGATGTCTTTCATAAAAGAGCGGTCGATCTTGAGCCTCTGGATGGGCAGACGTTTGAGACAGCTCAGCGATGAGTAGCCGGTGCCGAAATTATCCACTGAAATACGGACTCCCATATCAGTTAGTTCCCTGAGCTGCCGGCCGGAATGCTCTATATCCCTCATGACCATTGTCTCGGTAATCTCAATGTCAAGGCAATCGGAGGACAGTCCCGTATCTTCAAGAATTGCCGCAATGGTGGAAACCAGTTCGGGATTCTGAAATTCCCTGGCCGAGAGGTTTACCATGATACATTGAAGAACGCTTCCTTCATCGTGCCATTTTTTGAATTGAGCACACGCGGTTCGGAGCACCCATTCATCAATGGAGATGATGAATCCCGTCTTTTCGGCGGCCGGGATAAACAGGCTGGAAGAAAGCAGTCCCATCTTCGGATGCTTCCAGCGGACAAGGGCCTCGGCACAGTTGATACGGCCGTCCCTGATATTAATCTGCGGCTGGTAATGTACCAGCAGTTCTCCGAATTCGATGGTCCGGCGCAGCATGTTTTCAAAGGTAATCTTCTCGATCGACCTGAAATTGATATCAGGATTGTAGAACTGGTAGAGATTCCTGCCCAGACCCTTGGCATGATACATGGCGATATCGGCATATTTGAGAAGGATATCGAAATCTTCACTGTCATCCGGATAGATGCTGATACCGATACTGGCCGTCACATGGACATGGTGTCCGGCAATAACAAATGGTTGACGGAAGGACTCCAGGATCTTGCCGGCGACATCGGCACTGTCCTCCGCATCGGTAAGATCGGCAAGAAGAATATTGAATTCATCTCCCCCTATGCGTGCAACCGTATCTGATTCGCGGACCCCTGATCGGAGTCGTTGTGCAGCTTCCTGCAGGAGATCATCTCCCGCTTCATGCCCCAGGGTGTCATTGACTTCCTTGAAGCGGTCAAGATCGATGAAAAAAAGGGCGACCCTGGTTTTGTCGCGGCGGGCCTGGGCCAGTTCAAGCGGGGCGATATCAAGAAAAAGCCTCCGGTTGGGCAGATCGGTCAACGCGTCGTGCTGGGCAAGATGTTTCACCTCTTCTTCCAGTCGAATGCGTTCCGTAATATCCGTATTCGTACCGAACCATCGGATGAGTTTCCCCTTTTCATCCCTGATGGGGACCGCCCGGGAGAGAAACCAGCGGTACTCTCCGTCTTTTCCCTTCAGGGGAAAGGTATCCTCCCAGGATGTTCCGGTCTTAAAGCTGCGGTTAATTTTTTCCGTCACTCTTTCGTAGTGGTCCGGATGATGAACATTTTGCCATCCGAGGCTTTTCATCTCCTCGGGCGACGTGCCGGTGTATTCGTACCACCGCTTGTTGTACCAGAATATACGTCCCTGCTCGTCAGCCATCCAGGCAAGCTGGGCAATATTGTCCGCCAGGACCCGGAACCGCTCCTTGCTCTCGATCAGGGCATCCTGGATACGCTTGAGGCCGTCAATATTGGTTGCCGTTCCATACCATTTCACCACCCTGCCTTTCTCGTCCTTGGCAGGTTCGCCGCGGGAAAGATACCAGTGATAGGTGCCGTCTACCTTGCGAACGCGGTGTTCTATATCATAGGCAGTGCCTGTTTTCAGAGCATTGCGCCAGGCGCAGGCGGTCGGCTCCTGGTCATCGGGATGCAGCACCGGCTCCCAGTTCCAGGAGCCGTCCGGATTTCTTCTGAACCCCTCGAACTCCTTTACCCGCCTGTTGTAATAATCAACATTTCCGTCGGGATCCGCGGTCCAGACAAGCTGCGGCATGGCATCCGTCATCTGGTGAAACTGTTCCATGCTCTTCTGCAGAGCTTCCTCGACCTGCCGACGGTCGGTAATATCCTGCACCGCTCCCACCACTCCGATAATTGTGCCGTTTTCCTTAAGGGGTGAGGAACTGGATAGAACATAACCCTTGCTCCCGTCTTTTCGAATAATTTCGGTTTCAAAATTGCTGACGTTCTTGCCGTTCCGGATCACCCTGAGGAACTGCTGCTGAACGAGGGGCTGGATGTTTTCATCAAAAAGAACTGCCAAAGGTTTTCCAATCAGTTCCCCGATCTCATAGCCGCTGATTTTCGCTGCGGCCTGGTTCAGCTCCGCAATCCTGCCGTCTATATTTATGACATAGATTGCATTACTGACGCTTTCCATGATCTTTTCAAGAAAATGCTTTGAGTCGCGTAGTGCCTTTTCCGCCCGTTTGCGCCTGGTAATATCGACTATTGAGCCAATAAATCGCACCGGCTGATCCTGCTCGCTGTAAATAACCCTGCCCCGGGCGGCGACCCAACATTCTTTGCCGTCCCTCGTGTTGACCGTCCGGTACTCGGCCATATACTCCCCTCCGCTTCCCGGGAGAAGAACATCCTGGATGAGGTCGTGTACCCTGTCCCGGTCTTCCGGGTGAATTCCGGATAAAAACATGTCATAACCCACCTGGTCGGCTCCGGAGGGCAGACCGGAATAGGATCGGGCAATGGCGGATAAATTGAATTCACCGGTATGGGGAGAGTAATCAAAGGTACCGAGTCCGGTTGCTTCAAACACCAACCGCACCGTCTCTTCATCCCGGCGCAGCACCTCCTCGCTTTCGCCGGGTTTGCACCCCTGCTTTTTTATTTTTTTCTTTTGCCCGGTTGTTTTTTTCATCGAGGCAGCCGCCGTATAAAGCTGTTCCTGCTCCTAGAAGTTGTCATTTTTCCATCTCTTTCTTTTCAGTATCATGCACATAGTGCAGGAGCACCACTCCGCACCGAAACGTTCTGGTGCCGTAAAGTTTCAGTTTGAAACTTTCGTTCAGGCCGGCAAACATGGGCCTGCCCCTTCCCAGGACGACAGGGTTGATGAAAATCCGGTATTCATCAATCATGCCTGCCTGCGTTAAAGCCGAAACAATGGTGGAACTGCCGAATATTACCATGTCCCTGCCGGGCTCCTTTTTCATTTTTGCTACCTCTTCGGCAATATTGTTCCCGCCCAGGCGTGAGTTGTACCATCCGGGCCTGTCCAGGGTTCTTGAAAAGACGACCTTCTGAAGATTGTTCATGGCCTCGATAATGACCGGATCTTCCTCAGGCGGACTTGCGGCGGGCCAGTATTCGACCATGAGCTCATATGTCACCCGGCCGAACAGTATGGTATCTATGGCGCCGAACTGTTCTTTCATATATTCCGCGATTTCCCGGTCCCAGACAAACCAGTCCAGTTCTCCGTCCGGTCCGGCAAAAAAGCCGTCAAGGGTCATGTAGTTCGAAACAATCACTTTTCGCATGCCGGCCATCCGAGGATAAATTTTTATTCTTGGTTCCCTGATCTTCCTTTCGTTGCACCCGTAAAAGGTTCATAACTGAACTGAAATACAAATTTTATGCCAGATAACCGGAAGGCAATGAATGCGCCGGTAAACACTCACTCGAAGGGAAAAAAATATTTTTCCGCTTTATTTGCGTCTTTCCTGCTGAAAAAAAATAACTCCAATCCTTTCAGACAGGACTGAAGACGAGAGATAATAAAGACGGGTAGAATCAGGGAAGAAAGGAAATTTCCGGAATAAACGTGTCACGCCTACCTGGGCAGCCGTCCGGCCGCCTGCCGGAAATACTTTAGCCACCCGCATGAGTGCAACAGATTGTCAGCCGGAAATGAAAGGAGGGATAAACCTTTCCGGATGACCGGCATAAAAGAAGTGCCGGTGGCTTTCAGGCTTGCTCTTCGCACCCGGCCCTAACCGGTTGGCAATTTTTCCCTGCTTATTCTGTTCCGGCCCTTGTTTCAGGCTTCATCTTTGTCAGGGTCGGGATAAGAGCCGTATCTGCATGATACAGGTCCTCTTCCCCGGAAAAATTCCAGTGCCAGGACTCCCACGGCATCTTCATCATGTTGTATTGGGAGTAGGTTTCCTCGAACCCGAAAAGATGGGCATTTTCCTGGAGCCAGATATACGCAGGCGTTTCGGCAAAACTCCAGTCGCTGGGGAAAAAATCCACAGCAGTGCCGAGCATATGCTGGGAATAACCCGGTGGGGCGACAAACCGGACAATATCTTCGAAGGTTCGGCCATTCGCAAGCATCCTTTTAAAAATACGCTTCTGGTATCTTTCACTCCGGTAGCCCGATTCTACCTTAAGAAAAATTCCGTCCTTTTCCGCTGCCTGCAGGAGGTCATCTAGGGGCTGCTGTACTGCGGCCAGAACGTAAATTTTGCTGCTGTTATGCGTATACTCCAGGGGAATACGGCTAAAGTCCGAGTAGTCCGGTTCCGGTGCAATGAACCTGTTTCCTGTCCAGGGCGGCGGAATAATGTAGGTTTCGCCGTTGAGAGTTAAGGTTTCCTGCGGTTCATCATGCGGCTGGATTTCCTGCGGGATAATTTCCTGAGAAAGGGATTCCGGCGGCGGGACGGGAGGACTGCTGCCGGCCGGCGGCGTCGCACAGGCCGGTAACAGCATGATCAGAAAAAAAATTGCGTACCTGCGGATATGTCGGATTCTTAAATTCATGGATCTGCCTGCATTTCCGGTCAGACTAACAAAACTTGCCGGCACCGGCAACTACAATTATCCGCATCTGTTTTCCCTCCTGGAAAAATATTTTTCCCTGTGCCCTTTTTTTTACGGAGATGAAGGGCAGCTTCTGTTATAGTGACCGCTATCAAAATACCTCAAATTTAAATAGATCTGGATCGAGCAGGATGTTTTTCAGAATTGCTTTTTTGTTGTGGTGTGTCTTGTTATCCAGCCAGGTATACGCCCGGGCCGGGCAGTACGACCTGGTGTACGTATGGGACAAAAACCTGGATAACGTACTTGATTACCGGAATCAGATTGAGGAGATCCTGGATCAGGATATTGCCCGCAATCTTCGCATTGTCATCCGCGAGCAGGGTGATTACGGCCTTATCTACGATCTTAACGGGACAACCCTCAGTTCCGCCCGGCTTATGGTCCAGCACAGCGAACTGCTCGCCAAGGCCGGCCTGGCTGCTTGTATGGCTGTCGAAAACAAGGGGTATTCTTCCCTGTATAATGTCAGCTACGGGCTGGGCCCGAATCTGGAAAGCCTGAAGAATCAGTACGCCAGGGTATACAGTTATCTTGGCAGCGAGGTGGGCAAAAATCTTTTCATAGAGCAGACCGCAGAAGATAATTACACTTTGATCTATCGGCGGCGGGGCGACCGCTCATCCACCTATGCGGTAGCAAAAAAGCATGCCAGGCTCCTGAAGTCCAGGGGAATCTCCACAACCATCATTGCCGAAAAAAATAATCCCGTGGTTTTCGGCGAGTCCTCGCTTCTGGACGACGGAGCATCCATCGGGATCATAAATATCCCGGCAAAAAAGAAAACTGCCAAAAAGGCCGCCCCGCCTGGTCCCGAATTTATTGAGACTGCCGATCAGGCCACGATCATACCGGCGTCGTCAGCTTCGGGAAGAAAAGAAATCGAGCAGGCAATAGAATCATATATCAAGGAACTGCGCAGAAAAGGCGAAATCTCCAGCGACGAAAGAACCGGCTGGATGGTCTATGACCTGACCAGAAAGGAGAGCCTGGCTGCCATCAACAGCGAGATGCATTTTCAGGCGGCAAGTATGATCAAGCCCTTTTTGGCGCTGGCCTTTTTTCACCGGGTAAAACAGGGTGAATTGATTTATGGTCCGAAAAGCCGCCGCAACATGGAGCTGATGATTCAGCAGAGCAATAACCCTGCTACCAACTGGGTAATGCGCACAACCGGCGGCCCGTCAACGTGTGACGAGATTCTGCGCAGGCATTATGGCGATATTTTTAAAAACACCCGGATAATCGAATACATTCCGCCGGGAGGAAAAACCTATAAGAATGTCGCTCTGCCTTCCGATTATATCCGTTTCCTGCAGGCACTCTGGGATGACGAGCTGCCGTACAGCAAGGAAATACGCCGGCTGATGTCCCTGCCCGGCCGGGACCGGCTTTACGACAACACGCCCATCCCGCAAGGCACCCTGGTATACAACAAGACCGGCTCGACCGCCTTTCTCTGCGGCGATATGGGGATCCTGGTTGCCCGGGACAAAGAGGGCAACCGTTACCCTTATGCCCTGGTCGGCATCATCCAGCGCAGCTCCAGGCCCAGCGATTACGGCAACTGGATGCTCACCCGGGGTAACGTGATCAGGCAGGTATCCACCCTGGTGTATGAGGAGATGAAAAAACAGTATCAGTTGCTGTGAACCGGTAAACAGCAGATCCGTATTGCCGGCATTCCTTCCCGACCAGCGAGCGCAACGTGCAATTGCGTTCAAAGTTCGGCGTTCGATATTCGAGGTACCGGCTGATCCGGCTGATTCCAGCACGGCATGGAAGAACAGGATTTGATAAATGAATGAAGGATGAAAAAATTCTCAGCAGGCTGTAATGGGATCTCCCGGCCTGGCTACTCCGCCCTGGATAACCATGGCAAACAGCCCCTCGCGGGGCATGATGCAGTCGCCGGTGGCCTTCTTGATGGCACAGCCGCTGTTGTGGCATTCCTTGCCTATCTGGGTGATTTCCAGGATCACCTCCCCGCCCATCCGCAGCCGGTCGCCGACCTTCAAACAGGTGAGATCGATGCCGCGGGTGACGATGTTTTCGGCAAAGGCCCCATTTTTGAGGGTGGGCAGCACCGTTTTCACGGTATCAATGGACTCGCCGGCCAGCAGTGAGACCTGGCGGTGCCATTTGCCGGCATGGGCATCGTTTTCAATGCCCCAGCCGCTCTGGAGGGTCACTTCTCCCCGGTTCCGCTTGACGATTCCTTTTTTCTCACTGGTGCAGACTGCTTCAATATGGGCCATGTAATTACCTCCTAAACCGGATCTCTTCTGAAATCATAGCGATAGACATCGCCGCGTTCGCCTTTTTTCAACGTCTGTCCGGGCTCCAGGATGATGTAGCCGTCAGCCTCGGACAGCGAGGTCAGCATGTGGGAGCCCTGCTTTTCCGAATGCGTGATGCAGTAACCCCCGTTGTGCCGCCAGGTAAGCTGGACACGGACCATATTGGTCCGTTTGCCCTTGTTGGCTATATCGTCGCCAGCTTCCCCGGACACGGTCGGCCAGCCGAAGGGGAGACCGTTCAGGGCGGTAATCACCGGCCTCACATAATGGGCGAAACACATGAATGCCGACACAGGATTGCCGGGCAGTCCGAATAACAGGCTGTTGCCTTTCTTCGCTAAATAGAGCGGTTTTCCGGGTTTCTGCCGGATTCTCCAGAAGAGGGGCAGAAAACCGTTTGCCTCGGCGGCATTCTTTACATGGTCATGCCGGCCGACCGACACGCCCCCGGTACAGATGATGATATCAGCCCGGGTTTGCTCAATGGCTTTAATCGTGGACGATTCATCGTCGGAAATACGGACGCAGCGGGTTATCACTCCGCCGGATTCTTTAATGGCCGCCTGCAACATTATCATGTTTGAATCCCGGATCTGGTGCTCGGCAATCATCCCGCCGGCTGCAACCAGCTCTGTACCGGTAACCAGGACAGCCACCTCACACGGCCTGTATGCTTTCACGCTTGTGATTCCCACGGAAGTCAGCAAAGCAGCCTGAGGCGCCGAAATTTTGGTCCGTCGCGGCAGAAGCAGATCGCCCTGCCTAAACTCCTCTCCCTCATACCGGACATCCTGGCCCTGCTTTTTCACGGCCATGATGCGAACGTAGTCATCCTCTTCTTCCGTGTCCTCGACCCGGACAACGGTATCGCAGCCCGTCGCCAGCATTGCTCCGGTACTGATGCGAACAGCTTCACCCTGCCAGACTTTCCCCGCAAAAGGTTCGCCGGCCCGGCTTTCTCCGATGATGTGCAGCGCAACCGGCACGTCCGCTGCGGTGTCACGCACATCCTCCCAGCGGACACCGTAGCCGTCCATGGCGGAGTTGGTGAAGCGCGGTGATGATTCAGGGGCATAAATATCCTCGGCCAGAAGTTTGCCGATGGCGTCTTCAACCGCGTATTCCTGCGCGACAGGGTTCGGGATATTATTTTGTATAATGTGCAGGGCTTCCTCGATGGAAATCATTTCCTGCTTCTGTTGATAATGCATGTCTGCCATGGCTTTTTCCTCCGGTTTCATGTTCTCCTGCCCCTTGTACCTGTTACCTAGAACACTAGAACATCACGGCCTCTGCAATTTTTCTGCCGAGAAAAACGATGGCGACAACAAGTATGGAGCCAAGGATCCTCTGCATTGTGCGCGGCTCAAAACGTCCGGCGCCAAGAAGCGATCCTGCCATGCCGCCCGCCACGACACCGAGGATTAACGGCAGGAAAGAGGTGAGGTCGATGCTGTGGTGCTGGAGACGGGCAGCAAGTCCGGCCACCGAATTGGCCCAGATGAAAAAAGCGCCGCAGGCCGCTGCTTCCTTTGCCGTGCCCAGGCCCAGAATGATGATGAGCGGAACCAGGTAGACGCCGCCGCCGATACCGGCGATACCGGCCACGAGCCCCAGGACGGCGCCGCACAATAACGCCGCCAGGACCCTGGCCCGGTTGTCGAGAGCCAACGGCTTCGTATCACCGGGAAAATAGACCCGGATGGCGGCAACGGCCAGGGAGACCAGCAGCACCAGATAAAAAACCGTCTTTGGCAGATGGAGCATGCCGCCCACATAGGACATGGGAATGGACGAAATCAGGAACGGGGCAATCAGGCGCAGGCGTCCATGCCTTTTAGACAGAAAGATTATGCTGCCTATGGTCGTGACCACGAGATTGAGGGTCAAAGACACCATCGGAATGGTAACCACGCCAGCCCCGGCCAGGGCGAGCAGCGCGGTATAGGAAGATCCGCCCCCCAGGCCGACCGAGGCGTAAAAAAACGCCACCACTGCAAATATCACGGTCAGAAGGTGGATGTTGATCAGCAGATTGTCCATTTTCATCCACCGATCCGTGACATGGACGGCTCGGCGGACCGGCGGCAGGAGTGCTCCGCTTCATGGCCGTTGGCAAAACGATGGTTAACACAGGCAGTTATCTCCGCCGCGATTTCATCATTGTCTGCTCCCCGGCGAAGCAGCCTCTTCAGGTCCAGAACGCCGTTGTCGTAGAGACAGGTTTTCAGCATCCCGGCAGGCGTGATGCGCACCTTGTTGCAGGTGGTGCAGAACAGCCTGGAGTGCCCCTGAATAACACCCAGCTTTCCGAGATATCCAGCCAGGGAAAAAAGCCGGGCGGTCGTCGGCGATGCAGTTTCACATTCCTCCAGCTCCGGAAAGAGCTTGTGGAGCCGATGGACTAGGTCGTCGTTTTCAAGCTTTCCGGATCGCACCGTGCCGGAAAACGGCATTCTTTCAATAAACCGCAGGGTGAGGGGAAATTCTCCGGCCAGGCCGGCCAGCTTGATTATCTCCTCATCACTGGTATCCTCAAGAACAACACTGTTGATTTTCACGGGAATATTCCGCGCCAGGGCGCCATGCAGAGTCTGCAGAACGCTGTCCAGGTAGTCGCGCCTGGTAATTTTCCAGAACCTTCCAGGGTCAAGAGTGTCCAGACTCAGGTTCAACCCGTGGATTCCGATATCTTTTAATTCATCAAGAAAGCGTGAAGTCTTTACTCCATTGGTTGTGATATGCAGGAAGCGGACTCCTTCAATTTGACTCAGGCGGGACAAAAAATAGAGACAGCCCCGCCTGGAAAAAGGTTCGCCGCCGGTCACACGCACCTTGGTGATGCCCAGGGAACTGAAAATCCTGACCAGCCGCTCATATTCCTCCAGGGAAAGAATTTCATCGTGGGGAAGGAACGATACGCCGGATTCAGGACGGCAATAGCGGCAGCGGAGATTGCAGCGGTCGGTGATGGCGAGGCGAAGATAGGTTATTCTGCGGCCGTACCCGTCGATCAGGCAATGGGGAAGAGCTTTATTTGAGGGAGGACCGGCTTTTCTTTGGGTATTGCGTTCAATCATGTTTTCTCCTTTCCAAGACGGGAGGCGGGGCCGTTTCCAGCCACACCCTGTCGGCCGCGGACCCTATCAGAGACGTAGGTCCTTTGGCTCGGAGTTGATAATTTTATTTTACGAAGTTATTTCAGGTTTGTCACCATTGCATTTGTCATCATCGTTCAGGCCTTTTTTAAAGGAAGCGATCCCCTTGCCGAGACCGGCTCCCAGTTCAGGCAGTTTTTTCCCGCCAAAAATCAGAAAAGCAATGGCAAGAATGACGATCAGTTCCGGTGTGCCGAGTCCAAACATAACAGTCTCCTTTTTCAGACAATGGTCAAAGGATCATGGGGAGCGGTTTGTATCCCCGGATGCAGAGTCAGCGCCTTTTTCCGGCAGAAATTCACGCACAAACCGCAGCCGCTGCATCCTGCACTGGTAAAAACAAGTTTTTTCCTGTTTCCTGCTGTCCCGCGTTTCAAGGCCCCTGTCGGACACATGCCGGTACACAAGGGGCAGAGATCACAATTTTCATCGGCTGTTACCCTGTAATGATAGGATAAGAGCAGTTCTTTATCCTGTACAGCATTCTCCGGCATCACGTCAAGCGCCTGTTGCAGCAGGCGGTTGATTGCGGGAGGTTCCTTTCCTTCGCCATTCCTGTCTGTGTCCCGATTTTCCCCCTGCACCAGGGTCAGGGAAGCTTCCTTGCCTAATCTTTTCATGGATTTCAAAGACATGCGCAGGAAACCTCTCCTTTTCTGGCGGAAAGAAAAGTGCTGATAATTCTCTTCGGTTTTGTAGCGGATCTTCAGGTCAGAGGTTGTTCCTCTTCTGGAGATGATACCCTGAATCCTGTCATGCAGGAGGTCCAGCACATGACCTTTGCTGCAATCGACACATCGGCGTACATCCAGATAAAACTCTTCCTTTGCTGCGCAATGCAGGGCGGCCAGGACGGGTCCGGAAAGAACACCGATGCAGGGGATGCTGATCAGGTTTTCGGGGAGGTGCGTTGCATCGCAGGACATAACAACAGGATCGCTGCTGCCCTTATACTGCAATGCCTGGAGGAGTTCGGAAAAATTAAAACCACAATCAAAGGCATCATTAGGGCATTCCGAAACACATGCCATGCATCCTCTGCATCGATCTTCACTAAAAACAATATTTCTCCCATTCAGGCTTATCGCACCACTTCTGCAAACGTTCAGGCATTTTTCACAGGCATTGGTATTCAGCCTTGAACGCAGGCATTGCTTCGGATTGAAGCCGACGGCAGGCTTGGCCTGCTGTTCAATACGGTTAAGCAGAAACCCGGCAAGCATGGCTGACTCCGGACTCTCCTGTCAGGAAGGCTTTCTCAGGGAGAGAAGTCGTTTTGACCGTAAAACCTTCGAGGCATTCCGCAAGGTGGAAGTAAAACGGGTTGTCGGTGCCTTTCCGGACAGCATGACAGAAATAGACAATCCACGGCCCGAGAAATTTTCTCATGAAATCGGCCTGCGTCCTGGCAAATCTCCCGGCCTCCTCTTTGTTCTCCTCTGCCTCAGCATTCGCCTCACGGAGGCAGAGATAGTGCATGAATTCCAGTTCCAGGGCTATGTGGTCCGGCAGCTCCCTTACTTCGAGCGTAAGACCGTTATCCCGGTACACCTTCTGCACGGCCAGAGTGGAATCGCCCATGAGCATCCTGTTGCCGTCAAGATAAACGGAGCCGTAAGGCGGGGCAACAAGTTCAAAAGGCCCGACAAAGAGCCTGGCATATTCGACCTTCAGGTCTTCATCGTTCTGTTCTTCCAGCGCTTTTTTCATCCTGTCTGCCGCCTTTGCCTCCGCTGCCAAACCGAGATCCGCAAACATGGAAGCAAGATTATCGCAGAGATTTTCCCTGAGAAACATCTCCTTTTCAGGCTCGTAAAAACAGGCGGCCAGGAGTTTGAAACAATTGCATTGTCGTACTTTCTGATCCACTGTTGTCGTCATGCGGTACTCTTTTATTTCGAGATAAGTAAATTGTGCAATCCGGGCGCTTCAACCGCGAAGCGCCCGGATCCCTCAGCCGCTAAGCGCTGACCTTGTATTCCCGGATATAGAAAACATTCGGCGAGGTGCCTTCTTCCGGTTTGAGCACAGTGCCCCTGTAGTTCTGGAGCAACTGGGCAACATCGCTGTTCTTGTCCTGCATGTCGCCGAAGGTTCTGGCCTGGCACGGGCAGGCAACCACACAGTTCGGCAGTTCGCCATTTTTCACCAGGTGTTCACAGAAAATACATTTTTCAACAATGTTATCCCGGCGTACATCCCGGTAGTCCGGATGGTCGTAGGCAGTGCGATGGGGAGGATTATCCCCTGCCCTGGCGGCCAGTTCGGCGCCAGAGGTGGTACCGCCCGGAATCATCTCGGTCTTGTCAGCGAACTCGGGCATATAGGGCTGACCTTCTTCGTTGTAGCTGATGACACTGTACTCATTGCCCGTGACCTCCATCCTGGAGTAGGGGCAGGCTTCCTGGCAGGCGCGGCAGCCGATGCAGCGATCATCGTTGTGCATGGTGATGCCGTCTTTCGTCTTGTACATGGCTTTGGGTTCAACCGGACACGCCTCAACGCAGGGCGCATCGGTGCAGTGATTGCAAAGTACAGGCCGCATGGTGTATTTGACATTCGGAAACTTGCCGCTGACTTCGGCCTGGTAATCGGCCCAGTTGTGGGTCTGGCCGCTGGACCTGTTCGCGGTGTTGTTTCCGGTTTTGCAGGCCATGGCGCAGGCACCGCAGCCCGTACATTTGTGAAGATCTATAACCATCGCATATTGAGTCATTGTGTATTCCTCCTGGATTCAGAAAATTAGGCTTTTTCGATCTTCAGACCGGTGAAACCGCCGTTGCGGCTGCTGGCGCCGACCATACGGTCGTACTCGTCCGGCATGATCTCGTTGAAGTTGGCGCCGCCGGGGATGGCCTGGGCATAGTCCCTGGCTGCAACCCGCCCATAGGCCCAGTGGCCCTGACCGTAGCACTTGGCGACTGTTCCCGGCAGAATGCCCTCCCAGAGTCGGGCACGAACCGTGAGGCTGCCTACCGTAGAGGTAACCCTGACCATTTCGCCTTCCTTGACCCCAATCTTCTCGGCATCGTCCGGATTGATCTGGAGGACGTCCTCGTTGTTGACTTCGCCGGGATCGCACTGCTTGAAGGTCAGGTACCAGGGCAGGTTGCCGCTGCGGCCTTCGCGGTTCAGTTTGGACTTCATATCAACCAGGGTGAAGGGGAAGTCCTTGACGTCTCCGTGACGAAGGACCGGCTCGTAGTGGGGCACAAAGGCCAGTTCGCCGCGGGCGGTATAGTTGATCGCCTCCAGCGCCTGGTCGATGGTGACCTCCTGCTTCTCGGCATGCTCGGTGAGCACCTTTTTCAGGGTTTCACTGTAGAACTCGAATTTTTTGGTCACGGTATTTTCAAAGCCGTTTTCCCACTTCTTGCCGAAGGTGAACTTCTCTGAGTTGACGATGCCCTTCTCGGCAAAGTCTGCCCATCCGGAGGGACGGTCCCCCTTATAGTCCTTGTTTTCAGCCGGATCCCAGGCCTTCTGGGTAAAGACCTTGGTGGCGACAAGAGCGAACTCCTCTGCATTGGCGGCCGGCTTGCCGGTTTCCGGGTCCTTGTAGGAGAGGAGCCAATCCATGGGGTTTGCAAATCCCCTGGCCTTGAGCTTTTCGGCAAGAAGCCAGACAAACTCGGTTTCCGGCGCCTTGACCTCGAACATCCGCTTGATCACCGGCTGCTGGAGGGAGGTGTGCCCGTGGAGGTTGGCCTTGCTTTTTACCGGGGCCCACTGTTCGCTATGATGCATGGCCGAGGGCAGAACGATGTCTGCAAACTGGCTCATCTCCGAAGCCATGGTGGTGATATGGGCGAAGAAGGGGATCCTTGCCAGGGCCTTGTCCCAGCGAGCGCCATCGGTGCCGGAGAAATTGAAATTGTTGAAATAGCCGATGGCAACCTTGATGTCGTAAGGATTGCCCGCCAGGACGGCATTGGCCACATTGTTGGTGACTACGCCGCCGCCCACCTTGCCGGAGGAGAGAGCAGGGAACTCCAGGGTGCCGCGCTGGTCGATCTTCTTGTTCTTGCTGCCTGCCTTGGCGATCTCATCCAGGAAGTCATCGACCTTGGGATGTCCGCTGCTGGGGCTGCTCATGCCGGTGCAGATGCCGCCGACGCTGTCAGTGGCGCCGACCAGACCGTTCAAGGCATGCATGGCCATGGCGGAATAGGTACCGCGGGGCTGCATGTTGGGGCCGTACCAGACGGCGCAGCTGGGCGCGGCCTTGGCAAAGCCCGTGGCCACTGCGACAATCTGCTTCTCGTCCAGGCTTGTGATCGCGGCAGCCCACTCAGGGGTGCGGTCTTTCAATTCAATGTTCCACCACTTGACCAGACCGTGGGTGAGCTTCTCGGCAAAGGCTGCCTCGTCCACGGTATTTCCGGTCGTGAACTGGTTTTTGCCGTCCTTGAAGTCGCCGCAGAACTCCTTGTTCCACAGGCCGGAGGTGAGGATGACATGGGCCATGGCGGTGGCCAGGGCGCCGTCCTCGCCGGGCTTTATCGGCAGCCATTTGTGCGCCTTGGCCGCTGAGCTGGTCATCCGGGGATCAATGGCAACCACGGTGCCCTGGTCCAGCAGGTTGCCGAACTTGTTGACGGCATTGGGAATCTGACGGTTGGAAGAAAGGGGATCGCAGCCCCAGACGATGAGATATTTCATATTATCAAGATCGTAGTCACGGTAACCCCAGAAACCCTCGGTGTAGAAGGAGCCCATCTTTTCCACCTCGGCGCAGATGGCGCTGTGGGAGATGTTGTTGGGGGAGCCGATCACCTTGGTGAGATTCCCGTAGAGGAGATCGTTGTTATAGGAGTAGCGGCCGCGCAGCAACAGGTACTTGTGGGTTTCATTGTTTTTGCGCAGTTCCATGATCTTATCGGCAATGGTGTCCATTGCCTCGTCCCAGGTGATGGACACGAATTTCGGATCCACCCCGCGGCCCTTCTCCGGGTTGGTCCGCTTCATCGGGGTCTTGATCCGGTCCGTATCATAGAGCTGCTGGAGGATCAGGTGGCCGCGCACGCAGCAGAAGCCGTTGTTTGCCTTGCTGAGCTGGTTGCCGCGCACCTTGGCGGCCCGCCCGTCCTGGACGAAAATTTCAATGGGGCACCAGGTGGTGCAGCCCTGACAGGTGGAGGCGATCCATTTGCCGGGCTTCTCCCCGATCACGGTTTTTTCTCCGGCGGTCTCGGCAAAGGCGTGCAATGTCGGCTTGCCCATTGTTGCGGCTGCGCTTGCTGCCGCTGACAGTTTCAGGAAATCCCTGCGTTTAATTTTCATTCGCTTCCTCCCTTTGAATTGAATCTGTACACGGCTTCAACATCATCTGACATGGTATGATATGAGGTACATTCATCTCTCATTGTGCACAAACCATGCCATGGCCTTTCCAGGAGATACTTGTTACGTTAACGTAACAATTTTTGCCGAATTTATTAGAAAAATATTTAATATCGAGGGGTTAAGATATTATAACGGTTCTTATGAAAGGTGAGATACAGTAATTTCTTCCTGTACCACATTGCAGTAAGGGGGAGAAGCCATTTAAACTGGATGCATAGAATTATTTGTTACTTTTACGTAACATCCAGTCAATTGCATGAGAATAGATATCAGTGATTATTTTCTGTGCTGTTCAGAAAAATTAAAAATCAAGTCCGTAATTGCCCATTTTTTCCCAGAGGGTTTTTCGGCTGATGCCGAGGATATCCGCCGCTTGGGACCTGTTTCCCCGGGTGACCTTGAGAATTCGCATGATATGGCCTTTTTCCGCGTCGGCAGCCACTTCGGAAAGGGACAGCAGCCGGGTCTTTACCGACCTGTCCTTGAGAATATGGGGAGGAAGATCCCTTTTTCGGACTACACCGGAACCGGACAGGGTGACGCAGCGCTCCACAATATTGATCAACTCCCTGACATTACCGGGAAAAGAATAGCCGCAGAGTTCCGTTACCGCACCCTGGTCAAAACTGACGCTCATGCCGTACCGGTCATTAAACTGCCGCAGAAATTTATCAATCAGCAAGGGAATGTCATCATGGCGGCTGCGCAGCGGAGGAAGCTCAATGGGAATAACATTCAGCCGGTAATAGAGATCTTCCCGAAAGGATCCTTTTTTTATTTCTTTTGCCAGGTTCTTGTTGGTGGCGGCAATGACGCGAACATCAACCTGCAGGGGTTCCGTACCGCCGAGCCGTTCGAAGGAACGTTCCTCAAGCACCCGCAGAAGCTTGGTCTGCGTCAGCTGGGGCAGATCACCTATTTCATCCAGAAAAATCGTGCCGCTGTCCGCCATTTCAAAACGGCCCGGCTTACGGCCGGCAGCACCGGTAAAAGCCCCTTTCTCGTAACCGAACAGCTCCGATTCAATCAGGGTGTCCGGCAGGGCGGCGCAATTCACCCGTATCAGCGGCTTGTCCCTGCGACCGCTCTGGTAATGGATGGTGGACGCTATTAATTCCTTGCCGGTCCCGGATTCACCAAGGATAAGCACCGTGGAATCGGTTTTGCTCACCTTTTCCAGCATGGCCAGGACATGCTGCATGCTCTGGCTTTCCCCGATGATATTGGGAAAATTGAGCAAATCCGAGAGATCCTTCTTGAGGCGGATGTTTTCCTCTGTAAGGAGCCGCTTTTCAAGAGCACGTTTGACGACAATAAGCATTTCCTCCAGGGAGAACGGCTTGGTAATATAATCAAAAGCGCCCAGCCGCATGGCCTCCACCGCATCATTGATGGAGCCGTAGGCGGTCATGACGATGACCGGCATCGCCGGATTGTCCTTGATCGCTGCTTTGAGAATGGCAATGCCGCTCACATCCGGCAGGCGGACATCCGTGATGACCAGGGAAAAATCACCCTGTTCAAGGGCGGCACAACCGGAAGCGCCGTCGGCTGCGGCAAAAACAGCATAACCCTCGGACTTGAGCATGTCAGCAAGGCTGATGCGCATGATTTTTTCGTCTTCAATGAGGAGTATACTTTTGTTCATGGGGTCTCCTGAAAAATTACCGTAAACGTCGTACCTTCACCGACCCGGCTGTCAACATGGATATCGCCCTTGTTCCGCTTGACAAGTTCATAGGTCATCCACAACCCGAGCCCGGTTCCTTCTTCCGGTTTCTTGCTGGAATAGAACAAATCGAAAATCTTGCTGGTTTCAGATTCGGGAATTCCCACTCCGGTGTCGGAAACCGTTATGGCAACTTCAGCTCCTTCTCTGCGGGCGCCAACCGTCAGCCTGCCGCCCGCGGGCATGGCCTGGATGGCGTTGATCAGCAAATTGACCAGGATCTGATTCAGATCATGAGGGCTCACGGCCGCGAAAAGCCTGTCGGGCACATCGGCGACGAAGCTGATCTCCGTTTTTCTGATGCGATAGTCAATAAAGCGCATGACTGCGGCCAGGGCATCCACGATGTTGGCCCGTGTCTCCTCGCCCCTTCTCTTGCCGGCAGTCCACAGCAACTGGGCGACAGTCTGTTCGATGCTGTCCACTCCTTCCTGCATGAGGTCAAGATAATTCCTGCGAAAGACAGGATCCTCACCGTTGCGCATGAGCATGGCAATGCAGTTCTTCAGTCCCCCCAGAGGATTGTTGATGCGGTGCGCCACGCTTGAGGACAGGATGCCCAGGGTGGCCAGTTTTTCGGACTGGAGCAGTTTCTCGTGGGCCTTCTTCATTTCGTCATTTGCCCGGCTCAAACGGTTGACCATGGCGTTGAAGTCTCCGGCCAGCTGCGCCAGCTCATCATTGCCTGTTACCGGTGCCAGATACTGCTGCGGTTTATTTGCATCGACTTCCCGCATGACCGCGGCCAGCGTGGTGATGGGGCGGATAAAACGCCGGCTCAGAAAAAAGATCAGGACAAAACCGCTGCCAATGGTGACAAGAGCAAACGACCATATCTCGAAAAGCATGTGCCTGACTTCCTCGTTGACATGGCGCAGGTTGACGGCAAAAAGAAAGACCCCCCAGTTCTTGCCGCCGATGGAAAGAGGGGCTGCAAATTCCAGCGCATTATCCCTGGCTCCGTCAAGTTCTATCGCCCGGACAGCCACCTCGGTTCCCTGCGGGAAAACAAGAACCTTGTCGGAGTATACCTTGCCGTATTCCCGGAAATCGCTGTGCGATATGACCCTGTTGTTTTCGTCGAGCACTGCCAGGTAGAGATAGTCGAGTTCCCTGCGTTTGAACAGTTCCTGCAAATAATTGTCGATCAGGCCTCCTTCTTCCACCAGGCCGAGTTTCTCATAGATAAGCTCGTTGATGATCAGGGCCGCTACCGTCTGGGCCAGAACTTTCCCCTGTTTTTCCGTAGCGTCATGGAGAACGGCCCGGTTCCGGGAAGCGGCAAGGGAACCGAAAACCGTGGTGAAAAAAAGGATCGCAACCGAAGTGATGGTGATGAATTTCCATTGCAGGGGAAGGTAAGGAAGAAATTTCATATTAAAATGTTGTCTTCGGATGACAACCCATACCGCACGTGACCGGGACATCGTTAATCATCTTGCGGATGCCGCTGTAATCCGCATCCGAAGCGGAAATGAAGCCGCCCTGCATGTCCGCGTCCAGCTGTTGCAGGACCTGCCTGCCCTTTTCTTTTGCGTCCATGGAGAGCAGGGCCTCCTGAACTTTTCTCACCACCGCATAGGGGGTTTGTGGGGAAACAACAATCGGCCCGGTGGGAATAGGGTCGGAGGTGGCGATAATTTTCAATCCGAAAGGCAGGTACCTCCGGGCAACGGACCGGCGGATGCCCCCGGCATCGTATTCCCGGCTGAGCACCTTCTTGACCACAGTTTCATGATAACTGTAGTTGGTGTAGCGGTCGAGCTCGTCCAGGTGAATCCCGCTCCAGGCCAGCATGTAGCGGGGCATCAGGTTGCCGGACGTCGACCAGATCGAGGCAAAGGCCATTTTTTTGCCTTTCAGTTCCGCGACGCCCTGCAATGGTGTTTCCGGGGCCGCCACGATGACACTATAGAAAAACGGGTCCCCTTCTTCAGTTTTGCTTTTCACGATGGGCGGGGTGCCGAAACGGTTATAGGCATCCAGATAAGTAAGCGGACCAAGCAGGGCGAAATCAGTTTGGCCGGTACCAAGCCCCATGACCGTCTGTTCATAGGTGCTGTTAAGGAGCAGCTCCAGCCGCAGCCCTGTTACATCCGCCAGGTAGTCCAGCAGGGGCTGATATTTCTCGTAGGCTATCCGCGGATTGTCCCGGGGAATAACGCCAAAATGATAAATACGCTCCTTCTCGGGTTCTTTAGCCGGGGAAGCTGCGATTCCCTCTGTCACAATCTGTTCCAGGTGAAGAAAATCGCGCATTTCCCGGATCAGGTCGTAATTGCTGTCCGGCACCCCGACAAAGCGGTCAATACGCATGGCGGAGAGGATTTCTCTTCCTTCGGGGTCTAGGTGCATGGCCACCAGTATGTCCCTTATCTTGTTTTTCATGAAAACAGGAAGCCCGGGCGGCGCAACGACCGGCGGGCTCCCGAATTCCGGGGACTGATGAATGATTTTGACCTGTTTGGCATACGGCGAGTTCTCGGCCAGCATATACGCATATACCGCAGAATCGACAGCAGCTCCGTCGGCCTTTTTCTTCGCCACCATCTCCACCGACTTGTTGTGGCTGTAACTGAAAAAATAGCGGCTGAAAAAACGGCCTGCTTCCGATCCCTGCCGGGCCAGAAGATAGAGGGGATACTGCCGGCCGGTATTCGACTTCGGATCGACAAAGACAAATGATTTTCCCTCAAGGTCCTCAATGGAGGAGATATTGCTGTCCCTGTGGGCAATGATATAGGAACGATAGGATGCTTTGCCGTCGATCACCGGGGCGACAAGCAATTCCACTCCGAAAGCATCCTTGTCGTCAACATATGGAAAGGAACAGATAAAAGCGACATCGACCTGCTGCTGTTCCAGCATGCGGTCGATTTCATCATAGGTGGTGCGGTGAACCATTTCCGCCGGCATTGCCAGTTTGTCCGCCAGATAGTCAACAATCTGCTGATAGTACTGGACCGCACTGACCGGGGTAACCATGCTGGCCACCCCCACCCGCAGGGGCTTGGCCGAGGAAAAACCGGGGGTGGATGGATAAAAGAAAATCAAGGCCATGAAAAAGAGAAAAACCAATCCTGCTTTCCCGCTGCGAACAAAAGACAACAATTTTTTTCTTTTCATGGCATTCCTTCTGCAAATTACAGACCATAGTAGGATATTACCAAAAAACAGCCAGTTATATCAATTGCAAAAATATTGAGATTTAAAATATGTTACTTTTTTGTAACACTCCGGCCTTTGCCATGCAAGAACAAACCTTTTTTACAGGTTGTACGTGACTGCTCCATAGGGTCAAGGGAAATAAAGGTGGGAAAAAACGGCAGGATTCAGAGAAAATCGGACAGTACCTTGGCAACAGTGCCATGACCATGTGGTTATTCCTTTGGAAATCAGGCGCTGCATACTCCCGTCGCCATGAACGCGGTTATCTCCGCCAAGGTTCTATCCAATAACCGGACCAGGCTCCTGTTTTTCTACAGCATGGTGCACGACGGAGACCGCGGCGACCCGAGAATATACGGACGACAGCAAGACGGTTTCGACAAATACCAACATTTCCTAACGCCCTTGCTGTCGAGTACGGCATTGAACTGATGGCCAGGGAAGAGACTCAAGGCTCACTGAGGCCGGACCAGGAAACAGTTGATGCATCGGCCTTTTTAAAAAAGTGGGCATTCAAGCCCGCTTCCCCGGGACCCGGCTTTTTATCCGTCCGGCCGCGTCAGTAGATCAGTGCGTCAAAGGCGTTGACTCTCCCGCCGGAATAAACCTTGTCGATCAATGAAGGGAGATCCTCGGCGCTGTTTTTTATGATTTCCCTGACCTGCTGCGGAGAAAGTTCCATGTTTTCCCCCTTGACAAGGGCGGCGATACCCGATACATGCGGTGCGGCCATGGATGTGCCGCTGAAAGACCGGTACTCCGTCCCGTCATAATCGGAAGAGGCGGTTGTCACCGTCACATCGTCAATGTACCAGCCGTCCGCGGAAATTGTCCGGTTGCTGGTAAAAAGGAACCGGAAGTAAACAGCGGGATACCCGTCATACGCTTCCAGGTCGACCGTCGCCGGCGTCCATTCGGCCAGGGTGCCGCTCACTCCGACAAAATATCCCACGCCGGTGATGCCGACCGCCATGGGGGTCCAGGTCACGTCGTCAAGAGAAGTTTCAACAAACAACTGATCCCGGGCCGGTTCGGAGGTTCCTCTCAGCAAAAACTCGAGTTTTCCCCCGTTATGGCCGGAAAAATCCAGTAGCGGCCCCCTGATCCAGGTCTTCGCCCGATTCATGTACTCCCCGCCGGGACTGTCGGCGAGCGAGTAGGAAGCGCTGACGGAATGTAATTGCGTCAGATTCCAGGTTAATTTATTTTTCTTTCCTCCTTTCAGCCAGCCGTCAAGTTTTCCGTCATCAAAATCGTCGCTCCACAGCGTCCGCCTTCCGGGCACACAGCTGACGATACCCTTTCCCGGCGCGGCGACATCCACCGCCGTATAGCCGTAATTCGAGAATGTTGCCAGGTTGTCGGTATTGTCGGTCGCGGCGACCGCAATAAGATTGTCGCTGGTGTAGCTGGCCGGGTAATGGGGAAGGACATCATTATCGGTGCCGCTGTTTCCCGCCGCGCAGACAACCAGGGCCGGAGAGATATCGATCACGTCCTTCAAGGCCTGGCTGTACCCCCCGCCGCCCCAGCTGTTGTTGATGATGTCGGCTCCCATGCTGTTGGCATATTCCATTGCCAGAATCGCATCGGCCGTTGTTCCCATGCCAAAGGCGTTGAGAAACCTGAGGGCCATGATTTTCGCCGACCAGCTCACTCCGGCCACGCCGGCGGCGTTGTCTCCCTCCGCAGCAATTATGCCGGCCACATGCGTCCCGTGCCCCCGGGCATCATTGGCAACCGGGGCGTTGTCGTTTTTGATGAAATCCCACCCCCTGACATCATCGATATAGCCGTTGGCGTCGTCATCAATTCCGTTGCCGGCGATTTCCGCGGGATTGGTCCAGATGTTGGCGGCAAGGTCGGGATGATCGTAATCAATGCCGGAATCGATCACCGCCACAACCACTTCACCGTTGCCGGTCGTGATATTCCATGCTTCCGGGGCGTCGATATCGGCATCGGCCAGGCCCCCGTCCTGTCCGTTGTTATCCATGCCCCACAACTGTCCGAAAAAGGGGTCATCAGGTATGATATCCGCATAGCGGTAATAATTGGGCTCGGCGTATTCCACCTGGCGGTTCCCGGCATACAATTGCAAGGCCTCTTCAACATCCACTCCCTGAGGCAGCTGCACATGATCCACCCCGATCGATTGAAAATATCGAAGGGTTCTGATTTTGTATTTTTCCCGGTACTGCAACCTTACCTGGTCAGCGGTTGCCGCCTGGTATTTTACCAGGAGTTCATCGGGGACACAGACTTCATGTTGTTCATGGCTGCCTTTGACGGAACCAAGCCCCAGAACGTGCACCGGAACGGTAAAAAGACAAAATAACAGTAGGCTTACACGCATTATCTTTTTCATTTTTGTATCTCACTCGCCTGTTGTTTTTGATTTTGGTCATTCCGCAGCGTTGCCGCCCAAAGTCATTCGAGTTTTCCGGAAAGGACATGGAAGAGAAAGTTGGCGATTCGGATGGCACATTTAATGTGCATACAACAAACGTGCCAGCAGATGAAGGTGAGCTGAAATGTCCTGATGAGGCGGTATGATGCATTCGATAATGGTCGGAAACGCCGCCGGACAGTGCTTCTGAAACGGATATTCCGCTGCAGAGGCGACAACATTGGAAGGAGTACCGTGGCAATGCAAGCAGATGCCAGGCTGCTGCACTGCTGTTGCAGCTTTGGCGAAGCCCCCAAAGCCGTGTATATATATCCGCGTTCCTGTTTTACGCAATTGATCCGGACCCACCAGTTTCTGATTACCTCCCAACAGAAACTGGTGGGTCAAGGTCAAATTTCATCGGTCTGAACAGTGTGGAAATCAGGATAAGTTTGCTACCATTACTGCGGATTGCGGTTCGTACTTGTTGGCTCGGCGGAGCAGTCTGGGGCAACCGGTTCACTTCCCGGAACGACATCTGTTTTATCCGGCGACCTCACCGGATATTCGGGGATATTTTCCTCATTGGCATATTTCTTGATATTCACCATCTATAAAGCACGTTTTATTTACCGGAAAAAGACATGGTGCATGGGTGGCGTAAACCGTCAATCCATGAAGATGCATGAAGTGGCTTGAGAGAGATTGCCCGGGCCTGATCAGGATTGGACGGTGAGAGGCCCGATGACCGTTTATTCCCGCATGGAGCAAAAAAAGACAAAAGCAGAACAGGAGGTGAACGCGACGGAAAACAAAGCAGGTGCAGCGCCGGATCGGCGTTTATCAGCCGAACCGGCATGTAAAGAAATTGCAACATTGGAGGGGCACAATGCAGGTAACAAGATGGTTTATTGTTTTTCTATTTGTTTTTGCTTTCGCTGCCACCGCGGCGGCCGGCAACGGCTACATGGGTGGCGACGGAGACTTTAAGGATGGAGGAGGGGGCGATAACGGCGGTGGCACGGTTGAAGAACCCGGTACGGACACCACTACGGGAAGTCTGTACGGGGACCTTTTTGTCATCATGCGGTACTTGGGCGGAGAAACCAAAAATGTGCCGGAGGTCGACGCCAATGGCGATCCCGTTCTGGTACTGGGCGACTGGATTGACGAAAACGGCATGGTGGTGACAGATGGCCAGGGTAATCCGTATCAGGTCTGGCAGCAGGCCTGGACAACCGCCCCGGCCGTGGGCGGGGAGCCCCTGTTGACCGAAGGTTTTGCCACATACACCATCGTCGATGAGGAAACCGGTGAGTATGTTGTCAATCCCCTGACCGGTGATATCTACTACCCGGCCCCGTATCCGAGCCAGTGCGTTCAGCCGGTGGCCAACTTTGACCAGTGGGGGGACATTTCCTCCAAAACCGGTCTCCCCGACAACCTTCTTCCCATCATTATGACCTATGATGCGACCTGGGAACGAACCGAGTGCGAAGTCGTGCCCGACATTTTCATCGCGGCAGGCGAGACCTGGAACGGAGTAACCTATTACACGGATATCTATTATCCGGACCTGATCCAGGAAGTTTCCTTCGGCCGGCTCAACCTGGGACGGTCCCCGGACGCGGTCCTGGACCATGCATTTGACGAGGCGATCACGGCGATCAACCGGGCCAAGGACATTGCGCTTGATGCCTCGGGCCGCCTGCTGCTGACGACCGACGTCTACGACGAATTCCTCACCAACCCGGACGGGACCCCGGTTCTGATCGAGACGGTAACCAAGGCCATCGACTCTCCCCTGGAAAACCTGGCGCTGTATGTCAAGCTGATGAAGGATGGCCATCTGATAACCCCCGGTGTGGAGAGGACCCCCATTGACCGGTCGATGCAGGGCGGCATTCCGCTGTGGAAGCTGCTTGAGCTGGAAGACGGTCCGTCCCAAGCCCTGCGGCCCACGATCGACATCGCCCACGTGCAGAGTTTCGGTCTCGGCCATCTGGTGGACGCGTCCAATGTTACCACCTATTATACGTACCGCGACGTGGAAGGCAACCTGGTCGTCCAACTGGAGCCGTGCACGGGTGATATAGTCTGTGAGGAATGGACCGGGATCGTCGACCAGGCGGAAACGGATGTCTGCGCCGGCCCGGATTTTCCGTTCAGCGCCTCATTTGTGTCCGCGGCCGCGGATAAAACCGGATATTTCAACATCGACAAGATCGTTTATCTCAATTCCATCATGGGTATCAACCTGGTCGTCGGCTACAGCGAGTATGACGTAAACTTCGAGCCGGTACCCGGGGCCATTGATTATTCCGAAAACCCCGTCTACTTTAATTTCGGGGTGAATATGAATCCCTATGATCGGCTGCTCACCTATGCCGGCCGGGGCCAGGTGGTGACACCGGCCGGGGACGGATTGCCGGCGACCTATGACGGCAATGTCAGGGTGCTGGTGGAAGACCAGGCCCTGCCGGGTACCTGGGTGGAAACCGTGGTGCCGATTGCCGCGACCATATTCGGCACGGCTGACTATCCCGCCGGCGAGCCCTTTGTCGGCACCGACATCACCGGCTTCACCGCGATGGCCGATGATGATCTACGGGTGATTGAATACATCCACACCTACCAGATTCCCGGATTGCGGTAAGAAGCAACAACACCCGTCTGCCCGGTAACTTTCTGTGGCCGGGCAGATCTTTTTCTAGGGTCCTGATTTTCCCGACAGTCGCCGATCCCAACAAAGAAAAAATTATTTTTCTCAATTTTTTTTAATTTCCCTGAGTTTACTATATAATATCTATACGAACAGGATAATACCTGTTGGATATGAGTAATCTCGCTCTTCTCCTTCTCGGTCATCAATCGGATCGGCAATACATTTCCGGTCCTGTGATGAGTACGTCCTGTCGGCCGCAGTTCCCTTTACGATGAAACAGAAAAGGCTTTCACAACGAATATTCCGGTGGATGGCTTTTGTCGGCCTGGTCCCGCTCCTGGTCATGGCCGTGCAGGGATATCACTGGATTGTGCGGGACATTGAGGCGGGGGAGAAAGATCATCTGATTGCCGTGCTGGAATCACGATACAGCGGCTCGACAAGAATTTTCGAGGGATTGAAGGAAGATTTTTTCACTGCCAGCTCATCTCACTGTATCAAAACTCTATGTCAGAGCCATATCGCGCCCGCCGATCAGGATACACCTCTCTGCCATGTGCTTGAGGCCCTTCGAAATCGGGAAAAATATTATAAGTCAATCTTCATCTATGATGCCGACTGGAAGACCATAGCGGCATCCAAAAACACCGATGCCTACCTTCAGCCCACATTCGCATTTAAGAAACGTTTGCAGCAAAACAATGATTTGATAGTTCATGATGATCTTGTTTATGGAGAGGATTCGGTCATTGCCCAAATCGGGCAGTCATTAACCAATGGCGACTCCATGGTATACATCGTGGCTGTTCTGGACCTTTACCAATTGGCTTCCCGTTTGGTCCAGGATGACAGCGGTCTTGGAAAAACCGGGAAAATCTATGTCCTGTCAAAAAATGGCCGGTATATCGCTCCACCGAATGATTCCGCGGGGCTCCTGGGAAAAAAAAGCAGCATTTCGCACAAACTGGTATCCGAGTCGGGCAATTTTGTCATGCGCTACCCGGACTGGCGGGGCGTTCCCGTACTGGGAGTTTCCGCCCGGTTCCCGCAGATTGACATGCTTCTGGTAGCTGAAATTGATGAGACAGAGGTTTTCGAACTTCCCCGTCATCTTGCTTTCAACGCTTTAATTATCGGCTTTTCCACCCTGGTCATTGTTTTTTTTATTTCGATAATCAGCTCCAGAAGCCTGTCATCCCCGCTCAATCAGCTTGCCCGGGCCGCCAAAGCCATATCCGCCGGGAATTATAAGGAACGGGCGCCCGGCTTTGCCGATAGAGAATCACAGGAGGTGGGCGAGGCCTTCAACCGGATGCTGGATCGACTTGAGATCAGCCAGAGAGTCGTGGTCAATACAGCGTCTCTGGCTGCTGTCGGCGAATTGAGTTCCAGTATAGCCCATGAAATGAAAAGTCCGTTATCCTCCATCAGGATAAACCTGCAGGCCCTTGGCAAAAAAGTGGCCGGCGAGAAAACCTATTCGGAAATGGCGGATATTTCACTGCAGCAGGTACAGCGTCTTGAAATGATGCTCAATGAACTCCTGCAGTACAGCAAGCCCCTGAAGTTGAAACCTGGGAGCCTTACTTTTGCCGCATTAAGCCGGGAAGTGATGCATGCCATCGGGCAGAATGTTGAGCAAAAAGGATTGACCCTTGCAATTGAGGACCGGCTTGGAGACACCTATCTGAATATAGACCGCGAGCTTATGGTGCGCGCCCTGACCGGTTTGATTGATAATGCGGTCAAGTGGTCGCCGCCGGGTGGAAAAATCACCCTCTCCGGCAAAAAAACGGAGGACGGGAAATCATGGTTTGCGATTCAGGTTGCTGATGAAGGTTCAGGCATTCAGGAAAGACACCGGAAACGACTGTTTATGCCTTTTTTCACAACCCGCCCGCAAGGAACCGGTCTGGGGTTGACCAATGTCAAAAAAATAGTCGAGCATCATGGTGGCATGGTATTTGCTGAAGAGGATGTATCACGTGGAGCCGTTTTTACTATTCATCTGCCTCTAACTGAACCGGAAGCATGAACACCATTCTCATCGTTGATGATGACCTCGCCCTCTGCCGATCCCTGGAGCTGCAGCTCGATGTCCGGAAGTATCAAATCAGATCGGCCTACAATGCCGCTGATGCAAAATGCCTGGCCTGCTCCTTCAAACCGGACCTGATTCTGCTGGATCTCAATCTTCCTGATCAGAGCGGCCTGGAAATATTGCCCTTCCTTGTGGCAAATGACTATACAGTGGTCATTATGACCGGTGAGCCCAAAAACAGCCTGGTTGTTGAGGCCATGCTCCTGGGGGCCTATGATTATCTGAAAAAACCCCTTGATCTGGATGACGTGGCTGACCTGCTCAAAAAAACAATGCGTTTCATCCGGAGGAAAAAACAGCAGGAGGCGGACCCGGAGTCTTCTGGGCGGTATGAATCGGGCTGGGAAATAATCGGCGAGCATCCCTCCATCATCGAAGTCCTTAAACAGATAGGTCTCCTGGCCCGTAATCGGGTAACGGTTTTAATCCAGGGCGAAAGCGGCACCGGCAAAGAACTGGCAGCCCGCATTCTGCACCTGGCCGGCACCCCCGGGCAACCGTTTGTGGCGGTCAACTGTTCGGCGGTCGTGCCCACACTGCTGGAAAGCGAATTTTTCGGCCATGAGAGGGGAGCGTTCACCGGCGCGGATCGGCTGAAAATCGGCAAGATTGAACACGCGGCCGGAGGAACCGTTTTTCTGGATGAGATCGGTGACATGACCCTGGATCTGCAGAGCAAGTTCCTGCGTGTCCTGCAGGAAGAGGAATTCGTCAGGGTAGGAGGGTTGGAGCCGATTCCTTTTGCCGCGCGTATCGTCGCCGCCACCAATAAGGATTTGCAGCTCATGATCGAGCAGGAGAAGTTCCGGGAAGATCTTTTTTACCGGTTGTCGGTAGCAACGCTGAATTTGCCCTCCCTGCGCGAAAGAATGAGCGACGTCCCGATCCTGGTTGATCACCTCCTCGCCAAAATCTCCAGAAAACTAGGGGTTTCACCCATCGGCGTGGATCATGAGGCCATGGAGTGGTTAATGCGGTACGATTGGCCCGGAAATATCCGGGAACTGGAAAACGTATTGATGAGCGCCTGCGCCATGGCCAAGGGACAGATACTGGCGGCAGATGATTTGAAGATATTGACCTCCCGGGAAGCGCGGGAGGTAGGTAACGGGCATTCGGTTACCCTGGCGCAAGCCGAAAAACTGCAGATTGAAAAAAGCCTTGAGGCCAACAACTGGAATATAACCAGAACGGCGCAGATTCTTGATATTTCACAGACAACGCTGCGGAAAAAAATAGCGGACTATGCTCTCAGAAGGGAAAAATTCGATGCGTCCGCGAACAGAAAGTAAAAAGACTGGATTTTCCCTTGAATACTCCCGGTCGTCTCTCCGGGCAGGATAACAGGATCCTCAAGCTGGTCAGGCTGGTAGTATCAGTTCTTTGCAGTTGATTTTCACGAAGATCCGCTTTCTTTTTTAGATTTGATGGACAGGTGATTACTCGTCATACCCGCTCAAGCGGGTATCCAGTGCCTTAATAACGAGCTGAAAAATACTTGATTCACTAAATTCACAAACGAAGTGCAACACTTTGGTAAGGTGTTGCCATGGAACAAAAATATACCCATATCACTATTGAAGAACGATGCGAAATTGCCAGATTACAAACCCTTGGGAGTACGATCCGGCAAATCGCTGCAGCTCTGGATCGCTCGCCATCGACAATTTCTCGAGAAATGAAGCGCAACTGCAGACAAAATGGCCAATACCAACCTTCTTATGCGGACCAACAGAGCCGTTCCCGGCGGTGGACCGGTTCCAAACTGGACCGCAACCTCGTTTTACGCGAAATGGTGCTCTCTCGACTGTCCCAAGGCTGGTCTCCAGAGCAAGTTGCTGGTCGGTTTGCCAAAGATTCAGGTACATGCGTGATTTCCTATGAGACAATTTACCGCTTCATTTACGCACAGATCGCCCGCACCAAGGATTACTCC
>JAWSUG010000002.1:0-273338 GCA_033549385.1 Desulfobulbaceae bacterium | reverse complement strand
AGGAAGCCCGACTGGCACAGAGGCGAGCCTTTGAAAAAACAGAGGCTTTTCGGAACCGCTACCGATTCCGGGCCGGGGTCGAAGGATCGATATCGGAATTTGACCGCCGGACCGGAGTGAAACAGTTACGGATCAGAGGCATGAAAGCGGTTCGCTGCAGTGTCTTTCTCAAGGCAACCGGGTTGAATATCCTGCGGGCCGCCGAAAGTTCCGCTTATGGCAGAATAAAGTCGAAGAGACAAAGCAATGCGAAACCAGTCGGTTGCTTTTGTCGGAAGTATGTGGTTGTCAAAGAGCATGTGGCGGTATTTTTCCGTCACCTGGGGCAAATCCCCAACAAATTTATTTCAAATTACCTGGCTGACGACTACCAGGTATTACAAATGGTGGCATAAACTCACCAAATATTGTCGACTCGGCAGATATGCCAGTCTAGGTTTTTGCGAACTTATCAAAATTAACCAAGGACAATAATGCCTATGATAATACGGTATCTCCCCAATGTATTATCTGTATTCCGTCTCATAATTGCCCTCACTTTTCCCCTGGCCCCTGAGAAATACTGGATCTGGCTGATCATCGGCGGCGGCGGCAGTGATTTTCTTGACGGTTGGATCGCCCGGCGGTGGAACGTCACCAGTTGGGCAGGAAGAGTGCTTGACGCAATAGCCGACAAGCTGTTTGTACTGTCGGTACTGCTCACCTTTGTCCTCTCGGGAAAAATCGTGTTATGGGTGGTGCCGGCAGTTGTTGCGAGAGACCTGATGGTCGTGATGATCGCCGCATATACACAATATTATCAAGCCTGGGATTCCTTCCGTCGGATAAAATCCAGGTGGTCGGGCAAAATCGCCACGGCCGGACAATTTCTTCTGCTTGTTGCGGTTGCGCTGTCTCCTGAATTTATCAGACCGGCACTGGTTGTCTCGATACTGTTGAGCATCGCTGCCGCCGGCGACTATGGCCGGCAATTCCTCGTCGCCTTGCGGCAAAGGGCCGGGGCATAATAATTCCATAACCGGATTGGAGTATAATGCTTTTATGTTGTTTCAATGGTATATTAAAATATTGATAAATTCTCCGGGAACCGGAGAGGAACATGCAAATTACATTTCAGGCCAATCGTATGTCTACCGCAGCAAAGCTTTTCGTCAAATGCCTGGAAAACGAAGGTGTTGAATATATTTTCGGAATTCCCGGAGAGGAAAACCTGCATCTTGTCGATGCCCTGATCGACAGTTCCATAAAATTCATAACCGTCCGTCATGAACAGGCGGCAGCTTTCATGGCCGATGTCTACGGCAGGCTGACCGGCCGGGCCGGCGTCTGCCTGTCAACTCTCGGTCCTGGGGCAACCAACCTGATTACAGGTTTTGCCGATGCCAATATGGATCATGCTCCTATAATCGCCATATCAGGGCAGGGCGCGACGACACGGATGCACAAGGAAAGCCACCAAGTGGTGGATCTGGTCGGATTATTCAAACCTGTTTCCAAATACAGCGTTGCGGTTCTTGAACCGGAGATAATTCCGGAGATAATCCGCAAGGCTTTTAAGGATGCCCAGGCGGAGAAGCCCGGCGGCTGTTTTATCTGTCTTCCAGAAAATATTGCCGCCCATAAGGCGGGCAGGGATGCGGTCCCCCTGAAAGTGCAGGGTCCTCTGCCGCCCTTTCCGCACGATCTGAAGGTGGAAAAGGCGGCAGAGGTTATCTGTAAAGCCAAATATCCAATCATCCTCGCCGGCAACGGCGTGATCCGGGGCAATGCGTGCCGGGCCCTGACCGATTTCGCCGAGAAACTCAGAATTCCGGTTGCCACGACATTCATGGCCAAAGGGGCCATACCCTTCTCCAATCCGCTGTGTGTCGGCGCAATTGGCCTGCAGGCCCATGATTATATAGCCTGCGGTTTTGACCGGGCCGATGTAGTCATCAGTGTCGGTTTTGATATGGTGGAGTACCATCCCCATCTCTGGCACCCCCATGGGGACAAGAAAATTATCCATATCAACCAGGTATATGCCGAGGTGGATGCCAAGTATATCCTCGAGGTAGGTGTTATCGGCAATATAGCCGAATCCCTTGACAGGATCGCCGCACAATGTGAACGCAGGGATGAATTCAATGCCGGTTCGCTCAGAGACTGGATTGCCAGCGAGCTCAATCATTGTGGAAGAGAGGACGGATTTCCGGTCAAGCCGCAGCGTATTCTGAAGGATACCAGGAAAATCATGGGAGATGATGATATTCTCATATCCGATGTAGGCGCCCATAAAATGTGGATAGCCAGGATGTATTCCTGCGAAAAACCGAATACCTGCATTATTTCCAATGGATTTGCAGCAATGGGGATCGGTGTCCCGGGAGCGATAGCAGCCAAGCTCCTTTACCCCGAGCGCAGGGTTTTAACCATTACCGGCGATGCCGGTTTCATGATGAATTCCCAGGAGATTGAGACGGCTCTGCGCTGCAAGCTGCCTATTGTAATCATGATCTGGAATGACAACGGGTACGGGCTTATCAAATGGCACCAGGAGAGATGTTTCGGCCGCAGCGCCTTTGTTGATTTTACCAATCCCGATTTTGTCCGGTATGCAGAATCTTTCGGCGCCAAAGGCTACAGGGTGGAAAAAGCGGCCGATCTCCTACCTGTGCTTGAACAGGCCTTTAACGACAATACGGTGGTTGTTGTCGATGTGCCGGTTGATTATACGGAAAACATGAAGCTGACCGAAAAGCTCGGTAAACTCGTATGTCCTGCCTGAGACCGTTCCGAGGTTCCCGGCGGCCGCTCAATTATGAAGGTTGCAAAGCAAATGCCCGGTGATGCTCCTGACAGAAAGCAAAGCTCCAAGCGCCTGAATTTTTTCCGCAGCCTTATCCATACCCCCTCTTCAGGTTCCAACCACCTCCATGCCAGGTTGTTCCGGAAAAGAATCCTGCTTACCGGCGTCACAATGATATGCTTCTGTATCATTATCGCCTTATTCAGTGACAGGGCGGCACGATATTTCGCCTTCAGCAAACAGCGGCAGACATCCAGGTATCTTGTTGAAGAGATTAATACCTTTATCATCAGCCATTTTGAGGGAGCTGTCTTATCGCTGGCAAAAAATGTCGAAGTAAAGGCGGCAGTTTCCGGCATCCGGCAGCCTGACCATGATAATCTGCTGACTGTGCTTTCCACAGCCAAGGAGGTGCTGAAGGCATCATTGGTCTACGTTCTTGATGCTGAGGGCACTGTCATCTGCTGCTCAATTCCTGATGGCGATAAAACAGTGACCGGCTATAACTACGGATTCCGGCATTATTTTTCCAGTGCCATGAAAGGAATTACCGGCACCTATGCTGCAGTCGGCGTGACTTCGGAAGAAAGAGACCTCTATTTCTCAAGGCCCGTACTCTCCGACAGGACAGGTAAGCCTGCCGGTGTCATGGTGATTAAGGTTCCGATGGATTTTATTGATTATTTCATCGATCGTTTTCGCGAAAACCTCGAAATAATGGTGCTTTCACAGGAGGGGATAATACTGGCCGCTACCCGGAGCGAATGGCTGTACCGGGCGGCGCTGCCTCTTTCCGAGCAGGATAGAGAGGATATCATAGCAAGTAGAAAATTTCATGATCAACCCCTTGCATCGATGCCTTTCCAGGTGAATAAGCCGATAATCAAATATGACGGGAAGAAATACCTTGTGCGGCTCGAACCCGGGGGCTTGCCGGGATGGAATATTGTAACCCTGCGGCAGTCAAGGTACCCTCTGGGCATTGTCCTGCTCCTGGAATTTGCTGTCCTTATTTTAGGTTTGACCCTTATCCTCGGCTTTATCTCCGTGTACCGGGAAGAACAGCTGACCGAGGAGGTCAGAATCGGCAGGGAGAGAAGGAAAAGGGTCGAAGAATCCAGGCTGACGACCCGGCAGGAGCTTGAAACCATACTTGCCACCAGCCTGGTCGGCATAACCCTCGTCAGGGATGGGGTAATAACCAATGTCAACAGAAAAATGAGTGATATCCTGGGGTATTCGATAACCGAACTTCTCGGGAAGGATATCAGAATATTTTTTCAGAGCAAAGTAAGCTTTCGTCAATTCATCAGGACTTACGCCCGGCAGCTTGAAAAGCGCGATCTGGAGCACATTGAATATCCGCTGAAGAAAAGGGACGGGCAGATAATTCCCTGTTCGTTAAGCGGCAAGGCCATTGACCGGAACGATCTGTCACGCGGAATTGTCTGGGTAATAGAGGATATCCGGGAGCGAAAAAAAGTCGAAGAGGATCTCAGGCAGGCGCAAAAGGATGCCGAAACCGCCAGCCAGGCAAAAAGCGAATTCCTGGCCAATATGAGCCATGAGATTCGTACGCCTATGAATGGCATTATCGGCATTGCGGAAATGCTGCATCACCTGGAAATGGACCCGAAAAAGGGCAGGCAGCTTGAGCTTATTATCACTTCGGCCAAGAGGTTGATGAAAATCATCAATGATATCCTTGATTTTTCCAAAAATGAGATGGAGCGGTTTGTCCTTGACAATACGCCTTTTTCCCTGCGAAAAGCCCTGAGTGACGTGATTGAGAATTTTTCGGTTCAGGCTGCAGAGAAGAAACTGTTCCTTGAACTCCAGATCGACAGTGATGTCCCGGATATCATGGTGGGCGACGAGACCAGACTGATGCAGGTACTCTACAATCTAATCGGCAATGGACTTAAATTCACTGATCAGGGAGGAGTTTCCGTTCATCTCGGCATGGATGAAAAAGCGGACCCGGAAGAACGGAGGATTCTTTTTGAAGTAATCGATACCGGCATCGGCATCAGCCTCGATAAGCAGGATAAGATTTTTGAGGCTTTTGCCCAGGTGGACTCCTCCCACTCCAGGAGATATGGCGGAACCGGGCTGGGGCTGCCGATTTCAAGACGTTTCGTTCAGCTCATGGGAGGTGACCTCTTTCTCGAAAGCAGCAAGGGAACCGGCTCCCGGTTCTGGTTTTCTCTGCCTTGGATCGAGGTCTGCACCAAGCCTGAACATAAAGAGACGGATACCCCCGCACCGGCTGTTCAGTTTGCAGACATCCACCATCCCGCCAGGATCCTGCTGGCAGAAGACAATATAATCAATACATCCCTGGCGGTTTCTCTTCTTGAGATGGCCGGTTTTGAAGTACAGGCGGTGACAAACGGCAGGGATGCAGTCCGTAAATTTCAGGAAGAAAGTTTTGATTGTATTTTAATGGACGTACAGATGCCTGATATAGACGGTTTTGAAGCCGTCAGGCAAATCCGCCAATTTGAATCCGAACATGGCGGGCATATCCCGATTATCGCCATGACCGCCTGTGCCATGGAAGGGGACAGGGAAAAATGCATGGAAGCGGGAATGGATGATTATCTCCCGAAACCGATAGACAGGATTGCCCTGTTCAGCGTCATCTCCTGTCACGTGAACCAGCTGGATCCGGGAAATGAGCTATAACAACAGCATAATTGTCGAAATCAAGTAATGGCAAGCTCTTCATCAGCAAACAAAGCCGCGGTTTTTCTTTTTTTTCTGTTGACCGTTGTGATTCTGTTCCTCATTCTTTTTTCAGGAATAGATCACGCGGTAGATCCTGTCAGTCTGCTTCCGCACGACACTGTCGTGCTCATTGATGTAAAAAAACCCGCTGAAACCATAAACAAGTTACGAAAATCAAAGCTTGGCATACAGGTCAATTCCATTGAATGGCAGGAAGTCTTACAGGATATCGGCATTCAGGAAGAGGATGTGCAGGAATTGCTCCTCCTGGCCGACGAACTCGAAACGTTCATCAGAGGCCCTTTTTTTAATGAATTGTTTGCCAGTCGGGTGCTGCTTGGTCTGCTGCCTGCCGAATCTTCCGATCTGGAGATGACCCGGGAGCGGATCGGCATTGACAAGATGATGGTGCTCATGGCCAGGCCACGGCACAGGGCCTCACTGGTGGATTTTTTTGCCGGTTTCGCCCTGGATGAATTCGAACAGACGGAAGAATCCTACAAGGGCAGGAAAATCAAAACATTTGTCCGGGAAGGAGGTTACAGATTTTCCACTACTGTCACCGATGGCATTGTCATTGCCTCCTTTTCACCGCAACTGGTGAAAAGATGTATTGATAATGCCCTTAACAATATAACCTCCGGCGGGGCAGGTTTGCAGGGCAATGTTCATTATCGGGAATTAAAAAAACAGGCCCGTGGTCATGACGACCAGTTTGTCTACATAGATATCCTGGAACTCAACAGCATGATCGAGAATAACACGCAGGCCTCAGTCTATCCGCCACATAGCGGATCTAATACCACCTTTTTCTACAGGAAGGAACCGGCCGTAAAGCGCCTGGCCTTTTACAGGCATCCGGGAAAACAGACAGTAAATTATTCGGGCATCGTACAGTACAATCCCGGTTATGCAGGGTTTCATCAGACGCTTTTCAACAGGAAAAAACCTGACCGGGATGCCATCCTGGCATTGCTGCCTGATAATAACGTCATCCATTTGTGGATAAATGTATTTGACAGTAAAAAAATCTGGAGCGCACTGTGTTCCTCTGGAAAAAATATCTATATCCGTGCCCTGGTAAGAAATCTGGAGGAATGGATTGCCGTCAATACCGAATATTCCATGGATGAATTTCTCTCCCTGTTCGGCAGCCAGATAAGCTTGAATGTTGCGGAAATGAAGTCATCCGGTATTTTTCCCATGCCCAGGTTGTCCTTGTGCATCGAGGTGCGCGATCGGGATAAGGTTCGCGCTTTGCTGGACAACCTCTTTGCCGGCCTGCAGGTCCGGCAAACCACGGTCGGCGGCAAAGAGATCCATTCTGTCATCCTGGCCGGCGGTCTCATGCAGCCCTCGTATATGTTCCACCATAATTTTCTTGTGGTGGCGGATAATAAAGAGCAGCTGGAGCTTCTCCTTTCGGGGGAAAAAAATACCCTGTTGCTGGACCCGCTTTTCAAGAAAGTGGATGTCGGACTGACAGAGGCAAATAATGTCGTGCTCTATTTCAGGAATGCCGAAATGATTGACGGCCTGAAGGAACTGGTGCGGTGGTATGGTTCCCTGCTGCAGTTATTCGATAACCAACCGGAAGAAAAAAACAGGGTGATTCTCGAAAAAATCATCCTTCCGGTGCTCGAAGGCATGAAGATGTATCAAGTAAAATCGTTTCGGGTTTATACTACTGATGCGGAAATGATAATGCGTACTTCCCAGCTGCCGGAAAAAGAATGAAAGGATATATGTTGTGGATAACATGGTAGAGGAATTGAAAAAAATTGTCAGGTTCAAGGACGAAACGCAGGCAGGCGATCATGTTCTTGTTGTATCAAAAAAACCTCAGGTTATAGTCTATGGGCTCGTTGTTTCAATTGACAGGGATTCCAGCCGCAAGGACGAATGGTGGCATGTCAGAATGCATCTGTTCAGCCTGCCTCCGCAGACAGTGGTCTGGACGCTGAGAGAACCGCAGTTCAGCGGCAGGGAGATATTTACCATGCAGGGAGCCGAATATTTCATGAAAGCCGTTCTGCTTGATCAAAAGCTCGAAATGAAGCAGAGCAGGAAACAGGGGCTGAATCTCCAAAAGAAGAGCGACAACAAAAAGAACCCGTTTCACATTATCAAATGAATACACAGGAAAAACAACTCACGGTCAGTAACAGTAAAGGGATTCATGGCAGAATTGCGGCCGGGATGATTAAACTTGCCACCAGACACAAGGTAAGACTTTGCATTATACATGACAATCAACTTGTTGACTGTGCGTCTGTTTTGGATATACTCAGCATTGCGCTTGTACAAGGGTCGACATTCAGGATCCGGATTGAGGGGAAAGAAAGCGAAAGGGCATTGGCTGCAATGGAAAAACTGATCAATGGAAACGATGAAACATCCAGAGAAGAAAAAAAATCAGCCCGGCCTGTTGACTGAACAGACCACCACCCTGCATGGAATAGGCGCCTCGCCCGGCATTATTGTCGGAAAAATTCTTGTTTTCAGGAGAAGTACCCGCAAGGCAGGGTGGTACAGGCTCACCGCCGGGGAGATTGAGCCCGAGCAGAAACGCTTCCTGGCGGCTATAGAGCATGCGGCAACCGAGTTGACACTACTCCGTGATCAACTTGCCGATGATCTCCCCGATGCCCTTTCCATCATTGACAGTCACGTGCTCATGGTTCGCGATCGGATGATTGTCGATCGCACCCTGCAGTTCATCCGGGATAAAAAAATAAATGCCGAATGGGCGCTGGCCAAGGCCCTTGGCCAGGTCAAAAGAAAATTCAACCAGATCAAGGATCCGTATATCAGGGAACGGTATGCGGATGTCAAACATGTTGCGGACAGGGTTTTCGGCATCCTGTCCGGCCGAGAAAGCGAATCCTTTGCCGATGTGGACAGCCGGGTCATAGTCGTGGCCCACGATTTTTCCCCGGAAGACACCCTGCGTCTTCAGTCTGAGAATGTCCTCGGCTTTATTACGGAAAAAGGCGGCATTACCTCGCATACGGCCATTGTTGCGAGATCACTCGGCATCCCCGCCGTACTGGGCCTGGGCCAGATAACAAGGAAATGCGCAACAGGGGACACGGTCATCCTGGACGGATATACCGGCCGTGTCTGTTTATGCCCCACTCAGGACCAGATCAGCCAGTATCAGGAATACAGCCGCCAGCATCAGTCCTTTTCGGACGAAATTGCTTTCTATATCCATCTCTCGCCGGAAACCCTGGACGGATACCGGGTCAAACTGACGGCCAACATTGAAACTATCGGCGAAATTGCCGCGGTGCAGAAATTCGGTGCTGAAGGCATCGGCCTGTTCAGAAGCGAATTTGATTGTTTTCACCGGCAGAAAATACCGGATGAAGAGCATTTTTTTGCCACGTATAAAAAACTTCTCTCAACGCTTGACCCCATGCCGGTTACCATCCGCACCCTGGACATCGGCGGCGATAAGTTTACCGAACACCTCCCGCACGGAAAGTTCCGTATTGATCTAGAGCGCAATCCCGCTCTCGGGCTGCGTTCAATCCGCCTTTCCCTGCGGGACCCCGAGTTGTTTAAAGTACAGCTGAGAGCCATGCTCAGGGCCTCGGTGTTCGGCAGACTGCGCATCCTTTTCCCCATGATTTCATCGCTGGGTGAACTGAAAAAAGCATATTTTTTTCTGAACAGGGCAAAGAAGGAGCTGCAGAAACGGGGCGAGCCGTTTGCTCCCGGGATAGAGGTTGGAATCATGATAGAAGTTCCCAGCGCCGTCATGATGGCGGATGCCCTGGCACGGGAAGTGAATTTTTTCAGCATCGGCACCAATGATATGATTCAGTACACCCTGGCTATCGATCGCGGCAATGAGCAGGTAGCCCATATGTATGATCCGCTGAATCCTGCAGTAATCAGGATGATCAGGCAGACGGTCGAGGCCGCGCATGCACAGGGCATAGAAGTCTCGGTCTGCGGGGAGATGGCAGGGGACGTGCTGACCGCCCCGGTTCTGCTGGGACTCGGAATCGACGAATTGAGCATGCGTCCCTCCGCACTGCCTTTCATCAAGCGCCTGCTGCGGTCATCATCCACCATCCAGCTTGCGGAATTAAGTGAACAAGTATTGACCTGTGATGATGGCACCGCGGTCCGCAGCTTCCTGAACTCCTATCTTCCGGAACACTATCCGGATGAATTCAGCAATCGATGAATGAAAGGGAAATAATCAGCCTGTTCAACGGTTCCGCCGGTCCGGGCGGGGATGAACTCGTCCGGGGCATCGGCGATGATTGTGCCGTTCTGCGCCTTGATGGTGACCGGCTATGGCTGGTTACCGTGGACACGCTTATCGAGTCGGTTCACTTCAACATTGACTGGCATCCGCCGCGCAAACTGGGCCGCAAATCAGTTGCGGTTAATGTCAGCGACATTGCGGCAATGGGCGGCAGCCCCCGCTTCGCCTTTCTTTCCCTCGGCCTGCCCCAGGGATTTGACCCTCCATGGCTTGAGAAATTTTCGCAAGGGCTTTCGGAGGCCTGCCGGGAATTCGGCTGCACGCTTGCCGGTGGGGATACGGTTCGCACTGTCGAAGGAGTAATGATAACCCTGACCGTTATCGGCGAAGTACCGGCGGACCAGGTCACCTATCGCAGCACAGCCCTTCCCGGCGATGAAATTTGGGTAAGCGGTACACTGGGCAATGCTGCTGCAGGGCTTGAGCTGTGCACCGCAGGAGATGCCGGCAGTGAAGATGGACTGCTGCTGGCGGAATCGCACTTAAACCCGACACCGCGGCTCGGACTTGCCCGCCGGCTGGCTGGCGGCAGACTGGTCCATGCGATGATGGACCTGTCTGACGGGGTAGCTACGGATTTGTCACACCTCTGCATCCGGAGCGGAACGGGAGCTGTTATTTATGCCGATTTGCTGCCGGTGAGCGGGCCGCTGCAAAGGACCGCCGGAAAAATGGGCAAGGACTGCCTGCCCTGGGCGCTGACGGGAGGAGAGGATTATGAACTGCTCTTTACCGCCGCTCCCGGGCAGGGCGGAGCAATTCTCCGGCTGGCGGAAAAAGAAGGCCTCCTGACCCGGATCGGGTACATCGATGCAAAAAGCGGGGTGCGATTGGCGGAGGGCAGGCCGGGCCGGCAGAACCCGCCGCAGAAAGATGTCAGCTTCCTGGGCTATGATCACTTTAGGCTTTGACATACCGGACTCTTTTCTTATCTAATAAAAAGGTGCATCGCATCCTGTGTTTTTGAAATATATGTGTGACTTCAGAGTTTATCCGAGAAAAAAAAACATAACTTTTTCCTGCTGAATATGGTAGCTTCGGATTTTTATAAATTTAAAAAAATCGCTCAATAACCTGTTTGTCCTATGAACCGTGCCTCCACCTCTTCAGCTATCCCGAAACTTTTACGGCCTTTTGCCGTGATCGGAAACAACGGGATTTATGCGCTCACCGATCTGGGACGGATGGGATCTTTTCTGCTCGCAGCGATCCTTGGTATCTTCAAGCCTCCCTTCAGGTTCAGGGAGGTCATTAAACAGCTCCATTTCATCGGTGCCGGTTCCATCGTGGTCATTTTCTTTACCGCTTTGTCTTCCGGGATGGTTCTCGGTCTGCAGGGATACTACTCGTTGCATAAATTCGGTGCGGAAGGCATGCTGGGCTCAGCAGTATCCCTGACCCTGATCATGGAACTCGGTCCGGTCCTGACAGCTCTCATGGTGATCGGCAGAGCCGGGTCCGCCATGTGCGCCGAAATCGGCATAATGAGAATTTCAGAACAGATAGACGCGCTGGAATGCATGGCGGTCGATCCCTTCAGGTACCTCATCTCCCCGAAATTTATCGCTGCCATAATTTCCGTTCCTCTTCTCACCGCCCTTTTTGATGCCATCGGCATCTTCGGCGGGTATCTTGCCGGCGTCAAGTTGATGGGGGTGAACGCGGGCTCGTTTTTCAGCGGCATGGAACAGAGCGTGACCAACCATGATATTAAACTCGGCATAATCAAATCCTTTGTTTTTGCCCTTCTTCTCGTCTGGATATGCACGGGAAGAGGTTATTATGTACAGGTAACCAGGGGAGCAGGCTTCGGAGCTGAAAGCGTCAGCAAGGTGACTACCCATGCGGTGGTCTACTCATCCATCTCCGTCCTGGTTTTTGATTACCTGCTGACGGCGATTCTTTTGTGACCATGGCGGATAAAAATCAGAACATCCGCGATGAACCGGTTATCCGGTTTGTCGACGTTACCAAGTCATTTCTGGGCCGGGAAGGACGCAATGTTGTGCTTAACAAGGTCAGCTTCAGCGTTCCGCACGGGCAGACAACGGTTATCGCCGGCGGCAGCGGCCAGGGGAAAAGTGTCACCTTGAAGCTGGTCCTGGGATTGATGCAGCCGGACAGCGGCCGGATATTCGTGGATGGAAAAGATGTAACCCGTTTGCGAAAGGAGGGTCTACGCCGCTTGCGGACAAAATTCGGCGTGCTTTTTCAGGGGTCTGCTCTCTTTGACTCGCTTACCGTCTTTGAGAATGTTGCCTTGCCCCTGCGGGAGAGAGTCCGCCTTGATGAAGGCACCATAAAACAGAAGGTCATGGCAACCCTGGAGCAATTGGATCTCACCGGCCATGAGAACAAATATCCCGCCCAGCTGAGCGGCGGCATGAGAAAAAGGGTAGGCCTGGCCAGGGCGCTGCAGCTTGATCCGGAAATCGTGCTGTTTGACGAGCCGACGACCGGTCTTGATCCATTGATGACAAACGAAATTTACAATCTCTTTGCCGAGACCCAGAAGCGGATCGGGTACACGGCGGTCATTGTCAGCCATGATATTCCCAAGATATTCGCTCTCGCCGACCAGATTATTCTTCTCAATAAAGGTGAAATTGATGTTTTTTCTTCACCTGAAGAGATCAGGCATTCCAGCAAGCCGTATATTAAAGAGTTTATTGAAACAAGTATCAACAAGGACTTCATCCGCGACGAAAACAGGGCATTATTATGAAATATTCGTATATTGACATTTTAGTCGGAATCTTTCTGATCGCCGGCTTTGCCGCTCTCGGCTGGCTGGCCCTGCAACTGGGCGAGGTGCCGTGGCTGACAGGCACCAGATCATACGTCATTCATGCCGAGTTCGGCAATATATCGGGCATCAAGTCGGGTGCCGATGTGCAGATCGCCGGGGTTAAAGTCGGCACGGTACTCGATCTTTCCCTGACTCAGGATGCCTATGCCAACGTGACCATGCAGATAGACAATAACGTTGAGATACCTGTCGATTCGATGGCCTCGGTGAAATCCAAGGGAATTATCGGCGACAAGGTTATCCAGATCAACCTTGGCGGCGACGAGGAATTGTTAAGACAAGGTGATGTCATTACCGATACCGAATCGTCCCTCGACCTGGAATCCCTGATATCAAAATTTGCCTTCGGGCAGGTGGAATAAGCAAAATTGAGAAAACCATGTTTTTCAGACAAATTTTAGCAAACCAATTATTTATTACGCCCCTTGTCTGTGTTTTCCTGCTCATGCCGGGTACGCCGGGTCATGCATGGAACAGTGACACAGATATCTTGAGCGATGATTTTTATGGAAACGGCCTGGAGTCGGAAGAATATAAACTTGATCGCCTCGAACCTTTTAACAGGGCTGTTTTCGCATTTAACGACAAAATGCTGATCTGGGTTATGGAGCCGGTCGCAACTGCATACAGTCATGTTGTCCCCTCGGATTTGCGGGCGTGTGTATATAATTTTTTCTACAATCTGGAAGAACCGGTCCGCTTTATCAATACCCTTCTGCAGGGGAGATTTTCCGATGCGGGCGACATCTTTGTCCGTTTTCTCATCAATTCGACGTTCGGAATTTACGGCCTGGCTGATGCGGCGGACAGGGAGTTTTCCTATCCGCCTATTGCCGCTTCCCTTGGCGAGACCTTTGCAACCTGGGGCATGAGTGACGTGTCCTACCTGGTTGTTCCATTCCATGGACCTTCCACTGTACGTGATTTTACCGGCACGATTATCGACGGATTCGCCATGACCCCGTATTACCTGTGGACTGACGAAGTTGCGGTGAAGGGAGGAGTATACGCTGGAAAGGGAATCAATACCCTTTCCCTGCATCTTGGAGAATATGAGGAATTAAAACAGGTTTTTTTTGATCCCTACGTAGGATTCCGCAATGCCTATTTTCAATACCGCCACAGGCTGAGAGATCGTCCTGTCGAAAACGAAGAGAATAATTAATAAAAACATAAGAGCCTTGTAACCGGGGCGAGAATATGAGGTGGAAGATGCTGTACAGAATATTTACGCTGTTGGCCCTTGTCGTCGTCATACATGCTTTTCTTTTCAACCGCACCCCCGCGGTTGCTGCCGAGACGCCCAATGACCCGATAGAACAACTGCGTCCCTATGTGGACGAAATTGTCGAGATTCTGACGAATGAAAGGTTTCAGGGTGATGAAAAATGCATGGAAAGGCGACAGAAGATAATGGCGCTCGCCCACGAACGATTCGATTTCAGCGAGATGTCGAAAAGGGTCCTCGGCAGCCAATGGCGCCAGCTCTCGCCCCAGGAGAAGCAGGAGTTTACCGATCTTTTTACTACCCTGCTTGAGCATGCCTATATCGGAAAAATTGAAGATTACACCAATCAGAGGGTTGAGTTCCGGGACCAACGGATCAGAAACGACAGGGCAGAAGTAAAAACTGTAATTATCGACCGGGACGTGGTTATTCCGGTGTCATATATAATGATTCTTAAAGATCGGCATTGGCTTGTGTATGACGTTGTTGTCGAAAATGTGAGCCTGGTCAGAAATTATATGGAACAGTTCAGGGAGATCCTGAGAAAGGACAGCTATTCTTCTCTCCTTGCACAACTGAAGGACAAGGTCGACAGGCTTGAACAGGAGACTAAGGCCTGTCCGGTCGAACCTGAACTCGAAAGCTCATGATCCTGCTCCTGGGCTGCGGAATCCATGAAAAAGTTATAACAGTCCCCGGGAAGCAGGAGGAGGCAAAAACCCTCTCGTTGTGCAGGGTATTTCAATACAATTTATTTTCTCGTAGCTAATAAATATATTTTTGTGTATATTTTTATCTTTTTAATTTTTATTGTTAATTTTTTCAGTTGCCGGGATGAACCAGACTCTTTCATTCTCAGAAATACCTGAGCAGGGCATTCATCTGGAAATCAACGACCTGTCATGGTTTCCCGAAGAGCAGGTGCAGAGATCGGGGCCTGTTTCGGCAACCCTGTACCTGGCCCGGAAAGGCGAAAATAAAATAGTAGTCCGGGGAAAACTGAAGGCAGATGTGATCCTTGCCTGTGACCGTTGCCTGACTGAGTTTGCCTATGCGGTTGATTCGCCCATTGACCTGATTCTGGAAGTCAATGACCCGGAACACCATTGGCGGGTTCAGGACCTGGAGGGCGGCAGAGCGGATATCGAAACCGTTCTGCTTGATTCCCCTGAAATAAACATCGGGGAGATATTGCGGGAGCAGGTGCTCCTTGCCCTGCCGGAAAAAAAGCTTTGCCGGCAGTCCTGTGCCGGGCTCTGCAGCAGATGTGGCGCGGATTTAAACCGGGAAAAATGTTCCTGCGGCGGCGAACTGAAAAATTCTCCGTTTGCAGTCCTGGCACAGATAAAAAAAAATAAATAACCGAATAGGCGCAAAGACCGGCCTGTAGTCAGTTTTTGCGCTTAAAGCTTTATGCATTGAAAATACTGTGAAACAGTTCCAGGTTATGTGATGGAGGAAACCTGATGGCCTTACCAAAAAGAAGACATTCACGTTCAAGAACGAGAAAAAGAAGAGCGCATGATGCTCTGAAAGCTCCGAATTACATGGCATGCTCCGAATGCGGAGAACCGAAATTGCCACATCGACTGTGCGGGAGTTGCGGAACATATAAAAACATGTCCGTTATCCGCCTAGAGGAAGAGCTCGGTTAGGACGGCCCGTGCGAATTGCCCTTGATGCAATGGGGGGGGACCGAGGGCCCGACTTGATCATTGAAGGTGCCTTATCTGCTCTCAGGGGAAATGCAGATTATGAAATTATTCTGCTTGGTCCAAAGGAATATCTTGCAGAACGGCTGTCCGGGCTGTCCATAGAGAGCAGCCTGTCGCGCCGCCTGCATATCGAGCATGCACCCGAGACCATCTCCATGTATGAGTCTCCGGTCGATGCTGTCCGGCGCAAGAAAAACTCGACAATTATGGTAGGCTTTGAACTGGTTCGAAACGAACGAGTTGACGCGGTGGTGTCTGCCGGCAACTCAGGGGCCACCATGGCTTCGGCTGTAAAAAAGCTCGGACGCCTGAAAGGCATATCAAGACCTGGAATTGCAAGCCTTTTTCCGACATTGAAGAATCCGGTCATGATCATGGATTTGGGCGCCAATGTTGACTGCCGGCCGCAGCATCTTGTCCAATTCGCCATTATGGCGTCATCCTGTGTCAGGAAAATACTCGCCATCGACCGTCCTCGAGTGGGACTGCTCAGTATAGGCGAGGAAGCGGGAAAGGGAAACTCCCTGGTCAAGGAAACGCATGAAATGCTGACTGAAACCTCCCTGAACTTTATCGGCAACGTCGAGGGCCGCGATGTGTACAAGGGCGATGTGGATGTCATTGTCTGCGACGGCTTTATCGGCAATGTTTCCCTCAAAGTCAGTGAAGGATTGGCCGAGGCTGCCATGCAGATGCTCAGGTCCGAAATTGAAAAGTCATTCAGTGCCAAGATAGGATACCTCCTGATGCATAAAGCTTTTGCCAATTTCCGTAAACGGGTTGATTATGCCGAATATGGCGGCGCGCCCCTGCTGGGAATAAACGGAATAGGCATTGTCAGCCACGGCAAATCGAATGCAACCGCAATCAAAAATGCAATTGAAGTCGCCTCCGTGATGTTCCGGAACCATGTCAACGAATCCATCCTCAAGGCGTTGGAAGGATATGCCCCCAGGAACAGCGGGACAGTCTCATGATCCATGCAACAGTCATCGGTACCGGCTCCTGTCTGCCTGAAAGAAAATTGACCAATTTTGATCTTGAAAAGATGGTCGAGACTTCCGATGAGTGGATAACCACCCGCACCGGCATTCATACGAGGAGAATAGCAGGAAAAGGGGAGGAAAATTTCCGCCTTGCCTCCCGGGCGGCCATGAATGCACTTGAGATGGCTGGCCTTGAGCCGCAGGACATTGACCTGATTATTGTCGCCACCATGTCTCCACACATGATGATGCCCTCATGCGCCTGCTTTGTTCAGGCCGAGATTGAGGCATTCAATGCCCATGCCTATGATATGAACGCAGCCTGTTCCGGATTTCTTTACGCTCTAGACATTGCTGACAAGTATATCTGCAGCAAACCGGACATGAAAATTCTGATTATCGGTTCGGAAACACTCTCCGCTCACGTTAACTGGCACGACAGAAACACCTGCATCCTTTTCGGAGACGGCGCCGGTGCCTGCGTCGTTACCGGACGCAGGGACGGTCAGGGCGTGATTGATTCAACGCTCTGCGCCGACGGCCGGCTCTGGAACCTTCTCTATATGGACAGTTCTCAAAGTCTCAATCCGGATCTTGCCCGGGAAAATTACGACGGCAGTTATATAAAAATGATCGGCCGTGATGTATTCAAGCACGCTGTGAAAGCCATGGCAGATGCAGTAAACGATCTTCTCGACAAGAATTCCCTGACAATCCATGATATAAACCTCATGATTCCGCATCAGGCAAATATCCGGATCTTAAGGAAACTGATGGAACGAATCGGCATTGCTCAGGAAAAGGTCTATATTAACGTTGACAAATATGGTAATACATCGGCGGCAAGTATTCCGATTGCCCTGGATGAAGCCAATCGTCAGGGACTGGTGCGGGGCGGCGACCAGCTGCTGTTCTGTTCCTTCGGCGGGGGTTTCACCTGGGGTTCCCTACTCATGCAATGGTAAATGGAGATTAGCCTTGGATTATTTTCTCTCAGAAGAACAAAAGATGATTATCGATACCGCGAGGGAAATCGCGGATGAAAAAATCATACCCAAACGCGCCGAACTCGATGAAAAAAATGAATTCCCCCGGGCTATACTTGGGGAAATGGGCAAGGCCGACCTTTTTGCCATCATTATTCCCGAGGAATACGGGGGACTGGGCGGCGGATGCTTAGATGTTGTTCTGGCCCTGGAGCAGATTGCCCGCGGCTGCGTGGGAGTAGCCACAAGTTTTGCAGCCAGTGCACTTGGTATTTTTCCCATCCTGCTTGCCGGCAGCGATGAAATGAAGCAGCGTTACCTGCCCGATATAGCGACCGGCAAAAAATGGGCCGCCTTCGGCCTCACGGAAGCAAATGCCGGCAGCGATGCTTCCGGAGTCCGGACAACAGCGGTGCTGGACGGGGACGAATGGGTGCTCAACGGGACCAAGCAGTGGATAACCAACGGCGGCGAATCCCAGATTTATACTATTGTCGCGATAACGGACCCTGCCAAGGGCCCCCGGGGTGCATCGATGTTTGTGGTCGAAGACGGCGACCCCGGCTTTTCCTATGGAAAAAAAGAAGACAAAATGGGTATCCGCTCCTCGGCCACCCGTGAGTTGATTATGAAGGATTGCCGCATTCCGAAAGACAGGCTCATCGGCCGCAAAGGTACCGGTTTTATTACTGTCATGAAGACCCTTGATGTCTCCCGGCCGGGAATCGCCTCCCTTGGGGTCGGACTCGGACAGGCAGCTCTTGACGAGGCAGTGGTCTACGCCAAGCAGCGGGTCCAGTTCGGCAAGCCGATCATCGCCTTCCAGGCCATCCAGCACATGCTTGCCGACATGGCTATCCAGGTTGAGGCAGCCCGGGCTCTTGTTTATGCCGCAGCGCGTCACATCGATGCTCATCCCAAAGAAATGAGCAAGGCATCCTCCATGTGCAAGGTCTTTGCCACGGATATGGCCATGAAGGTGACCATTGATGCCGTGCAGGTGCTCGGCGGATACGGATACATGAAGGAATATCCGGTTGAGAAGATGATGCGGGATGCGAAAATCCTGCAGATATACGAGGGGACCAACCAGATCCAGAGAAATGTCGTCGGCCAGGAACTCAACAAGGAATACGCATAGACTACCTGACTGTAATCATGAATATTTTAGTATGCATAAAGCAGGTTCCGGACACCAAGGACGTAAAACTTGACCCGGTAACCAATACCATGTCCCGGGAAGGGATAACCTCCATTATGAATCCTTTTGACCGCCATGCCCTGGAAGAAGCAGTCCGGATCAAAGAGCAGCACGGCGGTGCGGTGATCGTCCTTTCCATGGGGCCGCCCCAGGCGGAAGAGGTCCTGCGGGAGGCCATTGCCTGCGGCGCTGACGAAGGAGTGCTGGTATCGGACAGGGCGTTCGCCGGCGCCGACACCTGGGCAACCTCCTATACCCTTGGCATGGCAGCCAGATACCTGGGGGATTTTGATCTTATTTTATGCGGCAAACAGGCCATTGACGGAGACACCGCGCAGGTAGGCCCCGGCCTTGCCTGCCAACTGAAAATCCCTTATGTCACCTGTGTCCAGAAGATCAGGTCAATGGAAAACGGATTCATACTGGTCGAAAGGATGATGGATGATGGTTATGATGTTGTCCGTTTGCCGAAACCTGCGCTGCTGACGGTCGTCAAGGATATTAACGAACCCCGGGTGCCTTCCCTGAAAGGGAAGATGAAAGCCAAAAAAGCGGATATCAGGTGCCTGAACGCCGGGGATATCGCCGCCGATGTGCAGAATATCGGTCTTGCCGGCTCCCCTACCCAGGTAGTCAAGGTTTTTACTCCGCAGCCCCGCGGCAACAGGACGGTATTCAGCGGCTCTCCCGAGGAGCAGGTAACCCAGCTGCTCGAACGGATAAAAGCGTATCTTTAGACAAGTTAGACTTTTGCACGGATCAACCGAAAACAGGACGCATGCATAGTCTACGGAGCAGACACAAGACAGAAGAACTACCCGGAAAGTAAAATGTTAATAGTTGACAGCGAAAAATGTATCGGCTGCGGAATATGTGAAGCCAACTGCACATTCGGGGCAATTACGGTGGAAGGAGGGTGTGCGGTAGTAAACGAGAACTGCACCTTATGCGGCAGCTGCGTTGATATCTGTGAAACCGAAGCCCTGCATATTGAAGGGGCGGAAAAAAAGGTGCGGACCGATCTCGCTTCCTGGTCCGGAATCTGGATCTTTGCCGAGTACCGGCATGGCAAGGTGGCCCCGGTTACCTTTGAACTGCTCGGTATCGGAAGGAAGCTGGCGGATCAGCGGGGTGCATCCTTAAGCGCTGTTATTTTCGGCTCGGGGGTGGAGGCGGAAACCGGGGCATTGATTGCCGCGGGTGCCGACAGGGTCTATTTTGCCGACGATTCCCGGCTGGAGCATTTCAGGGAGGATGTGTACGGGAGGGCGCTGGAGGAACTTGTTCGCGACCTCAAACCGGAAGTGGTTCTGGCCGGCGCCACAGCCATCGGCAGATCCTTTATACCGCAGGTCGCCAACGCACTGGGAGCGGGCCTGACAGCCGACTGCACCCAGCTTGAAATTCGGGAGAGCGACGGCATGCTGCTCCAAACCAGGCCGGCATTCGGCGGCAATATAATGGCCACCATAGAATGCCCGCATTCAAGACCGCAGATGGCCACGGTCAGGCCCAAAGTGATGAAGCCGGCCCAGGCGGATGAAAAACGCCGGGGTGAAGTGATCCGGATTGAACCATCCGAGACGGCCCTCAATTCACAAATCGAAGTTCTGGAGTCGGTATCCGCCGAACTGGATAACGTCAATATCCAGGAAGTTGATATTCTCGTTGCCGGCGGCCGCGGTCTTGAAGATGAAAAGGGATTTGCCCTGATCAGGGAACTTGCCGAAGAACTGGGCGGCGCTGTTGCCGCTTCCCGTGCCGCTGTTGATGCCGGATGGATCTCCTACCCGCATCAGGTAGGGCAGACCGGCAAGACAGTCTGTCCCAAACTCTATATAGCCTGCGGAATCTCCGGCGCTATCCAGCATGCTGTCGGCATGCAGTCGGCGGAAACTATTGTTGCCATAAACAAGGACAAAAATGCACCGATCTTTGACATTGCAACGTACAGCCTGGTGGGGGATCTTTTTGATATTGTTCCCCTGCTTGCTTCCAAAATAAGGGAGAGCCGCGGCCAATGAAAGTGCTGGAAGATAAAATCGCCCTGGTGACCGGCGGCAGCAGAGGCATCGGCCGTGAGATCTGTATGCGCCTGGCCGGGATGGGGGCCCTCGTAGGGATAAATTATGTGAGCAATGCGGCAGCTGCCGGTGAAACCCTTGCCGCCGTCGAGGAACTGGGGGGCAGAGGTTTTCTCTCCGGTTTTGATGTCTCCGACGGGGCAGCCGTGCAGCAGGCGGTCAAGGATATCATTGAGACGCACGGACCCGTCGATATCCTGATCAACAATGCCGGCATTACCAGGGACGGTCTCATGGCGAGGATGAAGGAAGAGGATTGGGACAGCGTGCTGGACACCAATCTGAAGGGTGCCTTCACCTGCAGCAAGGCGGTCATGAAAGGGATGATGAAAAAACGCTGGGGAAGGATCATCAATATTACTTCGGTTATCGGTTTTCTCGGCAATGCCGGCCAGGTGAATTATGCATCCGCCAAGGCGGGTCTGGTCGGCCTTACCAGATCCATGGCCCGGGAACTTGCGGCCAGAAATATCACGGTCAACTGTGTTGCCCCGGGATATATCGTCACCGAGATGACCGGCATACTGGCCGAGGATGTCCAGGAAGCCATCAAAGCGCAGATACCCCTCGGAGTACTGGGACAGCCGGAGGATGTGGCAGCTGCGGTTGCCTATATTGCTTCGCCGGAGAGCGGATACATGACCGGACAGACCATCCACATCAACGGCGGAATGTACATGGGAAACTGATGAAACTTTGTTCCGGAATTCATGTTTCCATTGCAAAAAAAAGCACGAATCATTAAAGGATCCTGAATCATAAAAGGTAATTAAGGGCTGTTTCAGAGAACAGCTCTCCAATAAAAAAAAAGAAGAAGTCGCTACTTCAATTTAATTAGAGGAGATGTGAGAATGTCGGTTGAAAGTAAAATGATTGATATCATTGTCGAACAGTTGAGCGTTGATAAGGACAAGGTTGTGCCCGGCGCATCATTTGTGGATGACCTTGGAGCCGATTCCCTTGATCTGGTCGAGCTGATCATGGCAATGGAAGAGGAATTTGACGTGGAGATCCCCGATGAGGAAGCGGAAAAGATTGCTACGGTGCAGGATGCGATCAATTTTGTCGATAATCTTCAGGGATAAAAACCGGAGTTTCTGAAGTGGCACGTCGAGTAGTTGTAACCGGCATAGGCCTTGTCACCCCCCTGGCAGTCGGGACACGGGAAACGTGGGAAGCCCTGATTAACGGAAAATCAGGTGCCGGCCCTATAACCCGGTTTGATGCTTCAGCGCATGCGTCGCAGATTGCCGCTGAGGTAAAAAACTTTAGAGCGGAAGATTTTTTTGAACCCAAGCAGGCAAAAAATCTCGATCTCTTTGTGCAATATGCTCTGGCTGCGGCTGATATGGCGTTCAAGGACAGCGGACTGGAACTGAGGGAAACTGATGCGGAACGGGTCGGAGTCATAACCGGCTGCGGAATGGGCGGCTTACCGACCATTGAAGAGTATCACCAGATCCTGATGGAAAAGGGACCGCGCCGGATCACCCCTTTCCTGATTCCCAGGATTATTCCCAACATGGCATCCGGACACATATCCATGCGGTTTAATGCCAAGGGGCCCAACCTGGCACTGACCACGGCCTGTGCTGCGGGAACCCATGCTGTCGGGGAAGCGTTCAGGAGTATTGTCTACGGCGACTGTGATATTGCCATCACCGGCGGGACCGAATCGGTAATCTGCCCCCTGGCGGTCGGCGGCTTCTCTTCCATGAAAGCCTTGTCAACCAGGAATGAAGATCCGCAGGCAGCCTCAAGGCCCTTTGACCGGGACCGTGACGGCTTTGTCATTGCGGAAGGTTCGGGCATGCTGATCCTGGAAGAGCTTGAGCATGCCCTGGCAAGAGGAGCGGCCATCTATGCCGAAATGGCAGGCTACGGCCAATCCAGCGATGCCTATCATATAGCCGCGCCGCCGGAAAACGGAGAGGGGGGCGCCCGCTGCATGCAGCGGGCATTGCGTGATGCGGCAATGAATGCGGATGACATCGACTATATCAATGCGCACGGCACGTCAACCCCGTTGAACGACCGCTGCGAAACCACAGCCGTGAAAACGGTTTTCAAGGACCATGCCTACAAACTCTGCATGAGTTCCACCAAGTCCATGACCGGACACATGCTGGGAGGTGCCGGGGGTATTGAAGCGGCCTTTATCGCTCTTACCCTGCGCCACGGCGTACTGCCGCCGACCATTAACCTGGAGAATCCGGATCCGGACTGTGATCTGGATTATGTTCCCAATACTGCCCGGGAAAAGGCGATCAGGACGGCGATGTCAAATTCTTTCGGATTCGGCGGAACTAACGGGGTGATTATCATGAAACAATTGCAGCCATAACAGCACCGGGAGGATTTCTGTGAAAATTGCCATAGGATGCGATCACGGCGGATACGATCTGAAAAACCTGATTGTCTCGAATCTGCAGAACAATGGCTATGAGGTGGTCGACTTGGGGACGTTTTCCGAGGAGTCGGTGGATTATCCGGATTTTTCCAACAAGGTCTGCCAATGCGTCCGCTCCGGTGAATGTGACCGGGGAATTCTGATCTGCGGTACTGGGATCGGCATGTCCATTGCCGCAAACAGGTATCATGATATCCGGGCCGCACTCTGTCACGAGGCGTTTACCGCCAGGATGAGCCGGGAGCACAACAATGCCAACATCCTCTGCCTGGGCGCCAGAGTCATAGGTACGGAAGTGGCGCTTGATATTGTCAGAGTCTGGACGCACACGGACTTCGCCGGGGGAAGACATCAGCGGCGGCTCGATCTGCTGAGTTGACGCGCTGTAGAATATCATAACGCAATACTTGCAGGCGAACCGGTAGCCTTGTATAACAAGACTCTGCCGGTTTTTTAGTTTTGCACTGCAAAGGAATATCTGCTTGTTATCAATTTATTTTCGATAAGAAGGTTGACGGGATGTCGAATTTGAAGGAAACGGATCCGGATATATACCGGCTTATAGACCAGGAAAAGGAAAGGCAGTCGAGTCAGTTGGAAATGATTGCCTCGGAAAATATTGTTTCCCAGGCTGTCCTGGAAGCGCAGGGTTCCATTTTCACCAACAAATATGCGGAAGGGTATCCAAGCCGGCGATACTACGGCGGTTGTGATTATGCTGATGAAGTAGAGACGCTGGCAATCAACCGGGCCAGGGAACTGTTCCAGGCTGAGTATGTCAACGTTCAGCCGCATTCAGGCAGCCAGGCAAATATGGCGGTTTATTTTGCCACCTTGAACCCCGGCGACAAGGTGCTCGGCATGGATCTGGCGCACGGCGGTCATCTTACCCATGGCAGTCCGGTGAATTTTTCCGGAAAGCTGTATAATTTCATATCCTACGGCGTCCATAAAAAAACCGAATTCATCAATATGGAAGAAGTGGAGAGGATTGCTTTTGAAAACCGGCCGAAAATGATAGTTGCCGGTGCAAGCGCATATCCCAGATTCATCGACTTTGAGGCTTTCCGTCATATTGCCGATCAGATCGACGCCATGTTCATGGTCGATATGGCGCATATCGCCGGCCTGATAGCTGCCGGAGTTCACCCATCGCCTGTCCCCTATGCCGACTTTGTCACTTCAACCACGCATAAAACTTTGCGCGGCCCCAGGGGGGGACTCATCCTGGCCAAGGAAAAATTCGCCAAGAAAATTGACTCAAACATTTTCCCGGGGATTCAGGGAGGGCCGCTGGTGCATGTGATTGCAGCCAAAGCGGTGGGCTTTAAGGAAGCCATGACCAGATCGTTCAGGGAATATCAACAGCAGGTAGTTACCAATGCCGCCGTGCTGGCAAAGAGGCTGGCAAAACATGGATTCCGCTTGGTTTCCGGTGGCACTGACAATCATCTGCTGCTGGTTGACCTGAAGAACAAGGATATTACCGGCAAGGAAGCAGAGAAACTGCTTGAGATGGCCGGCATTACCGTTAATAAAAACGCAATCCCCTTTGACCGGGAATCACGTTTTGTTACCGGAGGCATCCGCATCGGCACTCCGTCGGTCACCACCCGAGGGGTCAAGGAAAAGGAAATGGAGCAGATAGGCGATTGGATCAACACGGTAATCACCAATCGTGACCTCGAAGAAATCGCCGCAATCCGTGAGGAAGTGAAAGAGTTGTGCCGCAGGCTGCCGCTCTATCCCGAACCCGTCGATGTCTGATAACACCCACCAAGGAAATGACTCATGAAATGCCCGTATTGCGGCCATCTGGATAACAAGGTAATCGACTCCCGGCTGAACAAGGACAAGACAATTACCCGGCGGCGGCGCGCCTGCTCCAAGTGCGACCAGCGGTTCACCACCTATGAGCGTATTGAAGTGATGCTGCCCATGCTGGTGAAAAAAGACGGCAGGCGCGAACCCTGGGATCGGGGCAAAATCGTTACCGGCCTTGAGAAGGCATGTGAAAAAAGGCCGGTCAGCATTACCGATATTGACAGGTTTGTCGACAATATAGAAGTAAGGCTGCAGGACACGGGAGGAAAGGAAATTCCAACCAGCATGATCGGAGAATGGGTAATGGAGGCGCTGCCTGAGCTTGACATTGTTGCCTATGTTCGCTTTGCGTCTGTCTACCGTCAGTTCAAGGACGTCAATGAGTTTATGGATGAGTTGAAGGGATTTCTCCAGGAAAAAGACAACTCGCAAAAATAATTTCTCCATTCACCTGTTGTACCTGAGCCGCTATCCACAGATGTTTCCATGAACAAAAATGACCTTCATTTTATGCGTCTTGCTCTGGAACTGGCGGGAAAAGGGCGGGGCAGGACCTCGCCGAACCCCTGTGTCGGAGCGGTCATAGTCAATGACGGCCGGATCGTGGGCCAGGGATACCATCTGCAGGCCGGCACACCGCACGCGGAAGTGCATGCCATCGCGGCCGCCGACGGGAGGACCGCCGGTGCGACCCTCTATGTCACCCTTGAGCCCTGCAACCATACCGGCAGGACCCCCCCATGCACGGAGGCTATACTGCAGGCCGGGATCGCCCGGGTCGTGGTCGGCATGAAGGACCCGAATCCGTCGGTTGCCGGTGGCGGCTGCGCCTTGCTGGCGGAAAAAGGGGTTGCGGTTGCCGCCGGCATCCTCGAGGAGGAATGCCGGGATTTGAATCGCCCTTTTATCAAGCACTCCGCAAGCGGCATGCCTTGGGTGGTCATGAAGGCCGGGATGAGCCTTGATGCCAGAATAAGCTACCGGCTAGGGCAGGGGGGGCGGATAACCGGCGTCCGGGCAGGCAGGATAACGCATCAGCTGCGCAATTGGCTGGATGGAGTCCTGATCGGCATTGACACCGCCATTATCGACAATCCGTCCCTCACATGCCGCCTCGAGGAAAAAAGCGCCCGTGATCCCCTGCGAATTATCCTAGACACCCACCTGAGGCTTCCTCCCGGATCAAAACTCCTCCGGCAGCAAAGCGATTCCCCGACCTGGATCTTCTGCGGGCCTGATGCCCCGGCAGGGAACGAACGAATACTTGCCGGCGCCGGCGCCGTTATCCACAAGGTGCGGACCGGCAGGAATAATCGTCTTGATCTTCGAGAAGTCCTCACGATTCTCGGCAGGGCTGATATTACATCGGTCCTGGTGGAGGGAGGGGCAGGGATCCACGCCTCCATGCTGGCGCAGAACCTGGTTGATGAAGTCTATCTTTTTATCGCCCCCTTTTTTATCGGAGATCAGGGTCCTTCTCTGCTCAGCGGTTTCAGCCATGGGGAAGGAAATGGTCATAAAAGGCTCCGGAATGTTGAAGTGCTCCAACTGGGAGAAGATGCAATGGTTCACGGCATCATGGCGGATTCGGGCTCCTGAAAGCCGGGGAATTCTTTTTCCTTTCCATTTCTCAATCAATGGTCCGGAGGCAAAACCGAACATCCTTGACTGCCCTTTGCCGACGATGCTACAATGAAACAAAAAGGGAGAAAGCAAAAGAATAATTCTTATCGGAGGAAGAAAAATGGAAAGTCTCAGTGGACATTTTCTCATTTCGACTCCGCAAATGCCGGATCCGCGCTTTCAGGAACAGGTCATCTATCTCTGCGCCCATAATGAAGAAGGCGCAATGGGCCTTGTCATCAATAACCCCAACCCTGATATCAGACTGGGCGATATCCTGAACAGTGCAAATATCCCCGTGCCCGAAGGAGACCTGCCCCCGGTCTATATCGGCGGCCCGGTTTCACTGGAGGCGGGTTTTATCCTGTACAGTTCAGATTATCTGCATCCCAATGCCCTGGAGATCACCTCGGAAATATACCTTTCCAGGGATACGAAGCTTCTGATCGACATAGCAAGAGGAAAAGGGCCGGGTCATTATATGTTCATGCTGGGATATGCGGGGTGGGGCCCCGGCCAGCTTGAAAATGAACTGCTGGACAACAGCTGGCTTGCGGTGCCGGGAAGTTTCGACATTCTGTTTAATACACCGGATGAATTCAAGTGGAAACTTGCCGCCCACAGTTTCGGAGTGGACATCACCATGTTCAGCGACAAAGTCGGCAACGCCTGAAATATTCAGTGCAGAACTGACCAGGTAAACGTATAAATTGGATAGACGTACCGGCCTTTGCGGCCGGTCCTTTTTTTTATCAGGACATTAAAATGAGTAAAGACAACAAACCCTCCTGCACGGTGAACGACCTTTTTGTCTGCGCCAGGTGCGGATATTGCTGCCAGGGTGAAACAACCGTTTCCCTTGATGAGAATGACCGGCAAAGAATGGTTGCCAGGCTTGGCATGACCCAAAAAGAGGTGCAGGATAAATTCTGGCGGGTGACTGGCAGCGTCGTCCAGATGAAAACAATCGACGGCCATTGTATTTTTTACAGTGAAGGAGAGGGATGTATGGTGCATGAAGGGCGTCCCTGGCGCTGCGGCCAATGGCCTCTGCATCCGAGCATCCTGAACGATGAAAATAATCTGGAAACTATTCGCAGATCCTGCCCCGGAATCAACAAAACATTAAGCTACAGTGAGTTCTGTGCAATTTTAAGCAGACTTCTTCTGGAGCGGAAAAAAATGGTATTCTGACCCGATGAAATATGTTTTCCTGTTTCCGGGAAAAACACGGGAAAGCTATATTGTGGCAGGGATAAGGGATTTTACCGAACGTCTTGAACGTTTTGTCCAGGTCGAATTTGTCATCACCAGGGAAGGTTCCGCCGGAAAACTGCCGCCGAACGTGCTGAAAAAAAAGGAAGCCCTCATGCTCCTTGATAAATGCGGAGACGCTTCCTTTCTGGTGGCCCTCGATCCAGGCGGTAGGGAGCCTGATTCCGAGGGATTGGCGCATATTCAGGCAAACTGGGAAGAGAGAGGCCTGCGGACAATACACTTTATCATCGGCGGGCACTACGGTCTTCACGAAGAGATTCTGCACAGGGCGGATTTGGTTCTTTCGCTGTCCAGAATGACCTTTACCCATGAAATGAGTCGGCTCGTCCTGCTGGAGCAGCTGTATCGTGGCTGCATGATCAACGGCGGCCGCAGTTATCACTATTAATTGTTACTATTTTCTGGGGGCCTGGGAATAACTTAATGTCGTACGGAGACCCTGCAAAGTATATATCCGCCCTGTATGTGGATGAGTTGTGTTACGACGATCCCTATACCAGGGAGATTGTTGACCGCAGCGGTCTGCCGGTCACTGTCATCGGAGAACACCAGACTCCCGCGATTGACGGTGAGTACCCGGAGAACCTGACCCGGGGCAAGAAGAGTCTTCTGCTCTGCCGGAACAGGGGCCGATTTTTCAAGCCCTGCCCCGGAACCCGTGAGTACAACTGCTGTGAGTACCAGGTCCTCAACATCGGGATGAACTGTCCCATGGACTGTGTCTACTGTATCCTGCAGGCATATCTCAATAATCCCTGGCTGAGTTTTTTTGTGAATATTGAAGATATGTTTGCGGATCTAGATACAGCGCTCCGCGCCGAACCCGGGCGGCTGTTCCGGATCGGCACCGGAGAATTTACCGACAGCCTGGCCATCGACAGCCTGACCGGACTGAGCCGGCACCTGATCGGATATATGCGCCGGCAGGACAACGCGGTCCTTGAGTTGAAAACCAAGTCGGCGGCAGTGGACAATTTAAAAAATATTGATCACGGCAACAGGACCATTGTTGCCTGGTCTCTTAATTCTCCAGCCGTTATGCGCCGGGAAGAAATCCGGACGGCCGGCCTGGATGAGCGTCTTGAAGCGGCCTCGCGCTGTATTGACTGGGGCTACAGGGTCGCCTTTCATTTTGATCCGATCATCTGGCATGAAGACTGGAGAGAAGGATACCGCTACACCATCGACCGGTTGTTCCGGGCGATACCAAGGGACAGGATCGTCTGGATCAGCCTTGGTGCCCTGCGTTTTCTCCCCTGCCTCAAGAATACGGCGACTTCGCGATTTCCGCAGTCCCGGTTTTTCTACCAGGAGTTCATCCCGGGACTTGACGGCAAATCAAGATATTTCCGGACCCAGCGGGTGGAAATGTACAAATTCATGGTCACGGAGCTCAACAGGTACAGAGCGGAGAATACATGTCTTTATTTCTGCATGGAGAGCGATACGGTATGGCAGGAAGTTTTCGGGTTCAAGCCGGATGAAAAGGGCGGTCTTACAGCAATGCTTGATCGTACACTGATTTAAAAAAAAATAAAGCATGAATAAAAAAAATAATCCTGAGTGGTTTTTTTTTTGTTCATTATTATATATATATACATATTCATGAGCCTCATCGTTCGACCATCTTCACACAAGGGAGAGTTATGATTAACAAGGTTATTTTAATCGGGAATTTGGGTGCTGATCCTGAAATCCGGTATACCCAGAGCGGAACACCGGTTGTTAACTTCCGTATTGCCACGACTGAGCGCTGGAAAGATCAGAACGGACAGCAGCAGGAGCAGACCGAGTGGCATAATATCGTGGCATGGCGTCGACTTGCCGAGATATGCGGCGAATATCTCTCAAAAGGCTCAAAGGTGTATATTGAAGGAAAGCTGCAAACAAGGAAATGGAAGGATCAGAACGGCAATGACCGCTATTCGACTGAAATCGTGGCTAATGAAATGAAGATGCTCAGTCCTCGGGGGGCGGGAGCCGTAGGTGCCGGTACGGAAAGCTATGACGCAAACGAAGGCGGTTACAATAACTTTCCGCCCGAACCGCCGCCGAGCACCGGTGATGATGTTCCATTTTAACATTGCGGTTTTTGCATGAACAAAGTCATGGATTATTACGAAGTACTCGGGGTTTCAAAATCCGCTACAGCTGCAGAGATCAAGAAAGCCTATCGCAGGCTGGCACTGAAGTATCATCCTGATAAAAACAACGGCGACAAGGATGCCGAAGCGAAATTCAAGCAGATCAGCGAAGCCTATGCCGTTCTTTCCGACGACGGGAAGCGCCGGCAGTATGATATGTACGGTTCAAACGGCTTTCACCAGCGTTTCTCCCAGGAAGACATTTTCCGGGGATTCGATCTGAACAGCATCCTCAGGCAGTTCGGTTTCGGTACGAGTTCATACGGTTCCGGAGCTTCATTCAGGACATCGCCCGGTGCCAATCCCTTTGAATCTATTTTCAGCAATGTATCCGGCACGGGGTGCCAGGGAGGAGGCTGCAAGCCGCAGCCGGTAAAGGGACAGGACCTCTCCTATGAGCTGTCCATCAGTCTGGAGGAAGTTCTGCACGGCGCGGAAAAAACCATCAGCCTGCGCCGGAACGGAACTAACGAGAATGTAACGGTCAAGATTCCCAAGGGGATTGAGTCCTGCAAACGGCTGCGTCTGAACGGCAAAGGAGCGCCATCCAATTCCGGAGGTCCTCCCGGAGATCTGTATCTGAAAGTGAACATTGCCCCGCATCCGGATTTTACGCGGGAGGGCGACGATCTGATTCTTGAAAAGCGCATTCCTTTCAGCAATGCATGCCTGGGAACGGAAATAGAAATCACTTCCCTTGACGGCAAACGCTTTAAAGTTAAAGTGCCGGCAGGGGTACAGCAGGAATCCAAGCTCAGAATCAAAGGCTACGGACTTCCGTCAGGCCCGATCGGCGAACGCGGCGACCTGTACGTTAAAATAGCTGTAAAAATTCCCCAGAACCTTTCGCCCGAACAGCAGGGAGTCATCGGCAAACTCGCGGAAGCCGGTTTGTAAGCTTTTCAACGGTCTGATATTCCTCCATTACCTGCCGGTATTTTTTATCCCCATTTTCAACTGTATAGCCCTCCTGCTGCCATATCATATTTGTCTTTTGCCCCATATTGCTCTATGCTATATTAAGAGCGTGTCGGAAGGACAGGCCGGGGGTTAAAAACAGACATATACCTTAAATCCAGGGAGGGTCTTATGGCAGCACCACCTTCGCGTGAGAATCTGGCAGTCCGCGAGGCGGAAATCAAGGCGCTGGTTGAGCAGGATAAGCGCGAGGAAGCCGGGAAAATGCTTTTTGAGGTTATTGTTTCATGTGCTCAGAGCGGAGATCTGAAAAATGCCAACAGGCTGCGGGATTGGCTTTATGACGTAAATCCCATGGCCCTGAGCGATATAATCAAGGCCAACGAAATCATCGAAGAAACCCTGAGCGGCTCCATTGACGAACAATTCCTGCGGACCTGGGACGGTCTCAAACAGGTGCTGAGCGAAGAGGAATTTACCTCTTTGTATCACTGTCTGGAAGAACACCGGCTGGACGCGGAAAAACAGGTAGTCAAAATCGGATCCAGGCTGGATGCCATTTTTCTGGTGACTGCAGGAAACCTGAGAGTCTCCTGTCAATGCGGCGGCAAAAATGTTCAGATCAAGGTCCTTGAACCCGGAATGATGATTGGTGAAAACTGCTTCGCCCCTTCATGCTGGACAGTAAGCCTGGCCAGCGCCTCTCCCGTAACCCTGAAAGTTCTCCGTCACGCACAACTGAGGGAACTCTGTGACCGTTTTCCCGGCTTCGAGGCCAAACTGACGGGATATTATGAAAAATTCAATGATATCAGCAGACTCCTTAAGGAGCAGGGCCTGAACCGCAGACTTTTTCAACGGTTTACGGTCGATCGCAGGATAACCTTTCAGGTAATCGACAAGAACGGCAGGATTCAAGAGCGGGCATATCGGGGGGAGCTCGACAGTATATCAAGGGGAGGGCTGGCTTTTATTCTCCGCATCGTCAACAGGGAAAACCGGCGTATGCTGTTCGGCAGGCGGCTACTCGTTTCCGTGCAGAACGAAGAGAAAAAACTGGAATTTTCCGGGACAGTGGTGGCTATTGCGATCCACGATTTCCAGGAACATGACTATGCGGTTCATGTCGCTTTTGACAATCAGGCGGCCGAAAACGTCATTGCTTCGCTCACCCTTCCGGAGGAAAAAGAAGAACCCTTGATCCCGGTGGAAATTCCGGAAATCGAAAACAGCGAAAACGAAGAGCAGTAGATGGACACCCGGTGTGGGACTGTATCCGGCTGCCCTTACAGGCCGTAACCGGGAGCCTTGATCTTTAATGATTCAGAGGGTCAGTAGTTCAGGTCTGCGTAAGCCAGCCAACCGCCCGCCCGGACAAGCTGCAGATCGAATGGATTGAGGCTGAATCCGCAGGTAATTGATCTTCTGCTTCCCTCTCCCTCGGCCGCCGTTATGATCTGCCGGTCCAGATCGACCGTTATCGTTACTTTGCCCTGCAGGCCGAACAGCTTGTCGATTTCCGCGGCCGGCAGTTCAACTGCCATTATGCCGCAGTTGAACATGTTCTGCCTGAAAATTCTGGCAAAGCTTTCACCGATAACCATGTTGATATTATTGACCTCAAGGGCCCACACCGCATGTTCCCTGGAAGATCCGCAGCCGAAATTGGAACGGGTCACCAGGACATTGGCCCTCTGCAGTTCCTCGCAGCGGGGATCAAAGTCAATGTTATTCAAACGCAGGTCTTCCAGCAGGTGCGGCGCCAGGGCCTTTTTAGTAATCTCGGTCAGGTATTTTGCCGGGATGATCTCGTCCGTGTTAATATCGTTTCGATCGATAAAAAATGCGGGGCCGCCGAATTCTTTCATTCTTTCTTTCTCCTCTCGATATTCTGCCGGCTGAACTGAAAGTCTGCCGATTAATCCAGAAATTGACGCGGGTCGGTTATTTCACCGGTAATGGCAGCCGCAGCAGCACTTAACGGACTCATGAGGTGGACCATACCGCCTTTGCCCATCCGGCCGTAAAAATTCCGGTTCGTAGTCGATGCGCAGACTTCGCCTTCGGCAAGAACTCCGCTGCTCATTCCCAGACACGCGCCGCAGGTGGGATTCAGCACACAGAAACCGCTGTCCATGAATATTTTTATCAATCCTTCATCAAGGGCCTGGGAATAAACAGCCGGAGTAGCCGGTGTCAATATCGCCCTGACATGGCCGGCGATAGTCCTTCCCTTCAGGATGGATGCCGCCGCCCGGAGATCTTCGATCCGGCCGTTGGTGCAGGATCCTATATATACCTGGTCGACACGCGTGCCGGCAAGCTGGTCAATATCCTTGACATGATCAGGTTTGTATTCGTAGGTCACCTGGGGCTTGAGCCTGCTGACATCGACAGTCATTGCTTTTTCGTAGACAGCGTCCGGGTCGGAATGCCATTTTTGGAAATCTTTGACAGCCGCTTCGACGGAATCATAATCATCCTGAATAAAGGGCCAGAGATATTCGGCTGTCACCTTGTCCGGCAGACAGATGCCGCTTGTCGCTCCCGCTTCAACCGACATGTTGCAGAGGGTCATCCTGGACGCCATGTCCAGGCTGTCGACTACCGGTCCCCTGAATTCTATGACCAGATCGGTGGCGCCGTTGACGGTCAGTTCCTTGATGATCCTGAGAATGATGTCCTTGGCAAAAACTCCTTTCGGCATATCCCCGAACACCTCTATTTTCATGGTCCTGGGGACCCTGAAGGCGCAGACTCCCTTCAATATTCCCACTTCCAGGTCGGTGGTGCCGACGCCGGCTGCAAAAGCGCCGAAAGCGCCGTGGGTACAGGTATGGGAATCACCCATAATTACGGTGTAACCCGGCCGGATGAAACCCTTTTCCGGAAACAGGGCATGACAGACGCCGTTGCGGCCGATGTCGAAAAAATCCTTGATATTATGCCTTCTCGACCAGTCGCGCATAATTTTGGCCTGGGTTGCGGTTTTGGAATCCTTGGGCGGAGTCACGTGATCAATGACCGCCTTGATCTTGTCTGGATCAAACACCCGGTCCATCCCTTTTTCCATAAGATCCATGATGGCGATCGGGGTGGTGATCTCATGGCACATGACGACATCGATATCAAGCACCATATTGTCGGGGGATGGGGTATCACGCAAATGGGCGTCGAATATTTTCTCAGCAATAGTCTGTCCCATGGTTTATGGTCCTTATCTTTAAAGGAAACAGTTATGAAAATAAAATTGGCACATATTTTCATTTTGACGTAAAATTAATTTTTTTACCATGGAATGTGCCGAACAGTCAATTTATTCGTGCGGAAATCCATGGTGAAATGATAGCGGGAGCGGGCGGCAATGGCATACCACCAGGGCCAAGGATCCGTTTCCGCGGTCAGGCATAATTCTATGGACTCTGCTCTCTGTTTATATATGAAAAAAAGCATACTTACAGTATTGATCCTGCTGCTCCTGCCGGGGGGCCTGCATGCTGAACACGGAATCAGTATCGACGGCAACCTGAAATATCCTGCGGATTTCAAACACTTTGATTATGTGTCGGAGGATGCGGCAAAGGGTGGTTTGCTGATCCTGCATGATCTCGGCAGTTTTGACAAGATGAATCCCTTTACCCTTAAAGGCAATGCTCCCTACGGGCTGAACAATCTTGTTTTTGAAACCCTGGCCGAGCCGAGCCTCGATGAACCTTTTGCCGAGTACGGCCTCATTGCAAGGGATATCGAACTGGCCGAGGACAGGCTCTCGGTCATCTTTACAATTGATGAGAATGCCCGATTTTCCGACGGCACGAAAATAACCCCGGAAGATGTCCTGTTTTCCCTGGAAACCCTGAAAAGCAATGCTGCGCATCCTTTTTATCAGATTTATCTGCATGATATCAAGGAGGCGCTGATTCTGGACGAAAACCGCATACAGTTCCTGTTTGCACGCCACAACAGGGAACTGCACCTGATCGCCTCCCAGCTGCCGATTCTGTCCAGGGATTTTTATGCAAAGTACCCGTTCGATTCTGCCGACAAGCTGTCGGCAATGACGCCTCCGGTCGGATCCGGTCCCTATGTGGTCGCAGCGGTGAATTCCGGCAAATCCATCACTTACCGGCGCAATCCTGACTATTGGGCAGCGGATCATCCGGTGCGTAAAGGGATGTTTAATTTTGACCGCATCGTTGTCAAATATTTCAAGGATCAGATAGTCAGCGTGGAGGCGTTCAAAGCCGGAGAATTTGATGCCATGGCGGTGAATATAGCCAAGCAGTGGGATCGCGACCTGAAAGGGAAACGCTTTGAATCCGGCCAGCTGGTTAAAAAAAGATTCCCGCACAAGAACAATGCCGGCATGCAGGGTTTTGTGTTCAACACCAGAAAGCCCCTGTTCAGCGATCCGCAGGTTCGCAGGGCAATCGGCTATGCGCTGGATTTCGAGTGGACCAACAAGACACTTTTTTTCGGGCAGTACACCAGGTCGGACAGTTACTTCAGCAATTCCGAACTGGCTGCCAGGGGCCTGCCGGATGAGGAGGAGCTGAAGCTTCTCGAACCGTACCGCCGCATACTGCCGGCCGAGGTCTTCACCACTGAACCGGCCCCGCCGACGACAGAGCCTCCTTCCAGCCTGCGCCAGAATCTGCTGACTGCCAAGAAGCTTCTCGAAGATGCCGGCTGGGAAGTGAAGGACGGTGTGCTGCAGAACGCGGTCGGCGACAGATTTTCCTTTGAAATTCTCCTGGTCAGCCCGTCCTTTGAAAGGGTTATGGCCCCTTTTGTCATCAACCTGAAGAAACTGGGCATAGATGCCCGGTACCGGACGATTGATCCTGCACTGTATACGGACCGCCTGAAGAATTTTGATTTCGACATGGTGGTCAATGTGTTCGGTCAGTCCCAGTCTCCCGGCAATGAACAGCGGGATTACTGGCATTCCGGCGCAGCCGACAGTCCCGGCTCAAGAAATTTTGCCGGTATTAAAGACCCTGTTGTCGACCATCTTGTTGAAAAGATCATCTACGCTGCAACCCAGGAGGAACTGTATACAGCCTGCCATGCCCTGGACCGGGTGCTATGGTTCGGCTATTATGTGGTTCCCAACTGGTATCTGGCCGATCACAGGCTGGCATACAGCTCAAGATTCAGGCAGCCGGAAACCCTGCCCCTGTATTATTCTCCGGATCAGCTGCTCATGACCTGGTGGGACCCGCAGAAAAAATAACCGCAAGGGATCGGCGGATCAGTCATTGAGCAGAAATAAACGCGGATGGGCATGAAGCTTAAATTTTTATTGCGCTCCCTGGGGGATACGGAAAAATTCGGCCGGATTCTCGGCGAGTACAGTCGTCCGGGAGATGTCATTCTGCTCATCGGCAACCTGGGGGCCGGCAAAACCACGCTCACCCGGTTTATTGCCGGAGGACTCGGCGTTCCCCCTGAAAATTATATCACCAGTCCTTCTTTCAACCTCATGAACCGGTATTCCGGCCGGATGCCGCTCTACCATATTGACTGCTACCGTCTTGAAGGTGAAGATGATGTTGAAGAATCCGGCTTAATGGACTACATTGTGGCAGATGGCCTGACCGTTGTCGAATGGCCGGACAGGCTCGGCAGCCTGAAGCCGGACGAGAGGCTGGACATTGAGCTGGCCGGCGGTCGGAATGAAGAAAGACTTGCAACTGTAACCCCCTGCGGCAAGGACTGGCAGGAAAGGGTCAGGACATTAAAAAAGAAATTTCTTCACGCAGCCGTCGGGTCCGGGGATTAATCTGCAGAACAAGAGGAGCTACATGGAAAAAAAGAAAATCATGCTGACCGATTGCCGGAAGCAGTACACCTATGATCAGGATAAAGCCTGTACACCACAGGAAACGATCGACAGGTTTCTGCAGCGCCTTGAGGAAGTGAAACTTGACATTCTCAAGGAAGTGAAGCGGATAGATACCGGCCGGCTGGACATACCCGTCTATTTCAGCCTCTGCGGCGAAGATGCCCGCAGGACCATCGGCAACAAAAAACAGATGGGCAAGGGATCCACTCCGGTTCAGTCAAGAGCCAGTGCCTGTATGGAGCTCGGTGAAAGGTTCAGTTTTTTCAGCTTTATCCGCAACCGGGACAACTTTATCGTTGGCGATTATGCCCGGATGAGGGAGCTGGGGCATCCGATTCTGGATATTGATTTTCTCCTGACCTCGGTCCATGATCATTCGCTCAGTCCCGAAACGCTTGAAAAGCTGCTGGCCGGGCTGCCCATGCAATGGACCTGGGCTACCAACCTGACCCGCGGGGAGGAAGTGCTGGTTCCCTTCAGCTGGTTTTTTGCCATCAACGAATTCAACGGTCCGTCTGCGGGAAATACCCCTGAAGAAGGCATACTGCAGGGAATCTGCGAGATCGTAGAACGGCATGTGTGTGCCGTGGTGACCAGGAATAAAATCAGAACCCCGGGCATAAATCCGGAATCGGTCAAGGATCCGGTTGCCCGGGAGCTCATCGATAAATTCACCCGCTGCGGCATCCGGGTATATCTCAATGATTTTTCTCTTGATACCGGGATTCCGACCGTAGCCGCATTGTGCTGGGATCCGTCGACATTTCCGGAAAAAAGCGAGATCGTCTACACCGCCGGCACCACTCCCGGACCTGACAAGGCGTTAATCAGGGCTCTGACCGAAGTCGCCCAGCTGGCAGGCGATTTCCATACCGAGGCCAATTATGTGGCCAGCGGTCTGCCCAAACCCCTGAGCCTGGAAGAAGTGGACTATGTGGTCGAACCCGAAGCCATGATCAGCCTGGAGAATATGGCTGATGTCAGCGACACAGATTTCTATCAGGAGGTGATGAACTGTATTGCTGCCCTCAGGCGAATCGATATGGAAATCCTGGTTATTGACACCATGCATCCCGAACTCCGGCTGCCCGCTTTTTATACCATTGTTCCCGGGGCGCATTTCCGCGAACGCGCAGCCGGAGGAGATGCGGCACTCTTTGCCGCGAAGCTGGCAGCCGAGCTCCTGGATCCCGCTGCGCTGGAAGCAAAACTTTCCGAAATGCAGAAGCTGATGCCGGAAGCGTATTATCTTGAATTTTACCGGGGCCGGAATCTGTATGAACAGGGGCAGGCGGGCGAGGCGCTGAAGCATTTCGACCAGGCGCTCAATCTTGATCCCAAGGAAGAGGACCTGCCGTACCTCTATTCCTATAAAGGCTGCTGCCTGCGGGATATGGCGAGATTTGAGGAGGCCATAGATGTGCTGGAAACCGGACGCATCTATGATGATGAACGGCCTGATATTCATAATATCCTCGGAGTCTGTCACTTCAAGGGGCAGAGGTTTGCGGAGGCGGCCCGTCACTTTCAAAGGGCCATCGAACTGAATCCGGTTTCAGCAATCGATTATGCCAACCTGGCTATTAATCTCCAGCATCTTGGCCGTTCCGAAGAGGCAATGCACAATTACCGTGTTGCCCTGTCCATGAATCCTGACATAGAGTTTGCCCGGAAAGGGCTTGCCGAACTCCTGGAACAGTGCGTGGAATAGTCTTTTACTGGTCTGCGGACCAGCGGGTCAGGTGTTCCTGAGCCGCCGGCCTGCCGTAAATTGATGACGGCAACCCCGGGCATGCTGCCGGGGATCATCGGCGAAAGGGACAAAAAAAATCGGAGCTAGAAGAGGCTGAACCTGACATTCCCGCCGTTTTTCAGGATGGTGTTCATCACCGGCGATTTTATTTCATCCGGAGTGAATCGGAAATCCTCCGGTATTGCATCTTCGTAATTTTCAACTCCCCATTCATTCCCATGGGTTACCTTGAAAAAGGGCCTGCTGAGCGCCAGCCATCCCGTTTTCACAGATATGGGGCTCAGGTCCCAGTTGACGGATCGATACTTGTCGATCATGGTCACGGTTTTGATGCTGTTGTCAAAAACGAGCCATAGCTCATACACTCTTTTCATGCGGGTTTTTTCAAGTCTTTCACACCATGCCTGGTCGCTCAGCCGCCAGGTGACAATGAATCTTTTGCGTTGTCTTTTCACCTGCACAGGCGCATCCATGCTGTTTATTTCAAGCAGCAGTGACTGCAGAAAATCCTGAACCGCAGGTTCACCGCTGCCTCTGAAAAACCAGACCCTGCGGATGACCATGGCCGCTGCGGGAATGAAAGAAAGACCTGCCAGCACGCCCCAGATGACAGCTGCAACCACAAGCTGATTGTCCTCCAGGTCCTTTCTGATGACAAGTATGGGAAGAAGGGCAAGAAAGTAAATAAGGAAGACCAGAAAAAAGCCTGATCCCGTTTGCAGGTATCTTTTCAGCATTTCATCTCATTTTTTGATTAAAATAAGTCATGATGAACTCGCAAAAAGCCATCATTATCAACCGGAATCTCTTCCCTGTTCCAGGACCAGCCTCCTCGAGCTGCTGTCCATGGATATTTCGAGTCCGAGGGGCAGGGCCAGATTCTTTTCCCGGTGCCCGACCGGAAAATTTCCCCACACCGGATAGCCCTGGTCTGCTGTCAATTCAACGACCCTCTGCCACACCTGTTCCTGCAGCTTCCGGTTTTCTCCGGGATCATCGCCGGTATCGAATCCACCGAGAATAATACCCGCCAGCCCGGCCAGCCTGCCGCTGTAATGCAACTGGGTCAGCATCCTGTCGATTTTATACATGGGTTCCCCGGTATCTTCAAGCAGGAGCAGGGTATCGGTCCAGGGGAATTCCCAGGGGGTGCCGAGCAGATGAACAATGGTTGCGAGATTGCCGCCGCGAAGAATTCCCCTGGCCGCACCGGGGCGGAGAATAACAATATCATCCGGGGCAATGGCAGGGGGCAGCCCGTCAACAAGAAGTGAGCGCAGGGAATGGAGCGATGTTTTTTCCGTATTGGCAAGAGATGTCAACACGGGTCCATGCACGGCAACAATACCTGCACGGCGGCTGATGAGGTTCAGCATGATGCTTACATCGCTGAAGCCGATAATGAATTTCCGGCACGTTTCGACAAGGCGGTAATCAAGGAGGTCTGCAATACGCAGGCAGCCGTAGCCGCCGCGCAGGGCTATCATGGCTTTTACCTCTTCATCGCGCAGCATGGTGTGAAATTCATCAACCCGGCTCTGATCATCAGCAGCCAGGTATCCATTGCCGGATCCGGCACCACCATTCAGTTTGACCCGGAAACCCATTTCCCGCAGAATGCGGATGCCCGCTTCTGCTTTTGCCCGGTCACGCACCGGCCCGGCCGGAGAAAAAACTCCAATGCAGTCTCCTGCCTGCAGTTTTGCGGGAATAATCATAACCTGATCAGGCACCGCTGCTGTTCATGGCATGGATAATCTTCAATCCCTTCAGGGTCAGCAGGGGGTCAATAATCTGCAGATAATCGGAGTAGGGGGCAATGAGCTGTGCCATTCCGCCGGTACCTATTATCCTGACCTTCTCCGGCTCGGGTGAGAGCTCACCTGCAATCCTGTCCACCATGCGGTCAACCATGCCCCCGAAACCTATCATCAGGCCGGAGCGGATGGCCTCGATGGAATTTCTGCCGATTGCCGCCTTTGGCGGCTGATCGATGTCAGTTCGCGGCAGTTTGGCGGTACGGCCGGCAAGGGCATCCAGGGAGATGCCGATACCCGGCATGATTGCCCCGCCAAGATATTCCCGGCGGTCGTTGACGCAGTCAAAGGTGATGGCGGTACCGAAATCAATGACGATCAGGCTTTGATTGAACCGGTCCCAGGCGGCAACCGAATTGACAATGCGGTCCGCTCCCACATCACCCGGATTTTCCACCGCCACGGTTATGCCTGTCTTTGTTGTGTGATGCACAGCGATAGGCTTAGTCCGAAGCTGCCGGACAAGATACCTGTCGGCAAACGCCAGCCAGGCGGTTTCCAGAAGAGGAACCACACTCGCCAGTATAAACCCCGAGATGTCTTTTAATTCGATGCCGGCCATCTGGAACAGGGAATGATACCGGATGGCCAGCTCGTCGCCGGTCCTGTCCCGGTCTGATTTCAGGCGCCATTCGGCCATCAATCTGTCTCCGGCAAAGACCCCGCTGACCGTATGCGTGTTGCCGACATCCACTGCAAGGAGCATAGCAAAACCAAAGTAATGAATGAATTGATTTGAGCAATATGATTATTATAATATTCGATATTCGGGAAAACTTCCACCATCATGCCGGAGAGAAGAGCAATGACAACCTATATTCAAGTTGTAACCACGCTAAACGACAAAAAGACGGCTGCTGAAATAGCCGGGGCGCTGCTGGAAAAAAAGCTGGTTGCCTGCGTCCAGATCCTGCCCTGTCAGAGCATGTACCGCTGGCAGGGAAAGATCGAAGAATCAGAGGAATATTTCTGCATCATGAAAAGCAGCAGCAGGCTCTACCCGAAGCTGGAAAAAGCAATACGGGAAAGCCATCCTTACGATGTGCCCGAAATACTTGCCGTTGAAGTTGTCGCCGGGAACAGGGAATATCTCGACTGGCTCGATCAGGAATTACTCTTTATCCCGCCTGAGTACAAGGCCTGACATGGAAAACAAACAGCAGCCCCGCCGGCGCCGCAGAATCAGGGAATACAGGTGTCAATGCTGCGGCAGGGAAAAACCCTTCTGCTGGAACTGCCAGTGCGGTTTTCAGATATGCCCTGAGTGTTTTGCGGAAAACAGATGGGGCATCAGCAATGGCCCGACCTGGCTCTGCCCGGATTGTGAACGGGTCCATATGATGGAATAAGCAGCCGGAAATGGAATCGCAAACCGGCATTGTTCTGATCGGCATGGCCGGAGCAGGAAAAAGCTCCATCGGCCGCCGCCTTGCCAAAACCCTGTCCCGCAGATTTATCGACACAGATACCCTGATTGAACATGCAGCCGGATGTTCCCTGCAGGAAATTATTGCGGCCCGGGGTCTCGGCACCTTCCGCGCTCTTGAGGAAGATATTCTGCTGCGCCTCGATCCCGGCAGCAGTGTCGTCGCCACCGGCGGCAGTTCAGTTTACAGCCATAAAGGCATGCTGCATCTCAGGAAAAAAGGCTTTGTCATTTTCCTGGAGGTTGAGCTTTCCCTGCTGGCAAAAAGGATCCGCAATTTCGACAGCCGCGGTCTGGTCAAGCTGCCGGAACAGAGTTTCAGCGACCTGTACCGGGAGCGACAGCCCCTGTACCACAGATATGCCGATTACATATTTTCATGCAACACTCTGAGTGAACGGGAAATCTGCAGCAGGTTGGTGCAGTTGTTGCATAATAAAAAACTCTAGATGTATGCGGAGCCCTCAAAACAATTAAATTTTCCGACTCTGGTGAATTTGCAGCGCCGGGAAAAGTTTAAGGGGGAGGATCATGAAAAAATACCTGCTGCTCTGCAGCATTTTATTCTGCGGTGCGGAGCAATCCGCAATGGGCGATCCCCTCCTGGTGCAGGAAAGTGAAGGAAGGCGCTTCCAGGTGGATGAAATTGCCGGCGGTTGGCTTTATTTTACCTACAGCAAGGACCGGGACGGCCTCGGGGCAACAACTCTCGCCCGGGCCCGCCTGGATACAGACCGTCTGACCGACTGGCAGGACCTTCTGGTTACGCAGTCGACAACAGGTACCAGCAGACACTTTGGCAGCCGCATTGCATTTGACAACAACGGACATCTTTTTTTTACGGTGGGCGACAGGGGTGACCGGCCTAATGGCCAGGATCTTTCAACCCATGCCGGTTCCGTGTTGCGGGTTAACCTGGACGGCCCTGTTCCGGCTGACAATCCGTTCGTGCAGAGGGAAAACGCTCTCCCTGAAATATGGAGTTACGGCCACCGCAACGCGCAGGGCATAGTCTATGACCGTGAGCATGACCGGCTCTGGATCATCGAACACGGACCCCGCGGAGGCGATGAAATCAACCTTGTGCTGCCCGGACGGAACTACGGATGGCCAGTCATTTCCCATGGCAAGGAATACTGGGGACCGGTCCGGGTCGGAGAAGGAACGGAAAAAGAGGGAATGGAGCAGCCGGTAAAAGTGTACACTCCATCCATCGCTCCCGGCAGCCTGCTCCTTTATTCCGGGAAAGCCTTTCCCGCCTGGCAGGGAAACCTGCTGGCAGGCGCCCTGGTATTGCGGCATCTCAACCGGATTGTGATTGACCCTGACGGCAGGGCGGCCGGCGAAGAACGGCTGCTGGAAAGCCTGGATGAACGCATCCGGGCCCTGGTTGAGAGCCCTGAAGGGTGGCTCTATTTATCCACGGACAGCGGACGGATTTTAAGGATTAAACCGGCTGATCCGAGCGGGAAATCATGATCCCGTTGTTTCCTGCATGTATTTACGGGCAGACAGAAATGAAGCTACTGTGCAGCGCCAAAAAGCAGGGAGCCAGGCCACATAATGATGAATGATTCCGACCCGGCAAGAATTGTGGAGATTGCAAGGGAGCCCATAGAATTATACAAGCTTCTCAAGATTGAGAACCTGGTTGCCAGCGGCGGCGAGGCCAAGGTCGTGATTGCCGAAGGCCTGGTCAGGGTAAACGGCGAGATTGAAACCAGGAAAAGAAAAAAAATCCTGGCCAATGACATTGTATCGTACGGGAAAGAAACTATCCGCATTGCGGTCAAATGATGACCTGAAAATGAATTCAGCTTAAAATACGGGTAGTTAAATAGCGGGTGGCGGTTATCGGTGCAAAATGCTATGATGCCCGCTCATTGACGAAGATTAACGAGTTTTATGTAACTACATGCGAAAAGGAGCGCAATATGACGCAGGTAAAACAGGGTGATACGGTAAAAATTCACTATACGGGCCGGCTCAGCGACGGAACTATTTTCGATTCCTCCAAGGGCCGCGAGCCCCTTTCCTTCACCATTGGCGGCGGGCAGGTTATTCCGGGATTTGAGGAAGCGGTGGTAGGCATGTCCCTGGATGAGAAGAAGAACGTCACAATCCCCCCTGAAAAGGCATATGGCCAGCGCAACGAAGAAATGGTGATTAATGTGCCGCGCAAACAGGTGCCGCCGGATATCAACCCGGAAGAAGGCCAGAGGCTGCAAATGCAGGGACCTAACGACCAGATGATTATTGTGGAAATAACCGAGGTAACGGAAGAAAAAATAACCCTGGATGCCAATCCGCCCCTGGCAGGTAAAGATCTCATTTTTGATATTGAGCTGGTGGAAATTACCTGATATCAAATACCTACCTGCATATTATCAGGTATTATATGAGGTTTTGGCAGCCTGTTGTCTGTGGATTATATCCCGGCATATCAGCTGTTTTCGTGCCCAGGCCGGTAGCAATGGTGCAGCATGCCTCCCTGTCCCTCCGGATTTCTGACTATCCTTGTCTCAGCACTCTGTTTCAGGACGGTCTGCACATAGTCGACGCTTTGTTGAAATGAGCGGACATAATCGCCGCCCAGGCAGTGGAAGGAGGCAAAAGCCGATGCGAGGGTGCAGCCGGTGCCGTGCGTGTTCCCGGATTTTATCGCCGGATGCGACAGGGTCATGGTGCGGACAGCCCCATCTGCCCTGTAGATCAAATGGTCTGCAATTGCAGTGTCCCGTACCGCATGGCCGCCCTTGACCAGGACTCCCCGAAGGCTCCTGTATCTCTCCAACAGCAGCCCCGCATGGTGCCGGACGTCCTGCCCGCCGACGATCTTCGCCCCTGACAACTGCGCAAGCTCGGGAATGTTCGGTGTCAGTACCGTACACCGGGCTGCAAGCTCCAGAATCCCCTGCATATCCCCTTGCAGCAGGGGCTGGCCGGTTGAGGAGAGCATAACCGGATCATAGATTATCTCGCCCCGGAAGCCGGCAAGGGCATCGCGCACCGCCCCGGCAATTGCCGTATTGCCGACCATGCCGATCTTGACATGCGTCACCCGGTGATCATCCAGCACGGCTTTAATCTGCCCATGGACCAGGCCGGGCGGCAGGCACTCGACTTCAGTCACACCGCGGCTGTTCTGTATCGTGATGCAGGTGACGGCCGCCGCTCCGTAGACCCCGATGGAGGTCATGGTTTTAAGGTCTGCCTGAATCCCGGCGCCGCCGGTAGGATCGGAACCGGCTATGGATAAAACAGTCGCTTGCATACATCTTTTTGATTTGTAAAGTTATGATGATATCAGTATATTCAATACGTGTGTCCTTACAATCTTTTTGAAAAAAATACCGTACCAAAATAAATGCCACAAACAGCTCATCAGTACGACGAATCCAAAATAAAAACACTCAGTTCCCTTGAGCACATCCGTAAAAGACCGGGCATGTATATAGGCCGGCTGGGCAACGGCAGCCATCCGGACGACGGTATCTATATTCTGTTGAAGGAAGTCATAGACAACAGCGTTGACGAATTCATCATGGGCGTGGGGAAAAGGATCGATATTGAAATCGACGATAACGGATTCTGCAGGGTGCGCGATTACGGGCGCGGCATTCCGCTGGGCAAGGTTGTCGAGTGCGTCTCGGTTATAAATACCGGCGCCAAGTACAATACCGAAGTGTTCCAGTTTTCCGTCGGTCTGAACGGGGTAGGGACCAAAGCGGTTAATGCCCTTTCTTCCGAATTTACCGTGACCGCCTTCCGGGAGGGCCGCTACAAGAAGGCTGTGTTCACATACGGAGTGCTGGAGTCGGAAGAAGAGGGTGAAACCGGCGAGAAGGAGGGAACACTGATCGAATTTATGCCCGACCGCGGGTTATTTCCGGATTTCGCCTTTGACCGGCAGTATGTCGACAAGAGACTCTGGCGCTATGCCTACCTGAACGCCGGCTTGAAGCTCTATTTCAACCGTGATTGCTATCATTCGGAAAACGGCCTGCTGGATCTGCTGGCGGAAGAATTAAACGGCAACCAGATCTATGAACCGATCAATTATGCCGCCAAATCCCTTGAGTTTGCCTTTACCCATACCGACGAGTACGGAGATTCCTATTTTTCCTTTGTGAACGGCACCTTTACCAGTGAGGGGGGCACCCATCTGTCAGCCTTTCGCGAAGGGGTGCTTAAGGGGGTCAATGGATTCAGCGGCAAAAAATTCACCGGCAAGGATGTGCGTGACGGGATAGTCGGAACCATGGCAGTCAAGGTCAGGGAGCCGGTTTTCGAATCCCAGACCAAAAACAAGCTCGGCAATACCGAAATCCGTTCATGGATCGTCAACGAGGTCAAGGACGCCGTTTCCGATCATCTCTATAAATACCCTGAAAAAGCCGAACTGCTGCTTGACAAGGTGCAGAGGAACGAACGGGTGCGGCGGGAGCTCCAGGCTGTCCGGCGGGATGCAAAAGCCAAGGCCAAAAAGGTTGCCCTCAAAATACCCCAGCTCAAGGACTGCAAGTATCATCCCGCCCGAAACCGACCCTCGCACCAGGGCCGGGAAAACATGATCTTCATTACCGAGGGGCAGTCGGCTGCCGGCTCCATCGTCAGTTCACGCGATCCGATGACCCAGGCGGTCTTTTCCCTGAAGGGCAAGCCCATGAATGTGTACGGGCAGCGCCTGGATGTGCTGTATAAAAATGAAGAGATGTACAGCCTGATGCGGGCCCTGGACATCGAAGAATCCGTCGGCACCCTCAGGTTTGACAAAATTATCCTGGCAACCGATGCGGATGTCGACGGTCTGCACATCCGCAATCTGCTGCTCACATTTTTTCTCCACTATTTTGAGCCGCTGATAAAGCTCGGTTATGTTCATATCCTTGAAACACCGATATTCAGGGTGCGGACCACGCAGGAAACGGTCTACTGCTATTCCGAAAAGGAGAGGTTGGCGGCCACGAAAAAACTGCAGGGCAGGGGGAAGCAGCTGAAAAGAGTCGAGGTTACGCGATTTAAAGGATTGGGCGAGATATCACCCAGAGAGTTCAAGCAGTTTATCGGTCCTGATATGCGCCTGCGCCAGGTCCGGATCGACACCTTGAGCGAAATTTCCAAGGTGCTGAGTTTTTACATGGGCAAGAACACGCCTGAACGCCGGCAATACATTATGAATCATCTTAACTTGAGACCGGTATGAGCATGACAATTGACGGGGTGCCGCAAGCGGGAAAATTGCAGCTTCTTTTTGATGAGAATTTTCTCGATTACACCTCATATGTAATCCGCGAACGGGCCATCCCCGATATAGACGACGGCCTCAAGCCCGTGCAGCGGCGTATTCTGCAGACGCTCAACAACATGGATGACGGAAGGTTTCATAAGGTCGCCAACGTGGTCGGCGAGACCATGAAACTCCACCCCCATGGCGACCAGTCCATATTTGCCGCACTGGTCAACCTGGCCAACAAGGAATACCTGATCGAACGGCAGGGAAATTTCGGCAATATCTTCACCGGCGACCAGGCTTCGGCGCCCAGGTACATTGAATGCCGGCTGACCCCGCTCGCCCGGGAAACCCTCTTTAACCGGGATCTTACCGAGTATGTGGACTCTTATGACGGCAGGATGCGTGAACCCGTCACCCTGCCGTCCAAACTGCCTCTTTTGCTTCTCCTGGGAGCGGAAGGCATTGCCGTGGGTATGGCGACCAAGATCATGCCGCACAATTTCCGGGAACTCCTGGAGGCCCAGATACTTTATCTGCAGGAACGAGAGTTTACGCTTTATCCCGATTTTTCCCGGGGCGGCATCATCGATGTAACCGAGTACAGGAGCGGCAACGGCAGGATACGCTGCCGGGCGCGGATTGATGTTGCCGACGATAAAACAATAGTTATCCGGGAACTGCCCTACAATATCACCACCCAGGTGCTGATTGACTCTGTCGAGAAGGCAACGAAAGGCGGCAAGCTGAAAATAGCTTCCATCAACGATTATACCGCGGAAGATGTGGAAGTGGAAATCAAGCTGCCGCGCGGGGTGTATGCCGAGGAAACCATTGACGCCCTGTATGCCTTTACCGACTGTGAAATAAGCGTGACCCCGAACCTTATTCTCATCCATGGCAATATGCCGTGCCAGATGTCGGTCGAAGAGGTGCTACGGCATAATACGGACAAGCTGCTTGGCGACCTGGAAAAAGAGCTGCGGATCGATCTGGGCCGACAGCTTGAAAAGCTGCATGCCCGGAAGCTGGAACAGATTTTTATCGAGGAACGGCTGTATAAGGGAATTGAGGAGATTACCAGTTACCCGAAGATCATCGCCACGGTCACCGAATCCCTGGAACCTTATGCCCCGGAGCTTGTGCGGGAAGTAACCCGGGAGGACGTGGAAAAGCTGCTGGAGATTAAAATCAAGAGAATTTCCAGGTTTGACATCAACCGGCAGCAGAAAGAACTGGCAATAATTGAGGGCGATATTAAAAAGATCCGCAAAAGCCTCGAAGATATGGTCGGCTTTACCGTAGCCTACCTGCAGTCCCTGATCGACAAATACGGAGACCTGTACCCCCGGAAAAGCAGGATTGAGCATTTTGACGAGATTGATGCCCGCGCCGCTGCGCTGTCCAATCTGACTGTCGGCTATCACCGGGAAAGCGGATTTATCGGCTCCAGGATCAAGGCGGAAGATGACAAGAACGATATGGAGTTGAACTGCTCGGAACTTGACCGCCTGCTGCTGATCTTCAAAAACGGCCTGTACAAGGTCATAAATGTCACGGAAAAGCTTTTTGTGGGCAGCAATCTGGAATGGATGGGAGTGGAGGAAAATGACCTGGTGTTTAATATCGTGTACCGCAACGGCCGGGAAAATCATTCCTATGTCAAGCGTTTCCGCTCCCCGAAATTTATAATAAACCGGGAGTACCGGCTTTTTCCCGAGCACAACCGGTCCATCATCCAGTTTTTCGAAGTGGGAGAGGAGGGGGTCAGGGCGCGTATCAGTCTGGTTCCGTCATCCCGGGCCAAGCATAACAGCCTGGAAATAGAACTGGATGACTACCTGATAAAGGCGGCCGGCGCCAAGGGCAAACGGGTGAGCACCCGGGTGGTGCGGCGGGTGACCAGTGTCACGGGAAAACCGAAACCGGTCAAATCGGAACCGCCTGTCCTGCCCGGTATTAAACCCGGGGAAGAGGGCGGTGCATCATAATCGGCCGACGATATCGGCCATGTTTATTCGCAGTTTCTGATACTGCTCCCTGGTGAGGCCGGCTCCCAGTGCCACTGTTTCGGCTCTTTCACTTGTCATAAAGTCCCCCGGTTCATGCGCATCGGCATTCACCGCCATCTTTGCCCCGGTTTTAATTGCCAGCCGGGCGACATGGCCGTTGGTCAGACTGTGTCCCTTTCTCCCCGTTATTTCAAGAAATATGTCCTTCTCTGCGGCAAGAATAGCCTCTTCTTCGGAAATAAAACCGGGATGGGCAAGTATATCCACACCCGCCTCAAGGGCGGCCCTGTTGGTTCCGGCAATCACGGGCTCAACCGGCGTCTCCCCGTGGCCGACGACAATCAGGGCGCCGAGTTTCCGCGCCCTGGCAACCAGAGGCTCAAAAAGCTCGGGCGGAATGTGGGTCAGCTCAATACCGGGGATGAGCAGGGTATTGCTGTACGGATTCAGGTCCGCGGCCGCCCGGACCAGGCGGGGTACAATAAAATCGAGATTTGACGAGTCCGCGTGATCGGTTATTGCCACGGCAGTATAGCCCATAACTTCAAAACGACGCAAATGCTCTGCCGGGATCAAGGCCCCGTCGCTGAACAGAGTGTGTGTATGCAGATCAATCATGATATTGCTCCCCCGTAATTTTTCCTGTTAAAGAGTGCTGTCCGGCCAGGTTTATTCGCACCTGCAAGGCATCTCCGGGCCGGATTCTGTCCATCCCTGATGCCGGGAAATGAACTATGTGGTTTGTTGTTGTCCGTCCGTAGAGCATGTTGTTTTTGCCTTTTCCCTCCACGGTAACTTCCATGATCCGGCCCACATAAGCCCGGTTCCGCTCCAGGCTGACGGAATCCTGCAGGGCCTGAAAGCGGGCCAGCCGTTCAGATTTCACCTTTTCGTCAACCTTGTGGTCAAATCCGGCTGACCGCGTTCCCGGCCGGTCGGAATATTTGAAGGAAAAGGAGCTGTGGTATTGCACTGTCTGCAGAAGTTCCATGGTAGCTGCAAAATCCTCATCGGTTTCGCCGGGAAATCCGACAATGATATCGGTGCTGAGGGCCAGATCGGGTTGGTAACTTCGCAGGGTCCGTACTTTCAGCAGGTAGCCGGCAACAGTGTAATTTCTGTTCATTCGTTTGAGTACCCGGTCGGAACCTGACTGGACCGGCAGATGAAACTGGGGACACAGGTTTTCAATCTCCGCAAAGCACCGCATCAAGGCATCGGAGAGATCCTTGGGATTGGAGGTGGTAAAGCGCAGTCTTTTCAAGCCGGGCAAAGCCGCAACCTGCCGCAGGAGATCGGCAAAGTGAACTGAACCGTGATCAACAACGGAATTGGTCTGACCGTAAGAATTCACATTCTGGCCGAGCAGGGTTATTTCCGAAACTCCACGGGCAAGCAGGACCCGGATTTCGTCAAGTATGTCGGCAACCGGGCGGCTGATTTCCCTGCCCCGGGTATAGGGAACAACACAGTAACTGCAGAAATTGTTGCAGCCCTGCATAATGGTGACGAATTTTTTAAAATCCGGTGCAGGGGAAGGGGAGCAGGACGGTTTTTTTTCCTGGTAATGGTAATCCTGAAATGCAGGAATGGCGAAAGAACTGTCCAAATTAACCGCCAGCATGGGCTCAACCGTGCCCCGGTCCAGCTTCCTGATCATTTCTGGAAGCTGATAGATCTGCTGGGTTCCGACTACAATGTCCACATGGGGCATCCTTTGCTGTATAATTTTGCCTTCCTGCTGAGCAACACAACCTGCTACGCATATCAACAATGCTGGGTTACGTGATTTATTCTGTCTAAGCTGTCCAAGTAAGCTGTATACTTTCTGCTCAGCCTTGGCCCGGATGCTGCATGTATTGATGACGACCAGGTCAGCCCGGCCCATTTCCGCAACAGGCAGAAACCCGACAGGATAAAGGAGATGTTCAATGATCTCGGAATCCCGTTCGTTCATCTGACAGCCAAAGGTTTTAATGTATAGAAAACGTTCTCTCATAAATACAATTTTAAATCAGGACCTGAATGTTTATGCTGCCAGTTCGCCGGCCAGGTTTTCCAGCAGGCGGAAGACTTCCGATACCCTGCTTTCCGGGACAGCAAGGCGGACCAGTCCCTGATCAGCTTCAATTGTCGTCAGCATGGCAAGCCCGTCATATCCCTCAAGCAGAAACTTGAGATACCATATTTTACCGGGCAGGATGCGTAAAAAAAGCAAAACCATTATCAATCCGCTATAATCCTGTGTCAGACTTTAAGGCTGGCATCAACATCGCCGATCATACGGGCATAACGGGCAAGGACTGGTTCAACTTTTTCTTCAAGAAATTCAATGGTCTGCTCCGGTGCTCGCCCGGCAAAGTCCCGGTAGTTGCCGAGCAGGCCGATAAGCTCTTCCAGGGCAAAGGGAATCCGGCTGTCCTCTGCCAGCCTTTCGAGCAGATCGTTTTTTACTCCCTCCCGCTTGACTGCGAGTCCGGCGGCAACCGAGTGATCGCGGATGATCTCATGCATTTCCTGGCGGCTCTTTCCCCGCTCAACGCAGGCCATAAGTATCTTTTCCGTTGCCATAAAAGGAAGTTCTTCGCGCAGATACCTATCAATTTGATTAGGATAAACGACCATATCTGACGTAATGTTAATGTAAAGCTTTAGTATGGCATCGGCAAGCAGGAATGCCTGAGCCATATCCATTCTCCGGATCGCGGAATCATCCAGGGTTCTTTCAAACCACTGGTTGGCGGAAGTTGCGCTGAAATTCGGAGGCAGGCCCATGAGTTTTCTGGACAGACCGGTCATCCTTTCGGATCGCATAGGGTTTCTCTTGTATGCCATGGCGGAACTGCCCACCTGTTTAGTGGCAAAAGGCTCCTCCTGAACCTTGAGATTGGAAAGGAGCCGCAGGTCTACAGCAAATTTGTGGGCGGAGGCGCCGATACCCGCCAGTGTCTCGGCAGTTTTCATGTCAAGTTTGCGGGGATAGGTCTGGCCGGTGACGGGAAATACCGTGTCAAATCCGAGTTTTTCGGACACCAGCGTATCAAGCGCCCTGACTTTACCGTGATCGCCGTTGAACAATTCGAGAAAAGTTGCCTGGGTGCCTACGGTTCCCTTGGCGCCCCGTGCTTTGATCTGTTTCTCCAGGTTCTCGATATAGTCCAGATCCATCAACAGGTCCTGGATATACAGGGTGTTCCGTTTCCCCACAGTAGTGGGCTGGGCGGGCTGGTAGTGGGTAAAGCCCAGGGTTGCCAGGTCCGCGTATTTTCTGCAGAACCCGGATAAATTATAAATGACGTTTACCACACCTTTTTTTATGAATTCCAGGGCCTTGCGCTGAATAATGAGGTCGGTGTTGCAGACGACAAACTGCGATGTCGCACCCAGATGAATTATGGCTTCAGCCTTGGGACATTTTTGGCCATAGGCAAAAACATGCGCCATGACGTCGTGCCGTATTTCTTTTTCCTTGGCCGCGGCAAGGTCATAGTCGATATCGTCAATATGCGCCCGCAGTTCGTCAACCATTTCGCGGGTTACCAGCTTGAGGCCGAGTTCATGCTGCGCCTCGGCAAGGGCGGTCCAGCAGCGACGCCAGGTGGTGAATTTGAATTTTTCGGAAAAGAGTTCCTGCATGGCAGGGCTGGTGTAGCGGCTGACAAGAGGTTCCTGGTAAACGTCTCGGTTGCTCATGATGCATCCTTTAAACATGAAGTAAAACGTAAAATATGTTAATTATTTCATTGATATCACGAGAGTTAACATGAATCAAGGCAGATCCACCAGGCAGCCTTTGCCGGAACCCTTCAGCAAGGATCCGCGAAGATCTGATATTGATTATGTCGCATAATATATATTATGTTAATAATTCATAAAACCCCGGCTGATTATGCTGTTGCGACTATGTCAACCGCATGGAATACAACCGACTCCTCTCCTCTATAAACATTTTTCTTCAATTTGAACAGAAGATGTACCTGCTTGCCCTGATGAAACATTTCCGCTTTGTCCGCCATGTTGAATCCGATCCCCCTGAACGTGACGCCGTTGACTCTGACCGAATATTTTAAATGGGAATTGATCACACCGGTTTCTCGTACTTCCGGATTCGCCAACATAAAAACCGGCTCCCGGTTGCCCTGGCCGAATGGTTCCAGCAGCTGGTAATAATGCATAAACCTGCTGTCTGCAATTTCTCCCGGATTTATGGTATAATCACTTCGCAGCGTCTCCGGCAGTGATACGGGGCCGACATTTTCATCTCCTATGGCACAATCGAATGCTTCCGTAAATCCGGGCAATTCCTCTTTTCGCAGGGTTAAACCGGCGGCCATGGCATGCCCCCCGAATTGAATGAGGCTGGCTGAACATTTCTTCAATGTCTCGTATAAATTCACCTGGTTCACAGACCTGCCGGATCCCTTGAGAATGCGGGGCTCAACCGCATCATCGGTAAAGATGATGACCGGCTTATGAAACCTGTCCACAATTCTTGAAGCAAGTATTCCAATAATTCCAGGGTGATACACACCATATACAACCAGTCCCCGGTATCCGTTTTCATCCTGCCGGGTACATTCCAGCAGGACTTGTTCAATGGTATCCACTTCCAGCCGCCGGCGTTCCAGGTTGATTGTTTCGAGCAGACCGGCCATTTCAGCCGCTCTGACCATATCGGGACTCGTCAGCAGTTCGAACGCGGATTCCGGCTCCCCGAGCCTTCCCGGCGCATTGATCCGGGGGGCCAGCCGGTAGGAAATGTCTTCCGCTGTCACCGCGCCCTCCCGCAACCCTGCCCGTTCGCATAAAGCCCGAACCCAGGGAGCAGTACGCTCGTTGATCGATTCCAGACCCGCCTTGACCAGAATCCGGTTTATACCGGTCAAGGGCATAACATCGGCAACGGTTCCCAGGGCGACCAGACTGAGCAGTTGTTTGAGATTCGGTGCTTCCTCCCTCTTCATCAATCCCTGGGCAACCATCCTGCTGCGGATTCCCATGGCCAGAAAAAATGCAACTCCGACTCCGGCCAATTGCTTGCATGGAAAAAGACACCCCTGCCGACGAGGATTGAGAACAGCATCCGCATCCGGCAGCGTATCCGGCGGTTCATGGTGATCGGTAATAATGGTTTTATACCCTCTTTCCCGTGCAAAACGAATTTCGTCATGGGATGAGATGCCGCAGTCAACGGTGATCAGCAGAGCGGCTCCGGGAGCGGCGGGGCTGTACTGTTCTATAATATCTTTCTGCAGGCCGTATCCCTGTGTGAGCCTGTTGGGCTGAAAGGAGATCGTCGATATCCCCAGCTCCGTAAAAAAAAGGAAAAGCAGAGCCGTACTGCTGATGCCGTCGACATCATAATCGCCATGAACAAGGATAAGGCCCTGATCTTTATACGTCTCCAGGACCAGGTCAACGGCCCGGTCCATGTCTTTCATCTGAAACGGTGACGGCAGATCCGCCAGCTGAGGATACAGGAAAGCAGCGGCCTGTTCCCTGCCGGTTATCCCCCTTTGCCCGAGGAGAACCGCTATTCCGTAGGGTATGTTCAGCTCCTGCGCCAGCTGCCGGCTCAATGGATTTTCCTTCATGCAGTTGCCAGCCATGTCTCCACCCTCCGGATTATGCCCTGATGATCATCCCTTGCATACCACTCAATTGTTTTGTTTCTTGAAAACCAGGTCATCTGCCGTTTCGCATATCGCCTCGTATCCCTGGCAAGCTGGCGGATTGTTTCTTCCCTGTCCCATATTCCGGCAAGAAAATTGTTGGCATGTCGATATCCTATTGCCTGCATTGAGGGGAGTTCAGGGGAGTACCCCATTTTCTGCAGTTTTTCAGCCTCTTCAATCAGGCCGCCTGCAAACATGGCATGTGTCCGCATATCTATTCTATCATACAGGGTCTGCCTGCCGCAGGTCAGGCCTATCTGCAGCATTTCGGCAAATCTGACCGCAGGACCCTGCTGGCTGTGCAGGCGTTCGGACCAGGACTTGCCGGTCATTTTATAAATTTCCAGGGCCCGCAGCAGGCGCTGGGTATCATTGATATGGATTCTGGCAGCTGATTCAGGATCAATGGCGCGAAGCTCGGCAAACAACATTTCCCTGCCCTCTTTTTTGAGCCGTTCAGCCAGGTAAGTGCGTATGGACTCATCCTCCCCGGCATCCTCAACAGTGAACAGCCCTTCTGTCAGCGCCTTCAGGTAAAGGCCGGTGCCGCCGGTGAACAGCGGAATTCTGCCGGCAGCCGAAATGGCTGCTGCTGCTGCCAGGGCATCCCTGACAAAGAAGGCTGCATTATATTGTTCGTCGGGATCGACGATGTCAATAAGGTGGTGGACCACCCTTTCTCTTTCCCGGTGCGTTGGTTTGGCAGTACCGATATCCATGAAACGGTACACCTGCATGGAATCAACACTGACTACCTCACAGGCAAACAACTCGGCCAGGGCAAGCGACAGCGCAGTTTTGCCGACAGCTGTCGGTCCCAGGAGGACAAGAACCGGGGTGTTTATTGTCTGGTTGTTGACCGCGGACAATGTGCTATTCAAAGGTGAAATAGGGGCTTAATTTTTCCGCCCGCTGCTTTCCGATACCCGGGACGGCTCTTAATTCTCCCGGGTGATCGATGTTGCCGTTTTCCCGGCGATACTTTACAATATTTCCCGCCAAATATGGGCCTATTCCGGGTATCAGGGTAAGTTCCTCTTCATTTGCGGTATTTACCGGCAGGCTTTGCTCCAGAAAAAAAGAAAGCCGCGGTGAAGGCGGTGCAGGCCGGGCTGAACCCTCGCCCCCGCTGGTCACCGCCGCCACCTTCCTCTCTCTCATACCTTCAGCCAGGGCCTGCATCGTGTTCCGGTCAACCGTCATACCGGCCGGCATGATCGTTTTCGCTTCCTGAAGCAGAATGAACTGCTCCGGACGGAAAAACCTGTAACAGACGGAATCCTCTCCCCTGACCTCAAACCAGAGAGGCGGGAATTTTTTTTGAGGCAGCGGCCCGGCCGGAGAATAATTTACAAGAACTACGCATAGGCCCAACGCAAGAAGGACAAGCAGCCGCTTATCCCTGCCGCGGCATTCATCGTCAGGATCATTATGCATCGGTCCTTGTTTTTTCGTCCTTCATGAGTTTGTAATTTATACTGTCCACCAGGGCCTGCCAGCTTGCTTCGATGATATTCAGGGAAACCCCGACTGTACCCCAGGCGTCCTTTTTATCCCGACTTTCAATCAGGACCCTGACTTTTGCCCCGGTACCGTGCTCACCCGAGAGAACACGGACCTTGTAATCGACCAGATCCATCTCCTCCAGATTCGGATAGAAACGGGTAAGAGCTTTGCGCAGAGCCCTGTCTATGGCATTCACCGGGCCGTCACCCATGGAGGCGGTGTGCACCTCGTTGCCGCCGACATAAAGGCGGATGGTGGCCTCGGTAAGGGGCGGTTTATCCATCTGGTACTTGTTGTTCATTACCCGCAACCCTTCAAGCTGAAAATATTTTTTCTGCAGGCCGAGCGCCTGCCGCATCAACAGTTCAAAACTCGCCTCCGCGGCCTCATACTGGTATCCCTGGTTTTCCAGTTCCTTGAGATCCTTGACAATGGAGGCGATGACAGGATCATCGGCATCAAGCTTGAGGCCGTACCGCTCCGCCTTGTGCAGGATATTGGCGCGGCCGGCCTGGTCGGAAATCAATACCCGGCGGATATTGCCGACCTTTTCCGGCTCTATGTGCTCGTAAGTCAGGGGATTCCGCTGAACGGCACTGACGTGAATCCCTCCCTTGTGGGCAAAAGCCGATTCCCCGACATAGGGCTGATACCGGTTATGCGGCAGATTGGCCAGTTCGTCGACCAATCGGGATGTTTCGTACAGGTGTTGAATGTTGGGCGCCACATTGCAGTCAAGGCCCATTTTAAAAATCAGCGCCGGAATAATGGACGTCAGATTGGCATTGCCGCACCGCTCGCCGTAACCGTTCATGGTTCCCTGCACCTGAGAAATTCCCAGGGATACCGCCAGCAGGGAGTTGGCAACCGCGGTTTCGGAATCATTGTGGGAGTGGATGCCCAGCTTAACCCGCGCATTTCTTTCCTGCAGATACGTTTTCACCTGCTCAATGATCGGAACAATCTCATGCGGCAGGGTGCCGCCGTTGGTGTCGCACAGTACAAGCGTCTCCGCTCCTCCCCGGACAGCCCGTTCAAGGGTGGCGAGCGCATAATCCCTGTTCTTTTTGAAGCCGTCGAAAAAATGCTCAGCATCATACAGCAGCACGGCAACATTCTTTTTGAGATAAGCCAGGGAATCTTCAATGATCTGCAGGTTGTCCTCCAGGCCGATCCGGAGGGCATCGCGGACATGGACATCCCAGCTCTTGCCGAAAATGGTTATTGCCGGGGTCCCGGCATCAATGAGTGCCCGAATGTTGGGGTCATTTTCCGGCGTATTTTTGAAATGCCTGGTGGAGCCGAATGCAGACAGTCTGGCCTGCTTGAGGGTGATGCTCTGCATCTGCTTGAAATATTCGACAGCCAGAGGATTTGAGCCCGGCCAGCCGCCCTCGATAAAATCGATGCCCAGATCATCAAGCCGCCTGGTTATTCTGACCTTGTCGGCAACGGACAGGTTGAAATTTTCGGCCTGCGTCCCGTCCCGCAGCGTTGTGTCGTATATCTCTATTTTCATCGCATGCCTCTTGAGCAAAAAACCTTAACTTCAAGCCCGGTCACCCTATCTCTTCGCTGAGCGGAATGTTCTCCTTGTCCAGAGCAAAGGCGTCATGCAGGGCACGCACCGCCAGTTCCGTGTATTTTTCCCCGATGACGCATGATACCTTGATCTCTGAGGTGGAAATCATCATGATATTGATGCCCTCCTTGGCCAGGATCTGGAACATGGTCGAGGCAATACCGGAGTGATTCCTCATGCCCACCCCGACTATGGAAACCTTGGCTATATTCTGGTCGCCGGTCACGGATTCGGCATTGATATCCCGGGCAATCTCCTGCAGCAGTTTCATTGCCCGGTCAAAATCGCTGCGCAGGACGGTAAAAGTCATATCGGTAAGATCTCCGGCCCTGGTATTCTGAATGATCATATCCACAACAATGCCGGCGTCCGAGATCGGCAGAAAAATTTTTGCCGCGATCCCGGGCTGATCCGGAACCTTGTTGATTGTTATCCTTGCCTCGTTCTTACTATAGGTAACACCGGAAACCATCATGGATTCCATAATCTTATCCTCCTCAACAACCCAGGTTCCTTCATTTTCCGAAAAAGTTGATCGTACATGCAGCGGCACTTTATACCTCTTGGCCAGGCCGACCGACCTGATATCCAGCACCTTGGCTCCCAGGCTTGCCAGCTCCAGCATTTCATCGTATGAAATGCGCACGATTTTGCGGGCAGCGCTGCAAATATTCGGGTCAGTGGTATACACCCCTTCCACATCGGTAAAAATTTCGCAGGCGTCCGCTTTCAGAGCTGCCGCGAGGGCCACGGCCGTGGTGTCCGAACCGCCCCGGCCGAGAGTAGTGATATCTCCCTCTACGGTAACACCCTGGAATCCGGCAATAGTCACCACCCTGCCCTTGTTGAGATGCTCATTCACCAGGTCGGTGTCGATATTCTGAATTCTCGCCTTGGTATGCATTTTGTTGGTCTGGATACGGACCTGGTCGCCGAGCAGGGAAACGGCATCGAATCCCGCCTCCTTTATTGCCATCGCAAATAGGGAAACCGTGACCTGTTCGCCCGTGGCGAGCAGCATGTCCATTTCCCGGAGATCGGGAATATTTTGTATATCCCGGGCCAGGCATATCAGGCGGTCCGTTTCTCCGGACATTGCAGACAGCACCACGACCATCCGGTGCCCCTGTTCATGCATATTGAGTACTCTCCGGGCAACGGCCTTTATCTTCTCCGTACTGCCGACCGAGGTACCGCCGAATTTCTGTACGATCAGTGCCATAGTTTTTTTTATGATAAAGAATTAATCTTGTTTAGAACAACAGCTCAGCAGAACAATATAATGTAAAGCGAATTTTTAAATTTGCAACTGCATTCGATACTCGGTACATATGGAGCGTGACTGAGGTTCTCTCAAATGATCTCTTATTCCCGACATATGCCGGATAAACCTTTCCATATTGTGCTGGTTGAGCCTGAAATACCGCCGAATACCGGGTCCATTGCCCGTTTGTGCGGGGCAACCGATACTGTCCTGCACCTGGTGCATCCCCTTGGCTTCAGCGTTGACGACAAACACCTGAAACGGGCCGGCCTGGATTACTGGGCCCATGTCGACATCCGCTACTGGCCGAATCTCGACAAATTTCTGGAATCATGCGATGAGCGGCTGCTTTATTTTTTGACCACCAAGGTTGACCGGCCATACCTGGAAGCTGGTTTTCAACCGGGAAGTTATATCATTTTCGGCAGGGAAACCAGAGGGCTGCCTGAAGAAATTATTGCACTGTACCAAGACCGTTGTTATACCATCCCGATGGCAAACAGCAATATCCGCAGTCTTAATCTGGCGATGTGTGCCGGCATAGTTCTCTATGAGGCTATACGGCAGACCCTGCCCGGCACATGAGGGATATTTTGCGGTTGCCGGCTACAATTTAATCAGCATCTGCCGGGCTCGTCCGGAGTATACCCTGAATAAAAAGCAGAATATATAAAAAATATGAGGAGAACATATCATGCCTGAACGGATTTTCAATTTCAGCCCCGGACCATCTGCCCTGCCCTACCCCGTGCTCAAGCAGGCGGCAAAGGACATTGTCAATTTCAATGATAAGGGAATAGGCCTGATTGAATTGAGTCACCGCAGCAGGGAGTTCATGGCAATAACCGAGGAAGCCGAAGCCCTGATCCGGAAAAATATGGGCGTCCCCGACAACTACAAGGTCCTGTTCCTCCAGGGAGGGGCTTCGTCACAGTTTTTCATGGTGCCCATGAACTTGCTCGGCCCCGGAAAAAAGGCGACCTACCTGAATACCGGCACCTGGTCGAACAAGGCGATCAAGGAAGCCCGGTTGTTCGGGGAGGTCGCAGTAGCCTATTCCAGTGAAGCCGGCAAGTTCAACCGGGTGCCGGGTAACGAGGAATATACAGTGGATCTGGACAGCGAATACCTCTATTTCGTCTCCAACAACACCATCTATGGCACCCAGTTCCGTACTTTTCCAGATGCGGCGGCAACCCTGATTTCAGACATGTCCTCTGATATCCTGTCACGGCCCGTTGATGTCAGCCGGTTCGGGATTATTTTTGCCGGGGCTCAGAAAAACATGGGACCGGCAGGGGTTACCATCGTCATCATCAGGGAAGACCTGCTGGACAGGACCCCTGATACAGTACCGACCATGCTCCGTTATAAAACCCATGCCGACAAGGGATCGATGTTCAACACACCGCCCTGTTTTGCCATATACTGTGTCGGCCTGGTGATGAAATGGCTGAAGGATATGGGGGGAGTGAAGGCAATCGCCCAAATAAACCGGGAAAAAGCCGAACTTCTCTACCAGACAATTGATAAGACCGATTTTTTCCGCGGTCATGCCGAAAAAGAATCGCGCTCCCTGATGAATGTCACCTTTAACCTGCCCTCCCCGGAACTGGAGGCAAAATTCATTGCCGAGGCATCGGCCGAAGGGCTTGACGGACTCAAGGGGCACCGTTCGATAGGCGGCTGCCGGGCCTCCATTTATAACGCATTTCCGATGCAGGGCGTTGAAAAGCTTGTTGATTTTATGGAGCGTTTTGCCAAGCTGAACGGATAGATTTACTCTTCGCTTTGCGCATGGATTACGAAGGCAATATCATCCGGCCTCCCAGCGAGGCAAATTCCATAATTCTCCAGGCAACGGTCGGCTGCTCCCATAATGCGTGTACATTCTGCGGCGCATACCGGGACAAAAAATTCCGTATCAAGGAAGATGCCGTGATCAGACAGGACCTGGAGTTTGCCGCCAGGTACTGCGGCCGGCAGAAAACCCTTTTTCTCGCCGACGGCAATGCCCTGGCCATCCCCCATCCCGCGATGATGCAGCTTCTTTCCCGGATCCGGGAGATGCTGCCGCAGGTCCGGCGGATAAGCACGTATGCCAACTGCCAGGATATCCTCCGGCGTTCGCCCCGGGAATTGAAGCTCCTCAAGAGCCTTGGTTTACAACGGATTTACATGGGGCTGGAATCCGGGCACCGGCTGATTCTCGAGAGAATCGGCAAGGGAGCGGCTCCCGGGGACATGGTCGAAGCCGGCAGGAGAGTACGGGAAGCGGGAATATTTCTGTCCGCCACGGTGCTTCTCGGCATTGGCGGCAGAGAATATTCACAAGCGCATGCCCGGGAAACCGCAAAAGTATTGAACAGGATGCAGCCCTCGCAGATAGCTGTCCTGACCCTGATGCTGCTGGAGAATACCCCTCTGGGCAGACAGTGCGGGAGAGGCAAATTCCAATTGCCTGACCGGGAAGCCCTGTTTACCGAACTGCGGGACTTGCTTGCCGGTCTCGAGACAAGAGCGCAGTTCCAGGCTAACCATGCGTCCAATTATTTTGTCCTGGACGGCCGTCTGCCCCGGGACAGGGAAAAATTCATCACTCTTGCTGACCGGGCAATTCAGGGGGAAATTGCACTGAAACCGGAACAGTACAGGGCCTTATAAGCAATGGCTTCACAACAGAGCAGAACAGACCTGAAAAACCTCAATCAGGAGCAGCTCGTCGAATTTGTTGTATCTCTCGGCCAACCTTCTTTCCGGGGCCGCCAGATAATGGCATGGCTGTACCGCCCCGGCATTACCGACTTTTCACAAATGACCGACCTGGCAAAAGAGTTCAGGGCAGTTCTTGTCGAGCACGCGGAAATAAGCAGATTTGAGGATCCGGTTGTCGAGATTTCCAGAGACGATTCGGTGAAATTCGGATTCCGGCTCGAGGATGGCAGCGTGATTGAGTCGGTTTTCATACCTGAAGAGGACCGGGGCACCTTATGCGTTTCCTCCCAGGTCGGCTGTGCCATGGGCTGTTCTTTCTGCCTGACGGGAAAGATGGGCTTTACCCGCAACCTGCGGCCGGCTGAAATCGTCAATCAGGTCTGCGCGGTCCGGGACTGGCTCATGGAACATGACCGGGGCAGGCTGACCAACCTGGTCTTCATGGGGATGGGAGAACCGCTGGCTAATCTGGACAACCTGCTGACCGCCCTTGACATCCTGACTGAACAGCGGGCCCTGGACTTCTCCAGCCGGCGGATTACGGTTTCCACCTGCGGCCTGGTACCGCAGATGCTTGAGTTCGGCAGAAAGACCGAAGTCAATCTTGCTGTTTCCCTGCACGCAACGGATGACGAAATCCGCAGCCGCCTCATGCCGATCAACAGAAAATACCCGATCAGCACCCTGCTCGATGCATGCAGAAAATTCACCATGAAAAAAAGGCAGCGAATCATGTTTGAATACACCCTGCTGGAAGGCATAAACGATTCCGGGGAGGACGCTGAGAAGCTTGCTCTTCTGCTGCAGGGCATACCCTGCAAAATCAATCTGCTGGCAATGAATGCTGCCGGGGATTCGCCATTCCGCAGTCCTGGAAAAGACCGGATCCTGCGCTTCCAGGAGATTCTCAGGAACAGCGGCTATACGGTTTTTATCCGCCAGAGCAGAGGGGAGGACATTTCAGCCGCCTGCGGCCAGCTGGCGGGAAAAATCAAGGACCAGGGAGTGTAGGGTCACTGCAAAGATTTATGGGTGGCCGCGGTGTACTATTTTTTGCAGGACATTCGCCAGTTCGCGTACTTCACGCGGACCGCGGGGGGATATGGCAACATGTTCTCCGCGCAGCTGCCTGACTGCATTCTCTTTCAGCCCGGTGAGGGTTTTGACCAGGGAACGTGCAACAGCAAGATATATAAGCAAAGCAAGTCCCCACGACAGGCCGAGCAACAGCAGGGATTTGATCAGAAAATCGGCGGACATCCCTGATCTCTGCAGATTTTCGGCAAGATATGCCGTATAAAGATAAGCGAGCACACCGCTTGTACAGAGAAAGGCCGCCAGGAGAACCGGAAGCAGATAATAGTTGAGCGGCAGCCCCCTGTTGCGGGACTTTGCTGCAGCTATTCCCTCCGGCCTTTCAACCTGCGTGTCCCCGAATATGGATTCAATTCCCTCGGCAGGATCAATGGATGCGGCATGGCTTTCCGGAATTCGGGATGGAGCCGATGATGATATGAGGCTCCGGGTCAAGTCGGACTTATCTACAATGATAATATGGCCGCATTCCCTGCAGGTAAAACGTGCCCGGCTCCCCTTAATTCGAGATTCATCGATATTGTAACGCTTGGCGCAATCCTCACAGATAATAAGCATCCGGACGGATCTCCTTTACGTAGAAAATATGATTTCTGGCAAAGTCTGGAATTTTTTTTGCAAAATACCGGATAAAGCTAGGTTATCATTTCACTTAACTGATGGTCAATTAAAAATATGAAAAGTAGTATATCAACCGGAAAGGTCTTATTTGCCGGCAAGCTCCCACACCCCGTCCCATCTTTCCGGTGGACTATCATCTAAATCCCGGCATTTCAAGCTGTATGCCCTTGCCGCTCCGTCCTTTGCCGCGGTTTTCATGAACTCTTCCCAGGCAGGTTTGAAATTACCCGCATAAAATAATTCAAGACCCCGGAGAAAGGACCGGTACTCTTTTTCAGTTCCGGTTCCGGTATCTGACAGGGGCTCGTAGATTCTGACCTCCTCCTTCCTGCCCACCACCCTGATTCTTGCCAGTTCACGGCAGAAAATTTTTTTTCCGAGCTGCTTGAAGGTTGATTCCGACAATATCGTATGGGTGCCGAACACTTTGTTTGCCTCTCCCAGTCTGGCGGCAAGGTTGACAGCATCGTCAGGTACCGTATAGTCAAAGCGGGTCGACCCCATGTTGCCGAGGATGGCGGTGCCGCTGTTGATGCCGATCCTCATGTTGAGAACCTTGCCGTATTCCTCCAGGTAGTCCGGCCGGATAAGAGTGAGCCGATGCTGACACCTCATAGCAGCCCGCACGGAGCCCTCCGCATGATTTTCAACCTCCAGGGGCGCGTTCCAGAAGGCGATGATTGCGTCCCCCTCAACTTTATCGACTGTTCCCTGTTCTTCCAGGATAATATCTGTCATTTCGGCAAGATAATCATTAAGCAGATGGGTAAGCTCCGCCTGCCCCAGACTTTCAGAGATCGATGTGAACCCTTCCAGGTGCGAAAAAAAGATCGACATCTGCCTGCTCTCGTTGCCGCGTTTCAGTTTTTCAGGATTTTTCATAAGAAGTTCAAATCACATTCGGGCTTGGATCATGTTTGAAAGAATGCCTGATAAATCGTACGCCGCTTCCCTGCTGCAATTTTTAATAATTTATCTGCCGGCGTAAATACTGACGGTAGAAATTTTTATCCTGGGGGCAGGTTTTATTCAGGTATTCTATATAGTTGATATTGTTCTCTATGGCGGTGACATACAGGTTCTGGTCGATATTCCAGCGATCCATAAAATGGTGGCTCATCGCCTCAACTATGCCGTCAAATTCGACATACAGTCTGTTGCGGATTACCTCCTTGAAAAAGGTGCTGGTCTGATGATAAATGTCCACTGTGGAATCATATCCCGCAACACCGCCCTCCTTGAGTTCATCCAGCAGCAGCGGCAGTCTCTCCAGGTAAACGCGGTCGGCCATCTGGGCGATGATATCCGCAGTGCCAAGGATGTAGCCCATCAGCTTGACCTGGTCGGAATCAAAATGAAGCTGACTGGGAGCATTGCTTAATTTTGTGCATTGAATTATCTGGGCGCAGCAGTTGCACATCCTGTCGGTTCGACCGACGGATTTCAGGTACTCGTGTACAAACAGAATCGAGCGCTCTTCATGATATTTGATGTACTTGGCGCCGGTTCCGTGCTTGTCAACGGTTTTTTGAATAAGACCGGTATCGTGAAAAAATGCCGAAATTACTCCGCATTCAATAATTTCGGGGGCGAATGCCGTCTTGTTCTGCAGGTATATACCGTGAACAAGCCTGATAAGAGCAAGGGAGACCGCCATGGTATGATCCAGGTTGTGATACGAAGTTTTGCTGGCCTGGTACCCCGGGAAACGGCCGTTGAAAATCCTTTCCGTATTTCCGAAGCAGAGATCAAGAAAATCATAGTCGAAATCGTCGACCATCAACGATATGATAAATTTTATTTCCTTGAAGATATCTTCGGGGCAGCCGCAGGCAAGCTGCTGCTCCCGGACAATGTTCGGGTTTTTCAAGGCCCCGGCGGACGGCGACTTGATGCCGCTGCTCTGGGAAATATCCTTGTAGCGTTCCTGTATTGCTTCCACTATATCGGTAATCTGGAAAAAGGCGTCAACCAGCTCCGGATCAAAATGGCCCCCGGCCTCATCGCGGATAAAGGAATAGATCTCCTTCCTGTCCCAGGCTTTCTTGTATACCCTTTTGTTGGCCAGCGCATCAAAGACATCCGCCAGGGCGACGATCCTGGCGGCAAGAGGTATATCTTCACCTTTTTTGGGTTTTTTATTTTTATCGAAAAGGACGATACAGCCCGTAAAATGGCCCGGATATCCTTCTCCGTCCCACCGTTCATGATGATTCAGGGCGATTTCCCTGCAGATCTGGTCAAGCTCCGAAGTTGACGTTTCAAATAAATTGGCGCCGTAAATCGTATGCAGTTTGATCAGCTCAAACTCGTCATTGGTCAGGCTGCCAGGTTTTTTCAGTATTTCATCCGGAATTCCGATTTTTCCGACATCATGCAGCATGGCCGCGGGTCTGAGCAGATCGTTGAACTGCTGTATTGCAACGGAATCAATGTTCCTGTTTTTTGCCCACCTGGTGTAAATTTCCGCCGATATCGCACTGACCCTCTGGACGTGGGCCGCCGTTTCCCCGGGATCTCTTAATTCAGCCATCCGGATCATGCGCAGAATAAGCTCCTGATTCCATTGACCGCGTTCAATGGCGGCAGACGCATACCCTGCAAAACGGGAGACATATTCCCTGATATTTTTCTTAAAGGGAATGGGCGCATTATTTTTATCCAGCGCGTTGATGAGTTCCAGCACCCCGACCAGCTTGTTGCCGAGGGTTTTCAGAGGCAGCGCAAACACCGATCTGGTCCGGTACCCTGTTTTGCGGTCAAAGTAGGAGTTAAAGGAAAAAGGGACATCAGGCGGCAGATCATAGGCATCCTTGATGGTTACCTCCTCTCCTGTTGCCGCGCAGTACCCTACAATAGAGTTCTTGTCTATGGGGATGGTGTAATAGCGGTAATGAGAGGCGATGATATCGGTCTGCACCGACGCCTTGTTCATCTGCACATAATTGAACATCAGTCCGGACTGGGTGGCGAGAAAGATTGTTCCTGCATCGGCATTGGCAAGTTTCCGGGCTTCCAGCAGGACGGTATCCAGAATGGAGTTGATATCCTTGAGCTGCTGCAGGCTGTCTATCGTCGTCAGTATGCTTTTTTCAATTTTTGTTTGCGCCATGTGCGATTTGTCCTGACAACATTATTGATGAATTCGCAAAAAGTCATCAAGAGTGATGGCTAAGCAGATAAGCGAGCAAAGCGAGACTTCGAAAAGCCGCAAATGCAAGGCGCGGAAATTCTGAGGAATGAAGCGTACATACGGTACGCCGCAGTGACGAAGAATACAGCGCAGGTAAGCGTAGACTCCGACGCAACAGTTGGGGAGTTTTTGCGACGCCATCATTATTGAACAACCGGCAGACTCTTCGGCCCTGAAGATGATTTTTTTACCAGGCAACGATCGGAAGCAATGGAAAACATGGATCGATCACCCGCCTTAATCGTTTATCTTCTTCATCAGCCAGGCCATGTTCCGGCCAAGCACCTTCATCGTATCCACGCCTTCACGGTCGTTTGCCACTTCTCCCTTTTCCCTGCCCACGCCGAAATTCCAGTAACTGGAGCCGACTATGATCATCTGGCCGATGGTAAAAAAATGATTGATGGTATCGAAAACATGGATAGCACCGCCCCGCCGGTGTGCCACGACCGCGGCACCGACTTTTCTCTTGAACATGTCGCCGTTTGCCCTGGAGGTCATGCCGCAGCGGTCAATGATTGCTTTCATTTCCGTACTGACATCGGCGAAATAAGTGGGCGAGGCCAGAATGATGCCGTCCGCTTCGATCATTTTTTCAAGGCACTCGTTGATACAGTCGATATCCACGGCACACCTGCGGTTTTTCTTTTCAAAACACTGATAACAGGCGATGCATCCGTGTGGATGTTTGCCCGCCAGCTGGATGAGTTCCGTGTCAATGCCTTCCTGCTGTAATTCATCGAAGACATAGTTTATCAGCATGGCGGTGTTTCCGTTTTTCCTGGCGCTTCCGTTCAAGGCGACAACTTTCAACTTTTTTCCTCCCGGATATGCTCATTTATTACAATATGCAAGTGCAGGGATGCCTCACATTTCATCTTCGTCCATCATCACGGCACGCGGCAGGTCGTAAAGATTCACCTTCTGTGCTTCGTGTATTCCGATATGCAGGGCCTTAAGGTTCATCTCTTCCGTTCCTTTCGGAACCCTGGCCAGAAGAGCTTTTTCAAGGTTGGCAATGGAAACCATCCCGGACAGTTCCCCGATCGTCCCCAGTGCAACCATATTGGCGGCTACCGCCCTGCCTGCCTGTTCACTGGCAATTTCAGTAAAAGGCAATGCTATTATCCTGCTGGTAGGATGCTGTTCGACAAGGTTTGCGTCAACCACGAGCAGGCCGTTCGGTTTGAGATCATAGTAATAGGCATCACAGGAAGCCTGATTCATGGCCAGGAGAATGTCAAGCTGCATTGCTTTGGGATAGTCAATCGGCTGCGCGCTGATGACGACCTCTGCCTTGCTTTTTCCTCCACGGGCTTCGGGGCCGTAACTCTGGGTCTGGCATACATATTTGCCGTTATACACCCCCGCGGCTTCGGCAAAAATTATTGCCGCGGTTATCAGGCCCTGCCCCCCTGATCCGCTGAACCGCACCTCATAGCGGGTATCTGCCGGTTTGCTGCCCGGGTTCAACGGCATTCCTCTTCCGCCCGTTTTCTGATTTTATTGTATTCTTCCGTCGATACCGGCAGATTTCTCTCCGCCAGCACGCCAATGGTGATCTTCCCCTCCAGTTCCCCGGCTGTCATGGATGCAGCTTTTCGAACAGTCACTGCATTATCCCTGAAACTCCTTATCATGTCAACAGCATCGCCGAGCCTGTTCCGCCGGCCATACTGGGTATGGCAGTTGGAAATAACCTCTACCACTGCGAATCCGCGCTTGACGATAGCCTGTTCAATGAGCGTGTCCATCAGGTCAGCGTGGTAGACGGTGGAGCGGGCAACAAATGAGGCGCCGGCGGTGACCGCAAGCTCGGCAATGGAAAAGGCATGTTCGATATGGCCGTACACCGACGTGGTCGTAACTGCCCCGAACGGGGTGGTGGGTGAATACTGGCCCCCGGTCATCCCGTAAATCGAATTATTGATGATTATCGCCGTCAGGTTCAGATTGCGCCGGGCCGCATGGATAAAATGATTGCCCCCGATTGCGGTTGCATCGCCGTCTCCCATTACGGTCAGTACGGTCAGGGACGGATTGGCAAGCTTGACACCGGTGGCAAAAGTCAGCGCCCTGCCGTGGGTCGTATGCAGGGTATTAAAATCGAGATATGTCGGCATCCGACCGGAGCAGCCGATGCCGGATGCCAGTACTATCTCATCCTTGGACAGCTTGAGATTGCTGATGGCCCGCAGAAGAGAGCCCATGACAATACCGTTGCCGCAGCCCGGACACCAGACGTGGGGAAATTTCTTGTCATGACGCAGGTATTCATGCCGGATATCCTGGGCGGTGAGAGACATACTGTTTTTTCCTTTACAGCTTGAGGAGACGCTTCAGAATCTCCGCAGGAGTTATTAAATTTCCGTCAACCCGGTTGTGTTTGACAATGCGGCAGTCAGACGTGTTCACCCGGTTCACTTCCCTGCTGATCTGTCCCATATTCATTTCCGGCACCAGCACTGCCCGGCATTTTTTCAGCAGCGGAGCAACGGATCCCCGGGGAAAAGGAAAGAGCGTGATCAGTTGCAGCAGCCCGGCCCTGATGCCGTGCTTTCTGGCGTCCTGTACCGCCCGCATCCCGGAGCGGGAGACCGAACCGTAGGCAATAATAGCGACTTCGGCGTCGTCGAGCAGGAATTCCCTGGTCAGCAGAATTTCCGGAAATCCGCGGGTAACCTTCTTTGTCAGGCGCAGATGAAAAGCTTCAATTTCCCCGCTGTTCTGGGTGGGAAAACCCCGCTTGTCATGTACCAGCCCGGTTACATGATGCCGGTAGCCCTCCCCGAACGACGCCATGGGAGGCACTCCGCGGTTATCCCCTTCATAGGGTTCATACCATTCGGGAGGCACGCTTGGCTTGATCCTGTCCATAACCCTGATCTCCTCACGGGCCGGCAAAACCACGCATTCCCGGGTATGGGCGACGATCTCATCGGACAGGAGGATGACTGGAACGCGATATTTTTCAGACAGATTAAATGCCTTAACCGTGATCGAGAAGCAATCGTTTACCGATGAAACAGCCAGCACAATAATGGGATGGTCGCCGTGGGTCCCCCACCTGGCCATCTGCACATCGCCCTGTGACGGGCTGGTGGGAAGCCCTGTTGAGGGCCCGCCGCGCATGACATTGACAATGACGCACGGAATTTCGGCGCAGCAGGCAAAACCCAGGTTCTCCTGCATCAGGGAAAATCCCGGCCCGCTGGTTGCGGTCATGGATTTGACTCCGGCCAGGGATGCGCCGATAATCGCCCCCATGCTTGCAATTTCATCTTCCATCTGGATGAACGTTCCGCCCACGGCAGGAAGCACACGGGAAAGAAGTTCGGCGATTTCGGAAGCCGGGGTAATGGGATAACCGGCAAAAAAGCGGCATCCGGCTGCAATGGCACCATGGACGACAGCTTCATTGCCCTGGAGAAGCTGACGTTTCTGCATCCCTTTAATCATCCGTCTTTCTTCTCCTGGGCCCCCTCTCTTTAACGGTTACGGCAAAGTCGGGGCAGTGTTTTTCGCAGAACCGGCAGCCGGTGCAGCGGTCGTGTTCGTCTATCTTAGGAATTCCTTCTTTATCAGTCTTGATTATTTTTTTGGGGCAGAATGCCGCACATATACCGCAGGCTTTGCACCATGCATAAAAAAAAGAAACTTCATAGAATTTCTTTTTTTTAACGTCCAAAACCGGTTTTTTCCCAGCGGATGAAGATGGATTTCGGGGCTTGCTCCTGCGCTCGGTCATATCGGAATGTTCTCAGAACCTCTCGGAAAAACTATAAAATTTACTTTCTCTCCATTCGGAATACAAGTTTCCCAAAAAAAAATCAAGCAATCTTGAATGGAACAGGAAAAGGCGTAAGGGTTTTCCTGTTTATGCTGCTGTCATCCGGTGCTCTCTTTCAAAGTATCGCGTTCAATGAATCGGCACAAACCGGGCGGAAACCTTTTCGTAAGGCACACACGGTATGCCCTCCTAACCGGTTGTTCATCATTGCGGAAAATACGGCCGGAATCTCTGCCATCAAGGCCTGTTATACTTTTCATTGCGGATAAACGGAAAGAGCATGAAAGAAATTACCTCGAAAAATAATATTTAGATCATATAATGCAAATATGACGCTGCGAAAGCAGCTCTTGGAAAAACAGGCAACCGCCCGGTTTTCCATGCAGAAAAATCAGGTATATGAAATGCTGCAACCGCCCGGGAATCATTTACCGCGGCTGCAATAAACTGATGCAGAACTTTATCAGGCACTGAAAAATGACCCCATCAACCCCGAAAAAGCAATTATTCATCACCCTGCCGCCCACCTGTCCTGATATTCGTACCGGCTCCAGCAAGGATACAATCAAGAAGGCTTTCCTGGAAAATCTTTTCTACGTCCAGGGGCGCACCCGGGAAAATGCGAGCATCAACGACCTCTACATGGCGCTTGCCTGGACGGTCCGCGACCGCCTGCTGCATCGCTGGGCAAACACCCTGAACATTTCTTTTTATGAAGAAGGCAAGGTTCTTTTTTATCTTTCCGCCGAATACCTGACCGGCCCGCACCTGGCAAACAACATGCTCAATCTCGGCCTGTCGGCGCAGACCCGGGAGGCAATGGCAGAACTTGGCATTAACCTGGAAGATCTCTTCGAGCAGGAGGAAGAGCCCGGACTCGGCAACGGCGGCCTCGGCCGGCTGGCAGCCTGTTTTCTCGATTCGCTGGCAACCATGCGCCTGCCCTCCATCGGCTACGGCATCCGCTATGAATTCGGCATATTTGACCAGATTATTACGGACGGCTGGCAGGAAGAGATAACCGACAAGTGGCTCCATTTAGGGAATCCCTGGGAAATTGCCAGACCCGAGGATGCCTGCGGCGTGAGCTTCGGCGGCCGCACCGAAAGCTATTACGATGATTCCGGGAAATACAGGGTCCGTTGGATCCCGGACAAGGTGGTCAAGGGAATACCGTATGACACCCCCGTACCCGGCTACCACGTCAACAATGTCGGCCTGCTCAGGTTGTGGAAGGCGGAGGCGCCGGAGTCATTTGATTTTCAGTCGTTTAATGTGGGTGATTATTACGGTGCGGTCAACGAAAAGGTTGCCGCCGAAAATATCTCCAAGGTACTCTATCCGAATGACAAGGCCTTTCAGGGTAAACAGCTGCGGCTGGCCCAGCAGTATTTTTTTACCTCCTGCACCCTGCAGGATATCATCCGCCTGCAGCTCCGGCTGGGCAAGGATATTGCAAATCTGCCAAAAATGTGGACCGGGCAGCTCAATGACACCCATCCGGCCATTGCCATAGCTGAAATGATGCGGCTGCTGGTGGACATCCATGAATATGACTGGGACAAGGCCTGGCAGATCACCAGGGAGATGTTCAGCTACACCAATCACACCCTGCTGCCGGAAGCACTCGAAAAATGGCCGGTTCCGCTTTTTCAGAATGAGCTGCCCCGGCACCTTGAGATTATTTATGAGATCAACAGGAGATTTCTGGATACCGTTCGCGTGCAATATCCCGGAGACAATGACCGACTGCGCCGCATGTCCATAATTGATGAATCAGGCAGCAGGTATGTCAGGATGGCCAATCTGGCGGTAATCGGCAGCCGCTGCGTCAACGGGGTTGCTGCCATGCACACCCGGCTGGTCAAAACCAGCCTGTTTGCCGATTTTTTTGCAATGGAACCGGAGAGATTCCACAATATTACCAATGGAGTCACACCCAGGCGCTGGATCATGCTGAGCAACCCCGCTCTCACCAATCTGATCAACAGCAGGATCGGCCACAAATGGTCGACAAATCTTGAACTGTTGAGCGAACTCGAACCCCTGGCGGAAGATGAAGGTTTTCTGGACAGGTGGATGAAGGTCAAACAGCAGAACAAGCAGAATCTCTGCGAATACATTAAAGACAAAATAGGGATATCGGTTGACCCCTCCTCCATGTTCGACATTCAGGTCAAACGGATCCACGAGTACAAAAGACAGCATCTCAATATCCTGCACATCCTGACCCTGTACAGGCGCATCAAGGAAAATCCGGATGCGGATATCGTGCCCAGGACTTTTATTTTCGGCGGCAAGTCCGCGCCCAGCTATTTTATGGCCAAACTGATCATCAAGCTCATCACTTCCGTTGCCGAGTTGGTCAATGCAGACAAGGATGTGCAGGGACGACTCAAGGTTGTCTTCATCCCCAATTTCAATGTCAAGATCGGCCAGCGGATCTATCCTGCCGCCGATTTGTCCGAACAGATCTCGACGGCGGGCATGGAGGCATCGGGGACGGGAAACATGAAATTCTCCCTGAACGGGGCTTTGACAATAGGGACCCTTGACGGAGCAAATGTTGAAATCCGTGAGGCGGTCGGATCGGAAAATTTCTTTCTTTTTGGCCTGACTGTTGAAAAATTGCGCAAATTGCGGGATAGTGGCTATTCTCCATATTCTCTTTATCAGGATAATCCTGATCTCCACAAGATATTGAATCTCCTCCGCGACGGTCATCTCTCCCATGGAGATGCGGGGCTTTTCCGGCCCCTGTTTGATCATCTGGTCCACAGCGATAATTTTTACGTGCTGGCCGATTATGCCTCCTATGTAAGGTGCCAGGATGATGTCGGCAGAGCATGGATGGACCGGAGGAAATGGGCCCGGATGTCGGTGATCAACACCGCCGGAATGGGGTATTTTTCATCGGATCGATCGATCGCTGATTACTGTGACAGGATATGGAATATCTGTCCGATAAACATTGAAATACAGAAACCTACATGAAAGTATCAGATCTGCACATTGAACAACTGGGAAAATGCATGGTCGACAACCCCATGCAACAGACTTTTTTTATAGATGCGAACGACAGGATTCTCTTCACGTCTCAACTCAAGGATGTGAAGCCCTATATCGACACCTGCAGTGAAATTCCGAGCTTCGAGATGGCCGGGGCACGGAAGAAAATTTATTTTGATCCGGCAAAAATCAGCTGCGGCATTGTCACCTGCGGCGGTCTCTGTCCCGGCACCAACGATGTGATCAGGGCCATAGTCATGAGCCTGTACCATCATTACGGCGTCCGCACCATCTGGGGTTTCCGTTACGGTTTCGAAGGCCTGACCCCCAGGTACGGCCATGTCCCGGTTGCCCTCACCCCTGATGTGGTCCGTGAAATCCACAATCAGGGGGGAACCATACTCGGGTCTTCCCGGGGACCTCAGGATGTGAGCGCCATGGTCAACACCCTGGAACAGATGCATATTTCCACCCTGTATACCATCGGCGGCGACGGCACCATGCGGGGGGCAACCGCCATTTGTGAGGAGATTGCCAGACGCGGCCTCGAAATAAACATCATCGGCGTGCCGAAAACCATTGATAACGACATCTCCTATATTGATATGTCATTCGGATATATCACCGCTGTTGAGGAATCCAACACCTCCACCTATGCGGCATATGTGGAAGCGACCGGAGCACGCAACGGTATCGGGCTGGTAAAACTCATGGGCAGGGAATCGGGATTCATTGCCGCATCGGCCGCCCTTGCCAACAACGTTGTCAATTTCTGCCTGATCCCGGAGGTCGGGTTCAGCCTGGAAGGATTTTTACTCGCCCTGAAAAAAAGGATATCCAAACGGGGATACGCGGTAATCGTCGTCGGCGAGGGGGCCGGCCAGGACCTTATGATCAATGACCGCAAAAAACTGGGAACCGACCCTTCCGGCAACCTGAAACTCGGCGACATCGGCCTCTTCCTCAAACAGAGAATCACAGATTTTTTTGCCAGGGAACAGATCGATATCACCCTGAAGTATATAGATCCGAGCTACACCATACGCTCCCAGCCGGCCAATGCGTATGATTCGGTTTTTTGCCTGCTGCTCGGCTACAATGCCGTTCATGCCGGAATGACCGGAAGGACCAACATGTTTATAGGCCATGGCAACAACCAGTTTACCCATGTCCCGATTCCGCTGGCCGCATATAAGAGGAAAAAAATCGATCCCCACGGCAGGATGTGGGAGGATGTGATCTCCTGTACAGGTCAGCCCGAACATATGTTTACCATGCATGTGCCGGATGCGGATTTCTGAGGTCTTCAGGAGATAGGTAGAAGACTGAAGGCTGAAGGGAGCCGGCTGCGCCGGGCTAAGGAGTTCAGGTTTTTGGAGATTTAGGTTTTTAGGGTTTTAGCGTCGAGGTTGGAGTGAGCCTGCAAACTCCAACGCAACCTGGATAGGGATATAGCCTGAAGGCGCAGCAGTCACCTCGCAATGTTACCTTGCTGATCTGTCATATTTCCCACTGTCGAGAGTGTAGAGAATTTTCACTTCCATTTCCATAGATGCGCCTGCCGGATACGCAGAAAAAAACCCTGCCGCCGCAAGGGAGGCAGGGTTAAAAACCTGAAAATCCGAAAATTCAGGACAGAACCTTTTCCAGGGTTTTCTCCATTTTTGCGGTAACGGTTTCGTTGATATGCTCATGCGTCCAGATCCCGTCTTTTCGCACCGCCTTCGTGGCGTTGCCGAAACTGATGCGGACCTTCTGGTCGCTGACCACCTCAAGCCCTTTGGCCAGGCGTTTCTGCAGCTCATCCCGGCTTAATCCTTCGGCTTTGCCGAGCGGGCCGAGCTCCCGCATCTGCCGGGTAAAATCGGTGATCAGCTGTACGAACCGCGGCGCTTCAGCTGCGGATGCCCACTGCAGGCTGAAACGCTCCTCGCGGATGCCGATTTCCTTCAGTATCCTGTGAACCAGCGCATTCATCCCCATCGCATCATAATTACCAACCTGGTAATGACATTCACCAAGTTGTCAGCCGCCGGTGAAAATGCCGTCAGCCCCTTCGATAAATCCCCGGAAAATGAAGGCCGGATCGACGCGGCCTGTGCACATGACCCTTATCGTCCGCAGGTTGGGGGGATACTGGTACCGTGAAATACCGGCGGCATCGGCTGCCGCATAGCAGCACCAGTTGCAGAGAAAACCCAGTATTTTTGGGTTGAATTCTTCTTTCATCAGGATACCTCAGCAGTTTCTTTTTTGGGTATGTTGCCGAAAGCCTCGATCTGGGCGGTTATCTGCTCATTGGTAAAGCCGCCCATGGAGATTGCAAAAGTCGGGCAATGGCTGGCGCATATGCCGCAGGCCTTGCAGGAAGCCGATATCGTCTCCGCCTTGCGCTTTTTGTCCACTTTCTTCATTTCAATGGCCTTATAGGGGCAGAGGCTGGCGCACAGGCTGCAGCCTATGCAGGCTTCTTCGTCGACCTTGGAGACAATCGGGTCTACGGAGACATGCCTCTTGACCAGGGGAATCGCAGCCTTGGCGGCTGCCGCCTGGGCTTGGGCGATTGTCTCGTCAAGCGGTTTGGGACCGTGGGCCAGGCCGCAGACATATACACCATCAACCGCCAGTTCCACCGGACGCAGCTTGACATGGGCTTCAAGGAAAAACCGGTCATCGGTCAGGGGCGCTTTCAGCAGCTTGCTCAACTCCTCGGTACCGTCGGGCACGATACCGACGGAAAGTGCGACCAGGTCAGGGGTGAGGTCCATCTCCTCCTGCAGTATGGAGTCGAAAAACCTGATGTGCAGAGTGCGCCCTTTTTCATAGACCTCGGGTTTGTTCTCCAGTTCATAGGGAATAAAAACAACTCCCTTCAGCCGCGCCTCGCGATAGGCATCTTCTGCAAAACCATAGGTCCGCATATCCCGGTACAGGACAATCACCTGCGCAACGGGATTCAGCTCCTTAATCCGGAGAGCGTTTTTCACCGCATGGTTGCAGCAGACCTTGGAGCAGTACATGAGATCGTCGCCCCGTGATCCAGCGCACTGGATCATGACCACGGAATCGGGCACCCTGTTCTTGGCCTTGCCGGCAAGCCTTTTTTCCAGTTCCTGCTGGGTGATCACCCTGCTGCTCGTATCGAGCAGATAGCCGGGCGGGCGATGCTCATGTCCGCCGGTGGCAAGGATGATTACCCCGTGATCCACGGTCTGTTCGGTTTGCTTTTCCCCGGTACCGGAGGCGATGACCGATGAATAATTGCCGATAAAACCTGAAATGGAAACCAGCTCCGCCTCGGTTGCCACTTCAATTTTCCTGTTGCTGTTCACCCGGCCGACCAGCTTTTTCAGGTGCTCTGCCGTGGCTTCCCCGCCAAGGACATGCGTCAGCAGGCCGAGATTGCCGCCCAGGTTTTTGCTCTTTTCCAGCAGCAGACTGTCAAACCCCTGATCGGCCAGGGTCAGGGCGGCGGTCATGCCGGCAATGCCGCCGCCGACAACAACCGCTTTTGGAGTCACCGGTACGGTCTGTTCCGGCAGCGGCTTCATGCCGCGCGCCTTGGCCACTGCCATCCGGACGAGATCCATTGACTTTTCGGTGGCAGCTTCCGGTTCGTTGGCATGTACCCAGGAACACTGATCGCGGATGTTGACCATTTCAATCAAACTCCGGTTCAAGCCCGCGTCTTTGAGTGTTTCCTGAAACAGCGGCTCGTGGGTACGGGGAGAACAGGCGGCAATAACTACGCGGTTGAGATTGTGCTCCCTGATTTTTTCCTTGAGGACTTCCTGCGCATCCTGGGAGCAGGAATACAGACTCTGGGTATGATACACTACCCCTTCCATGCCTTCGGTGGATTGCTCGACACCGGGGACATCGACAACGGAACCGATATTGATGCCGCAATGACAGACAAAAACGCCGATCCGCACCTCATCGCCGAAGTCCTGTTCATCAGGATATGTTTTATGGACTATGCCCTGCCCCCGTTGTTTGGTCAGACTGCCTGCCGCTATGCCGGCAGCCGCGGAAGCCTGGGTAACGCTTTCCGGGATGTCTTTCGGACCCTGAAAGGCACCGGCAACCACCACCCCCTCACGGCTGGTCTGCAGGGGGGCAAAGGTTTCCGTTCGGCAGAAATCATATTGATTTAAGGCGATCCCTGTTTTTTCAGCAATGGCGCGGGCATCCTTTGGAGATTCAAGGCCGACGGAAAGGACGACCATGTCGTAGGGTTCGAAACAGTGGCGTCCGTCCAGGGTCGAATAGGTCAGCTGCAGCCGGTTCTCCCAGGGGGTGACATCGGCAACCCTGGCCCGGACGAACTTGATTCCCATGGCTTCGGCCCGTTCCCGGGCCTTGTCAAAATCCTTGCCCTGGGTCCGGATGTCCATGTAATAAATGGTTACGTCCGTCTCTGGATCATGTTCCTTGGCGACCAGCGCCTCCTTGATGGAGTACATGCAGCAGACCGATGAACAGTAGCCGTTGTCGCAGCCCAGATCCCTGGAGCCGACGCACTGGATAAAAGCCAGTCGTTTCGGATGCCTGCCGTCGGAAAAGCACTTGACCTCTCCCATGAACGGTCCGGAAGCGGTGGTCATCCGTTCAAATTCGATACTGGTGACAATATCCGGGTGCTTGCCGTAGTTGTACTTGGCCAGGGTCTCCTCGGATATCCTGCCGAAACCGGGCGACAGGATGACCGCTCCAACCTGCAGATCGAGTTCTTCGGGCTTCTGGCTGAAATCAATGGAATGACTCTGGCAGACCGACACGCATATCTGGCAGGTATCGTGCTGCAGGAACAGACATGATCCTGGGTCGATGTAATAGGTTGCCGGTACCGCCTGGGCGTAGTCGATATGGATCGGCCGGGTCAGCGATAGGCCTTCGTTGTAGGGATCAACATGATGCCTGGGACAGTACTGGGTGCACAGTCCGCAGGCGGTGCAGCTGTCGGCGTCAATATAGCGGGGCCGCAGCCTGATCCGGGCGGTAAAACTGCCCGGTTCGCCCTCCAGGGACAGCAGGTCCGCATTGGTAAGCATTTCAATATTGGGAGACCGACCGGCCTCAACCAGTTTTGGTGCGAGAATTCAGAGCGAGCAGTCGTTTGTCGGAAAGGTCTTGTCCAACTGCGCCATGGCGCCGCCGATCACAGCTTCCTTTTCAACAAGATAGACATAGTAGCCGAGTTCCGTCAGGTCAAGTGCAGCCTGCACTCCGGCAATACCACCGCCGACGACCATGACTGATCCGGCCCTGTGTTCCATTCCTTTTCCCATGTCAATCTCCGTATGTATGCATAAAAAAAATTAATATTCTGCTTATCAGTTTTCGTCAGGTTTTCACCTTTGATGAACTCGCAAAAAGTCATCAAGAGTGATGACGCCATCACCTTTCAAAACCATTCAGTCCCGCCACCTCGGACATCTTTTCCAGCCGCACGGCGCAGACCTTGGCTTCGGGAATCTTGCAGACCGGATCAAGTGCATCGTTGGTCAGCAGATTGGCGGCTGCTTCCCGATAATGAAAGGGAATAAAAACCATTCCCCGATACACCCGGTCGGTAACAAAAGCAGGCAGCGTAATAGCCCCTCTCCTGCTGACCGCCTTGACCGTCTCCCCGTCTTTGATCCCTAGTTCCAGGGCGTCATCAGGGCAGATTTCCACATAGGGACCCTTGTCCACGTTCTCCAGGATCGAAGAACGGCGGGTCATGGACCCGGTATGATACTGGACAAGCACCCGGCCGGTAGAGAGAACCAGGGGAAATTCACGGTCCGGTATTTCCCGGGGGCCTTTCCACTTGACCGGTGTGAACCTTGCCCTGCCCACGGAAAATCCGTTCTCGAACAGGACCGGGGTGCCGGGATGATCCTTGGCGGGACAGGGCCATTGTATTCCCCCGTCCTCGAGCCGGTCGTAATCCATTCCGGCAAGAGCCGGCCAGACTCTGCCTATCTCCGCAAATACCTCCCCGCTGAGCGGCGGCGCCGTGACAAAGCCGCCTTCGTTGTACAGGCGGTTGGTAAAGCCCTGCGACAGGGGCACGATATGGTCGTAGCCCATCCGTGCGGTAACCAGGTTGATGATGGTCAGGTCGTCCCTTGCTTCCCCCGGGGGCCTGACCGCCCGCCGCACTCTCTGAACCCGGCGTTCGGTATTGGTAAAGGTCCCGTCCTTTTCCGCGAAAGAGGCGGCCGGCAGCACAACATCGGCCAGTTCAGCCGTCTCGGTCATGAAAATATCCTGCACCAGGAGAAAATCCAGTTTCCGCAGCGCTGTCACCACATGGCTTGCGTTGGGGTCGCTGAGGGCCGGATTCTCCCCCATAATCCACATGGCGGCAATCTTTCCCTCCAGGATGGCGTCCGTCATTTCGGTGGCCGCCAGGCCGGGTTTCTCATCGGGCAGATGGCCCCAGATTTCGCCGATCCGCTGTCTCGCTTCCTTATTGTCAACCCCCTGGTACCCGGGCATGTTGAGCGGGTTGCAGCCCATGTCACCGGCTCCCTGGACATTATTCTGGCCGCGCAGGGGGTTGAGGCCTGCTCCGGGTTTGCCAAGGTTGCCCGTGGTCAGGGCCAGGTTGGCAAGCGCCAGCACGTTGTCGGTGCCGGAAGTATGCTGGGTAATACCCATGGTGTAATAGATGCCGGCCCGTTCCGCTTCGCCAAACAAACGGGCGGCCTTCTCAATATCCGCCGCCGCCACACCGGTAATGTTTTCAGCCCACTCGGGGGTGCAGTCGGCTACCGCTGCCCTGAAGGCTTCCAGCCCTTCCGTGCGTTCTTCTATGAACTGATGGTCAATAAGATCGTCCCGGATGATGACGTGGCACAGGGCATTGATCAGGGCGGCATCCGAACCGGGCCGATGCCGCAGCCAGACGGCCGCATCATCCACCAGTTCAATGCGCCGGGGATCCGCAACGATGAGCCGGGCTCCTTTCCTGACGGCTTCCCGCATGCGCAGGGCGATGACCGGATGCGTTTCGGTGGTGTTGGAACCGATTACCAGCAGGGCATCATTGTCGACAATCCCTGCTATGTTGTTGCTCATTGCTCCGGAACCAAGTACCGGGGCCAGACCGGCCACCGTAGGACTGTGTCAGTAACGGGCACAGTGATCCACATTGTTGGTACCGATTCCGGCCCGGAAAAATTTCTGGAAAGAGTAGTTTTCCTCGTTCGTGCAGCGGGCCGAGGAGAGGCCGGCAAAAGCGTCCGGGCCCTTGTCTTCAAGAATACGGCGGAAGAATGCGGCTATAAAATCAAGGGTTTCCGCCCAGCTTGCCGGCTCCAGGGAGCCGCCCTTGGATCTCCTGATATATGGTGTTTTCAGGCGGTCTGGATGATGGACAAAGGTATGGCCGAACCGGCCCTTTATGCACAGGTCGCCATAGTTCGGTACCATCTCCGGGTCAGCGCCCACTTCCATCAGGGTGTTGCCCTTGACCTTGAGAGCAAGCTGGCAGCCTGTCCCGCAGTAGGGGCAGGTGCTGCGGACTATCTTTACTTCTTCCGACTGGATGGGAACGATCCGGTTCTTTTTATTCAGGGCGCCGGTGGGGCAGTTTTCCACACATTTGCCGCAGGATACGCAATTCTCCTTGAACTGTATCTTGAGCCCTACGGGACGGGCGTATCTGTCGATCTTGTCGGTATGCAGTTCCAGGGCATCATATTCACAATAGCGTTCGCAGCGGCGGCAGAAAATGCACTTGTTGGGATCAACCGTAATCGCGGGATGGGAATCGTCGACCTTGTAGAGCGGTTTGATCCCCATTCCTGTTTTGTTGATATTGATGTCATAATCAATATCCAGCTGCTTCAAATCGCAGCGGTCGAATGCCGTGCAGCCGCAGGAGAGGCAGCGTTCGGCTTCCCGGCGGGCCATTTTCTCGGTATAGCCGAGCCTGACTTCGTCAAAATCCTGGATTGCCGTTTCCGGCGGCCGGTCCGGCATTTTTTCCCGCAGCTTGACATTGATCCCGTCAAAATTTTTCAGATCTACATCATCAAAGGTTTTGCCACGGGTGAAATTAAAGCGGCTTTCCACATTTTCCTTGTCCGAGCCCGTAACATACGAATGAATATTTTCCGCGGCCCGGCGGGCGGCTACCACGGCCTGGATAACCGACTTCGGTCCGCTGACCGCGTCACCGCCGGCAAAAACACCTTCAACGCTGGTCTGGGAAGTGCGGGGATTGGCAACGATTGTGCCGCGCGGAGATATCTCAATCTGCGATTCGATCTCTCCTTCGATAAAAAGTTCTTTCACCGCCATCTGTCCCAGGGACGAAACAATGGTATCAACGTACAGGCTGTTCTTGGAACCGGGAATCGGGATGGGTTCACGGCGGCCGCGCTTGTCGGGTTCACCGAGCTTCATCCTGATCAGGTCGAGCCGCAGGCGGCTTTCTTCGTCCGAAGGTCCGCATATTTCGATAGGCGAAGCCATCAGCAGGAATTTGACATTCTCTCTTTCAGCTTCCCGGATGTTCCTCTGGTTGGCCGGCATTTCGATTCTTGCCCGGGGATAGATGATGGTTACATCGCTGGCGCCCAGCCGTATGAGGCTTCTGGCCACTTCCATGGCGATATTGTTGCCGCCGATAACCGCGGCCCGTCTGCCGAGTTCGAGTTTTCTGCCTTCATTGACCATGCGCAGGAATTTGGTGGCGGTATAGACATGCGGTTTACGGGAACAGGGTATTTCCAGCGGTTCATCAACGGTGGCGCCGATGCCGATGAATATGGCATCAAATCCCTGATCCTTGAGATCCTGCAGGGTAAAATCCTTGCCCCATTTCTGGTTGAGCCGGATTGAAATTCCCATCCTCAGGATAGTGTTGATTTCGTATTCCAGTACCTCCTTGGGGATTTTATATTCAGGCAGGCCGTATCTCAGGGCGCCGCCCAGCTTGGGCGCCGCTTCGAAAATAGTGACATCATGGCCCTTGCGGGTCAGAAAATATGCCGCGGTCAAACCGGCCGGACCTCCGCCGATGACCGCAATCCGCCTGCCGGTCGGCTTTTCCCTGGGGATAATCAGGTTGATCTCATGGGTCATGCACCAGTCGGCGACAAACCGTTTGAGATGATTTATATGGATGGGATCGTCCACCAGCAGCCGCCGACAGCGTGTTTCGCAGAATCGCGGACACACCCGGCCCACTGAAAAAGGAACCGGGTTGCGTTCCATGACCAGCCGCAGGGCTTCTTCATATTCGCCCTTGGCGACATGGGCAATGTATCCCTGGACATTGATCTGGCCGGGACAGGTCAGGTTGCACGGAGCCTTGCAGTCGCCGAAATGGGTCTTGGAAATGGCTGCCAGCCGATCTTGGCGATACGTCTTTACCGCCTCCGAATCGGTCTCAATCGTCATGCCCTCGAGGGCAAGGGTGGAACAGGCACGGCAGAGCCCTTCCGCATCGAGCATGGATTTGAGGCCATGGCGGGCAAAATCCGCGATTTCGACCACACAGATATCACAGGGATTATCGGCGGGTTTTCCCTTGACGTAGCACAGGGTCGGGATCGTGATGCCGGACCGCTTCGCGACCTCGAGTATCGTTAAGCCCTTCTCGGCAATGATTTCATTGCCGTTTATGGTAAGTTTGACAGTTGTCATTATTTTTACTTTGCCGGGTGGAACTTGTCTTCCCGGTATTCACTCTTTATGCTGCAGGTTTCCATTCCTTGAGAAAGGACGGCAGGTGGCCTGCTTCCCGCGGACCAATGGTGATGGTCCAGTCGGCAAGCTCCTCTTCCAGTTCTCCCTTGATAGTAGCCAGATAGCCTGGGATGATCAATTCCCGGTGCCCGACCTTGTCCGTGATGCCCGACTTGTTGACAAACTGGGCAATGAGATCCGCCCCGAATTTTCCCGCCGCCCATGCGGTAAGCACGGAAAGTCCCTCCGTATCCTTGATAAGAAGCCAGGACGGCACCTTGGAGCCTTCAATTTCACCGGAAACAATGAAGTAGGTGAGCGAGAAGTTGCAGGTAATGAGCACCGGGGATTTGTCTCCCGGGCCGCTGATCGGGTAGATATCCTCCTGCACCACCATGGGCCGCTGCGGATCGGTAAAAATATTAAGCTTTTCCAGCAGCAGGGGAAAGAGAATATCCCCCTGAATATCGGAAAGAACAACTATCCCGGCATATTTGGCCATCAGGACGGAGGCGATCATTGTCTCCATCATCAGGTCGTCCGTCATTTCGCAGGGAAAAGTTATGGTCGGAAAGCCGAGCGGCTTGAATTTCTCCTTTACCGCCGAACGGCGGGCAACCACATTATCCTCAAACGCAGCCCGAAGGGTACGGGCGCCGGTGTCAAGGACCATGTCTTTCATCCCGGCCTCAACCAGACTGCCCGAGGTTTCTACGAGATCATCCAGGTTACTGCCCTTGACCCCGAGCGGACATCCGGTTTCTTTGGCCAGGTCAGCCATTGCCTGCCAGTTTTCCCTTGATGCCCCGAAAAGAAGGGGTTTGCGTTCTCCGCACTCGGCCGTAGCCGCCTTCATGTTGTCGACATTTTCACTCATGAGGATCAGGGAGGCCTTCGGGGCTTTGTCAAGGACTTTTCTGGTCAGCCCGGTAAAGTCGCCGCCGTTATCTTTGACCGCCACCAGATCCGCATGCATCATGACCCCGACCCGCTCGTACTCCAGGGCGTTAAACCGGTCAATCTTTCCGTCTACGGACGCCGCATCCTCATCGGTTGCAACCATGACTGCTATTCCGGTCGGATTCTCAAAACGTTTTTCGTGCCGGAACAGACAGGTTTCGCCGCCCACGGTGAATTTTGCATCACCGCCGCCCAGCTTGATCGTCCGGATCGGAGGAGCGGACGCTTCGCCGATGGTCTGTTTTGCCTCTTCACTGACATAAGGGCACTTGTCAATTTCCGACTGACCGGCTGCCACCTTCATGGCAAAGGCAAGACATGTGGGTATGCCGCATTCGCCGCAATTTTTCTTCGGCAGCATTTTTAAAATCTGTATACCGGTTAACGCCATTGTTTCTATCCTCCTTAAAACATATGTCTCAGGTCAGTTCCGATCAGACCGGAGCCGACTGCTTTTTTCACGGTCCGATCAGCCGATGGCTGTTTCCATTTCCAGGGCGGGATGACCTTTCTCCTTGAGGAATTCGAGGATTTCCTCCTCGGTCGTCCCCTGCTCTTCAGTGGCGATCATGTCATACAGTTCCGGCATGCCGATTTCCTCACAGCGGGCCTTCAGTTTTTCGCTGATTTCCTCTTTCAGGATTTTCGGAATCCACACCAGCCTCTTGACGCCGCCCTCGGCGAGAAACAGTTTGCGGCTGGTCATATAATGCTTGGAGACTCCCATAAATCCGGGCGTCTGCATGCCGCCGCCGGCCATACCGGCTAGGGTGGTGAACTTCATGCCGGAAGGCGTCATGCCCATGTAGTCGCGGTTCACGACCATGATGCCGTTGCAGCTCGGCAGCATGGCGGCAATAGCCTCAAAACAGCCGCAGGCGGTCATGGGGTTGTTCATCAGCGAATAGCAGCTTACCTCTGTAACCGCACCGCGTGATGCCTGGCCGACAAACTCATTGATCCCGGAAAAGTAGCCGTTGATCTCATCCAGGCATTCGCCTTTCTGGATGGGCTGGTTCGGGCCGGTCGGGTTGATCTGGAAGGAAGCCTTTCCGTCAAGCCAGTTGTAGGCGCCGCACATGCCGATCCTTTCCGGGGTGATGACGCAGACATGACTGGGAGCAAAGGACTGGCAGAGGGTGCAGGAGTAGAATACCTCCTCCGTATCATCGGTCATGGAGCCCAGCCGGAGATCACGCTCCGCGTAGACCTGGCGGGCGAGATCCATGACTTCTTCCACTTTTTCCTGGATCGTATAGATCTTGACCTGCACCTTGTCCAGGATAGCCCCGAATTCCTGGTGCAGCTTGCCGTGCAGTACCGTGCCGATATGTTTGAAGGAAAATCCTTTTTCCACGGCAGCCTTGCCGATCCTGATCCACATGATATTGCGCTGGCCGATATGCATAATGCCCTGAATATAGTTGATCAGGTGGTGGAACTGGCGTTCCAGAATCGGTTCGAAGTCGGACTGCATTTCGCGGCCGGCAACCTCGACCAGGATGCCGATCGGCAGGTTCTGTCCCTCTTTGATATCGGAAATATCCGGTCCCTCGAGAATTATTTTGCCGTCCTCCACCTCATCCATTTCCCTGGAAACCAGGACCTCGACACCTGTTGTTCTGCCGCCGCCGCATTCCATGAACAGGTCGTCCTTGCGGATCCGTTCTCCCTCGAATGCCGGGCCGAAGGCCATGGGAATGTCGATCTTGGTAACAGATACCTTGAGACCGCGTACCTCAATGGCCTTCTGGACGATCTCTTCATGGGGCACATTGGAGACCACATGCTCGTAGGAGCATATGCCGGTGGGGAGCACCTGGGGAATATCATAATCTGAAATTGTCGGAAAGCCCCAGTTTATCGCGCCGGCTGCATTGGCATACCACTCGTCGCTGACCGGGCCGAATGCCATGACAAAAGCGAAGGTCCTGTTCTTGTTGTAGAGCAGGTTGCCCCGGTAGTCGCCGGGTTTGATGCCGCCGAAGGCCAGGGCGACCCGGCAGGCAAAGCCGATGGCAAAAACCGCCGAGGTATACGTCGGACCGAAGGGAACAAGCCTGGTACCCCAGCCGACCTGGACATCGTTTTTGACCAGCAGGTCGGGCATCCGGACTCCGTCGGTCTGATCGTGCATGAAAATATAGAGATTTTTCTCCTGCAACTCCAGGGCAATCCTGCTGGCTATCTCCTTGTTCGGCGGGGCGCCCATGATGGCGGCAAATCCCGGGGCGGTGCCGTCGACGAATTCGACGCCGCGTTTGCGGAAGATGACGTCATCGGCCGCGCCCAGCCAGATATTGTCCGCTGCCGGCTCTTCGGTCTTGGTATAAAAATCGGCATCGTTAAGGTACCGGATCGCCTCGTACATCTCCTCGGCAAAAAAGGTAGCCATACCCGCGTCGAGGGCCGGCGCCAGGTACGGCAGCCACATATCCTCGGTCACAACCGGCGGCAGCAGGCTGCGGCATTCCCGGAAAATATCCTTCATGTCGCCGAGCTTTTCCACTTTTGCTCCCAGCATGGAATAGATAATCGGCAGAAAGTACGCTGTGTTCGGTAATACGACCTCCTGGTCTGCCCCGTATTTTTTCAAGGCCTCCTCATAGGTCTCTTCAGCCATATCAATGATTTTTTTGGCGCCACGTATAGCTGCGGAACAGATGATCTTCGACATTGAGATTACTCCCTTATTGCTACTATTGTTAGTTGCTCTATTCTTTTCCCCGATCAGGCCGTGAGGCCGTTGATCAGTGATTTTGTCATATTGATTGCTTTCGGATGCCGCATAATCAGAACCTCACCGCCGGCAAGCAGCATGCAGGCAGCGGTGATCGCTTCCATCATGACGCCCCGCCGCTCCTGATCACCCAGGGTGTCATCGGTAGGCAGTCCTACTTCCTTGGCTTTCCAGACTTCCCGGCCCAGGTTGCAGATGATCGGCACCTGCAGTTTTTCGTCCTTCTGCGTAAGCGCGGCTATCCTGATCCGCTCCATAACCGAATAGGTATATTCGATCCCGTAGCCAAGGGCGCCGATTGAGGGATCCATGAGGACGGTATCCAGCGGCACGCCGAGATTTTCCAGCAGGATGTTCAACTGCTTGGCCAGATTGACGTCAATCGGCGAAGCTGCGACCATCGGGTGGTGGAATGCCATGGCGGTAGCGCCGATGGCCCGGTAATTTGCGTCTTCCAACGGTGCGAGACAGACTTTCTTGTCGCCGATGATCGAGGTGATCTCCCGCAGTGTTTCGGTATCTTTTTCATTGTTGCCGCAGCCCCAGACAATGATCGGCACGTTCACCGCATCGATGATGGCCGCCGCATCCCTGGCCGCATCCGCCGCCGGCCTGTTCATACCGTTGGGATCGGTGCCGATGAGATAGATGTTCAGGGCATCGGCATTGTATTCATTGACGCATTTCTGTGCCCAGGCAACCGGGTTGTCCATAACGTCGTCAAAGTATCGGGTCAGGGTTGCCGGCCAGTTGTCCGGCTTGATGTCCTGAATTTCCATGGCAATCAAGGGCTTCCTGGGCATATCCCCTTCAAACAGATGAAAAGGAAGGACCCCGGAACCGCCGACAGTCACAGTGTTGTCATTGTTGCCCAGTTTTGCTTCCCGGATTGAACCGCTGTAGTTCACTTTATAGGAGGTTGCGGGAACCTTTGCCGCCCTTTCGGCAAAAGGAACGTTTTCAACCTGTAACTCAGGTGCGGCAATTTCTGTCGGCGCCGCCTTTACCGGCTTTTTCGCTGGCTCCTCTTTTTTACGTTCAGGGGCAGGCTTTTCCTTTGCCTCCGCCTCTGCTTTGACCGCGGCTTCTTCCCTGGCCTTTTTTTCGGCCTCGGCTGCGGCTCTGGCGGCAGCCTCCTCCCTGGCTTTTTTCTCTGCCAGGGCTTTTGCTTCGGCTTGAGCTTTTGCTTCGGCTTGAGCTTTTGCTTCGGCTTCAGCTTTCGCCTTATTCTCGCCTTCAGCCTTAGCCCTGGCCGCGGTTTCTTCCCCGGCCTTCTTCTCTGCGGCGGCTTCCGCCTCTGTTTTCTCCGCCTTTGGTTCCGCAGTCTGCGGCGGCAGAGTTGCCGACGGCGCATCTGCGCGGGACTGAGGTTCTTTTTTCAGAATCGCCTCTGCCCCGGCAAAGTTGACCAGTGCCTCAAATTGTTGGTCACTCAGGCCGTAGGCTTTCTTTAAGGCGTCCAACCCCTGCTTGATGGATTCCAACGCCAACTGCCGTTCCTTTTCGTTCATCTCATGTTCTCCATCATCATCAATATCTATTGCAATTTCCGTTGTTTGTACAGTTGCGGCTGCAGGCCCTCCCGCAGCACTCTTCTCCATGAGAGCCTGCGCTTCACGGCGGGCGGCGGCAATGATCTGTTCAGCTTCCGCCTGGGCCCGTGAGATCAGCTTGTCGGCTTCCGCCCGGACCATGATTGCCTCGCCGCCGGGCCGGGCTGCAGCTTTCTCATCAGCCTGGTCCGGAGCCGGCCGCGGCAGCAGACCCGCCCTGTCCACTATCTCGGCCACAGCCTCTTCCCATTCAATGGCCATGACATGGACACCTGACACGCCCTTGATTTCCTTGACCTGATTGATGATATCGACCGCGATGCTGATACCTTCCCGCTGCTTGTCTTTTGCTCCCTTCATGCGATTGATTATCTCGTCGGTCACATCCATGCCGGGGACAAAATTTTTCATGTATTTTGCCATGCCCAAGGATTTTGGCGGCGTTACACCGGCAAGTATGTAGCATTTATCGGTCAGGCCGAGATCGCGGACCATTTCCATAAACCTGGCGAATTTTTCCACATTATAGATGATCTGTGTCTGGATGAAATCTGCGCCGCTGGCTACTTTTTTACCCAGCCGGACGGCCCGGAATTCAAACGGATAGGCAAAGGGATTGGCGGCGGCGCCGATAAAAAAACTGGGAGCCGTTCCCTTGATTTCCTCGCCGCATTGGAATTTTCTCTCGTCGCGCATATCACGGACCATGCCCAGCATCTGGATGGAATCCATGTCAAAGACGCCCTTGGAGCCGGGATGATTGCCGAACTTCTGATGGTCACCGGTAAGGCACAGCAGGTTTTTGAGTCCCATGGAAGATGCCGCCAGCAGGTCGCTCTGCATGCCGATCCGGTTCCGGTCCCGGCAGGTCATCTGGATAACCGGTTCAACTCCTTCCGACTGGGCGATCAGGCCGGCGCCGATGCTTGACATCCGTACTATTGCTGTCTGGCAGTCGGTTATATTGACGGCGTCAACATTCCCTTTCAGCAACCGGGCTTTTTTCCGGACCACTTCCGGGTCACTGTTTTTCGGCGGCCCCAGTTCCCCGGTAACGGCAAAATTACCGGCAGCAAGGACACGCTCAAGATTGCTCCCCGATTTCATCAAACCTCCTTACTGAATATTCCCCAGCGGCCCCGTGTGCGGAGTCCCTCATTGTTCTTGTGGTTTTTTCTCATCTTCCCGGACCCGTTGCCCTGACCGACAAATCGTTAAGACAGAGAACTGCTGCTCCTTTAGGCATGCTTGTCACCGAGGCCCCCGCATCCCATTCCCGGCAGCGCCTTGCCTTCAATCTCCCGGCGCATCTGCATATCCATGAGGATACGCTCCTGCTTCTTGTTGATGCCCAGGGCCTCGCGCTTTTCATCAATAGCCCTGATCATCTTGCGGGCAAGTTCAATGGGATCTTCTTCCACTTCCCAACAGGCGCCGTACAGCTCAGTCATGCCGTCCAGGAGAAATTCAGTGAACTTCCTGGCCCCGCTGACGGGCAGATTCTGGAAAACGACATGGGCGCCGGAACTGACAAAATACTGACCGATGGCAACGGCTTTTTCCGACATATACAGCGGTGCGGTGCCGCAGGCGGGTAATTCGGAAATATCTTCCCCGAGTCCCCCTTCCCTGACCATTTCCGTCAGGGCGATGAGCAGGCGGCTGTTGTCGACACAGGAGCCCACATGCAGGACGGGCGGCATACCGACAGTCTCGCAGACTTCGGCGAGTCCGGGCCCGGCATATTCAGCCGCCGCTTCCGGCCGCATCAGGCCGCGCCGCCCGAGTGCGGATGCTGCACAGCCGGTGGCCAGCACCAGGACATTATTTTTGATCAGCTCCACGGCAATTTTAAAATGCACGTCATCGGCATACTTGTAGTGCTCACAGCCGACAATGGCGCCAACACCCTTGATCCTGCCGTTGATGATGTTGTCGTTCAGGGGCCGGTAGGAGCCACGGAACCTGCCGCCGAGCATGTAGTTTATGGTCTCGTGGCTGAAGCCCACTACTACGTCGAATTTCTTGTCCGCCGGAATGTAATGGTTGCCGCGTTTCTTGAAATTGCCGATGGCTTTCGTAAGGATTTCCTTGGCGGATTTCATTGCATTGTGCTCGTCGAACTGAATATGCACACTGTCGGGCATTTTTGCCCGGTAGTTGGTGGTGATGATATCGGTGTGCATCTCCTTGACCACCTGGGCCACCGACTGCATGACGCACTGTACATCCACGACCATTGCTTCCACTGCGCCGGTGGCAAGCACCATCTCCTGCTGGATGAAGGAGCCGGCTACCGGAATTCCACGGCGCATGAGGATCTCGTTGCCGGTACAGCAGACGCCGGCAAGGTTTATGCCCTTGGCGCCGGCCTTTCTGGCCAGTTCCAGCATGTCTTCCTCCTCAGCCGCCATGCAGAGAGTCTCGGCGAGCAGCGGTTCGTGACCGTGGACGGTTACATTGACATGATCCTCTTTGAGACAGCCCAGGTCCACGATGGCCCTTTTGGGCACCGGAGTGCCGAACATGATGTCGGTCAGTTCGGTGGAAAGCATGGAAGAACCCCAGCCGTCGGCAAGGGCGCACCTGGCTCCCTGCAGCATGATATTTTTATAATCCTGGTCAACCCCCATATGGGTGCGGTGCATCATTTCCACAACTTCCCGGTCAATTCCCCGGGGTTCGACGCCGAGCTTCTTCCAGATCTGCTGCTGTTTTTCGGGAGCCCGCTTGAGCATGGTCAGCGTGCCGTCCTGCTGCCCGAATTCGGCCAGAGCTTTTTCTCCCAGTTCCAGGGCGATTTCGTTTTTATCCCGGTCTTCTGTTTCAATCCCGAAAAGCCGGGCCATTTTATGCAACTTTTCTACGTCCCTTATTTCATGCGGGGTCTCGCCCTTGGCCGTGGCGATAAAACCCCTCACCATTTCCCGGGCATGATCCGTATGGGCAGCGGTGCCGGCAGCTATAATCCGGGCAAAGTTGCGGGCGGCAACCGTGTCCGCTGTTGCCCCGCAGATGCCGAGCATGGTATCGACGCCGTCGATTATCTGACACGGCCCCATGTTACAGATCCTGCAGCAGGTGCCGCCGGATCCGAAAAGGCAGGCCGACATGCCCCGGCTCTCCAGCCGGTCATATGCCGTGCGGACCTGTTTGGCAAGGTCCTGGTTCAGCAGGTCCAAGGTTGAAGCGCCTGTTATTTCATTGCAATTATCGCAACCGTGTGACTTAGCCATAATGTAGTCTCTCCTGAGCTGAGGTCAGCTGATGGAATTCGGTAATCAGCATGCTGAACCGATTTCCATATCAATATTTATCAATTTATTAAGCCAGTCCGGCGTGCTGCCTGGCGGACTGGACAGTATTTTTCATAAGCATGGTGATAGTCATCGGCCCTACCCCTCCCGGAACAGGAGTGATGGCCGCGGCTTTTTCCTTGACCGATTCAAACTCCACATCACCGGCGAGAATGGCCTTGCCGCTGTCGGTCATGCCGATACGGTTCACGCCCACATCAATAACCACCACGCCTTCTTTCACTTGGTCAGCCTTGATCATGTTGGCCACACCGGCGGCAACGATCAGGATATCGGCCCGTCTGGTGTGAAAATTCATATCTTTTGTCCGGGTATGGCAGAGAGTTACCGTCGCATTGCCGGCAGGGCGTTTCTGCAACATCAGGTTGGCAACCGGCTTGCCGACAATATTGGAACGGCCGACCACAACGACCTCGGCCCCGGTGGTTTCGATTCCTGCCCTTTGCAGCAGTTCAAGTACGCCGTGCGGGGTGCAGGGCAGAAAACACTGTTCACCCAGGACCATTTTGCCGACATTAACAGGATGGAAGCCGTCCACATCCTTTTCAGGATCAATGGCGTACAGCACTTTTGCTTCGTCAATGTGCTTCGGCAGGGGCAGTTGGACAAGAATGCCGTGAATCTTGTCATCATTGTTGTATTTTGAAACCAGATCCAGGAGCTCCTGTTCGCCGGTTTCAGCAGGAAGGGTTACCTGTTCGGAATGGATACCAAGGGCGTGGGCGGTTTTATTCTTGGCTGCAACATAGGATTGCGAAGCAGGGTCTTCACCGACAAGAATAGTCACGAGACCGGGAACAATATTATGCTTTTCCCTGAGTTCATTGACCTCTTTTTTCAGTTCCTCCCGGATGGCTTTGGCCGTTTCCGTCCCGCTGATGATCTTGGCACTCATTGAATCTCCTGCTTGTCAAAATAGTTGAATGGGATATATCTTCTCGGCAGACAGGGCACCTGCCGATTTAAACAAATGTATGCATTTCAGGGTCATTTGCAAAAAGGCAAAAAAGTAAATCTTATCGGAAATAATTTTTTTTTCAAGTATAAAACTCTACTAATATAACAGGGTGCCTTGTATAACTATTGAGAAAAAGTACAAAAAAAAGTGATTGGGCATTCAATATTTTTTTTCCGATTAATTTATTTATAATATTATACCACAAAGTAATAGTAAAGGTTATCAATATCATTATAGTGTTCAACTTTTTTTCCCTGTCATGCTGTGTTAAAGTACCCATACAGGATATATGAATGCAGACCGCTTTCCCAGGCCCGATCATGCTATGAAATACGGTTGCTGCAACGCCCTATCTGCAATGACCGGTAATGACAATGGGATTATTTGAAGGCCTTCTCTGGCTTACCCTCAATATCTATCATGAGGCGCGCGGCGAGACCAAAATCGGTCAGCTGGCAGTTGCACATGTTACCTTGAACAGGGCCATGCAGAAGCAGCAGAGCTTGGAGGAAGTCGTTATCGCCCCCTATCAGTTCAGCTGGACCTTCCTCAAGAATACCTATGTACCGACTGAACCGGCAGCGTTCCTTGACTGCATGAAGTCGGCGCTGGAAGCGCTCACTTCAGAGGATTTCACTGAGGGGGCAATATATTACCACCGGGAGGATGTCCAGCCTAGCTGGTCGGAAAATATGACCTATATCAACCAGTACGGCAGCCATAAATTCTACCGGGAATAATTCATTCCGCCATGGCCCAGGAACATTTTTCCCTGTACTTCCCGGGAAGCCCAAGATAGAAACGACCTTCCGCTTCGCGGCCGTGCCTGCAGCAGCCCCTGCCGTATATCATGCATTTGCGGTGCAGTTCTTCAATTGCCAGCTGCCGCTGCCGGTCAGTCAGCCTGTTACGGTCAAGCAGGTTGACAATTGCCATGATTCGATATCTGTCCATCCCCTGCCGGTGGATAACGGACAGTTGATCCGCCCTGCCCCCATGCTTGATAGTCAACGGCCGGTCAATAAGCTGAAAATTTTCCCTGACACTGACCCGCAGCCAGAAGTCATAATCCTCACAACACGGCAGCCGTTCGTTGAAGCCGCCGTATTTATCAAATATCTCTTTTCCGGCCATGACGGTGGACATGCCCACCACGCACATGGTCAGGCAATCGTCAAAAATGAATCCTTCGCGCGGCCGGTGCCTTTTTTTCTGGTTGAGCAGTATGCCCCGTCTGAACCAGGTTTCACGGGTATGGGATATCAGGCTGCCCGACTGCAGCATGGCATGATATTGAAGCTGTAATTTTTCCGGGGCAAAGCGGTCATCCGAATCGAGAAAGCACAGGTATTCGGAGGAAGCCTTGCCGATCCCCGCATTGCGGGCCGCCGCAGCCCCCTTGTTTTCCTGGCAATAGTATCGAAGAGGAAAAGGCAGCCGGCGGGCCATGTTCTCAATTATCCGGCGGGTATTGTCGATAGAGCCGTCGTCTATAATGATCAGCTCATCACAGGCAAGAGTCTGCCCGGCAACTGACAGTACCGCATCTTCCAGAAAAGCGTCCCGGTTGTAAGTGGGAATAATGACGGTTATCGACATGTCATGCTCTCTGATGCCTGCAAGATCGAGGTGGCGCGCCCTTTCAAAACACCCGGTTCTCTCTGCGCGTTTGCCCTTTGTTATGGCATAACTTGGTTTTTTGATATATATAATTAATCTTCATAAATGAGTAGGAATAAAACCGGGTTCTCCGAATCAGGCCGGATCATACCTGTCCTGGTAATTATTTGATTTATCTATTTAAGTGGTGCCGGTTCGGTCCATTTGTTTTTTGTGCGGGTCCAGGCGGCGCCAATGTAAAAGATGTAAAAATTGCCTTAATATATCTGTTGCCGGAATAAGGCACTTTGGGCTCGGATTTTTACTTCCATGCAACCGATTCTCAATACAGCAGCCATTAATTATATGATATGTATACAGACATTCTCATCAATGCAACACCCTATGAAAACCGCATAGCTCTGGTTGAAAGCGGCAACCTGCTGGAGTACTATCTTGAACGGCCGGCTGAAAAAGGACTGGTCGGTAATATTTATTGCGGCAGGGTGGTCCGTGTCCTGCCGGGCATGCAGGCCGCATTTGTGGATATCGGGTTGGAACGGGCCGGATTTCTCTATGTGGACGATGTAATAATTACCAGTTCCGAACTGGAAAGGCGCATCGATGTGCATGACCAGCCTTTCAATCTGCAGGAATTCCAACTGCCCGCGGTGCACAACAACAAAAGCGAGACACAGCAAAACATTGGCAATCTCCTGCAGGAAGGACAAAGCATTCTGGTGCAGATATCCAAGGAACCTATCGGCAGCAAGGGGGCCAGGCTGACCTGTCACATCACCCTCCCCTGCCGGAATCTCGTTTTTATGCCGCTCACCGACCATATCGGCATTTCGCGAAAAATTGAAAATGAGCATGTCCGCCAGAAACTGCGGGATAAAATAGAACATCTCCGTCCGCCAGGGACCGGCTTTATTGTCAGGACGGTAGCCGAGCATGCGTCGGAAGAGGAACTTGAAGCGGACATGGAATTCCTTCTCCTCCTCTGGGACGATATCAAATGCAACTGCCGGAGGACCAACAAGCCTGGACTGGTATACGAAGACCTGGACCTGATCCTCCGTTCCGTGCGCGACCTGTTCACTGACGATGTCAAAGAGCTGGTCATAGATTCCAAGCCGGTCCATGAACGGCTGCTTACATTCATGCAGATGTTTGCTCCTGAACTGAAGAACAAGGTTGTCTATTATGATCGGGACCTGCCGCTCTTTGAGGCCTACGGCATAGAAATGGATATCAACCGCGCCCTGGATAAAAAAGTGTGGCTCCGGTCAGGCGGCTACATCATAATCGAAGCAACGGAAGCGCTCACGGTAATTGATGTCAATACCGGCAGGTACGTCGGCAAAAATGATCAGGCGGAAACCATTTTCAAAACAAACATGGAGGCGGTCAAGGAGATCGCCTATCAGCTGCGGCTGCGGAATATCGGCGGCATTATTATTGTCGATTTTATCGATATGGAAAACGAACTGCATCGGGAAGAGCTCTTTGTGTCCTTTCAGGATGCAATCAAAAAGGATAAAAACAGGATCAATATTCTGAAAGTTTCAGAATTCGGCCTGGTGCAGATGACCCGTAAGCGCTCACTTGAAAGTCTCAGGCAGGTGATGTGCGAACCATGCATGTACTGCGAAGGAGAAGGGACTGTCAAGTCCCGCAGGACAATCTGCTATGATATTTTTCGTAAAATAAGCCGGGAGGCGCCAAGGGTAAGATCCGAGAAAGTGTATATCAAGGTGCATCCTTATGTCGCGAATATGCTGCTTGAGGAGGAAACACTGCATATTGAAACGCTGCAGAAGGAGACCGGCAAGCAGTTTGTCGTCATCCCGGAGAAAGATTCTCATGTCAGCCGATATGATATATCATGGGGCGAATAGCTGCTGGACGGGATCCGCAGTACATAACCATCAGATAGGCACATGAACACGAGTACCCCGGTCGAAGATGCCGCGGCGTAGCCGGCATTCTCGCGAATAATTATGCTACTACACTCTTACGTCAAAAAAACGAGCGGGATTATAATATGGCTTCTCAAGCAAAACTCAGATCCGGAACTCCCAAAAAAGGCAAAAGCAAAATCGGCAGGATATTCATACTCATCCTTGTATTGATCATTATCGCCGCCGGAGGCCTAGCCGCAATTATTCTTTTTGAAACCGAAAAACCTCTTGTTTCGCTGACAGAGGAGACCGGGTATTTCGGGCAGGAAGCCGCTATTGCTTTTCAGGCAACAGACCGCAAGCAGGGCATCCGGTCTGTAAGCATTGCTATTGAGCAGAAGGGAAATACCACTGAGCTTTTTCAAAATAATTTTCAGCGCCGGACCTGGTTTTACGGGGCCGGACCCGCCGAAACCGAAGGAGTTGTCGTATTTGATAATAAAAAGGCAAAACTGCAGGACGGTGAAGCGGAACTGATCGTAACTGCCAGGGATTTTTCCCTCAACAGGATGCTGCAGGGAAATGCCGCCGTCAGCCGCTACCCGGTGATGATCGACACAAAATTGCCGCGGGTGACCATCGAGCATTCGCAGCGGTATATTCTCCAGGGCGGCAGCGGCATAGTGGTCTATGATATATCCGAACCGGCAGAACGGCACGGTGTCGAAGTCAATGATGATTTTTTCCAGGGTTACCCCATGCACAACCAGGAAAACCGTTATATCGCCTATATCGCACTTGACTGGAATGCCGATACAATCAAAAACAGCAGGGTTGTTGCCGTTGACATGGCCGGCAATGAAGGACAGGCTGTCTTTTCCATGGTCTTGAAGCAGGCAGCCTATAAAAAAGACCGGATCGGTGTGGGAGACGATTTTCTCAATGCCAAGGTACCGGAATTCGAGCAGTACTACCCTGAAATGACAGGCTCAATGCTGGACAAATATCTCTTTACCAACAATGAGGTGCGAAAACGCAACGCTGAAACCATTCGGGAGTTGTGCGGTTCTCCGGAGCCCAAAGGACTGTGGGCGGACAGCTTTCTGCGTATGGCCGGCGCTCCCAAGGCGGGGTTTGCCGATCAGCGCACCTATTTTTATCAAGGAAATGCAATTGACCAGCAGGTTCACCTGGGAATGGATATAGCATCTACGGCAGCCGTTGAAATAAAAGCCGCCAACAGGGGTAAGGTTGTTTTTGCCGATTACCTGGGAATCTACGGCAACACCGTGATTCTTGATCATGGCCAGGGTATTTTCAGCCTCTACTCCCATCTGAGCCGCCTGGAAGCCGAGGCCGGCCGGATCGTCGACAAGGGCGTTGTTATCGGGCGCTCAGGGGCAACAGGAATGGCGGGTGGGGACCACCTTCATTTCAGTATGCTGGTCCACGGCAAATTCGTCAACCCGGTAGAATGGTGGGACCAGCACTGGATTGACGTCAATATTAAAGATATACTGGAGCAGCTGTAAAATATCTTTGAATACGGCAATTCATATCATCCCGATACTGCCGCCGGCCGCCATGCTCAATGCATAAAATTAATAAACTCCCTCTTCTTCTGTACAGTTACATTGCGACGGAGATGCTTGCGCCTTTTTTCGCCAGCTTCATAATTCTGTACAGCGTTTTTTTTCTTGTCCGGCTGCTGCCACTGCTCGATTTGGTCCTGGAACTGAAAATCGGCATGGGAGATTTCATCAGGATATTTTCCTATATTTTCCCCCACCTGCTCCTCTATGTCATTCCCATGGCCAGCATGACCGGGATCATAATCGGCTTCACCCGCCTGACAATTGACCGGGAAATGCTGGTGCTCAAGGCGAGCGGCATCAGTCTCATGCAGATTCTTCCTCCCGTCGTGCTGTCGGCCCTGGCCATATCCCTGCTGACCGGTTTTTTTTCCGTCAGCCTCATTCCGGCCGGCGAAGTCGCCATGAAAAATCTGCTGTTCCAACTGGCAAAGGAAAAAATCGACAAGGGGCTGCAGGAAAAAAAATTCACCGAAACCCTTGGAGACCTTGTTGTATATGTTGACCGCATAGATGACAAGGAGCGGTGGCACGGGGTGTATGTTTCGGATATGCGCAACAGGGAGCAGCCGATAATCATAATGGCCAGGGATGGCGGACTGGCCGCGGAAGTGGAGAAGATGTCCGTCACCATTGTCCTCAATAACGGGACCATGCACAGTGTAGAGAATTTCGACAACCAGGTGATCCGCTTCGAAAGATACCAGCTGCAGATCCCGATCAGTCCGCCGACCCAGATCAGCGGCGAATCCCTTGTCGCCAAGGGAAAATCATCGATGAATCAACAGCAGCTCCTGGAAGCTGCCCGGGAATATGGACACGACACCAGACAGGGAATCGTGCTGCTCAATGAATTTCATCATCGCCTGGCCCTGCCGGTCGGCTGTTTCATTCTCACCCTTCTCGGCATCCCCCTCGGCCTCCAGGCAAGTCAGGGGAGAAGAGCAATCGGCCTGCCGCTGGGGCTGGGTTTCTTTATCCTCTACTACATGGTGTCCACAATTTTCGAGGTGTTCAGTGAGGAACAGAAAATTCCCGTCATAATCGGCATGTGGACACCGAATCTGATTTTTTTCCTCATGACCGGCTGGTTTCTCTGGCGGGCGGATAAGGAAAAACCGATTATCTCGGAATGGGTGCTGATCAGAATCATGGATTTCATCAACACTTTCCTGGCACCGCCTGTCAAAGGCTTAAAGCGGCTGGCCGAGCGGCTGCTGCGATGGAGCCCTGGTCAAAAAGATAACGAGGACAGGATATATTATCCTGAAGATATGGTTATCCATGCAGATACGGAAGAAAGGATTTTTCATTTCCCAGGATGCCGATTGTACAACTGCCGACACTGCACCATTAAATTCAAGGATGCGGATGTAGCACAGGCTGCGGGATTCAAGCCATGCAGCCGATGCGGAGAAAAACCGGAGAGCCGCAAATAAACCAATTTCCAGTGAATGCGAACCCTTGAACACCCGGTGGGCTCCTCTATCTTGCTCGCGGCAGATATGCCGACATGGACTACCGGCAGGGAACAGGAACCGGCATTTTTTTTCTGCCGTGGAGATCTAAAAATATCCCGGGAAAAGCTGCCGCATTTCCTCAACATGACTGCCGGCCCAATACACCTTGTCACAGGCAGGACAGATGCTGAATGAATGATAATATTTTTTTGTCAGGGGTTCCAGGAGATGGAGGATATCCTGCTTGGCAACAGGTTCCAGCAGGGTATTGCAGTCCAGGCAGCGCGAAAACGGCTGCAGTTTGTCTCTTAACCCGAAAAAACCTATAATTTCATGAAGCTGCTCTGCCGGTTTCTCTGAACGCACATATCTGCCGAATTCAACCTGCCGTCTTTTGAGCAGGGCCAGGTCCCTGGTGATGACAATTCTCCTTTCGCGGCTGATCATGGCTATAATCTGCACATCGCTCCACCGGTAATGGTAGAGCACGTCAAAACCGGCCATCCGCAGGTATCTTGCCAGTCTGCCGACATTGACATCAACTATGAACTTGATTTCAGCAAGAGGAACGGGCCGCAGCAATGACTTCCGGGCAGGGTCCCATGGCGCCCGGATCGGAAAAATTTTAAAAACCCGGTCATCTTCCACGGGATAGGAAAAATCCACCTCCTCCCCCCGGCATTCGATTGTTCCGATCTCGGTATGCGGCACCCCGAAGGATTCCACCACATCTTTAATGGATGCCCGTCGCTGCACCGGCTGAACGACAGGCTGCCTGCCCCGCCATTTGGCACGCAGCAGGCCGGGCAGGTCGCCATGAAATTCAAACACGGCAGACATGGTTCAGTAAGGCACGGTACAAATGTTACTGTTCAGGCTGATGCCCATACACTTCCGGGGGAATGATGGCAAAAGATTCCGCTCCGGGCGGCTTCCAGTAGAGTTCCAGGGTTGCGGTCCCCTTGCGCTGGAAATATTTTATCATGACCGGAAACCATCCGCCCTCGGCAGCCGTCATGAGTCCTGGTTCCGATACTTTGTCACCGTGCACTGCCGGGTCGCTGATCAAAAGATTGTCATTGATATACAGTTCAAAACCGTCGTTCGATTTCGCCTGGAAGGCATAGGGTCCGGGCTGCTCCAGGTGAAGATACCCTGTCATGACCATGCCGACTCCCTTGTTTACTCCGCTGTCAAAGACCTTGCCGTCCCCGAAGCGATGGTTGAGCTGCAGTATAGGCGGTCCGGGTGTACCTTTCCGGATAATGGCATCTCCCTTGGGCATCTGGTACATGTACCTGTATAAATCATAAAAATAGAGCACAGACAGCCCCGGCTGGATCCGGTTCGCCTCAATACCGGCAGGATGCTGGGGCTGCCCGACAACCAGGGGTTCTTTTTTGTGCTTTAAGGCGGCGCATCCCCACAAAACGGAGACCGCGAGAACCGGTACCATGATTTTTAAAGCCGCGTAGAATATTTTTTTGCGCATGATATTTTCCATCTCATCTCCTTCTGGCTTGATTCCTGCGTCAGTTCAATGTTTAAACTATATTTACTGAATAAATTCCTGCCAAGGAGAAATAATCAGAAATATAAAGGAAGAGGCGTACAATCGATAAGCTTTATCAGCTAACCAGGTGGGGCAAACTGTCGGGATGTTTCACAAGACGTCATTGAACACGGGATGTCAATCCTTTCGCGTCTCGGCGGCCTCCACCTCTTTTGCTTTATCAATCGCCTTCTGCAAGGCAGCCCGGTGAACATGACCGGCATAGTGCACCGGGCTTTTTCCTGATATCGGGTCAAAACGGGAAGGATTTGCCACACACCGGTACTGAACCTCCCGGGGCAGAAGGGTCAGGGCGTCTTCAATCCGGGCACCCGCCACCCTGGCCAGCACGTCCCATGATGCGCCGCAGGGGGCGCCGCGGACAACCCGCAGGGAAACAATACGGTCTTTGTCAAGGGTCACCTCATATTCCGGCAGCCCGAACTGCTCGCCGTACCAGCCCAGTTTTCTGTGCACCCCGAGCCCGCAGCAGGTAAACGGCGTAACGGCATCGGGGTTCTTTCTGCCCGAGGCGATAACCGGTATTTTTTTCTCCCCACAGATCCGGACCAGATAATGGGACAGGTCGGGATGGGTCAGATAGTCAAGAACAAGGTCGGCAGCAAAATCCCGGGAAATGTATTCTTCAGGGTTGTCGACAAATTCCGGTAAGGCTTCAACAATATCGACGATCCGGGTTATTTCCAGATTTTTCCCGTATTTCCTGATCCCGGCAATTTTTTCCCGGCCGGAACCGTTTTGCTCAAAAACAACTATTTTCATTCATTGATCCATGGAGAAAAAAAAGATATAATTCATTTATTTATCAGATTTCCTGCTGATCTCTGAACAGTATGTAATACATTAGGACCATTCTTTCATACAAAATTCAACCGATCCGAGATATCCCATGAAACTTGCCAGGGCATCAGAAATGCAGGAACTTGACCGGAATGTCATTGAAAAGCATTTTATTCCGGGCATGGTTCTCATGGAAAATGCCGGCCGCGGCACCTTTGTCTTTATGACCGATGTCCTGGGCTCCCCGGCCGGAAAATCGGCGCTCCTGTTTATCGGACCCGGAAACAACGGCGGCGACGGTCTGGTTATCGCCAGGTGCATCCGCCAGGCGGGCGGCTTTCCCTTCCTGATTTTTCTTGTGAACCCGGAGAATCTGAAAGGAGACGCTGCGCACAATTTCCGGATTGTCAACCAGCTTGATTTTCCCTCCCTCATCGTGGAGCAGGAAAAGGACCTGGAAATCGCCTGCCGGGAAATAGAAAAAAACATTGCCGCAGGCCTTCCCTGGGCAATTGTAGACGCTGTTTTCGGTACCGGACTGCAGCGTCCTGTGGCAGGAATGTTCCTCTCCGCCATTCACCTTATCAACAGGCTGCGCCGGGAACAAACCATCCCTGTGGTTGCGGTTGATATTCCATCCGGGCTCAACAGCGATACCGGACAGCCGCTCGGCGCCTCTGTCCGGGCCGACCTGACGGCAACCTACGGCCTGGCCAAGCCGGGTCATTTCATGCACGGAGGCAATGGTATCGGCAGGCTGAGGGTCATCGACATCGGCATCCCGGACAAAGCTGCAGCTGCGGCATCGATCAATGGTGAATCCCTGGATCATACAATCCTGGACACATTGAACAGGAGAAAAAAAGCGGCCCACAAGGGAAATTTCGGTCATCTTTTTATCCTTGCCGGTTCGGAGGGCAAGACCGGCGCGGCCATACTCTGTGCCCTGGGCGCCCTGCGGAGCGGGGCCGGACTGGTAAGTCTCGGTGTTCCCGGAAAATTGAATCCGATCTTTGAATCGGCCCTGATCGAGGCCATGACCATTCCCCTGCCCCAATCAGAAAAATTCTTTACCGCAGCCGATGCCGACTTCATCATGGAACAGGTGCAGGGAAAAAGCGCCCTGATCATGGGGCCGGGCATGGGGACGGAAAAGGAGACTGCAGAGCTTGTTGTCCGGCTTTACAGGACTGCGGAAATTCCCATGGTGATTGATGCCGATGCCCTCAATATCCTGGCCACGGTTCGGGAAGCGGTTGTTGACCCGCCTGGGCCGCGAATTCTGACCCCGCATCCCGGGGAAATGGCGCGTCTTACCGGGCTGAGTGCAAAAACCATCCAGGCCGACCGGTTGAATACGGCCTGCTCATATGTTGATGCGGTCAATGGGGCCGGAAAAAATGTCACCCTTATCCTCAAGGGCGCCGGTACAATAATCTGTGATCCCGCCGGAACCTGGGCCGTCAACTCAACAGGAAACCCGGGAATGGCTGCCGGAGGCATGGGGGATGTCCTGGCAGGACTCATTGCCGGCCTGCTGGCGCAGGGGATTGAACCCCCGGCAGCCGCACGTATCGGTGTATATCTGCACGGGCTGGCAGCGGATCGTCTTGCCGAAAAACGGGAGTTCGGCTATCTTGCCTCGGAAGTAGCTTCAGCGATACCGGCACTAATGACGGAATTTATCCGGCAACAGAGAAAATGATTTTTTACATAAAGGAGACGCAATGTTGAAAGCAAAAGACATCATGACCAGGGATGTCATCACTGTTGATGAGAACCGGTCGGTGAAGGACCTGGCCAGAATTCTGGCGGAAAACAAGATCAGCGGGGTTCCGGTCGTCGACGGTCAGGGAAAAATCATCGGCATTGCCACGGAAAGCGACTTGATTGACCGCGCCAAAAAGGTCCATATACCAACGGTGATGAGGCTGTTTGATTCATTTGTCTTCCTGGAAAGTCCGGACCGGATGGAAAAGGATTTCAAGAAAATGGCAGCCTCCACAGCCAGGGATATCTGCAATACAAATGTTATCAGTGTTACCCCGGACACCCCTCTTGACGAGGTTGCCACCCTTATGGCGGAGAAAAAGATCCATACCCTGCCGGTGCTGGAAAATGGAGATTTGAAGGGGGTAATCGGCAAATCCGATATTATACGCACCATTGCCCAGGGTGAAAAGTAGGTTCGCCGGCATATCTCCTGCCCTGTATCTGCCGGGCAGAGTTGACCCGCTGCCGCATGTCCGCGGAACTTGACCCGTTTTTTTCACTGCTCTCAATTTCCTTGACCTTGACGGCCGGCACTTCCACGTGCATGTCAATGCGGTCCAGCAGCGGCCCGGACAGCCGGTTCTGGTAACGCTGGATCTGGACCGGCGTACAGGCGCACTCCCTGTCAGGATCCCCGTAATAACCGCAGGGACATGGGTTCATGGCGGCAACCAGCATGAACCGGGCCGGAAACCGGAGGCTGGTGGAAGCGCGGGAAATAGTCACCATGGCGTCCTCCAGGGGCTGCCGCATGACCTCGAGTATCAGAGGAATAATAAGGGCCCAGGGACACCTTACCCTGCCCCACAAAACCAGTCTTTTTTCCTTCCAAAAAAATTCGCTTAATTTGCTCAAGAAATAGATCCAACGAGTATAATAAATAAAAAGCTCCGGCTACTGGCTTTTTCTCCCTGGTGCCGGGGCCGTTTAATGGCAACGGATGATTGGAAGGATTTGAGAAACAGATTTTCAATATTTGGGGATAGAGAATCGCGACTCGAAAAGCCGGTTTCCCTGACCGGCCTTCCCCGAATTTTTCAATCAGGGATGCACCAAAGGGAGGTGCGACGACATGAAAAGGACCAGACTAAGTAAGGCGGCAGAATTTGAACATATCCGGGCGACGCATTACCAACTTCATACGAAATTATATGAAGAAAAACCGAAATACGCGGATGATCCATGGTTAGGCGGCAATCAAGAGGATGAGGATCTTCATGCTGAGTTACTCGAAGAAATTAGGAGTATGGCGCATGAATGGATGTTTTATTGTGAAGCGCCGGAAGAATTGGAAGAAGTTACCCTGGTATTTTTAAGGAAAGAGGTCGAGGGGTGGAAGGAGTATGAAGAGGATCTTGAAAGAGAAGAATTTCTCATACGTATAAAGGAATGGTTTGAGAAAAAGGGCCAAAAAGTAGCCGCTATTTTTCAGGCGGCTGACGATGACGAAGCCCTCGCCTATCAAGCGGAAGAAGTTGTTAGGAAATATATCAAGGATCATGACGAGTTCATCCAAAAGGAAAAAGAACTTGCGAACAAATTTTTTCCAAGGGCCGAAAAAGAGAAAAAAGACATTTATCCTATGGTTTGGATGAAGAACAATAAAAAAATTCGTGAAATCTATGAGACGAAGCAAGGTAAACGACGATTTCAATTGTTTAACGAATTGTGGAAAGTTCGAATGACTCCAGAAAAATCAAGTTCCGTTTTGCAGGGAATGACGAAAAAATTTAGTTCTAAGGACCGAATATTTTTGGGCTCTTTAGAATCTGAAAACAAAGCTCCGTTGTTGGTCCAAGTTGATGTGAAGAGTTTGGCTGCCAAATTTGAGGTGAGTGATGATACAGTACGAAGCGACCTTAAAAAATGGGAATATGTCGGCGCAGTTATAAGACTTGGGAAACCGGGATCTCATGAATACTCGGTTTATTTAATTGGGAAGGCGTCGGGGTTTAAAAACGCCCAAGGCGTTTGGGTGCCAAGGAAAAATCCAAGCCCATTATTGAAAAACACAAAAGCGATAATGAAAAGATTGTCAGAGGGCTTGAAGTGATAAAAATCAAACCGAAAATTCGGTTTGATTGTCAGACAATTCGGTTTCACAGGCATTCAAACCGAAAACTATAAAGTCAAGAAATGTTATAACATATTGTAATATGGAGATTACTTTTAAGTCATTAAATTTAAAAAATATTGATAATATCTAGACCTTCCGGATCCACGGGAAGCCTGGCCTCGTATCACAAGTTGACCGAGACGAGAAAATATTCATTAATCGCTTTATGGATTACGAGGGAAGGCTGATAGAACTTGACATCACAAAAAACAGAGAAAAGGAATTAGCTTAATAATTCAATATCTTAAATATATTATAATATTAGCATATTATGCCACCCTTATGGCGGAGAAAAAGATCCATACCCTGCCGGTGCTGGAAAATGGAGATTTGAAGGGGGTAATCGGCAAATCCGATATTATACGCACCATTGCCCAAGGTGAAAAGTAGGTTCATCAAATTGTCAAGTTGTCCGGTTTTCTGACTTTGAACTTTATCAACTTTCAACTTCATCCATTGGCGCTCGGCAGCCTGCGGTACTGGACCGCTTCGGTGATATGTTTCGTGGTGATGTCCGGGGACTGGTCCAGGTCTGCTATGGTCCGGGCAATTTTCAGTATTCGGTGATAGGCCCTTGCCGAGAGGCCGAAATGCTCGACACTGCGGTGGAGAATTTCCGTGCTTGCCGTGTCCAGCCGGCAATATTTCTTCATCAGGGCCTGAGTCATCTGGGCATTGCAGTACACGCTGTCTGCTCCGGCATATCTCCTGCCCTGTATCTGCCGGGCAGAGTTGACCCGCTGCCGCATGTCCGCGGAACTTGACCCGTTTTCACTGCTCTCAATTTCCTTGACCTTGACGGCCGGCACTTCCACGTGCATGTCAATGCGGTCCAGCAGCGGCCCGGACAGCCGGTTCTGGTAACGCTGGATCTGGACCGGCGTACAGGCGCACTCCCTGTCAGGATCTCCGTAATAACCGCAGGGGCACGGGTTCATGGCGGCAACCAGCATGAACCGGGCCGGAAACCGGAGGCTGGTGGAAGCGCGGGAAATCGTCACCATGCCGTCCTCCAGGGGCTGCCGCATGACCTCGAGCACATTCTTTCTGAACTCGGGGAGTTCGTCGAGAAACAAAATCCCGTTATGGGCAAGGGATACCTCACCGGGACGGGGCACCTGGCCGCCTCCTATAAGTCCGGCATCGGAAATGGTGTGATGGGGAGAACGAAACGGCCGGGAAACCATGAGGGGATTCTTTTCCGGCAGCAGCCCGGTGGTCGAATAGATTTTGGTTGTTTCCAGGGCTTCTTCCAGGCACAGTTCCGGCAGTATGGTAGTCAGGCGCCTGGCCATCATGGTTTTACCGGTCCCGGGAACACCGTTAAGCAGGATATTATGCCCTCCGGCCGCGGCAACCTCCATGGCCCGCTTTGCATGTTCCTGTCCCTTGACCTCGGCAAAATCTACATCATGTCTGTTGCTGGTGCGAAACAGGCTGTCGATATCCGTAACCGACGGGCTGATCTGCTGTGCTCCGACAAGAAATTCAACCGTTTCGTCAAGCCTTCCCACCGCGATGATTTCCACATCTTTGACCACAGCAGCCTCACAGGCGTTCTCCCGGGGGACAAAAAAACGCTTCACCCCTTCCCTGCGGGCGGCAAGAATCATGGGCAGCATACCGCGTACCGGGCAGACAGTTCCGTCCAGGGAAAGTTCGCCCACTGCGCCGAATTTTTCCAGTTCCGGGCAATTGAGCGCCCCGGAAGCGGCGAGGATGCCGAGGGCGATCGGCAGATCATATCCCGCCCCTTCTTTTTTTACCGAAGCCGGGGCAAGATTGACGGTTATCCTTCGGGCGGGGAAATCATAGCCGCAGTTTTTAATGGCCGCCTTGACCCGGTCCTTGCTTTCCCGGACCGCACCTTCCGGCAGGCCGACTGTTGAAAATACAGGCAAACCCCGGGCCAGATCCACCTCCACCTGGACAATGAATCCGTCAACACCGATAACCGCACCACTGAGTATCTTAGCCAGCATATTCCTTATTCATACATTTTCTGCATGGCCGCCGAATAGGGGCCGTTCTTTTCCGTATATACGTAGAAGGGGGGAAGGAGACGCACTTCCTCGCCGCCGTTTTTGACTGCTTCGACAAGGACCAGGACGGCATCGGCCTGACCGGGATAGCTGTATACGGGCTGTATTCTCTTGGGCTCAAGATTACGCGCTTTCAGTTCATGGATAAGGGTGATGCTCCGAAGGGCCGGATAGACGACAACGACTTTTCCCGTGTTTTTGACGCCATAAGCGGCAGCCCGTACCATGTCCGTCAACCCGCCGTCAATCTCATGCCTGGCCCTGGCCCGCTGCGTATCCCTGCTGATTCTCCCCCTGCCCTGTTTTCTGTAGGGAGGATTGCTGACCACAAGATCGAACGATTCTGGGGCGATCAGTTCAGGAATATGACAAAAATTCCCTTTCACAATCCTCATTCTTGACTGCATGCTGTTGTCTGAAATATTTTTTTCAGCCAACCGGACCAGTTCGGGTTGAACTTCAATCCCGGTAATGGTGATCTGCGGATAACGGTATGCCAGAATCAGGCCGATAATGCCGCAGCCGAAGCCCAGGTCAAGGATTGAATCATCCGTCCCCGGACGGCAGAAATATGCGGTAAGGATCGCGTCCATGGAAAACCGGTATCCCGATTTATACTGTTTACAGACCAGGCGGCCGTTGAACAGGGTGTCATCGGTTAAAAGGCAGTCCGTGGCGGTCAAGACAAATCACGCGGCAGTAATTATTTTTTCAACGGGGACCAGCTTGTTTATCAGCAGGCCGGTCATGATTTTCGGATAAAAGTAGGTGGATTTATGCGGCATGATCTCACCCTGATCGGCAACATCAATCACCTGCCGGACTTTTGTCGGGTTCAGCAGGAAAAGCAGAGGGGTCAGGGTGTCCCCGGCGATGCTCTTTTTGACGGCAACATCTATGGCCTCGTCCGGATCGCTGAAATAGATGATAAGCTTTTCATTGACAATTCGCATATGGTTCAGCCCCAGAACCCGGTGCAGTAAAACTTCGGACAAGACCACCACATCGAGTTTTTTAAGGACCGCCGGTTTGTCGGCAAGCGAGGAGCAGCGTTCAGGATCGCTTTTCATGGTCAGCAGGAAACACCGGTCCTCCCCGGGATGAAAGACGCCGAATACCGGGTTCGGCAGCGACATTTCCGATTCATTCATCCGGGCCATAACCTCGGCGACAAGAATCTCCCTGCTGCCTCCCTTTATTTCCTCGACCAGGAATTCCCCCTGCATTTTTTCCATCAATTGATCCGCACTGAGAATCCCTGGGAAGGACAGGAGGCGGTGGGTCGGCAGGACCGACAGCCCTTCATCTTCGGCGGCGCACAAATACATCATGATAAAATTGTACGGACTGTCCTCCGGCAGATCCGGATGTTCTGCCAGGATCTTTTTCAGACTGCCGAGGGCCGTGGTATAGCGGTGATGACCGTCGGCAATGTAAACCGGCCTCTCCCTGAAGTAGCCGGCTACCTCCCGAATAGCATCTTTATCCGTCACCCGCCACAGGGTGTGGTGGTTGCCGAGGTGATCTTTGACGGTACAGAGCGGCTGCTCTTCCCGGGCCTGTTCAAGCGCCGTAATGACGGTATGGTGTTCGTCCGGATAGATTGAAAAAACTTTGCTGAACTGGGCGCGGCATTTTTCCATAAGCTGCATCCGTTCGGAAATCACCGCATCAAAGGTTTTTTCATGCGGCTTGACCACCCCTTCGGAAAAATCAGCCAGCCGCACCAGGCCGATCAGTCCCTTGCGGGTCATGCGGCGGCCCGACGGGTGAATATAATCGATATAATAGAGATAAATTGCCGGCTGCCGATCCCGAATCAGGATTTCCTCCTGCTGCCACTCTTCGAATAAGTCCTTTGCCTGTTCATATCTGCCAATATCAGCTTCCTCATTGTGGGAGGTGTTCCGCAGGTCGAGCTTGATCATATTATAGGTATTTTTTTCAAGAAACTTTAAACCTTCTTCAGGACTTATGACATCATAAGGAGGGGTGACCACATCCTCGAGCCTGTTTATTTTTTCGGGGTTGAATCGCAATCCCCTGAAAGGGGCAATAATCGCCATGAAAATCTCTCCTCAAACTGGTCAATATGAGATATACCTGCTATAAGAAAACAATTTCCGCAGGAAAGAATAAGACAATATAATCAAAACACCCTTTGTTTACCATTTATTAAAGAAGAGATGCAAGGAGGTTTTCTCCCGGTTTGAATCTATTCATCCGGTCAGCCTCCTTGCCACGAAACGGAGCAGAGCATGCTTGACATTTTTATTAAAACACATTTTTCCGGGGGACACCATCTGCGCAATTACCCCGGGAACTGCGAAAGACCGCACGGTCACAACTGGAAAATTCAGGTGACGGTAAGAGCCGAAAAAACCGATGAAATCGGCATGGGCATCGATTTCAGGACACTGAAAAATCACGTCAAAAAAGTCATAGACGAACTTGATCACCGGGACCTCAACGAACACCCTGGATTCAAGGATATCAACCCCTCCTCGGAGCACATTGCCATGTTCATTTTCAATGAACTGAAAAATGAGCTGAAATCCGACAGGCATCATCTCTATTCAGTGATGGTCAGGGAAACCGATTCCAGCGGGGTTGTCTTTTACGGTGGATAGCCGCTGTCTGCATATTTCCGAATGGTTCTATTCGATCCAGGGCGAATCAAGCTGGTCCGGCTATCCCTGCGCTTTTATCCGGCTGGCCGGCTGCAATCTCCGCTGCCGCTACTGCGACTCGGCCTATACCTGGGAGCAAGGCCGGGAAGCAACCTATGAAAGCATTCTGGAATGGCTTGCTCACTATCCGGGTGTTCTCGTGGAAATTACCGGGGGGGAGCCCCTGCTGCAGGAAGCCCTTTATCCTTTTCTTGATCTGTTGCTGGCAGACGGCAGGACCGTGCTGATCGAAACAAACGGCAGCCTGAGCATTGCAAAAATACCTGCACAGGTTGTCGTTATTCTTGATATAAAATGTCCGGACAGCAGCATGGGCGACCGGACGGACTGGAACAATGTTGACCTTCTGAAAGCAAGAAGGAACGGCAGCAGCCGGGACGAAATTAAATTTGTCATCAGTTCGGAAAAGGATTTTTTCTGGGCGAAAAATGTCATCGAAAAATACCGTCTGGCAGACATTGCCACCCTCCTGTTTTCACCGGTCGAATACCTTATCGCCCCGACAAGCCTGGCAGAGCTCATCATGGCGCACCGGATGCCGGCAAAACTGCAGCTGCAGCTGCACAGGCTCCTGTGGCCCGAAGTAGATCGCGGCGTGTAAATGCAGCGGCTGCAATCAATGAAAAAGATATTCTTTCCTGGCAAACAGGCTTTCCGCGGCAGCAACAACATCAGAGTCGTATAACCTGCCGCTGTTCTCCCTGATTTCGCTGAACGCCTTATTTATGCCCAGTGCCGGCCGGTAAGGCCGATGGGATGACATGGCTTCTATGACATCCGCCACCCCGATGATTCTCGCTTCCAGGAGAATCTTGTCGCCGGCAAGGCCGGAGGGATATCCGGAACCGTCCATCCGTTCATGATGCTGCAGGACGATGTCGGCGACCGGCCAGCGGAAATCAATTCCATTCAGGATGTCGTAGCCGGTTTTCGGATGAAATTTAATCAGTGAATACTCGGCGTTACAGATTTTTCCCGGCTTGCTCAGAATCTCCGCCGGAATGGATATTTTTCCCAGGTCATGGATAACGCCCGCCATTCGGATGCCGTCCACCTGTTTGCTCGGCAGACCCATTTCCTGGCCGATCAACCTAGCAATATCCGCTGTTTTTCTCTGGTGTCCCGCCGTATACGGATCCCGTGTCTCAACGGTCATGGCCATGGCCTTGATCGTGCCGGCAAGGTTGTTGCGCAGCTGCAGCATGCTTTCTTTCAATTCCCTCTCGGTCTTCTTCCGTTCGGTTATATCGCTCAACACACAAACAACTGCCGTTGGCTTGCCATTGCCGTTCCGGGAAATGACTCTGGCGGAACCGCTGATGTATATTTTTTTTCCGTTTGTGCCGGTCATTTGGGTCTCATACTTGTTGACTTCACCCCGGGCAAAGGCATTTTTCACTAAACATCCCGAGATTTCCCGGCATTCTTTTCCTTTACCCTGGCATATCCTGGAACAGGACTCGCCGATGGTATCGGAACCGAACAGCTTCCTGGTATTTCTGTTGGCCCAGATAATTTTCAAATCGCTGTTCACCAGAATGATGAGGGCGTCAACGCTGTCAAGCATAGAATGATACTGATTTCTGCACTCATTGACGATGGCCTGGAATTCCGTCCTGATCCTGTCATTTTCGAATCCGAGCCTGTTGATCTTTTCGCTCAATCCCTCATAACGGGACTCACATTCCATTACAGTGTCTCCAATAGGTGTTTTTTCCAAGCTGTACATAAGATTACCCAAGATTTATTGTCAGATGAATGAAGGATTGATCCTTTCTTTTATTTCGGTGATCGGGAGTCCGGCAATTGCCGTAAGACGATGGTAATGAGGAGTATCTGGAGTGATCAGATCACTGACTCTGGAAAACGATTCCCTGATAAAGGGTTCTCCATGATGGTTTCGATGATGCACACCGAAACGAAAGGAGCTTCTTTCCTCCTGGGACAACTTGCTGATCACGTTCTTGGTGGTCCAGATTTCCCCGTTGCTTGCAAATTCGGATAAACGGGCTGCAATGTTGATCGTATCCCCAAGGGCGGTAAATTCAACCGTGTTTGCCGAGTGAATGGTACCGAAAAACTCCTGGCCTTCATTTATTCCCGTATTCAGATACAGATCATTGGCCCATCCTTTTATGCCCTTCCACTTATTACTAAAATTTTTCATTATTTCACGTATTTCAACAGCGCAATTAATGCAGTTGGTTAAGTAATTTTCTCCTGGTTTGTCGATAAAATAATAGAGCATCCCGTCTCCGACATGCTTGCCGTATATGCCGCGATGCTTCTCCAGGGTCGGTCCGACCTGTTCCCATAATCCGTTGATTAATTCAAAATATTGTGCAGGCAGAAGCTCGGCGCTGATTTTAACGGAATCCTGCAGATCGGCTATCAGGACGCACAGGGAGACAAGTGACGGCATTCTGCGGCGCAGCAGTTCATTGATCACCTTTTCACGCTGCTCAAGCATACCGAGAAGTTCGCTGTTGATGCCGTCATCCGGGATATAGACAAAAAAAGTTCCTTCCCGGAATGTCATCGTGTGCACCCAGTAGGTTTTCCTTGCCTCACGGCTTGAAGAAACGGCAAAAGGAAGATGATACTGCATGTCGGGAGCATAGACCTTGCGCGTCCTGTACAGTTCAAGCAGCAGTTTGGATTCAGATCCGGTAATACCCTTGTAGAGATCGGGAATACCTTCCTCGCCAATGACATTCTGCAGGACGGTCAGATGCAGTGAAGCCAGTTCCTTCATGTTTTCACCGTAAACGCCCGCCTGCTTATCCAGGAAAAGCTTGAATATATTCCTGTTTTCACTGTCGACCAGGGAGCGAACATTACGCGAAAAAACCAGCTCTTCGGCCTGACTGTTGACCCATTCGACCTCAAAGTTTCGATTGATCAGGTAAGCCGGAGACTGTATATCACAGATGGTAACCCGGAGTCCCGCATCACTGCTGCGCCTTTTCGGGAGACTTTCAGTGAGTCCGGACCCTTCCCTTCTCTCTTCGGGCGCATCGGTTGACCTGCCGGCTTCATCAATCTCGCCGGTCATTATGGCGGTGATTTCCTCCATAGTTTTTCCACGGCTCTTCAACAGTTTAACCGTGTACACTCTCTCCAATGATTCAGGCGGAAAATAACCGATCTGTTTAACTCCCCCCATGCCGGGCCGGGCCGGGCCCACTACAGGCCTGGGCAGTATGCCTAAATTAATGTAATTGTTTAACGTCGCTCTAGATATGCCTGTTTTAGTTATGATATCCTTGCTCGTTATCATATTGTTCATAATCATAACCACCGCCTCGGTCCAACGTTCGAATCTGTATATAAACTGTTTAAAAAAACGGAGGATTCAAAATAGACAAGTAAATCAATCCTCTTTTGTTAGAATAACACACTACCCGGCAACAAAAGTCAAGACTTTTGTTGTACTGATTAATTTTACAGTATAAATTTAAATTGCACAGCTTTACTGTCCGGGTGTTGTGGTTTTCCCGACGTGGCTACAGGGTAGCGGACTGCAAGCTCCTATATTAGCCTTATATATCTTGTTATACACTTTAATTATACTGTATAATTATGAAGGGGTGATTCTGCTCCCAAGATTTTTCTTTTTTGTATTTTGCTGAGATTTTATCTTCCCGGTTTTTTTTTGCTGCAGGCACTGATTTCTTTTTCTCAGAATAATTTTACATCCTTTGAAACTATCTTTTCAGCCGGCAATTACCGGTTCAATGGCCAGAAAGCGAATCAGGAGGGGGCTTAAAGTTAGTTTTCGGTATGAAAAATAGAGTATTTTAAAATAGTTAGACAGGATCATCAGGGCATTTTAAAGTTTGATAAATAGACCGATTTCAGGATTGGCAGCCATTATATTTAAAATTTATTCAGGATCACCTGTCTACCGTATCCGTCAGCTGCGAAACCAATGCATCGATTTCCGTGACCGGCATCTTGCAGGTAAAGTCACGGCATACATATGCTGTCGCCTTATCAGCGACCATTTCCATGGATTTGATAAAAGGCAGGTATTTTGCGAGAAACTCCTGGTTCCGGCTGCCGTCTGCATGCAGAATGATCATTCCCGGGTCATACACGGAGAAAGCCCCGGTAATCATTGCCAGGGTGTCCTTTCTTGCGGGCGGACCGGCAACCACCACCTGTGTTGGTTTTTCACGGTTCATCATTCCGGCGCACAGCATCAGAGGAAGAGCATCCGGGTACATGTTGATGATAGAGCCGAAGGACTCCATGGTTTCCTCCGCCCTCTCCCGCCAGTCGTCATTACCGGTCAGCAAGGCCAACCGCAGAAGGTTCATGGCGGCCATGGAATTGCCGCTGGGTTCGGCACCGTCATAATGTCCTCGCATCCTGACCGGCAGGCTCGGGTCCTGGACACTGTCATAAAATCCTTTCCGGGAATCATTCCAGAACATCTCGATCATTTTCCCTGTCAGTTGCACGGCCAACTCCAGCCATTGCGGGTCCCTGCCTGCCTGGTAAAGTTCCAGCAGACCCCTGACCAGGAAGGTGTAGTCGTCCAACTGTCCGGGCAGCCCGCTTGTCCCGTTGCGAAAGCGTCTGCAAAGCGTATGATCCTCGTTAAGCATTGAGGATTTGAGAAAAGCGGCAGCTGCAGCGGCAGTATCCAGCAGGTGCGGCTGTCCGAGGATAATGGAGCCTCTGGCAAATGCGCCGATCATCAGGCCGTTCCATGCGGTTATTATCTTGTCGTCCAGGTGCGGCTTGGTCCGTTTTGATCTTTGGTCATACAGGATCTGTTTGGCCTGCTGCAGAATCTTTTTTAACTCTTCAACCGGGATGTTGAATCTGGTCCCTGCCTCCTCCATGGAATGAGCCATGTACAGGATGTTCCTCCCTATGAATTCGCCCTGCGGATCCTCGGGAGCATTACCCCCTTCCAATACCCCGTAACAGTAAGAGAAAATCTCCGCCGCCCGGGGGTCAAGCAGACTTTTTACTTCATCCTCGGTCCAGAGGTAAAATGCACCTTCACCATGTTTTCCGGGACAATAAGGATCTTCGCTGTCCGCATCCTCAGCTGAATAGAATCCTCCTTCCGGTGCGGTCATATCGCGCCGGACATACTCCAGTATGTCCGATGCTACGGCCCCGAACATTTGCGCCCTGGTAATCAGGAAGGCATCCAGGTAAATATTGGCAAGCTGCGACTGATCATAGAGCATCTTCTCAAAGTGCGGCTCCCGCCAGCCCCTGTCTGTAGCATACCGGTGAAAACCCCCGCCGAGATGGTCATAAATACCGCCGCGCGCCATATGCACCAGGGTTGACACTACCATATCACGTGCATCGGTATTCCCGTTCCGGTGCCAGTATTGCAGCAGGAAATCGAGAACAACAGGCCGTGGAAACTTCAGCGTGGTGCCGAACCCGCCGTGTACCGTATCAAAATCAGCATTGTAAAATTGAAATGTCCTGGTCGCAGCATCACTGTCCACTCCGGACTCCGCACCTGCTCCGGCGCTGTTTTCCATTTCGATGATCATCTGCCTTGCCACATTTTCAATATCGGACCGTTTATGGAGCCAGGCATCATGCAGGGATGTGAGAAGATCCTGGAAGCCCGGGCGGCCGTATTTCCCTTTCGGAGGAAAATACGTACCGGCATAAAAAGGGCTGCCGTCGGGCAACAGGAAAACGGACATGGGCCATCCACCGCCGCCGGTCATGGCCTGGGTTGCCGCCATGTATATCTGGTCTATATCCGGTCTTTCTTCACGATCGACTTTTATGGCCACAAACCATTTATTGAGCAGTTCGGCCACTGCCGGATCCTCGAATGATTCATGCGCCATGACATGGCACCAGTGGCAGGTGGAATAGCCGACGGAAAGAAAAATCGGCTTGTTTTCGGTTTTTGCTTTGGCAAGGGCTTCATCGCTCCAGGGATACCAGTCAACCGGATTGAATGCATGCTGCAGCAGATAGGGACTTTGTTCCCTTATCAGTCGATTTGGTTTATCTTTCATTCTTCAGTCGTCCGGTAACACTTTAATATTGTCATGCAAGTTGCCGATTAAAGATCATAATTCACACCTCGTTTCCTGCGGAATATTCCTCCGGGACCGGCATTTACCAAGTAAAAATAGTTATTGTTTAAAGTTCAGCCGTGCCGGCAAATTTTTTTCCGTCCACGGCTATTACATAAAAAAAAAATTAAGAATGAAATTCAGGATGGCAAGACAAGATCAGTTCAGATGAAAAAGTTCGATCTTCCCAGACACTGCAAATTCAAACCTGCAGATTGGCCTTTTTCTTCAGCAGCTCCATGGCCCGGCGGCGTTCGGCTGTCCGGGGAAAAAGCCGGGCATTGGTGTGCGGCAGAAAAAGCGAGGCCACGTACCGGTCCTTGTAGGATGCAACTTCGGAGAGTTCAAACCCGGTCATACGCTGCATGGTCCTGACCACGTCGCGGCGGATATGGTTACTCAGTTCGCTCATTCTGCATCCCAGCAGCGATCCGTTGCCGACATAAATAAACTTGTCCGGGGATATTTCGGGAAAAAGTCCGGTGGTCATCGCACTGTCCAGATCTAGATAGGAGCCGAAAGCTCCGGCCAGGATAACCTGGTCGATATCCGTCACCTCCAGGCCGACCTCACCAAGCAGGGTTGTCATCCCGGCATGAATTGCACCCTTGGCGCGGATGAAATTGTCGATATCCACTTCGGTCAGGACAATATCCCCTTCAATGCCCGATTCCTCCGCCCGGACCAGCACGAACTCGAATCCGTTCCTGCCCAGCCTGATGCGTTCGCTCTTCATCTCCCTGTTGAACCGCCCTCTCTGATCAATAACACCGCATTCATACAGGGTCGAAACGATGATCAGCAGCCCGGAGCCGCAGATTCCGACCGCCGGACCAGCGCCGATGGTGATATTCATCGGCTCCAGGGTGACGGGGTCCAGGCTGAAGTCCTCAATGGCACCGGCCCCCGCCCTCATGCCATGCAGGATTCCGCCTCCTTCAAAAGCCGGACCGGCGGAACAGGCTGCGCAGGCCAGCCACTCCCGGTTGCCGATAACGATTTCCGCATTGGTTCCGATATCGATGAACAGGGTCAGTTTTTCCGTCCGGTACATGCCGGATCCCATGACGCCGGCAACAATATCACCGCCCACATAACTGGAGACCGCCGGATAGAGAAGCGCCATGCAGTGACCACCGAGATGCAGGCGAAGATCGGTGCACCGGATGGGAGGAATAAGGGTCGAAACCGGCACATAGGGGCTGCGCCTGATGTTGTGGGGCTCCAACTCCAGGAATAAATGCGTCATAGCGGTATTGCCAGCCAGGGTAACGGAGGTGATCTCATCCCTTTCAATCCGTTGCTGCGCCAGCAGCGAATCGATAATGTTGTTGATGCTCCCGGTGACCAGTTCATGCATTTTCCTGAGCCCTTCCGGTTTCTCGGCCGCGATCATCCGGGAAATGACGTCCTCGCCGTGACCGAGCTGGCGGTTGTAATCACCGCTCTCGCCGAGAATCCTGCCGGTCTGCTTGTCAATCAGCTGACCGTAGACGGTTGTTGTCCCGATATCAACGGCAATGCCGTAGTTGCGGGCCGTCCAGTTGCCGGACTGCAGATTCAGCATTCTTGACATGAACCTGCGGTTCACGGGCCGCGCCAGGGTTACGGTAACGCGGAAATCATCTTCCCGCAGAACCCTGCGCATACGTTTCAGCAGGAAATGGCTGATGTGAATATGCCGCTCATCGTACTGTTCCTTCATGGCCCGCAGCAATCTGCCGGCATCAGCCTGGCGGTCATTGAGATCGGGGCGCGGCAGTTCGAGAAAAAACTTCTCCACCGGCGGGATGAAGATCCCCTCCTCCTGCAGCGCTTCAATATTAATGATATGCATGGCTGCCCGGTGCCGCTCCGGCACTTCCGTGCCGAGTTGACCGGTGGTCAGTCCTCCAGCCTCCGGGATCTGGACAACGATGTCCCCGGTAATTATCGAAGTGCAGGCCTGCCGGTACCCTTTGCGGATATCCTCCGGGGCAAGCTTGTCGCTGATGCCCCCGTCGACCTCCCCTTCAAGAATCATGACCCGGCATTTGCCGCAGACACCTGTGCCGCCGCAGGAGGCATTAATATGCAGACCCCCCTGTCTGGCTGCGCGGATGATGGATGTTCCGGAATCAACCCGGATTTTACGTCCGGATGGTAAAAAGGTCACCTGGCAGGGAGTTGAGGAAACGATCATAAAGGTCTCGGGGCAGTTGAAATTTCAGAGTGATGAAAACCAACAGGTACAGATCATTCTGTCTTTTATAATGACAATGAATGCATATTACCACCCGCATTTCATGTTCCTCAAGGCTGGTTAAGGATTTTGCTCTCAGACAGTACCATTGCCGACGGCCGTTTAATTACAGAAAGGAGCAGAATCCCGGGCCGGGTTTGGGCGGGAAACTCCGCATGACCTGCACATATTTTTTCAAAAAATATGTGTTTTCCCTCCATTGCGGTGTTAAACTATTACAAGAGGTAAACATGAGTGTAAAAGACATAACCAAAGAAGAAATACGGCAGATAATCGCCGATAAGACCGGGTCGCTGAACATACCCAGAAACTTCGGTATCATCACCGATACCAGTGATTTTTTTAAAGTCGAATACAACGATGTTCTCATCCTCGGGGACAAAATGTTCTGGGTCAAGAGCTGTGAGAAGGAAGGACGGTTCGGACTTGATGATGAACCGAAATTCTGGGTCCGCAGAGCAACTGATCTGTCCGACGGGTCCACCAAGATCCTGAAGATGGTTTTTCACGAAGAGTTTGAAACCAAAGTCGGCGGGGTGGTCATCAAATGCTTTCGCAGTCCCAAAAAAGAAGGACGCATCCTGGATCTTGTGGCAAACCACAAAAATTTCATGCACGGATACTGGATCAACGATGCCGCCGGCAATAATATTCGTATCCTGGATTTCATTTACGGTCCCCGTTTTGATAATGTCGTGATGCAATACGGCAGCAGCCACGAAGATTATTTCCATAACTATTTTCCTGATGTGCTGAACCAGTATATTGAACTGGTTGAGGCAATAAAGTTTCTCCATGATCATGGAGAAAAACACGGCGATATCCGGCGGGACCATATTCTTTTTGACCGGGAAGCGGGGGTAAACCGATGGATAGACTTTGACTACAATTATCTGCACGGAGAAGCGAAATGGAGTTTTGACCTGCAGGGATTAGGCAATATCATCATATACCTCACGGGCCGGGGTGATGTGCTGGTGCCGGAACTCTATCACACTCAGCGGGAACTCTATGATTCGCTGTGGGGTGAGGACTTGAATATTTCCTATAAAAACAGGGTCGCCAACCTGAAAAAAATCTATCCGTACATTCCGGATTCACTGAACCGCGTCCTGCTTCACTTTTCTTTCGGGGCAAGAATCTTCTACGACTCGACCGGCCAGATGCTGGATGACCTTGTCAAGGCAAGGGCGGATCTCTGAACGATAAGGAGGAAACCATGAGTGATCAGACCATTACAGACCTTGCACAGAACAATGGGCGGCACCTGCTGGTGGCGGTTGACGGTTCGGAAAACTCAAAGCGCGCCGTCATTTTTGTTGCTCATTTTTTCCTGGACGTCAAGGACGCCTTTATAACAATACTTTCCATTATTCCCGAACCTTCTGAAGATTATTTTGCCACGGACAGCGAACGCAGTAAATGGATTGCGGAAAAGAAGGCTGAAATGCAGGATATTCTTGCAGAATATAAGGAGATACTGCGCGGGGCGGGTTATCGGGACGAGCAGATCGATATCAGGCTTGTCATCCGCCAGTGCGAATCTATTGCAGACGCCATCCTCGAAGAACAGGAAAAAATCCGCAGCGCCATTGTTGTCGTCGGCAGAAGAGGCCTGACGCATAATGAGGAGTTCATGTTCGGCTCCACCTCAAACAAGATCCTGCACCAGGCGAAAAACTGCGCCGTACTGGTGGTGGAATAACCTGCCGGAAAATATCCCTGCAGTCCCTGGCGCAGCTGTCAATACAGAGTGAGGGCAACCAGTTCACCCCTCTTTTCCCTGTTTGCGTCTTGCCTGGTTTTTATGTGTACGGTGTGAGATGCACGCATCGGTGGCCCGGTCATCCGCATGGGCTGAAAATGGTTGAAAATAATCTTTACGAATTGCAACTGTCACAATATTGTCACAATACAATCAGCTGTATATAGTTATAAGAAAGAGTTTTTGCAAATCGTTAAGAATGTAACTGCTGCGCCGTAAAGTTATCGACTGGAAGAAAATCTGGGATTTTAGGAAAACAGGTTCTGCTGATTTTTCTTATTCAGAGGAAAATTCCCTCGGAAAACCATGAAAACAAAAAAGCTCAATTGCTGGGAAATAAAAAAATGCGGACGGGGACCCGGCAGTGACCGGAATCCGTGTCCCGCGGCCATCGAGGAAAGGCTCGACGGAGTTCATGGCGGGAAAAATTCAGGAAGAGCCTGCTGGGTGGTTGCCGGCACCTACTGCGGCGGAAAGATCCAGGGGACGCACGCGGCTAAATTTGATGTCTGTAAAAATTGTGATTTTTATCAACTGGTCTGCAGTGAGGAGGGTGAGAAGTTTCTTCGCCCCCTGTTCCTGCTGTCAAAACTGAAAAATCCTCCCAAACGCATTGATGTCACCGAGAAAAAATTCGGCGTGCTGATAGGCGGTTCCGGCCTGATCGGGGGAGGACTGATGCATTACTTTAAAACCAAAAAAAACGATGAGGTTGAAATACTGTCTCCCAACAGCAAGAAGCTCAGCCTGCGGGTACCGGAGGACATTAAGCACTATTTTAAAAAATACCGCCCTGATTTTATCATCAACTCGGCCATAGCTTCCATAGACAGCGGCGCGCAGATTACGTATGAAACCAATTATCTGGGAAGCATTAATCTGGCCAAAGTGGCCATGGCCCTGAAAATTCCCTATATTCATTTCAGTTCGGCGGCCACCTTGCCGGATGGAGAAAATCTGACTGAAGATCAGATCCTGCCCCTGTCGGCAAAATTGTCGCATTATGCCAAATCAAAACTGATGACCGAGAGAACCCTTCAATATCTTCACGACACCAAGGGGCTTGATTTCACGATCATAAAGCTGGGCGTGGTTTACGGGAAACATGATCACAAAATACAGGGTTTTCACCGGCTGCTTTATTCCCTGGCAAATGCATCAATGCCTTTCATGCTCACCCATAAGGGGGCCATGCATTCCTATACCAATACCAAGAAAATTCCCCCCTTTGTCCATTATATCATTGAAAACAGGTCTGAATTTTCCGGCCAGACGTATCATTTCGTCGACCACAACCCGGTGCAGCTCAGCCACCTTATCTTAACCATCAAATCGTATCTGGAGCTCTCCATTCCCAAGGAAGTATACATATCCTATCCTCTGGCCAGGATCGGCATTAACTTTCTGAGATATTTCCTGAAAGGATTGAACAGGATGGGTATTGAGGCCAGGCTCCCGGCCGAGATGATGTTTATGGAAAATTTTTATCAGACCCAGACCTTGTCCACGGAAAAAATGATCCGCTCGAGCTATGGCAATCCGGACCAGGAAGTTACGGTCTTTACCGAATTACCCTCCATAATCGAATATTATATTACCAGGTGGGAAAGCCTGAATCTTTTTTCTTCCTATAATCCCGATTTCTATGATCCCCAGCACCAGGTCGATCGTTTTGCCGAAAATCCGGAAAAACTGCTGGATGCCATTCATCGTAGGCAAATTGATCCGTTTGCCGATTTTGAAGAACTTCGCGAATAAAACCCGGCTAAGATTATCGGCCGCCGCTCTTTTGGCCGCTGCCGCCGGCAGGAGCACCGCCGTATATAATCGTGCCGGCTCCCTGATCGTAGCCTCGCCCCTGAATGACAACAGGCACTTTCCCCTCCCCGTCGCCGGCTGCATCTTCAGCCGCGGCGGTATACTTTTCTTTTTCCTCTTCGCTCATTTTTTCCAGCCGCTTCCCCCATTCCTGGCGGTACGCTTCCTGCTCGGCTGCATCGGCGTTGCCGACCGCGCCTCTCAGGTCAAAGAGCTCCTGATTGTTGAACAGAGAATAGTCAACCCCCCAACTGTTTGCTGCGCAAAACAACACCAAAAAAAGAACAACCGTAATTTTGTACTGTAAGTGATTCATTATCCTCACCATTGAAAAAAAATGAAAAAATCCTTCACCACGTGGGCAAATCCCCGGCGGTTAAGAACATTATTCCCGGTAGAGCCTGCCGCGCCAGGGCCGTCGCCCCTCGGGATAAACAAATTCCAGATAATGTTTCTGTACTCCCACCCGTAAACCCCTGCTCAGATGATACTCCGTCCCTGTTCTGCCGGTTCTGGCAGCCTCGACAATCTGGAGAATATGGGAAAAATGAGCTATGCTGCCTATCCGCCACAGGATTTTCTCAATAATTCGTCTTTGCAGCGCCCCGGGTTGTTTGAGAAACTCCTGCCTGTCCAGGCGGAATTTCAGAAAGGCGGTCTGGTCCTCCGCTCCGGCCGGAATAAGAACCCGTTCATATGCGGTTTCGGTCAATTCATCCAGCAGCTTTTCATCTTCCGCGAGATTACGGGCTGTTTTCCGCAGAGCCTGTTTGATGCCGGCATCGAAATTCCGCTCCAGGAGCGGGATCAATTCAAGACGGACACGGTTGCGGAGGAAACGTGGATCAGCATTTGACGAGTCCTCCAGATAGCGTACATTCCTGTCGGCAAGATAGGCAATAATATCCTTTTTTTTCGTTTCAAGAAAGGGCCTGACGATATCGCCGCTTTTCGTTCGCATGCCGGAAAGACCTTGACGACCGCTTCCCCTGAGCAGGCGGATAAGAATCTCCTCGGCCTGATCATCGGCGGTGTGTGCCGTGGCAATACAGGAAGCATGCCGCTCCCCGGCAACTTTTCTCAATGCCTGATAACGGAGTTCCCTGGCAGAATGTTCAAGAGACAATTTCATTGCCCGGGCATGCTCCGTCGTGTTTACCCCGATGGAAGTAAAATCCGCCTGCAGGTCCGCGGCAAGGGATTGAACACAGGATTTTTCGTTCACGGTTTCAGACGGCCGCAGGCCATGATCAATGTACACCGCGATCAATGATACATTGAGATGTTCACGCAAACGGGCCAGTACAGCCAGTAATCCTGTGGAATCCGCCCCTCCGGAGACACCGAGCACAATGCTGCCCTTACCAGGAAAAAGCGCGTCACGGCGGATAATTTCCAGGGTATGTGACTCAAGGGGATGCATTGCTGGTAAAAGATAATTAATTTGAAAAATTAATGAAAAAAATATTTAAATAAATAAACCGATTTTTTTTCAACGAGTCAAGAGTATGAGCCGAGAAATGCAGCAGGAAGAATACCGCCGGATAATAAAAACCCACCTTCGTTCGGCCTATCTTCTCTCGGACGCCAGGATCAACGAGGTCCTGCCCCGGTTCCTGGAGACGCTTGAAATACTGGTAAGCGATCTGGAAAAACTTTCCGGATCAGGAAACATTGAAGAAATCAACCGCACAGGACATGCGATAAAAGGTGCCCTGCTCAACCTGGGCCTGCAGCAGCTGGCTGAAAAAGCCTATGCCCTGGAACACTACAAGACCTTGCAGAATCAGGAAGCAGGAGCTGTGCAGCTTATTACCGACCTCAAAAAAGAGATATATAAAATAAGCCGGGAACCATAAAGGAATCTCAATAAGATTCTTCCTGCTTCAAGCACGATTTCCCCTTCCCGCATCCGAGTCTGCTGCACTGGAAAAACCGCAGGGTAAGAAAAACAGCGATCAACAGAACCGCTCCGCCGACAAGTCCGTCAACAGCTCTTTCAAAGGGGGTTCCCATCCCTGCTTCTACCCGTATATTTATGATCAACCAGAGGACGAAGGCCATCCCCGCCCAGATGATTCCGGACCCGTTTAATTTTTTATTTTTCATCGTGTGGCCTCATTATCATTTCTTCGATTGCAAGTGAAATCAGGCTGTCCGGCCGCCCGCCGTCACATGTCTCCTGCGTCTCAGCCGGGCAAGCAGACGCTCGTGGATATTATCAAAACCTCCGTTGGATAAAATGGCTATTGCATCTCCGGTTCTGCTGTTTTCTTCAAGATAACCAAGGATGTCGGATGTATCGGCAAAATAATGTGCACTCTTCCCTGCCGCCGTCAGATCCTCAACCAGTTTCCGGGATGAAAATTGCTGGTCCTCAGGCACATTCACAAGCGGGATATGCTCCCTGACCAGGACAAGATCGGCACCTGAAAATGCACGGGCATACTTTTCCTGAAAAACAGCTCTGCGGCTTGAATTGGTGCGGGGTTCAAAGACAATGACCAGTCTGCGCCCGGGCCAGGCATCTTTCAGGGCGTTGACGGTTGCGCTGACCGCGGTCGGATGGTGGGCAAAATCATCTATTACCAGTATGTCGTCCACCTCTCCCCGAATCTGCTGTCTTCTTTTTACACCCTGAAAAGAGGCGAGCCCTCTGCCGATTGTTTCCCTGTCAAATCCGAGCTGATGGAGAAGCGATATAACGGATGCAGCATTCAGCGCGTTGTAAATGCCGGGCATCGGCAGGGTGAAGGTGCCGTAGGGCCTGCGGTCATGGACGATGGTAAAGCTTGAGGAGGGACCGTTGGGGGCAAAATCCCGCACCTGCCATTCACAGTTCCCGCCTGTCCCGTAGGAAACAACCCTGCAGGAGGCATGACGAACCACTTCCGCCACAACCGGATCATCAGTGCAGGCAACGATAATCCCCTTTTCAGGCACCAGTGCAACAAACTTCAGGAAAGATCTTTTTATTGTCTCCAGATCGGAGAATATATCTGCATGATCAAACTCAACCGAGGTTATTATCGCATAATCGGGACGATAGTGGAGAAACTTGGAACCCTTGTCAAAAAAAGCGGTGTCATACTCATCCCCTTCCACAACAAAATATTCACCGCCGCCCAAGGCATAGTTGCGGGAAAAAGCCTCGACAATTCCGCCGATCATGAAGCCCGGAGATGCCCCGGCATGATGCAGGACACTGGCCAGCAGGGATGAAGTTGTCGTTTTACCGTGCGTACCGGCAACAACCAGGGAGGTATGATCACAGAGAAAAAAATGTGCCAGCGCCTGCGGCATGGATACATACGGGATGCCCAGCCGTGCGACGGCGGCAACTTCGGGGTTGGAAGCCCTGATGACATTGCCGACCACCACAAGATCGGGATTGCAGCTCAGGTTTTCTGAGGAATAGCCTCTGAGGACGGGAATGCCGGCGGAATCCAGGAAGTCGGACATGGGCGGGTACACATTTTCATCCGATCCCGTCACCGCAATGTTTTTTTCCTTGAGCATGCCAGCCAGGGCGGCCATCCCGGTTCCGCATATCCCCAGGATATGCACATGGGAAACGTTTCCGGGGACCTTGTTCAGGCGGGGATCAAGAGGCAGGGGGGAACTCACTCCGGGTGCACCGATTTTTTGACGGTCCTGTAGACCATTTCATAGGTTTCGGCAAAGTTTGCCGGGGTCAACCTGCCGACTTCAATAAATTTGACGACTATCTCCTTTGTCACCTTGAAGATTGCTTCGTCGGTAACCTGCCGGTCAGCCGGAAGGTTTTTCCCTTTGTCGGTGCTCATAATACAACTCCATAAATAAAAACCCCTGTTACAGGAAGAAGGCCAATTCTATATCCAAAGTAACAGGGGTTCTTTCTCCACAGGAAAAACCTGCTCGGCACTCCCCGGGATATATTTCCTTGACAATCAGTTTTTATGAATTCGCAAAAAGGCGTCAATTGTGGCGGATAAGCACCCATATTCATATGAATATGAGTATAAACAAAAAGCCCCAAATGCAAGGCGCGCCGGTAAGCGGGCATGCGAGACTCCGAATTCTGAGGCATGAGGCATCCATTCGGTATGCCGCAGTGACGAAGAATGCAGCGCAGGTAAGCGTAGACTCCGACGCAAGCAGTTGGGGAGTTTTTGCGACGCCATCAGTTTTTATTCAGCAAATCATAGTCAACGGCCGCTGCATAGGCCACCAGATCGTTGCGGTCAACCTTCTTGCCCTTGACCGTCACCAGTATCCTGTTGCCGATAACTATGTTTACTTCTCCTCCCCTCTTCTCTGCATTGTACTGAACGATAGCCTTCTGTCCCTTGATCGATTCCAGCTTGCTGCCGCTGGCCCCGGCGAGCATCGGGTTGTTGATCATTAAGACCAGCGACTGCATGACGGGCGCGTCGGTAATGATATCGATCGTCATTGCGGCTGATTTTTTGACATATCTCCTGCTGACATTAATTCCCCCGCCGAAAACAGCGGTTCCCAGGGCCTGGGCTTCAGCTTCTTCCGCATCCCATCCCGGAAGCGGTTCCGGCAGCAGATCTTTCATGAGTTCGCTTTTCTTCTGCCTGATCAACTGGGAGGCATAATCCAGGTTGCTTGACGCCCCGGAATAATCTCCGCCCTTGTATTGCTTCACGGCTTCATCAACGATGTTCAGCACATCATCCTCAGCCCACAACAGGTTGGGACAGAAAAACATGGCAAAGGACCCGCTCAGCAGAAAATATTTCAATAGATGTTTCATAGGTATTCGATCACCTGATTAAGTAAAATTCATATACTCATTTGATACCAACTGCACCCGGTACTGTCAAGAAATGAACAAACAATGGCTGCTGGACATGCTTGCCTTTCCCGGTGAAATGCGGGCAAAACCTCCCGCCTGATTCAAAGAACAGATTCAAGCCATGTCCGGTAGCCGCGAGCCAGAACCGGCCAGGAATATTTTTCAGTCAGCCGTATTCTGTCCTGTTCGGCCAGGGGCTGGAAAGATTCCAGCTGCTGCCGCAGAAAAACATTGAGTTTCCCTTCCCGGTACCTGAACCGCCGCGGAAAGAGTTCACGGTATGCCAGCCGATCGGGGACGACCGGGAAACATCCTCCCCGCACTGCCTCAAGGACAGCCATGCCGAAAAATTCATGCTTTGCCGTTGAAATGATCAGGTCCCCCCGCCGCAGTTGCCGTACATACTCTTCCCTGCTCTTCGCATATCCGAAATGGATGATATGTTTATGCAGTCTGTCCCGCGCCTCATCGAACACCGCCGGTCTCCCGGCAAAACTCTGGCCAAGAACAATCAGCCGGAAATCAAGACCCTGTTCTGAAAGGTCATACAATACCCGGAAGAATGTCTGCGGGTTTTTGTCATGTTCCCATCGGTGATTCCAGAGAATGGCCGGGACAGCATCACGCCCGGTTCTTTGCCGGTTATCTATATCATTGAATTCAAGACCCGGGTGCAGAACTTCGGCCTTGTCCTGCAAATCCTCCAGCAGGTGCATGAGGTTCATATCCGCCGCCTTCTTCAGGTATGTTTCAACACCATGGAAAAAAGTGTCAAGATTGTAGCGGCTGTTGAATGCAAGCCGATCCGCAGTTAAGGCCGTAGTGAAATTAAGGGCGCCGAACTGGTATTTCGCCGGATCGGACATCCGGTCCGGGTAGGCAAACTGGTTTTCATGGAAATAAACGAGCAGCGGCAGATTGATGTTTCCCCGGCAGAGCATGGTCCTCAGCACGGCCGCATCCAGAAATGTTGAACAGAGGATTGCATCGTAATGGGCGCCTGAATGAACCTTTTCAATAACTTTTCCGGCAAACCATGGTGCCGCAAGCTGCATGCGCATTTTCCATTTCCTGGCCGGCAGGGAAATAAGGGTGAATGCGTAGGGTAAATGTTTCTGCATACCCTTGAGAAAAGAACGGTGTGATCCGCCGTAATAAGGTTCGAGCAGGAGAAAATGAGGTGTTTTTCTATCCATGTCAACAGTCAGTCGGCGGATAAATATATTCCACCGTTGCGGCAGCTCTTTACAAAAAAGGGTGAAATAAGTACCCTGCAATAAGGAATCTCTGATACCATTAATTGCAGGAACCGGCAACCGAAGCCTCCTGCTCCAGCCAACAGGATTGATTCATGGACAGCACGCAGGCTGACTATAACCGGGATCTTCTTGATTTTATCGGTAATGGACCGACGTCGTTCCATGCTGTTCACCATCTCTGTGAACTGCTCGCCCCTCATGGATTTACCGAGCTGACGGAACAGGAGCAATGGGGTCCCTTGCCCGCGGGGGCATATTTTGTCCGACGCAACGCCTCAAGTCTTATTGTTTTCACCCTCAATGACATGGAGGTGCAATCAGGCCTACGCATGGCCGGTGCCCATACTGACAGCCCGGGCCTCAAGATCAAACCCCGGCCGGGCCGGATAAACAATTCGTACCTGCAGCTTGGCGTGGAAGCATACGGGGGGTCGCTCCTCACCACCTGGTTTGACAGGGACCTTTCCATTGCCGGCCGTGTTGTATGGAGAGACAAAAAAAACAATGTCCGTTCCGGATTAATCAACTTTAAAAGGCCGATGGCCATTATTCCGAGCCTGGCCATTCATCTCGACCGGGAGGCCAACGAGAAAAAATCGGTCAACAAACAGACCGATCTGGTGCCGATCCTTACCCAGGCGGAGAACGAAACACCTGCTTTTGAGACCATGCTGCAGCATCAATTAGAAGCTGAACATCAGGCCGAATTTCCTGAAATTCTGGATCATGAGCTGTTTTTCTATGACTGCCAGCCGCCTTCCCGGATCGGCCTGCAGAATGAATTTATCGCCGGCGGGCGCCTGGACAATCTTGTTTCCTGCTATACACTGGTCAGGTCCCTTCTTGACAGCAGGGAAAATCACAATGTGCTGATCGTTCTCAATGACCATGAGGAAACCGGCAGCATGTCGACAAGCGGTGCCCAGGGAAATTTCCTGCAATCCGTCCTGGAACGGCTTTTCCCGGAAAGCGAAGCAAGGCAGTGCACTCTCAGCCGCTCGGTTTTTATTTCCACGGATAATGCCCACGGCGTGCACCCCAACTTCAGCGACCGCTTTGACAAGGAGCATCTTCCCCTGCTCAACCGGGGGCCGGTCATTAAATTCAATGCCAATCAGCGGTATGCAACCAACAGCCGGACCTCCTCCTTTTTCAGAATGGTATGCGAACGGGCCGGTATTCCAGTACAGGAGTTCGTCATGCGCAGTGATCTTGCCTGCGGCTCCACGATCGGCCCGTTGACGGCCGGACAAATCGGAGTGCCTGTTGTTGATATTGGTATTCCGAGCCTTGCAATGCATTCGATCCGGGAAATGGCCGGCAGCAGTGATGTGTGTTATCTGTACGAGGCATTCCGGACGTTTTTCGGACTTGGGCCCGATGATTCGATCTGGCAGTGCCTCAATCCGTAAGCCGCATAACCCCGGGGATAACAATGAACGATCAGGACTTGCGCCGCTATTCCGCGATTACCGGCAGCTGCTACATCAACGCCCCTTATGATCAGCTGCAGCAAGGCCTGCTCGAATTTTTTGTTCAACACAGGCTGCAGCCGGAAATCGGCCTGGAAGGAGACTGCCTCTGGAATGCAGACCGGGATGCATTCCAGGCCACCGCAGATATTCTGAAAAAAAACGGACTGAACTGCACCCTGCACGCCCCCTTTTTTGACCTGGCGCCGGGCGGTATCGATCCGAAAATCAGAGAAATCACCCGGGCGAAACTCCGCCTGGCCTTTGACCTGCTTCCCGTCTTTCAGCCAAGGTCCATTGTCTGTCATCTCGGCTACGAGGAAAACAAACACTCTTACAAGATGGAGCAGTGGCTGCGGTACTCACTCGAAACCTGGCGGGAGCTCCTCGAAACCGCCGCCCGGAACAATACCAGTGTCATGTTTGAAAATACCTTTGAAAAAACCCCGGACATCCATCATCGATTGTTGACCGAAATCAATTCTCCTTTTCTCCGTTTCTGCCTCGATACCGGGCATCTGGCGGCTTATGCCGGCACTCCCTGGCAACTGTGGCTCGACAGGCTTCTCCCCTGGCTCGGCCAACTGCACCTGCATGACAACAAGGGACAGAGGGATGATCATATCGCCATCGGCCACGGCCTTTTTAATTTCCGGGAGCTGTTTGATTTTCTGAGGAGCAATAAAATAAGGCCGATCATCACCCTGGAGCCCCACACCAGGGAAGACCTGTGGCTTTCCCTGGAGAGCATGGAAAAGAACAAACTGCTGGAAGATATTATCAATTAAGGAAATATTTATGTCTCGATCCCGGAAGGTTGGCCGCAACAGCAGCCGATAATTCCACGCCGGTACAAATCCCGGAGAAAACATTATGCAAGCCGGCATCTTCATGATAAAGTAATTGACCGGATCCGGGGTCAAGGATGAGACCGGATCATCCTGTTTGTGCAGGAGCAGCATTATTTTCAAACACCCCCTTACTCTCTTTTAAATTTACAGGTCATTATGATCGGAAACATCATCAGAATAAAGCTTGTCCTCCTGCTGACTCTATTCCTCCTTGCAGCCTGCGGCCCGACAACCGCCAGGCAGTTTGAAAAAGCATATAACGCCGGCCAGTTGTCTGCCGGACAGGTTCTCGAGCTGGTGGAGGAAAACACGATGCTTTTAGTATCGTTTGAAGAAGAGAGTTATTTTTATTTTCACCCCTCGGGCAGAGTGTACGGCATTGATATTCACGACAACAAAGACATAGGGAAATGGGATGTTTCCGAGGGTGATGAACTGTGTATGAAGATGGAAAGCTGGTGGTTCGGCTATCTGAAATGCTTTTCCGTCTATTCGAACGATAAAAAATATGCCCTCACCGACAACTCGGGAGTCATCGCCTTTAATGCCCAACATTTTGCCGGTGACCTCAAGAACCAGTACTATGAGCCGAAATCGGAGAAAAAAAGTTACCGCCGGTCCGCCCGCAAGAGGGATGACAGCCGGGAACCTGAAAATGAGGCCGCAAAAACAAATGAGCAGCCGGTACGGGAACAGGTATATTCCGCCCCTGTTTCCGATGCCGAATTAAAAGCAACCGTCAAATGGATGGCAAAGGACTGCCCGGGCTGCAATCTGGCCAATACCAACCTGAGAAAAGCAGATCTGGTCGGCGCAAAGCTCCAGGGGGCCAACCTGTCCGGAGCAAATCTCAGCATGGCTGATATGCGGCGTGCGGATCTTCGCAATGCCAATCTTGAAGGCGCTGATCTGACCTTTGCCAACATGCCGGGTGCTGATCTTCGCAACTGTAATCTCAGGAATGCCAATCTCAAGGGCGCCAACCTCATCCGGGCGGACCTGACCGGTGCCGATCTGCAAGGAGCACGGGTTGAAGACGCATTGCTGGAAGGGACCGCGGGATTACAATAAATACCCCGGAATACCCTGACGAAGAAGTGCGAGAGCGCTTCTTCATTTGAATCAAGTCAACAATATCCCCAAAACCAGAAGAATTATGCCTGCATCCAATTTTGTCCATCTCCACGTCCACTCCCACTATTCAATGCTGGATGGTGCGATCCGCCTTGATGATCTCATCCGGCGCTGTCTTGAATACAATATGCCTGCGGTTGCCCTTACCGACCACGGAGCCATGTTCGGTGCCCTGGAATTCTACGACAAGGCCAGAAAAGCCGGCATCAAGCCCATAATCGGCTGTGAATTCTACATTGCCCAGGGAAGCAGGTTCAAAAAAGACCAGGATGCCGGGCACAATTTCCATATCGTCCTCCTGGCCATGAACCTGACCGGCTACAAGAATCTGATGAAGCTAGCCTCCGCAGCTCAGATCGAAGGGTTTTACTACAAGCCGCGGATTGATGATGAGATTCTTGCCAGACACAATGAGGGCCTCATTGCTCTCAGCGCCTGCCTGCACGGTGAGGTCACCTGGCGCCTGACCCATAACGACCGGGAGGGTGCAAGACGAAGAGCCGCCCAGCTCAAGGACCTGTTCGGCGACAGGTTTTATTTTGAATTGCAGGAAAACGGAATTCCGGAACAGAAAACAGCCAATGAAGGACTGCTGGAATTGAGCCGGGAACTCGGCATCAAGGTAGTTGCCACCAATGACTGTCACTACCTGAAAAAGGATGAGGCATATGCGCATGAGGTGCTGCTCTGCATTCAAACCGGAAGGACTATTTCCGACCCCAAGCGTTTCCGTTTCTCGACCGACGACCTCTATTTTAAATCCCCCGAGGAAATGGCCCGCAACTTCAGCCGGACGCCCGAAGCGGTTGTCAACACGCTCGAAGTGGCTGAACGCTGCAACCTGGAAATTGAATTAGGCAATCACTATTTTCCGGATTTCCCTGTCCCGGAAGGCGAAACCCTGGAATCCCTTTTTGCCAGAGCCTGTGAGGATGGACTGGTCCGGCGTTTTGAACGGATGCGGAAAATAGGAACCTTTTCGCCGGATATTGAAAAAACATACCGCGACCGGCTGGAACTGGAGATATCCGTTATCCAGCAGATGGGATTCGCCGCCTATTTTCTGATTGTTGCCGATTTTATCAACTGGGCCAAAAAACAGAGCATCCCGGTCGGGCCCGGCCGCGGATCCGGGGCCGGCAGCCTGGCGGCATACTGCATGCAGATCACGGATATTGATCCGATTCCGTATGGCCTGATATTTGAACGATTCCTCAATGTCGAACGGATGTCCATGCCTGATTTTGATGTTGATTTCTGTAAAGAGCGCCGGGACGAGGTCATCGATTATGTGCGGAACAAATACGGGCAGGAGGCCCACGTCGCCCAGATCGTCGCCTACGGATCCATGAAGGCCAGAGCCGCTATCCGTGATGTGGGCCGGGTGCTGGAGATTCCCCTGCAGAAGGTGGACCGGATTGCAAAGCTGGTTCCCGAAGAATTGAAGATTACCCTGGACAAGGCAATCGGCAAGGAGCCGCGATTACGGGAAGCAATGAAAGAGCAGGATATCCGCGAACTCCTGGATATCGCCCAGACCTTGGAAGGATTATCCAGGCACAAGACCATTCATGCCGCCGGCGTTGTCATCTCGCCGGCGCCGATGGTGGAATACCTGCCGCTCTGTATCGGACAGAACAAGGAGATTCTGACCCAGTACGACATGAAATATACCGAGAAGACCGGACTGATCAAATTTGATTTTCTCGGTTTGAAGACCCTGACCGTTATTGACCGCGCCCTGAAGCTGATCCGCCTGGATATCGGCACTGATGTCCAGCTGGACACCATCCCCATGGATGATCCTAAAACCTACTCGCTTCTCTGCAAGGCGGACAGCTTGGGAGTTTTCCAGCTGGAAAGCGACGGCATGCGGGATCTCCTCAAGCGGATGCGGCCTGAGCAATTCTCCGATCTCATAGCCCTTGTCGCTCTTTACCGGCCCGGTCCCCTGGAAAGCGGCATGGTAGCCACTTTTGTCGAAACCAAGCATGGCCGCCATGTTGCCGAGTATCCCCTCCCTCAGTTGGAAGAAGTTCTGGAAGAAACGTACGGGGTCATCGTATACCAGGAACAGGTCATGAAGATCGCCAATATTCTGGCCGGCTACAGTCTCGGGGATGCCGATATCCTGCGACGGGCAATGGGCAAGAAGATTCCGGCTGTCATGGAGCAGGAGCGGGAGAAATTCATGGCCGGCGCCCTCAAAAACAATATACCCGAGGACAAGGCTAAATATATTTTCGACCTGATGGCCAAGTTTGCCGGCTACGGCTTCAATAAATCGCACAGTGCCGCCTATGCCCTTATCGCCTACCAGACGGCCTACCTTAAAGCCCATTATCCGGCGCAATACATGGCTGCCCTCCTTTCCTGCGACATGGATAATACGGATAAGGTAGTCAGGTATATCAACGAATGCAAAATCCATGCTATTGAAGTTCTGCCTCCCGACATTAACGAATCATTCCAGGATTTTACCGTCATCAACGACCGCATCCGCTTCGGCCTTGCCGCGGTAAAGAATGTGGGCGGCGCGGCATTGATTTCCATTATCGAGGAAAGAGAGGAAAACGGGACCTATACTTCGTTGAGCGACTTCTGCAGCCGGGTTGATTCCAGCCGGGTCAACCGGAAAGTAATTGAAAGTCTGATCAAAGCCGGCGCTTTTGATTCAACCGGCTGTCTGCGCTCGCAGCTTACAGCAATGCTCGATGATGTCCTGGAACATGCCAAGGCTGTTCAGCGGGATAAAATGAGCGGCCAGATGAATCTTTTTGCCATGGCGGGGCAGGATATTGTCAGCGACAATTACACGATAGAGATACCGGACATCAAAGAGTGGCCCAGATTGAAGAAACTTGCTCTGGAGAAGGAAACGCTGGGGTTTTTTCTCACCGGACATCCCCTGGAGGGAGTGGTAATGGAACTCAACATGGTCACCGATGTTCCCATTGAGAAGCTTGACAACTGGAATGAAGGAAAACCGGTGCGGATCGGCGGCCTGTTTCAAAGCTTCAGGGAGCACAAATCAAAAAAAGGTGACCGCATGGCCTTTACCGTTCTGGAAGACATGACATCCAAAGTGGAAGTCATTGTCTTTCCCAATACTTTCAACACCTGCTCCCATCTTCTTTCAACGGATGAACCGGTAGTCGTCGTCGGCCAGGTGCAGCACGGCGAACGCGGCCCGAAAATCATAGCCGAAACCATTGATACCCTTGCCGATGCCCTGGAAAAATATACCCGGGACCTGGTAATCCGCATCCGGGCGCAAAAGACGTCCCGGCAGCATCTGGAAAAACTTAAGGAAATTTTCTATCACCACCACGGAACCTGTCCGGTGAACCTCACCCTTCATTTTGACGGCCGCGGTGAAGTTGACATCGAAATTCTCAAGGACTTGAAAATAAGGCCTTCTTCCGAATTTTTCCGGCAGGTGGAAAATATTCTCGGCTATTCAGCTCTTGAGGTTCACATGCGTGAACCTGAAATCGAGAACCGGACCGGAAACGGCTTTCGTAATTCCTACCAGAAAACAGTGCATTAAAAAAGAACCCCCGAGCCGCATGGCCCGGGTCGGGAAGCGCCTGTCTGGGTGAGGGGAAGCTCAGTCTTCCAATGCCTTGTTTTTTTCCGCTACCTGCCTCGCCATTTCCCTGGTGTGCGCCTGCAGAGCCTTTGTTATAACGGGGTCATTGATCCCGAGTATACGGGCGGCCAGTACGGCGGCGTTTTTTGCCCCGGATTTGCCGATTCCCATTGTGGCAACAGGGATTCCCGGCGGCATCTGCGCGGTTGACAGCAGGGCGTCAAGACCGTTCAGGGGAGATGCGTCGAGAGGCACTCCGATCACCGGCAGGGAGGTGTGGGCGGCAATAACACCGGCCAGGTGAGCAGACATGCCGGCGCCGGCAATAATTATCTTTATTCCCCGCTCGGCAGCGGTCCGGGCATATTCCGCGGTCTGCTCCGGCGTGCGGTGCGCGGAAGAAATTCTCATCTCGTGCGGTATGTCCATGGATTTCAGGAAATCAGCGGCAGCCCGCATGACGGGCAGATCTGAGTCGCTCCCCATGAGAATGCCGACAACAGGAAGGTTTTCCCTTTTCAGTCTGCTCAGGGCCCTGTGGCCGATATCCCGGCGAAAATACGCGCCCTGCCACTTGATCATATCGGCCGCTTTATATGCCTGATCAATTGCAATGCCGATATCTTTGCCGATCGCTGTCACCCCGAGGACGCGCCCGCCGGCAGTGACCGTTCGTCTGCCTTCGGCCGCTGTCCCTGCGTGAAAGACAACTACATCTTTTACCTTGCCGGCCCTGGCAAGCCCGGTAATGGGTTTGCCCGTTTCATATTTGCCGGGGTATCCTCCGGAAGCCATAACCACGCAGACCGTGGGCCGCGGATCAATATCCAGCTTGATTTCATGGAGCCGGCCATCAATTGAGGCCTCGATTACCTCTACCAGGTCCGAACGCAAACGCATCAGCAGCGGCTGACATTCCGGATCGCCGAACCGGCAGTTGAATTCAAGCACATTTATTTTTTCGCCATCAATCATTAAGCCGGCATAGAGCATCCCTTTGTAGGGCCGTCCTTCGGCAGCCATGCCCCGGATAGTCGGAATCATCACTTCTTCCATGACCCGGGCGGCAAACTCCTCGGTCAGGACCGGGGCCGGAGAATATGCTCCCATGCCACCGGTATTGGGACCGCGGTCCCCCTCGAAGACAGCCTTGTGATCCTGGGAAGAAGGCAGCGGCAGGACGGATTTGCCGTCAGTAAAGGCGATAAAGGAAACCTCTTCACCCGGCAGGAATTCCTCCACCACCAGCCTGTTGCCGGCTTCTCCGAAAGCCCGGTCCTTCATTATCAGATCCACTGCTTTTTCCGCCTCGGCTAAAGTGAGACAGATAATGACCCCTTTGCCGGCTGCCAGCCCGTCCGCCTTGACAACACAGGGGACGCCGATTTTTTCAATAAATTTCCTGGCCGGGCCGGGTTTGGTAAAAACCTGGTAGGCGGCGCTGGGTATCCGGTATTTTTTCAGAAAATCCTTGGTGAAAACCTTGCTGCCCTCCAATTCTGCTGCGGCTGCACTCGGGCCGAAGATCCTGAGCCCCTTTTTTTCAAAGGCATCGACCACTCCCCTGGTAAGGGGATCCTCGGGCCCGACAATCGTCAAATCAATCTTCTTGTCCACGGCAAAACGAACAAGAGCGTTTATGTCACCTGCAGACAGGTTCGGACAGGTTGCCAGTTTCTTGATTCCGGCATTGCCGGGTGCACAGTAAATTCTGCTGACTTTTCGGCTCTGGCTCAACTTCCATACCAGTGCATGTTCCCGGCCGCCTGAACCAATAACCAATACTTTCATACCTGTCTCCATCTGAATAGAAATCTCTTTGCGGATTACAGTCCCTGATTCAATAAGGAATGTTTTTGAGAAGGTGCATTATACATAACAGGAAGGGACTCTTCACTTGTTTTATACAGAAAATACTCCGGTTGAAACTGCTCCAGTTAAATTTTCCAGCTATCCATTTTACTTGACACCACTACGTCATCTCTGTTAGTTTTACTGAATGAGCATTCATTCTTCACGCCTACAATTCAGTCCTAAGTAGATATAATCAAATGAAAACTGCTGACAAACATGCCAAAATAATCCGGGCTGCGACCAAGGTGTTTGCCAAAAAAGGTTTTTTTAACGCGAGAATCTCGGATATTGCCAAGGAAGCAAAAGTTGCCGACGGGACCATATATCTGTACTTCAATAACAAGTACGATATGCTGCTTTCCGTTTTTGAAGAGAAAATAGGCAAACTTGTGGAACAGATAAATGAACAGCTGGCAACTGAGGAGGATCCCCGTCGGAAGCTGGAACTCTTCATTGCCAACCACCTCCGGGAAATGAAGAAAAACAAGAATCTCGCCGAGGTCATCCAGATAGAGCTCCGGCAAACCAATAAAATGATTAAAGATTACCGGAACAACAAGTTCAGCGAATACCTGAATATCATTTCCAGAATTATTAAAGAAGGACAGAAGCAGAAGATATTCCGCCAGGATATCCTTCCCGGCATTGCCAAAAGGGCCCTATTCGGTGCTCTGGATGAAATTGCCAGGATATGGAACATTTCCATTGATTCTGATTACCAGATAGATGAAATTGAACACCAGGTCATTAAGATTTTTCTTGTTGGAGTACTTGAAAATCCCGGAACCTAGAAACGGCGGAAGGATTATTCTTATTTTAATCGATATTGGCCGGGTTGATCTCTACAACCTCAAATTCCCTGATGCCGCCCGGTGTCTTGGTCGTCACTTCATCACCCACACTTTTGCCCAGTATAGACCTCCCCAGGGGAGAGAGTACCGATATGGAACCGCTTTTGACGTCGGCTTCTTCAGGGCCGAGAAGCTGATAGGTAATTTCCTCGTCGGATTCCATGTCCATAAGGGTGACCACTGTTCCAAAAACCGCGCGGTTGCATTCGACCGTTGAACAATCAATCACCTCGGCGCGGGCGATTTTATCCTTCAATTCAATGATTCGCCCTTCCACCAGTCCCTGTCGTTCCTTGGCGGCGTGGTATTCGGCATTCTCGCTCAAATCGCCGTGCTGCCGGGCAACTTCTATGGCCCGAACCACTTCGTGCCGTTCATATTTTTCCAGATGATCCAATGTATCGCGTAGCTTTTTGTAACCCGCTCGTGACATTGGAATTCGCGTGATCATTTTGAAGGTCCTCCTTCTCTAAATGTTATTAATTGTCGGATGATTCCGGCATCCGGAATCATTCCCGGCCATCGGTTGAATACAGCAAAATGCCGAAGAGAGCATTGGTCGCGTCCCTGCTGTTGATGTTATTGTATCCTTATTTGCTGTTTTTCCAGCAGATCCTCCAATTCCATAACTCTTCCGTTCTTTTTCAGCAGTGTCTTCAATTGTGCAAAAGTTATCTTGTCGGAAGGATCTTCCAGGCATAAAAGAGTCATAACTTCAATAAGTTCATTGGTATTCCCCTTTTCAGCCAGCAGAGAAGCTATTTCCCGATACACTCCGGTGCGGTCTGAAGTGACATTGACCAGGTCCTGCCAGAGTTTCTGTCCTCCGTCATGCTCGACCAGTACCACAAGATCTTCGGCAAGTATCTTCTGGGCTTCCTTTTTTTTCCTGAAAACGGATCTGTTGCCCGGCTGCAGGGCAAGTATATAATCGTAATATTCCAGGGCCCTGTCAATTCGATCCAGCCTGATATTCAATTCTGCGGCGGCTTCGAGGCGTGCAATATCATGAGGGGTTTTCTTCAGCAGTACATCGAGATGCCTGAGACTCATCGCCCAGTTTTCCTTTTCTCGGTAATATTGCAGCAACATGGTATGGGCTTCCACGTCATCCGGATCAATTCCTATGATTTGCTGCCGGTATCCTGCTTCGCTGTCCCTGTTGCCGAGTTTTTGCTGCAGGCCAGCCTGCAGGTGGAGTATGGCAAGATCTTCCGGCATGCTCCCCTCAAGATCGGCGAGAAGCGCGCGGGCCTTGTCAAACTGATCCGATTCGAGAGCCAGTCCCGCAAGTTTGATCCGCAGTTGAGGATCGTCCGGGGCAAGGTCAATCAATTTTTCAAGATAGTAGATAACCGGTTCCGGTTCTCTCCGCATTTCAAGAGTCTCAATCAACCCTGCCAGTGCCCTGACAGCTGCCGGTTTTTCAGCGGCTGTATGGTAGAGTTTTTTATACAGAGCAACCGCCGGACCGGTTTGTCCGGTCTTGACATTCATTTCAGCCATGGCAAATCGATAATCGATGTTGTCAGGGTCTTTGGCCAGCAGCTTTTCAAGCTGCTCTCCTGCCTGCTGCCATCGTTCCCGGCGGATGAGAAGGGTGACATATTCCCATCTTGCTTCATCACAGCTGGGCTTCTGGGACAGGAGAAGTTCGTATTGAACCAGGGCTTCCCGATATTTCTTTTCCCGGTATAGTTCCCGGGCACGATCCCAGTTAACTTTCCAGTCCGGGGACAGGTTTCCTTTATACTGAACTTCACGATCCGGTACACTGGTTGTTGCGGGCTGCGCAGGTCCTGCCGCGGTTTTCTCCTCTTCAGCCCGGATATCCGGTGACTGATGGAAACATATTACGAGCAGGACTGCCGCCCCTGTCAGGAAGAAGCTTTGGCCAAGCCAGGGCCCACGCCGCATGCGGTACAGAATCCGGGTGATCATTTCCGGTAAAATTCCGCTATTGATTCCACGACGTGTTCCAGCTGCTCCGGCTGCAGATCGGGATATATGGGCAGGGCCAGGGTCTCCCTGGACGCCTGTTCGGCGACCGGAAATGACAGGTTTTCATATCCGTACGGCTGCAGACATACCTGCTGGTGCAGGCTTACCGGATAATATACTTCACAGCCGATGTCCTTCTGCAGGAGATATTCCCGTAACCGATCCCTATTTGGCACCCGGATGACAAACTGGTTGTAAATGTGATAGTTGACACCGCCGTTCTTTTCCACATCGGAATAAACAGCCGGCGGCAGCGTGGCAACATCTCCGGACAGGCCGGCACTGTCGAAACAGCGATGGTAGAGAGAAGCGTTACGACGCCTTGCCTGATGCCAGCTTTCCAGATGTTTCAGTTTGATATTCAGGACAACTGCCTGTATGGGATCAAGTCTGAAATTGCCGCCGACAAGGGAATGGTAATACTTTGGTTCCGCACCATGATTGCGCAGTGATTTCAACTTGGCGGCAAAATCACTGTCATTGGTGGTGACCATGCCGCCATCCCCTATCCCGCCGAGGTTCTTGCTAGGAAAAAAAGAAAAACAACCGGTAATGCCAAGGGATCCCGCCCGTTTCCAGACCGTCTGATCGTCCGACCGAAAGGGACAATCGGCCCCGATAGCCTGGGCAGCGTCTTCGATGACAGGCAGATTGTAGTGTCCGGCCAGTTCAAGGATCTGCTGCATATCAGCGCACTGGCCAAAGAGATGAACCGGGATCAGCGCCTTGATTTTTCCACCGTTTCTGCTGTCTGTCTCAAGACGTTCGGCAAGCGCTGCCGGATCAATATTCATGGTCCCGGGCTCAATATCGGCAAAAACGGGAAGCGCTCCGACCCGTAGAATCGATCCCATGGTCGCGAAAAAAGTATACGGTGTCGTCAAAACCAGATCCCCGGGACCGATTTCCAATCCCATGAGACTTATCAGCAGCGCATCGGTCCCGCTCGACACGCCGACCGCATGCCGGGCCCCGCAATATTGGGCAACGGCATCCTCGAACTCGCTTACCCGGGGTCCGAGTATGTATTGCGTCGAGTCGACAATCTCGGTCACCGCCTGGACAATCTCATCGCGCAGGGCGGACACCTGAGGCTTCAGGTCAAGCAAAGGAACTTGCATTTTCGAATTCCGGTTTATTGATTTTTAATCATGAAAAAAAGAAATGTTGGAATACGCAGGAAAACAGTATCAAGTATCAGACAGTCCGGTGTCCGTCTTCAGTATCATATGATCCCCCTCGAAGAAATCCTTGACATCCGGCATGACTTTTTCAAAATGCTTTCTCAGTTTCTTGAGAAGATTCGCTTCAATCTGACGAACACGTTCCCGGGAAATATCAAATTGATCCGCAATTGTCTGCAGAGTCTGCGGTTCGTCGTTGAGCAATCTGGTTTCAAGTATCACTTTTTCTTTTTCGTTTAACTGATCCTGCAGATCGAACAGGATCTCGGCAAGCCGGTCCCGTATTTCCTGGCTGGCGACCATTTCTTCAATATCGGGACCTTCCTGGGGCAGAAAGTTTTTCTGCTCATCATCGGAATCATTGCGGACCGGACTTTCAAGGGAAACTTCCCAGTTATCCATCCTCTGGCCCATTTCGACTATTTCGCTTTCCTTGACATTCAACCTTTCGGCAAGGAGTTTCACCTCCGGCTTAAATCCTTGTGCTTCCAGGAGCTTTTTTTCCTTGTTGAGACTGAAAAAAAGCTTGCGCTGGGCCTGGGTGGTGCCGATCTTCACCAGCCGCCAGTTGTCCATGATAAATTTTAGAATATATGCCCTGATCCAATAGGCTGCATAATATGAGAATTTAACGCCCCGATAGGGATCGAATTTTTTTGTTGCCTGGACAAGGCCGACATTCCCTTCCTGCAGCAGATCCATAAAGTTCTGCATCCAGTATTTCTGGAAATCCATGGCTACTTTTACAACCAGACGCAGGTTTGAGGAAACGAGCCGGTACGCTGCATCCGGATCACCGGTTTCCTTAAAACGGATCGCCAGTTCTTCCGTCTCCTCTCTGGAAAGCAGTTCATAATGACTGATTTCCTGGAGATAACGGTGCAGGGCCGGATTGCTTATGGCAGGAAGGTTGGTATCTTCCGACATAACGACAAGCGGATGCTGTTCGTCGAAATCCGGGGTAATGTCACTGTTTTTTTTACTCATCCTGATCAAAAAGTTTTGGTTGTTTGTTTACAGTCAATACCGTTTCATGCAATTTGTATGCACATTTCAATGGTGCGGAAACCGGCAAATAAAAATACTCTGCCAAGAGGTGACCTTGCACAGAGTTCATTGCATGATAATAGTAATATAATTATCAAAAAAATACACTTTTTACAAAACTACACTATTTTTTCTGAAAATGCACCGACTTCCGAACCAATGCATATAATCCGCCGCATTATTCACTTGCCGCTCGACGAAAAAGTTTTAAAATTATCCAGATTTATGCTATCAAGAGCGACCCGGATAACCGGAAATGAATTTTTAGCGCCAAGTTAATGTTTTCATGAATAACATCAGAAATTTCAGCATAATTGCCCACATTGATCACGGCAAATCCACCCTTGCCGATCGGATGATTCAACTCTGCGGCATGGTGACTGATCGGGAATTCAAGGATCAGCTTCTCGACTCCATGGACATAGAAAGGGAAAGAGGGATAACCATTAAAAGCCAGACCATCTGTCTCCCTTATACCGCCAAAAACGGCAGCCAGTATATGCTGAACCTTGTCGATACGCCCGGCCACGTGGATTTCAGTTACGAGGTTTCCAGGGCATTGGCCTCCTGCGAGGGTGCCCTGCTGCTGATTGACGCGGCCCAGGGCATTGAAGCGCAGACATTGGCCAATCTCTATCTGGCGATGGAGAATGACCTGACGATAATTCCGGTTGTGAACAAAATCGACCTGCCGTCCGCAGAACCGGAAAAAATTGCGGCCCAGATTGAGGAAGACCTTGGCCTGGAAAGTGAGCATATTCAGTACTGCTCGGCCAAAACCGGCCAGGGGGTAGCAGATGTGCTGGAAGCCATCGTCCATTTTCTCCCCCCTCCGGTGGGTGATCCTGCAAAACCCCTGGAGGCGCTTGTTTTTGATGCCATTTATGATCCCTACAGGGGAACGGTAATATACTGCCGCATTGTCAACGGCACCATCAAACCGGGCGACATTGTCAAATTCATGTCGAACAATGCCCAGTACAAAGTTGAGGAGGTAGGAATTTTCCGCCTTCGGAGAATACCGCAAAAGAGCCTTACCGCCGGCCAGGTCGGATATATTCTCGCCGGTGTGAAAACCGTATCTGATACCAATCCCGGCGATACCGTTACCCTGGTCGATAATCCGTGTGCAAAGCCTCTGCCTGGATTCAAGGAAATTCAACAGGTTGTTTTTTCTTCCATTTATCCCATTTCCACGGATGATTATGAGGATCTGGCCACAGCCCTTGAAAAGCTCAAATTAAACGATGCGGCTCTTTCGTACCAGAAGGACACCTCCGCTGCGCTCGGCTTCGGATTCAGGTGCGGCTTTCTCGGCCTGCTGCATCTGGAAGTAGTCCAGGAAAGGCTGGAAAGAGAATTCGATATATCACTGATCCTGACGGTTCCATCGGTTCGTTATAATTTTTATCTCACCAACGGCCAGAAAATCGAAGTGGATAATCCTGCCTATTTTCCCGATCCGGGGAGCATTGATTACATTGAAGAGCCGTTTATCAAGGCGACGATTCACATTCCGGAAAAATACATGGGGGTTGTCATGAACCTGTGTATGGAGAGGCGCGGAGAAAACACCAACTATTATTATCCCATGCCGGGGAGGATAGAGTTTACCTGCGAACTGCCGCTGGCAGAGGTGATTTATGATTTTTATGACCGCCTTAAATCCGTGACCCAGGGCTACGGTTCTTTTGATTATGAGCTGATTGATTATCGGAAAAGCGATCTGGTCAAACTCGATATCCTGGTCAATGGTGAAGTTGTTGACGCCCTTTCCCAGCTCGTACACAGCAGCCGCGCCCGCGAAAGAGGCCTGAGGGCCTGCGAACGGCTCAAAGAGGAAATACCCAGGCATATGTTCAAAATTGCTATTCAGGCAGCAGTGGGCGGCTCGATTGTGGCCCGGACGAATATATCCGCCCTGCGCAAAGACGTGACCTCAAAATGTTATGGTGGAGATATTTCGAGAAAAAGGAAGCTGCTGGAAAAACAGAAGGCAGGAAAAAAACGGATGAAAACAGTCGGGAATGTGGATATCCCGCAAAGAGCCTTCCTTTCCGTTCTCAAGTCGGACCAGTAATATTTCTATTACCGGTCCCTGAGCATTTATCGAATTACTTATGGAAGATCAGAAAAAAACAGGTGATAATCGTGTTACTGGTTCAGCCTACCGCTCTGAATTGAGGACACTGATGACCGGACGTTTCAACCCCTTTCTGGCGCATGATGCGTGCTATCTCTTCCTGACTGAAAATTGAATCTTTTTGTTTGACGACATAAACGATGCAATCGAGGCAAATGTTAAAGGATAAAGCATCGATCTCCTCCATAACCTCCCAGCATGGTTTCTCAGCCTGAAAAGCCGGACACAGCGTGGCCTGCTCTGGGCTGCACTTCATAATTTCCCAACATGGCCAGTCCATTCTCAGAGACATCCGATCCTCCTTTTTATGAATTTTTGGAGAGCAGATAACGTCACGTTTTGATTATAAAACCTTAAATCCCCACATTCGGTTCTATTCGTAACGTGACAAGATTTATTTCTTATCACTAATTCAAATAAGTTGCAAGGGCTGTCTTGAGTTCTTCCAGTCCCTTTCCCGTTTTGGCGGAAAACACAATCCTGTCCCCGGGATGAAGGGTCAGTGCAGCATCAAGTGCCGCAGCATTTCGGGCCAATGCGTTTCCCGAAAGCTTATCGGATTTGGTATACACCGGTAAGAATGGAATATTATGATTACGAAGCCACCCCACAAGGCTTCTGTCATGCTCTTTCAATTCATGCCGGACATCTATTATCACGACGACGCAAACCAGACTCCCCCGTTCGAGCAGGTAGCGGGTGATCAACTGGTCCCAGGAGGTGCGCATCTCCCTGGAGACCTTTGCATACCCGTAACCAGGCAGGTCAACCAGAAAAAGGCGGTTGTCGACGATGAAAAAATTCAGGCTCTGCGTCTTGCCGGGACGTGCACTGGTTTTGACAAGATTGCGGCGGCTGACAAGTGAATTTATGAGGCTGGATTTGCCGACATTCGAACGCCCGGCAAAGGCGATTTCAGGATACAGGGGTTCGGGAAGCTGTTTTACAGTATGAGCGCTCTGCAGAAAACTGGCGTTATGGAAGTTCATGTAAGCCGGACCATTCTTGCCTGCCGGGGAATCATATCACTTTATTCAGTGAATATTCAATGATTCCTTCGGCTCCCAGTTTCTTCATTTTTGGAACAAGATCTCGAACCTGGTGTTCGGAGATGACTGTTTCGACCGAGAACCAGTCCTGCTTATAGAGCTGGGCAATCGTAGGCGCGGTAACGCTGGGCAGCATATCGATCAGTACATCAAGCTTCTGGTGTGGTACGTTCATCTTCAGGCCGACAATCCTGTCCGCCCGCAGTGCCCCCTGCAGCAGCATGGCTATGTTTTCAATCTTCTCCCGTTTCCAGGGATCGGCCATTGCTTCCCTGCTGGCTATAAACTGGGTATTTGATTCCATTAATTCATGGATGACGCGCAATCCGTGGGCGCGGATAGTTGATTCGGTCTCTGTCACCTCAACAATGGCATCCGCAAGGCCGGAAACCGCCTTTGCCTCCGTCGCCCCCCAGGAGAAAGCAATATTGACGGGTATGTTACGCTCGGCAAAAAAACGCCGGGTCACATTCACCAGTTCGGTGGCAATTTTTTTGCCTTTCAGATCTTCCACCTTTCTGATTTCCGAGTCTCCCGCAACGGCTATGACCCAGCGGGTGGGTTTTTTGCTCACTTTGGAATAGACGAGATCCGCAACGACAACTACATCGGAGCCGTTTTCCAGAGTCCAGTCCTTGCCGGTAATCCCGGCATCCAGCATGCCGGTTTCTATATACGTTGACATTTCCTGCGGCCGGCAAATGGAGCAGGAGATTTCAGGATCGTCAATTTCAGGAAAATAATTGCGAGAAGTGAGTTTGATCTGCCAGCCCGACTTGTCGAAAAGTTCGATAGTCGCTTTTTCAAGACTTCCCTTTGGTATACCTATGCGGAGAACATTCATGCCAAAAACACCTTTAAATAAATATCACTGTTAATCCGAATCCGGAGGAAACGGCATTGATCTGCAGTCGACGCGCAACATTCTGCTGCAGAGCGACAGAAAATGAAAAAATTAAATCAAGTATCAATAGCAACTACTCTTGCTTAACCGCCGGGTGAACTTATACCGGCGGTTGAAAAAAATAGAACCTTATTTGCCGTAAACTTTTTGCGGATCAAAAATTTTTTCCCCGCAGACAACCAGCCTGTCTCCTTCCACGCGGCGGAAAAAACATGAGCCATACCCCTTGTGGCAAGCTGCTCCGCCGAGCTGCTCCACTTTAAAAATTACCGTATCCTCATCACAATCAACCAGGATTTCCCGAACGAGCTGGACATGTCCCGATGATTCACCCTTGAGCCATAATGTGTTCCTGGACCTGCTCCAATAGTGGCACTTGCCCGTCTCCAGGGTCTTCTCCCAGGCAATGCTGTTAATATAAGCCAGCATCAGGACCTCGCCGGAGGAATAGTCCTGGACAATGGCGGGAAGCAGGCCGCTTTCGGTTTTGGAAAAATCAAGTTCAATCATGGGGACCGGGGAATTGTTTTGGATTTTGTTGTCATTATTTGCCGCAGGTAATCTGCTGGAACGTTTGTTTTCCTGTTCAAAGAAATTGACAATGCAGGAAGTCCTGTATTTGCAGTAATCATCGGGATGCCGGCAGCAGACACTTCCCTCCTTAAGTTTTTCACTATATTTCAAGCATTCGAATTCCATGGCAATGAAATTTCACTCCCAGCGGGATGCACATAATTATGCCCTGAGCGACTCTTTGTCAAGGGATGCGCGATCATTAATCACTCTTGGCAAAATATTTTATTTTTTATAATATGCCTTATTTTGATTGAAATGGCGAAAAATATATCCTCAAAAGCAGTGAACATGGAAAAAGATTATACTGAAAAAAAGGCGGCCGTTTTTCTTCAGGGAAGGATTAAAAACGGGGAGGTATTTGAAGAAACACATCCCGAGCATCCGGTGGTCATCACTCTTGGCACGAACAGTTTTTTTCCGGCTGTTGAACAAGGACTGCTTACCATGCAGCCCGGGGAAACCAGAATTTTTACCCTTTCTCCGGAACAGGCGTACGGACCGCACTATCCGGAACTGGTCCAGAAAATAGAGCGTTCCGTGTTCAGCGGCCGGATAGACCCGAAGCCGGGCATGATCCTTTCCCTGAACCTTGAACAAGACAACGGCCCGGAAAAAGTACCGGCAACCGTCATTGAAACCTCGACCGACTCCATCACTGTCGACTATAACCATCCCCTGGCCGGGAAAGAGGTTGTCTATGTCGTAACCCTTGAGCGCTGGTTATCCTGAGAAAAAAGTGCGCGTCAGTCCGCCGCCGGCCATGCGGCCTCATGTTTTTCTACAAAATAACAGAATCTGTCCCATTCCACCTTGCGGCCGCTGACAGGACATTGAAGGGTTACTTTTTTTTCATCGACGGCAAGCACCTGCCAGTCACCTTTGCGCGGGCCATCGACAATGTGAATTTTCTGTCCGGGTTCCAGGGGAAATCTTTTGAAAAATAAAACAGTGTCCAATGGGGGCTCCTTTGTTCAAGGTCGTTATCTAGATCTGATCGGATATGGGCTATGATATACTGAATGTGATAATTTTTCCCAGGCCAATCGCTGTACTTGCCAAAAAAAAGGAATGCCATGACAAAGCAGGAAAATAAAGACAGCTTTACGCGGCTTGTCTCAATAATTACCCGGCTGCGGTCGGAAGACGGATGTCCGTGGGACCGGAAACAGACCGGCGCAAGCCTCAAAAAATACCTGCTTGAAGAAACCGGGGAACTGGCGGAAGCGATTGATCAGGAAATCGCTAATGATATTTGCGAGGAAACAGGGGACCTTTTCTATATACTGATACTCCTTACTCTGATCCATGAAGATCGGGGATTGTTCACCCTGACCGATGTCCTGGACCGTATATCGGATAAAATGATCCGCAGGCACCCCCATGTGTTTGCCGACAAAAAAACGGGAAGCGAAAGCGAACTCCGCCGGCAATGGCAGGAAATCAAAGCCAATGAGAAATAAGGGCACCCCCGGATCATGACATCTCCCCGGCTTCCTGAATAATCTGTTGACACTGTTTGGAAGCATGTGGTATACAAAAAATTTTGTCACATCATATTAACCCTTCTCGCTCTCACCAAACCGGAAAGAAGCGAGGGCCGTATTGACCACGAGGAGGAAAATCATGCGTCGTTACGAAACAACCTATATCTTGCGCCCTAATCTGGGCGAAACACAGACAACCGAAATAATAGACCGGACCAACGACATCATAAACAATGATGGCGGCACCATCATCTGGTTTGAACAGTGGGGAGTCAAGAAACTCGCTTACGAAATCAATAAGGAGAACCACGGCTATTACGTTTATTTTGACTTTGCCGCTCCCGGAACAACAGTGCAGGAAATGGAGCGTATTTTCAATATTGACGACCGGGTCCTGCGTTTTCTGACAATTAAGGTTGTCGATTCAATCGCCCCTGAAGAGATTGAACAGGCTGCTGAAAAGGCAGCTTCCTCGGCTGCAGCCAAGTCCGCGAAGTTGGAAGAATCCGACGATGATGACGACAAGGACGAGGATGAGGACGAAGAGGATTCCGATGACGACTCGTCAGACGATGAAGAATAAATTGAAAGCCGTAAATAATATATCATAAGGAAAGGCAATGGCTGTACGAAAAAGAATTTTCAGACCGAGGGTATGCAGGTTCTGTACTGAGAAGGACCTTGTTATAGACTACAAGGATGTCAGAATGCTGAAAAATCTCGTAACCGAGCGCGGCAAAATAATTCCGCGACGGATTTACGGCACCTGCGCGAATCATCAGCGTCAGATTACCGAAGCTGTTAAACGGGCCAGGCATCTTGCCCTCATCCCCTATTCAGGGCATATACAGTACTAACGGAAATAAAATGGGGGCGCATGACGGCGCTGAACAGGTTTATCGTATTTTAAATATACAGACGCTCCTGCTGGCGCTTGCCTTTCTGCTCCCCGGACTTGCACCGACAATTTTTGGATGGATGAGCGGCCTGCTGGCAATTCCGGTCTTTTGCCTGTTGGTTCTCTACGGCACGGCAAAGGGTCTTGTTCTTGTCCGCAATGGAGCGCTCCTGGCGACCCTGGGTGCAATAATACTGAACCAGCTGCCTGGCACCCTGTTTTCACTGACCATGGTTCCCCTTGGCATCAGCCTGAAAAAAAGTGCAGCTGCCCGGGAGGATATAATCCGGACGGGGATAAAAGGTTTCATAATCCTCGGAATCAGCTGGTTTGTATTCTGGGCTGTGTATGGAATCGTTCAGGGAGAAAATCCGTATACACGGCTGCTGCAGATTCTTGATACCGGATTTGCGCAGACCTTTGAAGTATACAAAAACAGCCCGGATATCCCGGTAGAGACACAGGTTCAGTTTGAAAGCCTGGTGACGGAGGTGCGGGCCGTCATCCCGAGAGCATTGCCCGGAATTCTGGCCAGTACCCTGCTGCTGACTGTCTGGATCAACCTGCTGGGCAGTATCACTCTCCTGGAAATGTTGAAACCGAAAACTTTGCCCTGGGAAAAGTACCGGGATTGGCGGCTGCCGGAAAAAACAGTCTGGATACCGATTGTTGCCGGCTTCGTCTGGATAGCAGGCGAAGGTTTTATAAGCAGCGCAGGCCTCAGCCTCTTTATTGTGAGTACCCTGCTGTTTTTTTTTCAGGGACTGGCGGTTCTGATTTTTTTTATGGACAGGTGGAATATTCCTCTGTATCTGAAAATAATAATTTATGGTATTCTCATATTACAGAGTTATGGTCTGCTGATGATATCCATAGCAGGTATTTCCGACGTCTGGGTTGATTTTCGACGGAAGTGGAAGAGTGAAGATCAACCAGACAAATGATATCAGTTTGAATAAAAAAGGAATGAACAATGGAAGTAATACTGAATAAAACAATCGATAACCTGGGTCTCGAAGGAGATATCGTCAAGGTAAAGCCCGGCTATGCGAGAAATTTTCTCATTCCCCAGAAGCTTGCAGCTCCGGTAACCAAACAAAGCCTGGCCCGACTGCAGCAGGAACAGGATGCCATTCAGGCCCGCCGGGAACGGGAGAAAAAGAATGCAGAACTGCTGTCGGGAAAGCTGAGCGGCATCACCGTCACCATTGCCCGCCGGGTTGGCGAGGAGGATCGTCTTTTCGGTTCCGTCACAACCAGCGATATTGCCGAAAAGCTTGCCGAACAGGGTGTTGAGATTGACCGCAAGGCCATCGTTTTGAATGAGCCGATCAAAACCCTGGGCGACACCACGGTTACGGTAAAAATCGGCTATCAGATGACAACCGGGATAACCGTTCAGGTCGTGCCGGAACAGGTCGGCGATTAAATCAGGGAACGCTGTTCGATTCTATCCTTTTGTCCTTTCCGGCAAAAGGCTGTTGAATATATTTTTTTTATACCGGTTCAAGTACTGACTTGTTATGAGTCAGAGTTGATTCTTCCTTGAACTGGTCTGCAGGAATGAGCCCTGCCCTCTTCCGGCAGCCCGGTTCAAAATGTCTGCGGTTGCCCTATAATTATGCAATATCAATCTGTTCAACCATCTCAGACGGCCGCCAGAATGGTTCCGCCTCAAAATCTCGAGGCGGAACAGGCTGTACTCGGCACCATCCTCCTCCAGGACAAATCACTTCTTAAAATCGTTGAAATTCTCGAAGCGGATGATTTTTACCGCGATGCACACAAGCATATATACCGGGCAATGGTGCATCTTTTTGAAAACCGGGAACCGCACGACATCATCACGGTCACCGGTCTGCTGCGGGACCAGAATAAGTTAGATCAGGTCGGCGGGGCAGCATACATCTCATCGCTGACCGATATCATTCCCTTCTCCGGAACCCTGGTGCACCATGCCGGAATTATCAGGCAGAAATCGATCCTGCGAAAACTGATTCAGACCACCTCGGACGTTGCCGCGCGCTGCTACCATGAACAGGATGATATCGATTCCCTGGTGGACGAGGCGGAACAGACTATCTTTGAGATCGCCAGGTCCAAGAAAGGCAGCGGCTTCGAGCCGATGTCCTCCATTGTGCCCAGGGCCTTTGAACGGATCGAAAAGCTTTTTGAACGCAAGGAACATGTGACCGGGGTTGCGACCGGATTTAATGATCTGGACAATATGACCGCCGGCCTGCAGCCGTCCGACCTGATCATCCTTGCCGGCCGGCCCAGTATGGGAAAAACTGCACTGGCCATGAATATGGTGCAGAACGCGGCAATTATTGACAAAACCCCGGTAGCGGTATTCAGCCTGGAAATGTCCATGGAACAGCTTGCCCTCAGGATGTTGTGCTCTCTCGGCAGAATTGACTCCCAGCGGATCAGGACCGGTCATCTCAAATCAAGGGACTGGCCCAGTCTCACCCGGGCAACGGGCATGCTCAGCGAAGCCCCCATCTACATTGATGATACTCCGGCTATGACGGTTCTTGAAATGCGGGCCAAGGCGCGGCGGCTCAAGTCAGAGTTTGATCTCGGCATGGTGGTCATCGATTATCTCCAGTTGATGAAAGGCAGGACCAATATCGAGAACCGGGCCCAGGAAATCAGTGAAATTTCCAGGTCGCTGAAAGCCATGGCCAAGGAGCTCGAAGTTCCGGTTGTCGCTCTGTCGCAGCTGAACAGAAGTCTCGAGAGCAGGCCGGACAAACGGCCGAAACTTGCCGATCTGCGTGAATCAGGAGCCATAGAGCAGGACGCTGACGTTATTATCTTCATCTATCGCGACGAAGTGTATAAACCCGCCCTGGAAAATCCCAACAGGGGCCTTGCCGAAATAATTGTCGGGAAACAGCGGAACGGCCCCATCGGTACGGTAAAACTCACCTTTCTCGCTGAATATACGACATTTGAAACATTCAGCAATCTCCAGGCACCGGCAGGATATTCCACTGCCCACGACAAGATGTATGACGATGAAGAAGATACGTAATCATGGAAAACCAGGCGCATTACAGATACGATTTTAAGGCTGTTGAAGCAAAATGGCAGAAACGCTGGGAGGAAACCAGGCCATACCGGGTCAAGGAAGATGCGGCAAAAGAGAAATATTACGTACTGGAAATGTTTCCCTATCCGTCCGGGCGTATTCATATGGGGCATGTCCGCAATTATTCCATCGGCGACGTCATTGCCAGATATAAAAGGATGCGGAATTATAATGTCATCCATCCCATGGGCTGGGATGCATTCGGCCTGCCGGCCGAGAATGCAGCCATGAAAAGAGGGGTTCATCCGGCTGCCTGGACATATGACAATATCGACTACATGCGGGACCAGCTTAAAGCCATGGGACTCAGCTACGACTGGGACCGCGAACTCGCCACATGCGATCCCGAGTATTACCGGTGGGAACAGCTTATTTTTCTGCAGATGATGGAAAAGGGGCTGGTTTACCGGAAGGAGACAACGGTCAACTGGTGTGATTCATGCAAGACCGTTCTGGCCCGTGAACAGGTTATAGACGGATGCTGCTGGCGCTGTGACCAGCCGGTCATGCCCCGGTCCATGCACGGCTGGTTTTTTAAGATCACCGATTATGCCGACGAACTCCTGGCCGACCTGGACACCCTCTCCGGATGGCCGGAAAAGGTGGTCACCATGCAGCGCAACTGGATCGGGAAAAGCCAGGGGTTGTCCTGTGACTTTCCTGTTGAAAATCACGATGATGTTGTCACCATCTTCACGACCAGACCGGATACGATTTTCGGCGTAACCTTCATGTCCCTGGCAGTTGAACATCCTCTTGTCAAAAAGCTGGTCAGGGGTACCGGGTATGAACAGCCGGTACTCGAATTTGTCAATGCCGCAATTGTCGAGAAACGCCGAGCCGCTCCGGATGAGGAGCTGGAAAAGAAGGGGGTGTTTACCGGAGCGTACTGCATCAACCCTTTTAACAACGAACGAATCCCTGTCTATGCGGCAAATTTTGTGTTGATGGAATACGGCACCGGAGCGGTAATGGCAGTGCCGGCCCATGACCAGAGGGATTATGAATTCGCCCGCAAATTCAAACTCCCTGTCCGGGTCGTCATCAAGCCGGAAAATGCGGTTGATGATGCAGCCGAACCAACGGAAGCTTATGTCGAGCCCGGAGTTCTGGTCCAGTCCGGCGATTTCAGCGGCCTCCCATCTGATCAGGCCGGGAAGGAAATTATCCGTCATGCCGAACTCCACAATTTAGGCAGATCCCATATCACCTTCCGCCTGAGAGACTGGGGAATTTCCAGGCAGCGGTACTGGGGTGCCCCCATTCCCATAATTTACTGCGATAAATGTGGAATTGTGCCTGTGCCGGAGGATCAATTGCCTGTCACGCTGCCGGGCACGGAAAATGAGCTGGGCAGCCATGCTCCCCTGCACCAGCAGGCGGATTTCATCGCCGTTTCCTGCCCGCAGTGCGGAGGCGGAGCAAGGCGCGAAACAGACACCATGGATACCTTTGTCGAATCCTCCTGGTATTTTGCCCGGTATACCAGCCCGGACAATAAGACGTCCCCCCTGGACAGGGATGCCGCCCGATACTGGCTGCCGGTGGATCAGTATATCGGAGGGGTGGAGCATGCCATTCTCCATCTCCTCTATTCCCGGTTCTTCACCAAGGTTCTGCGCGATCTCGGGTATCTGGATATTAACGAACCGTTCCGCAATCTCCTGACCCAGGGCATGGTCATCAAGGACGGGGCCAAGATGTCGAAATCCAAAGGTAATGTGGTGGATCCCAGTGACCTGATCAATACCTACGGTGCGGACACTGTCCGGCTCTTTTCCCTGTTTGCCGCCCCGCCGGAGCGGGATCTGGAATGGAATTCCCAGGGCGTGGAGGGAGCTTCAAGATTTCTGAACAAAGTGTTTCGGCTGGTGACGGCCAACCTGGAATGCTTCCGGGCGGCGGGTCTTTCATCCCCGGAAAAACTGAGCGATCAGGACCGGCTGCTGCAGAGGAAAACCCACCAGACCATCAAACGGGTTACCGATTATATTGAGAATAATTTCCATTTCAACACCGCCATCAGTGCGGTAATGGAACTCGTTAATCAGGCTTCGACCCTGCATGGTGACGAGCAGACTGATATTGATCCCGGGGTTATGAGCGAATGCCTGAAAACTTCTCTGCTTCTGCTCTTCCCGATGGTTCCTCATTTCTGCCAGGAGCTCTGGGACACGGCGGGACTGGAGGGAACAATAGATTACGCACCCTGGCCCGCATATGATCCGGAGACCGCCCGGGAGGAAGAAATCACCATCATTGTCCAGGTAAACGGAAAGGTCCGCTCCCGGCTTGAGGTTGCAGCGGATATCGAGGAAACGCTTCTGCGTGAAACCGCCCTTGCTGACGAACGGGTCATGAAATACCTTGACGGCAGGAATCCCAAAAAAATCATTGTGGTTCGGGGGAAACTTGTTAATATTGTTATTTAACTCTCCTGTACACTCCCTAATTATACCAATAAGGAGCAAACGGTGAATCTGTCCAGAACCGTATTGATACTCTGTGTTTGTTTCGGTCTACTCGTGGGCGGCTGCGGATATTATTTTCCGCATGTCTATGATGGACCTGCCAAAACAATATATATGCCGAACTGGAAAAACAGGACCAGCCAGCTTGGTCTTGATGCCGAAATATACCAGACCCTTGCCAGATGGTTTCAGAAAACCGATGCGATCTCATTGACCAAAAACCGGGAAGAGGCTGACATGATCCTGGCCGGCGAAATCGTCAATATCGACCTCCCCAGTGTTTCCTGGGATGCGGATGCCAGGACACGGGAAGCCAAGGTAGTCCTGGTTGTGCGCTATATTCTCAAGGACATTCACACGGATGAAATTCTCTGGGAAGTTCCCCGGGAAGTACGGACGGAAGCCTATCCTACATCGGGAGGGGCAGGCGTTATGGCTGAGGAGGAAAGGCAGGCACTGGACCAGATCATTACCGATATGTCCGAACGGATCTATATCGGCACGCTGAATAAGCTCCGCCGGTCCAGCATGAAGGTGAGCCGGGCCGAGTAAACGCAGGCGGCCGATCGTTCCAGCATAAAAAAAGGAGGTGAGCAATTCTCACCTCCCTTTTTTTATGCATCATTTCCGAAATCAGGCCAGCAGTTCCCTGGCGGCCTGGGCGATAGACAATGGATCAAGTCCCTGCGAGGCATACAGCTCCGAGGGCTTGCCTGAACTGCCGTACCGCGTGACGCCGAGCCGCTTCAGCCTGGCGTTTACCCCTCTGTCCATCAGGGCGACTGCTGTGCTGGCGCCCAGGCCCGTATCAACATGATGATCTTCCACTGTCAGGATCGGACCGATTGCTGCTGCCGCGGTAAGGCTGTCGATATCAAGGGGAATCAGGCTGGCCATGTTCAGTACATTGGCCGATATCCCATGTTCTTTGAGTGTTTTCCATGCCTCAAGAGCAGCCGGGACAAGAGCTCCATAGGTAACTATGGTCAAATCTGTACCTCGCCGCAGCCAGTCGGCCTTGCCCGGGGTAAAGAGATAATCGGCGCCGAAAAAGACTTCCCCGTTTTCATTTGTAATGACCGGAGTTTTTGATCTGCCCATGCCGACAAAAAAATTGCCCGGCCTGACAGCGATAAAGCGGATAATGCGGTCGGTCTGATTGGGGTCGGCCGGCATGAAAACGGAAAAGCGGAAATAGTTTTTCATCAGGCCCAGATAGTCGATACACTGATGTGTGGGACCGTCTTCGCCGACATCCAGGCCGACATGGGTGGCGACAATTTTCAGGTTGGCATGATTGAAATCCGACAGCCGGTTCTGATTATAGGGTTCGGATACGGCGAAAGATCCGAAGGTGGAGAAAAATGTCACCAGGTTCTCGCGGCTGATCGCCCCGGCCATCCCTGCCGCATGGTGTTCCTGAATGCCGGTTTCGATATACCCGCAGGGACTGTGTCCATGGAATCCGTCCATTTTAACCGACCCTTTGAGGTCGCAGGAGACGCCCACAATGACGGGTACCCCCCCTTCCCTGTTGTTCGCTTTGGCGAGACTGTGCAGGGCATTGCCGTAACCGGACCGGTTGTCGGTCAATTTGTCGGCCTCATAAACGATCGGCTCGCCCGGATTGACATCCGGATAGTCCGCCGGCGCTTCCATGATGGTTCCGGTGCCCACCGGCTCCAGGCGTCTTGATACCCAGTGCTCGTAATCGTTTTCCATGCCAAGTTCGCCGAGCGCGTCAGCCAGCTGTTCTCTGTTGAGCGGGGAACCGTGATATTTGGCCAGATTTTCCATAAAGGAAACACCCTTGCCCATCACGGTCCTGGCGATTATGACCGTAGGGATGCCGCTGGTATTCCGGTAGGCTTCGGACAGCGCCGTAAAAAGCTGGTTATAATCATGGCCGTCCGCCAGGTAACGGACATTCCAGTCCATGGCCTTGTAGAGAGCCCGCAGGGACTGCGGCATGATATCTTCGGTGCAGCCGCAGATCTGCAGATGATTTCTGTCAATCAGGACAGTCAGGTTGTCGAGTTTATACTTGCAGGCATAGCGGATGGCTTCCACCACCTGCCCCTTCTGCTGTTCACCGTCTCCCATGATGCAGATGACCCGGTTGTCCATCTTCTTGATTTTAAAGGACATGGCCATGCCCACGGCAGCGGATAATCCCTGGCCGAGATTGCCGGTATCCCATTCTACTCCCGGCGCAACAAACTCGACATGGCCGGGAAACCCGGATCCTGTTCTCCTGAAGCCGCTGAGAAAATCGTCTTCGGTAAAATAGCCGTACTCGGCAAGGGTGCTGTAGACACCCGGCGAGATATGCCCCATACTGACCACCACCCTGTCCCTGCCGGCAAATCGAGGAGCAGCGGGATCATGTTTTATCATGCCGTAGGTTACGAGGAGCATATCCAGGGCGGATAAAGAACCGCCCGGATGCCCGGAGGCCGCCAGGGTGGTCGATAAAAGAATCCGACGCGCGCATCGGGAGCGCATATCTTTGAGGGTGCTGATTTCATCTTCGCTCAGCTGTTCTTTCATCATGTCGAGTTTCAGGGTCATAACCGGCTCCGTTATTCTGTTCCTCAAAAGAGGAGGGAAATAATGCAGGGTAAAAAGTGTAAAAAATGTGAAAACCGTTATAATGCTCCGGCACAGAATGACAACATGAAAACAGGCACCATTCTCACCACACACGGGCTCAACCATACCATGAAAATTGGTCGATTAACACTGAAAAATCCCTTTTTGCTCGCCCCTCTTGCGGGCTATACGGATCTGGCTTTCCGTCTGCTCTGCCGTGAACTGGGCGCATCAATGTGCTGCTCGGAAATGATAAGCTGCCATGGGATTGTCAGGGGACAGCAGAAAACACTGGAACTGCTGCACACGGTTCCGGAAGAGCGGCCGGTCGCCTTTCAGCTTTTCGGCAATGATCCGGCAATGATGGGAGATGCGGCCTCCATACTTTCCACGTACCCCGTCGACATCATCGATATCAATATGGGCTGCCCGGTCAGGAAAGTTATCAAAAAAGGATCCGGTGCGGCCCTGATGAAAGACCTGAACACGGCAGAGGCCATAATCAGTGCGGTCTGCCGCAGCACCAGTCTGCCGGTCACCGTCAAATTCCGCAGCGGCTGGAACAGTGAATCACTTGTTGCCGGGGACTTTGCCGTCATGTCAGAAACAGCCGGCGCCGCCGCATTGACTGTGCACGCCCGCACCTGTGCCCAGGGCTTTGGCGGCCGGGCGGACAGAAACATCATCAGGCAGGTAAAACAACGCGCCTCAATCCCGGTAATCGGCAACGGCGACATTCTTACGTACCAGGATGGATTGAACATGATGGCGGAAACGGGGTGCGACGGGGTTATGATTGGCCGGGGCGCTCTCGGCAACCCCTGGGTCTTCCGGAAGCAAGGCCGGCCCGCAACATTTACCGGACGGCGGGATGTACTTCTTCGTCACCTGGAACTGTGCAGGCAATACCTGCCCGGACCAAAAGTGCTGTTCAGGATAAAAAATCATGCTGTCCGCTACCTGGCAGGTTTATCCGGCGCCGGCGGAATCCGTAAACTGGTCATGGAAGCAGCGTCAGTTGACGAAATCATCAACCTGCTCGACAGCATCGATTGATTATGCCGCAACATGTTCTGAATTATTCTTTATCGCCTTCCATCGCATTCCCTGTCGGAAAATATGCATGACTCGTAAAAGTTATAGTTCGGCGGAATGAATTGGGATATTTGCTGCAGACTGCTTCTTGTAAAGTATCCCGGTGATTTTTTTGGAAAAATATTGATTATGGGTAGGATTTTCTGGCATTTTCGTGTAAAGAGATGCAAGGTTTATTCACGGAAACCGGCTGCTCCACATGAGTAAACAGCCAGCCGTGGATTAGAAATTTTGTTGGTCGATAGCAACATTAAAATTCCGGTTTTTATATTTCCAGCAAAGGAGTGACTATGAAAATTGCGGTCATGAAAGAAACCCATGCCGGGGAAAAAAGGGTTCCCCTTATACCGCCGACCGTGGACAAGCTTGTCAAACTGGGTGCCGAAGTCGGGATAGAATCCGGTCTTGGCTCCAACTGCCGTTACGAAGACAAGGCGTATGAGGATGCCGGGGCCAGAATCAATCCCTCCCGCGAAGACCTGCTGAAAACCGCCGACATCGTCCTGCGGCTCCGCAAACCGCCGATTGCCGAAATACCCCTGATGAAGAAAGGCTGTATACATGTCAGCTATCTCGATCCGTTCAACGAGGTGGAGCTTGTTGATAAACTTGCCGAAGCGGGCATCAGCGCCGTGAGCCTGGAAATGCTGCCGCGGACGACCCTGGCCCAGAAAATGGATGTGCTCAGCTCCCAGGCAAATCTCGGCGGTTATGTATCGGTGATTATCGCTGCCGAGCAGCTTGACAAGGTTTTTCCGATGATGACCACACCGGCGGGAACAATCAAGCCGGCCCGTGCTTTTATTATCGGCGTCGGGGTAGCAGGCCTGCAGGCCATTGCCACGGCGCGCCGTCTCGGCGCCAGGGTTGAAGCATTTGATACCCGGCCCGTTGTTGAGGAACAGGTGAAATCGCTCGGCGCCAAATTCGTCAAAATTGACCTTGGCGAAACCGGGCAGACCAAGGACGGCTATGCTAAAGAGCTCACCCCTGAACAGGTGCAGAAACAGAAGGAAGGCATGGCCAAGGCCTGCAGCCAGGCCGATATAGTCATCACCACCGCTCAACTTTTCGGCCGTCCCGCGCCCCGCATTGTCGACCGGGCAATGATCGAACAGATGCAGCCGGGAAGTGTAATTGTTGATATGGCGGTTGAAACCGGCGGCAATGTCGAGGGTTCGGAAGTGGATAAAATAGTTGAAGTTGCAGGAGTCAGGATTGTCGGACTGGGCAACCTGCCGGGCAGGGTTGCGATGACAGCCAGCCAGATGTACTCCGCCAATCTCGGCAATTTTGTCGATCACTTCTGGAACAAGGAATCCAAAACCTTTCATCTTAACCGTGAAGACGAGATCATGGGCGGATGCCTGATTACCCATAATAATGAAATAGTCAACGAGATGTACAAAAGCATCATGAAAAAGTGAGGATATAATGGAAGCCGTATTTTTAACTTTTGTTTTTGTTTTAGCTATTTTTCTGGGCTTTGAGTTGATCTCGAAGGTACCCTCCACCCTGCATACCCCGCTCATGTCCGGATCGAATGCCATTTCCGGGATCACCCTTATCGGTGCCCTGGCTTCGCTTAAAAGCGACAATCCGAAAGTTGCCGTTGTTCTCGGTGTACTGGCCGTGATTTTTGCCACAATCAACGTGGTCGGCGGCTACACGGTAACCAACAGGATGCTTGAAATGTTCAAGAAAAAAGACCGGGGAGGGGCGAAATGAATTCTTCTGCGCTCGCAATTAATTTTGCGTATGTGATATCGGCCGTCTTGTTTATCCTGGGCCTGAAAATGCTCAGTTCGCCGGCTACGGCGAGACGCGGCAACCTGATATCCGCCGTAGGTATGCTGCTGGCCATTGTGGTCACGCTTTTCACCCAGGGCATCGATTATAAATGGATCCTCCTGGGTGTAGTTGTAGGATCGGCCATAGGCCTGTATGCAGCTCTGAAAGTGGAAATGACCTCTATGCCGGAAATGGTCGCCCTTTTCAATGGTTTCGGCGGAATTTCCAGTCTGCTGCTGGCATGGAGCGAATATCACCAATATCCCCGGCTCGGCATATTTATCGGAATCGTTGCTTCGCTGTCCGCTTTTATCGGCGGCGTCACCTTCTCGGGAAGCATGGTCGCCTTCGGGAAACTCAGTGAAAGAATACCCAGCAAGGCGGTTGTGTTCAGCGGCCAGCACATAATTAATGCGGCCATTCTGGTGACCGCCCTGCTGTCCACTCTCTTTTTTGCAAGCAATACCGAATCGCTCTACTGGGTGTTTATCCTGATTGTCGTGATTGCGCTTGTCTTCGGGGTGACTTCCGTCATCCCCATCGGCGGTGCGGACATGCCGGTCGTCATATCGCTGCTCAACAGCTACTCCGGCATCGCCGCCTGTGCGGCCGGTTTCGTTATCGGCAACAATATCTTGATTGTTGCCGGCGCGCTGGTGGGAGCAAGCGGTATCATCCTGACCAAGATCATGTGCAAGGCCATGAACCGATCCCTGGCAAACGTCCTGTTTTCTGGCTTCGGCGCAACCACCCAGGCGGCGGGTGAAGGACCGCAGGGAGAAATCAGACCGGCTTCGGCCGAGGACGTGTATTATATTCTCGAAGCAGCCGATTCGGTCGCCTTTGTCCCCGGATACGGTCTGGCCGTCGCCCAGGCCCAGCACGCTACCCGGGAACTGGGTGATCTGCTGGAAGCAAACGGCACCGAAGTCTACTATGCCATTCATCCTGTTGCCGGCCGTATGCCCGGTCACATGAACGTTCTTCTCGCTGAGGCGAACGTTCCCTATGATCAATTGATTGAAATGGACGACATCAATCCCAGGATGGACTCGATTGATGTCTGCGTGGTCATCGGAGCAAATGATGTCGTCAATCCTGCGGCCCTGAATGATGAAAGCAGCTCGATCTACGGCATGCCGATTATCGAGACCCACCGGGCCAAGACGGTTGTTGTGCTGAAACGTTCCATGAATCCCGGTTTTGCCGGCATTCAGAACGCGCTTTTCTTCGGCGAAAACACCCGCATGTTTTTTGGGGATGCCAAGGCATCCATCCAGGCCCTGATTGCGGAATTCAAGGGCGGCAGCTGAGCAAATACGCCTCCCTGTTCATTGTTTTTCAACAAGAGCAGGGAGGCGCTCCCTCAGAATTCCTCACGACGAGGAACAGGGCTACCCTAACGTGTCCCGGGAAAGCTCGCAAGAATAATATTTATTATTTGAATAAGGCTGCCTCATTTCATAACCAAAAACAGTTCCTGTTAAAACTCCCCGTATCTCCTGAAAAATCCTCATTCATAACAGTTTATTCATTTATAAACGAAAACTTTCAGCAGGAATTTTTGCACAAATTTCTTGATTAATCAGGAAACAAAATGTTACAATTCAAAACAAAAACAGGTAGCTCCGGAATTAAAGCTCCGAATTTGTGTTTCAGAACGTTTCGTTTGAGTGTCAGGCATTGGAATCTTCAGAACAGGCAATAAAGGAAATAACAGGGACCAGACTGGCCGGCAGTATTGATCTGGTTGATTTTATGGATCAATATCCGCATGGCATGATGCTGGTTGACAGCTCCATGCGCGTTGTTGCTCTGAATAATTACCTTGAAATGCTGACGGGATATAAACGGGAGCAGGCCCTGGGTGTCAGGGGCGATAAGGTGCTGCGCAGCAATCTCAACAATCATCAGGACCCTTTTCACGATGTGATCGAGACCGAAAAAAAAGTTGTTGTCGAAGGTGACATGATCAATCGTGACCGCAAGAAAATCCATGTCCGGTTTACCATTTCACCTCTTCGCTCCAATTCCTCCTCCATTACCGGAGCGGTAGTCTTTGTCGAGGATATTTCCCTCCTGAAGGACCTGAACGAAAAGGCGCACGGCTCGCCGACGCTCAACAAGGTGATCGGCACCAGCATTAAAATGCAGGAGGTTTTTGACATGCTGCCCATTGTAGCCAGAACGGATGCCTCGGTTCTGATTACGGGCGAAACAGGGACCGGCAAGGACTACATTGCAGAGGCCATTCATAAAGCATCACGGCGGGCCAAACATCCCTTTATCAAGGTCAACTGCGGGGCTTTGCCGGAGTCGCTTCTCGAGTCCGAACTCTTTGGTTATGTCCGCGGCGCATTTACCGGGGCGGACCGGGACAAGCCGGGAATGTTCAGTCTGGCCGACAACGGTACCATTTTTCTGACCGAAATCGGCGACCTCCCGGTGCCGCTGCAGATCAAGCTCCTCACGGTGCTTGACGACCGTGAGTTTTATCCGGTCGGCGGCTCGAAAAAAGTACAGGTTGATGTGCGGATTATTGCCGCCACACACAGAGACCTGGCATTTTATGTAAAAAAAGGACGGTTTCGCGAAGATCTCTTCTACCGGCTCAACGTCCTCCGCCTTCCCCTTCCCCCCCTGCGAGAGCGTGATGATGACGTCCGACTGCTGCTCGATCATTTTATCAGGGACTTTTCCGGTGATCTTAACAAGGAAATAAAAGGTATCGATGCAGAGGCGCTGGCCATTCTGGCAGCATATCAATATCCGGGAAATGTCAGGGAGCTGCGGAATATAGCCGAATATGCCGTTAATCTCTGCGATGCCGACATTATCAAACCCGAGCACCTGCCCCACTCTCTCCTGAAAAGGGAAAATTTACAGCAACCGGCAGCCGGAGGAATGCTTGACAGCTTTGAAACCGGCAACAGCCCTGCCGGTTCACCGGAGGGGCCGAGTGCAGCACCCCAGCTCGCGGGCTGGAAGGAGGTTGAAAAAAGGATGATACTCGATGCCCTGATAAAAACCGGCGGCCAGAAAACAGAGGCTGCCGGGTTGCTTGGATGGAGCAGAACGAAACTATGGCGAAAAATAAAAACCTACGGTCTGTCCTGAGGAGCTGCGTGACATGAAAATACTGGTAACAGTATCCGGCGAGGACGTTTCCAGCCGTTTTGACCTGACAAGCGAGGTAATGATCGCCGAGATCATTGACGGACAGATCAAAGGAAAGCCCAGGACAATACTGCTGGGCCGTCCCTCCGCCGAAGAGCTCAGCGGGCTCATCCTCAAGGAAAACATTTCCGTGGTTATCTGCGGAGCAATTGAGGAAAACCATTACCGTTATCTGTCCTGGAAGAATATCAAGGTGCTGGATTCGGTCATCGGTCCCTGTCTGGAAGCCATTCGTATGGCTGCCGAAAATTCGCTTTCACCCGGGGACATTCTCCCCGGCGCCTCGATCAAGGAAAGTGCCGCATGAAGATCAGCAGACAGAAACTTGCCGACTTTTCCACCAGGGTTCTGTTTGGCCAAAGGGAACAGAGCAGCTATAGACGTTTCAGGTTGATCCTTTTCTTCGGTATGATTGCCATTTCCTTGATCCCCGTTTATATAACAACTACTCTCCATTACATAGAATTCCAGGCTCTGCTGCACCGGGAGGAGCGTGATCAGCTGCGCCTCAGCTGTCTCGGCGGCAAGAGCAGGGTTGAGGCATATGTTGAAGAATGCATGAAGGTGGTGCGGTTTATCGCCATGCGGCATTCCTACGAAGAACTCCTGGATCCCGATTTTGCCAATGATCTGCTGGAGCATATACGCAAAGAGTATTCCGGGTTCGTTGATCTCGGCATCGTCAATACCAACGGCATCCTGGAGACTTACGTCGGCCCCTATCGTCTTCAGGGTGTTGATTACAGCAATGAGCAATGGTACAACGAGGTTCTTGCCACGTCGACATATGTCAGTAATGTCTTTATGGGATTCAGGCAAGTCCCCCACTTTGTCGTTGCCACCAGCAAAAAACTGCCCGGAAAGCAGGAATACTGGGTATTGAGAGTCTCCATTGACATCAAAAATCTTGAACAGGCGATTTCCAGGGTGGTGGCAAAAGAAGCACGCGACCTGTTCCTGGTGGATGCAGCCGGACTGTTCCAGACCCCGTCGAGAAACTTTGGCGGCGTTTTGGATCAATACGAATATTTTTACCAGCCGCTTAAAAACGTTATCGATATTCGGAAAAAAGAAGTTGAAGGCGAGGAAATTATCCAGGCTATTGCCTCCGTAGAAAATTCACCCTGGTACCTTGTTCTCACCAAAGCAGGCTACAAGCAGAGCGAGGTCTGGAAATCCTTCTCGTCACGCATCAGGATGATTATAATGGTAAGTTCTGTCCTGGTGCTGGTGGTCATTTTTCAGGTCGTCAACATGTTGACCGAACGACTCAAGGAAGAAGAAAAGAAAAAACGTGCCCTGCTCAGCGAAGCGGAGCACACCAGCAAACTGGCATCCATCGGCCGCCTGGCAGCCGGTGTAGCTCATGAAATCAACAATCCCCTGGCCGTAATAAGTCAGAATGCAGGGTTGGTGTCCGATCTCATAGAAATTTCCGACAGTTTTGAAAACAGGGACAGATTTATCGCTTCAATCAACGGGATACAAAACGCGGTAGACCGGTGCAAAAAGATAACCCACCGGCTTCTCGGTTTTGCACGGCGGATGGATATCACACTTGAGAACATCGATATCAATGATCTTCTCCGCGAAGTGCTCGGCTTTCTTGAAAAAGAAGCATTATACAGTCACATCATAATTGACCTGCAGCTCAAGGAAAATCTGCCGCTGATTGTCAGCGACCGGGGCCAGCTCCAGCAGATTTTTCTCAATATCCTCAATAACGGAATTGATGCCATCGGCATGGACGGCAAACTGACCGTCAGGAGCAGGGTTGTTCTTGACGGCATGATCCAGGTGGCAATTGAAGATACAGGACCGGGGATGCCTCCCGAGGTCATGAAGCATATATTCGACCCCTTTTTTACCACCAAGGACCCGGACAAAGGAACCGGCCTCGGCCTTTCCATCACCTATGGCCTGGTAAAAAAACTTGGCGGTAAAATTGACGTTATTTCGGAGGTAGGCAAAGGAACGGTATTTTACGTAACCCTGCCGGTAAAAAATCCTTTAGAAGGAATAGAAAAAAATGACTAAAATAAATGTGTTAGTGGTAGATGATGAGGTAGATTTTGCCACTTCGCTTGCCGAAAGGCTGAAACTGCGCAACTTCAATTGCCAGGTAAGCCTGGGCGGGACCGAAGCATTGCAGATGATCAAGGAAGGTCTTCCCGATATACCCGACGTAGTTGTCCTTGATCTTAAAATGCCGGATATCAGCGGACTTGACGTGCTGTCGGAAATAAAAAAGAAGTATCCCGGGATTCAGGTGATCATGCTGACAGGCCACGGAAGTATCTCCAACGGCATACGCGGCATGGACAGCGGTGCCTTTGACTATCTGATGAAGCCGTTTGATATCAACGAACTGGAGCATAAAATCAGGCTTGCTACAAAAAACCGCTCCTCGTCACTCAAAATAGGAGGAACGAAATGAAGCATGATCTGGAAGAAACCCTGCGTGAAGCCCATCTTGCCTTCCTCGGCAGACTGTTGTCCGCTGTTACCCACGAATTGAAAAATCACCTGGCAATTATTAGCGAATCAAGCGGTCTTATGGGGGATCTCCTTGAAATGGGTAAACTCAAGGAAGAGGATACCTCCGCAAAGTTCCTGAAAATTATAAGATGTATTGCCGAACGCATCGACACGGCAAATACCCAGGTGAAGTACCTCAACAGCTTCGGTCATCGCATGGATACCCCGGCAGCAGTTTTCAACGTGAACAGTGTCCTTCTTGAAGAAGCGGCACTTTTAAAAAAGTTTGCCGGCCTGACGGGCGCAGATATTGTCATGGATCTGCAGAATGATATTCCCTCTGTCAAAAGCAAGCCTGCCCTGCTCCAGTTTCTTGTTTTTATTCTGGTGAATGCCTTTCTCCGCGATGCAAAAAAAGGAGATCATTTCAGATTTGTTTCCAGAAAGGAAAATAAACATGTCGTCATTATTTTCGAAGAGCAGAGAGCAGTAGGTAAAGATGAGGGGAAGGAAACCGCTGCCCGGGATGTTGAACTGATTCCTTATATTGTTGAAAAGCTTGAAGCTGATTTAGAAAAGGAGTTGCGAAATACGGGATTCACATATCGGCTGATCATGGCCGCCACGTAAACGATAATCCTCCGCCCTTAAATTCCCTACCCTGACGACGAGAACCATCTTGCCTCTTCCGAGTGTTGCTTTTTGTTTCGTTTTGTTTAGATATTTTCTAATGATTCAGAATTAGTATTTTTTCTTGCAACTACCTTATTTTACAATCTTATTGTTTCAGGTCAACGGCCGTATCGTTTCATTACGTTTCATTATGCTTCTTGGGCAGATTTTTTTTTGTCTCTCATCTTTAGATAACTAACTGGAATAACAATACAAATTATTTAACCGTTTTTTGGCATGTTACTTGCAAACTTTTGTTTAAGAGAGCTCAAGCAAGATGCTTATCCTTAACATCAATAAAGGAGAGCCATTATGAAATCAAATGAATACAAAGGGGATTGGATGGTAGCGGCTGCTTTTGCCGAAGCTGGTGAATGGGATACCGCTCGCAGCATGATGCCGGAAAGAAAAAGTAATACCGAGATCAGCTGGCTTTCTCGAATTTTTTCAGCCGTGGCTTTTGCCGAGGAAGGCCTCGCCGATGAGGCGATTCGTCTGACCGGAGGCAAAAGGCAACAGCCAACATATGTATTCGGAGAACTGGAAGGTCTTGGTTTGCCCATGATACATTTGCGCTACGGTACGGTCTGCATAGATTAATGACGAGAAAGGGGTGTGCGGCCGGGTGCTTTTCCAGGGACGGTATGAAGGCCGAATACGTAAACGGCCATAAATACCAGGAGTTCCGACATAACTGTTGATTCCTGATCAACCCGGGAAAGTTACATGGGTCCGACTGTCTTGCTAGCCATTTGGGAACGGAGTTTGCTGAATGGAATGAACGCCAAACTGCAAAACCTCCATTTTGATGTTGTTGTCGCTGAGAATGAGGTGAGGTTTGCACAGCAGACCACAGCCCGCAACATCGACGTAATACTTCTCGATATCCGCAGCAATGGTGAAAACAGTTTGCGCCTGATGGCATATGTAAAAGAAAAAAAACCTGAAACCGAGGTAATACTTCTCAGCAACCAGAAAAGTATATCCCTGGCCATGGAAGGGATCCAGGCCGGAGCTTTTGACGATATACCGGAACCTTTTGATGTTGATGAAATCACCAGAAAAATCCGGGCTGCCTGGAAACGCAAAAACAAATTAAGAAAGAAAGAAAGAAGCAGGCTGGTTCAATTCTGGGAAAAGACCATGATGGCAGTCACGTACGCGGAAGCCGGAGATTTTGAGACTGCGCTCAGACTGGCCGGGAAAGAAAAAAAGGGAGATAAAAAATCCGAATAACTTGCGGAGAAGAAAGAGAATGAACCCGCAAAAATAGCTTATCAAGGGAGGCAGTCCATGAAAGAAATGAAAGTATTACTTGTCGATGATGAGGAGACCTTTGTAAAGACCCTGTCCGAACGTCTGAATATGCGGGACATGAAGAGTGATACTGTTTTCGACGGCCAGCAGGCTCTCGATTTCGTGGACGAAAATGAACCGGATGTAATGGTTCTTGATTTGAAAATGCCCGGAATTGACGGCATGGAAGTATTGCGACGGATCAAGAAAAGGTATCCCCGCATCCAGGTTATTATTCTTACCGGACATGGTACGGACAAGGACGAGGATGAAGCCAGAAGACTCGGGGTCTTCGACTATGTCCAGAAACCTGCTGATATCGAAACACTGGCCCAGAAAATAAAGGCCGCTTTTAAAACAAAAATTCAGGATACGATGGCGGCTGCTGCATTTGCTGAAGCCGGTGAAGCTGATACGGCAAGGGAAATCATGTCGGACAAGAAAAAAAAGGAGTAACGTCACGTCAGCCGGGTGCTGCGTCTGTGTAGGAGAACCATCCTGGTACAACGTCGGTAAACAGAAATGTTGAATAGATAAATGGAGAATGGCATGGCGGAAAAAGTTAAAGCAAGTGTAATGCTGGTCGATGATGAAGAACAGTTTCTCGATGTTCTTTCAGAGCGTCTTGAAGCCCGGGGGCTGAGAGTGAACACAGCCACCAGCGGGGAAGATGCCGTCGAAGAAGCGGAAGGAAAAAATTTTGATGCAATAATCCTCGATCTTGCCATGCCTGGAATTGACGGGATCGAAACACTGCGGCGCATCAAGGAGAAAAGACCGGACCTGGAAATAATTATCCTGACAGGCCATGGGACCGTGCAGACCGGCGTTGAAGCGATGAAGCTCGGCGCAGAGGATTTTCTCGAAAAACCTGTTGATATCAATGTACTTCTTGAAAAAATTTCCAAAGCAAAACACAAGAGAATGATTGTGATGGAGAAAAAGCACGAGCAGGAATTAAAGGATATTATCAAAACCAAGGGCTGGTAAAACTTGCCACAATTCCGGCAGCAAAATAATCAACCATAACTGAAGTACTGGCGGAACCCGAAAAAGAAATGCTTTTTCCCGGGCCGGGATAACTCTGTCCTCGGGACGGCAGATGACCTGCACAAGCTCGACTGAGCAGGATTGTATATATAAGTTATAACACATCAGACATTTCTGAAAAACAGGGGGTGAACACATGACACCAGACAAACCGGTCGTACGGGATTATGTCATTCCATTGGCAAGATTTCCGCATCTTCATGATACAGATACTCTCAAGGATGCGGTGGAACTCATCTTTTCCTTTACCTGTGGTGAAAGCGCACGCCTGATGTATTCAGAGCTTTTCGTTTTTAATGCACAGGATCAACTTGCCGGCAGGGTTTCTCTGCAGGATATACTGAAAACATTTGACAAACGTCTTGTCGAGACCCCGAAAGTTGAGCATTTTGAAGGTAAAAGCACGGAATACTCGAACCTGACTATTCTCTGGGAAGAATCTTTCTTCATCGAGTGCGCCAAAAAACACAAAATTCCTCTGCAGGAAATAATGAGTCCTGTCAAAAGAATAGCCAAGGCAGATGATTCCCTGGTGAAAGCCCTGTCCATGCTGCTCCATGGGGATGAACTGGTTCTGCCGGTGGTCGACGGGAAGTCGGTCATAGGTTTTATCCGTCTGGAAGAAATATTCAAGGCCGTCTGCGGCTTATGCAAACTCTGATTTCCTTCTGGATCAAGGTAAAAGAAGGTTTAACGGAAAACACGGGAAAGAAAGGAAAAGAGGTAGACAAGTCATGGCAAATTCAGAAGGAAAGTTTGGAATAGCAGCTGCCAAGGCACCCATTAACTGGACAAGATTAATTTTCCTGTTAACCGGGATTACTTTGTTTGCGGTTGTGTATTATTCACCCCTATGGCCTGATGCGGTTGATCCCCAGGGAGAGCATTTTGTTTTAACCAAGGAGGGCAAGGGCGCTTTGGCGGTTTTCCTCCTTGCCGCTACCTGGTGGGTTTTTGAGGTAGTACCCATCGGCGTAACCAGCCTGACCATCGGCCTGATGCAGGCTTTATTTTTTATCCGGCCGGCCAAAGTGGCCTTCAAGGATTTCATGGATCCTTCCGTACTCTTTATCTTCGGATCCATCGTGATCGGCATGGTCTTTACGAAAACCGGGCTGACCAAACGCATTGCCTACAAGATGCTCGCTATTGTCGGTGAGAAAACGAGCATGATTTACCTGGGCTGTTTTGTGCTCACGGCGGCGCTCACCCACATCATGGCCCACACGGCGGTCGCCGCCACCATGTTTCCCCTGTTGATGGCCATTTACGCCCTCTACAGTGAAGATGAACAGCCGACAAAATTCGGCAAGGGTCTTTTTATCGGCATGGCTTACGTGGCCGGCGCAGGCAGCATCGTTACCCTGCTCGGCGCGGCCCGCGGCGCGGTGGCCATTGGATTTTTCAAGGACATTACCGGCCAGGAGATCAGCTTCTTCCAGCTTACTTATTATATGTTTCCGATCGGCTGGGGTATGACCATCCTGCTCTGGCTCTTTTTCATGGTGATCTGCAAGCCTGAGAAAAAAGCCATTCCGGGACTCAAGGAAAAAGCCAAAAGAATGTATAAGGACCTTGGTGCATGGTCCGGCAAGGAGATCCTGACCGCGCTCATCGTCGTCGTCACCATTCTGGTTATTTCCCTCAAATCCTTTGTGCCTGCTTTCTCCGAGCTGGACAAAACCGGCGTCATGCTGGTCTCCACGGTGCTTTTCTTCGTGGTCAACATCCTTGATATCAATGACCTGGAAGAGATCCCCTGGAACATCATCCTGCTCTTTGCCGGCGCCATGTCCATCGGCTTCTGCCTCTGGGAGACCGGAGCCGCCAAATGGCTGGCCGTCAACTGGTTGGGCCTGTTTGAAACGGCACCGGCGATCGTCTTTATTCTCGGCATGGCCTTCTTTGTCATGATAATGACCAACTTTATCATGAACGTTGCCGCCATTGCCATCTCCCTGCCGGTTGCCCTGGTCATCGCACCCTATCTCGGGGTCGGCGCTGAAGTCATTGTCTTCTCGGCTCTGATCGTGGCAGGCATGCCCTTTCTGCTGCTGGTCGGCGCGGCGCCCAATGCCATTGCCTACAATTCCAAGCAATTCACCACCGGAGAATTCTTCATGTATGGGATTCCGGCAAGTATTATGCTGATGGTCATGACCTGGATTGCCGTCCAGTTTATCTGGCCCATCATGGGCATGGAAGTTTATATTCCAACCCCGTAACAGCGGAGGAATGTTGCGGAGAGGCTTCAGGATGCCCTGCTGAAGCCTCTCGGGTTTTACGGAAACAGAGTTCGACCATACCAGCTGAATGAGGGAGCGTATGGAAAAAAAGAAAAAATTGAAAGTTCTGCTCGTTGACGATGAGAAGGATTTTGGCGAGACAATGTCCCAGCGCCTGCAGAAACGCGATATCGATGCCAAGGCTGTATTCGGGGGGAATGAAGCGCTCGATAATATTGCTATAGAAGAGCCGGATGTCATGGTGCTGGACCTGCAGATGCCGGATATGAACGGTATGGAGGTGCTGCGCAGGGTCAGGGAAAAGTATCCCAACATTGAAACCATCATTCTCACCGGTCACGGCACTGCCGCGGCCCGGGAAAGGGCGGCAAATCTCGGGGCGGCCGGCTTTCTCGAGAAGCCGGTGGATATCGTCTCGCTGATCGAAACAATCCATGGCGCGTTTACCGCAACGGCCGGAAAAAGCAGAAGCGCTCTCTTTTCCTATGGAGACTTCATTGCCATCCTCAAAAACCATCTTGACGGCTTCGCAATAAGCCTGGGAGAAAACGCTCTCGGCATCAAATGCTTCTGCCGGGATGACAACCAGGACCAGATAGGCTATCTCCTTGCCGGCATCGGCAGAAGTTCCGGCTGGTTTGATCTTAATTCATTCGGCGCCTATCCGGCCGGCCGGTCCGTTGAAAGCCTGGGACCCCCGGCACACCATATTCCCAACAGGAAGGATATACCCTGGATTATCCTGGTGCATGCCACTCATGTCGGCTGTGATTCCAGTTATACCCTGGGCCTCACGGACAGGTACGGGATGCGGGCGCAAAGCCCCTCCTGCGGCCTGCTCGCAAATATTCTCTCCCGGCACAGGCAGCGCAAGGACGGGCAGTCCGTCGGTGACCTGCAGGATTTTGAAATGAATCAGACGGAAAAGGTTCTCAGGCCCTATCTCGATGAGATTGCTGCCGCGGAATATCCCATGGCAGCTGTGGCCGACAGGCTGCTTTATCTTGGCTACGATATTTTTGACAGCCTGCTCAAGGATCATGTGGAACGAGCTGTTTACATCGGCGGCATCAACGTTGACTATGCCCCCGAGGTCCCGGAAAGAAATTTTTTCGTCCCTAAAATAGCTTGTATTTACGAGAACTCAAAAAAAACCGAGTTCAATTTTTAAGGAATGCAATGCAGTTTTTTCCGGAAGAACAGACCGATCTTCCAAACCGCCGGCTGTAAAAAATAGTTACCGGGCATTGCAATCATATTGGGAATATAAAAATCCAATACCTGATACCGTTAAGGGGGGAAAGGTATTTATTTAACGCACTCTGAAAACTTGCCTGCAGCCTGTTTTTAGCCGAAACATGGTTGCGGGGGGCATAACACCGTGCAGAATAACTGTTATTTTTGTTTCTTTTCCGTATGTACGGGAAATGAGGAAAAAAGGAGGTAATACGGTGTCGAATGTTTTTTATCTCGCAGTATTGGTATCCGGCATCATGGCCGGTTTTCCTGATTTTGCCCTGGCAGTTGAAGGAGCGCATGTTGAATCAATAAATCTTACCGGCCATACGATAGGGTATCTGTCCCTGGTGATTTTTGTGGTCGCCTATGCCCTGGTCATGTCTGAAGAATACACCCATCTGCGCAAATCCAAGCCGGTGCTGCTGGCGGCGGGTCTCATCTGGGGATTGATCGCCTGGATTTACGCGAGCAACGGCATGAACCATGCTGCTGAAATCGCCATTCGCCACAATATTCTCGAGTATGCCGAGCTTTTACTCTTCCTGCTGGTGGCCATGACCTATATCAATGCCATGGAGGAGCGGCGGATTTTTTCAGTTCTGCGGGTCAAGCTGGTCTGTGCCGGATTCTCCTTTCGCAAGCTCTTCTGGATGACCGGCCTGCTGGCCTTTTTCATTTCACCGGTGGCAGACAACCTGACGACCGCCCTGCTCATGTGCGCGGTGGTCCTGGCTATCGGCAGGGACAATACCAAGTTTGTCACCCTGTCCTGCATCAATATTGTGGTGGCGGCCAATGCCGGCGGCGCCTTCAGCCCGTTCGGTGATATCACCACCCTTATGGTCTGGCAGAAGGGGATTGTCAATTTCTGGACCTTTTTTCATCTGTTCATTCCATCTGCCGTCAACTGGCTGGTGCCGGCCGCTATCATGTCACTGGCCGTGCCCAAGGTACAGCCAGAAACGTGCGAAGTAAACATCCATCTCAAACGCGGCGCATTCGTTGTCATGGGACTTTTTCTGATGACCATCTGCACGGCGGTCAGTTTCCATAACTTCCTGCACCTGCCTCCCATGGTCGGCATGATGACCGGCCTCGCCTACCTGAAGATCTATGGGTATTATCTGAAGAAAACTCATACTACGCGGGGTGCCGGACGTTTTGATCCGGAAAAATCCCAGGAACAGCTCGGCGACGTGGTTGCCTTTGATGTTTTCCGGAACATCGCCCGGGCCGAATGGGACACCCTGATGTTCTTCTACGGCGTTATTCTCTGCGTCGGCGGGCTCGGCTTCATCGGCTATCTGGCCATGGTTTCGCAGACTATGTACACCGGCTGGGGCGCCACGCCGGCCAATGTCATGGTGGGTGTTCTCTCGGCAATTGTGGATAACATTCCCGTCATGTTTGCCGTGCTGACCATGAATCCGGAAATGAGCCAGGGCCAGTGGCTGCTGGTGACCCTGACCGCAGGTGTCGGAGGCAGCATGCTTTCCATCGGCTCTGCTGCAGGCGTTGCCCTCATGGGTCAGGCCCGTGGCATGTACACCTTTTTCGGTCACCTGAAATGGACGCCGGTAATAGCTCTTGGCTACGCCGCCAGCATCTATGTCCATTTCCTGATAAATAAAAGCCTGTTTTAAACAGGTCTGTTCTCCGGCTTGCTGATACGCAGGCCGGAAGATAAAGCTCTATCCGGTTAAATACCTGTTGCCTTCCGGCCACAGGTCCATCACCTGCCGCAGCAGGGCGAGCTCCCCCAGGTGGTAGCTGTTGTGATCGGCGGCCACAAGTATTTCACGGAAGATCGTGTACTTCGGGGCATGGGGTAGAGGAGCGAACAGATCGGTGTCGGGATCGGCCACCAGGTCCTGCAGCGCCTTCAGGTCATTGGCGAAATCCAGGACAGTTTGGTTCCATTGCGCCTCATCCGCCTGCTGGTCGGCACGGGGCCTGTATCCTTCGGGATAATCCGGGGAAACATGGTCCGGATTGCGGATGAACTCCAGGATGTCCCATTGGGCGATTCGCATATGTTCCAGGAAATGCCAGGGACTGTATGGCACTCCCGGAGCTTTGCTGTTGATGTGTTCTATCGGAAATTCGGCAATCACTTCGGCAAACTCCATATGGGAGTTGCCTCCGTCCAGCAGCGACTGCAATTGTTCCCGCACTATCCTGTCCTGATTCATATCAACCCCTTACTTCAATCTTTGCACCATCCTGCCGGCCGCCGCTTTCATCCTGGTCGCTGATAAAACACTGCGGATCATCGGCAAGAAAATCTGCTGCGCCCCCGATCCCGGCAGCGGCATAGGCGATTGCCCTGCAGCCCCGGCAATGAGCCCAGCGGCGGCAGCTTCCGCATTTGCCCTGATAGCTGTCCCGGTCGCGAAGTTGCGCCAGAATTTCCGAATTAACCCAGATTTCCCGGAGGGAATCTTCCCGGATGTTTCCCAGGGGAACAGGCATCCTGCGGCAGGGTACAATTGTACCGTCCGGCAGGATTGTAAGTCCTGAAACGCCGGCAGCACAACCCCCCACGGCAATCATGCCGCCATCATCCATTCCGGGGTCAACCCGCATCTGGGAGGCTACCGGATCACCGGTTACGATTTTAAAACCATCGGCAGGAAGTGAAAAAATCGTCTCGTATATATCTTTAACCTTTTCAGGCGCAAGCATACTGTCTGCCATATCAGCCCCCCTGCCGGAAGGAACAAGACGGGAAAATCCGAGCTGCTGTACCCCGAGAGATGATGCCAGTGCCATTAAATCCCGGAACATTCCCGCGTTCATTTGCGACAAGGTAGCGTTCATGGTGACATCAAGTCCGGCGGCAAGGAGATGCAGAATACCCCTGCAGGACGCTGAAAAACTTCCTTTTCCCCTGATCCTGTCATGAATTTTCTCCGGACCCTCGATACTGACCTGCACCCCTTGGACGCCGAGCGCCGATAATGCTGCCGCGTTTTTTTCAGTTATCAGGGTGCCGTTGGTGAGCAGGTATACTGCAAATTCATAGGACTGCAGATCAGCAAGTATTTCGAAAAGATCCCGGCGCAGCAGCGGTTCACCCCCGGTGATGTTCAGGCTCGGTGAAAACTGCAGTTGATAGGCTTCCGCCCACTCCTTCAGCATGTCCGAAATTTCATCCGCACTATCCCTGATTTCCTGCCTGCTCAACTCCTTTGTCTTGTCTCCGGTCTGATAACAATGCGTACAGTTGAGATTGCATCTTTCAGTAAGATGCAGCTGGACAAAAAACTCATGGATGTTGTTTATCGGCATCGGCTTTCACCCCAAAAAACGTTAGGTAAGTAATGTATCCGGGTTCCTTGCCCAAATAAATTCAAATAAATGGCAGAGCATATGTTTTCGGCAGGTCCCGAAGGAGAAGATAAGAAACTGTAAATTATACGATTGCACGTCCATCCATTTTGCCCGGACCTAAACTGCAAGGTCCGGGCAAATGATGGAATTTGTTGTTGCCGACCGGCAACTTACGTACTCTTTCAGCCTTTTCATTTATGGCAGATCCTGCCCCGCTCCTTTTGGGCGGCTTTTCGCATCCTGGTCCAGTAGGCGGCTTCCTTGAGGAGAGCCTCTTTACTCAATTTCTTTTTCATAGCTGCAAACCTCCTTGCGGTGCAATCGTATAGCCGATTGCCTTGATTTTTATCGGCAGGGGATGACCGGGGGACTGCCTCGCCGTGTCATGATACCCCCTTCCCTGCCGAAGTTTTTCCTGCCATAAAAAAAATAAGCGATTCATGGCAAGCTGAAATGATCTATACAAAATCCATGCCAGATTGCTGAGATTGACAGATTAAGAAAAAGAGAATTCAGGATGGCAGCAGCGCTCATAACATTTAAATCATCATGATTACTTATCATTCCAAATACCAGTGAAAGTCTGCGGCGGTTCCCTGCCCTTTTCCTTTTACTTTTACATCATTATCGCTATTTTTGACTAAAATTCAAGGCATTCAGCCAATATATCATTCCCGTCACCAACGTTCCCACTCGTCCATTTTGGGACTGCCTGAATCCAAAACCTCATGTTTTTACAAGGAACTTCAGGTTAAGAGCCTTGGCGTAGGGGCGCGATTGAGTATCAATAACCGGAACGGGGATTGTTAAAGGTGAAGCAACTCAGGTGGGCAGGATATCCGAAGCATGAGAAAAATAGAAAAGGCACTCAGCAGTTTAATGCCAAGTGCCTGAATTTTCCATGGTGACCCCAAGGGGACTCGAACCCCTGTTCCCGGCGTGAGAGGCCGGTGTCCTAGGCCACTAGACGATGGGGCCTGTGGTTGCGTTTGTAAATGATCCTTTCCTCTTTGTCAAGAGGTTCCTGTGCGGCGGGACAAAGATCAATCCCTGACTACTTTCCTGCCGAACTCTTTTGCCTGTGCAAGCATCTCGGGTTTTTCCAGGATGGCTCCTTTCCTGTCTACGCCGCGGACGACAAATTCGCCGCCATACTTAAAATCCATGGCATCAAAGGCATATTTGACCGTCAGGATCGAGCTTTCAAAAACCTTTTCCCCCTTTGTTGCGGCGGCGCTCACCAGATAGCCGATTTTCTCCACACCGTGCTGCAGGCGTTTATTCAGAATGTACTTTCTGCTCCACATTGCCTGGCAGCGGTCAATAAACGCCTTGGTCTGAGCGGTAACGGAATAGAAGTAAATGGGCGAGGCAATGATGATCCGGTCGGCATCATCTATTTTTTTGTACAGCTTCTGCATATCGTCGAGGATCACGCATTTGCCTTCCTTTTCACAGCCGCCGCAGCCGATGCAGGGATGAATGTCCAGACCCTCAAGCCTGACTATTTCAATGGTGCCGCCGGCTTCGGCAATACCTTCCGCTATCCTGTCGGCCAGCAGATCGGTGTTGCCTTTCTTTCTCGGGCTGCCGAGAATTATCAGTACTTTCATTTTTTTTGCGGCTGCAGGTCATCCGCCGGGTCATTTTCGCGTTTCGTCCGGTTGTAGAAGATCGCCTCATCCCTGAGCCAATGAGCAATCTCGTCGTTTATATATTCCGGAGCACATCGCCAGATCCAGTTTCCCTTTCCTGTGGCCGGCTTGTTCATGCGGCAGTCATTGCCGAAGCCGAGAATATCCTGCATGGGAAAAATGCACAATTTTGCGGTTGAAGACATAGCGAGATAGATGAGATCACGGTGTACCGTGCCGGCTTCATCATCCGTCTTATTTGCCGTTCTCTTCAATTGCAGCTTGCTTTCCCGTGATACATCGGGATCCATGTACCAGCCGACGGCTGTATCATTGTCATGGGTGCCGGTATAAGCGATGCAGTTCCGTTCATAGTTGAACGGAAGGTAAATGTTGTCATTGTGTCCGTCAAAGGCAAACAGAAGAATTTTCATGCCCGGAAAGCCCAGGTCCTTGCGCAGCCGCACAACCGCTGGAGTAATCATGCCGAGATCTTCGGCAATAATCGGCAGAAATCCAAGCCGGTTTTCCATTTCGTTGAAAAAAACCGCTCCCGGCCCTCTTTTCCACTTCCCGTATTCCGCGGTTTCATCGTTGGCAGGAACGCTCCAGTATGATTCAAAGCCGCGAAAATGATCGATACGGATAATGTCCACCAGGGAATAGATTGTCGAAAAACGCCGCTGCCACCAATCGTAGAGCTGTTTTTTCACCTCGCCTTTTCTGGTATTCCACCGGTACAGCGGATTTCCCCAGAGCTGGCCGGTTGCACTGAAATAATCGGGGGGGACCCCGGCTATGCTGACAGGCAGCCGGGTCCTCTGGTCCAGTTCGAAAATGTTCTGGTTGGCCCAAACATCGACGCTGTCCGTCCCGACATAATACGGCAGGTCACCGATAATTTGAATCCCTTGCTTCCGGGCATAATCATGCAGATTCTGCCACTGGCGAAAAAAAAGATACTGTTCAAACCGGAAATAATTAACGCTTTCTTCAAGTTGATGCATTGCCAGCAGCAGGCTTTTTTTATTCGAACTGCGCAGGTCGTCGGGCCATTCATACCAGGGAGCCTGGTTGAACTTCCGCTTCAGGGCCATGAACAGGGCATGATCGTTAAGCCAGGAGGATTCGTGATGGCAGAACTCGAGAAAAGGTGTTTTTTCCGGCAGGGATTTGAACCTGTTCCAGGCTTTGCCGAGAATATCGAACTTGAAGGCATTGACTTTTTCAAACTCGACATAATATTTAGAAGATGAATTCAGTTGCAAGTCATGCTCGTCAACAAGTCCCTGCTCCCGCAGAGTTTCCGGGCTGATGAACAGAGGGTTGCCGGCAAAGGCTGAATAACTCATGTAGGGGGAATTGCCGAACACGTCACTTGTCGGACTGAGGGGCAGCACCTGCCAGTACGACTGACCGGCGGCAGCCAGAAAATCAATGAATTCGAGAGCATGCCGCAGGTCCCCAATCCCGAAAGGACCGGGAAGTGAAGAAACGTGGAGAAGAATGCCGCTGGAGCGGTCGGAAATTACTTGTTTCAATGGTTTGTTTTTGATTTAGTATTTATGAGTGTAAAAAATCCATTTAACGAATTTAAACATTTTTTCGAAATTAATCACTACTATTCCATAAGTACTGCCATTACCGCTTTTTCTAAAACTTTGTTTGATTTTTTCTCCTAAATATATTAGATTATAATATCTTGACCAAATTTCTGCGTTGTCTATTATTTTTATTTATTAATCCTAAAAAGTTGGAGCGATATTCAGTTGCTTGCAGGTATTAAAGACGACCTTCTTGAGGCTGGAAAAAACGAAGGTTGCATAACTTTTCAGCTCCTCAATGAACTTCTGCCTGACGATGTCAGCGACCCGAAGGCCATTGAGGAAATATTTGATTTTCTTGGCGAAAATAATATTGAAATCGTTACCCAGGAAAAATCCGGTAAGAAAAAAACCCTGTCCGGTGAAGACTGGACCGGAAAATCCGATGCCCTTGGCGACGACCTGGAAGCAGACGGGCTGCCGGACAGCGAAGAACATGAAAGCGAAGAAACCACCACGACCTATCTCAGGGAAATGGGTCAATTCGACCTGCTGACCCCTGATGAGGAGGCCAAATATTCCAAGACCATCCGGGAAGGTTTTGATGCGATCATAAAGGGAGTCCGTTCGGACACATCCGGCACTGCGGAAATGAAAATGCTCATGGACCGCATTGATCTCTGGGAAAAGCGCGATCCGACTCTCAAGCCGAAGAAGCAGCAGCTCAACTATATGCGGCATTGCGTGACCGTTGCCGCCAAAAAGCATTCGGACGTCCGCGAACTCTTTGAGCTGACCACCCGGCTGGAAGCATACAACAGGTCCATAGAAACCGCCAAGGACGCAATGATCCGGGCCAACCTGCGGCTTGTGGTCTCCATTGCCAAACGGTACATGCACCAGGGCCTGACGCTTGCCGATCTTATCCAGGAAGGCAACCTGGGCCTGATGCGGGCGGTTTTCCGTTTCGACTACAAGAAAGGCAACAAATTCTCAACCTATGCTTCCTGGTGGATCAGGCAGGCAATTACCCGTGCCATCCTTGATAAAACCCGTACCATCCGCCTGCCGGTTCACTTCCTGGAATTGCGCAGCCAGTTTTTCAAGGCGTTTTACTCCCTGCTCAAGGAACTTGGACGCGAACCCACCCCGGTGGAAATCTCCAATATGACCGACCTGCCGATGGACAAGATTCTGGCCATCCTGGAAGCGTCACGCGAGCCCATTTCCCTTGAGACCCCTGTCGGAGATGATGACTCCACCCTCGGAGATTTTCTGGAAAACCAGGAATCCGAGTCGCCCTATGATGCCGTGGAAAACCGGGAGCTGGCCCACAGGGTTACCGAAGTTCTCTCTTCGCTGACCGACCGCGAGGAAAAAATTATCCGGCTCAGATTCGGCATCGGCGAGAAAGCCGAATATACCCTCGAGGAGATTGGCAAAAGATTTAATGTTTCCCGCGAAAGAATCCGCCAGATCGAGAAAAAGGCGCTCAACCGTCTGCGTCATTCCAGCCGGCGGGAAAAACTCCGCTTTTTTCTGGATTGATTACTGACCCCGCCTTTCTTGCCCATGGATGCCCTAATACAACAAGCAGGCTTTGGTGATATTTACGAAAAGATCCGCGCCGGAAAGCGGCTGGATATTGATGACGGCAGAAAACTCTACGCATCCCACGAGATTCTCGCCCTCGGCAGCCTGGCCAATTTCGTCCGCGAACAGAAAAACGGCAACAAAGCCTATTTCATTTACAATCAGCATATAAATTACTCCAATATCTGCACCAACCTGTGTAAATTCTGCGCCTTCGGCAAGGACAGGGATTCCGATCTCGCCTATGAAATGGATGTCAGCGAGGTCAGGCAGAAGGTCCGGGACAGGCTTGACGAGCCGATCAATGAAATTCACATGGTGGGCGGCATCCATCCCGACCTCCCCTACTCCTATTACCTGGACCTGTTGCGCGGCATCAAGGAAATGCGGCCCGACGTTCATATCCAGGCCTTTACCTGTGTGGAGATTTTTCACCTGGCCGAGCTTGCCGGAAAACCGGTCGGCGACACCCTGGACGAACTCATGGAGGCAGGGCTCGGCTCCATTCCCGGCGGCGGTGCGGAAGTATTCAGTCCCCGGATCAGGGAGTTGACCTGCGAAAGAAAACTTTCCGGCCAGGGCTGGATCGAGGTCGCCAAAACCGCGCATCGACATGGTCTCAAGACCAATGCCACAATGCTGTACGGTCATATAGAAACAATTGATGAACGCCTGGAGCACCTGGACATTCTCAGGCAGACCCAGGACGAAACCGGCGGTTTCCTGGCCTTCATTCCCCTTGCCTTTCATCCAAAAAACACCCGGATGTCCGAGCATACCGGCACAACCGGCATCGAAGACCTGAAAAATATTGCGGTTGCCAGGCTGATGCTTGACAATTTTCCCCATATCAAGGCGTACTGGGTCATGATCGGCCCGAAACTCGCACAGATAGCCCTTTCCTTCGGGGCGGACGATATGGATGGCACGGTCAAGGAGGAAGTTATCACCCACATGGCGGGAGCCGAGACCGACCAGGCACTCGGGCACAAGACCCTGATCCGCCTCATCAAGGAAGCAGGACGACATCCGGTGGAGCGGGATACCCTCTACAACACGCTCCGCACTTATTAATCATCCCATGGACGGTATCTCTGCAAAGGTTCTGGCAGGAGAACGTATTTCCGGTGATGAATTCCTGCACCTTGCGGGTTCCAATAATCTGCACCTGCTCGGTTTCCTGGCCGATTCCATCCGCAGGCGCCTCCATCCGGAGCCCTTTGTCACCTATGTTATCGACCGGAACATCAACTATACCGATATCTGTATCTCCGCCTGCAAATTCTGTGCTTTTTTCAAGGCCCCGGAAGACGAAGGCGGGTCTCTTCTGACCCATCAGGAGCTGGAACAGAAAATCCGCGAGACCAGGGAGCTCGGAGGCACCCAGATCCTCCTGCAGGGCGGCCTGCATCCCGACAAGCCGCTTGAATTTTATGAAGATATGCTTCGTTTCATGAAAAGTCTGGATATTCATATTCACGGCTTTTCACCTCCGGAAGTCTGTCATTTTGCCGAACTTTCCGGGCTGCCGGTCCGTGAGGTGCTGGAACGCCTCATTGGAGCAGGTCTTGATTCCATCCCGGGCGGCGGTGCGGAAATCCTGTCCGACCGGGTCCGCCGGAGCCTTGCGCCCCGCAAGTGCTCGGCTGATGAGTGGATATCCGTAATGGAGGAAGCGCATCACCTGGGCCTTCGCACCACTGCCACCATGATGTTCGGGCATATCGAAACCATGGCGGAGCGCCTGGAGCATTTGCAGAGGATCCGGGATCTGCAGGACCGGACCGGAGGATTCACCGCCTTTATTCCCTGGCCGTTCCAGCCGGACAATACCGCGCTGGCAGCAGCAGCGGAAATACATAAGGAAACGGCTTTCGGTTACCTGAAAATGCTTGCCCTGAGCCGGATTTTCCTCGACAATGTCCAAAATATTCAGGCTTCCTGGGTGACGCAGGGGCCAAAGATCGCCCAGCTCTCCCTCTTCTTCGGGGCCAATGATTTCGGCAGCACCATGATCGAAGAAAATGTGGTTGCCGCTGCCGGTGTCAAATTCAGGCTTTCCGAACAGGAAATACAACGACTGGTTACTGATGCCGGCTTTGTGCCCAGACAAAGGCTGATGGATTACACCCTTGTCGGGAAACCAGTTGCCTTTCGGTGAGTACCCTAACCATCCATCGCGCTCCCTGGGTTGTTCCAATATCTGAACCCGTCCTGACCGACGCCGCCGTTGCCGTGCAGGACGGCCGGATCGTTGATGTCGGTCCTTTCGCTGACCTGGAAAAAAAATATCCCGGCTCTCCCATTGCAGAACATACCGGCTGCGCCTTTCTTCCCCCTCTGGTGAACGCGCACATCCACCTGGAACTTTCCCATATCCACATCGCGGAAGACACTGACCCTGTAGCCGGTTTTACCGACTGGATAGCCAGGCTGCTGGCGGCTCGCGAGGAAAACGGGGCGATCGGTGCGGCGGTTGAACAGGCGGCGCGCGAAACCCTGGCCCGGCAATATGAACTCGGCGTCATCGCCATCGGCGATATCGGCAACACCGACATCGGTGCAAAGCTGGCACCAGAGTTTCCCGGCATGCTGCTGCATTTTAACGAAGTGCTGGGACGATCGCGGAAAACCAGGAAATCCATCCTGGCAAAAGTAGCCGCTGCTCCCGGGAACAAACGTTTCACCGCCCATGCCCCCTATTCCACCCATGCCGAACTGATTCAATTCTTAAAAGCACGGGCACTGAAACTCGACCATCCCTTTCCCATCCATACCGCCGAGCCCCCCTCGGAAAACGAGCTACTTGCCGCAGGAACCGGGGAACTTTTCACGTTTCTGCTCCAGCGCGGCTTTGTCGACAACTCCTTCCGGCCCCCGGCAGGAATTGACAATCACGGTTCAGTACAGTACTTACATAAACTCGGGGTGCTGGATGCACGGACCATCTGCGTTCATTGCATTCATGTCGGCGATGCGGAAATCAGCATACTTGCCGAGACGGGAACCAGGATCTGCCTCTGTCCAGGCAGCAACAGGCATCTGCACGTCGGGCGGGCGCCGGTGAAAAAGTTCCTTGCGCATGGAATCCTGCCTGCCATCGGCACGGACAGCCGCGCCAGCAATCCGGAAATATCCATGTGGCGGGAGATGGCGATCCTGAGCAGGGACCACAGGGATGTTGCTGCGGAGGACATCCTGGCAATGGCGACAGCAGGCGGTGCCAAAGCCTTGGGCATTGACCGGGATTACGGAACGCTTGCCAGAGGCAAAAAAGCGAAATTCCTGGCCATACAGGTACCTTATGGCATGCGCACTGCCGAACAGCTTGTACAATATCTCGCAGCCGACAATGCTGCGATTAAACCAGTCTGGATAACGGAATAATGACTCTTGTACGTATTGGCATGGTCAAGTACATCAATACCGCCCCCATCTATGAGGAGTGGAAAACCATGCCTATTGATCCCGCCTGGCAGGTGACCACGGCGCCGCCGAGTACCCTGAACAGGCTGCTGTCGGATGACATGCTTGACCTTGGCATGGTCTCCTGCTATGAGTACGCAGCGCGGCCGGAGCAGTACCGGATCCTTGCCGACCTGTCGATCAGCGCCAACGGACCCGTAGGCAGCGTATTTCTTTTTTCCCGTGTACAGCCCCAGGACCTGTCTGGCAGGCTGGTCATGCTGACCGGCCAGTCCGCGACTTCGGTGGCTCTCGTTAAAATCGTGCTGGAGGAATTCCATGGTATCAGCCCCCGGTATGCGGTCGGCGACATCCTGGCGGATGATCCGGAAGTGAGCGCCATCCTTGCCATAGGGGACGATGCCCTGCGCCTCAACATAAGCAATGATTACCCCTTCAAGCTCGACCTGGCGGACGTCTGGAAAGAACACACCGGTCTGCCCTTTGTATTCGCGGTATTCGCCGTGCGCGAGGAATTTGTCCGGTCCCAGCCGGAAGCCCTGGAACAGGTCCGGCAGACGCTGGTTGACTGCCGGGAAAAAGGCAAAATCAACCTTGCGAAAATCTGCCGTGTGGTGGCGCTACGCATTCCGATGGATGTGGATTCGTGCCATGCATACCTGCTGCAGATTCAGCACCATCTCGGCCCCGAACACCGGCAGGCGCTGGAACAGTTCTTTTCATATCTCATCAAACGCGGCGAGGTGGAGGAAAGTGCCCTGCCCCTGAAATTTTTTCCAGAACAATAAAGCCTGCGTATTAAAAAAAATAGTCCATGAACCAGCCGCAAGAAAAAAAGAAATTTGTCCGTGACAAGTTTGCCTCGATAAGCCACAGATACGACCTGCTCAACTCGCTGCTATCCTTTCAGGTCGACCGCTACTGGCGCTGGCAGACAACCCGCCTCCTCAAGGAGTTTCCCTGCGGATCCGTACTTGATCTTTGCGCCGGCACCCTGCCCCTGTCCCTGGAACTGACCAGACAGGCAAAAAACAGAAACGTCCTGGCCGTTGATTTCTGCGAGGATATGCTGCGCAGCGGCGTCAAAACTCTGCCCGACGACCAGAGGAAACCGCGCATCTTCCCGGTGTGCGGCGACGGCGAGCAGATACCGGCACCGGGCGATACTTTCTGGGGCTGCACGGTAGCATTCGGGGTGCGCAATCTGGCACAGACGCAGCAGGGACTGAACGAAATGCACCGGGTGCTGAAACCGGCCGGAAAATTGCTGATTCTTGAATTCTCTCGGCCCACCAATCCCGTTGTCAAGCCGCTGTATAACTTCTATCTGAACAAAGTGCTGCCCAGGGTCGCCGGACTTGTATCGGGCGATAAGGAGGCATACGAATACCTGGCCAGTTCCATCGCCGCCTTTTACGAACCGGAAGAACTGCTGCGCATGATGCGCAGGGCCGGGTTCAACGAAGCCACGCGCAAACCTCTCACCTTCGGCATCGTATCAATTTATATCGGGATAAAATAACCATGAAAAATGCGGAACTGATCATCCTGGCCATTACCGGCGCCACCGGCATGGTGTATGTGCCTCCCTTTTTGAGGATTCTCAATGAGAACGGGGTTCGCGTGCACGGGATTATTTCCGATGCCGGCCGCAAGGTCCTGCGGATCGAACTGGGCATGGAACCTTCAGGTCTGCCGGGAGTCGAACGCTGGTTCGGGGTTGACGAATTTACGGCACCCGCGGCCAGCGGGTCAAGCCTTTATGACGCCCTGGTCATCCTGCCCTGCACCGTCGGCACCATGGGAGCAATCGCCAACGGGTACTGCGCCAACCTGATCCACCGCGCCGCGGACGTGACCCTGAAGGAACGCCGCCCCCTGATCCTGGCGGTCCGCGAAACCCCGCTCAACCGGACCCATCTGCATAACATGCTCGCCCTCACCGATGCCGGGGCAATAATTTTCCCGCCCATGCCTTCTTTCTATCACAAACCCGGATCCCTTGAAGATATGGCAAATCATTTTGCCGGCCGGCTCTGCGACCACCTCGGAATCAAAGCTTCGGGCATGAAACGATGGGAAGGTTAGCAGGGATTTCACTTGACTTCTGCGGGTGTTCCATCTATTTTAATGGACCCGGAAGCACCCATTCATACTGGGGGATGGTCTAACGGCAAGACAGCAGACTCTGACTCTGCCTATCGGGGTTCGAATCCCTGTCCCCCAGCCAGTCAATTTTCGCATATTCCTGTTTGGTAGAAGAATTTCCTGCTCGTAATACATGCGCAATCATGCTAAGGCGCGAACCCCCTATTGGTCAAACCTGAAAGCCCTGCACAGCCGGCCTTGGATCACCGTCACACTGCCGCCGCAGTCACTGCCGCTCCAGAAAAAGAGATGGGAATCGCAGCCCTTGCCGCGGATGCTGCCAACCTCGCGGGATTATCCAGGATATATTTTTATTTGCCTTTTCCTGCATATTCTGTTTTCAGTCCGACCTTGGGATGATGAAGGTCCGCCCCTGCTCCATGCCGCACATTCCGGCAATTCCGGCCATGGGTGCCGGGATGCGATGGGTGTCCGGCCCTCAGGTGCAGGCAAGAGAACCGATCAGGGCTGACGTCCGGATAAAGAGATATTCCGGGGAGATTCATGAAAAAAAATAATTTGTATTTATATTCTGCTTCATATGAACAGAACGTATCTTGGGCAGCTGCCGCAGCACGATCCTCTCCACAAGTATCTCAGGGATGCCATTCAGCCGCTGGTCAACGGTTCGGCCGGTACAGCCGATTACCGGGTCTTTCGGCTCAACGGCTCCAATGACGTCTATCTGTACGAAGACCTTTGCACCGGCGCGAAAGTTGTCGGGAAATTTTTTCATTCCCCGGGAAAACGGAACGAACAGAAAGCAGTCGCTAACCTGGCACGGGAATTTGACAATCTCGTCATAATGCGTGAATACGGACTGAAAGGATACCCTCACCTGGTTGTCCGCCCTCTGGGCAGCAACTCCTCGCTGAACGCCCTCCTGGTTACGGAATACTGCGACGGCGTACTGTTCAGCGAACTGATTGTTTCGGTGATCGGGAACGGCGGCCCGGACCGTCTTTACAGCAAGCTCACGGCACTCGCCTATTTTCTCTCGGCCTTCCACAGTCGGGCCTCATTTGACGCGGGCATAGATTTTAACCAGGAATGCGCCTATGCGGACCACGTCGTCAACAGACTCCTCAAAATCAATGCCCTGGACGGGGGCGAAGCAGCCGAACTCTCCCGTCTGCGCGACCAGTGGCAAAATCAGCCGCGAATGTGGGAGGACCGTCAGGTGCTTGTGCATGGCGACGCAACTCCGGAAAATTTTATATTCGGGCAAGGCCTTAACGTCATCGCGCTGGACCTGGAACGAACCAAACGCGCGGATCGCGTTTCCGACACCGGCCGCATCGCCGCCGAATTGAAACACTTCTTCATGCGGGCGACAGGCGACAGGTATGCCGCCGAACCTTTTATCGGCCATTTCCTGTGGGAATACGCCTGTCATTTTCCGGATCCCGAGAGCACCTTCCGCACGATTTCCGGCAGAACACCTTTTTACATGGGAATCACGCTTCTGCGCATAGCGCGAAACAGCTGGATCACACCCGATTACCGCCGCCGGCTGATCAATGAAGCAAAAGAATGCCTGAGGAGGTTTAGATGCTGATCCGGGCACTGATTGTCCCCCAGCCAGCAAAGCATGTCCGAGCAGTCATGTACAACGGTGCCTTTGAGGCGGTCCGGCCGCAGTTCATCGCATGGGTCTGTTCGGGGCGACCCTTGGCGTCGCATTATCACTATTCCTTTTCTTTTTTTCTTTGTTTTTTAGTTCTTCCCAATGTATTGTATTTCTTATATATTTAACGATTCATTTGATGTTGAAATTCGACCCTATGGGCCAAGAAATATACCTCAAAGCAACACGGAGTATTTTTACTCATATTGCCGAGACAGCTGATCTCAGTTTCTGTGTGCGGCTCTGGGATGGCACCCTCATTCCTCTCGGCGATCACGCAGATCCTCAGTTTTACATCTCCATAAAAGAACCCGGCGTATTGGGTACAATCCTCCGCAAACCGACCCTGGAAAACATTCTGCTGCAGTATGCTTCGGGAAATATCGATTATCATGGCGGGGATATTATTTCCTTCTACGAGGTTGTCAGGAACCGCGGCAACCGGACCAGAACGGTCAGCTCCAGCAGCATCAAAAAAAAGATCAACAAAGGCCAGCTTTTCCGGAAAGCGCTTCCACTTCTGCTTGCCCGGGGAAAAGAAGCAGGGGTTTATCGATACAGCGGAGATGAAACCGGGCGCCGGACAGAGAGGGATGATAAACAGTTTGTCCGTTTCCATTACGATCTTTCCAACGATTTCTACCAACTGTTTCTGGACAGGGAAATGCAGTATTCGTGCGGGTACTTCACCGGCTGGGACAATGATCTCGAGACTGCGCAAACAGACAAGCTGGAGATGATCTGCCGCAAGCTGCGGCTGCAGCCGGGCGAGCGTTTTCTTGATATCGGCTGCGGCTGGGGCGGCCTGGTTTGTCACGCCGCCCGCAATCACGGGGTTCATGCGCATGGCATAACCCTGTCGCAGAACCAGTATGAATTTGCCAGGCAGAAAGTCGAACGGCTGCGCCTGCAAGACCTCGTTAAAATCGAACTCCGCGATTATAAAGACCTGCATGGCGAGTATGACAAGATCTCAAGTATCGGCATGTACGAGCATGTCGGCATTGCCAATTATCCGGACTATTTTTCCAAAATCCGCAGCCTGCTCCGGGATCGGGGTATTTTTCTCAATCATGGGATAACCCGGCGGGCAAAAAAAAATCACCGCCGTTTTAAAAAAATCACTCCGGGCCGGCGTTTTATACTCAAATACATATTTCCCGGCTCCGAGCTGGACCATATCGGGCATACCCTGGAGAGCATGGAGGCCGGCGGGTTTGAAATCCATGACGTGGAAGGCTGGCGTGAACACTATGCCCTTACCACCAGGCTCTGGTGCCAACGGCTGGAAATGAACAAAAAAAAGGCGATTGCCTTGGTCGGTGAAGACCGGTTCAGGATGTGGCTGGCATATCTGGCAGGTGTCTCCTTTGCCTTTCATGACGGTTCTCTGCGCATTTACCAGACGGTGGCCACCAGACACAGCAGGAAAGGGGGTTCCACTATGCCTCCCACCAGGTCTGATTTATACCTGAATCCGTGACGTCTTTCAGGAAAATGCCGGGTAACTTATTTATTTTTCGCCTTTATGTCATATGATAAGTATATTGCGTGATCACTACGCCGCCCTTCGGGGCGCCCGATATCGGCCCATCTGCTGCGGAGTCTACGCTTGCCTGTTGGCAACTCGTTGATATCACATCAGGATAATCAACATCGTTGCCGCCTCGAAGGTCTCTATCTGCATCTGGACCGTTCTCTAACACTTACGGATTCGGGTTGAATATATATGAAGCTGCAGTCGATGCACAACACTAACAGCGGCGGACAAACGGAACATTTCAGGGGCTGGATTCTGCCTGTCATCACCTGTTTTGTTTTTTACTGCTCTCCAGGCCTGGCCGTGGATTTTCCTGAACCCGGCCCGCCGAAAATTGATCGTGAAATACCAGCGGAAGCCAGGCAGCCAAGTTTTCTGACTTTAGAGACGCCCTATGTCGAATGGAAATTTCACAAGTCCGCGGACAACACCCATCCCGATGGAAATGAGCAGCAGTTCATGTGGCTCATGAACCGCGCCCGGGCCAATCCGACCCTGGAGGGTCACTGGCTTGCCACCCTGGATGATCCGTTCGTGGCGGACAGCAGGGATTTTTTTGCCGTTGACCTGCAGCTGCTTCAGGATGAATTTGCCGCTTACGGTCCCAAGCCGCCGGCCGCCTTTGACATCAGACTGTACACTGCAGCGTATGAACATTCCCTGTACCTGATCACTATTGACGACCAGAACCATGAGGGACAGTTCGACCGGGTTGATAATTCCGGGTTTGTGTATATTACGGCGCGCGGAAATGTTTTTTCCTACACGCAGACACCCGTCCACGGCCATGCTGCATTTAACATCGACTGGGGATATTCGATTGACAACAGCGGCATGCAGGATGGCCGCGGCCATCGTATGGCGGTCATGAGTATTGACGGCGACTATTCCAACGTCGGCATTGCGGCGGTCCCGGTAAGCGATACAGGTAAGGAAGTGGGGCCGCTCGTGGTTACAGGCAACTACTGTTCTGCAAACACTTCCCTGCCCGACCACCATAACCGTTTTCTTGTGGGAACCGTCTGGAAAGACAGAAACAACAATTCCCTGTACGATCCCGGCGAAGGTGCCGGGGGGATTACAGTCATGCCTGACCACGGCAGCTATTATGCCGTGACAGGCAGCAGCGGCGGTTATGCAGTTCCCATCCTTGCCGCCGGGACCTATCGGGTAACCTTCTCCGGCAGGGAAATACCTCCTGGATCAGACCTGACAGCAACGATCGGAAATGTGAGCGTTCTCCTTGATTATACTTTCCCTGAAGTCTCCCAACCGCCGTCTGCAATGCCATGGTTACACCTGCTGCTGCGCAATTGAATTGATGAGATAATTTCACTATTTATAAAATTTACGGTGCAGAACTATACCCGCGCCAAAATGCGCAAGGCCGAGAATTGCATCATCCGCCTGATCGATACCTATGCCGCGGCCGAGAAAAATAGGAGTGGCCGCGGAGGTTCTCTTCCATGCCCGCAGGCAGCACGAGGTAGCAATCTGCAGACTTGCACCCTTTCCGGCAAACTGTTACAATGTGGTGCTAATCGAACCAAAGATGCCCAAATAAAAGGAATCCATCATATAGGCTTCTGTAGTGCGCTGAGATGCATTTTTTACCTATTATTCCCTGTACAATGCAATGATGATATATGCACGGACATGATCTCCAACCTGCCGTATCCACTATGACTGAAAAAGAATCCGACATCCCGGAGCTTGCCGATATAATTGATTCTGCGGCGCTCAAGTCTCTCCTGGAAAACTTCTACCTGCTTACCGGTATACCGGTAGGGGTACTCGACCTCAAGGGAACAGTGCTGGTTGTGATAGGATGGCAGGACATATGCACCAATTTTCACCGGATCCATCCTGATTCGTGCCGGCACTGTCAGGAGAGCGACACCGAACTTTCCGCCGGATTATTGCCGGGCGAGATTCGTCTTTACAGGTGCAAAAATAACATGTGGGACATTGCGACCCCTATTATGGTCGCGGGCAGACACATCGGCAATGTGTTCATGGGACAGTTTTTTTTCGAGGAAGAGCCCCTTGACTACGAACTTTTTCGCGCCCAGGCCAGGAAATACGGGTACGAGATGGAAGAATATATCGCCGCACTGGAAGCCGTCCCCAGGTTCAGCAGAAAGTTTGTTGAACGGGCCATGGCTTTTGTCATTGGCCTGGCCCAGATGATTTCGCAGTTGAGCTACACGAATATCAAGCTGACCCAGTCCCTCGCGGAACGGGAAGCCTTGACCAAATCGCTTCGCGAAAGCGAAAATCGGTTGAACAGGGCTCAGAAAATCGCCCACCTCGGCAGCTGGGAACTGGACCTGATCAACGGCAAGCTGATCTGGTCGGATGAGGTGTACCGTATTTTCGGCCTTGCGCCCCAGGAATTTGATGCCACCTACGAGGCATTCCTGCACGTGGTCCATCCCGATGACCGCAGCGCAGTTGATGAGGCATATTCCAGCTCTTTGCGGCAGGGAAAAAATTCGTACGAAATTGAGCACCGGGTCGTGCGAAAAGCAACCGGCGAGGTCCGTATTGTCCGCGAAAAATGCACGCACATCCGCGACCAGTCCGGCCGGGTCATCCGCTCCATCGGCATGGTACACGATATCACCGAACAGAAACAGGCCGAGGAAGCGCTGGTCAAGGCCAAAGAAGAATGGGAGCAGACCTTCGACAGTGTGCCGGATATGATCGCCATCATCGACACCGGCCACAGAATCAGAAGACTGAACAAACCCATGGCACAGCGGCTCGGGATGGAAATCGATGCATGCATAGGTCAGCCCTGTTATAAATATGTCCACGGAACATCCGCACCCCCCATTTTCTGTCCCCATTCCCGAACCCTGCAGGACGGCGGTCTGCATGTCACCGAAGTGAGTGAGCAGAAGCTCGGCGGCGACTTCCTGGTCAGCACCACTCCCCTGCACGATAAGGAGGGGAAGTTGATCGGTTCGGTTCATGTCGCGCGGGACATTACCGAAAGAAAAAAGGCTGAAGAGCACATCCTCTCCCTCAACCAGCAGCTGAAACAAAACCTGTGGGAGCTGAAAGCTGCCAACAAGGAATTGGAGGCATTCAGCTATTCGGTTTCGCATGACCTGCGCGCTCCCTTGCGGAGCATTGCCGGCTTCAGCCAGGTCCTTGCCGAGGATTATCTGGACAAACTGGACGAAGAGGGGCGGGATGCCCTGGAAAGAATACTCAAGTCCACCGTGAAAATGGGCCAGCTCATAGACGATATGCTGAACCTGTCAAGGGTATCGCGTTCGGTGATGCAGCACGATAATGTCAACCTGAGCAATATCGCCATGACCATTGCCGACAGGTTGATGAAGGAACAGCCGGGCCGCCGGGCCCATTTTGCGATCAGAGACGGAATCACTGCTCTCGGCGACGAACATCTGCTGCGCATTGCCTTCGAGAATCTGCTGGCCAATGCCTGGAAATTCACCGAAAAACAGAATCGGGCTGTAATAGAATTCAAGACAGAGCAGCGCGGCGGAGAAAGAATATTTCTCGTTAAAGACAACGGGGCAGGATTTGATATGACGTATGCGGACAAACTCTTCAATCCCTTTCAACGGCTGCACAGGGAAGATGAATTCAGCGGCACCGGCATAGGCCTTGCCACTGTCAAGCGTATAATCAAGCGTCACGGGGGGAGGGTCTGGATAGAGGGGGCCATGGGCAAGGGAGCAACCGTCTATTTTAACCTGGGACAATAAACGCCATTATTACTATTAAACCGGAGCGACATGAAGGAGAAGATCATTTTGCTGGTGGAAGACAACCCGGATGACATAAAGCTCACAAAAAGGGCTCTCAGAAAAAGCAATATCCTCAACAGGCTTGAGGTGGCGCGGGACGGGGTTGTGGCCCTGGATTATCTTTTCGGCACCGGCAAGTTTGAAGGCCGTGATTCGCGGCAGTTGCCGCAGGTTATTCTGCTCGATATCAAGATGCCGCGGTTGGACGGTCTTGAGTGCCTCAAGCGAATCCGCGCCAATGAACAGACCCGGCTCCTGCCGGTGGTGGTTCTCACTACTTCCACCGAGGATCGTGACCGGATCGAAAGCTACAAGCTGGGCGCCAACAGCTATATCAGTAAACCGGTGGATTTTGAGCAGTTCACCAGGGCCGTACAGCAGCTCGGCCTTTATTGGCTGGTGCTGAACCAGGGACCTTTAACCAAGTGATAATAGTGAACACAGCGGAAAAAATATCGGCCGACCGGCCGCTTCGCCTGTTGATTGTCGAAGATTCGGAAGACGATGCGCTTCTTCTGCTCAGGGAACTGAAAAAGAGAGGCTATGCGCCTTTATCCAGGCGTATCGAGACCCCGGAGGCCATGATTGCGGCTCTGCGGGAGGAACAATGGGACATCATCATTTCCGACTATGTCCTGCCCCGGTTCAACGGTATGGCGGCCCTGGAAATTCTCAGGCAAAGCGGCCTCGATCTCCCCTTTATCATCGTCTCCGGCAAAATTGGTGAAGAAGTTGCTGTTGCCGCCATGAAAGCCGGTGCCCATGATTACATTTTAAAGGGAAACCTGACCAGGCTTGCTTCGGCAGTGGAACGGGAGCTCCGTGATGCAGCGGTCCGCCGGAAAAAGAGGCGGGCGGAAGAGGCTCTTAAGCGTTCCCATGAAGAACTTGAACAGCGGGTCAGGGAACGGACCGAGGAACTGAGAATCAGCAAGGTGGAACTGGAGCGGTTGGTTGCAGAGTTGGAGCGCTCCAATCGGGATCTGGAGCAATTTGCCTCCATGGCCAGCCACGACCTTCAGGAGCCGCTGCGCATGGTGAGCAGTTTCCTTAACCTGCTGGAAAGGCGCTATGGACCGCAGCTTGATGACAAGGCCCGGGAATACATCCGTTATGCTGTTGACGGTGCCGGGAGAATGGCGCAGCTTATCCAGGAACTGCTCGTCTTCTCCCGCATCCAGAGCAGCCCCGTTCAGCTCTCTCCCGTTGATATGAATCTGATATTCAAACAGGTTGTCGACCAGTGCAGACTTGTTCTCGAAGAGACCGGCACCAGGATCAGCGCAGCAGAACTGCCCGTGGTCCGGGGCGAAGCCAGCCTGCTGGGACAGCTTCTTCAGAACCTGGTTGTAAACGCCGTCAAATTCCGCCGGCCGGGTAATTCTCCGGAGGTTCATGTCTCAGTACAAAAGGAAGACGGGATGTGGATTTTCGGGGTCAAGGACAACGGCATCGGCATTCCCCCGGAGCAGCATGAACAGGTCTTTCAGGTTTTCCACCGGCTGCATTCCCGCTGTGATTACGAAGGCTCCGGCATAGGTCTGGCCGTCTGCCAGCGCATCGTTGAGCATCACGGCGGCCGGATTTGGGCCGAATCCGTGCCGGACCAGGGCTCAACATTTCTGTTCACCCTGCCGGCATAACCCCAGATTCTTCCCCGTGTGCCAGCATTCACAGGTATGCCCAGGCGTTCGGCCCTGTCGGTTGGGTTGGCAAAGCATATTCCAAGACATCTCATGAACCTAATAGTTATTCAAACAACAGCACTCCTTAAAGTGAATAATTACAAACAACTCCGCCCTGTATTAATCTGCATTTCTCCTCAGCAATCTACCGTGTACCGAAAGCACTGTTTTTGTTTTCCATTTTTCTTTTGACAAGTTCCCTGGTTGGTCATAATCTCTAGGGCATGCATAATCATGGGTTATTTCCACGTAATATTTTTTTTGTTGAAAACAAATAATAATCTTCCCACCTGAATATTAAGCGGTTGGCAAGATTCCAACTTTCGCCCTGAATTTATCAAACCCGGACTGCCGGAAGGAGACGGACAGAGACAAGTTTATGGCTTCTGAACATACACATAACCATAACCATAACCACAACCACAGCGATCACGGTTCCCGCCGGAGTCTGTTTCTCTCATTCATAATTATATCCTCTTTCATGGTCATTGAAGCCATCGGAGGATTGCTGACCAATTCCCTGGCCCTACTTTCCGACGCCGGCCACATGCTTACCGATGCCGGCGCCCTGGCGCTCAGCCTGCTGGCGATTAAAATCGGCGAAAAACCTCCTTCGCTCACCAAAACCTTCGGCTATCGGCGCTTTGAAATTCTGGCGGCATTATTTAACGGCATGGCTCTCTGGGCTATAGTCGGCGTCATTCTTCGTGAGGCCTACCTGCGACTGCAATCTCCCCCTGATGTGAAGGCAGCAGGCATGATGGCAGTCGCGGTAATAGGCTTGCTGGTCAACCTGGTGGCAATTCGCCTTCTGCACGCGCATAAGGATGAAAGCATCAATGTCCGCGGCGCGTTCCTGCATGTCATCGCAGATTCCCTCGGGTCGGTCGGGGTGCTCGTTGCCGGCATCATTATCATGACCACCGGGTGGACACTGATCGATCCGCTGATCAGCCTGGTAATTTGCGCCCTTATTCTCTGGAGTTCCTGGCGGATCATCCGTGATGCCGTGCATATACTCCTTCTTGGTGTACCCACGCACATCAACTACCGGGAGGTTGAAGAGAATATCCTGGATCACGAAGGGGTCTGCTGCCTCTACGACCTTCATATCTGGTCCATTGCCAGCGGACACGAGGCTGTTTCCGCCCACGTGGTTATTGCCGAAGGATTCGGCAGACAGGAAGAACTGCTGAAAAATATTATCGAAAGCCTGCACAGCAAATTCGGCATCGATCATACCACCATCCAGATCGAAGAAAGCCACACAATTAAGGACCAGGGTATAAACGCGGTCTGCCGGATCGACGGACAGGGCCGGGCTTGCGCAATCCCGGCGGATAATGAATGAATGACTGGAATGTCGTTATAACCGTTCATGAACGGAACCTGGCCGAAGGGCTGGCCCTGCTCGGCGGATTCGGCAGAATATCCAGAACCGAATATTTTAATGTTGTGGTCATGCAGGTGGATAACCCCCGTTTCCTGCTGGAAAAATTACGGGAACAGGCTTTAACCGATCCAGGACTGCACGCTGTTCTGGCCCGGGTTGTGCCTGCCGCACACACCTTCAACTTTCAGTCGCCGGAGGATTTTGAGGAAAAAGCGAAAAATGTTGTTGTCCAATTTGTTCCCGAATTGACCGGAAAAAAATTTTATGTCCGCATGCACCGCAGGGGATTCAAGGGACGGCTCTCCAGTATGCAGGAAGAAAAGTTCCTGGCCGATCTTCTCCTTGCCGCTTTGGATCTGACCGGAAGCCCGGGCGCCATCGAATTCGACAATCCGGACAGTATCATATCCATAGAAACCGTGGGGCAGCGGGCCGGATTCTCTCTGTGGTCCAGGGAGGATCTTAACCGCTACCCTCTCCTGGGACTGGATTGAATGTTGGGACATCCTGGCAGATCATTCTGGAACCCGACCGACCCGGACCATGGCGGCACCCGCCGATATTATTAGGATCATAGCCGATACAGACCTGGATGAACCCTTTACTGGACTACTTCACCAGCCTGAATTAAAAAAAATGGCACATCTCGCCTTCGCGTAAAATGAACAGGGCAAACGTTCTTATCGTTATTGCAGTTGCCGTATTGTCAATAAGCATCTGGGCACTGCTGAATCGTCCGGAACAGGAACCAGGATGGCCTGAGCGCATCCAGGGTGTTTCTTTCTCCCCCATCCGGGGAGGTGAAAACGCCGGTGAGGGGAATCTTCCCACCCTGGAGGAAATCGATGCTGACCTGAGTCTTCTTGCAGGCAAGACTCATGCCGTGCGAACGTATTCGGTTGAGGGTACGCTTGCCGAAATTCCACGCCTCGCCCAGAAACACGACATTAATGTCACCCTGGGCGCCTGGCTTGATGCCGATCTGGAGAGCAATGAATTACAGATTGCGGAATTGATCAGGATAACCAGAGAGAATTATCGGAATGTAGTGCGCGTGGTTGTGGGCAATGAGGCTGTTCTGCGCGGCAATCTCACCGGAGAACAGATATCTGGGTATCTGGAACGGGTGCGCGCTGCTCTCGATGTTCCCGTAAGCACCGCGGAACCGTGGCATGTCTGGATAAAACACCCGGAGATTGCCGAACATACAGATTACATTGCCACCCATATGTTGCCCTACTGGGAAGGTATCCATCTGGACCGGGCAGTCGAATATGTCGTGGAACACGTAAATTTACTGAAAACCACATTCCCGGGAAAGAACATAGTCATTGCCGAGGTCGGCTGGCCCAGCAACGGCCGCACCCGCGAATCCGCCGTAGCCTCGAATGCCAATGAAGCCATTTTTCTGCGCCGTTTTCTGGCCCGGGCGGAACAGGAAGAGTATATCTATTACATCATGGAGGCGTTCGACCAGCCATGGAAGAGGGAGATAGAAGGAGCTGTCGGCGCCTACTGGGGGATCTATAATGTCGACCGGGAACCCAAATTCCCCTTTACCTCCCCTATTGTCAGAATACCCGAATGGCGGCTGCTTGCCGCAATTTCTATAGGCATCGCCATTATTATCTTTGCCCTGCTGCTTACCGACAACAAGACCCTGCGCACCCGCGGCCGGAGCTTCCTCGCAATCATCGCATATGGTGCCGCCACCTCTGCTGTCTGGATAATCTATACCTATACCAGGCAATATTTGACCATCAGCACGTTCCTCGTCGGCATACTCATGGTTGTCGGTATGATCGGTGTGGTGGTTGTCGTGCTGGCCGAAGCCCATGAATGGGCCGAAGCCATCTGGCTCGGCCAATGGCGCCGCCCGTTCAGCACCCGCCGCATATCTTCGGAAAAAATGCCGATGGTTTCAGTCCATGTCCCGGCTTATAACGAACCGCCGGATATGATGATAGAGACCCTCGACGCCCTGGCGGCGCTGGAATACTCCAATTACGAGGTAATTGTCATTGACAATAATACAAAAGATCCGGCGGTATGGCGGCCGGTGGAAGAACATTGTGCGCGGCTCGGCCGGCGGTTCAGATTTTTTCATATCGATCCTCTGGCCGGATTCAAAGCCGGCGCCCTCAATTTCGCCCTGCAGCAGACGAGTCCGGATGCCGGAGTAGTGGCGGTGATTGACAGTGACTACATGGTCTCCCCCGACTGGCTGCACGACCTGGCACCTCAATTCGACAATGAAACGTTGGCCATTGTCCAGGCTCCGCAGGATTACCGGGACGGCGGGGAAAATCTTTTCAAGGCGATGTGTTATGCCGAGTACCAGGGATTTTTCTACATCGGCATGCTGACCCGGAATGAACGCAATGCCATCATCCAGCACGGCACCATGACCATGGTGCGCAAATCGGTGCTGGAACATGTCGGCGGTTGGGCGGAGTGGTGCATTACCGAAGATGCCGAGCTCGGATTGCGCATCTTCGAACAGGGATATGAGGCTACCTATATTCCGCAAACTTACGGCAAGGGGCTGATGCCGGATACCTTTATCGATTTCAAAAAGCAGCGTTTTCGCTGGGCATACGGGGCAGTGCAGATCCTGCGCCGGCATGGCAGGAAACTTTTCGGGGTCAGGAAATCTTCCCTGACGTGGGGGCAGCGCTACCATTTTATTGCCGGCTGGCTTCCCTGGATGGCGGACTGTCTGAATATGCTTTTTACCCTAGCCGCAATTGCCTGGTCGGTTGCCATGATATTTTACCCGACCCGGATTGACCCGCCCCTGGTAATCCTGTCAGGAATGCCGCTTACTCTCTTTGTTTTCAAGGCGGCCAAGATGATTTATCTCTACCGGACAAGAATCGGAGCAACGGCGGGTCAGACACTTGCGGCGGCAGTGGCCGGCCTTTCGCTTTCCCACACCATCTCCCATGCGGTCCTGCAGGGTTTATTTACCCGCAGCAAACCTTTTTTCCGAACTCCGAAACAGGCCGGAAAACACACAATACTCAAGGCTCTGCTCACCGCCCGGGAAGAAGGACTCTTCATGATCGTCCTGTGGCTCGCGGCAGCCGGGGTGATCATGCGACAGGGTTCGGAGACGGCGGACCTGCTGGTTTGGATTGTCGTGCTTCTTGTCCAGTCGATTCCCTACCTGGCGGCAATAATAATGTCGCTGGTCAGCGGCATGGCCAAAACAAAGAAAGGGATTATCACCAACATCACGGCCTCTCCTTCCTTCGCCGCACCCGAACAGGCGCACCCCGACACGGCCGTTTAATCAGCGCATAAGCTTCAGTTGCATGTCAGGTAAGAAAAAGCTAAAAACAGAGTCCGCAGTCGGGACAGCAATTGTCTTGACTGGTAAATGTGTAACCGCAGGCAGGACAGGTTGTTTTGCCGGCGGCAGGATTGTACACCGCATCCACATAACTCACGTCATGTTCATGCAGGGCGGTTGCCTGAATATATTCCTTCTGGAATATGGCCAGAATTTCTTTTATATCCTCACCGCGAACCCGCAGGAGCACCTCTGTGCCGCGGCAGCCTTTGCCGCATGACTTGCTGTCGCCGGCTATCAGGGAGGGAAAACCCTGCCTGGCAAGCAGGGCCTGAACCTGTTTAATCTCCAGGATCGACCCTTTTCTGATATCCACCAGTTCCTCATCGGGTTGAATGTGCATGGAGCGGTTGGCCTTTTTTTCTTTTCTCCGCTCTTCAATCTCCAGTATTTCCCTGCCCGTCAGCAGCGCAACCGAACAGGATACGCACATTTCAACATTGGCACGGTATTCATCCTGGCACTGGGGACAATATTTCAAATCCGGTTCAATTCTGAATTTCATCGCTCTTTCGTCCAAAAACTTTTATGCATTCACCAGAGACGGTTATAAAATAAACCGGCTCAAATCCTCATCCTCACTGATATCAACAAGCTGCCTGCGGACATATTCCGAGGTAACGACAAACTTCTTGTCGCTGCGTTCCGGGGCGCTGAAGGAAATTTCGTCCAGGACCCGCTCGATGATGGTGTGGAGTCTCCTCGCCCCTATATCTTCGGTCATCTGGTTCACTACTACCGCAATTTTAGCCATTTCCCGGATTGCATCGATTTCGAACACCAGGTTTATGCCCTCGGTCGCCAGCAGGGCAACATACTGCTTGATCAGGGCGTTCTGCGGTTCGGTCAGAATCCTGAAGAATTCCTCCTCGCCCAGGGCGTTCAATTCAACCCGGATCGGAAAACGTCCCTGCAGTTCAGGAACAAGATCCGAAGGCTTGCTCATATGAAAAGCACCGCTGGCAATAAAAAGGATATGGTCGGTCCGGACCGGTCCATACTTGGTGGTAACTGTTGCTCCTTCAACAATAGGAAGGAGATCCCGCTGAACGCCCTCCCGGGATACGTCCGGAGACCCGGAGCTGGTGCCGCCGCGGGATGTTATTTTATCAATCTCGTCGAGAAAAATTATTCCCGACTGTTCTGTCCGGCGGATGGCATTCCGGATCACCTCTTCCATATCCACGAGGTTTTCGGCTTCTTCTTTTTTCAGTATTTCCATTGCTTCCGGAATTTTGAGGCGCCGTTTTTTCTTCTTTTTCGGAAACATCTTGCTAAAGGCATCCTGCAGAGAAGACTGCATATCGTCCATGCCGGAAGCCGAAAAAACCTCCACCATGGGCGTACCGGAATTATCGGTTACCGCCATTTCCACGGTGCGCTCGTCCAGTTTTCCCTGGCGCAGCATCTCCCGGAACTTTTCCCTGGTGGAGTTCCCTTCGCCCGGCCGGCCGGCTTCTCCTGATTCCTGCTCTTCGCTGCCATAGGAAAGGGTTATCACGTTGGAATCAGCTGACTGGAAAGCCGATGATTTATCCGAAATGTTGGGCAGCAGCAGATCGAGCACCTTTTCCTCCGCCAGCGACGCAGCTTTTTCCTGCACCAATTCCTGCTCTTCCCTGGTGACCATATTTACGGCCAGCTGGGTCAGGTCGCGGATCATTGATTCGACATCGCGGCCGACATACCCCACTTCCGTAAATTTGGATGCTTCCACCTTGATAAAGGGCGAGTCGGCAAGGTTTGCCAGGCGGCGGGCAATTTCAGTTTTTCCGACACCGGTGGGTCCGATCATTATAATGTTTTTGGGGGCGATTTCATCACGCAGCGGCGGTTCCACCTGCTGCCGGCGCCAGCGGTTTCGCAGCGCAATGGCAACGGAGCGTTTGGCATCCCCCTGCCCGATAATATAGCGATCCAGTTCCGTAACGGTTGCACTGGGTATGAGTGAGTTATTCATCATATTTTTTCAATAATAATATTTTGGTTGGTATATATGCAGATTGAACCGGCGATTTCCATGGAGGTCCGGGCAATATGTTCCGCATCCAGGTCCGAATGCCGGATCAGCGCACTGGCTGCAGCCTGGGCATACGGACCGCCGGAGCCGATGGCCAGGATTCCGTCGTCGGGCTCAATGACATCACCGGATCCTGACAGCAGCAGGGAATGTTTGTCATCCACCGCCACCAGCATGGCCTCAAGGCGCCTTAAAATTCTGTCTGTCCGCCAGTCCTTTGCCAGTTCCACCGCGGAGCGCATCAGGTTGCCCTTGTACTGCTCGAGTTTCTGCTCCAGCTTGTCAAACAGAGTAAAGGAATCTGCCGTTGATCCGGCAAAACCGGTAATTACCTTGTTGTGGTACAGTCTGCGTACTTTCGCGGCCTTATGTTTGATAACCGTATTTCCCAGCGTCACCTGCCCGTCGCCGGCGACAACGACTTCGCCCTTATGGCGGACGGCCAGGATGGTTGTAGATCTTATTTCTTTTTGCATAAACAATCTCAGGTTCTAAATTAACTCAGCCGTTTTATTCTTGAAACTGTGAATTTTTCCCGGCAAGCGGGTGTGCATTATCATACACGTTGGTCAGGTGGTCCAGGTTAAGATGGGTATACTGCTGCGTTGTGGAAAGATTGACATGGCCGAGAAGTTCCTGCACCGTTCTGAGATCGGCCCCCATTTCCAGCAGATGGGTGGCAAATGAATGCCGCAGGGCATGCGGCGTTACATCTACTTTGATGCCGGCCCTCCTTCCGTATTCCTTTATTATGCGTTCAATGCTGCGAGCCGTAATTCTCTTCCCCCTGTTGTTTAAGAATAATGCATTTTTATCCGGATTTTTTCCCCGACTGGTGCACAGTTGAACAAGCACCAGGCGTTCAGGAAGATATCTTTGTACAGCTTCGGCGGCAGCGCTGCCAAAAGGGACTATTCGTTCCTTTCTTCCTTTGCCGGTTACCCTAACCATTCCTGTCTCAAAATCAAGATGATTAATATCCCTGGAAACAAGTTCAGAGACGCGCATACCCGTGGAATACATTAATTCCATCAGGGCTGTATCCCGGCCGGCAAAGGTGTCTTTCGGACCAGGCTCTTCCAGGAGCGAGAAAACTTCATCTACGGTCAGGAAAACCGGAATTTTTTTCATTCCCCTGGGATTGGGAATTCCTGAAAGAGGATCTGAACCTATTGCACCCTGACGGCTTAAAAAACGAAAAAAAGTCCGCAGGGCGGATAACTTTCTCCCCACGGTGGCACTGCTGTTCAATGAATACAAGGAAGCAACAAAGCGACGGATGTTTTCCGGCGTTATTTCTGCAAGTATTTTTTCCTCTCCCAGAAAGTGAAAAAACTCCGTCACATCATGGAAATATCCTGCCACCGTATGAGCGGAATATCCTTTTTCCACCTCCAGCCAGCTCGAAAATTTGTTTATATACGTGGACAGCATTCCGTTCCCCCTATTGCACTGTATTCATGTACTTCATTTTGACTGTCCCATCAATATCATTGAATTTTCCATGAAAGAAGAGGGGTAGTGTAACAGAATACGCCCTTCCCTGCAGGAGTGTTTTACGCCTGGACAGGAAGAAAGGATGGATAAAGGCGGGCGGTCGTTATACGCTTTGAGAGAGCCTGAAAGTGCGCACAACAGCTTTACGGTTTTTTATTCCATGCCCATCATGATCAAAAAACACCTTTTTCGCTCAGTTGACAGATGATCGGTCGGATGCTTATGATTTTTATAGAATAATCCAGCAGGTTCTGATTCACGCGACAACTTTTGCGGAGGGAAAAAAATATGGCATTTACTATCCAGCGCGTCGAATACTATTACACAACTGTCAGGGATATCCCGGGAGAAGCGTACAGGCTTCTCAACATGATGGCAGGGGTGGGAATAAATCAACTGGCCTTCTCCGCCATTCCCATAGGACCTAACACGACACAGCTTGCAGTTTTTCCAGCAGACCCGGAAAAGTTCAGCCAGGAAGCCAAAATGGCCGGCATGTCCCTTGACGGTCCGCATCATGCACTGTTGATTCAAGGCGATGATGAACTTGGAGCCTTAGCGGGAATCCACCAGAAATTGTATGAAGCCAATATCAATGTCTATTCCTCGAGCGGAGTGACGGACGGACAAGGAAGCTTCGGCTACCTTATTTATGTCAGAGAGGAGGATTTTGACCGCGCCGCCCGGACGTTGGGAGTGTAAAAAACCGGCGGTATGCCGTTAACGGAAGTGATATCCACACTGAAAACAAAAAAGGGCAGTCTCTTTTAAGAAGAACTGCCCTTTTTTAAATCCGCTTGAAGCCGGATCAATGCGCACTTATCACCAGCAGCCCGCTTGCGGCAAGCGTAAGGATGGCGGCTTCGGCTAATGCCATGATCCCGTATGCCTTGTCGCCCCTCCTGAACAGCCCCGGTACAATGGCGAGATAGCACATTATGGTGACACCGGACAGGATGGCGACAGGTATGAAGTTGAGATAATCGCCTTTGCCGACCAAATTCATCCAGCTCCAGCCGGTCGGCAGATATTCCAGATCGAGATAGTTTTTCACCGCTTCAAGGTAGGTATGGACATCCATCCCCCAGTATCCGGCAATTTCATTCAGCGGAATTGCCGGTTCAACGATGCCGAAAACATACAGGGCAAAGGTAATGAACATCAACACCAGGCCGAAGTACATGCCCTTTTCCAGGATACCCGCATAGAGTAACTGTTCCTCTGTTGCGGTTGTCTTTATTTCGCTGCTCATTATATAAACCTCCTGATTATCCTAAGAATTCGATGCCGAGGCCTTTAGTCAGCGCCTTGACTCCTGCAAATAGAAGAATGCCGATAACCATCCAGCGGATAAAGGTCGGCTTGGCAATTTTCAGAATGCGGACACCGACTAAAGAACCAAGCATGATCCCGATGAGGGAAGGAACGACCATCATCGCGATGACACACCCCTGGTTCAGGTAAATCCAGGCCGCCGATGTATCGGTGATGGAAAGCAGGAATTTACTGGTGGCAACACTGATCTTCAGCGGCGCGCCCATCATCAGATTCAACACCGGGACATTCGCCCATCCGGCTCCCAGCCCGAACATTCCCGCCATGAAACCGATGATGATAAAAGTCGCCAGGCCAAGTGGAGTACGATGCACCTTCCAGTTGATATCCTGCCCTGAACTTGCCTCGTGATAGACGCCGCAGATCCTGAGGGCAGAGGAGAGGGGGTCAGCCTGCTTCACTTCCGGGATGGTTGATTTTTTTGCGGTAAACATGATGACCACGATACCAAGAATCGTTGCTCCCAGAAGGGTCTGCACAACATTGGTCGGCAGAGCCAGCCCGACCATGGCGCCGACGATTGCCATGGTTGAAGCAATGAGGGCGACGGGAATGGCGAGCCTGAGGCTGGCCATATTCATTTTCAACAGCCCGGGGCCGGCCGCAAGGGCTCCGGATAGGGCAACAAGAAGACCCGTACCGCGGACAAAATCCAGATGAAATGGAAAAAATCCACTGATTATGGGTACATAGAGCACCCCGCCACCGACACCTCCAAGAACAGCGACAATACCCATGATAAAGGTAACAACCAGAAGAACCAGCGGCCAGACCCACCATGCTGTTCCATCATCAACGGGAAACGGCATTTCAGCGGTCACCTCACTGGCCCAGAGAGTTGCCGGAATCAAAGCCAGGGTACTCCAGACCAGGAATATCCTGCCGAGTTTTACCAGGACATTGTGTAACATTGAATTCCTCCTGTTAAGCAATATTAATTACCTCTTATATAGCCGGGAAAAAATTACGGAGAATCTGGACATCAATTACCACCTTTTGTTTACTCCCGGATAAATAAAAACGAAAAAAAACCAAACCTGCAGATTTATCTTATCGGTTCACTCTGGATATGAAATATCAATTCTTTAAAAAAGGATTGACGTACTGCTTTATGCCCTCGTACGGCATATGTCAAGCAAAAAAAAATGGCAAAAAAGGATAACTATCTGCAATCAGGAGTATTTTTTTTGTAACAAAATGAAACATAGATTCGGGCAGGAAAAGTATCCATTGGAAATCGATAAAAAATATCTGTTACGATATGTAACGGCGGCAGGAGCCCGAGACCTTTTTTAGTACCGTTTAAACAGCATTATCGGAAGAAAAAAATGAATAACCATTCAGGTGTGGATAAAAGAAGGAGGTGCTCCTTCGCAGTTGCTGAAAAACCTGCTTTTGAAGAGCAGTTATTTAACGGCAACTCCCGGGAAGCTCGGACTGTCGGTCATCGGTTGTAAAGCCGAATGTATAGCGCTGCTGCAGAGGAGCAGGCCAATGCAATGGGAAAGATTTTTAAAATCAGCATTTAGTGGGGTTGCCGGGACAATTCTTCGGGCAGGGTTTTACACATCAATGGATAATCAGAACGGGACATTTGGCATAGCCGATTGTTCTTTCGGTTACACTCCCCATCAGGAGCCTGCTGATCCCTTTTCTGCCATGGGTCCCCATGACGATTAATGTGGCGCCGATTTCATCGGCAAGTTCGGTAATCTGGGCATGAGGCTCCCCTTCCCTGACAAAGGTTTCCACGGCAACCCCTTGCTCTTCACAGCGTTTCTTTATTTCTTCAAGATATTTCAGGTTTTTTTCCACCAGATATTGAATATGTTCAGGCGCCAGGGCAAGCATTTCCTCATCGGTCTGGGCGACCGCTATCACTGCCAACTCTGCCCCGTGTTCTTTTGCCACGGAAATAGCGTGGTCAACGGCGGCTTCGCTGTTCGATGAGCCGTCGGCCGCCACCAGTATCCTATTCCAGACGAACCGCGCTTCCTCCTGCACAATCAGGACATGCCGGTCGGTATGTCCTATTACCCTTGCTGTTACGCCCCCCATGAGCTCACGCTCCAGATGGCTGAGACCGCTGCGGCCCATGACAATAAGGTCGCAGTTTTCATCATGGGCAACGTGGACAATACGTTCAAAGGGCTCCCCCTGTTCAAGGTTGGTAAAAACATGAACGTCATATTCCTTTGCCAGGCTTTTGGCCTCGGCCAGGAGTTCCTGACCGGGGCCCGTAATCGTATCTTTAATATTGCTAACTCCGATCAATTCCAGGTCGCCGTCATAAACCGGGACTACGGCAAGCACCTTGATCCAGCTTTTTTCGCTTTTCGCGATCTCCGCTCCGACTGCAAGGGCAGTTTTCGCGGTCGGCGAGCCGTCATAAGCGACCAGAATTTTTCTGTAGTTAGCCATGGCTGATTTCCTCCTGGAATCCTTTGACACGTTCTTCCGCTCTGGCACTCAGCATACCCTTGGTCATCGCTATGCCGATAATGATTGCGGCAAAGGCAAGGGCTGACATCAATGCCCAGAAACTGACTGCGTCAAGTAAAGATGCCATATTTGCACTCAGTTGTCCACGCAATCCAAGATCGGCAAGATATCCGGGAATTTTTGCCCCGCGGGACACCGCCACTATGAGCATTACCGCTGCCATGACCATTTTAATTACATGATCTTTAACATACGTGGTGCCAAGGGCGCCAAGCTGGACCCCGATCAGGGAGCCGGCAAGGATAAGCAGGGTCATCCTGATATCGATGAGACCCGACATGCCCCACTGAATAGATCCCCAGGCTCCCATGATGAATGCGATAATCAGCTCGGTGGCGCTGGCAACAATGGCCGATGCCCCGACTACATAAATCATGCCCGGAACCCCGATAAAACCGCCTACCGCAATTGTTGCAGCAAGCATCCCGGTAAGGAGTCCGACCGGGATGGTAACCCAGGCTGAGATCCGTACCTTGGCAACTTTGAACTCCATCATCGGCGGCAGATTGATTTTCATTAGGGCCTGAGCCAGCTTGGGGGTTTTCGGTTCTCCGGTCGTCCTGGACAGCTTGTAGGCATCATAGAGAACATAGGCGCCGACCAGCACCAGGATCATGACAAAGACCACGCTGACATACAGGTTTGAACCGGCGTTTCCCCAGCCGTTGAGGATGAACTTCTGAATTTTGATGCCGATCTGTACACCGATGATAGCGGTAGCCGCCATAACCAGCCCCAGCTTGATATCTGCCTGTCCGTATTTATATCTCTTGTAGGCACCTATCATTGCTTTGGGGAATTTATGACACATGTTGCTGGCAACGGCAATCGCACCGGGAGCGCCAAGCGACATCATGGCCGGAGTCAGGACAAAGGCGCCGCCGGACCCGATAAAGCCGCTTAACAGGCCGCCGATAAAGCCGATCAGAAGCAGGGCGCAGATCTTGGCCGCGGTCATGTCCATGAACATGATGGAGACATCCTTGATGACGCCTTCACCGGCATGTTTATCAAGACCGACCATGACCTTTTTGTCCAGCTTGATATCAGCAGCAGTCATCCCTTCCGCAAAATGCAGGGTTATCGGTGTTTCTGTTCCTTCCTTGATAAAGGTGCCGGTGCGGGAAGCATCGTTTACCGTGACAAAGACTCCCTTGAGCATGTCCTTCGGCGGCCCGTCTCCCCCGGCGGCCATCGCAGATGCTGCAGGAAGTATAAGAAATACCCCAAGTACCAGAAAAAGTAATCGTTTCATCAGTTTTTCTCCTTCAAATATATAAGATAGGGGGTTGAAAGGTATCATTGATTAATGTTTTTTTGCTTCCAGGCCCATGTAACTCAGAAGGTTGCTGGCAAACGCACCGTGAATAAAGGAAAATAAAAAAGCCGTTCCAATCGGCCATACAGTATTTATCCCCCCCCTGGTGAATGTATCCATTACCAGTTGCTGGTTGTTGATCAGGAATATGTACCCGGTCAGTGACAGCGCGCCGAAAGCGAGCATCGGGATGAAAGGTTTTTTGTTTCCAGTTCCTGCCCGTCCGGCTTGCCCGTGCCCCTCTGAAGTCATGATCTGATTTGCAGTTTCATGGTCGCCTGCCTGGGCAAAAGTTGCTGCTGCCATATTTTTATCGAATCCGTTGGGTTCCATTCATTCGCTCCTAAAATTGATTTTTTATTATGCTTCGAAAAAGATCACGGGACAGGGGAACAGTTCACGCATAGCGGAACGAAAGTTTTCCGCCGGACCGGGACCGCCTTCACACATGGGGATGATTATCGCCTGAAGGTTCCGCCGTTTGACGGCCAGTTTTTTCAGTTCTTCTTCCAGGGTTGCCTCTTTGATTGCATATTCATAGGCAATGCCGTGTCTGCAGAGCCTCTGCCGAAGCGCCTGCAATTTTTTTGTTCCGGTTTCAATCAGTTCCCGGGCCGGTTCCTGGAAAAGAGAGGGAGGTATGATCTGATAGACTTCCAAGGCTGCGTTCAATCGCCTGCACAGATTCATGGCATGATCAAGAACCTCGCCGGTTACGATCGGACAATCAGTGCTCAGCAATACCTTTTTCCGGGACTTATCAGCTGCGTTTGCCACAAGTTTACAGGCAAACTCATGTTCCCCGGCTTCGGCAAAAGCCGCCGCTACCATGGCCTCTTCCATTTTTTTGAAAATATTTTTCATCATCACGAATCCGGACGGGTTATTACGAATATACCGGGATAGTGTTCCGGCCCGGTTCATACTGTTCCTCCTGCGTGCTAGCTTGAGCATGTTGTCGGTCTTCAGCGTTGCATACGTTATGCAGAACCGGTTCGTCTGCTCCGGCTTCGGCAAAAGTGATTCCAACCATCACCCTGTCAAACCAGGTCAATTTTGTTTCTTTCATTTTAGTCCTCCAGAAAATCTGATAAAAAGAGTTATCTTATGGCAGCTGCATGAACCATATAGAGCAACGTTCATGCCAATCTGGTTTTAGCAACTATTTTCTTTATATATCAGTTAGATAGGTGATTTTGAGTGAATGCAGGCAGTTGTTGCAGTTTGCAACTACAAAATAACTTTCCTTAAATATATTATGTGTAATCAATTAGTTAAGAAAATGTTGCTAATGCGAAACAATTGTTGCGATTTGCAACAATCTGTCGTAGAATATGGGTGACGAAAAGAGAAAAACCGAGCGAAGTCGGAAAAAGGAATGCCTAAACTTTTCAGCATACAGCAAAAAATAACCTACAGCTTCAGCACCATGTTGATCCTGCTGTTTGCCACTGCTGTTATCTCCTACGCAATCATGGTTCGAGTAGAGGAGAAGCTGCACAGAGTTGAGGTTATAGATGACTTTCTTAACCTTACGCTTGAACTTCGACGGTATGAAAAAAATTATTTTCTCTATCACCTGAACGAAGACTTCAAGGACAACCGCCTCTATCTTGACCGGATCGAGAGTACCATTGAAAATAACAACCGTATTTTTGCCTATTACAATCCGGACGAACAGCTGGAGAATATTGAGGATGTTTTGGGAACATACAAGTATGGCATGCTTCGCCTTCATGAAATCAATCTCATGGATTTCAATTCCGATTTGAGCGGGGACCAGGAACGTATCCGGGAGACTATCCGGGATGCCGGAAAAAAATTGACATCATATGCCGAGATTTTTGCCAAAAGAGAAAAGAGTTCCATCCAGAACCTGTTGAAAACCAGCAGAACCCTGCTGGTCGTCTCCACCGGTGCCCTGGTGTTTTTATCCCTTGTCATGTCCATGATCCTCGGCGAGAAGATTTTTTCATCCCTGAAGCTTCTTGAAAAGTATACGAGAAAGGTTGCGCATGGAGAAATTGTCGATCCCCCGGAAAAAGACGTAGAAAAAGAAATTCATTCCCTTTTCCAGGCTTTCACCAGGATGAATAACGAACTGAGGCTGCGGCAGCAGCAGATGGTCCAGTCTGAAAAACTCGCCTCCCTGGGAACACTTCTGGCAGGGGTGGCCCATGAATTGAATAATCCTCTCTCCAATATTTCCACGTCCGCGCAGATTCTCGAGGAGGAGATAGATTCACCGAACAAGGATTTTCACCACAGGCTGGTCGCCCAGATCGAGGAACAATCGGATAAGGCCAGGGATATTGTCAGGACCCTGCTGGAATTTTCCCGTACCAAGGAGTTTAAAAAAGAGGAACTGGTCCTGAACAATATTGTCAGCAGCGCCATCAGGCTGCTCCGCTCGGAGATTCCGAGTGAAATTGAAATTGAAATCGATATGCCTTCCGACCTTATGGTCAGCGCCGACAAACAGAGAATGCAGCAGGTCTTTCTCAACCTGATAAAAAATGCCGTGGATGCCATTGAAAACAAGGGAAAAATATGGATCAGCGCCCGGGATTTTATTTCCGACGGCCGGAAGGAGGTGGAGATACTGGTTTCGGATAACGGTCCGGGGATTGCCCCCGAATTACTGAGAAAAATATTCGATCCTTTTTTCAGTTCAAAGGATGTCGGCAAGGGATCCGGTCTGGGCCTGTTTATCGTTCATGACATTATCGCGAGCCATGGTGGAACCATAAGCGTTGACAGCCGCCTTGGTGAAGGAACAACTTTTATCATCTGGCTTCCGGGAGGACATACCGCCTAATGAACACCCCTCATAAAATTCTTATCGTTGATGACGAAGCCATTGCCCTGCAGAACCTGATGCATGTTCTGAAAAAGGAAGGCTATATAATACTGGGAACCCAGAACGGCCCGGAGGCTATCGAACTGCTTGATTCGGAAAATTTCGACCTGGTGCTGACCGACCTGAAAATGGAACAGGTTGACGGAATGGCAATCCTTTCCCACACCAAAAAGCTGTATCCCGATACCGAGGTGATCATGATAACCGGTTATGCCACCGTGGAATCGGCGATCGAGGCAATGAAGCTGGGCGCCTATCACTACCTGGCCAAACCCTTTAAACTGGATGAGGTCAGGAAGGTGGTTAAGGAAGCCCTGGAAAAAGTCAGCCTGAAAAAAGAAAATGTGCACCTGAAAACCAGACTGAAAGCTTATTCCTCGGATTCCGGCATTATTACCAACAACAAAAAAATGCGCAATATTCTCGCCCTTGCCGCCCAGGCAGCAGGCAGCGACAGCAATGTTGTGATTAACGGCGAATCCGGCACCGGCAAAGAACTGCTGGCTAGATTCATCCATAATTCAAGTCATCGTCACAATGCCCCCCTGTTTTCCATAAACTGCGGCGCTTTAAACGAAGAGCTGCTGACCAATGAGCTGTTCGGCCATGAAAAAGGGGCTTTCACCGGTGCAGACCGCCAGAAGCCGGGTCTCATAGAACAGGCGGACGGCGGCACCCTTTTTCTTGATGAGATAACGGAAATGTCACCCTCCATGCAGGTTAAACTGCTGCGGGTTCTGCAGGAGAAGGAAATTCTCCGAATCGGGGGCACGAAGCCGATTCAAGTGGATGTCCGGTTCATCGCGGCCACCAACAGAAATCTGCAGGAGGAGGTTGAACGGAGAAACTTCCGCAACGACCTCTATTTCAGGATAAATGTTGTTTCCATTACCCTGCCGCCCCTGGCTTTCAGAAAAGACGATATTCCGGCTCTCATAAACCATTTCCTCAAAAAATACAGCCGCAAGATGCAGAAAAAAGTCATCGGCGTCTCTGTTGAAGTAGCAGATATCCTGACAGATTATGATTATCCCGGCAATATCAGGGAACTTGAGAATATAATCGAGCGGGGTGTGGCCCTGACCAGCGGCAATACCATTGAAACCGATCATCTGCCGGATGATCTCCGGGGCATGGTTTTCAAGACATTCAGGAGAACCGAGGAGGGAAAAGTACCTTCCCTTGAAGAAAACGAAAAGGCATATATTCAATGGGTGCTGGAAGAAACGGAAGGCAACAAGACTGTTGCCGCCCAGTATCTCGGCATTGACCGCGTTTCTTTGTGGCGCAAGCTGAAGAAATTCGGTCTAAACTAGGCGCCTCCCGAAGCCCGCTGCACCTCTTTTCCAGCAACGGGTTATCCGCCGTTCGCAGCCCGAACCTAGGCAAAACAGAATAAATGCCGGGCACACCTTGAAAATGGACCCTCTACCATCGCAGCAGGTGAATAAGTGATAGATATCCATTGCCATATTCTTCCGGGCCTGGACGACGGGCCCGGAAATATTGACGTTTCCCTGGCAATGGCGGCAGCCGCAGCGCAGGACGGCATCAGGGCCATTATTGCCACGCCGCATACCGACGGCATACGGGTCAACAGCATTTCGGTAGAAAAAGGTGTTCGCCGTCTCAATGAGGAACTGCGGCGGGAAAAAATAAACATTCAAATCTACAGCGGATATGAAATTCCTTCTTATCTGATTCCCAGCCTGGGGCAGACCCACAGGCTTGCGGGGAGCAACCACATCCTCTTGGAATTTCCGCATACCCATCTTCCTGCAGACGCTCTCATTACTGTGTCCGCGGCAATCACCCGGGGCCTCTATCCAATCATCGCCCATCCCGAAAGGAACCCGGATATTCTCGCAGAACCGGAACTGCTCATGGATCTGGTCGCTGCCGGCGCTCTTGTCCAGTTGACGGCGGTCAGCATCTGCGGTGATCTGGGCTCCGATATCCGGCAATGCTCCCATTACCTGCTGCAAAAGAACCTGGTCCATTTCATTGCCACGGATTCCCATTCTCCTTCCTTTCGCGAACCGGTCTTAAGCAGGGCACGCAATATCGCCGAAAAACTGGTTGGAAGGGAACAGGCGGCCATGCTTGTCGAACATAATCCCGCTGGAATTATCCGGAAGGAGGAGCGCTGCGGCAGGTGAACACCTCTTTATTCCGTCAACCCGGATGCCCAGGCAGCAAGCTCGTTCAACGCCGCTTCCGCGCGGTACCGGCCGCGGTCGCTCTTGCGCATCTTTTTCGTCAAAGGCGGAAAGAGGCCGAAATTGACATTGGATGGCTGAAAATGTTCGGCTTGGGTGGCGGTAAGATGGTGAATCAGCGCTCCGTGAGCAGTGCCCTGGGGAGGGACGGCAAGTTCCCGGCCCTTGACCATCCTGGCGGCATTGATGCCCGCCAGAAGACCCATGGCCGCTGACTCTATATATCCTTCCACCCCTGAGAGCTGGCCGGCAAGAAAAAGATTGTGCCGCTTTTTCATCTGCAGGGTCGGGAACAGCACCTCCGGGGCACAGACGAATGTATTGCGGTGGATGGAACCGAGGCGGACAAATTCCGCCTTCTCCAGCCCCGGAATGGTACGGAATACTCTTTTCTGTTCCGGATAGGTCAGTTTTGTCTGGAAGCCGACGAGGTTGTACATGGTTTTCTCGAGATTTTCCGCCCGCAGCTGGACAACGGCATGGGGAATCATACCTGTACGCGGATCAGCGAGGCCGACCGGTTTCATGGGCCCGAACCGCAGCGTCTCGTCCCCACGGGCCAGCATAACCTCTATCGGCAGGCAACCCTCAAAATATTGCGCTTTTTCAAATTCCTTCAGCGGAACCTTTGCGGCATTTTTTAACAGGCTTATAAACCGGTGGTACTCCGCTTCGTTCAGGGGACAGTTGAGGTAGTCGCCCGGTCCGTCATCCCACCGTGATTTTCTGTATATTTTTGTTAAATCCAGGGACTCGGCAGCGACGATAGGGGCAATGGCATCATAAAAAGCAAGGTGCTGTTCACCGGTCAGGCGGATCAGGTCAGCAGTCAATTTCTCAGAAGTCAGCGGGCCGGTGGCAAGGATCACGGGTTCCGTGCCGGTATCCGGAATATTTTCCATTTCCCGGCGGATAACGGTGATGCCGGGATGCTCTGCCATGATTCCGGTCACATGCCCGGCAAACCTGCTGCGATCGACAGCCAGGGCCTTGCCCGCCGGAACCGCGGTTGCATCTGCGGCCTGCATAATCAAGGAACCAAGACGCCGCATTTCCTCCTTGAGGAGGCCTACCGCGGAATCGACGGCATTGGACCGGAAGGAATTGGAGCAGACCAGTTCGGCCAGAGACTCGGATTCATGCGCCGGGCTGAACCGCTCCGGCTTCATTTCATACAACGTGACAGATGCTCCCCGCCGGGCTGCCTGCCAGGCGGCTTCGCAGCCGGCAAGCCCGCCGCCGACAATTGTGACCCTGTTGTCTGTCACCTTTCCAGCTCCACCTTGACCCAACGGCGGCCCCATATAAGGGCTTCCCGGTGGGAATCGAAATAAAGATCGATCCGGTCCGGCCCCTTGATGGCACCTCCCCGGTCGGCAACCACGCCCCATCCCCAGCCGGGGACATACATGCGGGTTCCGAACGGATAATATTTTGTATCCGCGGCAATGGTTCCGTCCTTCTGCTGCCACAGCCAGGGAAAAACAGTGCGCACGGGAATCATCCAGGGATTGGCAAGGCTGTCCCTGGATACAAGACCGGGAACCGGTGTTACCGGCTTGGTGCCGGAAGCGGTATGGCCCGAATAGGGACGTCCTTTATCCCTGCCTTCGCTGACGTACCGGTTCCAGAAATCAAGCTTCAGGTATTTCCAGCTGCCCCGTTCCCAGGAACAGCACTGCCAGCAGTTGCAATAGGCGGTGGCTTCCATAATCCTGGTTTCCCTGGCGGCACATCCGGCAAGCAGCAGAACTATCAGGAATAGAGAGAGGTAACCGCGCAGCATAATCAAAGGGGAATTTCATCCACGGCCGCGGCAGCCTCATCAATGGCATCATGCGCCTGGTTGCCCGCCACCGGCACAATGGATATCACCGCCGCTCCCAGCCGCATGGGAACGGTCACCATCTTGGTCAGAACGCAGCCGCTGAGCAAAAAGGCCAGAAAAAATAAAAGGGCAAGCTGTATAGGCAGCCTGCCCCTGTCCGATAAAAATATCATTGCAGTTAATATCGATAATATTCGGGTTTGAACGGACCTTCGACTTCCACCCCTATATATTCCGCCTGTTCGGGCGTCAGCCTGGTCAGTTTGGCGCCGATTTTCTGCAGGTGCAGCTGGGCCACTTTTTCATCCAGTTTCTTCGGCAGGAAATACACTTTGCGTTCATATATTTCGGAATTCCGCCACAGCTCAATCTGCGCCAACACCTGATTGGTAAATGAGTTTGACATGACAAAACTCGGATGACCGGTGGCGCAGCCCAGATTCACCAGGCGTCCTTCGGCCAGCACGATGATTCGTTTGCCGTCGGGAAAGATTACATGATCAACCTGGGGCTTGATGTTTTCCCACTCCAGGTCCCGGATGCCGGCAATATCGATCTCCGAATCAAAATGACCGATGTTGCAGACTATTGCCTGGTCCTTCATGACCTCCATGTGGGCCCTGGTGATGACTTTCAGGTTGCCGGTGGCGGTCACAAAAATATCGCCTTCAGCCGCCGCGTGATCCATGGTAACCACCCGGAATCCCTCCATAGCCGCCTGCAGGGCGCAGATGGGATCTATCTCCGTTATCAGTACAGTTGCGCCCATGCCGCGCAAGGCCTGAGCGCATCCCTTGCCCACGTCGCCATAACCTACAACCACGGCTATCTTGCCGGCAATCATTACATCCGTTGCCCTTTTGATTCCGTCAATGAGCGATTCGCGGCAGCCGTACAGGTTGTCGAATTTGGACTTGGTTACCGAGTCGTTGACATTGATTGCAGGCGCAAGCAGGGTGCCTTTTTTGGCCATTTCATTGAGGCGATGCACACCGGTAGTCGTCTCTTCGGTGATACCTCGCACATCCTGCATTAATTCAGGATACTTCTCGTGCATTACCAGGGTCAGGTCGCCGCCGTCATCAAGGATCATATTCGGCCGCCAGCCATCCGGCCCGAAAATTGTCTGGTCTATACACCACCAGAATTCCTCCTCGTTCTCACCCTTCCAGGCAAATGTGGGAATCCCTGCCGCAGCCATGGCTGCGGCGGCGTGGTCCTGGGTGGAAAAAATATTGCACGAGGACCAGCGTATATCAGCCCCCAGCTTCACCAGGGTTTCCATCAGCACAGCCGTCTGGATCGTCATATGCAGGCAGCCCGCAATCCTGGCCCCGGTCAGGGGTCTGTCGGCGGCAAATTCATCCCGGATGGCCATGAGGCCGGGCATCTCCGTTTCGGCGATGGCAATCTCTTTGCGTCCCCATTCGGCCAAGGATATATCCGCTACTTTATAATCACTCATTGTTTTGCTCCCAATAACCTTGCCTTTTGAACAAGGTAAAAATTCAAAATATTATTTCAAACCTGCCGCCTCGCGCAATTCATCCGCCTTGTCTGTTCTTTCCCAGGTGAATTCGGAACGCTCCCGGCCGAAATGGCCATAGGCGGCGGTCGGTTTATAGATCGGCCGCAGGAGATCAAGATACTGAATAATGGCCTTGGGCCTCAAGTCAAAAAACTCATTGATCAATTGAATGATGCGCGACTCATCAATCCTGCCGGTCCCGAAGGTTTTGACATTAACCGATACGGGTTTGGAAATACCGATTGCGTAGGCGACCTGGACTTCAACCTCATCCGCAATACCGGCGGCAACAATATTTTTTGCCACGTGACGTCCCATATATGATGATGAACGGTCGACCTTGGAAGGATCCTTTCCCGAAAATGCGCCGCCGCCGTGAGATCCCCTGCCGCCGTAACTGTCCACGATAATTTTCCGGCCGGTAACACCGCAATCGCCTACCGGACCGCCGATAACAAAACGACCGGTGGGGTTGATAAAAAATTTGGTGTCCTGATCGATCATTTTTTCAGGCAGGATCGGTTTGATGATCTCCTCCATAACCCCTTCTTTCAGGTCTTCATAGTCGACGTCCGGGCTGTGCTGTGTTGATAGCACTACCGCTTCAATGCGCTGGGGGACTTTGTTTTTATATTCAATAGTCACCTGGCTTTTGGCATCCGGGCGGAGCCACAGGAGCCTGCCGGCTTTGCGGACTTCGGATTGACGCTTCATAAGCCGATGAGCATAGGTGATCGGCATGGGCATCAGGACGCTGGTCTCATTACAGGCATAACCGAACATCAGCCCCTGGTCGCCCGCACCCTGATCCAGGTCAAGCCCTTTCCCTTCGTCAACTCCCTGGGCAATATCCGGGGACTGTTTGTCTATGGTCGTCATAACCGCGCACGACTGCCAGTCAAACCCCATATCCGAAGAATTATAGCCGATCTCGCGAATGGTCTGGCGGACGATATCAGGCATATCAACCCAGGCCGTAGTGGTTATTTCTCCGGCTATCAAAGCCAGACCGGTGGTTACCAGGCTTTCGCAGGCAACACGGGCATTTGTATCCTGGCCTATTATGGCATCGAGAATTGCATCGGAAATCTGGTCGGCAACCTTGTCGGGATGTCCTTCCGATACGGACTCAGAAGTAAAAAGGTGCGTTGGCATGTTCGTCTCCTGTTTGAATATTGTTAAAATGAATATATCAGCTTACGTTAATAACGATCGGCCCTGCCGCTGCCTGTCCATCCACCATCCCTGACCTGACGGACAAACTGCAGGGCAATATCCCATTTATTGAGAGGGCTGACGAAATACAAGCCGTCAACAAACGGTGCAATGTTTTCCACCAGGGCATGGGTGTATTCCAGGGCGGCTTTACGCTGATCCGCAACCAGCTCATAGGATGCCAGCTGCCGGCGCAACGTCTTCGGCACGGCAATTCCGGGCACTTCATTGTGAAGAAACTCGGCATTTCTCGAGGAGATTACAGGAAAAATCCCCGGGAAAATAAGTATATCCAGATGAGCGGTTTTTTCCATCATGAATTCAATGGAATCCTTTGAAAAAAGAGGCTGGGTCATGGCAAACCGCGCCCCGAGGTCAACTTTTTTTTCCAGGCGGCTGATCTGCACCTGGGGGTTCTCCGGGCGGAAGCTGAACGCCGCGCCGATGGAAAAATTCGTTCTTTCCTTAATGGACCGGCCCGCCATATTCAAGCCGCTGTTGAGATTGCTGAGCATGCGGATAAGCCCGTAGGAACGAAGATCAAAAACACCGCTTACACCCGGCTGATCCGTTGCACTGGCGGAGTCGCCGCTGACTGCCAGGACCGCTTCTATTCCCAGCAGATGGGCTTCCATCATCCGGGACTGGAGGCCGAGGGCATTGATGTCCCGTCCGGTCTGGTGGACAATCGTCTGGACCCCTGACCGTTTCCGGATAAGGGTCGCGACGCCAAGATTGCCGGTGCGCAGTATAGCCAGGGGGTTTTCTCCCAGGGAAATAGCGTCAACGCCGGCGTCCGTCAACTGCTGTGCGCCGACAAGCACCGGCTCCACATCCAGGTGCGTGGGCGGATCCAGTTCAACAATAACCGGCATGCGGCCGGGGGTCAGGCTCGACAGAAAGCCCCCGGGAAGCTTGTGTATTATTCTCTCGGGAACTTTTTCAGGGGTTTCCTCGACATGCTCGATGCGAACCCTGACGGGCCGTATTTTCAGTTTTGCGCGGAATTCCTGGATATGCGTCGGATTGGTTCCGCAACAGCCCCCTATGAGATGAACGCCATATTTGACCATCTCCGCGGCGCGGGCTGCCATGTACGCAGGTTGAGCCGGATAAATCATCCGGTGGCCGACCATTTCCGGCATGCCGGCATTGGGAAAGGCCGAGAGGATGACGCCTTCCCGGGCAAGGGGGACGAGCTGTTTGATCGCGGCGGTCATCGCATCGATGCCGCGGCCGCAGTTCGTTCCCACAATATCAGCCCCGGCTCCGATCATTTTCCGGCAGCAGGTCAGAGCATCCATGCCGCGAACAGTCAATCCCCGGGCCGGAAAAACCATCTGGGCAACCACCGGCTTGTCGGGCGCTACTGTTTTGGATGCTGCAATCGCCAGCAGCACTTCCGAAAGGCTGGAAAAAGTTTCAATAATGATCAGGTCGACACCGCCTGCAACCAGTCCCGCGATCTGTTCCTGGAAGGCACTGCGGATGTCGCCCCTTGTTATCTCGTCATCCTCGAGAGGAAAGCGGACGCCGGTCGGCCCGACAGAGCCGGCTGCATATACCTGATGGCCCGCTGCCTTAACCGCAATCTCCGCTCCGGCCTTGTTAATTTCCCGCACCTGGCCATCGGCGCCGACCTCACGGAGCTTGTATGCATTGGCGCCGAAAGTGTTGGTTTCAATAAGCTGGCTGCCCGCCCTGATGTATTCTTCATGGACGCTGAAAATCAAATCCGCAGCCTGCAGGTTGAGCAGATCCAGATTGCGGCCGCGTTCCACTCCTTTCTCATACAGGTATGAACCCAGGGCGCCGTCGGCCAGCACGACATGGGAGCGGATATATTCAAGAAAATCGGGCTTCATTCCCCTTGTATCACATCCTGTAGCCGCATCCAGCCGCATTCATAATCAAAGACTGCCGTATTATTCGGCAAGGGAAATGTCGACCGAAGGTCTCATGGTAGCGACAGTGGCCAACACTTTATGAATCATATGGTTTTCGAAAGCATTCATTAATTCACTATCCGCCATCTTGCCGCCATCAAAATCGACAAGGGCCTGCTGCATGATGTTGTAGTCGAACTTGGGCGCCCACTTGCGGGAGCCGAGCCGGGCGGTTGTCGAGCAGTTATCGACCATAAAGGCAACACCTTTGTAGTGCATGTAGGGGTTCAGCGAATCAACAGCCTCAATCACCGACTCGTTGCAGACTTCGCTCAGGCAATGCCCTTTCTCGATCAGCAGGTCGATCTGCGCCATCATGACGGCACAGTAAAGGCCTGCCGTAGCCGGATCGACGGCAGGTTCCCCGGATCGTGCGGCACGCATCTTTTCCCCGACCTGCCACATCCTGGTTCCGTCTATCTTGCCCATGGGATAGCGGCCAAACCTTCTTTCCGCCATCACGACGCTGCGGATCTCATTGCCGCTGGAAACCTCATCGTAGATCTCCAGCAGGACATCGAAGGCGGGATGATAGGCAGCGGAATACATCCTGGCAAAAATTTTTCTGCCCGCCTCATCGAGTTTCCGGTACACCGCCAGGATCCCTTCATGGGAAATGGTCTTGCTTAACGGCCCGGTGATGTTTTCCACCGTGGCGGTAAAGGCAACTTCTTCCGCCATTCCCTTTTCCATGACATAATTGCGGTACAGGGCCTCGGCAATTCCATGGACGGCACCGAGCAGGATGCCCCGTTCCCCGAAAATATCGCTGCGGTACTCATGACCCAGAGTCGTTTTGAACACGTACGGCGCACCCACGGCAATGGCCCAGCCAAGAGCCCGATCGGTTGCCTTGCCGTCCAGATCTTGTTCAACAGCGAAACTGCAGTTGATGCCGGCTCCGTTGACTTTTTTGCCCTGCACATATAACCGCCGCACCGAAGGCCCCATGCCTTTGGGGCATACCCCGATTACATTCATGCCGGGAGGAAAATACTTGCCGACACTTTCCAGGTGTCCGAGAAGAAATCCGTGGGAAAGTCCAAGGACAGCACCCGGCTTCATGGCGGCAAAAATTTTCTTGTAATTTTCAACCTGTGCTGCATCCGAGATGAGCAGGATGACCATGTCGGAACTGCCGATGACCTCATACATTTCACCGAGAGTCCCGTTCTCCTCGGTAAAACCGGCTTCCCTGGCCGCGGGCAGTGATGAACTGCCGGCGCGCAGACCGACCTTTACCTTTATATCCGTTCCTTCCAGCGATTCTCTGAGGTTCTGAGCCTGCGCCGGTCCCTGTGATCCCCAGCCGATGACTCCTATCTGACGGATGCCCTCGAAAGCTTTCGGGAGCAGGGAAAATTTATCGCGACCGCCGCGGACGATTGTTTCACGCGTATCGGCCAGTTCAATAACTTCTGTTTCAAAAACATGGGATGTAAAAACTGTTTCCATCAAAACCTCCCTATAAATTAATTCGCCATCAGCGATGGATTAACAAAAATGCAAAAGATCATAATTACAAAACCGGGATTACAAATTCAATAAAAATACCATATCTTGCGAAGAAAAGTTTATTATTAATCTGTCAAGCCCGATCTGATAATTCCATGCAATAGACAATCAGGCGGGATTGCGGCTCCCTGTTGCGTAGAACATATGGTATAAAACTGTTATATATGTTATTTCCTATACAATTCTGACGGCAGTCCTGCCGGCACCCCTGATATCTTTCATAAGCCCGAAAAATGGATGAAAGAGGTGGATAAAATTATCATTGACCGCATAATGGCCGTTCTTCTGCATCACCGCACAATCGCGGAAGCTTAGGAGCATCCATTAATGCTGCGAAGGTGGTTTTATCTCCTGCTCGGTTTTACTTTTCCTTTTTTCTGGGCGTTCCATGATGCGGGCATGCTGAAGGCTCTCTATTATCCCATCCAGGCTCTCGCCTCCACCTCCAGTACCGGATGGCCTTCCTTTATCAGTGCGGTTTTGTTGTACGTTGTGGCGACAGCCTGCTTTGAAGTTATGTACAGGATCAGGAGGAGCATCACCCCTGAATAGCGTACCCTCCGTCGACCACGATGGTCTGGCCGTGGATCATGGTTGCCAGACCGCTGCAGAGGAAGAGCGCCAGGTCTGCTACATCCTCCGGAAGGGTAAGGCGGCCGAGGGGAGTTCTTGCCAGAGATGTGCTGATAATCTCCTTCCTGTTGGGAAATTTTTTTAATGCATCGGTATCCACCACGCCGGCGCTGATGGTATTGACAAGAATGCCCATGGGACCCAGTTCCACTGCCAGGTGCCTGATAAGCGACTCCAGGGCCGCTTTGGATGCACCGACTACAGTGTAGTTAGGCACGGCCCGCACGGCGCCGAGACTTGAGACGGCCATTATCCTGCCTCCTCTCTCCATCATCGGCACAGCATGCTGAGCCAGGGTCAGGAGCGCCCTGGCATTAATGTCCATGGCCCAGTTCCAGTGCCTGGTGGTCAGTTCCATGGCCGGCTTAAGCACACCCGAGGCTGCATTGCTCACCAGGATATCCAGGCGCTCGTATTTTTCCCGGATTTCATCAAACATCCGGATGACATCATCTTCCTGGGCGACATTGGCTTTAACGGCCAGGCATTTGACCCCTTTCTCTTCAATGATTGCGACGGTTTCTTCGGCATCCCTGCGGTGGCGGACATAATTAATTACTACATCAGCGCCGTTTTCGGCCAGGCGCAGGCCTATCGCACGGCCGATCCCTCTGGAGCCGCCTGTTATCAAGACAACTTTGCCATGTAGATCAAACATTCATTTCTCTCCTGTTGTATTAACATCTTTGGTAGGTGCCTGGTGAATGTAATCCGGAAACCGGGTGATTGCAACAGCCGAGAGTTATGCGAATGCTCAATTTCTCTTGATGTGCCCTTGATCTTTCTTCTCAATACCGGACGGATTGAAACAGACCCTTTCGAGACGAGATGTACATACAAAAAAAACCGGTTCAGCCTGAGATGAACTGAACCGGAAAAAAAGGAGAGAAGAGATGAAGAATTACTCTTTATATAGCAAAGACCATGCCTGAAAAGAGTACTTTCTTAATTTTTACTTAATCATTTTTAGTTTCAACACGTTACATGAAAAGTAAATTCCATGCTCCAGGAAGGTGCCAAGCCGAAAGTACAATTTTTTTAACGGCTGCAGCGGCAATTTTTACCTGGTTTCCGGTTATTCTTCCGTACACTCAGCCAATTACGAACAATTACGAAGAATATGGTTTCTTGTATCAACGTTCAAAAATAAATATCAGGACCGGCGCGCCCAGTTCAGCAATCCTCCGGCGGCCAGTATTTCACGATGCCGGGCGGAAAGATCAATCTCGGCCTCGATAAAATGTCCGTTCACTTCAACCGTAATCTTTTTGCCGCCGTTGCGCAGGGTCTTCCTGATCTCCGGAATAGTAACCTTCGCCCCCTGCTCAATCCTGTCGTAATCTTCGGGATGGGCAAAGGTAAGCGGTACGATGCCGAAATTAATAAGGTTTGCTTTATGAATGCGGGCAAAACTTTTCACCAGCTTGATCTGGACCCCAAGGTACCGGGGGGCCAGGGCGGCATGCTCACGGCTGGACCCCTGTCCGTAGTTGCCGCCGCCGACAACCATTCCGTGATCACCCTCCAGCACGGCCTCTTTCATATGTTGCGCAAAGTTGTGATCGATCTGGTGGAAGACATATTCGCTGATTGCAGGAATATTGGAGCGGAGCGGGAGGATTCTGGCGCCGGCCGGCATGATGTGATCGGTAGTGATATTGTCGCCGAGTTTAATCATTACCCTGCCCTGCCAGGTTTCCGGCAGCTCTTCGAAATCAGGGAAAGGAGCGATATTCGGGCCGCGGATAATATTCACTTCGCTTCCTTCCGGCAGCGGTTTTTCAATGCGCGCATCCCCGGGCAGAACCCGCTCAGGCAGAGAAAATCGGGGATATTCCCCCAGATCACGAGGGTCGGTGACAACTCCCCGCACCGCACTGGCCACCGCCACTTCCGGACTGCACAGGTACACCTTGTCGCCGACAGTGCCGCTGCGGCCCGGAAAATTTCTTGGGAAGGTCCGCAGCGAGATGCTGCCGGTGGGCGGCGCCTGGCCCATGCCGATACATCCCAGGCACCCTGACTGATGCACCCTGGCGCCTGCATGGGTGAGGGTGAGCAGGTCACCGCTGGCGGTGATATTTTCCAGAACCTGGCGGCTGCCGGGATTTATCTCAAGACTGAGGTCTTTGCTGACTTCATGATTCTCCAGAACTTTGGCCACCACGGTCAGGTCCCGGATAGACGAATTGGTGCAGGAGCCGATCAGCACCTGGGCTACCGGCCTGCCCGACACCTCCCGGACCGGAACAACATTATCAGGCGAGGAGGGGCAGGCTATCAACGGTTCCAGGGTTGAAAGATCCAGCTCCATCACCTTGTCGTACTCAGCTCCGTCATCGGCAGCCAGTTCCCGCCACTGCTCCTCCCTTCCCTGGCTGGCGAGAAACTGCCTGGTGTTCTCATCAGAAGGAAAAACAGAGGTGGTAGCCCCCAGCTCGGCGCCGAAGTTGGTTATGGTCGCCCGGTCGGTGACACTTAATCCCGCCAACCCGGGTCCGAAATATTCCATGATGTAGCCTACCCCACCCTTTACGGACAGGCGGCGGAGAATCTCCAGCAGAACATCCCTGGCCGATACCCAGGGCGAAAGTTTCCCGGTCAGCCTGATGCCGTAGATTTTCGGCATGATCAGATAAAAAGGCTTGCCGGCCATGGCCATGGCCACATCAAGGCCGCCGGCACCCATTGCCAGCATGCCGAGCCCGCCGCCGGTGGGCGTATGGCTGTCCGAACCCAGCAGTGTTTTTCCGGGAATGCCGAACCGCTCCAGGTGAACTTGATGCGAAATACCGTTGCCCGGGGGGGAAAAATAGAGGCCGAATTTTCTGGCAACCGACTGCAGAAACCGGTGGTCATCGGCGTTTTTGAAATCGGACTGGATAAGGTTGTGATCGACATAACACACTGAAAGCTCGGTTTTGACCCTGGGAATTCCGATGGCTTCAAACTCAAGATAAGCCATGGTACCGGTGGCGTCCTGGGTCAGCGTCTGGTCGATGCGCAGGGCGATTTCCTCGCCCTGTTTCATCTCGCCCCCGATCAGATGATCGGCCAATATTTTTTCCGTGACTGTTTTTCCGCTCATTTATTTCTCCTGATATAAATCCACCATAAGTGTTTTTAAATTTGCAGTTTTATTTCCGCATGCAAGATAAGAAAATAATCGTTTGTTGAAAAGTAAATATCCGGTTTTTTTAAGACTCGGCCGTATTGCGGTTACAGTGAACCGGTACACAAAAAGCGGCACCAACACCGAGTGGCTGTCACATCCGGTCCATTTTTTATTTTGCCATCCGTATTATCCGGGTGCAGATCACCCCGTCGTGTATTTCAATTTCCTTCTGGACGGCAGGCGGAACGGGTCCGGCGCAATCGATTATATTATAGCCGATGCTCCCGTTGCTCTTGTTGTCATAACTCATGATGTTTATCCTGTGACTGCCGAGAATATTGGTAACCACGCCTATCATTCCGGGTTCGTCGCGATTGATCATAATCAGCCTGGTATCAACTTTAACGGTTGGTATGGACTCTATATTCGGGAAATTGACACTGTGGGTGATATTGCCGTATTCAAGATAACCTTTCAACTCGCGTACCGCCATTATTGCGCAGTTCTCCTCGGATTCCGCGGTTGACGCACCCAGGTGGGGAGAAATGAGGATCCTGTCGCAGCCGATGATCTTTTCAGAAGGAAAATCAGTGATATAGCCCCGGAGACGACCGTCGGCCAATGCCTGCAGAACCGCATCCTCATCCACTACCGGTCCGCGCGCATAATTCAGCAGCAGGGCTCCGGGCTTCATGGTATTGAGAAACTCGGTTGATACCAGCCTTCGGGTATTTGTGTTGAGCGGCACATGAAGAGATACGTAATCGGCGCGGGCCAGGACCTCCGCTCTTGATCTGGCCAGTTCAACCTCAGGGGACAGATCGTGAATATTGTCCATTACCGGGAAAGGATCGTATCCGATAACGCGCATCTGGTGATAGATCCCGGTATTTGCAGTTCTGACGCCGATCTTTCCCAGGCCTATGACCCCGAGAGTTTTGCCGGTCATTTCTTCGCCCTTGTACTTTTTCTTCTCCTGCTCAACCGTCCGTTCCAGATCCTTTCCTTGCAGACCAGCCAGGGACTGACAGAAGGCGATGCCATGGTGGGCATGCCGCAGCCATATGCCAAGCATGGTAAACACCAGCTCAACAACGGCATTGGCATTTGCGCCGGGCGTATTAAAGACGCAGATCCCTTTCCGGGTGGCTTTTTCCACCGGTATATTATTGACTCCGGCACCCGCCCGGGCAATTGCAAGAAGGTTCGGATACTTCTCGATACCAACCCGTGCACTGCGGACAATGATGCCATGCGGATCGGATTCATCAGCACGCACCCGGTATCGGCTGCCGAACAGGGCCAGACCCTCCTCTGCTACGTTGTTTATCAGCTTTATGCGAAATTTATCAGCCATGTCCCTTCCCTGTATGCTTTTTTTTGGTAAACCTGCCCGGGAACAGGTGTCCAGACCTACAATAAACCTGACTTTTCTGTCAAGAAAAACAAAAAAAACCCTTAAAGGTAATCCTTTTCTTTTTTAAAAAAATGGTTAGGTTGTAGACTACTTTTTTTAATAATCAAACTTGATAAATAAATTAACAGGAACAGCGAATGATGACATTTTTTCCGCACATTAACAGAGTTTTATTTCTGTTGCCTTTTCTCATCCTTGCCGCAGGTTTGTGCTCTGCTTTTTCTGCCGGAGCAGAAGATACCCCGATAATACCGGAACATACCATCAGCATCACCTTTGATCTCGATTCGGCATCGCTGATCGGGACCTCGAAAATTGAACTGCCCGCGGGAACTGCAATTGTGCTAAACAACGGTCCCCTGGAAATCACCGGCTCTGTCCTGGAAGTGGAAGGAATGTCGCAATTCGCTCTCACACCCGACAGGAACAATGCCATCAAACTGCAGCCATCACCGGACAACCGGACAATTTATATATCATGGAAGTACGCGGTCACCAATCCCTATGCGGAGGGCAATCTTATCAGCAGCAGTGGAATCACCCTTGCCGGCTTCTGGCACCCCATCCCGAATATTGATATGCATTATAATCTGGAAGCTGAACTGCCGGAGAATTTTACCGGCATCTCGGAAGGTGAAACCGTCACCTACTGCAAAGACAGAAACAATGTCAGGTATCTCAATACCGCTTTGGAACATCCCGTCCGCTCCATCCACTTTGCAGCCGGACCCTATACGGTCAAATACAGGAAAATGGCCAATGATGTCGAACTGGCCGCTTTTTTCTTTGCAGAGGATATAGCCCTTGCCGATGACTATCTCAGCAAAGCGGAGTCCTATATAGAACGCTATGAGGAACTCATCGGCCCCTTTCCCTATACCCGGTACAGCATTGTCGAGAACAGGCTGCCCACCGGGTACGGGATGCCGACCCTCACCCTCCTCGGGCAGGCGGTGGTCAGGCTGCCGTTTATCCAGGACACCTCCCTTGGCCATGAAATCCTTCACAGCTGGTTCGGCAACAGTGTGTTTCAAAAGGAATCCGGCGGAAACTGGGTGGAGGGGCTGACAACATACCTTGCCGACCATCTCTATGCAGCGGATAAGGAAGAAGATGGAGAATACAGGAAAAATCAGCTGTTGCGCTACATTTCCTATGTTCAGCAGGACAATGAAATGGTCCTGCAGGATTTTGCCAGCGCCAGCGATTCCCAGCCCATGGCCAGGAAAGTGCGGGCGATAGGGTATGACAAGGGAAGCATGCTTTTCCACATGCTGCGTCTTCATCTGGGGGATGAATTATTTTTCCGTGGGGTTGCCGACTTATACCGGGAAATGAAATTCAAAAGGGCCGGCTGGGAGGACATTGAAACCATTTTTGCGGCAACCGCAGATACGGATCTGGCGGAATTCTTTGCCCAGTGGCTGACCCGCCCGGATCTGATCCGGTTTTCCATCAATAATCTGAAGGTACGGCAGATAGACGGCAGGTCCAGGATAACCTTTCTGGTGGAGCAGAAAAACGAGCAGCCCTATGATTTTCTGCTGCCGGTGCTCACCAGAACACGGACCGGCGAATTTCGCGACATCATTCATGTAAATGACCGCCGGGTAGAGGCGGAGATAATCGTTGACGAACTGCCCATCCAGCTCCTCGTTGATCCGGAATATGATCTGATGCGGGATCTCGGCCCGGATGAGATCCCGACCATCTGGTCCTTTTTTCTCGGAGCGGAAAATAAAAAGGCTGTGCTGGCTTCCCCGGATGAAAACACATATGCACCTCTGCTCGAATATCTGAAAAGCATTGACTGTGAAATCATTCCTGCGGACGAACTTGATAATGCCGACCTGCGGGACGGCAGCTTTATTTTTCTCGGTCCCTCCAGGCACAGCCTCGGTCTTTTTGCAGCCCCGGATTATCCGGAAACCGGGTTTTCACTGGATGTCCGGCACAATCCGCTGAATGTCCGTGAAGTCATGGTGCTTATCTTTTCGTCGGACGAACAGGAAACAGAGCAGGCGACCAGAAAACTGCGACATTACGGGAAATACAGCTCTCTGCATTTTGAAAACGGCAAGCTGCAGAAGAGCAGCATAGAAGAGTCCGACAACGGTATCCATATTCAACTCTATGCCGAGCCGAACGGGCTGCCGGTTCCTGCCATCCAGACCTTTGACGAGATAGTGGACACCCTGCAGGATAAAAAAGTGGTCTATGTCGGAGAAATGCATACCGATATGGGCAACCATATCCTGCAACTCCAGGTTATCCAGGCCCTTTACCGGGAAAACCCGGACCTGGCCATCGGTATGGAAATGTTTCCCCGTTCATCGCAGCAGGCCCTGGACGACTATATATCAGGCGCAATATCCACGGAAAAGGAATTCCTGAAAAAGTCTAATTATTTTACCGTCTGGGGATATGATTACAAATATTACCGGGAAATTATCAACTTTGCCCGCCTGAAGGGAATCCCTCTTGTCGCTCTCAACATTGACCGCTCCATTGTCAGCACGGTTTTTCAGGAAGGAGGACTGGACACCCTTGCCGAGGACCAGTTCAACGAGATTCCGATCGAGCGCGACCTGGACGTGCCCGGCTACCGTGCCCGTCTTTCCCAGGCTTTTGCCATGCACAATACAAACAATATTGATGCTGAAAAAATCAGCGGCTTTATTCAGGCCCAGTCAATCTGGGATGAAGTCATGGCGGACAACATAGTCACCTATCTTCAGGAGCACCCTGAAAAGCGCATGGTGGTCATTGCCGGCAACGGTCATGTTTACAAGGACAGCGCCATTCCTCCCCGGGTAAAGCGGCGCATGGATGTTCCCCAGAGCGTTCTGGTCAGCATCAATCATGAAGCATCCGGCCTGCATACCGGCTATCAGGCTGATTACCTTGTCTATACAGCGTCCTATGACATTCAGCCGCCGGCCAAAATGGGCGTGGTGCTGCAGGAGGAAAAAATCAGCGAAACTTCGGATGAGACGCGGGTGCGCATTTCCCAGGTCAGCCCGCATGGCAAGGCCGGCGAAGCGGGAGTGAAGGTAAACGATATAATCCTTGCGGCAGAAGGAGAGAAAGTTGAGGATATCACCGATCTGAAAGCACTGCTGCTCGACAAGAATCCTGGTGATACCTTAATGCTGAAGGTCCTGCGCAAGAATGTTCTCTTCGGCGAGCGGGAAATTGAGATGGAAGTTGAACTCTCTTCTCCCATGCAGAATAACCTGCCCCCCAATCATCCCAGGTAACAGGAGAAAAGAGGTCTATCCGTTCCGCACGGGCCAGATATAAAATTCCGCCTGTTTCTTGAATCCAACGCCAAGGGCTCCCTTGTTGAGATAAAGAGCCCAGGCCCAGTCGGTTTCAAAAAAACTGGTGGTCGAAGACCAGTACACATCCCTGACTTCCGTAAAGGGATGATTGACTTCAAGTGCCGGCGAATGCCTGGAGCAGTCCACCAGTGATTCCAGTTCATTGATATTCGGCAGCCGCCAGCCCTTTTTCCGATCGCTCTCAGCCTGGTTCAACCCTGCAACCAGCTGCAGGGCTTCCGCCCACCGTACCGGTTTTGATGACAGGCTTGCCGTCTGCCGCCAGCACAGGCCTGTGTGCCGGTCATGGACAATATCCCCATCGGGCACGAACCGCGATTCAGGCTCTTTTTTTTCCGGAACGCTTTCCTGCCGTTCCTCAACAGGGGATCCGGCGGCCTCTCCGGCCGGAGGCAGAACAGTGCTTTTTCCCCGCACGGGCCAGAGCATGTAATATTGATTCTTGCCGCCGTAAAACATTCGGGCTCCGTCCATATGAACATACCAGGCATACCCGGAATTGACGGCAGCCGTGGTGGACGTCCAGTACCATCCTGAAAATACATTGACAAAAGGATGTCCTGCCGGCAGGGCCGGCCTTTTTGCCTGGTAGGAGATCAGGCTGCGCAATTCATTTCTGTCAGGCAGGCGCCAGTCGCTGTAACCGGATGCGGACCGGGCGTTCATTGCGCGGATAAATTCAAAGGCCTCCTGCCAGGTCAGGGGAAATTCGGCAGGATTTGCATCCGTTGCCCAGCAAAGCCCGGTGAGCAGGTCCTCCACGACCTGGCCCCGGAGCCTGAACCTCGGATCAGGCCAGGGCGTTCCAATTTGGTACTCGCCGTCCTGGCCGCTGCCTGCACAGTCGACAACGGCACCATCTTCATTGAAACAGCTATGCTGGCCGGTCTGAATAATCCCCTGGAAAGTCACAAGCCCTGCTCAACAGGAAGGTTGATCATCTTCTCCGGCCTCCAGGAGTTGCTGCAGCCGGACCGCCTGTCTGGTCAGTTCCGCATCATGAACGCGCAGGATATCCGCGCCCTGCCGGATACAATAAAAGGAAAGGATTGCCGTGGCACAGTCGCGCCGGGTGATGTCAAGACCAAGAGTGCTGCCGAGAAAGGATTTTCTGGAATGACCGATAAGCACGGGGCACTCCAGCTTTTTGAACTCGCCGATATTCCGGAGAATCTTCAGGTTGTGCTCCACCGTCTTGCCGAACCCGATTCCCGGATCAATGATAATCCGGGCCTTGTCTATGCCCCGGGCTGTGAGCAGCTCTATTCTTTCTTCAAAAAAATGGAAGATGTCGGCGACTACATCATCATACTGCGGATTGACCTGCATGTTTCCGGGAGTGCCCTGCATGTGCATGATAATCACCTGCCCGGGAACCTCTTTTACCACCTCCAGCATGCCGGGATCCTGCTGCAATGCGCTGATATCGTTAACAATCTCAGCACCGGCGGCGAGCGCCGCCGCGGCTACGGCAGCCTTGGTGGTATCTATTGAAATCGGCTTCTCCGATACCTGCCGGATGCGTTCTATAACCGGCAGAACCCGGTCCAGTTCTTCCTGTTCAGGAACAGGATCCGCAAACGGCCGGGTCGACTCGCCGCCGACATCAAAAATATCCACTCCGGCTTCCACCATTTCTTCAATCCGGCGGACAATCTCATCCCTGTTGCCCAGCTGCCCGCCGTCCGAGAATGAATCGGGAGTGATGTTCAGTATCCCCATTATCCGTACTTTTCCCATATCGACAACCTGTCACTGCATCATTTTTTCTTCACCTTCCGATTGCCCCTTTCCCGGAAAAATATCCGGATCGGGACCATGTCAAGGCTCAGCCCCTCGCGAAACTGGTTGGTCAGGTACCGCTGGTAAGAGAAATGGATTCCCTTGGGGGAATTGGCAATGATGGCAAAAGTCGGCGGTGCTGTTCCGAGCTGGGCGGTGTAATAAAATTTCAGCCGCCTGCCGTGATGATAGGGAGGGGTGTGCCTGGCAACGGCATCCTCCAGCAGCTGGTTGAGGGAACTTGTTGGAATACGTTCATTGAACTGGCGGTAAACCTTGCCGATTACCGGAAATACGCGTTTGATTCCCTTGCCGGTCAGCGCCGACACCTTGAGAACCGGGGCAAAATTCATAAAACCGGTGGCCATTGCAATTTCTTCCAGCAACTGTTTCTGGCGCCTGGTATCCCCTTCGAGCAGGTCCCATTTATTGACCAGGATAATACAGGCCCTGCCCTGTTCCTGGGTATAGCCGAGGATTTTGGTGTCCTGTTCCGTTATTCCTTCCCCGGCATCGATCAGGACCAGTGCTATATGGCAGCGGGCCAGGGCACCCAGTGCCTTGAGAATGGAAAATTTTTCCAGCTTGTCCGTTGTTTTGCCCTTGCGGCGGATTCCCGCCGTGTCTACCAGCAGGTAGGAATATTTGCCATGGGTCAGCAGAATATCAACAGAATCACGGGTAGTTCCGGCTACATCCGATACCAGCATCCGCTCCTGGCCAATGATGGCATTGATCATTGACGATTTACCCACATTGGGGCGGCCGAGAAAAGCAAGCCGTACCGTTCCTTCCGGCAATTCCTGCTCAGGCAGATGATCCGGAACCCGGCTCACCAGGGCATCCATCAATGTCTGGTATCCATAGCCGTGATCGGCGGAGAGCGGCCATAAGGATTCAACTCCCAGCTCCCAGAAAGGAGCAAGGAATTCCGTTTCCTTATCAGGACCGTCGATCTTGTTTACAATAAAAAAAACATGCTTGGCGGTACGGCGCAGTATGTTGACAATCTCGATGTCGTTCGGCGATAATCCTTCCCTGCCGTCCATGAGAAAGAGGATGATATCCGCTTCCTCGATCGCCTGCAGGGCATGTTGCCGGATATGTCCGGTCATGACATCTTCATCATCGTCAATGCCGCCGGTATCAACAAGGACAAATGATCTTTCATTCCAGGCAACCTGGGCATAGTGCCGGTCCCTCGTCACCCCCGGAGTCGGGTCGACTATGGCGTCGCGGCTTCTCGTCATCCGGTTGAACAGCGTTGACTTGCCCACGTTGGGCCGGCCGATCAGGGCGACCAGGATTGTATTTTCAGATATCATGTTGCTGTGCCTTTTCCAGACAGGATTCAGTCAATTGTTTCAGGGCAGAATACTTTTGCAGCAGAGGTTTGGCAAGCAGGCTTTGCAGAGACAGCAGGGCCAGCCTGATATATGGCCGGAAAAAAATTTTTCCCCGCTCCGTGCTGAGAAAGGCGAAGGCGCCCAGTACCTGCATATTTCTCTGCAGGGAAAGATAGGCGTATTCCCGGCGGAACACGGCTGCGTCATAGGAAATATGGCTGTTCAGCACCCGGAGATATTCTTCAATCAACTGCTCCTGCAATGCCTGCGGCAGGCCGACATAGGGATCAAGAACAAGTGAAGCCAGGTCATACCCGAGCGGGCCGAACCGGCCGCCCTGGAAATCGATAATCCTGACTCTGCCTTCCTGCAGCATAATGTTGCGGCTCTGAAAGTCGCGATGGAGAAAAAAATGTGCCGGTGCTTCCGCCGCTTTGGCGGCTATATCCTCGAATTCATCCTGCAGGACAGAGGAGCCGGGATCAAGGCCAAGGAGGCCGCGGCACAGGGCTGCCGCAAAATAACCAGACTCCCGCTCCAGCATAAGCTGCCGGTCATAGGCCGGAGTCTGCCAGCACCAGGAAGCTTGAAAGCCCTCCGCCCCCCGCACCTGCATGCGGACCAGGGCCTGAATGACACGGGTGTATACTGCCGCAAGTTTCTTTGTGCCGGGATGCGTTTTCAGGGCATATTCATGCAGCCGCAGATCACCCAGGTCCTCTGCCAGAATAAGCCCCGTTTCCCGGTCGAAGGCAAAATGGCCGGGAACAGGAACCCCCCTGCCGAACAGGTGCCTGCCGATGTTCCAGGATGCGTGCGCCTCAGCCAACCCCTGCTGCCGGCTGCCGGCAGGGGCAATGGCAACAACGCGCAAGCCGTCCGCAAAGCTCAGGCGGTAAAATGTCCGCTGGGAGCCGTCACCGGCCAGCAGTTCGATTGAAGGATCGCAGGACCCGTTCAGCAGCCTTTTGTCCGCCAGCAATCTGCAGGCGTTTAGCACAACCCTGTTTCTCTTTGCTTTCATACCGAGTACTATAATTGCATCCTGCGCCTTGTTCTTCAGGGTTTATGATATACTCCTGAATCCGTGACGGCTTTCAGGAATATGCCAGGTAACTTATTTATTTTTCGTCTTTTATGGCATATGATAAGTATATTGCGCGATTCACTTCGCCGCCCTTCGGGGCGCCCGATAACGGATTCAGGATACTTTATAAATTTATTGTGTGGGCAGTAGTTTTCACACAACACTTACCATCTGATACATGCCAAAGCAAAACGAATTCTCAAAATCGCTGGCTGATCCGGATGAGTTCACCGTTACCTATGAACTCGTACCGGGACAGGGATCTGGCGGGCGCAAGCTGGAGCGGCTGCTCGATTTTGCCCGCAGTGCGAAAGAAGACGGCCGGATCAGGGCCTTGTCCATTACCGATAATCCCGGGGGCGGGCCGGCTCTTGCCCCATTTGCCATAGGTTCCGATATTCAGCAGATCGGCATCGAGCCGCTGCTGCATTTTTCCCTCAAGGACAAAAATCGCAACCAGATCGAGAGTCATCTCTTTCATTATCACCGGCAGAATTTCAACAACCTGCTTGTTCTCGGCGGAGACTTTCCGCGTCCCAGCTACTATGGCCAGGCCAAACCGGTTTTTGACCTGGACAGCGTACAGACCTTGCGACTCATGCGTGATATGGAAGAAGGAACGTACCGGGGCGTCTCCAATTCCAAAATTGCTCCCTTTGACCCGCTTGCCTTTAACCGGGGCTGCGTGGTCTCCCCCTTCAAGGCTGCCGAATCCGAACAGATATGGCAGTATGCAAAACTCATCAAGAAAATCGATGCCGGCGGGGATTTTATCATCACCCAACTCGGATACGACATCTGCAAATTCGAAGAACTTATCCGTTTTCTGCGGGTTCAGAACATCGGCGTCCCGGTACTCGGCAATGTCTTTGTCCCCTCCACCGCTGTTGCGAGGCTCATGCATCGCGGCAAGGTGCCCGGTATTGTTTTCCCGGAGCAGCTGGTGCACCAGATGGAACAGGAAGAAAGGGACAACCGCAGGGAAGCGCGTCTGCTGCGGGCGGCAAAAATGATCTGTATATTGAAGGGCCTCGGTTATTCCGGCGTTCATCTCGGCGGCAACGGGCTTAACTTTGCAAATGTCAGGTTCATCCTTGACCATGCCGGGCAGATGGCCGGGAATTGGGATGAACTCCGCGGGGATGTTCATTTCCCGGTACCCGGCACCTGGTATATCTACAAACAGGAACGACCGGGGGCATGCGGTAAGGAAAAAAATGATCTGCATCCCGGACACCTGCACAGGAGGCAGAAAGTGCCCAGGCTGATGCACCGGCTCCTCTTTTCTCCCCCCCATCCGATGAGCAGGATATTCGGGAGAATATGCCTGTTCTGTGAACGGACTCGGCTGCGGACAGCCGTATTGCGCAATTTTGAACGGTGGATAAAAAGTTTTCTTTTTTACTGTAAAATGTGCGGCGATTGTACATTGCAGGAATCAACCTACATCTGCCCCCAGTCCGGATGCCCCAAAAAACTGCTGAATGGTCCATGCGGCGGCAGCAGGAACATGACCTGCGAAGTTTTCCCGGACAGGTACTGCTTCTGGGTGAGGGTCTATGATCGGGAGGGCAAGTCCTCCACGATTGAACAGTTCGGGAGGACAACCTACCTGCCGCCGAAAAACTGGGCCCTTGACCAGACTTCGTCATGGATTAATTTCTATGCGGGCCGGGATCACTGCAGGATCAGATTTGATCCCCCTGAAAAACTCGAAGGGATGAGTGGGAACGGCAGATGATCAGGTTTGCTTTACTCAAGCAGTGGAATCGCCTGCCGGATTTTTTGCAGCGCTCAGAGTGGAAAAAGTCAATATTTCCGGCGTTGACATCACGGTGAATTGATGCGGGGGATTTATGAATTTTATCTTTGAAAAATGCACCTTCATCTTTGATCCCCTTCACTATTACTGGGAACATGAGAAAATACACCGAAAAATTTCCTTCCTGCTGGTCCTCCTTTTTCTGGGCAGCCTGCTGGTCATTGAACTCAAGCGCAAGGGTTTTCTGCCGGAACCGGTATCAGGGCTGGTTCCCGGAAATCACTTCTTTGCCATCCAGGCCGCATTCACCGTCGTCCTGATTCTGGAAGTTGTCAGCCTGATCTTCACCCTGCCCTGTTCATTTTCCAAATCGGTCGGCAAACAGTTTGAAATCCTTTCCCTTATCCTCATCCGCAATGCCTTCAAGGAGTTATCGTACCTGCCGGAGCCGATCACTTTTACAGGCAATAACGAGGCAATCCTCCGCATAGTTTCCGACGGTTTCGGCGCCCTTCTCATTTTTGCCCTGCTGGGCTACTACTACAAAATTCAGAGCAGGGGGCATGATGAAGGGGGCCGACACGGGGATCTCTTCAGTTTTGTGGCGGCAAAAAAAGGGATTGCCCTGATCCTGCTGGGCATTTTCCTGTATATGGGGGTAAAAACCATCTATCTTACGGTCATGAATATCCCTCATTCGGATTTTTTTCATGATTTCTATACCCTGCTGATTATTACCGATATACTGCTGGTTCTCGTGGCTCAATGTTTCCAGCCGTCCTACTATGCTGTTTTCCGCAATTCGGGTTTTGCCCTGTCAACGCTGCTGATACGGCTGGCTCTGGCGGCACCCGCTTATTTCAATGTCCTGCTCGGCCTGGCCGCGGCCCTGTTTGCCATAGGCATGACCCTTATCAGCAACAGGCTCTTTACTTCCAATGTGCGAAAACAGGCGGACTCCTGCTGAACCAGGGGACGGGTAAGAGATGTCAGATAAGGATACGCTCCGGCGCATGAAAGACATTGAGTCTGCCGGGACGGGCATACGATACCATGGTTACACCGGCCCGCTTGGCAATGGCAAGGCCCAGGGATGAGGCGGAGGTTCTCGACATGATGATTGGGATGCCGATGCGGGCGCATTTCAGAACCATATCCGAAGTCAGGCGGCCGGTGGTGTAGATTGCGCCCTGCGCGGTTATTTTTTTCAGCAGAATAGCCCCGATGATCTTGTCGACCGCATTGTGGCGCCCTATATCTTCATAAAACGCCTGCAGTTTACCGTCGTACCAGAATCCGCACCCGTGCACACAATGGGTGGTCATTCCCAGATCGGATTTTTTTAAAACCTCCCTGATGAACCGTCCGGTCTCTGCCAGGCTGATTTCAAACTCCTTGAGATCATCGAATGTGCCTTCGAGCATTTCACGGGAAATTTTACCGGTTCCTCCGCAACCGGATGTAATAATCACCTCTTTCGGCTCCGCATCTTCATCCACATCAGCATGTACTGATATCCGTCCTTCCGGACAGACCAGAACTTCACGGACCTGCTGAGGATTTTCGACGTATCCCTGACCGAACAGAAAACCCGCCCCGAACTCCTCAAGACCTGTTTCCAGAACCATGGCCGAACCGATCAGCCGGTCATTCAGATAAATGGAGTACGGCACTTCGACAGCGAGCGATTCCCTGCTTGCTTCAGTTCCCTTTGCCGTCAGGATAGTTGTGCGATGATTATATACTGTTTTTTCTACCATGGGTTATCTGCAATCAACTGAAATGAATAATATCACCTTATACGATACATTTTGAATGTTTGCCAATTGTTCATAACAGGAAACTGCCGGACTGTGGAAAAAAGAATAATCCTGTAACCTGCTCCCTGGGCATGACATTATCGCAAAAAAACAACATCAATAAAAACAATTACATACAGTATATATATTGCTTTTAAGTATAATTTTGATATCTTTTGACATTTTTTCTTGCATTCGTTCCGTATAGCCGTATACTCAAAAAGAATAATTATCAAATTTTTTTAACAAACATTCAAGCGATGGGTTGAATGTCGGGTTAATTTGCCTCAGCACCTCAAGAAAAACCGGGTGCTGAAAAGCAGGGATTTGCTTGCATAAAAATCCGGATTCATCAGGTTTAGCCCATCCACAATAACGACAGCCAGTTCCTGCTCACGATACGGCTGTTTTTTTATGCATAACAGGAAGGGGATATGGTTCCAATAGTCAGTTTCATCGGGTGGCATGATTCCGGAAAAACAACACTGGCAAGCAAGGTTGTTGCTCATCTCAAAGAAAAGGGCCTGCGTGTTGCCGTAATCAAGTCGACAAAACATACCGGCATTGAATTTGACCTCTCCGGCACGGATACCGGGATATACCGCAAGGCTGGTGCCGACGCCGTCACTTTGATGGCTCCCGACCAGATGGCTCTGTTTGCGATAAATCCGGAATTAAGTCTTGCTGCCCTGGTCTATCGTTTTTTTTATGATTATGACATCGTTATCGGCGAAGGATTCAAGCATGAACGCAAGATCAGCAAAATTGAAGTCATCCGCGGTGATGCGGAACTTCTGCGGGATCAGGTGACCGGCGTCATTGCCACGGTTACCGACCGCCAGCTCTCCGGAGACAATGTTTTCAGGCTTGAAGAAAGTCGGGAGATTGCCGATTTTATCATCAGGAAATTTATTGAGGATAAAAAAGGCAGAGAAGAAAAAGCGCTCTTGCTGGTCAACGGAAAAAAGGTGCCGATGAAAGGTTTTGTGCAGGATGCGCTAGCAGGAACAGTCCATGGATTTATCAAATCACTGAAACAGACGGATGATGTCAGGGAAATCAACATTACGATCAAAATTGTCGATTAAAATCTGCAATGTTAAGATAAAAGTCATAATAAGTTTTATCTTTTACTTTTCCGGAGAGTGTTGATATCCCTTTGTAATATTGATGTAAAATCCAACAGAGTCCTGTTCCTTTCCACACCCTTTCAAGTTATATAATTTGTTAATTTTTTACAATGCGCAAAAAGTTAACAAGTCATTGAATTTACACAGATCAAACGTTTTTTATTTCTTTTTTAATTTGATATTTTGCAATGTTCTTAATAAGATGTAAGTATAAATAATTTCAGATACTTTATTAAAAAAATCCCCCTAATGCTTAGTTTGCATAAAGTATGATCTTGAAATAATACTGAAATCAAAAAGATTTTTTATTTCTATCAAAAATGATGCTGCACTAAAAAGTGCAAGAGGCTGACGAAATGAAAGGTGCAGGGCTTAAATCTTCACTCCATCTTACTGAGGAGACTGCTTCCTTAGAGAATGATAAGAACAGCAAAAAAGTCACTCAAGCACGATTGGTCAACTATTTGAACCGGATCAATTTCAAAGACGGTGACATTACCCTTAACTTCAAACACAAGAAGTACGGTCATCCTATTACACTGTTGGCCAAACCCCAGATATGCAATGACAACTTTTTGCTGTGCATATGGTCTGAGCATTTCGACGCAGAAAAAAAACTCAAGCAATTTACATTTACCTATTTTTCTTTCACCGACGGACTCAGCAATGTTTGTGTGGAAGCGAAGCTCCTTGAAATATCCAGGAAAGGCGTTTACTTGGGACTACCGGAATACTGCTATGAAAGAACATTCAGAGGATTTAAAAGATACTTATGTAATGGTATTACCGCTCAAATAAGCCAGGATGGATATCTTGTTAAGGGTACTTTAATAAATTTCTGTGCTGAATCCTTTACTGTAAAATATGCTTTAGATTCTCAGCAACTGCAACTTGAAATGAATCCCGACAATCACGTCAATGTTCAATTAATTAACAATAAAGGAGATTTCGTTTTTTTTGGTGAGTGCGCAATTATACGCCAGGAAAAATATACGTCGGGAATAACACTTGTTTTAAAAAATGTAAAAAACAACATCAGCAGGATGAAGTCGAAAACATTTCGAACAGAAAGACTGGTACTGTCTCCCTTACCTAATTTGATATTTCATCATCCCTTAACACAAAAAAAAATAATACTGGGTTTGAAAGATATATCAGGACTCGGTTTTTCCATAGAAGAAGATGCAGAAAATTCGGTCCTGTTACCTGGATTGATAATAACTGACCTGGGAATCGATTTTATTCAAGGCTTTACCTTAAAGTGCAAAGCTCAAGTCTTATACCGTATTACCCAAGATGATGTGGTTACATGCGGTTTTGTTATATTGGATATAAATCTTTCTGATCATATAAAATTATCTTCACTGATACATCAGGCAAAAAACAAGCACTCATGCATCTGCACTTCAAATGTTGATCTTGATTCTCTATGGGATTTCTTTTTCGATTCAGGGTTTGTCTACCCTGAAAAATATCTACAAATAGCTGACCAAAAAGAAATATTTATTGATACATACAAAAAATTATACAACGAAAAACCTGAGATAGCACAACATATCATTTACCAGGACAAAGGGAAAATATATGGCCATATATCCATATACAGATTTTATGAAAAAACATGGCTTTTGCATCATCTTGCAGCAATTAAATCGACAAAACATAAGGCTGGATTAGTTGTACTGGAGCACATACTCCAACATATTAACGAGCTTCATTCTTTGCCGCCTGCTAAAATGGATTTTCTTGCTGGTTATTACAGGCCCAATAACCGCTTTTCAAAAAGACTTTTCGGTTCATCCGCGACTGGTTCCATGGGGGACTCACAAAAAAGTTCAATTGATGAATTTGCATATTTTCATTTTCAACCGAATGGAAAACCAGCACCTCCCTTCTCCGCATTGAACATAAGTGATACAGATCCAGATGATCTTGAAATTCTTAAATATTGGTATGATGAGTTCTCAGGGGGCTTGTTGATCAAAGCTCTTGATCTCACCCCGGAAGCAAATTGCATGGGAGGCACTATCTGTGATGATTACAGCAAAGCAGGTTTTAAAAGAAAACGGAAGCTGTTTTCAATCAAAACAGACGATGAATTAGTTGCTGTTCTGATTGTGAACATTTCAGATTTTGGAATTAATATGTCAAACCTGACAAATTGTATTCAAATTTTTGTGTTAGATCCCCCCACTATCAACAAAGAGATCCTGAATTATGCACTTGTTCAACTTGCAGAGTACTATGAGTATGATAACATCCCTGTATTATTTTATCCGAAATCTTATGCCGAGCTGTATGATTTTTCTTCTGAAAAAACGTACTTATTAGGAATACTCAATCTTGAGTACATTGGCGAGTATCTTAAGTACATGGAATCCCTTACATTACCAAAAAAACAGATTAAAATAAAACAAGTTAAATAATTGTTTTCAATGCCTGATCTTTACGATGAAAATAGACCTCTGTACGGAAGCAGGGGGATTGATTTGTACCTGAAGTTAATTAAAAAAAAGTACAATTATATCAACATTGATGAACTACTTGCTTATGCAGAAATGGAACCTTATCAGGTGGAAGATGAAGGTCATTTTTTCTCCCAAAGACAAATAAATCGCTTTTATGAAAAGTTGGTAGAATTAACAAGCAATCAAAAAATTGCCCGCGAAGCAGGGCGTTTTTCCTCATCGCCTGAAGCATATAACATATTTGGAAGATTCACGATTGGATTAATGAGTCCCGTTAAATTTTATAATTTAATGGGTTATTATGTAAATAAAATTTCCAAGTCGTCTTATTATGAAGCAAAAGTTTTAAGTTCTAATAAAGTTGAAATTACAGTTACCCCAAATCCCGGGACCAGAGAAGAGTCCTTTCAATGTGAAAACAGAATGGGTTACTGGGAGGCAATGTCAACCTATTTTAAACTTAAACCTTCTGAAATAAGCCACCCTGAATGCATCTTTAAAGGGGACAAAGTCTGCCGGTATCTGGTTTCCTGGCCAAAGTCACCTGTTACTGTTTTGAAAAATTTAAGGAATTTAACTGTTGCACTGTTTGGTTTGTTGGTCATTTTTTTTCTACCAGTGAATTATTTTTACCACAATTATTTATCTTTAATGACTATTGTTTCTCTGTCTTTAATTACAGTAACAATAATATTGATCACAAACTGGTTCCTAAAAAATATTGAAACGAAAAATTTATTAGATACCATTGATCTCTTAAGGAATTCTTCAGATGAACTTATTGAGCAAATAGATATAAACTATGTAAATTCTTTACTCATCAATGAGATTGGTCAAACTCTGGCAAAACAATATGAAATTGAAGATTTGTTTAATGAAATAATCCGAATATTGCATAAGCGTCTTGATTATGACCGTATACTGATCATGCTGGCAAATCAGGATAAAACAAGTCTTAATTTTCAGGCCGGTTATGGATATGAGGAATCCCAAAAAGAAATCTTGGAAAATCTGTCTTTTCACCTCGACAATCAAGATTCCAAAGGAATTTTCTATCTCTCATTTCAGAACAAGAAACCTATTCTTCTTAATAATATTAAAGATCTTAAAAATGATCTCTCCGAACGCAGCTATGAGTTTGCCCTAAGGATGGGGGTCAAATCACTGATCTGCTGCCCGATTTTATATGAAAACGAACCTCTGGGCATACTCGCTGTCGATAATATTGTAAGCAAGAGACCTTTACTCCAGAGGGACATGAATTTGCTCATGGGCGTTGCATCGCAAATAGGTTCTCGGCTACATAACATTAATCTCGAATCTCATCTCCGTCAGATTCAGAAAATGGAAGCCGTCGGTAATCTTGCCGGCGGAGTTGCACATGATTTCAACAATATCCTGACCACCATTCTGGGATACAGCCAGATACTTTCCCTGCAGATTCCCCAGGACGACCCGATCTGGAAAATGGTTGACAGCATCCATCATGCCGGGATTAAGGCATCCGCCCTTACCCAGCAGCTTCTTGCCTTCAGCCGCAAGCAGGTTCTGGAAATGAAAGTAACCAACCTGAACCTCATAGTGGAAGACATGAACAAGATGCTTTCCAGGTTGATTGATGAAAACATCATCATAAAGACTTATTTATCCAATGCTGTCGGTAATATATCTGCTGATCCCAGCCAGATAGGTCAAATTCTGATGAACCTTGTGGTCAATGCCAGAGACGCTATGCCGAACGGCGGCAGGTTAACCATTGAAACCGGTGATATTTTTCTGGATGAAAAATATGCCAATACACGCAGTGACGTGACACCCGGTCTATATTCAATGCTGAGCGTCACCGATACCGGCATTGGAATGGCTCCTGAAGTGCGGGAAAAAATATTTGAACCTTTTTTTACCACCAAGGAAGTGGGCAAGGGTACCGGACTTGGTCTTGCCACAGTTTACGGCATAGTCAAACAGCATCACGGTCACATTCATGTATACAGTGAAGAGGGACATGGGACCAGCTTCAAAATATATTTTCCGATTACGGGCGGGGAACTTTCAGAGCAGGAAATGAATGATAACCTGGTGATGGCCAGAGGAACGGAAACAATTCTGGTGGTTGATGATGATGAATCAATCCGCAGCCTGATACTGGAGACTCTGAAGCCCCTCGGGTATACATTACTCGAAGCCTCCGATGGAATAGAAGCGCTGAAAATCTATGGGGATGTGAAGGGCAAAATTGATATGGTGCTCAGCGATGTTATCATGCCAGGGATGGATGGGAAAGAACTGCTGGATAAATTAAAAGAAAAACAGCCTGATCTAAAGGCTATACTCATGTCCGGCTATACCGATAATGTCATTGCCCATCTGGGTGATCTGGATTCATATGTTCTGGTCAACAAACCTCTGTTGCCGGTATCGTTGGCTAACAGGATCAGGCAGATTTTGGATAACCCTGTTACTCGCACTCGGAGAGTAACAGTATCAGAAGATAACTAACTCAAGGGGGGTTAAAGAAAAATGATGCATAAAAGAAGTGTGCCCATTGCTATCATTGGGGTAATGTTTCTCGCTTCCTCGGCTTTTGCATCCGGGTATCGAATTCCGGAGCAGTCGCTTAATTCAACGGCTTTGGGCAGTGCATACATTGCAAACGCTCTGCATGCGGACGCTGCCTATTTTAATCCGGCAAACATGTCCTGGATGCCCGATGCCACAGCCATTGAAGGAGGGCTGACCTATATTCGGCTGCCAAGCATAACCTATATCGACAACCGGACACCACTGTTCAATGGTGAATCAGATGATGAAAATTTCATTGTTCCCAATCTTCATGTTGTCTCTCCGGATTACAACAACTTCAGATTTGGATTTGCTGTGGTTTTTCCGGCCGGGCTGGCAAAACGATGGCAGGATCCCTTTCCCAGGACCTTTGCCGAAGAATTCAGCATGACCGTTTTTGAAGCCAATCCCACTGTTTCCTACAGATTCGGATCAAAGTTTTCAGCCGCCGCGGGTGTCAGGCTTCTTTACAGTGATGCGACTGTTAAAAGCCTGGGAATGGTGACGGCAATACCAGCAGGCGGCCTTGGCGGTGGCATGCCGCCGGACGATGAATTGCTTTTCATCTCCCGTGATCTGGAAGGTGACGCCACGGAATTCGGCTATAATCTGGCTCTCTCTTTCAGGCCGGACGAGAAAATCAGTCTTGCCGCCACCTATCGATCCAAAGTCGACCTTGATATGGAAGGAGATGGAAACCTGAGGGCATCTGAAAGCTTCCCGAATCACCTCATGCCGGAAACAATTTATCGAGGCGGCGGTTCAGTTTCGATTCCTGTTCCTGCGGTGCTTGCCCTGGCCGCTTCATACACGTTTTCAAAAGCAACGGTGGAGTTTGTTTATGACCGGACATTCTGGTCGGATTATGAGGAAATCGATATAAATTATGACCGGAACCTGAGGCATCCGGTGCTGATCGCAGCCTTTGATGACCCGGTTCTAAAAGACTGGGATGATGTCGATGCCTTCAGACTCGGCATCTCATACTACTGGAGTGAGGCACTTACATTGATGGCCGGCGTCGGTATCGACGGGAATCCGGTACCCGAAGCAACCCTGTCTTTTGACCTGCCTGATTCGGATGCCTGGTTCGGCTCCGTCGGTTTCAGGTATTCCTGTACGTCAAATTGGTCCTTTGGCGCAGCATACCTCTATGCCGACAAAGATGACCGCACTGTGGTGAACGACACGATAAACGGCGAGTTTTCGGATATCTCCAGTCATCTGTTTGCTGTATCAGCGGCCTATACATTCTAGCAGGGGCAGACGGCCTGAACTTGACGTCATAATTATTGCCGACTCCGGCGTTAAACACTCTATCCGGCACCAACCCGCTTAAACTCAATGTTGACGAGCGGGTTGGTGCCATACAGGTCATATCCGATTTTATCAAAATAATGGCCGGATTGTTGATCCGATATCGGGCGACGAGCAATTCAGCTACTCCTCCGCTCCCAAACTCAACGACATATATCTCTACAGTTTACTCTCCCGGAAAAATTTTAGGGTTGAACTGATCCATAATTACCGCAACGAAAAAGATTATTTTTCCAACCTGCTCGGCAAAAATCCAAAAGCGGTCGTCATTTCTACTATTATTTTTTTCAAACAGGCACTGCGTGATCTTGTTGCCGATATCCGTTCACAGGCATATTTCCTTACCCCGCTGTCACGATCTATGAACATGAAATGCGCCGGAAATTCGGATTGAAGGGATATCTGAATCAATGGTCCCACCGGACAATGAATTTTAAAGAGGAGAAAAAACTGGTTGGCAGGGATTTGTTTGAACTGGAAAATTCCGGTCCTATTTACCGGGAAGACAGTCTTGACTGTCTACCACAAATGTCTCCAATGAAGAGAAAAGAATTTTTCAGGAAACGGCACTATCTGGCGAACAAATCCCTGCAGGAGCAGCTGCGGCCGGATGATATTTTCAGAGCTTTCAGCGGGTTATTGGACAGCCACGACTAACCTTCCAGGGGCTTCTTCCCTCTGCACAGGATAAGCGGCGTATAGGAAAACCTCCGTGGATGTAAAAAAAAATCCACAGCCTCGCGATAAAATTCTTCATATCCGCCTGGAAATTCCTCGAAACGAAAATTGATCTTTTTAGGGACGATTTCAATTTTTTTCATAATATTATATACTTCCACCGGATCAATCCTGCCGAAAGTGACCCTGTTGTTTTCAACGCAGACATCAATATCCTGGTACCCCAGGTCGTAGAGAAAAGAGTACAGCTTTCTGCCGATATACGGATCAAAATCAAATTTTTCTTCCAGTTCCTGCATAATTTTCGAAAACGTTCTTTCAAGATGCTCGGAAGCGCCGTAATGATTAAGGGGATTATGGTCGAGATCTACCAAACAGAGAATACCACCCGGTTTTAAACTTGCGGTAAAATTCCGGACCATATTGAAACTTCCGGCCCGGGCATATTCAAGTACAAACCGGCACCATATAAAATCAAAGCTTCCATGATGATCAAGGGGCTCGTTCAGGTTGCCTGCAATATATTCTATGCCGTTTCCACCGTATTTTTTACGGGCATAAGCGAGGCGCTCACTTGACCCGTCGACACCGACAACACTGCCATCCGGCTGCACCAGTTCGTGCAGGATTGAAGTTGTCTTTCCCGAACCGCACCCCAAATCGGCAACCCTCATCCCAGGTTTGATACCGGCCCACTCAGCCTGTCTTTTGATACTTTTTTCGTCAATTTTTATCTCGAGACGGAATGACTCGTCATCATTCTCCATCAGGTACTCGCTTTTTTTCATAGCTTCTTGTCGTAGTGGTATTTGGTTCCGAATTTTGGGAGCACCCCGCTGAAAACGATTGAATACTTCAACGGCATATTATGAAACTTTTACCATTCTCCGCCAAAAAAAACCAACAATTACAGAGGAAGTACAAACTAAGGCAGCTTTGGCAATATCAGCTCAAAAAATTTTCCTGCTTCTCGCAGCCAGGCAGCTGGAGCACATATCAGCAGGAATTTTTATTTACCTGCGCGCTACAGCAGTTACAGCAGGTGGCTTAATATGGGAGAAAATCTGAATTTTCTTCTAGCGGACTGACTTCGGCTTTGTCTTACAGCAGACTATTCAATCGCCGCTCAATTTCACTGTGCGGGACAGCACCGACAACCTGATCCGCTACCTTGCCGTTCTTGAAAAAGATCAGGGTCGGCACACCCCTGATTCCGTATTTACCGGCAGTCATCTGATATCGGCTGGTGTCAAGTTTGGCAATGTTTACTTTGCCGGCATACTGCTGTGCCAGAACTTTAATAACCGGGGTCAGGGTCTGGCAGGGACCGCAGGTTGGGGAGAAGAAATCGACCATAACCGGAATGGATGAGCGGCTGACAAACCTCTCAAATCCGGTATCGTCCAGGTCGACAACGATTTCGCCGCTGCTCAGGTCGAGTTTCCGGCCGCAGCGACCGCATTTCGGCTGTAGGTGGCTCTTTTCCGCCGGGATTCTGTTTTTCGCCCCACAGGCCGGGCAAGAAATGGTTCTCTGATTCATATTCTGCTCCTACACCCGATATATGTTTATCTGCTGAAATTATATTTCCCCTGCTTTTTTCCGCTGCTTTTCAACGGGTCAATATCCGGTATATCTCCGGCATTTTCAAGGGAAGTTTGCCGGCATCATCGATCTGGATATAATTCACGTTACCATACATATGCTCGATGTAATCACGCGCCTGCCGGTCAATGGTAATGCAGAAAGGATGGATATCCGCCAGTTTTGCCTCGACAAGAGCATGGCGGGTATCTTCTATGGCGTATTCCCCCTTGTAATCATCGTAATCCTCCGGTTTGCCGTCCGAGAGGGTGATCAGCAGCTTGATCCGGGAATCAATATCCTTAAGAAGGGACGCGGCATGGCGGATGGCAGGCCCCATGCGGGTGTATTCACGGGGTGCGATGCTGCCGATCCGCTCCTTGACCGAATCGTCATACATTTCATCCATGTGTTTGATATGAAAAAATTCACTGCGCAGCCGCCGCATACCGGAAAATCCGTAAATGGCATACCGGTCGCCGACCACCTCCAGCGCCTCGCACAGGAGGACCAGTGATTCCTTGATAACCTTGCCCACCCATCCCTGTGTTGAATTGGACATATCGACCAGAAACAGGACGGCAATATCCCGCTCATCCCTCCTGAGGCGGATGAATAACCGATCCGAAGGGGGCAGACCGGCACGGCTGTCGGCCATGGACTCGATCACCGCATCCAGGTCGATATCCTCGCCGTCACGCTGGCGGCGGACAAAACGTTCTTGGTTGCGCATCATCTCGAACTGGTAGCGGAGGCGGATAATCCGGCCGTGGTATTTATCCAGGGTTTCCTCGAGAAAATTCGAGCGGCTGAGGGGAATTTCCTTTTCCCGCAGGCTGCACCAGTTTTTCCTGAAATCGCCGCGCCTGTAGTCCCATTCGTCATATGTCACCGGCGCAATTATTTCCTGACCGGTCTCCGGTTCCAGGGTGCTGAAGGAAGCATATCCGCTGCCGGCTTTTCCCGCTGCACTGGAAACATACTTCTCGGGGAGATAGCCAAGTTCCTGCACGACATCGGCTGCCGCCTGCTCGAGTTCGCTGCCCGGTTCAACCTCTTCATTATTGATCGTCAGCAGCAGAGTGTTTTCCGCCCGCCCCTTGTTCTCTTCACCTTTTGCATTGACGACGAACGCAATCCCCTGCTCCTCGGTACCCGCTGCATCGCTGTTGTCGGATCCATCCGTACTTTCCGTCCCTTCCTGCTGCTTTCTGCCGCGCGGCTGGAGAATCCTTGTTGCCAGGGCGTCGATGAAATACTGCCTGGCTTCCTCTATTCTCTGCCTGCGGGCCTGGCGGACTGCCTCGAGCTGCATCACTCCCTGAAACAGAAAAGGTGCCGAATGGTGGTGGGTTTTTTCTTCCCCCCTGAACAGTGAATATAATTGCCGGGTGGCGGCAACGGAATCCATGGCGCTGCCGGCATTCTGTTCATGATTGTTTATCAGCCCGGCGAATGGCTCAAGGTCCGGATGTTCCTCATCCGATTGAAACCCTGCCAGCCATAAGCGCTGCAGACGGTCGAGAAGACCTTTTTTTTCCTTTGGTTCCCTCTGCGGAAGCAATGCCTGGGGAAGTATCTCTTTTTTTCTCCGCATCAGCCCCGGCAATTCTTTTTCAAGAAAGACAGTGATGCGGACGGTTTCCAGAAAATGATAGAGGTCGCCGGCCATGCCCGGATTGGCAAAGGAGTGCAAAAAATCCTGCAGCCACAGCCGTTCGCCCTCTTCCCCGCCTGAATCTTCCACACCCCCGGGGAACACGGTAAAGGTTGATCCGGCAATGAACGCCCACTGATACGTGGTAATAAGTTTATACAGGAAAAAATTATCCGCCGCATTGCGGGACCAGGTGATCTCCTCAGGAACGAATATCGTTGCAGTGTCCGTATAGGCCTTTTCGGATGCGACAAGGTCAAGAGGGCGGCCGCTGAGTCCCCTGAGATAGACAGCCAGTCTCCTCTCCGCCTTCCCGAACCGAAGGCCGGTTTCACCCCGCAGGGTGCAGAGGAAATTTTCTTCCACGTCGGCCATGAATCGCTGGGCCGCCCGCAGACCATTCTGTTCGTACTGGTCCAGAGTCCTGTTGACCCATTCGGACAGAGAGTTGAGTTCAATGCAGTCAAGTGCCGAAGCAGCCATCTTGAGATAATCGAAACACAGTGAGTGACTCACGGGCCAGATGACCTGCACCTGGCCCAGGACTGATCGGCGCCTGGTTTCATCCAGGCGGACAAGTTTTTCGACCGCCTCTTCAACATCCCACTCATTGGGCATATCAGGTGCCACAAGAGACAGAAACTCCGTTTTCAGTGTTTGCAGATTCATATCGTTTTCAAAAGATGGAACTGATCATCTCGTCAATTGATTCCAGCAATTCCCTGTCATCGGTCAATGCCAGTGCAATGGCGTTATGGCAGGCGGTCTGGATATCGATGCCGCAGCCGGTGAGCCTGCCGGCCTGAATAAGAATCCTGGTGCTGGCCCCTTCAGGCAGGCCCGAATCCTTGAGTTCCCTGGTCATTGCTCCCAGCTTGACCAGGGAACGGGCAAGATCAATGGCAACTTCCCCTTCCCGGGCAACTATTATTGCTTCATTTTCCGCATCGGGATAATCAAAGGAGAGGGCTACAAAACGTTGCCTGGTCGATGGTTTAAGATCCTTGAGGATACTCTGGTACCCGGGGTTATAGGAAACAGCCAGCATGAATTCCGGCGGCGCAACAACGAGTTCCCCTTTCTTTTCAATAGGCAGTTCCCGGCGGTCATCCGCCAGGGGGTGAATAACCACGGTTGTATCCTTCCGGGCCTCGACGATTTCATCCAGGTAACAGATGGCTCCCGCCCTGACCGCCATTGTCAGGGGTCCGTCCATCCATACCGCCTCACCTGCCCTGATCAGGTAGCGCCCGACCAGGTCGGAGGTTGACAGATCATCATGACAGGAAACAGTGATAAGCGGCCGCTTCAGTTTCCAGGCAAGGTACTGCATAAATCTCGTCTTGCCGCAGCCTGTCGGGCCCTTAAGCAGCAGCGGCAGCCTGGTGTGGTACGCCGCTTCCGCCAAAGTCAACTCCTCGCCTGTCTGCAGATAATAGGGTTCTTTGAGGATACAATGTTCATCAAGTCGTAAATTTCTATTCATGTTTTTCCCCGTTTTTTGTTACTTGAAAAGTTAATACATCTTCGCTCTTTAACAAGAACAGTTCTTAAAAGGGTTGCGGAATTGTGCATTGCACATTCCTTTGCCTGAGGTTAGATTAAGTATTTTAATATTCAGAGATATTGTATGTGTATTGACCTGCATCTGCATTCACATTATTCAGACGGCACACTTTCTCCCACCGCCCTGGTGGAAATGGCCGTCGAAGCCGATATCTGCGGTATTGCACTTACAGATCATGATACCGTGGAAGGGATTGAAGAATTCCTCCAGGCAGCAGCAGAAACCGGCATAACAGCAATACCCGGCATTGAAATCAGTTCCTCTTTCAGGGGGTATTCTCTCCACATGCTGGGCTATGGCATCGATCATCGTGACAGTGAACTCCAGGTTTCCCTTGAACGCCTGCAGCATGGAAGAGAAAAAAGGAACCGAGAGATAATCGCCAGGCTGCAGGGAATCGGCCTGGATATTCAAATCGAAGAACTCGATGTGCTCTCCGGTTTCGGTCAGACCGGCAGGCCGCATATTGCCAGGCTGCTTACCCTGAAAGGAATTGTCACCTCAATGGATGATGCATTTCGGCTTTACCTGCGCAAAGAAGCTCCGGCGTGGGCGGGCAGATTCATCTACACCGCGGAGGAAAGTATAGCCATGATTCATCGGGCAGGAGGACTTGCCGTACTCGCCCACCCCGGGCAGATAACACCCCGCCCCTATTCCATGTCACTTTTTATCCGGGAACTTGTCCGACTGGGTCTCGATGGTGTTGAGGTCTTCTATCCCGGTTATTCACCCAAGGTGCGGAAAGGACTCAAGGACATAGCGGCCAGGCATAAACTTGTCATAACCGGAGGGAGTGACTATCATGGTAACAATAAACCGTACGCCACAATGGCCGGCAAAAAAAACCGATTCTGTCCCCCCCGCAGCCTGTTCGACCTGCTGCTGAAAAAAATAGATGCATTTCAAAACCGTAACTTATAGAAAATAAATAAAACTAACCGGATCTGCCATGCACACTATCCTTGTTGTTGATGATGAACCCAATTATCTGATTGTCCTTTCCGAATTGCTGCGTGATGAGGGTTTCGAGGTCTATACCGCCCAGAGCGGCCAGGAAGCCCTGCCGATTGTGCATAATACCGATCTGGACCTCATCATCTCGGACATGAAAATGCCCGGAATTGACGGTATTCAGCTCCTGGAACAGTCCAAGAAAATCAACCGGGACCTGCCGGTTATCCTTATCACCGCCTATGCCGAGGTGGCAAGGGCGGTCGAGGCAATGCGGCTGGGTGCATTCACCTACCTGGCAAAACCTTTTTCCAACGAAGCCCTGCTTGCCAGCGTGCAGAAAGCCATGGAACATTATGATCTTGTCCGTGAGATAAAAAGGCTGCGGGATGAAGTGGTCCCCAAATCCGGATTCGGCGGCATGATCGGCAAAAACGACAGGATGCGTGCTGTCTATCAGCTGATAGAAAAAGTTGCACCGGCACCCTCCTCAGTGCTGATTACAGGAGAATCAGGCACGGGCAAGGAACTGGTTGCCAGGGCAATCCACAATCTCAGCCCGCGCAAGGATGCTCCTTTTATTTCCGTTAACTGTGCAGCGCTTTCGCGCAATTTACTGGAAAGCGAACTGTTCGGTCATGAAAAAGGCGCCTTTACCGATGCCATTGCCATGCGGAAAGGGAGATTCGAACTGGCGGATACAGGCACCTTGTTTCTCGATGAAATCGGCGAAATGCCGCAGGCTCTGCAGGCAAAGCTCCTGCGAGTTCTCCAGGAAAGAAGTTTTGAAAGGGTCGGGGGATCCAGATCCCTTCATGTTGATGTACGGATCCTGGCAGCGACCAACAAGGACCTGAAAGACGAAGTTGAAAAAGGAGAATTCAGGGAAGATCTCTATTATCGTCTCAACGTAATCCATATCCATCTTCCTCCTCTGCGCGAACGGGTGGATGATATCCCCCAACTGGTCACCTTTTTTCTCGAGAAAAATGCCAGACAGCTCGGCAAGGAAAATCTGGAGATCGCTCCGGATGCCCTGCGGCTGCTGGTTTCGCTCCCCTGGGAGGGAAATGTCCGGGAACTGGAAAATACCATCGAACGGGCGGCGATATTATGCAATAACAATCGAATTGAACCTGAAGATGTGCAGCCGGATTCCAGTGAACTGTCTGAAACCCAGGAATGGAGTTCCACCCTTGATCTGAACCAGTTTATCCCCGAGGATTTGAGCCTGTCCGAAGTATTGAACGGTATTGAAGAAAAACTGGTCCGCAAGGCGCTGGAGGATGCCAACCAGGTTCAGGCCCGGGCTGCGGAGCACCTGGGAATAACCAAGAGCCTGCTGCAGTACAAAATGAAAAAATACAAGCTGCAGCGCAAAAAAACCTGATAAAAAACCTACTCTCTGCAGTAAGACGCAATTTCCGGCAGGGGAAATCCGGACTCCCTGCCTCCCCAGTTCAGTTTATTGCGCAGGATCTCAAAATACCCCTTGTTGGGCGAACTGTAGAGCTGCAGGGGTTTTTCTGCGGCTTCAACTACCAGACAATTTTTTTCCCGCATGTCCCAGGTATGTCTCCCGTCGACCATGACCTTGACATCGCTGGCAGAATCAGCAAGCTGGGTGGTTATGCGGACCCGCGGTGACAGCAGCACCGGTCTGCTTGCCAGCATAAACGGACAGATCGGAGTCACCAGGATAGCTTCAAGCTGGGCATGGACAATCGGTCCCCCGGCGGAGAGATTATATGCTGTTGAGCCGGTCGGCGTCGAAATAATCAGGCCGTCCGCCTTATAGGTGGTTATATATTCTTCATCAGACCAGGAACAGAGTCGGATTACCTTTTCCTTGTTTCCCTTGACGATTGCCACCTCATTCAGACAGAACAGGGATTCCCTTTCTTCGGTATCATCATCACCTACCATCCGGGCCTTCAGCATCATCCGCTTCTCTATGGCTCCGCTGCCGGAAAGAATCTCCTGCAGGGCCTGATACATTTCGCTTTCAGCCACTTCCGTGAGAAAGCCCAGGTTGCCGAGATTGATGCCGGTTACCGGTATATCGTATCGGCTTGCCTGATCCGCTACATGCAGCAGTGTCCCGTCACCGCCGAGAATGACGAGCATATCCATTTCCGGAACAATGCTGTCGATTTTTGTCTGTACCCCCCTGCGGGAAAACCATTTGGCGAGTTCGCCTCCGATTTTCTGTACTCTTGGTGAATCAAGCTTGGTGATGATTCCAACCAGTCGAATGGTCATTGTCCCAGCTCTTTTGATCGTTTTGTCGCTGCTTCAACAGCAGCCATTATCGTGCCGTGGAAACCGGATTCCTCCAAAACCTGGAGACCGGTTATAGTTGTCCCGCCCGGGGAAGTTACCCGCCCTTTTAATACAGCCGGGGGCTCGCCAGTTTCAATAGCCATTTTTGCTGCTCCGTAAACCGTCTGCAGAACAAGCTTTTCAGCAACAGTACGGGGTAAGCCGGCGAGAACACCTCCATCAATCATTGCTTCAATAAAGGCAAAAACATAACCGGGGCCGCTGCCGCTCAAGCCGGTCACCGCATCAAGAAGTTTTTCCTCAATTTCCTGACAGGTACCGACAGCTGAAAAAATACGAACGGCAATCTCTACGTCCTCCCGTGTCGCCATGCTGTTGGGACTCAGGGCTGAGGCGCCGGCAAGGACAAGGGCAGGCGTATTGGGCATAACCCTGACTATTTTTACCTTTTTCCCCAGCCCCTTCTCAATGGCTTCTATGGTAACCCCTGCTGCAATGGAAATAAGCAGATGACTGTCAGTCAGATACTGCCGGTAGGCATCGAGTACATTTCCCATCACCTGGGGTTTGACCCCCAGAATGAGCACCGAAGACGTTGCCGCGAGTATCTTTTTATCCTCGGCAATCAGAACGGAGTATTTCTTGTTCAGAAGATCGCATCGTTCACGGTCCGGGTCTATGACCATGATTTTCTCTGCTGCAAGGAGCCCGGATTGAATGATCCCCCGGATGAGAGCTTCCCCCATCTGGCCGCCGCCGATAATACCTATTGTTGTGGAATTAAGCATCTTCACACCATAAATTCAGGATAATAAATGATTTTTACCGATTATATTAACTATGTGCAGGGAAAAAAGGCAAAAAAAAACCTACTGATCGTAAAACCAGCAGGTCTTTTTAAAAAATGTGAACAAGAATCAGATCACAGCCGGCTGCTGCACCGATGGTTTGCTCATGGGCGGGACAAACAACTGGTTTAAAGTATCACCGGCAAATCTGGTTCGGACAACGACCTGTTTGAGGACCGAGTTGCCATTTTTCTTAAATTTTACATATTCCCAGCAATCGGGATTGTCAGCGATTGCCTGCATAAGCCCCAGATGCATACTGTGGCCGGAGCGGTCAGCTATTACATGGCCGAGAACAGGGCCGCCCAGCAGGGCCAGATCGCCAATCAGGTCCAGCACTTTATGCCTGACAAATTCATCATCAAACCGGAGCCCGTCTTCGTTCAGGATCGAACGCCGGTCCCAGTGAATGGCAATGACACTCTCCAGTGTCCCGCCGAGGGCCAGGCCGTTGGCCCATAAATTTTCGACCTGTTCGACAAAACCGAATGTTCTGGCTCTGGCTATCTCCTTTCTGAATCCTTCCTGGGTTACCTCGATGGTATATACCTGATCGCCGATCAACTCATTGTCGAATTCAATGCGGCCGGTCACCTTGAAACCGTCATAGGGCTTTATACAGATAGATTTTTCACCGTCGGAATATTCAATCGGGCTGGTTACCCGCAGCACCCGGCGCAATGCTCTCTGCTTTTTCCGCCCGCCCTTTGCCAGCAGGTGAATAAAGGGCCCGGCGCTGCCGTCCATGATCGGCACTTCATACGAGTCCAGTTCTATCTCTGCATTGTCTATCCCCGATCCCCGCAGGGCAGCCATCAGGTGTTCGGTGGTGGAAACAGTCGCGGAACCGTTGCCCAGAGTAGTTGCAAGCCTGGTGTCCACAACCTGTTTCATATGGGCCTGAACGGTCTGATTGAAATCGAGATCGGAACGGACAAAGCGGATCCCGGAGTTTGCCGGCGCCGGCTTGATGGTCAGGTTTACCGTTCTGCCGGCATGCAACCCGACTCCGCAACAACTCACAGGACGTTTAATTGTATATTGATGAGGTTCTATCGAAACCATTCTTTTCCCCGGATATGTGAAATAACCACGAATTGGCTTATTTATTAATATTTAGAAACCAATATATGCAAAATTCAAGCCCATTTTAAGTCATTCTGCTGCTACCGGACAATGTCCTCATTAGTTCCGTTTAAACAGGTACTTATTAAAAATACGGAACATTGCTGTGCGGATTTCCTGTTCACAAAAAAATGTAAAAAAACACACAATTTGTGCCGGCCCAGCCAATCTGTGTAGTTTCTGACACATAAATGATGTGTTTAAATAATTACCGGGTAGAGGGTGATTTAACAGCCAGTATGGATTGCAGGTAATCGTGGAAATCCTTGTCCATAACCGCCTCCATCCCAACCGTATACAAAGGCATTGACCGGGACAGCCCATGCAGCTTAACCATATCTTTTTCCGTTGTGATCAGGGCATTGGCTCCGGCCTCTTCACCAAGGCGGCAGAGACGCCGCATATCGCTTTCTCTGTAATGGTAATGGTCTGAAAAAGACTTGAAACCCTTCACATTGAGCCCAATATCTTCCATGGACTGTTGAAAATTTTCCGGATGAGCGATGCCGCTGAATCCGTAAAAGGAAATCCCCTTAATGTTCTCTTTGCTTAACGCACTCCGTTTTCCGTCAACTTCGTACTTAATAATGGTTTTGACCCGGTATTGAGCCAGAAAAACAGGGCGGCCGGGAAAGCGGCCGGACAATAACCCGGCAAAACTTTCAGCTCTTTTCCTGTTGCGGTCATTGACCCCCGTAATGATAAAACCGGTGCACCTTTGCAGGGCCTTGACCGGCTCCCTGAGATCACCCCCGGGAAAGACCCTGCTGTTGCCGGCCAGGGTATCGGCATTGAAAAGGACAAGATCAACTGTCCGCGCCAGGGCCAGATGTTGAAAGCCGTCATCAAGAATCAGAACATCAGAACCCAGGGCAACCGCTTTTTGGGCCGGATATTTCCTGACCGCGCCGGTAAGGATTGCCACCCCCTCAAGGGATTCCGCCAGAAAACGAGGCTCATCACCGACAAACGAGGCTTCCAGCAGGGGCTGCTCCCCGGTGGAAACAATGTTGACCCTCTCTTTTGAAACCCCTCCGTAACCCCTGCTGATAACTGCCGGAGACCAACCCCAGTCTTTCAGCAGTCCGGCCAGCAGCCGGACGACGGGAGTTTTTCCAGTTCCTCCCAGGGTAAGGTTGCCGATGCTAATCACAGGTACGTCAAGATTTGTAACCTGCAGCACTCCTACTCTGTAGAAAAATTCACGCATTCGCATTGCGGCGCTGTATAATGGCGCAAACGGTCTTCCATAGAGAAAAAGTATATTTCTATTTTTCATGATATATTAGATACATATACAGAAAAATTCAAGTAATGCACAAGGGTTTTCCGGGACAAAGTTACACCCTGCGTGTTCTGTAAAAAAAATTCCAGGGAGCGCTTTATGCTGCTGTTTCCATCTATGGTATCCCGGATTATTTTTGAGTGCAAAAATATGTGAATTGAGTATGTAATACAATGAAAATCCGCAATTGGTTTACTTATTATCGTATATCCAAAAGAATGGAGGAGCTGCAAATGAATGTTTCAGGGAGATTTTTTTCATTTGTCATCGCGTTCTACTGTATTTTTTTCCTTTTTTCGCCTGCATCCGCTGCCGACGACACGATCAAGATAGGAGTGGCAGGAGCGCACAGTGGTGATCTTGCATCATACGGACTTCCGACCGTGAAAGCAGCCGAACTTGTAGTCAACGAAATCAATGGCCAGGGAGGGATCAACGGCAGGAAAATTGAACTGCTGGTGGAAGATGATGTCTGCAAGCCGGAATTAGCGACAAATACGGCAACAAAACTCCTTTCGCAGGGGGTTGACATGGTTCTCGGCCATATCTGTTCCGGTGCAACCAAAGCCGCCCTGTCCATATACAAAGAGGCAGACATCATTGTCATGTCCCCTTCCGCCACCAATCCGGAACTCACCCAGAGCGGAAATTATCCCAACTTTTACCGGACCATAGCTTCCGATGACGCTCAGGCCCGCACGGAAGTCGATTTTGCCACGAATGTACTCAATGCCGGGAAAATCGCCATAATCCATGACAAGGGAGACTATGGCAAAGGCCTGGCCGAATTTGCCAGGACCTTTGTCGAACAGTCCGGCAAAGCGGATGTGGTCCTGTATGAAGGCGTTACTCCCGGAGCCGTGGATTATTCAGCAGTAGTCCAGAAAATTAAACGCTCCAATGCAGATGCCGTCATCTTCGGCGGCTACCATCCGGAGGCATCCAAAATCGTCACCCAGATGCGCAAGAAGAAAATGGATACTTTCTTCATTTCCGACGACGGTGTCAAGGATGATACATTTATCAAGGTTGCCGGCCAGTATGCCGAAGGCGTTTATGCTACAGGTCCTGCCGACGTTACCGCCAATCCGATTGCCATGGCTGCACGGGACGCGCACAGAAAAGCTTACGGCGAAGAGCCCGGAGCATTTTTTGACAATGCATATACCGCGGCACTGGCGCTGACCAATGCCATTGCCCAGGCAGGAACGGCAGATTCAGAGGCTGTTGCCAAGGCCCTGAAATCAGAAGATGTTGCCACCCCCTTCGGCATGATACGTTTTGACGAGCGGGGGGATGCTATCGGTGTCGGCTTCTCGGTATACCAGGTCAAAGACGGTCAATACATCCAGGTACAGTAAACAGATAGCGGCGGCCGCGAATCGGGGCAATGAAAATATTCCGTTGCTCCGTGTGTGGCTGCAACCGGAACGGGCGGCCTGTTTTGTCTTCCGCATTGTTCACAATTGCCTTTCTTCGCCTTATGAACCCTTAAATCCATGGATTATTTTGTAGAGCTCTTTTTCAGCGGCATCACCAGGGGTTCAATCTACGCCCTGATCGCCCTCGGGTATACCATGGTTTACGGCATTATCGGGCTGATCAACTTTGCCCATGGCGAGATTTATATGATCGGCGCCTTTACGGCGCTGATTTTCTCCACCGTCCTGTCGATATACGGTTTTCCCCTGCCGGCGGTCATCATTCTGACCGCCCTTGCTTCGGCGCTCTGGGCAAGCGCCTACGGTTTAACCGTGGAAAAGTTGGCCTATAAGCCGCTGCGCCATGCCCCCCGTCTTTCACCTCTCATCTCGGCGATCGGCATGTCCATCTTCCTGCAGAATTACGTCCTCCTGGCCCAGACCTCCGATTTTCTCTCCTTTCCATCCCTCATCCCCGATTTTGCCTTTATGGATAAATATTCCGGTATTGTCGGGTCATCGGAACTGGCCATCCTTATCACCACAAGCGTGCTTATGATCCTGCTTACCCTGTTTATAAAATTCACCATGACGGGAAAGGCCATGCGGGCCACGGCCCAGGACAGAAAGATGGCCATGCTTGTCGGGATAAATGTCAACAGGGTGATTTCCGTCACCTTTATCATCGGTTCGGGACTGGCTGCAGTCGGGGGCATGCTTATTGCCTCCCATATCGGCCAGATAAACTTTTTTATCGGTTTTCTCGCGGGAATCAAGGCCTTCACCGCAGCGGTTCTCGGCGGCATAGGTTCCATCCCCGGCGCTGTCCTTGGGAGCATGATCCTGGGCTTGACCGAAAGTTTCGCCACCGGATACGTATCCAGCGACTATGAAGATGTTTTTGCCTTTACCCTCCTGGTCCTGATTCTGATCTTCAGGCCCTCCGGTCTTCTCGGCAAGGCGTCAAGGGAAAAAGTCTAACCGGAGAAGCCCTTTGTCTCTTATGATTACCTTCAAGGATATACAAAGGGCCCTGCTGGTTTCCCTGTGGTTCATCTTTCTGACCTTTCCTCTCCTGGTAATCAAGGTCAACACCTTCGAACAACTGGTAGAATGGCGATGGATGAACATGCTCTATATAGGGATCGGAAGCTTTTCCTGCTACCTGGCCGGACGTATCTTCGTCAGGCACCGGGAGTCCCGGCGGAGAAGGAGAAAAAAAACCAGGGCCGGGGAACAGAGGGAGTGGACCCACAGAATCCTTTTCGATCCCAAAGTCTACGTGCCCCTGCTGGTTCTGATCGGGCTCTTTGCCCTGGCTTTTCCCCATCTGTTCTCAACCTATCAGACAAACATCATGATCACCGCCCTGATGTACGTGATGCTCGGCCTGGGTCTCAATATCGTGGTCGGCGTGGCCGGCCTGCTCGACCTCGGATACGTTGCCTTTTACGCGGTGGGAGCATACACCTATTCCCTGCTCAACTTTCACTTCGGCATCGGCTTCTGGACCGCGCTGCCGATCGGCGCCCTGCTGGCCGCCACCTTCGGCATTCTTCTCGGCTTCCCGGTTCTCAGGCTGCGGGGAGATTACCTGGCCATCGTCACCCTCGCCTTCGGGGAAATTATCCGCCTCGTTCTGGAAAACTGGAATGAATTCTCGCAGGGGCCGAGCGGCATCGCCAATATTCCGCGTCCCGGGCTTTTCGGCCTGGAGTTGTCCCTGGACGGGGCAATAACATACCTCTATTACCTGATGATCGTCCTGGTATTGTTTACTGTTTTTGTTGTCAACCGGCTGCAGAATTCACGCATCGGCAGGGCATGGTTTGCCCTGCGGGAGGATGAAATCGCCTGCCAGGCCATGGGCATCGACAAGACCACCACGAAACTGCGGGCCTTTGCCCTGGGTGCGACCTGGGCCGGGATGGTCGGGGTCATATTTGCCGCCAAAACGACTTTTGTCAATCCGGCCAGCTTCACGTTCCTCGAGTCCGCCATAATCCTCTGCATTGTTGTCCTCGGTGGCATGGGATCGATTGTCGGCGTCATGATCGGGGCTTTCATCCTGATACTCATGCCGGAATACCTGCGCGCCTTTTCGGATTACCGCATGCTTGTATTTGGTGCGGTTCTTGTTATGATGATGGTTTTCCGCCCCCAGGGCATTATCAGTAATATCCGCCGCACCTATACCTTTACCGAACCGGAGGACTCTGCCTCATGAGTTTTCCACGGGGAACGGCGGGAGAAACGCCGCTGCTTGAAATCAGGGGCCTGTCCATTGATTTCGGCGGCATCAAGGCCCTTGATCATCTTGACCTGCAGGTCAGGCAGGGTGAAATTGCCGCCCTGATCGGGCCGAACGGCGCCGGCAAAACGACATTTTTCAATTGTCTGACCGGACTCTACAAACCAACGGCCGGGGATCTCCTCCTCACCCCTCCCGGAAAAAAAACCAAGCGGCTTAACGGCCTGAAACCGAACAGGATAACCAAACAGGGATTGGCCCGGACCTTTCAGAACATCAGGCTGTTTCCGAACATGACCGTTCTCGAAAATGTGATGATAGGGCATCACTGCCGCACCAAGGCGAAAGTTCTGGGAGCTGTTTTTCGCGGTCCCGCAACCAGGAGGGAGGAAAAAGAGATTGTGCGCCAGAGTTACGCTACAATCAAAAAGATGGGCCTGGCCCCGATGGTGAACGAGTTTGCCCGGAATCTTCCCTACGGCGCCCAGCGGCGGCTGGAAATCGCGCGGGCTCTTGCCACCGATCCCCTGATTCTGCTGCTGGACGAACCTGCCGCCGGCATGAACCCGATGGAAACCCGGAAACTTGACGATCTCATCTGCCGGATCAGGGATGAAGGGCTGACCATCCTGCTCATAGAACACGACATGAAACTGGTCATGAGCCTTTCGGACCATATCTTTGTCATGGATTACGGGAAAAAAATAGCCGAGGGAACTCCGGAGCAGGTGCGCAGCAATCCGGATGTCATCAAAGCCTACCTGGGCGGGGACATTGTCGATGGCACTTCTTGAACTGCACGGGATCTGCACCTCGTACGGGAACATCCAGGTTCTGCATGATATCGACCTGCAGATTGAAGAAGGTGAAATAATAACCCTGATCGGGGCCAATGGGGCCGGCAAATCGACCATCCAGATGACAATCAGCGGCATTGTCCCGCCCCGTAGGGGTTCCATCCTCTTCAAGGGACAGCCCATTCACACCCTGCCGCCTGAAAAAATAGTGGCGCTCGGTTTAAGCCAGGTTCCGGAAGGCCGTCATATTTTTCCCGACCTGACGGTCAATGAAAATCTGGATATGGGGTGTTTTCTCCGCCGCGACAAAAACGGCATCAGGGAGGATTTCGACTATATCTATTCTCTTTTTCCCATCCTCAGTGAAAGAAGACATCAGCCCGGAGGAAATCTGTCCGGCGGTGAACAGCAGATGCTGGCCATTTCCCGGGCCCTGATGGCCAGGCCGCAGCTCCTTCTCCTGGACGAACCGTCCATGGGTCTCGCCCCTATCGTCACCCTGCGGATATTCGAGATAATCCGGCGCATCAACCGGGAAAACAATACCACTATTTTTCTCGTCGAACAGAATGCCAACCTGGCCCTCAAGGTTGCAGATCGCGGATATGTCCTTGAAAACGGCAAAATAATAATTCATGATACATGCAATGTTCTGCTGGATAACCAGGATGTACGCAGGGCATACCTGGGAATCTGAAAAGACATGAAAAAGACCCGCGATACGAGTATCATGAAGCAAAACCATCCTGGAGTTATTTTCCCATACCGGAACCTTTTCGGACATATTGGAATTTCAGAAGGAGCAGACAGCAGCAGGACCGTCCGGCCTGCGGCGGACAAACATTAATGCAATAATTATGGAAAATTCGTGAAGATTATCAAAGTCGGAGTAATAGGAGTCGGTTACCTGGGGAATTTTCATGCCCAGAAATACGCCGCCATGGAGGATGTAGAGCTTTTCGGGGTTGCGGATGTCAATCCGGAGCGGGTCCGCGAGATTGCCGGTCAATGTTCAACCAGGCCATTTGACGATTATCAGGAGATGCTTGCCCATGTGGATGCCGTCTCCATAGCCGTTCCCACCGTACTTCACCACCGGGTCGCGGCAGACTGTCTGCAAAGGGGCAAGGATGTGCTGGTTGAAAAACCTGTTACCGCCACGCTTGCCGAAGCCGATGACCTCATCCGGCTTGCCGACGAATACGGCTGCATCCTGCAGGTCGGCCACCTGGAACGATTCAACCCGGCTGTCATGGCCATGCAGCCATTGTTGACCCATCCGCTGTTTATCGAGGCGCACAGAATCAGCATCTTCAAAAACAGGGGGACGGATGTGGATGTCGTGCTCGATCTCATGATTCACGACATCGATATCATCCTGTCCATAGTCAAGGCCCCGATCAAAACCATTCATACGGTGGGCACTCCGGTGATTACCAAGCTCACGGATATTGCCAATGCCAGGATTATCTTTGCCAACGGCTGCACGGCCAACGTCACGGTCAGCAGGATTTCAATGGATAATATCCGGCGCATGCGTATTTTTCAGCCCGGGACATACCTCTCCGTAGACTTTATCAAAAAGGAAATCATGTCGGTCCGGCTGAAGAAAGAGATGCAGACCGATTTCCCGGTTCCCGATATAACCAGGCAGGGTTTTGAAGAACAGGATATTCTGGAACTGGAGCTCAGGGATTTCATCGTCAACGTTCGCAACCGGTCAAAACCCATGGTATCCGGCAGGGAAGGAAGGCGAGCGCTGGAAATCGCGCTGCAGGTTGTTGCCCAGATCAATGAAAACCGGCAGCAGATCGAAGAGATGCTCGCCAGGGAAGGTTTTCCGGAACCAGATTTCCCGCAGTCAGCTTAACCTCAACGGCGGCTCCGAAAAAATTGACCTTGAATGCCAATGATTCCCCCCGGATAATGATCGTTGCCGGTGAAGCTTCGGGCGATCTCCACGGGGCAAACATGGTCCGCTCCATACTGGCCGTGCAGCCCGATATTCAAATCTTCGGCATGGGCGGCAGAGAACTCAAGGCAGCCGGGGTTGAACTGCTGCATGACGCTGCCGGCTTGTCCGTGGTAGGCATTACCGAAGTTTTCGGGCATTTAGGCGATATCCTGGCAGCCAGACGCATTCTGTTTGCACAGATGCAGAAACGAAAACCCTCCCTGCTGATCCTGATCGATTTTCCCGACTTCAACCTGATGCTGGCGAAAAAGGCCGGGAAGCTCGGAATACCGGTTTTTTATTATATCAGCCCCCAGGTCTGGGCATGGAGGCAGGGCAGAACCAGGAAAATCGGGCGGCTGGCCGACAGGATAGCAGTGATTCTGCCCTTTGAAAAAGAATTTTACCGCCTGCGCGGGATTGATGTCGATTTTGTCGGGCATCCGCTCATGGACATTGTGACGGCCGGGATGGACCAGGATGCTTTTCGGCAATCCCTTGCCATCGGCCCGGATAAAACCATTATCGGCCTGCTTCCCGGCAGCCGCCGGAGGGAAATCGTCTCCCTGCTGCCTGATTTTCTGGCCTCGGCAAAGCGGCTCTGCGAGATGACCGGCAGGGAGTATGTCTTTGTCATTCCCAGGGCAACCACCGTTTCCCACCGGCTTCTGGAAGAAAACGGGGTCGGCAGGTACCGGGATCAGCTGGATATACGAATTGTCGAAAACAACCGGTACGACATGATGGCGAACTGCGCCGCGGCTGTTGCCGCTTCCGGCACGGTAACCCTGGAACTGGCCATCCTGGGAGTGCCGACCGTTGCCACCTATAGGCTTTCGCGCCGCAGCTACCTGCTGGGCCGGCTGCTCGTCAAACTCCGCTGGTTTTCACTGGTCAATCTTGTTGCCGGCAGGACCGTTATTCCTGAACTCCTTCAGGATGAAGTCAATCCGGAGAAAATCGCCGGCGAACTCTCGGCAATACTGACAGACAACGGAAAGCGCCATGCCATGCTCCAGGGACTTGAGGAGGTTCGACAGAAGCTGGGTGGTCCCGGCGCTTCCCGCCGGGCTGCCGAAATCGCATTGAATATGGTGCATGAAAATGAGTGAGGATAACTTTGTCCATCTGCCGATTGACGGCACCCTGGACCTGCATGCTTTCCGCCCGTCGGATATCAAGCATCTTGTCCCCGACTACCTGGAAGAATGCCGGGGCAAAGGTATTTACCATGTGCGGATAATACACGGCAAGGGGATCGGCAACCTGCGGCGGACGGTGCACGCCGCCCTGGACAGGCTTGATTATGTCGCGTCCTATCGTCTTGCCGGTGAAGATGCAGGATCCTGGGGCGCTACTCTTGTTGATCTGAAGCCTGTCCGTTAGCGGACAGTGATTCAAGGAGGTTATAGCGGGCACCGAGCTGCCGGACAAAGATCATGAAGGTTGAGGGCATCGGGATCGTCCGTTCTTCCTGGAGCACCCCCAGGGCACGGGCGCGCAGCAGGGTCGGCAGGGTGTTTTTACCTTCCTCCCTGTCACACAGCGTCTGCATCCTCAGGGCATCGGTTAGATGAGGCAGTATATCAGGGACATTATCGGCCAGGGCACGCAGTTCCTCCTCCACCATTTCAATGTGGAGGCGGGCGAACTGCACCGCTTCGGGATCCTGGGCCGGGGTTCCGAAAATATCGTTGACAATGCAGCCGACCAGGCGCCTGTACATGTCCGGATTCCAGGCTGCATATTTGCTGCCCAGTTTTTCCTTTAATTCCTGAAACAAAACCATCTGCACCAGTACAATGGCTTCCCGCATAACCGGGATGACCCGATTATCAAGTTTTTCTTCCCTGCCCGCCTCGGTATTTCGATCTTCCGGGTTCATATTACCACCTTGGTTTCACGGCTTGCCGCCAGGATTCTGTACAATGCCAGCCGCTGTTCTTCGTCATCCACCGTCAATTCAAGATTCATGGCAACATAGCGGCCGCTGCGGCTGACATTGGACAGGGTCAGGGTATACGGCCTGTCCGCAAGGGTTGATGCAACCAGCTCCTGCATTGCCGCCCTGTCCTCACCGATTATCTTGTACTGCCAGCTGCATGGGTAATTAATCCGGGCTTTGCAGGTGCCCCCGGGTATGTGAGTGGGCAGTGTTTTCTTATTAATTTTTTTCATTGCACTAAAGAAGCAGAATTAATTGTTATTCAGATTGTTCTGTGAGGCTGAAGGCTGATGGGGTTTAGGCTGAAGGCCGGAGAGTGCGGCTTCGCCGTGTACTTCCTCAACTTGATAACCTTTAAAAACCCGATAAACCTTTTCCCCCGGCGTCAACCGGGCCCTAACAACCTTCAGCCTTCAGTCTAATCCCCTAAAAGCCTAAACCCCTAATCCCCTAAATTCCTAATTCCCCTCCCGTTAATCAGGGTTATCTGATCATTCAGGGTCCACAGGTCATAGATGTAGCCCAGACCGAGCAAGCCGAGCGTGAGGAGATACAGGATCCCGGTCAGCCATTTTCCCATATACATCCGGTGGATGCCGAAAGGACCGAGGAAAACGAGCAGTATCCAGGCCACGGAATAATCGATTTTTCCCGGGATAAAACGGATATCGGCCTGCCTGTCCATTGCCGGAATGAGGAAGAGATCCACCAGCCAGCCGATGAACAGTAATCCCAGGGTAAAAAAATAGACTGTAGCGGATATCGGTCTGCCGTAATAAAACCGGTGGGCGCCCAGGAACCCGAAAATCCAGAGAATGTACCCGATCAGCAGGTTGTGGGTCTGTCGTTTTTCCATGCTTCCTCCCCGGCAATCTTCTTTTTTAATGCCCCTATCCGCTCAAGTGATGCGTAAAGCCGCTCTTCATCAATCCGTCCGTCCGCAAGCAGTTTCTCTATTGCCCTGATGCCCCTGGCGGCAACATCCTTTTCCAGTGCCAGATTATTGCCGATAACAATAAGGTCTACTCCTGCCAGCACCGCCATCTGTACGGCTTCTTCCAGATTCCAGCGCTTGCTGATCGCCTTCATCTGCAGATCATCGGATACGATCAAGCCGGAAAAACCGAGTTCCCGCCGCAGCAGAGAATTGAGCATGTTTCCGGAAAGGGTTGCGGGCAGGCTTTGCGGATCCAGCCCCCTGTGGATGACATGGGCGGTCATCACGGCATCCGCGATGCCCGCGGCAAAGAGTCTTTTATACGGTTCGAGTTCCCGCTCCTGCCAGCAGTCAGTAATATCGACAAAACCGAGATGGGAATCCTCTCTGGAGCTGCCGTGCCCGGGAAAATGCTTAAGGCAGCATGCCACCCCGTGACGATGATGGGCTTCAATAAACATGGAAGCATACCTGACGACCAGGTCGACATCCTTTCCATAACTCCGCTCATAACGGCTGATAATGGGATTCTCGGGATTTATGTCCAGATCCACTACCGGGGCCAGATTCAGGTTTATGCCATGCAGAGCCAGGGTAGTGGCCATCATCTCCATCCAGGCGGCTGCCTCAGCCGGATCCGGCTGACGGCTTAAAAAACCGGCCGACCGGGTTGCGGGAAAGCCGTCACTCTCCTTCAGCCTGCTGACCTGTCCTCCTTCCTGATCAATTGCGATAAAAAGAGGAATTTCGGCAAACCCCTGCAGGGTGGAAATGAGATCAAGGAGCTGCCCGGATGATTCAATATTCCGGCGGCTGCCGTCAATACTTTTATCAAACAGAATGACTCCGCCCAGACATTCATCAATGATCGATTCGGCTATCCAATGATCATGCCGGATAGTCGAACCTTCAAAACCTACCAGAAACATCTGGCCGAGATCAGGAATTATCGACTGCATCTACCACCCCACAAGGCGAAGAAAAACATGCATCAGGACACCCCAGGCTGCGACCGCCAGTATACATGGTACAAGGTAATAATAGGTTGGGAAAAGTCCGGCAATAAAATATCTCCGGGTGAGAATGTAACAGAGGTGTACCGGGGAGAGCATCATGCCCGCATATCCCATGGCAAAAGCAAGCACCAGGGCGGAGGCCTCCGAGATGCGGGGGTCTACCGCCACCAGGCCGACGACCAGGGGAAAGGCCGGCCCGGCGAAACCAATGGCAATGCCGGTGACCATACCGGCGAGGAACGGCAGAAAAGCAATCACGATTTCCACCGGTACCATTGACCGGCTGAGCTGCCTGCCGGCTTCCGGCAGCAGCGACGAGCTTTCAAGCATAGCCTGGAAAATCATCACCCCGCCGATCGTAAAAACAACAATGGCGGTCTTTTCCGTAAACAGATGGCTGAACAGGCGAAAATCGCGCTCGCGGCTGATCGCCCTGGCGATCAGCAGAAGCCCGAAAACAAGACCGGCCAGCATGGCGAGAAGTTTGTGGGAAGTGGCAGAGCTGCCGGGCAGCGCCAGGCTGATTATTCCCGGCAGCAGGAGAGTGCAGAGGACCACGATTATCAGAGGCTGCAGGACGGTCAGCACGCCGGGGGTATTTTGCTTGTCCGGCGCTGCAATCTCGTCGGCAAGCACCTCCAGATGGCGGCGCAGAAGGAAATACCAGCCGCACAACAGGCTGATCACGGTAAAAGGGACCTGCAGGGAGAAAAACTGCCAGGTATCCAGGGTGAAGATGGACAGCGTCACGATCACCACCGGGTACAGTGGCCACCAATACTCGAAAATATGCCGGAACCAGTAATTGACGGCTGCTTTCCAGGATGCGGTGACCTGTTTTTCCTTCAGGGTTTCACCCACCAGGGGCGCGGAAAACAGCGCTCCACCCGGCATCGGCACCAGCCCTATGGCGGCCGGTATGAGTATGAGGCTCAAGGCCCGCCCGTGCCTGCCGCCCCAGCGCCGGGAGGCGCTGAGAATGGCCCGCGAATTCGGACCATGGGCCATGTAGTAGCCGAACTCCAGGATCAGGGTGATATTCAGGACCAGCAGCCATAATTCGGGCCTGCCGAGAGATCCCCAGAGATCGGCGGCAACAGCGCCCATTGGTTTTCCCGCCCACAGGTCAATGAGTATGCCGCCGAAAATCAGGGCAATACCCAGAGGCATGCGCATCTTGTTGAAAGTCAGGATCAGGCTGAAAACAAGCAGTATCTTGTATACAGGTGATATGCCGAGGAGAAAATCCATATTCAATATATGATGCCGCTATCCGGACCTGCAGCCTTCCGGGGCAGCATCGCCGGGCATCGTCTATACAGGGGCAAGTGATATGGTGAGAGGGATGGAATGCAGGCTCCTGTCAACCTGCCTGGTGGTTCCCAGTTTCCAGCCGGTGCACTGAACCGTGCCGCCGAGGGTCTCTTCTATATCCTGCACCAGTTTTTTTATATTGATTACCGGATGACGGGAAAAAACCTCGGGCAGCCCATAGGTGAGGTTGCAGACAAGACAGCAGCCGGGCCGCTCATGAAGATCAAGAAAAAATTCAAGGCTTTCATTCTGCCGGCTGTAGCCGCCGAACCGGAGTTTGATATCAAAGGCGCCCTCTTTGTCGTCACCGAAAAGCGCTGTAAAGAAATCGGATGTCCGCTCGGCTGGAAATAACCGGTTCAATACATCATTGGAAAAAGTCGTTTTCAACGTCTGGTTGTCCATGGCTCTTTAAGTATTATATTGAATGAAGGGATTTGTAGACTGAGTGCGGGTAGTTTAACCATCACCCTGGTTCGTGTCAACATGCATTGCACCGGTCGATCCTCTATGGTACAAACTGATCCATGCACTATGATCTCTTTTCCAGTAACGCGGGCGCTTCAGGCAGCGGCCGGCAATCGGCCGTCAACCGGAAAGTGCTCAACGAGTCGCAATATGAGGCGGTCACCCACGGAGCAGGCCCCCTGCTGGTCATTGCAGGAGCAGGCAGCGGCAAGACCAGGACCCTGGTATACCGGATGGCTCATCTTATCGAAAACAATGTCGATCCCGCCTCGATCCTTCTCCTGACCTTTACCAGGCGGGCGGCCCACGAGATGCTGCGGCGGGCGGGACGGCTGGTCGACGAGTCCTGCCAGCGGATCGTCGGCGGCACCTTTCATGCCACCTCCAATATGCTGCTCCGCCGTCACGGCCACCATCTCGGCATCAGCCCGGGCTTTACCATCATCGACCGCGGCGACGCCGAGGGCATAATCAACCTGATCAAGTCCTCCCTTGGATTTTCCGGGGCCGGCAAACGGTTTCCGTCAAAAAGAATGATCATGAACATTCTCAGCGGCGCTGTGAACAAATCCATGACCGTGGAGGAAATCGTCTATGATCAGCATATTCATCTCTCCGAATTTCTCGACGACCTGCATACGATTCAGGACCATTACAGCCGTTTCAAGCAAGATCACGGCCTGATGGATTACGACGACCTGCTGATCTACTGGCACCGGCTGCTCACCGAATCGGATCAGGCCCGCCGGGAGATAACCGCCCGGTTTGCACATATCCTGGTCGATGAATACCAGGACACCAACCTTCTGCAGGCAAAAATTGTTTATCTGCTGGCCCATGACCACAAAAATGTCATGGTAGTCGGGGATGATTCCCAGTCCATCTACAGCTTCCGCGGTGCCGATTTTCACAACATCATGCGGTTTCCGGAGCAATTTCCCGGTTCCCGGATCATCAAACTCGAAGAAAACTACCGGTCAACCCAGCCCATCCTCGAACTGACCAATTCCATCATTGCCAGCGCCGAGGAAAAATTCGCCAAGACCCTGTTCACCTCCCGGCAGGAAGGGAGCAAACCGGTCTTGTTTACCGCTGTAAATGAAAGCGCGGAGGCCCGTTTTGTCGTCGACGCCATCGAAGGACTCCTGCAGGAAGGCACTGCAATGTCGGAAATTGCCGTCCTGTTCCGTTCGGGTTTCCACTCCTTCAAGCTGGAAATGGAACTGAACAGCCGGTACCTTGATTTTGAAAAGAGAGGCGGCCTCAAACTCACCGAATCGGCGCATATCAAGGATGTCCTTTCCTTCCTCAGGGTGCTGGTCAATCCGTGGGACAATCTCTCCTGGAACCGCATCCTGCTGCAGATCGACAAGGTCGGCCCCAAAACCGCCCAGAAAATCCTGGCCTCAATCCGGGATGCGGCGGACCCCTTTGCCGCCCTGGCTGCCTGTAAACCCGCTCCGGCCTGGAGGGAAGGTTATGCAAAACTGCTGGATCTGTTTGCCCGGCTGCGGCAGGAAGACAGGGCGCCGGCCTTCCAGTTTGATCTGCTCATGGAATACTATGAGCCGATTTTTGAAAAGATCTATTACGATGATTATCCGAAACGCAGGAAAGACATCGACCAGGTAAAGGCGCTTATCGCCGAATACGGAGACCTGCAGTCATTTGTCGACGACACGGCCCTGGATCCTCCGGAAAGCGGCTATGACTCCGCCGGACAGGCGGGCGAGTCAGGCAGGCTGATCCTCTCCACCATCCACTCCGCCAAGGGCCTGGAATGGGATGCGGTCTTTGTTATCGGCCTGGCGGAAGGCCGCTTTCCCAATCAGCACGCTCTCCCGGGTGAACAGTGGGAGGAGGAAAGGAGGCTGCTGTATGTGGCGGCCACCCGTGCCCGGAGAAGGCTCTTTCTCACCTACCCCCAGGAACTGGTCACCGTTGACCGTAAATATACCCGCACGGTGATGTCACCGTTTCTGCGGGAAATCAATCCGGGTTTCTACGAACAGCAGCGGCAAAGTCCGGCTGGCGGCCAGGCATATTTCAACCGGGAGAAACCGCCGGAGTCATCCCCGGCCGGCAAACCATTATCATCCTCTGATACCGATTTTTTCCCGGGAATGCCGGTCAGACATCCTTTTTTCGGGAAAGGTACGGTCAAAAACATTCCCGGCCCCCGGCGGCTGGAGGTAAGTTTTGACCGTCACGGCGATAAAATTCTGCACCTGGACTACGCCAAACTGGAGATCCTGGGTTAACGGAACATGAGCGGACTCTCCTATGACAATGCCTGGACGTTCCTGGACAGGCTCCAGTTTTTCAAGATCAAGCTCGGCCTGGACTCCATGAATGAGTTTCTCCATTCCCTCGGCCATCCCCATAAAAAATTTCCAACCATCCATATCGGCGGGACCAACGGCAAAGGATCGGTCGGCGCAACCCTCCTCTCCATACTGCATGAGTCGGGCCGTAATGTCGGCTTCTATACCTCGCCGCACCTTTCTTCGGTGCGGGAGCGGTTCAGGATCGGGGACCGTTATATTTCCCGGCATGAATTTGCCGAACAAGCGGAAAAAATCATCGGGATACTTGACGGCCGGCAGATCACCTATTTTGAATTCACCACCGCCCTGGCCATGCTCTGGTTTGCCGACATGCAGGTGGATCTGGCTATTCTTGAGGTCGGCCTCGGCGGGCGGCTCGATGCGACAAACGTGGTGGAGCCGCTGGTGTCGGTCATCACCACCGTCAGCATGGACCATGAACAACACCTGGGAAATACCATAACCGAGGTGGCCCGGGAAAAAGCCGGCATTATCAAACCCGAGGTGCCGCTGGTAACCGGCGTGACGACTGCAGCGCCGCTGGCCGTCCTGACCGCTACCGCTGAAAAGCTTAAAAGTCCGGCATATATACTGGGACGTGATTTCAAGGGAACCGCGGAACCGGCTGACATGACGCAGTGGTCCTATGAAGGAATTCCCGGACGCGCCGGTGGACAGCAGATCCGGTACCTGCATCTGCCGTTGGCCATGAAAGGCGACTACCAGGTGAACAATGCCGCTGTCGCCCTGGCCGCCCTGGAGACTGTGCGGGACCACTTTCCCCTGCAGGAATCCCATATCCGCAGCGGCTTGAAAAAAGTGACCTGGCCGGGCCGCCTGGAGGAATTCTGGATTGACCCGCAGGGAAAAATCATCCGGGGAATCAGTGACAGAAATTCGCCTTATCTTCATTTTCTTCTCGACGGCGCCCATAATCCGGAAGGAGCCCAGTCCCTGAAAAGATCTCTCCTGCGCGATTTTTATTACCAAAACCTGCTGCTGGTCTGGGCCTCCATGGCGGACAAGGATATGAACGGGACACTGCTCGCCATTGCGCCCCTGGCCAGGGAAATAATTTTCACCCGTCCGGAGGCCGAACGCTCTGCCCCGCCGGAGTCCCTGCTGCAGCTTCTCCCGGAAAATCTGCAAAGCACGGCATCCTGCATGGCGGACGTAAAGGATGCAATCAAACTGGCAGCCGGCAGGTTCAGACCCGGAGACATGATATGCATCGCCGGATCCCTCTATCTGGTGGGAAAAGCCCGGCAGTTACTCTGCGGCGAACTGGTGCCGGAAACATGAAGAATGATTTTTCCTGCTTCGACGGCATAGATGAAGCAATAATCAGGAAGGAAAGGGCCAGGGCCAGGGAACTGAGAAAAACACGCTGGTGGCAGCAGAAAACCTCTGCCGGCGTGTGCTATTACTGCGGCAGAAAGGTCGGGTTCAAGAACCTGACCATGGACCACATAATACCCCTTTCCAGGGGAGGACGCTCGACCAGGGACAACCTGGTTCCCTGCTGCAAGGAATGCAACAACAGGAAAAAATTCTCACTCCCGGCCGAATGGGATGAGTACCTGCAAAATCTTGAAAACTCTCATAAAACCTCGAAATAGGTAACTATCCGAGCCCCAAGGGCAAGGCCTTGGTGCGCCCCTTGCAGGGGCAAGTTAATTGTATATCCCATTGGCATTTGTTGAGCACCGGAAAAGATGCCGATAAAGGAATTTTCACTGTTTGAGTACCCCTTAGCGGAGCATAAACACCCCTTAACGGGGCATAAACTCCGCGAGTTTGAAAATTCCCGGCAGC
>JAWSUG010000001.1:467203-497764 GCA_033549385.1 Desulfobulbaceae bacterium | reverse complement strand
TACTGACGGCTGGAGAGGATATAATGGCGTTAGAGAGTTGGGCTTCAAGCATATTGTTACTAATATTGCTGCAAGCGGAGATCCTGCGCATGTCAATATGCCTCGTGTCCATAGAGTAGCATCCTTATTTGGTCGTTGGTGGCTTGGGACTCATCAAGGGGCGATACGCCCGGTACAACTTGCTTATTACCTTGATGAGTTTACTTTCAGGTTTAACCGTCGCAATTCAAAAAAACGCGGTTTGCTCTTCTATCGATTGATGCAGCATGCTGTAGCATGTGATCCAGTGCCGCATTCCGAAATAGTCGGCGGTTGATCGTAACATATGGTATCCGGTTGAGTAAACTGGATACCCACTTTTTATTATTAATAATCTTTTGTAAAAAATGATAATATCACTCACTTATTCTGTTGCAATTTTTTTTCTTGCACCAGCCTGGAGCTTATAAAATATGACCATACATAATCCAAGAGTGCTGAAAAAGTTGCATGTCGGCACAGCCTTCCTTGAGGGCATTTCGGTTCTGGTCATTGAAATTGCCGGCGCCAGGGCCCTGGCGCCTTTTTACGGTTCTTCCCTGAAAGTCTGGACAGCACAGATTACAGCGACATTACTTTTTCTGGCCATCGGCTATTGGGTCGGCGGTAAATTAAGTAAAAAACAGGGGAACGTTGGTCTGCCCCTTGTCTTTGCCATTGCAGGCGTTTGGCTGCTGCTCTTTCCCTTCATCCGGACAATCGTCCTGGAATCGACATCAGGGTTTTTCGGAATTTCTCTGGGAAGCTTTATGAGCGCGGTCATTCTATACGGCCCCCCCCTTCTCACCCTGGGAGCAGTGAGTCCTCTACTCATTGAGCGGCAGGACAGGCTGGATGCAGGGGCAGGGCAGGCGGCGGGCACGATTTTTTTTACCAATACCATCGGCGGACTGGTCGGCGGCTGGCTGGCAGCGCTGGTCCTGATACCACACATTCCGCTCCGCTTGGTATTGGCGGCAACCGGGGCAAAATTACTGATAATCGGCACTGCCTGGTGGCTTATTTCCAACCATTACAGGCCGGTGGTCAACGCCACGGCCGTGATGATCCTGATTCCCGCCCTCCTGCTGCCCCTCTATATGATACCGAGGCTTGATCAAAACATAAAAGTTTCCGGGTTTCCCGCCAAAATACTCTATGCGAAAAACAGCAGTGTCGGCCTCATCCAGGTTCTGGATATACCGGCGATACAAACAAGATCCCTGCTTATTGACGGCGCAGTCCAGGGAGGGGAAACGAGAGGGCTTTCCGCATACCCGTTTACCGAGTACCAGAATTTTCTTGCCCACCGCTTTCATCCCCGCGCGGAAAAAGCACTTCTCCTGGGGTTGGGTGCGGGAATTCTGGCCAATGAACTGGTTCAGCGGGGTGTGGAGGTTACTGCCGTTGAACTGGAGCCGCGTATCGGCGAGGTCGCCCGCCAGTATTTCGGCCTTCCGGATGAAGTTCGTGTGTTTTATGAAGATGCGAGAACGTACCTGAACAGATTCCCGGAATCTTATGACATTGTTTTTCTCGACGTTTTTGCCGCCGAGAATACCCCCTGGTACATGATGACCACGGAAGCGATCGAACGCATTAAAAAGATGCTCAATCCCGGGGGCATCCTGGTCATCAACACCCTGGCCTGGTTAAATGAGGAATCTCCCGACGTAGTGCGCCTGGAAAGCGCCCTGCTGGAGAACTTTGAGGATGCAAGGGTGTTTGTTTCCTCCTTCGGGGAAGGAGAAAAGGGAAGAAAGGTGACCAATGCCGTCCTGGTGGCTGGAACAAGGCTTACCCAGACCAGTGAACCTTTTCCCAATCGGGTTCTGCCCCCGATCCGGCACAAACTCACCGATATTCTCAAATCCATGCGGCCCGCGACAGCCAAGGTGCCTGTGCCAACCGACGATTTCAATGATCTGGATTATGCCGGAGCGGATATGCGGTTGTCGGTACGGAAGATTCTGATTGCGGATATGGGCGCGATTGTTCTAGGGAATTGAAATTTCCAGTTCGCTTATCTTAAATAAAAACATCCTGAATATGAAGCTTTGTTTGTCACCTAAAAGGGACACCTAGCCTTCACATTGTATATATATGAAGCCAGTTCTTAGGACTACAGAGCCTCATTTACTTTTAACTAACTGATTTATTTGTTCATTTTTTTGCTCGTCCAAAAAAACGAACCAAAAAAAAGACGCCCGTGGCACTTGGTCCTTCGGACTTTCTTCCGCTCCTCGAAGTTGCCGGGATTTTGAAAACTCGCTTCGCTCAAACAGTTCAAAATCCTTTATCGGCATCTTCTCCGGTGCTCAGCAAGTGCCAATGGGGAATATATAACAGAAATTACCGTACAGGATTTTTATGGCATTTGTAGCAGATCCATACGGAGAAGGACACGGACAAATGACAGGCTCCGCAGTATTCGCCCCGCATAATATCAAACATTGAATACTGGACCGTACCTTTCTCGGAGCTTGGAAAGATCTGGGGGTGACAAACCTCGCAGCCATTCCACACGGCATGCTTTTTGTGTGAAAAAATGACATCAGACTTCCAGGTCGTTACTTCAATGGAAAAATCTTCCTGTGCCTTTAACGGGTCCCGATGATAGGAAACGCCCGGAAGGAAATCAATGAGCTTAATTATTCCTTCTTCTTCCGCTTTTTCCCAGTCTATTGAAGCGCCTCCGCGTAACCGGGGGAAATTTTTTGTAAATTTTTCGAATTCATACTCTCTCTTTCCCTCTGCTCCCCTGGAATGGCACCTTGCGCACCTTGCCTCTTCTTTTTCCGTAAACTTTTCGGCACAGGCAGCAAAAACCACCGTATCATCAATTTCCCTTTCCCCGTTGTGGCAGGCTCCGCAATACAGGCCCTGCATATTGAGATCGGCGCTGATGCCGGTTGCCTCTTCTTCCATGGCAAAGCCGACATCAATGTGGCAGACCCGGCAGGTAAATTTGGCCCGGTGAAGCCAGTGATCAAAAACAACGGGCGCGATGCCGGCATTTTTTGAAAAGTTATTGAGGACCACCTTTCCCTGATTCTCGGGCAGCGGAATCTTGCTTGAAAATACAGTCACCGGGAAGAGGCAGAGGACAAGAAAAATTAATGCGGAGATGGAACGAAAAGTGGTTGTCATTCCCGCGCAGGCGGGAATCCAGGTTGAACACAATGTCTTAAAGAAACTGGATTCCCGCCTGCGCGGGAATGACAGAAATATCTGCCGAGATTTTTCTTTCACAGGTACATGCATTTGCGCTGGTGGTCCTATTTCTCTTGTCCTTTATTTTTCGTTGTTTTCAGTTTCCTGTTTTTCCTTGTGTTCAAGAGTAAAAACATAGAGATCCTTGCACATTTTAAGCCTGTGTGCGTACACTTTTTTCTCCGAACCTTCCGGTCCGTTCAATTCGTGAAGTCGCTGCTCCAGCTTGTTGCAGCGCTCGATAGAGTTCCGCAGATCATCCTTTGACAGTTCCATTGCATTCTGGGTTTTCCCGCAGACTTCGGCAAATTGCTGTTTCCAGTCACCCTGGGCAAATGCGGCTGAGTCGGAACCGCTAATGTACGGCATGCTGCCGGTAAACTGAAGCACGAAGAAAAATACCGTCATCCCCGTGAAAACGGGGATCCAGCTTTGCGAAATAAATCCTGATATGACTTTTCCCATGACTATTATTGAACCTTCTGTGTATGGCATCTCTGGCAGTCAAGCAGCGGGAAGGCAACCGTGGTATGGCACACACCGCAGTATTTCCCTTCGTAAATGTCCACCATGGAGTATTTTGTTTTCCCTTTTTCTATGCCGATAAATATTTCAGGGTGACACAGTTCGCATCCGTTCCAGACCGTGTGTTTCTTGTGGGAAAAAATAATTTCCGGCATGCCTTCGACCTTGGCATCCAGTTCAAAATCCTTCTGCACGATGAGTTGGTCCCGTTTAATGGAGACCTCCTCGATAAAGTCCACAGGCGTTATTTTCCCTTGATCCTCGGCCTTTTCCCAGTCAATGCCATTGCCGAACCGTTCTTTGGGCAGGTCTTTGGTAAATTCCCGAAATTCATATTTTCTGTCAACCTTCTTGCCCAGGGAATGGCAGCGGTCGCATGTCGCGGATTCTTTCCTGCCAAATTCCCGTTCGCATGCGGTGAACGCCCTTTTTCCGTTGTGGCAGGTGCCGCAATAGTAGCCGGACATGTTGTCGACCGCCCTGATGTCGGTTCCTTCCTCCTTCATGGCAAAACCGATGTCAACATGGCAGACCCGGCAGGTAAAATTGGCCCGGTGCAGCCAGTGGTCAAAAACAACCGGAGCAAGGCTGGCTTCTTCAGAATAGTTGTTGATGACCACCCTGCCGTATTCAAAAGGCAGGGGCCGTCTCTTCTTGACACCGGTCTGGGCAAGAGCAAAGGAGATGCATACTAAAACCAGTAATCCTGCAAGAAAAAGTATCTTTTTCATTCGTACCTCCTACCGGCGCTCTCTTCAGCCTTCAGTCTTCAGCCTAACAGCCTTCAGCCTAATTCCCTTCAGCCTCATTCCCTCAGCCTAATTTTCTTCCGATGCAAATATCTGGATGCGGTTGTTGCCGCGGTCGGCAATGAAAAAATTTCCTCTCTTGCTGATGCACAAATTGGTTGGATAATAGAACTGGGATTCTTTCCAGCCGTATCCGAATTTGTGTCCCAGAAAAGAACCGTCCGGGTTCAACATGACGAGACTGCCGCCATGTTTGTCCACCAGGTAGATTATGCCGCCTTTGTCAAGAGCTATGCTCGTGGGAAAATTCGCATATTCCCCTATCCCTTCCGACAGCAGCGAAAATCCTTCAGCATCCGGTTCGGCGGAATACACGGCAACATCCGTACTGTCCACCAGAAGAATCCTGCCCTGACTGTCAACGGCAAGATCGGAAAAAAAGCCTGCCTCCTCGGGCAATGGGATATGCCTGAGGTAGTTGCCATCCGGATCAAGAACCAGAACAACGCCATCGGAAAGATCAAGGATATGGATTTTATCGTTCTGGTCAATCTTGAAGTTCCTCGGCATCATTTTCCGCGCAACCGGTGAACCCTTGGGGGAAAGGTGACCTTTTTCCGTTCCGTCCGGGTTGAAGATCGCAATACGCCCGTCCCTGCTGTCCAGGGCATAAATTTCACCCTTGGAGTTCACCTGAACGGCAATGGGTGAAATAATCGGCATTTCAGGTTCTACCGGTTTCGCGACCTTATCTGAAAAAGTATATTTTACCAGCCGGTTGTTTCCTGTATCAGCGGCAATAAAATAACCATCACCGCATGCCACTCCTTCCGGATGCTTCAGACCTGTCTCTTTGCCGTCGTCATAAACCGACTGTGCGTATTTTATTCTTGCCTGAGCGGCAGCAAGGGACGGCAGGGCAAAGACACAACTGAAAATCAGTATATGAAACAGAATGAATGATTTACGCATACATTACCTCCTGAAACGAGCGTGACATTGGACACATAACTCGTTGGCTGTTGAGTAATAAAGAAATTGCTTGTACTCGGTTCCATGGGTCCTGTGACAGCTCGCACACTGCAGGGTAAGATTCGGGTTTCTCGGATCCACATACTCTTCACCGATCGGATGGGTTGTATGCGTCTGCCACTCATGGCAGTCAGCGCACAGCTCAATAATTGACTCTTCTTTCTGCAGGAACTGGTAATCGGAACTGTGAGGCGAATGGCATTCGCCGCACTCTCCTTCCGCAATGGGAGGATGCGGGGTTGCAGATCGTTCCTGCCGCTTCACGGTGTCGGCATGGCACTTGCCGCACATTTCCAGCATTGGCTGACTGATCAGGTTCTTTTCTTTTGAGGCATGCGGGCTGTGACAATTTATGCAGCTTTTGCCGTCAACCAGGGGCCAGTGTAAATTGTTCTGGTTCAGAGCTTCGGTGATCATCTCGTAATGGCATGCCATGCAGGTTTCATACCCGGATGCTTTCAGGCCAAAGGGAGTAGAGGAAGTCGGCTCGTTGTGGCACCGTTCGCAGTTTCTTTTGGCTACCGGTTCATGGACATTGTCGTAGAGCATTGCCGCGGTGTTGGAGCCATGTGGATCATGACAGGAAGTACAGTCGCCGGTTTCCACAGGATACTCCCGGTGCAGGCTTTTAAAGGTTTCTTTGTCCGTCTCGTGGCACTGCAGACAGAGTGCTGGTGAAGCGTCATCCAGGAGCATGGCGTTCTCTCCGGAAGCATGGGCGTTGTGGCAGTCAAGGCAATTGTCCCGGACCGGAGGGTGCGCATATTTTACTTCTTTTATCCTGTCAGCCATTGCCCCATGGCATTCATAACAGAGCTCACTTCCTTTTTTCAGCAGATTGAACTCGTTGTCAGAGGCATGCGGATCGTGGCACAGGGTGCATTGACCTCCGGCCACAACTTCGTGAACGCTCCGCGCGTCTTCCGGAACAACGCTGTCGTGGCAGGTGTAGCAGATACTCTCCGCCGGGGCTGCCATCAACAGCTCATAATTGGAAGTATGCGGGTTATGACATCCGATACAGTCACCATCAGCCAGGGGAGAGTGGACAAACTCCTTATTCATCTTTTCCTGGAGCCCTTCGTGGCAATCCAGGCAGATTGTGCCGGCGGCACCTTCCTTTAATTTAAATTTTCCCTGGGCATATGCCGCACCCAGGGGGAATACAATTGAAACAATCATCAGCAGGAGAACGGAATTTCTTTTTCGCAGTTTCATGTCGCCCTCCTTACTTCTTGTCAACAATGTGGCAGGGATCACACGTTTTTACCGCGAACGGTCCATGCATCTTGGGTTTGAAAAATTTTGCATCCTTGGAAGCATGGGGCGTATGACAGCTGACGCAATTGATTGCCGAAGGATCTATGCCCAGATGGGCCTCCTGGAAAGTATCGCGGTCGGCTTCATGACATTCGTTGCAGAGGGTATGAAGCGGCAGGTTCATTAACATCACCTCATCAGAAAAATGGGGTTTATGACAGCGCAGGCAATCCCTGGCTGCCGGTGGATGGACCCTTTCGGTATCCATTTTCTCCTTGATGTCCTCGTGACAGGTGAGACACAGATCCGGGCTCGGGGCCAGGAGCAAGGTTTCCAGGGTCGATTTATGCGGATTATGGCACTCGGTGCACTGGCCGGCATTCACAGATTCATGCATGCTTTTCGAAGTTTTCAGGTTCTCCTCAAGTTCATCATGACACGAGAAACACAGCGTCCTCTGATCTTCCGTTATCATCCCCTTGATATTGCCGGCATGGGGAGTGTGGCATGTAGTACAGTCATCGTCCGTAAAAGGAGAATGCTCGTTCTCATTCAACTCTTTTTTCATGAACGGCTCATGACATGTCTGGCAGAGCTTGTTCCCTTTTTCCTTGAGAAAATCTGCGTCGGCAGAGCCGTGACCGCTGTGGCAGGCTGTACAGTTTCCTTTCTGCACGGGATCATGAATATGGTTTTTCTGATATTCGCTTTCCTTTTCAACATGACAGGAATAGCAGACCGCATCCGCCCTGTTGACCAGGATGTTCGTAACATTTGATCCATGGGGGTTGTGACACGTTATGCAGTCCCCTTCCATGTACGGCGGGTGTTGGTTTTTCATTTTTTTCCCGGCGGTCTGGGTCTTGCTGTGGCAGCCGAAGCATAACTGGTCGACCTCCTCGTTCAGCAGGGCTTTAAATGAACCGGCATGGACAGAGTGGCAGGACTGACAGCCATCTTCGCTTTGCATGGGTTCATGGGGAACACGTAAATTTTGGCCGGTATCATCGTGACAGGTAAAACAGAGGGAATTTCCTCCGGCAACAAGCAGGTTGCTGTTTTCCGATGTGTGGACATCGTGGCATGAGAGGCACTCCCCGGTCTTGAATGGTTCATGCTCAATGGCGCCGCCGCCCATCAATGTATCTTTATCATGACAGGTAAAACAGAGATCTCCGCCTTTTTCCACGGTGGCAAACGGGTTGGAGGAAGAAGCGGAGGCATGGCAGGATTCGCATTCCGCCGATGCCACCGGATCATGGGTGCTCACCTTCAGGAGCTTTGCCTGCTCAGAGGAGTGAGGAGCATGGCAGACGGTACAGGGATTATCCTCGACCGGATATCCGCCATGGGCTTTTTTGAAACCGCCGTCGCCGCTGTCATGGCAGGAAATGCACAGTTTCGTGGGACTGTCGGTGAGCAGGTTTTCTTCAGGTGATGCATGGGCGCTGTGGCAGCTCAGGCAGCCTTCCTCGTCCCTGATAACCTGGTGTACGACTTTCCGGTTGTATTCTTCTTCCTCGTGGCAGGTAAAGCAGACCTTGTTTCCTTTTTCCACAAGGAGAAATGCTTCGTCCGAGGCATGGGGATTGTGACAGGAGATACAGTTTCCCCTGCTCACCGCGGTGTGAACATTGGCCTGGTTCAACTTCAGATCCTCGACCTTGTGGCAGGTGTAGCAGAGGTCATTCCCCTCTTCCTTCAAAAGAAGCGTTGCCACTACACCGTGCCGGAGGTGGCAGTCTTCGCACTTTTTATCCGCTACCACCTTGTGGACATTTTTCCTGGAAAGATATTGGTCGGCAAAATCAGTATGACAGTCCAGGCAGCCTTTCTGGGTAAATCCTCTTTTCTCGCCTTTCTGGGAAAATCCTCTTTTCTGGGCTTCGGCATCTCCACTGAACGCAAGGACGATCAGGCAGCTGCAGATGAGTGCCGCTCCTAAAATGGATAATTTGCGGTTATCATTTTTGTTCAACATAATCAGACCGTTCTTCTAGATTTTATTGATTACATCCTCCGGATTTTGCCGGATGGATATTATTCACCTGAATCATTGAGTAAAATTTGCACAGCATATGCTTCCTTGAGCTTCGAGACCCATTCGTCTAGGACTTTTTCGACCTTGATGTTAAAGACTTTCTGGCCCGCTTCCGCCCTTGCCTGCTCATAGGGCTGGGATTCCGGCGGAAAGAAGTCCTCCACCAGCAGCAAGTAAAAAAAATCCCCTTCAGACGGCGCGTAGACGAGACTGTCGCCCTTTTTCGCATCCTCGGCAGCCTCATGCAGATCTTCCGGCAGGGCTGTCAGGCTCAGCAGGTTCCTGTCCAGGGGCAATACGCCTTCGGTATCCGGGGCGACCATGTTGGCGGCATTTGCAGAAACCCAGTTGTAATCGGCGCCCTTGCGCAGCTTGTCCAGGGCGCTCTCCGCATCCTGCCGATTATTGAACACCAGGCTTTTCATCCGCAGCATAGGCGAAGAAGAAAATTCATCAATATGTTCATCATAATAGGCGCGGATTTCCTCCTCCGTGACTTTCACTTCGGGCAGAAGAACCCTGTTCATGAATGCATTGAAAATGGTTGACCGTTCAAAATCCTCCACCCTTCTCTTGAAATCTTCCGTTTGATCAAGACCGAGATGCTGCGCCTCAAGTTCGCTGGTGTAGGTAAAAATCATGTTCGAGAGAATAACTTTTTTCCGCTCGTCGATAATTTTCAATTTAGCGGCTTTATCCGCCCCATGAAAAAACCCGGCCTTTATTCGGGCCGCAAGATCCGCCACGGTAACAACAAAAGGAGGAGCATCTTCCCTCTTGGCCCTGGCGAGGACACGCTTGTCCTGCAGCAGTTGTTCAAAATCAGCGTCAAAATCAAGCTGCTCATATAATTCTTCATCAAAGGTGACATATTTTTCCTGCAGGGCAGTACCGTATTCCCTCGCTTTGTCTGTTCTCGCTTTCTCGGTGACCAGGCTGACCGCTTTTTCTCTGACGGACTCGTCCTCGACAAAGCGCGCGTCAACCAGCTTATACAGGAGATATCCGTCTTCGGTGAGATAAATTTTGCTGAGACCGCCCACGTCCATTGAATACACTTCCTGGCCGACTTCAGGCCGCAGGTCTTTTATCTTCACATATTCTTCCTCCTCCTGTTCCGTTGCCCTGCCTTCCTCGATGTACTTTTCGGCAATCTGCTCGAAATCCCCCTCCTTTACTTCGTCCAGAAACCGGCGCGCCTCCGGACCGGCAGGAAAAACAAGGGAATACAGTTTCACTTCCCGGGACATCTTTTGATACAGTTCCTCCACTTCGGCCGGATCAGGCTCAAGCCCGTGAAGATGGTTTTGAATCAATTCCTGCTGCAGGGCTGCGAGTTTAAAACTCTCGACCTGGCTTGTTACCTCCCTGGTTTCATGCAAACCGATATTCATTGCTTCCAGGACAATAAGCCTTGAATTGACCAGCCGGTCCAGGACGTCCAGGTATTCTTTTTTTCTCTCCTCGGGATCATCGCTCATCTCTTTCCCCTGCCGTGCCAGAGCCGCAGACAAATCATACTTGGTAATCGGTTCATCATCGACCATGGCCACCGGGGTATCGTCATAAGGGGGTGAAAAAAACGAATCCCCAGGCGGTATGAATTCTTCCTCCCCGGGCAAGGACACGGCTTCTGTCTGAGCTTTCCCTTTCACCAGATCCTCTACAACTGCGCCCTCCGGCAGGTTATCATCCCCATGGGCATCATTCAAATAATACGGCAGGATAATGAGCCCGCAAAATACAATTATGCTAAAAAAACAATTTTTCATACTTTCTCTCTCATTTTAAAATTCTGGAATTAATATTCAGTGTCAACTTAACATCTAGCCCATTATTAATCAAAAAAATATCGCGTCCCAAACCCCTCCGACCGGGACCGGTTCCGGATCAAGCAGATTTCTGTCATCTCTTTTCCATGGCGGCTGCAGAGCGATAAATTCTTCCGGCGCTTCCCACCTCCCGAAAGAATTAGTGAGCAGCTGCACATTGACCCTGGCCATTTCCTGCAGCAGTTTATGCGCGGTATAGACCCTGCCGAAGTTAAAGAAATACACCCGCTCCAGTCCCGTCTTGAAAACTCTTGCTCCAAACACGACCCGCCTGCTGGTTTTCTCAATGATCTGCATGGAAAAATCGACTTTCGGATTAAATGACGTGTTCTGATAGTCAAAAACCCTGCCGGAGAGCACCAGGTCAACCCCGAGAAAACCTTGGCTGGTAATGAGATCCGTTTCCGCCAGTGAGGGACCTTGCGGCATAACAGCCCTGATTCTGAGCAGTCCGTCCCGGACAAGACCGGGTTCCAGCACCTTGAAATCCGTCAGGTTAAACAGTTCCCGGACAAAATGGAGCTGCGCGATTATGCCGGCTTTTTTTCGCACTGCCAGGTCGAGCATCGGGAGGACTGCTATTGCATATTGTCTATCCGGATCGATGAGCGGCGAGCGAAAATAATCATAGGGCAGATATTTCATGTTCAGGCGGTAGCGGGGCGACATCAGGGTTCCGGGTTTGTCTGTCTTCCAGGATTCGGGGATGGAAAAAAAAGGTTCATCCCCTGCTGCAGGATGAAAATGATCCGCCAGTGAACCTGCCAGTTTATCAACCGCTTTTTCCAGGAGTTTTCCGGACTCCCAGATACGCTTCAGGTCGAGGAATCCGGGCGATTCATCACCGGACAGCCCTATGCTGTCGATCCAGATGATTTCCGGCTCCGGGCCGCAGGAAACAAGTCTTGATATTAATGATATCTGCGGCGGCTCTGCTTCCTGATATGCCTCCAGGGAGGTGATCAGGACTGCATCGGTTCCAAGCTCCTCCCGCATGGCTTCGGCAAGAAATGAATCTGTGCCGCCGATGTAGCGCATCCGGTATTTTTTCCTGAATTCCTCGAGACGTTCCCTGTCCAGCAGGCGAAAGCCCTTCCTGCTCAAACCGTCACCGAGCGCGGCATAAATTTCCTCCATGGGCGCATTGCCGCTGCTGAGATTCTCAAGCGGCAGAAAAGCAATCAGCATGTCTTCGCTGATGCCTTCATTCAACTGGCCCGCACCTTCCGGCAGGTCGCCGGACAATTGCGCATTTTTCCCGGTACATCCCCAGGGAAGAACCAGGAGAACAAATACCGGCAGCCAGGCGAATTTACTGGAATAGCTTGTCCAGCAGTTCATTCACACTCTCCAGGGTAATGTCGTTCATGGGTTCGCCGCCGCCGCCGATCATCCGGTCTGCCAGGGTTATCCCCCCCTTTGTGGAGGAAGCGCTCCAGATGATTGTGCCGGTTTCGGTTTCGATCATCTGGAGGCTGAGGGATATGATATTGGCAGTGGTCGCGCCGGACCGCACAATCTGATATTCGCGTACGGCTCCGGTAATAACTACATCGACGCCCAGAATGCCGGTCAGCCCCTTTATTTCATCTATGGAAGGAGCGGCAGGATCTACCATGCCTACCCTGCTTATAGCGCGCTGCACTTCACCCGGCGGCAGCACATAGACCGCTTCGGTGGCAAGAAGCATGCCCGAGAAGACATCGCGCACCCTTTCCGCGGAATCCTGGCTGTTCGTGAAATTCTGAAAAGGCATAACCGCCACCGTCTGTATGGAGGCAAAGTCAACCAGTTCATTGAAAAATACATCGTTCTGCGATTCCTTTTCAGCGCATCCTGCAGAAAAAACAAGATGAACACTCATGAGCGCTGCCAGAAGCAGCTGGATTTTCCTGTTCATAAAACACGTCCTTCCATGGTATCCGGTTCAATAAAAAAACCTTAGTTTAGCAGTTAAACTGTCAAAATCACTCGATTCCACCGGTGATTCAAGCGTTCCGGTATCATAGCGCAGCTCCAGGAATATCGCTTGTGTGACCCGCCATGTCAGGGTAGGTGAAATAGTCTTGAGTTCCTGATCCGCTTCATCAATCGAATCATTGTAGCCGAGGACAAAACTGAGCTCACCGTCCGGAAATGGTGACCAGCTCACATTAAACTCCCTGAGGTATGAAGAAAAATCGGTCGTTCCTTCCTGGTCCCGGAAACTGTATCTGAAAATTGTATTCAGGGTATTTGTAATAGACCACAGCACCTGAAATGTTCCGTACTGGCTTAGACTGTCGATTCTGCCCTCTTCTTCCGACCAGATTGCTGAATAGTCAGCATTGATATTTATCCATCTGTTGGGTTCCAGAGTCGTATCCAGGTACAATGACTTGACGGTCTGATCAACCCCTGTGGTCAGGGTATTGAGCGAGTAGTTGAGATCCATGCTCATGCTCCAGCCTTCATACAGAATGGCATTGGTCCGCAGAAGAATTGATTTGGAACTGCTGTCTTCGCCGAACCGGCTGCTGTCAAATCCTGTAAAAATCAGTGACTGATTCAGGGTTGCGAAATAATCTCCCCTGAGGGCAAGACTGTACGACTGGTCCGAGTCTTCGGCATCGCCCTGCCGGGTGCTCCTGGTCCGGTTAATGCGGTACACCCTGCCGTATGTTGAAAATACCGGGTTCAGGATATGACGGAAATTCACGCTATTCGTCCATGTGGTTCTTTGCGATCCTCCCGGCTCCGATTCCTGATTCCGGTAGGTAACTTCATAGCCCATGATCGTTCTTTCACCCGGTGACCAGCTCAATCCGGCAGAATAACTCTGGTCCAGGTTCTCCGGCTCCCGGCTGCCAAGAGTCGTAAAGGACCTGATACTCCGGTAGCGTATTTCTCCAGGCCCGGTGAGGGTCAGGGGGGTAGTGGTGACTTTAATTCTCCGGGCACTGACCGGGGAAGACAGCCGTATTTCAAAACGGTTGTCAACGCTGTTGTAGACAGCCGAGGCAATGGAGTGTTCAGTCCAGTTCAATTCAAACTGGTCATCGCTGCTGTAAAAATGCCACCGCAGGGAAGAGGCAATTTCCGCGACCTGGCTGGGTGAAGCCAGGTCGGGAAACCTTTCCGAATCTTCGCTCAACTGTATGTAAATGGTTGACATCTCGGTTGCGATGGCAAAACTGAGGCCGGCGCTTACCGGGCTGATGCCGCCGCCCCTGCCGATATTGATGTCGGCCAACTGGGTGGTTCCTTCCACCAGGTTCAGCTCGAACGGTTCGTTGCTGGTTGCGGGTGAGTCATTGAGAATATAAAAAGGAGTGCCGGATTCGGCGGCCGGCGTGTCAACCGTCTGGTCGCTGCCGGTGCCGGAGAATTCCACACTGCTCTGGATGATTCTCGCAGCTGCATTCACATCAAAACGATTATACCCGTAATCAAACCCGCGATGGTAAACAACCGCGCCGTTATGACTTTGGGTAAGGCTGCCTGAGTCATCCAGATTGTCGTATGTATCGCGGCCGCTGAATGTATATTGAAACCGGAAATCCCTGTAGTTGTACCGCGTGAGTACATTCATCACATCCCTTGTCGAATCGATGGTCAAGGGGTCATCATGAATTTCGGTACGCTGGTATGTGACATTGAGAAGGGGAAGATCGACCGGCCGCCAGCTGAAAAGACCGCGGTATTCATCCATCATGAAATTTTCCGACCCCCCGAAACTGCGGCTTGTCTCCACATCCCTGGTCAGGTATCCCAGGCTTGCCCTGTACAGAGGATTATTCAGGTCCACAGAGATATAGGGACGGATCGTTCTTTCCGTTGTATCGGAGGAGAACTCGGGCTGGTCTGAAATCTGGACATCGCTGGAGTTATCGTCATTTTCATAATCGCCGCCAAGCCTGATCAAAATATTCGGATACATGGCCCTGGTCAAATCAAGGCGGTACAACTGCGTAAAACGGGATAATTCTGAATCCGTGACTATCCCGGTAGCCTTTTCGGTTGAATTTTGATTGTTGAGAAAGTATTCCAGATCAGCCACAAGCGATATCCCTTCCGCATGCAGCAGTGCCGGAATTGCAAGTATCAACCCTGCCGCGATTAATAAAAATATTCTGCAAAGAGCAATCGGCTGCGCCATGATCCTACATCTCACCCATGACCACCAGGGCATGCCCTCCGTCTTCCGTATCCATGGCCGCCAGCTTCCTTTTGCTGACCAGGTTCAGTTTACTGACCCTGGTTCCGGCTGCCGACAGGACCAGGAGCACATTCTCTTCCCTTTCAATGGTTATGAAACGCGCTCCATTGCTCGCGCGAAAGCTGTCGATAAACATCCCTGCTTCCGGATTCACAACAACAATCTCCCCCGATGCTTTGCCGACATACACGCGCTTGTTCCTGAAATCCGTTGTCACGGAAGAGCTGCCGCCCCCGATAAAGATTCTTTCCGTGACTGTAAGGGACCGGGTGTCGACAACAAGGAGGGCTGCGGAATATTCGGCAGCAATATACAGGCGGTCGCCATTGCTGCTTAATGCACCCCGCACAGGAGATTCATCAAGCTGAACAGAGGTCAGCAGTCTCCGCCCGGGAACATCAATTACAGATATCGTATTTGACATGGTATGTAGGACATAGGCAGTCCCGCCATCTCGTCCGGCCACGATCCAGGCCGGATCAGGATCAAGGAAGAGCCGGTCGTTCTCTGCCATGGAACGGGTGCTGATGATGCTGACCGTTCCTGAACCGAAATTGGCGGAAAGAAGGGTCCTCCCGTCCGGAGTAAGGGCAAGCTCGGTCGGTTCATCACCGAATTGCAGCCTGATCCTGCCGATAATTCCCAGGGTGGCAGTGCTTATAATTTCTATGCTGCCATCCCCGGCTGCAGCAACATACACCAACCCGTTCCGCCGGTCGAGCGCCATACCCTTCGGACCGGCGCCGGTATGAATAACCTGGATGACCTCCATGGATCGCTTGTTGAAAACCGTGACGATGTTTTCATTGGTATTGCTGATAAATCCCAGGTAATTCCGCGGAGGCATGGAGGTTTTTCCCAGGACAAAGCGCGGGGTAAAGCGGTAACCCTCGGTGACGAGAAATTCGTGTGAGAGTTGGAGAAACAGAGCCATCGATTCTTCCCGGAGAATGGAAAAGCCGAGTTCAAGGCGAATTGGTTCGGCAGGCGGCACGAGATCCGCCTCGCCTCTTTCCGTGCTCATGGCTGCCTTGTCAATGGTTAGAACAATCCCCGTGTACCGGCCCGGCGGCAGGGTTGATGCAGCCAAACGCTTCTGCATACCTGCAGCCTCCTGCCCGCTTATGGTCAGCGGATCCGTCAGGATGGGCAGCACGATATTCCCCTGCTCCGGGATAACCTCAATCCGACTGATGGTTAAGGAAAGCGGCAGCATTTCCTGCGGCAGCGGCTGCAGGTAGAGATACAGTTCCCCCTGCTCTCCCAGCGGCGGTTTATACGCGGCCGGCATTCCCTGCGGCATGGTACAGCCGCAGAAAAAGGTCGTGAGCAGCAGGAGGAAAAAGGAATGAACGGCAGGCACTTGCTTTAATTGCTCCGGTGTTAAGGTTGAAAGGGATCCTGCAGCAGCGGATCCACTCTTTGAAATTGCATGGTGTCCACTTCCGGCTGAATATCGAAATCCTGTTCAAGAATCGGCTCCTGAATGTCTGTCAATATATCCAGTCCGAAACCGTGGCATTTTTCACAAAAAGGTCCCTGGTCCGGACCGAACTCAGCAGAAATATTCCTGCCGTAATAACTGTGGTGCACATCATTTCCCGCCACGCCCCCGTCCCCCTGTCCGGGATGGGATTCCGCCAGTAGAACAGCATCAAAATCCCATCTGCCGGCAGAGGAAAATGCCGAGGCATGGGCGCGGTGACAGGTAAGGCACATGATCCTCGAATTGGTGTTCGGACCTCTTCTGCTGACAGGATCCAGAAATTGCGGGTCACTTATTCCCCTCTCAAAGGGCACAAACTGCAGATAGGCGGTATCAATACTTCCCGTGCCCGAACCGGTAATGCTTGCCGCCAGGTCGCCGGTGTTGATATAGGAATTGTACATGGAAACCGTTTCACTGATGAGGGTTTCGCTGCTGCCGCTGGGATGCACAAAGTCCCCTGCGCCTGAATGATTATTGCGTAAAATGGAGTCATGGCAGTTTCCGCACCATTCACTCATACCGATGCCGTAATCAACATGAGACTCATCCGATTCACCGAACCTGTTGATGGTGTTCTGTCTCGCTATCGGCGCGTCATAGGAGAAGAGAAACTCCTGGGGAGAGCTGCCACCGCCTCCGTAGCCCGAATCACCCAGCAGCCTGTAGCTGCCGCTGCCCGTAGAACCTGCCGGCAGCTCCCCGTAGGAGCCTGAGACAGAAACCGGCGGTGCCCCCTGCCTCGTGCCGCCTCTTGACCTGCCGTGAGGATCGTGACAACTTGTGCAGCCAAGGTTTTCCGAAAGGTAACTGCCTCCGGGGGACTGCGTGAGCCGCAGATCCTGGCCCAGGTTGAAATCAAATGCCACAACATTATGCCCGTGGCTGTCCGCAAGGCTCGAGCCGCCGCTCCAGGTAAACGTCTTGGTAAGCCAGTAAAAATCTCCACCGGGAGTCATGGCGGAACCGTCAGGGCTGAATATTGAAATATTGTCCGGCCCACCCGTTCCGGCATGACAGTTCAGGCAGACCGAGCTGGGATCCGACGCCACCAGCAGATACCGGGTCCTGTCCCCGGTGGCCGCGTCCCTGTCTTTTGCTTCGTGCATGGAATGACAGCTGTCGCAGGATCCTACTCCGCCGTCATGAAATGAATGGGCCGGACGAGTATTTACAAAGCCTGTGGCCAGAAGAAAAAAAAGCACCCCTGCTATGCAACGGACCTTTTGCCTCATGAATACCCGGATATATGTTTTTTGCTGTTTCGAATCATTGCGAATTTGTGTTCAATGCTTCTTAATAAAACACCAGTTGTAAGCCTGTACCGTACGTAGACATTTCAGTTGCTGTGCCCTGGCTGCGCCGATGGCTTTTTCGCCTCTTTTTTATCCAAGGCGCCCTAAAAATACTCAGTTGAGTTAAACAATTACAGGAAGCCGGGAACAAAACGAGACACCATCATATATATTATTACGATAATATCTATCCCTTTGCTGAATATTAGGCAATACAAACTCAACTCTTTGCTGGCAAAAGTAAATTTCCGGGGCCACTGGACCCGGCCGTAATTACCCCTTGAGGGGACTGTTTTATGATCTTTCCCATTGACATTTGTGAGCACCGCAAAAGCTGCCGAAAAGGGATTTTGAACTGTCTGAGTACCCCTTATCGGGGCATAAACTCCGCGAGTTTTCAAAATCCCGGCAGCTTTGAGGAGTACCCTTAAGGGCATAAACACCCTGAAGAGCATAAACGCAAAGAAGTCCACAGGACCAAATGTCACGGGTGCCCTTTCTTTTGGTTCGTTTTCTTTGTCTGCAGTGGCGGACATCTGAAAGGGCATGCAAAGAAAATGAACAATAAATTCATATAATTGGCAAAGACTAATAACTCTGCTGCGGTCTAAAGGACCAAGTTTTTAAAAAATTGAATAAAAATCACACGGACCTCGTTCCGGGATCGCTTGATTTTGAACAGCACCGAGCAAGATCTGTGGACAGTAAAAACCTGTTCATTGCAAATATCATGCTAAATGAATTCTTTTTTTGTAGAAACTGCTGACCGTTGAGTAACAGGAAAAAAAATATGCGGATAACCGCAGACACGGGGAGGAAGGGAAAAAATTATGGGTAAATTCTACCCGTAGCGCTGTATGGGCCGGGTAAATTTTACCCAGCGTTATAAAGTTTAAAGTTTGAAAAGTTTATTTTGTTAAGGTCAAAGGGAAAGGTCGGCTCACCGCTGAAAACACGTTCAGGATATTTTGCAGGCTGGACTAATATTAATGTGATTTACCACTTATCCTCAGTTCGTGTGAAAACCAAGCTATTTCTCTCCCTCTCCCCAGTTTCGGGGGAGAGGGGTGGGGTGAGGGGGTAAATACGTTGTACCGTGAAGTTAACCCTCCCCTAACCCTATGGAGAATTGTAAAAAAATCTCTTGGCTGAGTTTAGTGGTAATCACAAATATCAGTCCTGAACATGACACTTGTTGCACAGGGAGCGTTGGGACACGTTGTACCTTGTCGGAACATCAATTTCGAGGCCGTCGCCATAATACGGTACGGCTGTGGCCGGGACGTTGGCTGCTGCCGGATCGAGCACTGCGGAGCTGGCAAGAAATTCGGCCTCAAAGTCCCAGCGCCCCATGTTGTTGAAGGCGGAGGCATGGGCGCGGTGGCAGCTCAGGCACATGACCTGCTCATTCCCGGTGCTCGGACCCATGGTGCTGGTTACGCCTGCCGATACCAGGGTTGCCTGGTCGACCGCTCCGGTCTCAAAGGGAACCAGCGGATCCCATGAGGTTGCAATACTGCCGGTAAAATCACCCGTGGCAACATAGCTGTTATAGTTGGCATCATACCCATCCTTGCTCAACAATACAGAGGTCGGATGCTTGCCGAGACCGGCATCAGGATCATTATTGAAGAAGTCGGCATGGCAGTTGGCGCACCACTCGGACATGCCGGAACCGTACCGTACGTAAGCGCCCTCAGAACCGTTGGCCAACGCTATGGGGGCATCATAGGTAAAGGCGTAGCCGTCATTGATGTTGTGGCCGGCCTCATACATGGAATCGCCCAGGAGCCTATAATTGCCCTTGATGGTGCCGGCAGGAGCCGGATCGGCATAGGAACCTGAGGCGCCGATGGGAAGCTGGCCGCCCGCGGTACCGTCAAGCACCTGGCCGTGGGCATCGTGGCAGCTGGTGCAGCCGAGCAGGCCGGCATCATAGGTGCCGCCGGGCGCTTCCGGGGAGATGCCGTCCTGGGTCAGGCCGTAGTCAACGGCTATAACATTGTGACCGGCATCGTCGCCGGCATGGAAGCTGATGATTCCGAGGATGTCGAGCGAATATTCGTTGGTCAGCCAGGCAAAGTCGCCGCCGGTATTTATATTTGAGGCATCGGCGCTGTTGACGTGATAGGTTCCTGTGCCGTTATGGCAATTCAGGCAGGTGGAACTGGCATCCGTGCCTTTTAAAAGTGCTTCGCCAGGTGCTCCGGAGATAGGGTTTTCCGGTGAGTTGTGCATGGAGTGACAGCCGTCGCAATGCGCGACACCGCCCCCATGGAAGGCTATTGCGGAATTGGCGGCCAGAATGGTCATGGCTGTTACAGCAAGCAGGAAAAAATATGTTTTTTTCATTTTTTATCCTCCGATTCCTCTTCCTTCCTCAGAGGGATCACTATCAGTCCTCAATTATCCTGAATACACTGACTCCTCTGTTTGCGGCCTGGGCTACATAAATGTAACCCTTCTCATCATCTATAGCCAGATCATCCGGGACGACCAGGCTGCCGCGGCGAAATCCCCGCAAACCGAACTCGGTTATAAAATTGAATGAGCTGTCAAAAATCAGGACCACGGACCGAAGCCTGTCAGAAACATAAATGTTTCCCTTTCTGTCGGTAATGACCCCGGCGATAACGCCGAACTTGCCCCGCGCTCCTCCGGCTGTGCCGAACAAGGTGATTTGACCGTCGACCGGAAGTTTAAAAACGGCAAACAGGACCGGGACGGTAAAAAAAATACTTCCTTCAGGATCCACATGGAATCCGAACATATCTATATATTTAAATCGTTCCGGGTCGGTGAACTCTTCTTCGCCGGGCTTTCCCTCAAAGTATTCCTTCAATCTCTCCAACTCGGCCTTAAGATGATATCCTTTCTGGAATACGCCTTCGGTATCAGTCACCGCAACATCCATGGAAGTGCCGTCTGCCAGGTACAGCATATTGTCCATATACTGCAGGAAATTCGGCTGGAACCCCTGAAAATCCTCGGGAAAATTTTTCAGGGTGATAGCGGCCAGGGGCTCTCCCTTATAATCGAGCCGCATTATTTGACGATCTTCACCCCGCGGATAGACGACAAAAATTTCCCCGTCCTCTCCCATATCGATGTCCGTGGCGCCTGAGAGTTCCACATTGTCGCCCAGCGAGAAAATCTCCATGCCGTGTTCGTTGAATATTCGTATACTTCTCTCCCGCGGGTCCAGGGTGAATGCTTCCGTATATTCCATATCCACCGCAAGCCTTGGCCATAAGGACTGGATAACGCCTTCAAAATTGGCCAGGCGCTGGATAAAGATGACCCGCATACCGATTGCCGGTTCCGCGCCGAAAGAGAGCAGGAAAATCGAAGCCAGCAGGCAATATGTGAGAGATTTTTTCATAATAATTTTTTCCATTACTTCCGTTAAGCAATAAATGTACCATTAGCAGGATGACAGAACCTTAATATCTGCAGAAATATTCATCATCCCTAAAATAAATATTCTTATCCTGTTTTGCTGTGAATTCGCCAGACAGGATTTGGGGATATCCCCTGACTAATATCATACACTTTTAGTTCGTGAGTTTAAAGAACTTGCCGGGTTTCTCCCTGGAAATACAGGCGGCGGCAACTGATTGGCGTCTTTCAGGCTGGCAGCATTTCTACATTACTTCGATTCCCCCAAAAAAATCATCTGGCCATATCACCAGTTTTGCTGCCTGAAGGGGAGCAATACCCTGCACGCCATGTCCCTTAATATTTCAATAAATACAATATGTTATTAAAATAATTGTATATAATTATATTCAGGTTTGATTATTGCAAAAAATATTTCCAGGATGCCGGAATGCTTAAAAAAAAATTTTATAGAAAATGCCCCAAGCGTTGAGGTCCGGTAGAGCTTCTGGAAAAAGATTCTCTTCAAACAACTCTGAACGGCAATTTTCAGAAGATGAAGCGGTCATCCCGTTTGACCGGAAGATGAGGGCGTATGAGCCTGACGAACAGACTCAAAATCATGAAGAATTCTTCTCTGACACTGTGCTATGGATAACCGAATTCTGGTCATAGATGATGACAAGCTCATTTGCTACGGGCTGAAGAAAGCTCTCCAGCAGAATTCAACCGAAGTGGAAACGGCTTCCACCGCAACAGAAGCCCTGGTGGCGCTGACCAGGTGTTCATACGACCTTTGCCTTCTTGATATCCGCCTGCCTGATGTGAACGGCTTCAAGATGATGCGAATTATCAAGGATATCTGCCCCAAAACAAAGATCATCGTCATGACTGCCAGTTTTTTCGTCCAGGAAAATCTATTAAGCGAAAATATGAAGGAAGCGATGCGCAACGGCGCCTGTTATTTTATTTACAAGCCGTTTGATCTGCGGCAGCTGAGATATGTCGTCTCGAGGGTCATAAGCGATGACGGCAATTTCCATGATGATGCCCGGTTTGATACCGGTTACTCCATCATAACTCAGCGCAAGCTGCGGCGGAAAAAATTTACCGATACAATAAATTTTTATATCAGGGTAATCAACGGCGGGGAAGTCAAAAGGTTTTGCACCCAGGCGGAAGGAGTAGACCTCCATGAAGAGGGGATAGGGCTTATGACCTCCTACCCCTTAAAAGTTTCCCAGATTATCAGTTTTGACGAGGCGCTGCAGAAAAAATCCGGGGTGGTTGTGTGGAGCAGGATACTGGACAATCATAAATGCCGGGCCGGAATCCGTTTTGCGTAGTTTTTCATGGCTCCGCCATGTGTTGGCAGTTGGCAGTAATGAGCTGGCAGTCCGGAGTTTGTTCGCTACGCTCAGACCGAACAATCACTGGATAAATATCCGGGTCCAGAGGGCCCGGCCTTGGTCGCCCCTTGAAGGGGCAAGTTTATTGTATTTCCCATTGGCATTTGTTGAGCACCGGAAAAGATGCCGATAATGGAATTTTCACTGTTTGAGCGAAGCGAGTTTGAAAATTTCCGGCAGCTTTGAGGAGCGCAAAGAAGTCCGCAGGACCAAATGCCACGGGCGTCGTTTTTTTGGTTCGTTTTTTTGGACGAGCAAAAAAATGAACAAATAAATCAAATAATTGGCTGAGCCTTATATCTCTGACCTGGCCCGAAGGACCAGGTTTTAAAGAGTTGAATAAAATTCAAAATTCGATGTTCAAAGGTCACGTTCCAACCCTGGACACATAAACCCCTTCAACCTTCAGCCTTCAACCTTCAGCCTTCAGCCTGAAAGGCTATACCAGCCCGTACTTCTTTACCTGATAACGAAGCGTATCATAAGTAATATCCAACAGCTTGGCCGCCCTGGTCTGATTATTTTCCGCCATTTCCAGAGCCTGTCTGATCAGATCCTTTTCCACCTCTTCCAGGGAAATTCCATTGTCGGGAAGTACCAGGTAGTGTGAATTCCGCCTCTCCTTAATAGGTCTGCCGGTCATTGCGACAGGCATATATTCCATGGTCAGGCTCTCCATATTTTCCAGGACAACGCAGCGCTCCAGAATATTGCGCAACTCGCGTACATTCCCGGGCCAGTTGTAGGTACAGAGGGCTTTTTCCGCCTCTTCCGTCAGCCCCTTGATGTTTTTCTTGTAATACTTTGAGGAAAAAATGTTGATAAAATGACGGGCCAGCGGCAGAATATCGGCCCGCCTTTCCCGCAGCGGCGGAATATGGAGATGAAACGTGCTTAACCGATAAAACAGATCCTCCCGGAATTCCTTGTTGGCGACCGCTGTGTTCAGATCCTTGTTGGTGGTGGCAATAACCGTAATGTCAAGCGGTATGTCGACCTTGCCTCCCAGCCTGCGAACCGTTCTTTCTTCAAGAACACGGAGAAGTTTGCTCTGCAGGTCAATGCGCATGTCTCCGATTTCATCCAGCAGGATCGTCCCGCCGTTGGCCAGTTCAAACATGCCTTTTTTGTCCGATTTGGCGTCGGTAAAGGCGTGCTTGGTATGCCCGAACAGTTCGCTTTCAATCAGGTTGTCCGGCAGGGCGGTGCAGTTTACCGATATAAAGGGAACATATCCCGGCTCGTTACCCTGGCTGAGATTCACTGTGTTGTGGATGTAGCGGGCCATAACCTCCTTGCCCGTCCCTGATTCTCCGGTAATGAGAAAACCCGGTGCATGCGCCTCGGCCAGCTTTGCCGCTGTCTCCTTTATTTTCTGCATAGCGGCGGACTCGCTTATTATCTCACACTCAACAGTACATTCGCCGGACTTCCGAAGATACTCCACCTCCTCCTTTAATCTTACTTTTTCCAGGATACCGTCAATGACCATCTTCACCTCTTCCACATTAAAAGGCTTGGTAAGATAGTCGGCAGCACCCAGCTTCATGGCGCGGATTGCCGATTCAGCGGTATCATCGGCGGTAAGCATGATCACGGCAGTATCTATGTTTTCCTTTCTAATCTCCTGCAGGATGTCGATACCGTTGATTCCTTCATCCAGATGAATGTCAAGCAGGACCAGATCCGGCTGCCATTCGGCAATGACGGGGATGATGCCTACGGCGCTGCTGTGCACCTGGGTTTCAAAGCCCGCCTTTTTCAGGGACCTTGAAAGCATTGAGACGATAAGCTTATCGTCATCGAGAAGAAAAATTCTACCCCTGCTTTTCATATTAGGTTTTTAGGTGTTTAGGTATTTAGGGTTTTAGGTTATTAGGATTTTAGGGTTTTAGGGTTTTAGACAAACTAATATAATTAATACATACTATTATTAGATGCAATCTATTGTCAAGCAGAGAGGTCCGGGACATTCCGGAAGGTCCAACGATTGCCTCTGCAGGTTGCCTATATGCATCTTTTGCGCTCGTCCTTTTCCAGGCGCAACTCGAATACATCCTGGAAACAGGAAACATAGATATAGTTTTCCACCAGGACTGCAAAAAAAGCGGTTGACGGGGCGGCAATAAAATCCTGCAGGTACGGATGGCGTTCAAGATAAAAGACGGCAGCGGCCGGTTTTTCTTCTTCTGAAAACTCTTCTGCCGATCCGGTGGCGGTAACCGCGACTGCCTGCTGCAGATCTTCCGACCGGTTTGTCCGACTGTCGATCAGCAAAGCCGCCTGCTGCAGATGCATCAGGTTTGCGTACTTGCGGCTCGCTCTGGGAGTGGCAAAAAAGAGGCAACGCAGATCCGGGGAATGATGAAAGGCAACCAGGCTCGCGTACGGTCCTCCGGGGCTGAAAGTGGACAATACCGCCAACCTCTGGCCGGCAAGGAGTTCCCTTATTTTTTCCCGCAGTTCCTTCGGATTCATGTATTCTCCTGATTCATTTTTTCCCATCCTCGGACGTGAAATGTCGCTATATCAACTTCCCCTTTTCAATTTCTCATCCTCTGTCATTTCCGCGCTATAAAGTCATTCCACCTCGATAAAAACCTTCGAGGCAGGCTTCGGCGGGGATCCAGGATCATCCGGATATTGTTTCAAACAAATCCAGCCATCCCGGGTTATCTTTTTCAATTAATTTCATTTTCCACTCCCTCTGCCATTTCTTAATCTGCTTCTCTCTCCTAATGGCGGATTCCGCGGATTCATGTACTTCATACCAAACCAGATTATGAACCCTGTATTTTTTGGTAAAACCTTCAACCATTCCATTTTTATGCTCATACGTTCGTTTGATGAGATTCGAGGTCATACCAGTATATAATGTTCCGTTGCGCTTGCTGCTCAGTATATAAACGTAAAAATACTTCATATTAATTACTGGATACCCGTTTTCACGGGTATGACAAATTAAATACATGTTATTACCAATTCCTCGTCATTCCCGCGCAGGCGGGAATCCAGAATCCAGATTTGTTGGTCGGTCTGACTGGATTTTCGCCTGCTCGGGAATGACAAAAAAGGCACAAACAAATTGAAAATAGTCGTCATTCTCAACTTTCAACGCAATAATCCCAGATCCTTCATCAATTTCAGAACGGCCAATTCCTTGGCTTTTGCTTCTATATCAATTGTAGCATGCATTCGCAGCCAGAAGGGAGGAAAATCTACCGGATCGATATAATCGGCATGCGGACCGGGAGAACCAACCTGCCAGCCGTTTTTCGGCGACGAAATGTGAAAATACGGCTCCCTGCCCATTTTCCGCCACAGGGAAACGCATTGATCTGTTGCTTCCTCTTCGCTCAGTGCGTCCGGCAGACACCGGTGATGGTGGACATCATACACAAAAGGAATGCCCAGTTCTTCGCACACCGGCAGCAGGTCCGCCGGAAAAAAGGAGACATCATCATTTTCCAGGGTGAGGCGTGAACGGACAGCTTTTGACAGAAATTGAAAATTTTTTTTCAGGCGCATCAAGGCTTCCCTCTTGTTGCCGTAGCTGCCGCCGGCGTGGATGTTGATGACCTCGGCACCGATAAGTTCGGCCAGCATTCCCTGGTATTCGAGTTCCAGGAGCGTATTTTCCACCACATTCGGGTGCGGGGAAGACAGGACATTGAACTGGTCCGGATGAAAACTCAACCGGATGTCCTTTTCGGCCCGAACCTCCCGTATTGTCGCAAGTACGGCTTTGATGCGCCCGGCATCCGGCAGATCCTCAAGCCGGTACCCCACCTGCGGATGAGTATAGCGGGGAAAAAGAGGTGTAGGAATGCGGAAGGCGCCTATCCCGTTATCTGCCAGAAAATCCAGGGCCTTCTTGACAGTCCCCACATTGGCAAGACAGATTGCCGAAAGCATGGAGAGCTGCTCACGGCGGGAAAACTGTGACAGATACTTCGCAGTTGTCTGTCTGAATTTTATCGGCTGCCTGCTGAAAAGGCAGCATAATCCGAAACGAAGCATTTTTTTAGGATTTTAGGATTTTAGGATTTTAGGATTTTAGGATTTTAGGGTTATAGGGTTATAGGGTTATAGGGTTACAGGGTTACAGGGTTACAGGGTGAGCCTATTGCAAAATGACGCGAGTGAAAATCTGCAAGGATTTTACTAATAAACTATTGAAATAATTGGCTTCACTGTATTTTTTGGTGGAGAATACAATGAAGCTCCCCGACAAGATATCATGGTTGTTGGGTCGTGTCCAAAGAAGTTTGTTCCCCGCTGAACCAATGTTGATGAACTCGCAAAAAGTCATCAAGAGTGATGGCTAAGCACGAAGAATGCAGTGCAACGCAGGCCCTGGGTATAGTGCCGACCCCATGCTGGGCAAAAAGCATCACGGCTCATTTCCTCCCGCTAAACAGCCCCCTCTCCTGAGGCAATGTCCCGGTCTCCCTGCGAACCGGGCATTGCCTTGGTCTTTTTCATGTCCTGAGGCCTGTCAGGTTTTCATGCAGTTGCCCCTCTCAAGCCGGCCCGATTCGTAAGGCAAAAGTTTTCGCCATTTAATCCAATCAGGACATTGGACGCATAGACCGATCTATGGTAATTTATTGTTATCGGTATTTCCGAAAATGAAATGGTGTCCGGTTCCTGTCAGGAAATGGCGAACAGACAGGCTGTACCTGACAATCGTCATAATGTTCCGGAATTTTCGCAGGTTCAGATAATATGCCCTATCTCAAGTACTGTTCATTGGTTTTCATGATATTGTGCTTCAGTCCGTTCCATGCCTTCGCAATGGCGGGTGAAGATGCATCTGCGCAGAAACAGCAGCTCAAAATCTTTGTCTCCATTCTGCCCACAGAATATTTTGTCCAGCGTATCGGGGGGAGCCGGGTTCAGGTTGAAACGCTTGTCCAGCCTGGGCACAGTCCTGAAACCTATTCCCCCACCCCCAGGCAGATGACGAATCTCGCTTCTTCCCGGATCTTTTTCGGAATAGGACTGCCCTTTGAAAAAGCAATGCTACCGAAATTGTCCCGGATCCTTCCGGACCTTCATATTGTTGACATGCAGCAGGGAATTGACCTGCAGAGACTGGAAGATCACGCTGACCATGACGGCCATGGTCACAAAGAAGGCGATATTGATCCGCATACCTGGCTGGATCCGATGCTTGCGATGAAGCATGCGGGCATTATCCGGGATACCCTGGCGGAAGCAGATCCTGCTGGGAAGGAAGAATATGATGCCAATTACCGGACACTCGCAGACGAACTGCAGGAACTCCACGAATTCCTCCGGAAAACACTGGCACCCTTTGCCGGAGAGACAATATATGTTTTTCATCCTGCCTACGGTTATTTCTGCCGGGCATACGACCTCAAGCAAAAGGCCGTAACGCCGGGAGGCAAGGAACCGGGTGCGCAATATATCGCCCGCCTCATTGAAGAAGCTAAGAATGACCGGGTACGGGTGATCTTTGTCCAGCCCCAGTTTTCACAAAAGGCGGCCAAAACCATTGCCCGGGCAATTAACGGCAGTGTAACAGCCCTTGATCCGCTGGCTTACGATTATATAGAAAATTTAAAATTTATGGCCCGGCAGATATCGGATTCACTTACGGAACCGGTGCAATGAAATAGACTACCCCGCAGCAAGCCATGGGGTATCGATTCAGTCATTCCCGACTTGATCGGGAATCCAGTTGCGTATTCACAGATTTCCAAGCACGAGAAGTCTCTGGAATACCAGCTTTCGCGGGTATGACGACGCGGCAGGCCGCCGGGTATTTACCCTGTAAAGAATAAAGTTTGGAGTTCAAAGCTTAGAGTTGAAAATTATTTCCGGCGGGCAGACCGGTGCAGACCGGGCGGCATTGGATGCCGCAATATTATTGGGGATCCCGCACGGTGGCTGGCTGCCCCGGGGACGCAAAACAGAGGATGGCCCCCTTCCCCGGCGATATGCGCTCAAGGAACTTGATACGGACAATTACCGGCTGCGCACGGAAAAAAACGTCGTTGAAAGCGACGGCACCCTGATCGTCTCTTTCGGTCCACTTACCGGCGGCACAGCTTTGACTGAGAGCCTTGCAATAAAACATGACCGCCCCTGTCTTGTCCTGGATCTGGCCGAAATCAGCCTGATCCAGGCTGTAGAAGCAGCAGAGATATGGCTGCGGCGGGAAAGGATATCCATCCTGAATGTTGCCGGTCCGAGGGCAAGCGGTGAGCCCCGCATTTATGCTGCCGTAAAGAACCTCCTGCTGGCAATCGACTGGGCCGCCATCGTAGAGGCTTTGGAAACTGAAAGGAACGGCTGAAAACATGAGCACAAAACAACTGCTGACCAGACGGGAAGCCTTCAAACTCATCGGCATCGGAGCCGGGGCGTTCTTGTCCCCGTATATGTTGAGCGGCTGTGCCGTTGACCCGGTAACCGGCAGGAAACAGCTGATGATGATGTCTCCCTCGCAGGAAATAGCCCTGGACAGACAGCAATCCCCCTTTCAGTTTTCCTCCGATTACGGCCAGGTCCAGGACATCTGGCTGAACGGATATCTTGATAAGGTCGGCCGCAAAGTGGCTGACGAATCGCACCGTCCTGAAATGCCCTTTTCTTTCCGTGCGGTCAATGCTGCCTATATCAATGCATATGCCTTTCCGGGCGGCTCTATTGCGGCAACACGGGGAATTCTTGTGGAATTGGAAAATGAGGCGGAACTGGCCGCCCTTTTTGGCCATGAAATCGGCCATGTGAGCGCCAGGCACACGGCTGAACGTTCTACCCGGGGGGCTCTGGCCAATATCCTGATAGCGGGCGCCTCCGTTGCCACCAGTGCCTCGGGACATGGTAATTATGCCGGGATCATACAGGGTCTGGGGGGTATCGGAACAGGTGCACTGCTTGCCCATTACAGCCGGGACAATGAGCGGGAAGCCGATGCCCTGGGCATGGAATACATGACCCGGTCCGGCTATACTCCCCGGGGCATGGTCGGGCTGATGGATGTCCTGCTGGAGAACGGCAAGCAGAAGCCCAACGCAATAGAACTGATGTTCTCCACCCATCCCATGAGCGAAGAGCGCCACCGGACTGCAGTGCTGAACGCCAAAGGACAGTACGGAAAAAAGCTTTCCGCACCGGATCAGCGGGAGCGCTATATGGACAATACGGCCGGTCTGCGCACAATAAAAGAGGCCATTACCGCCATGCAGGACGGCACCACTGCCATGGGGGAGAAAAAATACCCGGCAGCGGAACAGGAGTTTGCCAGGGCCCTGCGGATTGCCCCCAATGATTACGCCGCCCTGGTGATGATGTCCAAATGCAAACTGGCGCTGGATAAGAACGAGGAAGCGGAACGGCTGGCGCTGAAAGCCGGCAGGATCTACCCGCAGGAGGCACAGGCAAGAACGGTAAGCGGGGTGGCAAGCATCGTAAACCGGAAATATGACCAGGCCTACCAGCAGTTTACCGAATATAACAAACTCCTTCCCGGCAACCCGGAAATAGGATTTTTCAGGGGCCTGTCGCTGGAAGGAATGCAGCGAAGAAAAGAAGCCGCGGAATTTTACTCCCTCTACCTCCAGCAGATCCGCCAGGGCGACCAGGCACAGTACGCCTATCGGAAACTGAAGGAATGGGGGTATATCAAGTAATTTTTCCGGACAGAATGTTCCGGCATCCCGAAGTGGTCGGGGCGGTAGGATTCGAACCTACGACCTCCTGCTCCCAAGGCAGGCACGCTAACCAGGCTGCGCTACGCCCCGATATGATTGCCGAGTGGCAAAAGTGGATACCTGATACCGGTTTTTCCGGACAATCGCAAGACCTTTTTTTAACTTTCTCTTGACTGAGTCTGAGTGCTGTGCTAATAAAGGTTGCTTTGAATCAACGGCTATATAATATATATATCGCTATGACGATATTATTATGTTGCGTTCATCAATTTAAATAATTCGAGCTACGTTCCTGGGTAGCTCAGTTGGTAGAGTCCCGACAGAGTCGGGATTAACCACCTGCCCCGGGGTGATTGAGCTTGATAAGTAATTAGACTTTGGATCGAGCTACGTTCCTGGGTAGCTCAGTTGGTAGAGTCCCGACAGAGTCGGGATTAACC
>JAWSUG010000001.1:466818-467106 GCA_033549385.1 Desulfobulbaceae bacterium | reverse complement strand
ACCACGCACCCGAGAGAGAGTTCGGGTAAGAAATAAAATTGGATCGAGCTACGTTCCTGGGTAGCTCAGTTGGTAGAGTCCCGACAGAGTCGGGATTAACCACGCACCCGAGAGAGAGTTCGGGTAAGAAATAAAATTGGATCGAGCTACGTTCCTGGGTAGCTCAGTTGGTAGAGCAGGTGGCTGTTAACCACCCTGTCGGGGGTTCGAGTCCCTCCCCAGGAGCCAGTATATAAGCCCGGTCAGAAATGGCCGGGCTTTATCAATTATGTCTTTTACAGTGTATAT
>JAWSUG010000001.1:0-466720 GCA_033549385.1 Desulfobulbaceae bacterium | reverse complement strand
TTAACCACCCTGCTCCGACATGTCGGAGGTCCCTCCCCAGGAGCCAGTATATAAGCCCGGTCAGAAATGGCCGGGCTTTATCAATTATGTCTTTTACAGTGTATATTCTCCAGTCTGAAACCACCTCTCGATACTATATAGGCCATACCGCCGATATAGACCGGCGCATAAAACAGCACAACGATTCCGAGTACCAAGGCACAAAAACCACAAAACGTTTCCAGGGACCTTGGCGTTTAGTTTTTGATGAAACTTTTGCTACTCGCTCAGCGGCTATAATTCGGGAAAAACAGATCAAAGGATGGAAAAGCCGAAAAATGATAGCTCAGTTGGTCGAGTCCCGACAGAGTCGGGATTAACCACCCTGCTCCGACATGTCGGAGGTCCCTCCCCAGGAGCCAGTATATAAGCCCGGTCAGAAATGGCCGGGCTTATTTTTGAGGGAGGGAGTGTCTTTGTCCTTCTGGGTATATATCTTGGTGAGCGATTCGACCGGACGACGATATATCGGTCACACTTCTGATATAGACCGACGCCTCCTGGAGCATAATAATAAGCAAGTCGGCATAAGAAGATATACCAGAAAACATCAAGGGCCCTTGGGTTCCTCCCGCTATCCTTGCTGCTCAAAAACAAAGAAAAGAATGCAAATACGTTTCAGCATCAGAATGGGGGATTTCTGGAAGAAAATTCCGATACTGCAGCACTTTTCAGTCCGGATATACTGGACAATGTTCCAGGAAAGGGAATTTTCCGGATTACGGTTGATAATGAGAACATTCTGAATGCATTGTTTGGGCCGGATAAATTGATCAATTATGTCCGATTACAGAAAAACAAGCAGGCAAATGTACTTTTTTAGAATTCCTCCGGCAATTCTCAGTCAGCGCCGGTACCCGAGCCCTCTACCATAATGCTGCTGGGAGCCGTACTGGTTGGACTGGCCTTTGGCGCCGGAGAAAAAACAGGCAAAAAACACAAGCCTTATTTTGGTAACAAACCTGAGCAGCTTGAGCAAAATAGCCGGGCACAAAGTTTACAATCCCAGATATCGCTTACTTTTGGGTACCTTGAATTTTACTGCTTCAGCAACGGGAAAGCAGTTAATAATTGTCTTTACCGGGAGAAAAAAATGGCGTGTACCAGTTTCCTTCGACAGATTAAGATCTGGTACACAGATTGAAAAAAATTAACTCTGGTCATCCTGTTCCAGTTCATTTAAACAGCTCGGGCAGACAAGCTTCAACACCTCGGCATCTGAATTCCTATTTATGTACTCTTCTATCCGAAGCCAATTCTGCTCCTTATCACGGATCTTCTTGCAACTTACACAGATCGGCAGAATACCTTCCAGATTTTCAATCATATGCAAGGCTTTGGTAAAATCATGGAAAAGGTCTTCTTTTTCCTGCAGGATTCTTTTACGCTCAATGGCATAGACAATAGACTTATAGAGCAGGACGGGGGCGAGAATTTGTTTTTCCAGATAATCCTGAGCCCCGAAGCGCACAGCCTGGATGGCAGTCTCTTCATCCTGGAGGCCGGTCAGAATGATGACCGGGATGTCCGGAGAAACGGCTATAACTTTGCGAACCGTATCCAGCCCTGCCGAATCATTTAAAAATAGATCCAGGAGGATAATGTCCAACTCATTTTGTGATATCAAGTTGATGGCCGATTCAAGAGTGCTCGCCTCCTGAATATCAAAATCAACATCTCCTCTTTCGGAAAGATATTCTTTTATCAATAAGACGTCGGCCGGATTGTCCTCAACTATAAGAATGGAAAGTCTATTCATATGTTGTTCCTTTTAGTTAAAACGCGTACCGGAAAAGTTGACTTTCTCTGATGCAGAGATATATTTTGCAAGAATAATACTCATACTAAAACTAATTGCACAGCGGAAAAAAAAATGTACTATCGGCAACATGCAAAAACCCTTAACTTTGTGTCAAAGACGAGGTCATTTTTTTCGCTGATTTTATTTTCATTATCGAGTCTAATATATCCAATTGGCGTTACCCGGAAACTTTACAGCCGGTCTTTGCAAGTACCGGTTTGATTATTCCGGCTTAAATAAATCTTTTCTATGTTAGGGTGCAATGAACTTTTCTGAGATCGGCTCTTTATTGCTACATCTTAATATATAATCAATAATTACACATTTTTTTTCTATTTTATATAGAATAATAACGTTTAAATTTTTAGTATTTTTTTGCTTGGTTTTTCGACTAAACTTGATTGCAAACATTTATGACAACCCTTTCTTAATTTTATTGTCAATACCTGTTTTTTTATGAAAAACGCTGATATGCATCTGGCATCCATCCTTGTTGTTGACAACGAAAAAAATATTTTCGATTCCCTGAAAGGATGTGCGGGGAAAGTCGGAATCGAACCATTTCATGCCGCAACACTGAAAGAATGTATCAAACAGAATAACGCTTATTCATATGATGTCATTCTTATGAGAGATACCCTGCCGGACGGAGCAGCCTGTTACTCTGTCCAGGAGGTGCTGTCGAAACCACAGCCGCCCGAAGTTATAATATATACCACCAAAGGCGATCCGGACGAGGCGGAACATGCCTTGAAATGCGGCGTCTGGGATTACATTGTCGATCAGTCGCCTGCCGAATTACTCCCCAAACTGATAGAACGTGCCCTCCTGTACCGCGAGAACAAGCTCAAGGAACTGAAATTCGATGAGCAGCATGCGCACCATGAGCTCAGAAATCTCGGGATTGTCGGCAGCAGCAAAGAGATGCAGCACTGTATCCACCTGGCGGCTCAAATATCCCAATCCGATGCAAACGTTCTTATTACCGGAGAATCCGGGACCGGCAAGGAACTTTTCGCTTCAGCCATTCATAACTTCAGCTCACGCTCCAAGGGAAATTTAACAATTGTTGACTGCGCCGCCCTGCCGGGAACCCTGGTCGAAAGCATTCTGTTCGGCCATGTAAAAGGATCCTTTACCGGAGCTGAAAGAGCCCAGCCGGGGCTTGTCAAACAATCCGACGGCGGGACTCTCTTTCTTGACGAAGTAGGGGAAATGCCATTGGAAATGCAGAAAAAGTTTTTAAGGGTAATTCAGGAGCGCAAGTTCCGGCCTGTGGGGAGCAGCACCGAGGTAAGAAGCAATTTCAGGCTCATTACCGCCACAAACAAAAACCTTGATGTCATGGCAAAGCAAGGCACCTTTCGGGAAGACCTGCTGTACCGGCTGAAAACTTTTCACTTCGAACTGCCGTCTCTGCGGGACCGGAAATCAGATATCACTGAACTTGCATATTTTTTCAGAGACACTTTCTGCAAGCAGAATAAGTTGAAAAAGAAAAAATTTTCGCCTGATTATTTAATGGTGCTCCAGCAATATGATTGGCCCGGCAATGTTCGTGAACTTTTTCAGGCTCTGGAACGGTCTATAACTGCAGCACAGGACAGTATTGTTCTCTATCCCATGCATCTGCCGATCGGCATTCGGGTAAATGTTACCAGGAAAAAAGTAGAAGACAAGGATGAAGAGCCGGTTGAAAGAGCTCAAGAGAAACCGGTTGCTTACCATAATGAGATGCTGCCTACGCTGAAAGACGCGAGAGAGACCGCTATTGAAGTTGAGGAAAAAAGATATCTTCTCACTCTCCTCAATAATACGGGAGGCGATATTAATCGCTGCTGTGAAATAGCCGACCTTTCGCGATCAAGATTGTACGATCTGCTGAAAAAATACGACCTTACCAAAAAGAAGAAATAACCGGGTCACCTCTGTCCTGTATGATAAGACTTTATTCATATGGACAGCACCTAGCTATTCTCTTTCGCTTTCTACAAGCGATTTCCGCTCCTCATTCCTTTCTCCGCACTTGATTGCCTCTTCTTTCTTTTTCTGCTGCACCTCCTTTACCAGGTTATCTATTTCACTGAACGTTTTTTCCATAATTTTTCTTATCTGTTCATCTATCATTTTAACTCCTTATCTCCTGCAGCCAGCCGGGAGAAAAAACGGGGACGACATTTTTTTACAGGCACATTTTTCCTGATTTGTGCATACCGATGAAAATCAAAATTTGATTTAAATGTCCATTGCAATAAACATACAGTTTATGCAGGGGAGCTAAAAATTGTTCAAGACTCTGGCAATACTTCGTGCGCAGAAGGTACATGGCATATAATTTGTAAGCTGATTAAATGTTGATGATTTCGCAAAAAGTCATCAAGAGTGATGGACGCCATCAATGTTCGGAAAAAATCTTCAATTAAATCTTTTCAAGCGAGGACTGCATGGATTTTACTATCAGGATCGGAGGAGAGGCGGGGCAGGGACTGCAAACCATAGGGGGAACTCTCGGCAAGATTTTCAGCAGGCTTCATTATCATGTTTTTACCCATCAGGACTATATGTCCCGCATCCGCGGCGGACATAATTACTACCAGATAAGAATTTCGGAAAAACCCTTAACCGCTTCCCGCAGTCCTGTGCATGTCCTGATCGCATTGGATAAATTGACAATCGACACCCACCATGACCAGGTCCTCGAAACCGGGGTGATTCTTTTTGATCCGGACGATATTAAGGGGACTCCCGATGAAGATGTATATCTTCCTGTTCCATTTACCCGGCTGGCAAAAGAAAAAGGGGGTAATGAAATCATGGCCAATACGGTTGCCGTCGGGGCAATTCTCGGACTGTTTGATTTTGAGCACAAGATAGCAGAGCAGGCGATCCGGGAATCTCTGGCCAAAAAAAGCGACCAGATAATCGAAGGCAACATAAAGGCCATGCAGGCGGGTTACAAGCATGTTCAGGAAAACAAGAAAAAAGTTCACAATTTCAGCACCAGCGAAGCACAAAAGGATGATCTCATGCTCATCAACGGCATGCATGCGATTGCCCTGGGCGCGATTACGGCCGGATGTAAATTTTATTCCGCCTATCCCATGACTCCCTCCACCGGCATCATGATGTATCTTGCCGCCAAGGAAAAGGAATTCGATATTATTGTCGAACAGGCGGAAGATGAAATCAGCGCCATCAATATGGCACTTGGCGCCTCCTTTGCCGGAGTCCGCGCCATGACAGGGACCTCCGGAGGAGGATTTGCCCTCATGACCGAAGGAGTGTCTCTGGCGGGCATAACCGAAACGCCGATAGTTATCTGCGAAATGCAGCGGCCGGGACCCGCGACAGGTCTTCCCACCCGTACGGAACAAGGCGATCTTTTTTTTGTAATTCACGGCGGTCACGGGGAATTTTCCAAGGTTGTCCTGACCCCGGGGACCCCGGAGCAGGCCTTCCTGGCAACAAATAAGGCCTTTGACCTGGCAGAGAAATACCAGATCCCTGTTTTCGTCCAGGGCGACCAGTATCTGGCCGATTGTGAATGGACCTGTGCCAGGTTTGCCACGGATAAACTTAAATTTAAGGATTATCGTCTGCGCCGGAAAGACCTGGAAGAACTTACGGAATACGACCGTTACACCTTTACTGAAAACGGCATATCCCCCCTCGCGGTTCCTGGTGAATCGGAGCATCTGGTGGTGGTGGACAGCGACGAGCACGACGAAGCCGGACATATTATTGAAGATGCTGAAACAAGGAAGCGGATGGTTGAAAAAAGGCTGTATAAGAAAACGGCCGCTCTCCGCCGGGAAATATCACCTCCCGATCTTTATGGCGCGGAAAATCCCGATGTCGTTCTCCTCTGTTTCGGCTCAACATATGGAGTCATCAAAGAAGTGGTCGATATCCTGAGTGAAAAGTTTACCAGTGCCATGCTGCATTTCAGCGAGGTCTATCCTTTCCCGCTGACAGATTCTTTCGATTACACCAGGCTCCTGGAAAATGCCCGGCAGACGATTTGTATCGAAAACAATGCAACGGGCCAATTCGCCCAATTGCTCCATGCCGAAACAGGTTTCAGCTGCTCGCACCGTCTTAATCGATACGACGGACGTCCCTTTACCACCGATTCTTTACTGGAAAATATCACGGCGCTTCTCAAAGCATCTTAAGTCAACCTTCACCAAAAAGGAATACCATGCCGGAAGCAAAAAATTATCGAGGACAGGAGCCAGCCTGGTGTCCGGGCTGTGGAAATTTCGGCCTGCTCAATGCGCTCATAAAAACCCTTGCCGACCTCTCCCTGGAACCCCACCGCTATACCATTGTATCGGGCATCGGCCAGGCAGCCAAACTGCCCCATTATATCCGCTGCAATGCCTTCAACGGCCTCCATGGACGCGCCCTTCCGGTTGCTACCGGCATCGCCCTGGCCAACCATGAAATGCTGGTTATGGTGACAACGGGTGACGGCGACTGCTACGGAGAAGGCGGCAATCACTTTCTGCATGCCATGCGCCGGAACATCAATGTCAAACTTTTTGTCCACAATAACCAGATTTACGGATTAACCAAGGGACAGGCTTCGCCGACTTCCATGGAGGGCATGAAGACAAAAATTCAGCCGTTCGGAACCCCTTCGGCGCAACTCAATCCCCTGGCAATGGCCATTGCCCTCAATTGCAGCTTTGTCGCCCGCGGGTTTGTCGGCGACATGGACTTTTTACAGCACCTGATGACCGAGGCCATAAATCATCCCGGTTTTGCTCTGGTCGATATATTTCAGCCCTGTGTCACTTTCAACAAGATCAACACCTATTCCTGGTTTCAGGAAAGGATATATAAGCTCGATGATTCTCATGATCCGGAGGACAGGATCGCCGCCTTCCAGGCATCCCTTGAATGGGGGGACAGGATCCCCACCGGAATCTTTTACCGGAACAGGCAAAAGCTCTTCACGGAAAAGATTCCCGCCCTTCGCGAGGAACCTCTTATCAGGCAGACCTTTGACCAGGAGAAAACCCTGTCTCTTCTCGATGAGTTTTATTAAGGAATAAAAAACTCTTTATCCTGCCAGCTTTTTGGCAATGCGGGCTACGTGCTCACCCTGAAAACGGGCTCCGGCAAGTTCATTGCTGCTCGGGCTACGGCCGCCTTTCGGCCCGGCGATTGTGGAAGCTCCATACGGTGAGCACCCGCTGATCTCGTCTATCTCCATCTGACCCGGGAACGTATAGGGAAGTCCGACAATTACCATCCCCTGGTGCAGCAGCAGGATATGAAAACTCAGGATAGTGGACTCCTGACCGCCATGCTGGGTATTGGAACTGGTAAAAACACTTCCTGCTTTCCCGACCAGAGAAGCATTCGTCCACAGTTGTCCGGTTGCATCCAGAAACTGTTTCATCTGGCCGCACATGTTGCCGAATCTTGTCGGGGTGCCAAAAATCACGGCATCTGCACCGGCAAGATCATCCACGGTGCAAACAGGTACATGCTCCTGTGTTTTCAGTGTTTCGAGAGCACCCATTTTTTTCAGGACATCCTGCGGCAGGGTTTCCGGAACACGCTTGAGTTCTACCTGTACACCGTCAACCGATTCGGCACCCGCCACGACACTCTGGGCCATTGTATAAATGTGTCCATACATTGAATAATAAACAACAAGCAACTTCATTCGTCTTCTCCTGATGAGGTTAATGCCAAAAAAATTCCTTTCCGGTTTTTCAGAATATCAATAAGAAACCGTACGGTAATTTTTCGAATTTATTCGATCGTAAAGAATGAAATAGGACAACATCAATGAAACATCTAGCAAGTTCTGTTCCAGTTGACGGAGAACGTCAATTCATGCAAGCACCTTCCCGGCTTGCTGAATCAGCTATTAAACTATCCAACGAACATCCATGATGCAAGCTCCGGAATTCATTTTTTGCTACTGTTTCCGCTCCTGAATGATGAGTGGCAACTAATTTGCATATTAAGAAAAAATGTCTTCATAATGCCGGAAAATATCTCAATCTTGCTCTTGAAGATGGCCCGGCACAATCGGAGAAACAGATCAGGAAAACCAGGAGGATAGCATGAAAAAAGGATTGTTGTTAAAGACCATATTGACACTTGCGGTTGCAGCCGGCCTCAACACTGCTCATGCACAAACTATGGGTGAAGGCGGTGCCGGGATGCATGAAATGAAAGAAAAACAACAAACAGAAAAGCAGCAGCAGTATCATGACCCGGACATGATGCATCCCGGCATGATGGGCGGATACGGCATGGGACCCGGCATGGGTTACGGCATGGGCCACGGCATGATGGGCGGATACGGCATGGGACCCGGCATGGGTTACGGTATGGGCCACGGCATGATGGGCGGATACGGCATGGGACCCGGCATGATGGGCGGATACGGTTCCTGTCCCTGCCCCGGGGCAATGCGTTCAACATCCCCGGATCAGTTCAACGACTTTCTTGATAAGACCAGGGAATTGAGAAAAAACCTCCATTCCATGAGATTCGACTATGCGGAAATGATGCGCAAACCGGAGTCTTCCCGGGATGAAATAAAGAATCTGCAAAAGGAAATGTTTAAACTGCAGCAGGAAATTCAACAGAAAGCTTTTGAATAATATTAACAACCGAGCGAGAAGTCATAATCATTATTCTGTTCAGCTCGTCAGGCTGTTTACAAAGTCCGGGTATGACCGGGCAGAATGTATTGCATTTCATTTTTTCCATCCTGAGCGGAGGGTACCTAATGCGTTTTGTTATTATCGCCGGGCTTGCAGCCGTTCTTCTCTGTAATAACAGTTACGGTCAAGAAAATATCTATACCTGGCGGGACAAAGAAGGTGTTCTGAATATTACCGATTATCCTCCGCCCGGTGATGCAGAATTGCTTGAAATAAGCCAGAGCCACAGAGAAGAAGCTATTAAATTGCTGCGTGAGCGACGGATTCTGCAGGCAAAGATTGAAGAATATCTGCGTGAGAAAAGACGGGAACAGGAGGAACTCAGAGAACAGGCCAGAAAGGCTGCGGCCATGGAAGAAGCTGCCGAGTTATTGGAAGAAGCGGAAAATATGAGAAATGTACAAGGCGAACTGAGAAAAAGAAGAAGATTTGGGTGGAAAGCCGAAAGTCTGGAGGAAAAAGCGAAAGAACTGATCATGGATTCGGAACGAGTCGAAAAACCCGATGATACAAAGAAAAAATCTTCCGGATATTAAAAATTGGCAGTGAATTTTATTTGCACGTTCCACCATTGCAGATTGAGAGAATACAGGCGTCAGTGAGGGCTAAAAATTCCACAGAATGTCACTTTAAAATAACTTAAAAAATCAGGAGAAGGAATGATGAAGGTAGCCGTTGATGAAAACGTTTGCATCGGTTCAGGAAATTGCCAGGCAATTGCTCCGGAGATTTTTAAGGTAGAGAATGGCCTCTCTCATGTCAAGGTCGCCGAAGTACCGGAAGATCTGGAGAAGAAAACCCAGGAAGCCATTGATAATTGCCCGGTACAGGCGATCTCGGAAGTCTGAAATCATCCTGGAAAATTGCGCGGATATTTAACTCATCAGAAAATAATTCAGAAGAGTAACCATAGGAGGACTCAATGGCTGAAAAATGTACGGAATGTGAAGGGACCGGATTAATCAGTGCACAGAATTGCTCTAAATGCGGCGGCACCGGAAAAATCATAATTCATTCTCATAAACATAAGCACGGTGAAACGGAGCACGACCATCCGCATTCGCATCCTGACCCGCATCATCCGGATGAGGAAACTGTCCCGCATGAGCATCCCCACACATAAGCCTGGCTGAACACTTCGATACAACCGGAATTCCGGGAGATTGTTCTTGTTTCTGGCCGGATAAAAGCCGGACTACTCCTTTCGATGCAGATGTCGGGGGCTGAAGCCGCCGATGCGGGCGTGCAAATATTTATTGTGTAAATTCAATAACCTTCTCTACAATACACCTGGCTGATATCCCTTCGAAATCGAGCAGTTCAGCCGGCTTGCCGCTTTTCGGTCTTCTGGTGACAGCCAGGCTGTAGATCGGCAGCCATGAATCCCAGAGAGCACTGCGGACCGCATCACCCAGACCGCCCTCCGGGTAATGATCCTCGATGGTTATAACAAGTCCGGTTTCCAGACCGACTTCCTTCAGTGTTTTTTCATCCACCGGTTTGATACTGTAGAGATCGATGACCCCTACCGAAATACCTTTCTTACTCAGTTCTTCATAAGCGGCAAGCGCTTCGTGTACCGTAATGCCGGCTGCGATCAGTGTAGCCCTGTCACTGGTGCTGCGGCGCAGTACCTTGCAGCCGCCGGCGGGAAACTCTTCCTTGGATTCGTAAATCACCGGGGTGGCCTGCCTGGTGGTCCGGACATAAGCCATTCCCCTGTATTCTGCTGCTTCATTTATCATTTTTTCGGTACTTACCGCGTCGCACGGGTACAGAACCAGGCAGTCTGAAAGGGTGCGGAAAAATGCTATATCCTCCAGGCCCATTTGACTAGGGCCATCCTCCCCGATGGAAACCCCGGCATGGGACCCGACAAATTTTATATTGGCATCAGAATACTGGCACATGCGAATCTGGTCATAAGCACGGCTCATGAAGGCGGCAAAAGTGGAAACAAAAGGTATCTTACCGCGTCGGGCCAGGCCAAGGGCGGCACCGACCATATTCTGTTCGGCAATAAACATTTCGAAAAACCTGTCCGGATATGTTTCCTTGAAAATGTCCGCCCTGGTTGAATTGCTTACCTCGCCGTCAAGGCTGACGATATCGGGAAAGGCCGGATATATCCTTTTCAGGGCATGTCCGAATGCCTCCCGGGTCGCCATCTTGTCGTGTAATGCATAATCGGCATTTTCCACCACCGCCGGCATCCTGATTTCAGGCTGCAGATTTTCAGGCGGGGCAATCCTGCCGCGAATATCCTTATCCACGGTTCCCAGTTCCTGTAAGGCCTTCTGCAGATCATTTTCCTTGAGAGCCGTGCCATGGTAGCCGTCTTTGTCTTCAATAAACGAAACTCCTTTGCCCTTGATGGTCCTGGCAATTATCATGGACGGCATATCTGCGGCCTGCAGTACCTGACGATACGCATCAATCACACTTTCCAGATCATGCCCGTCCACGGTCACCGTATTCCAGCCGAATGCTTCGATCCGCTTGCGGTACGCCTCAAGATCATGCCCGAGCATTGTTTCCCCGCGCTGCCCAAGCCGATTCACATCCAGGATCCCGATCAGATTGTCCAGTCGATAGTGGACGGCAAGCTGTATTGCTTCCCACTGCGAGCCTTCCGCCATCTCACTGTCCCCGAGCAGGACGTAAGTGCGATAGGGAAGCCGGTCAATTCTGGCATTTAAAGCCATCCCAAGACCGATTGAGAGCCCCTGGCCCAGAGATCCGGTCATTGCCTCAACAAAAGGAAACCGAATCGAAGGGTGGCCTTCGAGCGGGCTGCCGAAATTCCGATAGGTCATCATCTCATCCTCGCTCAGTTCTCCTGCTGCAGCCCAGAGGGAATAGAAAAGCGGCGAAGCATGCCCCTTGGAGAAAATGAGCCGGTCATTATTCGGAAATTCCGGCCGGGCGGGGTCATAGCGGAATATGTTGCCGAACAGAAGCGCGGCCATCAGTTCAACTCCGGAAAGAGAGGATGTCGGATGACCTGAACCGGCCCGGGTGGTGGCAGTCAGGATATAATAACGCATAAGGCGGGCTATCTTCTCAAGCTGAGTAATGGAGTGTTCTTGATCAACCATGTTTTTATCCTCACAGGTTAAAAATATTCAACGTTTCAGGGCAAAAAAACCGCGTCATGATCTTTGCCGCTATATGGCAATTTCCAGACCAGCGGATAAGGAATAATGCAGTATTCCGGCAAGGTCCCGGCCCTATTCTTTTCACGGTGCATCGGAAATTATCAGAGACTCAATGTATTTAAGTTTATCCTATCAAACAGGACAAAATCCGATAAAATCGGATATTACTGGTTCCTTTTAGGTTTTACCGCATCTTTTCGTAGAATTTATTCATACGGCCTTTTTTCTGTCTGCATATCTCCAGCCTGTTTTGTTTGCAGAACAACAGCACCAGGAGAATTCCGGTGACAAAGCCTCCGATATGAGCCCAGAATGCCACGCCGCCGGTGGTTCTGCCGATTGTCGGAATCGCGCTGACAAGCTGCAGCAGAAACCAGTATCCCAGCATAAAATAGGCAGGCACAACTATCCGGGTTATAAAAAAACCGAAAAAGACAAGCATATGCACAGGAGCCTTGGGATAAAGCAGGGCATATCCTCCCATAACGCCGCCGATCGCCCCGGAGGCGCCCACCATGGGAATTGTTGCGCTGGGATTTGAAATGAGCTGCATTGTCACGGCACCCAGGCCGCAGAGGAGATAGAAAAGAATAAACCGGAAAAAACCCATGGCATCCTCCACATTATCTCCGAATATGAAAAGGAACCACATATTGATGATAATATGGAGCCACCCCCCATGCATGAACATGGAGGTTAACGGGGTCAGCCAGTTGGCTTGGGCATCAGTGATACATTCGAACCCGCTGCCGAGAGGGATCCGGGTTCCCGGCTGAACCTTTTCCAGGAACTCGCCGGGAATAAAACCGTAGAGGCAGACGGATTCCGCCAGGACGGGATGGGTCCCCCATCCCTGCAGGAAAATCCAGGAAGCGATATTGAGTCCGATAAGAGTAAACGTCGCAATGGAACTATGAACAGTCGGATTATCATCTCTTATCGGAAACATAATAAAATATTATAATTAGGCATTGCCTGCTCCGCAAGTAGGCTATTGCCGGACACTCTTCCATACAATCTTTTTCCTGCCAGGATTCGACAGCCATTTTATCTCCTGCCCTCATAAATCCTTACGGCATGGATTTTGAATATCTTTCGTAAACATTAAATAATCAGGAGGTTTTACAATGCAACAACAGAAACAAATGGAAGATTCGTTCCTCAGGGCGCACCGCAATTTTATAGATAATCTCAACGAATCCATCGAATTGCTTGATAAGGATATTACCGAGACAGCGGATATGAAAGATCGCTGTACTGACGAATGGTGCAACGCCACCGAACATAACCTGGATGAGCTGGCAAAACTGGTCTTTTCCATCAGTGAGCCCAGGTGGCTGACCCAGGAGGATTCACAAAAAATCAAGGATCTTCGTCGCCGCATTCATGATCTGTACTCAAAATATAAAAATGTCAGGACCTGATTCACATAATTAAAGAGCGACACAATAACAAAAAAAAGATTTCTACGGAGGATCTATGTGGCAGGTGGAAATTGACTGGAGCAAATGCGTCGGGGACGAAGAATGTGTGGAATCGTGTCCGGCGCAGGTTTTTGAAATGATAAAAAATAAACCCGAACCTCTATATATGGCCGAATGCCTCGGCTGTGAAACATGCGTGGATATCTGTCCGGAGGAAGCTATTACCTTTTCGGAGATTGAAATAACCTGAGTTGCCACTCCTTTTTTATTCGCTGTTTTTTGAATGAGCTTCCTGCAACCCTGAAAAAATTACATTTCCGCCTGGTGGGGCGCGGAAAATGAATCCGGCCCTGCCAGGAAACCTGGAAGATCATTATCCTGCCCTTCAGAGGTCTAGATTGATCACTCAGCGGAAGGCGGACGTTCGGGAGTTGGAATGATCATGACAAACCGCTGCTTTGCCTCCTGCAGGAGGGAGGTCACGGCTTCCGCTTCTTCCTTCTGGAAGCTGCTCTCCAGTTCGGCGATATACCTGGCCAGCATTCTCCGGATATCAGCCAGTCCTTCCTTGGAAACCTGACGGATCACGGTTTCAGAACTTTTAGCCAGACGGCGCTTGATGGACTGCCGGTCAAAATCAAATTCCGGATAAAGGCATTGATAGATTACGCCGCCTGTCATGCCGGCGCAAATCCATGGGCCTGGATCACCAAGGACCACCGCCCGGCCCCCGGTCATGTACTCAAAGGCAAAACCTTTCAAGTGCGCCCTGCCGGCAATATTGCCCTCTTCATCGTTCACCCGTTCCGTGATACGCGCGCCGAAAACCACCTCCGCCCCGGACATGCGGATGCAGGCCCTTGAATCAGCCATATTCTGGACGATAAAAAATCCCCCGGTCGCCCCATAGGCGAAGCTTTTCCCGGTTGAGCCGTCAACCAGCCGTCCAAGCTGATTTCTTCCCTTTAAAACACTCAGGGACCCGCCGGCACTCCCCTTTGCCGCCCCATCCTGTGAGCCGCCTTCAACAATTCCGGCGACTCCGGCAATATTGAAGGCGAGCAGGCCGTTGCCCGGCACGGATGAACCCAGCCGCAAGAAGGCCTTGTAGTCCGAGGCGCTTCCGAATCGGCGAATCATAGCGCCTGCCAGGTACGTTCCTATGGCACGGTCGGTGCTGCGCACACGATCTTCGACAAAATGCACCTCCTGCTCACCCTGATCGAAGCGATCGATTGTCAGATCTGAAATAAGCCTGGTCAGATAATTGAGGGGCTTATGGGTAACCCAGGGGAGAACCTTTTCCGTAACATCCGGAGACAGCTTCGGCGGCACAAGAAACTGCCGGACATCTATCCGCTCCCTCATCCGGCTCTGGCTGAGAAAATCGGCACGCCCAACTATCTCCTGCAGCCGCGGTCTTCCCATCTCACCGAGACGCAGGCGTATTTCATCGCCAAGGGCATTGAGCAGCCGGGTCAAATTTTCTACTTCAAGCTCGATATCCCTGGGTTTAAATCCTTTCACTCCCACCGCTTCGGCATCCTTTGCCGAAGCAAGCTGGGTGGAAATTCCCCGGGGACAGCGATCCAGGTGGCAGCGCCGGCAGCTGATGCAGCCGATCCCCATAAGGACTGCTGTTCCGAGTCCTACCCTGTTGGCGCCGAGCAGCATTATTTTTATCACATCCGTTCCGCTGCGGATGCCGCCGTCGGCCCAGATTTCAACCTCCGAACGGAGACCCGCTTCCAGCAGGGCATGATGCGCCAGGCTGACGCCAACTTCCACCGGCAGCCCCACGTTCCTTTTTGAATGTTCGCGGGCCGCTCCCGTGCCTCCTTCAAAGCCGCTGATATTGATAATATCGGCGCCGGCTTTGGCGATCCCGACGGCAATTGTTCCCACACCGCCGGTAACCGGGATTTTGACCGAAATTCTGGCAAAGGGATTGGCTGTTTTCAGTTCCGTGATAATCTGGGCCAGATCCTCGATGGAATAAATATCATGATGATTTGCCGGAGAAATAAGGGTTGTTCCCCGTTTGCAGTGCCGGGCGGCCGCAACCATGGCGGTCACCTTGTTGCCCGGCAGGTGGCCCCCTTCTCCGGGTTTTGCCCCCTGCCCGATTTTTATCTCCAGAAAGTCCGCGGAATTGAGAAACTCCATGGATACACCGAATCTTCCGGAAGCAATCTGCTGCCCGCGATTGGCGCGGAACAGGCCCAGCATGTCGGGAATTTCTCCGCCTTCGCCGTTCATGCAGATAATATTCGCCCGCCGGGCCGCCCTGGCATAAACACGAAAGGAATTTTCGCCCTGGGAGCCGAAGGACATGGCGGCAATGATCAGGGGCATGGCATGACTGCCGACAGTTATATCAACATCCTCAGGCTGGAGGCACTTTTCAGGGGGCGCTTTTTTCAAGGCAAGAAGGTGCCGGATGCCGGTGGGCAGCTCCGTTTCAATCACCTCCAGTTCCCGGCTCATCTCCAGGTATCCCTTTCTTCCTTCCGCCACCTGGCGCAGGACTTTCCCGACCCTGGGATTTCTTTCCGCTGCCCGGTAGATGCCCGCCTCCCGCGGCTCCTTTACGCGGTTGTACCTGACCCGGGCCATCTCCTGCAATTCGGCGAAATTCAGGCCGACTGCATCGGATGTGCAGAAGTTCCTGGTCCGGAAAAACCCGGCAAGCTCCTTTGCAAGGCCGATGCTGGAGAAAATTCCGCCATAGCCCCCGAGTTCATGAATTCCCATTGTCGACATCACCTTTTCCATCCCTTTCTGGAGGACATTCATGGTGTTGTCCATGACCATGGCCGGCGGATGATCATCATCGGCATAATCTGTTGTGACCTGCCATATGAGATACGGATTAAGGGCATCCGCGCCGAGACCCAGCAGGACCATGATGTCATGAAGATTGCGGATAGCCGCGGAACGGACAATAATGCCAGCTTCCCGCCGCAAACCGTTTTCTATGAGATATTCATTCAAGCCGGCAACAGCCAAGACCGGATCCAGGTAAACACGCTGATTCTCAAAGCTCCGGGAATCATCCAGCAGGAGTATGACCGCGCCGTCCTCAACGGCTTTTTTTGCTTTGCCGTGCAGTGCCTGCAGGGCCGGACCAATGCCTTCATCCAGGTGAAAAGTGGCGTCAAGAATGCTTATGCGGCCCGGATCCCGCCATTGACCGGTAAAAAAAGCAAGTACGTCTTCAAGCAGGGCAGTGCCGAACCGGCTTGCCATAGATCGCCATTGCCGCTCGGCAGCCGGGGATTCCATAAAATAACCGCCCGGGAGAAGAGGAGTTCTCAGTTCCAGGCCGACGGGCTTTCTCTTTTCTCCCTCCTCCATATCCGGCCGGCTGCCCAGGATGACGGCGGTGGAAAAATGCTCAATCTCCCTTTCCCGGTCAATGGAAGGATTGGTTACCACGGCTACATTTTCCTTGAAGTAATCCGCGATATTCGGCAGTGCCTCAGGGGCGAAAGCGGCCAGGGGTCCGGTATATCCGAGGGAGCCGATTACTTCCCTGCCTTCGATTGCCACTTTTTTCCTGATCATGAGATCATATTTCTGCCAGCCGAAAGCGCTCAACACGTTTGCCGGGGGTATTTCACCGGCACCGGTTTTATCATGCCAGGGTAGACTTTTTTTCCTGATCCCTCCGGAGGGCACGCCCTTTGCGGGCAGGGAAAAATATTTTTCCTGCTTGTGCCGCCCGGCGTGCAGTTGTCCCAGGCGAACCTGCATGTCCGGAAATTCAATAATTTCAGCTTCCCGGCCGCGCCCGCCCAGAATTGCTATTTTTTCTCCCGGCCCCAGGGGCCTGGGATCATTGACCGTCCGCTTCAGGTCCACAACCCCTTTTTCCGAAGAAAGAAGATAGTCGTAATCACTTTCAACAAACCATAAGGGGCGCAGTCCGAGAGCATCGACACTGCCGAGACAGCAGTCCCTGTGGCGGGCAATCACGGCGGCCGGCCCCTGGGCCGAGCAGGGAAAAAACCAGCGATAGCCGGCATAGACTTCCCTGAGAAGGGGGCCGTATTTGTCCACTTCCTCGTAAACAGCGGGAAAAACGATATTCAGGGCTTGCATGATATCCAGGTCATGAATATTTACCAGTCCTTCAATCACCCGGTTGAGATCCTGGGAATCACTGCCCCCCGGAACAGGGGCGATTCCCAGGGCTCTGCCGCACTCCCTCAGCCTGTCAATGGTATTTATTTCACCATTGTGACAGAGCATGGAAAACGGCTGTGAGAGGATTACCGTCGGCAGGGTGTTGGTGGAATATCTGCTGTGTCCGAGGGTCATGACCGATCGCATGTTTTCATCCAGCAGTTCCGGGAAATATCTGGGCAGCATATCCGGGATTCCCTGCAGTTTGAAAACAACCGAATCCATGTTCAGGGAGGCTATATGAATTTCAGGAATCTTTTTCTCTATCTCCACCTGCAGCTCAAACAGCTTGCGGGCGCCGGCCTCTCCACCGCCTGCCTCTATTATCCCGGCTGCCTGCCAGAAAAACGGCGCCTCGGTCCTTGCCCGCGGCCCCAGCTCGTTTTCTCTGGTCGCATCCCTGACCTCACACAGCAATTCGGCCCGATGATCGGAAAAGATCGCCTTTATGCGGGAAATGATCTGTAATGCCTGTGACTGAAGAGGGAGAGGCACCATGAAGTGGCCGACAAAAAAATTCCTGCTTTCCGACAGATGGGGACTCAACCTGTTTTCGGCCAGGCGCCCCGCCCAGATCTTCCGGGGAATATCGGTTGATATCCCGCAGCCGTCGCCTTCACCGTGAATGTCTCCGGAACGGTGCCCCATCTGCTGCAGACAGTCTATGGTCCTGGTTATATTGGCATGGGTGCTGCGTCCGCGTTTGTCAATAATTGCAACTATTGCGCAGCCGTCCTTTTCCTCAATGAAGCTTTCAGCTCCTGCCTTCAATTGATCAACCACATTCTCTCTCATTGTAAAATCAAAGTCATTTATCCTGGAACTTCTTTTATTTTACCATATCCCTTTTATTTTCCAGAGAAACTTTGCTTTTTTCAAATTCGTTTTCAGATGCCCTGTTCTGCCTGAAAAGTCCAGCCGTTCAGGACGAGCCATTCACCATGAACACAACTATGGCATATATACTGCATTCTTTTGTTCCGATACAATCGGACGCAGAATTTATAACTCTTTGTTTTTTGAACTTAAAAAGGAGAATAGAATGAAAAAGAATGTGGGCGGCCTGGACCGGAATATCAGACTGCTTTCCGGTTCGATCCTGGTACTTATCGGTATTTTCGCCCCCCTGGGAGCAGTCTGGCAGGCCGGTATAATTTTGATAGGAGCCATAGCCCTTATTACCGGTTTCACAGGGCTCTGACCACTATGGAAGGTGCTCGGGATAAACACCTATCAAAATGAAAATAAACAGGAATAGACCGAAGACTTCCTGATCAAAACCTGCGGTCTATTCCATATGGGTAAGAATATGGTGCCGGTCGGCTTCACCTGAAAAGGGATTCAGTAAGGCACATTGACCGGCAGCCTGATTGGTTCAACCACCGAATCCGTAATCAAATTTTTCCTGGGCAAGCTTTTTATACTGCTCCTCCAGGGCTCCCAGCTTGCCTTTAAATTCCTTTTCATCCTCCGGCTTCCAGTCAGTCGGGCAGGATGTGCGTAAGTTGTCCAGCCGTTCTTCCAATTGGGTCATCAGCATATGCAGTCCGGCTACTTCCTCATAAGAATCCTGCTTTTCGCCTGTGGAAAGCTGGTCAAACTTGCGGACAACATCATACAATCTGGCCTTCCAGATGTTGAGTTCCATTTCCATGTTGCGGCAATAGTCTTTAACTTCCATAATCTTCTCCTTTCGCGTTACGTTTTAAAATTAACCGTTTCAGAGGAATCATCAATGGCAGTGCCGGATGGTGAATACGGCAATGAATCACGGGAGATTTCCTGCCATGTGATTATCATGAAAAAGTTCTCATCCTTGTGGTCAGAACTTACTGGCTCTTTACCAAGCAAAATATATGCCACTGAGACCACCCCTGAGGGAGCAGATCAGGGCAGATAAATTTTAGATTCGGGGAAAGTAAAAATAAACAAATGGCATGGTATTTGAATATAAAGAGACAAAGAGAAAAACTAAACCTTCTCTGAGCCGAGGGAGCCGTTCCTAATCCCACCCCAATTTCCCCCCCCCCCACACACAGGAACGGCTCCTGATTTCGGCTTTTAAAGCCGAAATTATCTCTTAAGATTGATGCTTCCCATCCCTTTCTTTGCTAATAATATCACGATATACTTTTCATATTTAATGTATTCGCATTTTTTTAAACCGGCCCTGGAATGAGTCGGAGCAGGGAGATGATCCGGCTCTTGGTCGTATAAGCGCTTATTCATATAATCCTGTCCGGCTGGAAACAGTCCTGCCGAATAGGACTGCCTGTATGATTCCGGCGGATTGCTTTCCGGCAAATCCCTTGACAATTGATGGTCAGTTACACCGGAACTACGGTCATAAAGTTTTATGGCATGCTTTTTGTTTGATACCGGATTTGGGTTAACTTGATAACCATCTGGATATCCCTATCAAAACGGGGATGAGAAGAATCCCTAAAGGACGGAATATGACAAAAAAAATCGCAATTAACGGCATGGGTCGCATTGGCAGGGCCGCTTTCAAGATACTGCTGGAGAACAATGATTTTGAACTGGCAGCAGTGAATGATCTTCTGCCCACTGATACACTTGCCTATCTACTGGGCTATGACAGCGTTTATGGCCGTTTTTTGAAAAAAATAACGGCAGAACAGGATTCCCTTGCCATAGACGACCGGATTATTTCCAAATACAGTGAAAAAGACCCGCAGAATCTGCCATGGGATAAGCACCAGATCGATCTGGTGCTCGAATGTACAGGAGTATTCACCAATCGTGAGGGTCTGGAAAAGCATATCCAGGCCGGTTCCGGCAAAGTCATTCTGTCGGCTCCGGCCAAGGACAAAGATATTCCTACCGTGGTTTACGGCGCCAACACGGTTGCATCCCGGGAACGGATTATTTCCTGCGGCAGTTGCACCACCAACTGCATTACTCCGATTATGGAGGTGATCGATCGCCGGGTTGGCATTCAGAAGGCGATTATGACAACGGTTCACGCCTACACTGCAACCCAGTCCATTGTTGATACGGCCGCCAAAAAATGGACCCGGGGACGTGCTGCTGCAATTAACTTTGTCCCCACGACCACCGGGGCTGCCCTGGCAACCACCAGGGTACTGCCGGAGCTTGAAGGGCTTTTTGACGGTATATCCGTCCGAGGCCCGGTGCCGATCGGTTCCCTGGCCGATATCGTCATATGTACGGTGGAGAAAACATCCGTGGAGGAGATCAATTCCATCCTGGAGGAGGAAGCGGCCGGTGAAAAATACAGCGGCGTTCTCGGGGTTTCAGAGATACCGCTTGTTTCAACCGATATCATCATGGATCCGAGAGCTTCTGTCGTCGACTTGCATATGACGCGGGTAGTTGACGGAGATCTGGTGAAAATCATGAGCTGGTATGACAACGAATGGGGATATTCCAACCAGATGATCAGAACAGCGCAACAGCTGCTCTATGCAGAAGAATAAATCAATAAAAATACAAAGGAGAATTAGAATGCAGAAAATCGGCGAATTGTATCAGAGTGCGGACTGGAAAACGGAAAAACATGTACCGACCATTGACTGCCCGGCAAAGGTGACGGCTGACGAAGTGTTTGAAGTCAGGGCTTCAATCGGCAAGGAAGTGGCGCATCCGAATACCACTGAACACCATATCCAGTGGATAAAGCTTTACTTCAAGCCGGATGACGGAAAATTCATCTACCAGGTGGGATCGTTTACTTTCGATTCCCACGGATCCTCTACAGAGGGTGCCGACACGGGCCCGGTATACACGCACCATGCGGTAACCGCCTCCATGAAGATTAAAAAACCTGGAACTCTCTTCGCCACCTCCCTGTGCAATATTCATGGTCTGTGGGAAAATTCCCGGAAAATAGATATCGGCTGACATCTGATCTGGCAAGACGCTGCGTAATCCGAACGTGTCAACTGCGGTAAACGCAGAAAGCTGTCCCGGCCGGGAACTTCATTAATTCCTGGAGTCGCGGCCGGGATTTTTATCTTTTTGAAGGGTGTTTATTTCATCCTTATCCGGACTCTTCTGGTCCTGGTCGACATCCTGAGAGAACTCGGGATAATACTTCTTCATACATACCGGACAGATGCCATGGGTAAATTGTGCTTCCGAATGGGTGGATACATATTCTTCGACCTGGTGCCAGAAGCCGCGGTCGTCCCGAATATTCTTACAGTGGGAGCAGATCGGCAGCAGCCCCTGAAGAATTTTAATCTGTTCAAAGGCTTCCTGCAGTTTAACCTTCAGCTTTTCCCTTTCAATGGCATACCTGATGGAGCGGACCAGCAGATCAGCATCCACCCTGTTTTTCAGCAGATAATCCTGCGCCCCTTCCTTGACCGCCCTGACGGCGAGATTTTCATCGGCAAGGCCGGTCATTATGATTACCGGCAGATCGGGAGCGGCATTCTTGATGGTCAAAAACGTATCAAGACCCCTGCTGTCCGGTAATGAAAGGTCCAGCAGAATGATATCAATTTTTTCGTCGGTCAGGTATTCCAGACCCTCCGAGAGGAGTTCAGCGGTTTTTACCCGATAGTGGCAACTCTTATCTTCGGCAAGAATTTCCTTTATGTATGCCGCATCGCCGGGGCTGTCTTCAACATGCAGGACGTGCAGGATTCTTTTCTTGCCGGAGTCCACAGAATTGCACCATTTCTCGTAAAGATTAGACGCAGCTCGGAAGGCACGCCATTTGGAACCAGAATGTTTCCAGGACCTTGATCACCCTGATAAACTCTTCCGGCCCGATAGGTTTCACTATATAACAGTTGGCATGCAGCCTGTAGCTCTTGAGAATGTCTTCCCTTGACTGCGAAGTGGTCATAATAATGACGGGAATATGCTGCAGGTGCTCATCTTCCTTGATTTCCCTGAGAACATCATGCCCGTGTTTTTTCGGTATATTCAGATCCAGTATGACAAGATCGGGAAGTGGCTTCTCCACATAAATGCCTTCCCGGTGGAGATAGGCCATAGCTTTTTCACCGTCGTTCACTGCATGCATGTTCAAAGTTTTTATCCCCGCATCGGAGAGAACTTCTTCCATCAGCATAATATCAGCCGGATTGTCTTCAACCAGCAGGATTTCAATTAACCTGTCACTTTTCATAATTTGATTTCATTTCCTGTTCTCAGGCAGGGAAAAACAGAATACAGATCCATGGCCGGGTGTGGATTCCACCCATATGCGGCCACTGTGGCGTTCGACGATTTTCTTACATATAGCAAGTCCTATGCCTGTACCGGAATATTCTTCCCGCAGATGAAGCCGCTGGAACAGCATGAATATCCGGTCGTTATGCTGGGCATCAATACCGATCCCGTTATCCCGCACACAGACGATTGTCTCACTGTCCTGCCGCTCGGCAGAGATCTGGATACAGGGTGGTTCATTACCTTGAAATTTAATCGCATTGCTTATCAAATTCTGCAACAGGTGGATTATCTGCCCTTCATCGGCATGAATATACGGCAGGTTTTCCATAATGATTTCAACATTATTCTGTTCGATTGAAATTTTGAGATCCCGGAGCACCTTGTCTACTATATTCTGCAGGGATACCCTTCTTATCTGCAGCCTGCCCCCTCCCACCCGGGAAAAGGTGAGCAGATCATTAATCAATGCCTGCATGCGGGTTGCGCCTTCTACGGCAAAATTAATGAAAGTATCGGCTTTGGCATCAATCTGCCCATGGTAGCGCCGCTGGAGGAGCTGCAGAAAGCTGGAAATCGACCGCAGGGGTTCCTGAAGATCGTGGGAGGCTATATTGACGAACTGTTCCAGGTCCCAGTTGGAACGCTCCAGTTCCAGGTTGATCTCCTCCAGCTTCCGGACACTGCTTTGCATCTCAATATTGAGGAGCCTTATCTGTTTTTCAGCAAGCTTGCGTTCGGTGATGTCGTGGACCATCCCCATTGAATTGACCACCTTGCCTGTTTCGTCCCGGACATGTTCGCATTTCTCATGGACATAGCGAACCTCGCCTGTTTCCTGCCGGATAATACGATGCTCAATTTCAAAGGAATTATCTCCGGATTTCAGGGATTCAATATAGGCTAAGTGGACGATCTGCCTCTCCTCCGGATGAACGACCTGGCGAAAAAGCTCATAGCTTGGGGCAGTGTGCTGCGGATTCAGTCCGTAAATATGATATACTTCCTCGGACCACTTGAAAGTATTACTTATAAAATCAAACTGCCAGCTGCCGAGGTGGGCTATTTTTTCAGCCTGCTTGAAAAGCCTTTCGCTTTCCAGCAGCAATTCTTCAGCCTTTTTGCGTTCAGTAATATCTCTTGCCACATGGACGCTGGCAAAGACTTCTCCTTCCTCGTCAAACAGCGGCGTCGTGGTGACCAGAAAATATCCTCCCAGATTTTCTTCAAAAACCTCGTCCACATGCTCCATGCCGTCATTCATGGTCCGGACATGCGGACAATTATGCAACGGCTGCTGTGAGCAATGCACACAGGAAAAACATGTCCGGCTGATGCACTGTCCCGGAGTGAGTCCCAGCCGGTCAGCCATTGCCTTGTTTGCCCGGATGATCCGGTGCTGCCTGTCAAGGATAGCGATCAGATCCGGCACGCTGTCAAAGGTCATCTCCCATTCCTGCTTGGCCTTCAACAACTGCTCCTCCATCCACTTACGCTGACTTATGTCCATATAGGCAGCAATCCCGCCCCGCACTTTTCCCTGGTCGTCAAAGAGAGCGGTGGCGGCACCCAGCATCCGCAGCAGTTTACTCCCGTCGGGCGGCACTATATCCACTTCAAACTCATCCATTTTGGTTCCGTGCGCAACGACATGCTGCAGCGGCATCTCGTTTATCGACAACTCCCTTCCTTCCCGGAAGAAGGAGATCCTGGCAGTCTCAACACCGGGCAGAGGAGTACGCGAAAGGTTCTGCTCCGTCCCCACCCCGAACATTCTGGCCGCAGCCAGGTTGCCGGTAATGACCCGGCACTCCGGGTCTTGGGCGATCAGCAGCGGTATAGGGGTAAAGTCAAAAAACTGCTTGAACTGCAGGGCACTGCTGTGGGCCACAGCTTCGCTTTCCCGGAGTGCCTTTTCCATTCTGAATTTAAAAAGCGTTTCTATGTAAACGGCTGCCAGCGATTCAAGGGACTTTAACTCCGTGCGCCGATACCCCTCTTTTCTGTTACCCATGGCAATCAACCCGATGGTATTGCTCCCGTATACAAGGGGGACGCCCAGAAAAGCGCTCAAAGGAGGATGGCCAGGAGGAATGCCGATACTGTACGGATGTGAGGCAGGATCATTGGTCAGAACAGGTTTCCCATCGAGAATGACCTTACCGTAGAGGCCGGCAATCTTTAAGTTTCCGGGTAGTCTCCTGTGCCCTTCCTGATCATGCAGGGTGCAGAGCTCCCAGGCGAAATTACTGACGGCCACATCATAAAGGCAGCCGTCCGGGCTGATTTCACCGATAAAGCCGAACTTGCTGCCGGTTACCTGTTCCGCGACTGCCAAAGTGACTTCGGCCAGTTCCTCCTCCGACTCACAATGCAATCCTGCTTCGAAAAGGGCTTTTATTCCCATGAGGAGGATGTTCTTTTGCTTTACCTCCTCTTCAGCCTTCCGGCGTTGGGTAACATCGGTAAGGGTCAGTATTGCCAGGATCGGCTGACCTTCCCGGTCCCTGGCAAGACTTCCCCTGAAGTAGATGGTGCGCTGCCAGTTCTTATCTAGACGCCGCATATGAATTACCCGGTCGTGCAGATTTTCACCCCGCAGAATGCGGTTGAGCGGCCACTCATCAAAAGGGAGGACATCTTCTTCCGTCGTTCTCATTTCGAATAGTTCTTTAAATTCAGAGAAACTGCACAGATACTCAGGCTCGAAAGTAAAACCATGCAGTTCCAAGGCCACAGGATTCCATTTAAGGAACCGGCCCTCAAGATCCGCGACAATCACCCCCTCCGTCAGGCTGTTAAACACTGTCTGCAGCTGCGCCTCGTTCCGGCGCAGGTAATCTTCCGTTCGGACGCGCTCGGTAATATCCCTGGCAATGCCCTGCTGCCCTATTACCCTGCCGTCTTTGACTATGGGCGTGGCGCTTATTTCACAATCAGCGGTTGAACCGTCGGCCCTGAGCAATTTTGTCTCAAAGAGATTGAGGCTTTCGCCGCTGTTGATCTTGGCAAGGCCCGCCATTGCTTTGGGCAGTTCATCTCCGGGAATGAAATCCGCATAGGGATGCCCGATAACCTGGTCCAACTCGTAGCCGAAGAGTTTCACGGCGGATGAACAATAGGTCATTGTGCCCTTGGGATCCATCTGAAAAATGATATCAGTACTGGTTTCCGCAATGCGTCTGAACCGTTCCTCGCTCTCCCTGAGTTCGAGTTCCGCCTGCTTGTATTTCGTGGTTTCCCGCAGGGAAAACACCAGGCCGACCAGCCGTTCCTCATTGTTCTTGTAGGGCGTAAGACTCCAGTCCCAGTATGTTCTCCCGCGTTCGGGCTGATCGGGGAACTCGAATGGTTTGTCTTTATAAAAAACAGCTCTTCCCGTATCCCGGACCCGGCGAAAGATAGCTTCATTCTCCGGATTGGGGAAAAGCTCGAAATGATTCTTGCCTGCCATTTCCTCCGGTTTCATACCGCAGGATTTTGCATAGGCGGGATTGACCCACACGAAATTGAATTCAGGGTCCAGATAGACCAGCATAAAATCGGTCGCGTCGATAATGGCTTTAAGAATGGCCCGGTTTTTATGGAGCTTGTCCTCTGTTTGTTTATGATCGGTTATATCACAGACCGTACAGCTTATTTCGAGAACATTGCCTCTATTATCCGTGACTGCCGAACTGACAAGGCGGGCATAAAAAAAGGAATCTGTTTTCCGCAGTCTGATTTCGCAGAAATGAGGCTCGGCCACCTGCAGAACATTTCGGATATGGCGGCCAAAAATTTTCCGATCTTCCCGCAGGACAAGGGAACTGAAGGTGTGCCCGGAGAGTGCTTCTTTTTCCATGGACACCAATGAGGCGCCAATTGAATTAACGCTGCATATTTTTCCTTCCCGATCCAGGATAAAATATCCGGTCGGGAAATTTTCAAAAAAATCGGAATACTGGCTTCGTAATTCCGACAGGATATCCGGTTTGTTGTTCGAGGAGCACAGCAGGATATTTTCAGAATGATATTTCAGGACCAGTTCTTTGAGTTCTTTTTTGGTGAGCCGGTCCAGGTTTTTTAAACTGTGTTCGTCCGGTCCGGTTTTGTCAGGTTTTGCACCGGAGCCCCCCTTTTTTCTCTTTACCTTTTCTTTTGGTGCAGTTCGAGCGGGGCCTTGCGAAGAATCCCCGCCCTGAGACTTAGCCTCCAGTTTTCGGTCATTTATTGCAGCACTTTTGTCTTTTGTCATGAGCAAGAAGATCAATTTCCCTTTGGAAAAGTTAATCCAAATTCAACCCCCCGAATTCCGATTGGGAAAAAGGGATCCCTATATAAATAGCTGAGTTATAGATTGTTCACGCAAAAAATTCCAATGCAAAATTCATACCCGGAATTCCATCTGATTTCATGATGAGATGGACCATGAATTTTTCATAATAATACTAAGTACAATGTCGGCAAAATAAAAAATTTTGTTTTTTCATTGAAATGAAACAATCTGCTTTTTTATAAAACAGGCAAAAGGATTTAATCTTGCCAAAAATATAATAATGGTTATTATTAATTTATAATCACCTAATGAGTGATTGACCCTCCCTTGCCGCATCCCCCTCCTGTGGCGGGGAGGGTTTTTTTTGTATTCTGCAAAAAAAACCGGGAATAAATCCCCGGTCTACTAAGCTTTGCAACAATTATTGACTAATTGTCATTTTATAGAATATGAGTTAAGAAATCATCTCATGTAGTACTATGTCGGCTTTTCTCCTTAAAGCTCTCCGGCCTCTCGACACTCTCGCAGGAATGCATTATATCACAAAGCCTGTCATCAAGTTCGGTCAGGATAATATGCAAGGCTTCAATCTGAGGCTGTAATTTATACTTATCGATAGATGGAATTCTCTCTATCTCTCTGGAAAGATCATGAAGCTTCTCGCTCCACACCTCCAGTTCCCCTGCCACATTGGAACAATAATCTCTACTTGCCATGGTGCACCTCCTTCAATACCGTCTAGTGAGGATTTTTTTACTCCGGGCACCGTTCAAATGGGTTATCTTCTTTCTAAATATAATTTAATAATTATTATCAAATAGGGCAATGGGAATGAAAAAAGATAAAAGGAAGAAGACGCCCGAACTAATTTATTTTCTGAACAGGCAGGAATAGGTATATTGGCCAACTTCGTCACAGGAGACCAGGGAAAAACCCTGGGCAGATGCCATTTTTTCCAGTTCCTGCTCAGAAAAACGAATGGCGGCAGGGGGCCCCGGGCCATGGTTGATTTTCCTGAACTCCACCACGGCGAGAATACCTTCCGGTTTGAGGAGCCGGGCCGCCTCCCGGAGAACCATCACCTGTCCTGATTTCGGGAGATCATGGAGGACTGTGGCCAGGAGACAGATATCATACAATCCGCTTGTCAGGGGAAGCGGCCTGGTAATGTCGGCAATGATCGTGTGAATATTCGCCAGATGCTTTTCCCTGATTTTTTCATTCAAGGCTTCTATGCCTTCCGCCCACAGGTCAACAGCATGCACGTCCCCTTTTCCCCCAAGCCTGACTGCTGCCTCGATGCTGTATTCTCCCGCCCCGCTTGCAAGATCAAGAAAAACAGTATCCGGTCCCAGCTGCAGACTGGTGAAAAACTTATCCCGGTCAATGAGATCAAAGCTGCTTTTGCCGGCAGCAATAGGTCTTTCCGCCATATTCCATCCTCCTGTTTATCTGCAGCCGGTGCACTGCTCTGCCCGGAGTGCATCGTATTTTTCTCTCCAATCCCGTATACCTGCCGTACGTGCCTATCTGATCATATACATTAAAGTATTAGAACAGAAATACAAATGGATAAATTTTCCGGTATGTAAAGACGTGAACGCATCAGGTACGACTAACCCTGTTTTCTTATCCCAGGGCGGTCATCCCGATTCTTACAGCTGCAAGAGCAATACAGGCTGCCAGAATTCTTCTCAGGATTACGACCGGGACCTGCCGACTGACACGGGCGCCGATATGGGCTGCCGGGACTACAGTCAGAACAATCGGTACTGCCAGCAACCAGTCAATCTGGCCTGTAGCGGCCTTGCCCAGAAAAGCAGCCAGGGAGGAGAGAAAAACAATAGCGAGATTGCTGCCGATGGCAATCCTTGTGGGAATCTGCATATAGGAGGTCATTAGCGGAATGAGGATAAAGGAGCCTCCCTGACCGACCAGCCCCCCCAGCAGGCCGACGGAACCGGAAACAGTGAGTGCGCGTGGTCTGCTGAAGGAAAATTCCCCGATATCGGGATTTTCGCTGTCCCTCCGGGTCGGAATAAAAATCAGAATCGAAGCAAGAAAAGCAAGCAGGGCGAAAACAGCCATTAGGAAATTGTTCTCCAGAAACACGGAAGCGGCGCCTCCGACAAGCGCTGTTAGAAAAATAGTGCCGCCCATCCAGCTCATCAGTTGCAGAGAGACAAAATTGAATTTCCTGTGGGTCAGGACACCTGCAACGCAGGAAACCAGTCCCTGGACAATGGTAAGGCCAGCCACGGTATGCATCGGCAGAGGTGAGAGTCCGTGTGCCTGCGGCAGGTAGAGAAGCAGAGGAGCCATGACAATACCGCCACCGATCCCGAGCAAACCGGAAAGAAAACCCGTTATCATACCGAGTATGCCCGTAATGATATATATATCCATGCTCCAGCCGCCAACCGCCTTGCTCGCCAGTATTCCTGGAAATCAATTACTCCTATTCATTTATAGTGATTAATAGGAATAAACTATCAATAAACGCAAAAAAATCTCACCAAGCCTCTTCCCTCGGCTTTGGATTAATAAAAAAAATCTTTATACGACAGTTATGCCCACCGGTTCGGCAACAACTTCGCCGATTCGAACCGCAGCGCCGACTCCGGCCGAGTGCAATGCGGCAAGCAGATCTCCGGCCTCAGATTCGGGAAGGGAAAGGAGAAGGCCGCCGGAGGTCTGTGGGTCATAGAGTAGTTCCTCCTCGTAAGCCGGGAGGGCCACCCGCATGTCCAGATCATGCCCGGCAACCATGGCCCTGTTGGGCTTGTTGCTGCCGGTGGTCTCACCTTTTTTATACATGTCCGGGGCACCTGGATAAAAAGGCAGGCTCTGATAATGAACCACGACTCCCGCGTTGCATCCGTGCGCCATTTCCAGCAGGTGGCCGAGGATGCCGAATCCGGTGATATCGGTACAGGCATGCAGGCTGAACCTGAGTGCTTCGGCCATGGCCGGGCCGTTAAGAGCGGCGATGGAAGGCAGTACATTCCTTTCCAGGTCCCGATAAGGAAATTTCCCGGACCGTACTGCATTGAAGAGCACTCCCGAGCCGAGCGGTTTGGTCAGGATCAATGCGTCCCCCGGACGGGCACCTGCATTGGTAATAATCCGGTCCGGATGCACCCTGCCGTTGACGCACAAGCCATATTTCGGCTCCTCGTCATCCACGGAATGCCCTCCTGCCAGGCAGGCTCCGGCCTCCACCACCTTGTCATGTCCGCCTTTCAATATTTCCCTTAAAATCCCCATGTCAAGAAGTTTGGACGGAAACATCACGACGTTCAGGGCGGTGAGGGGGATGCCGCCCATGGAGTAAACGTCGGAAATGGAATTGGCGGCGGAGATCTGGCCGAACCAATAGGGATCGTCGACGGGCGGGGTGATGAAATCCACGGTATTGATCATGGCAATCTCATCCGACAGGCGGTACACCGTGGCATCGTCCGATGTTTCGATACCTACCAGCAGATTCGGGTCACTTGGCTGCGTCAGCCCCTGCAATGCGTCCGACAGATCCGTCGGACCGATTTTCGCCGCTCAGCCGCAGGTACGGGCCAAGCCTGTCAATGTCTTCTTTTTGAACAGTTGCATGTAATTTCCTTGCGTAAATTGAATCGGGAGGACCTGGTCGGTCATCCTTCCGGTTCCATTTTTTTACCCTTTTCGGTCAAACAGTTCCATACATAATTGCCGAATCATTCGGGCCCCGGAAAGGATGGAGGGAAATATTCCGCACCCCGGCTTTTTCCAGCATACCACCAATTTCCCTCCGGGAGTAGGTGCGTCCCTGAGGATTGTGCACCAGCATATTGAGGGCGAACAGAGCTGCAAACTCCGGACCGTCCCTGGTATCGTCAAGAATAAAATCATGGATCAGGATCAGGCCTCCGGGCTGCATAACTCCGGCTGTTCTTTTAATAATCCTTTGGCATTCTTCCGGCCCGCTGCTGTGCAGAATATGCGAGAGCCAGGCGGCATCAAATGGACCCTCCGGCAGGGGATCGTCATGGAAATCGCCGCCGGCAAATTCAATACGGCCGGTGAGATCAAACCGGCGGATTGTTGCTTCGGCAAAAGGGCGGGTGGTCTCACGGTCAAAAATCACTGCGGAGAGGTCCGGATTTGCCTTGCAGAAGTGAATGGCGTATGTTCCCGGGCCGCCTCCAAGGTCGAGAAGGCGTTTCCGTCCCGTCAGGTCCAGTTCTGATGCGAGCCGCGGCGCAATGCCCATGGCCAGGTTAAACATGCCCATGAGAAAACTTTCCCGTTCCGCCTCTTCTCCGTAAGAACGCTTACGGACCGGAGCTCCCTTTCTTACCGCCTGATCCAGCTGGGCCCAGCCGTCGAGTATATGATGATGATGCAGAATGATATGCCCCATATACTTTGGCGACTCCCTGGACAGGAGTTCAACGGCTGCCGCCGAATTCGCATACTGGGAGCCGTCTTTAATCAACAGCCCCATGGCGGCCAGGGCATTGAGCAGATATTCCGTACCGCGCACGTCGCATTCTACTGCCCGGGCGATGGCGGTCAAATCCACTTCCCTGTCGTGAATTGCCGTAAATATACCGAGTCTTACCCCTGCCTGCAAGGCGCAACCTTTCCAGTACGCACTGGAAACAGAGAGCAGATTGCCGATTGTCCATTCTTTTTTCATGTCAGACCCCAATGTTTTCCGCCCTGACTATCACCTTTTCTCCAAGGGCTGTTCCCAAAACCGTCCGCAGTAACAATACACTGGCAGCCTGTTCGGGCTGGCAGGGGAAAGCTGCCGTTTGATTTATTCTATCACTCCGAATAAACGTAAAGGTTCATTTGCATCCGCTTCAGAAGGTCCCCCCAGGAAGAAAGGCCGTCGGCACTGCCGAGCCACTTCCCCTTCCACCCGGCTTCCGACCTGGCAATCCAGTATCCGTATTCGTTGAAACTGTACACGGGAAGAAGATCATTCCGTTGTGAAATCGGAAAAAGATGATTATTCACCGTATCCAGAATCAGGGGTTCCTGCAGATCATCGGAATGAAAAGTCAGGACGATGTGCGGATTTCCGGTTTTTGCTGAAAAGACATAGGTGAGCCGCATCCTGTCCGCCGGAACACTCAAACCCCTGAGGGTAAAATATTTGGCAATGGTTATATCTTCGCAGTCACCGGCACTCCTGGCAAGGGTCTCAAAGAGGGTCGCCCAGTAATCGTCCATTCCCCACAGGTATATATCCTCAACAAAATCAAACCCGTTAAAAAAACTGTTGACCGTTGCGAGTTTCTTTTCCTCCGGGGAATAACGGTTTTCGGCAATAAGCTGCTGCCAGAGTTCCAGGATATCGGGTTCAGGAACAGATGGCTCAGGCCTGTCAGTTTTTGGCGGAGGAGACGGTGCCTTTATCTCAGGCGCCCTGGTGCAGCTCGCTACGGCAAAGGCTGTCAGCATGCACAACAGCAGGAAAAATGCATTCCGGGACAAGGAGAATATTCCTGAAATTTTCATGCCTGGTTATTTTTTCTGCCCATTTTAACGGTCTGCGATATTTTTTAAGCTCAGGGGTGACACTGTGTCCCGACGGAAGAAGGTGATTATTTCAGCATGCGCAGTAATCTTTTTTCCTAAGAAGCAGTGTGCTACAAAAATTATTCCAGACTTTGCTGTTTGGGCACTTTTTCTTCAGCAATGAAGCGGTACTCATTAATATAGAGATCCGAGAGCGTAAGAAAAATCGTGACGATCAAAGGTCCGTAGATGATTCCCAGTACCCCGAAAACCCCCATGCCGCCGAGAATGGCAAGGAAAACAAGGAGGGTGTGCATTTTGACCTGGCTGCCGACAAACTTGGGTTTCAGCACGTACTCGACCATAAAGGACAAGACAATATAAAAGATAAACGTCGTTACTGCCAGTCCGGTATTGCCTCCAATCAGCAGAATAACAGAGGTGGGTATCAAAATAAGGCCGATGCCGAAAATCGGCAGAAAAGCAAGAACCGCCATCACGGTTCCCCAGAGAACCGGTGACTTGAGGCCGATAAGTCCGAAATATATTCCTCCCACAAATCCCTGGAATAACCCGCTGATGCCGTTGACGACAAGGATGGCGCCGGCTATTTCCATAAATTTCTTGAGCAGCAGTTCGTCCTGATCATCGGGCAGGGGAGAAAGTTTCATGAGAAATATCAACAGCCGGTCAATATCCATCAAGAGAAAAAAAACGACCAGAATGAGGATACAGAACTGGAGGACAAAACTCATGATGTTGCCTGCCCAGACCGAAGCCTGGCTATAGATAAAAAGACCGATAGTTCCGTACATTTTCGAAAGGCTGCCGGTCAAATCCCGGGGATCAAGATTTATCCCCACTCCTGCGAGAACTTCTTGTGCCTCGATGACCAATGTATTATTTAGAATAAATTGCTGCAGTTTGAAGAGCAGGTTCGTGTCTTTGCCGAACTGATAAAGATTAAGCGTTTCCGTTGACAATGCCCCGATACAGAACGTGATGGGAATAAAAACAATCAGCACGATCAGCGCACAGGTAAGACAGGAAGATAACCACGGGGACAGCCACCGGCAGAGCCAGGTATAAATGGGGCGGAAAATTCCGGCCAGAAGAAAAGCAAGCACCAGCAGCTGCAGAAAAGGCCAGAGAACCCAGCCCAGCAGCAAAATGGAGAGGATAAAGATAAAAAAGAAAAATCTGGCTTGAACAATTTGTGAAGCGATTTTTTCCTGAAAAGGATGCAGCGGAACACCTTTTTTCATCCTTCCTTTTTCATTGTTGGTCTGCTGCATTGATTATTGACAAGATACCTTGTATTAAGATTTATGAGCACCGGATGCTCTGCCGCCTCCAGCGTACAAACGTCCGTACTGCAGACAATTATTTTATACCACGGGGCTGAAAACAAATAAAAGCAAATATTATTTTAATCTTACATAAAAGCAACGCCCCTATTCAGAGGAACCGGTTACCGAACGGGATTTTAGATCATGATGAACAAAGATTTTGAAGTTATGCTGAACAAGGCTGAGGAAAGCCGACTCAAACAGAAACCGGATGCCGACAAGCTGGGATTCGGGGTGCATTTCACCGACCACATGTTCGTCATGCACTGGAACAGGGAGCGAGGCTGGCATAATGCGGAAATCTGCCCTTACGGAAACTTCTCTCTTGATCCGGCGGCCATGGTTTTCCATTATGGTCAGGAAATTTTTGAGGGGCTCAAGGCATTCAGAGGCAAGGACAACGAAATACTGCTCTTTCGCCCGCAGGACAACCTGAAACGCCTGAACAAGTCCGCTCTGCGGCTGTGCATGCCGCAGCTGCCGGTTAAAAATGTGCTGAACGCCCTGAAAGCACTTGTGTACCTGGAACGGGACTGGGTGCCTGCCAGCCGGGGTGCCACCCTCTATGTCCGTCCGACGATGATTGCCACAGAACCTGCCCTGGGCCTGAGGCCGTCGAATGAATATATCTTTTTCATCATCATGAGTCCGGTGGGGGCCTATTATGCGGAAGGATTCAACCCGGTCAGAATTTATGTCGAAGATACCTATGTCCGGGCCGCTCCGGGAGGAGTGGGCGAAGCTAAAACCGGGGGCAACTATGCTGCCAGCGTCAAGGCACTGACCGAAGCACACGAGAAAGGGTATACCCAGGTTCTCTGGCTTGATGCGGTAGAACGTAAATATATTGAAGAGGTCGGCACCTCGAATATTTTTATCGTGATCGGCGATGAGTTAATCACACCGCCGCTGCAAGGCACCATACTCCCGGGCATCACCAGGGATTCGGTGCTGCAGCTTGCCGGGGATCTGGGCATAAAGACAGCCGAACGAAAGATTTCCATGGATGAAATAGTCCGGGCCAGTGAAAACGGGGATCTGAAAGAAATCTTCAGCACCGGCACTGCCGCGGTTATTTCTCCGATCAGTGAATTATACTATCAGGACGAAATAATCCTCATAAATAACGGCAAGGCCGGAAAAGTTTCCACCCTCTTTTTTAATGAACTCCAGGCCCTGCAGCGCGGGGAAAAGGAGGACAGCCATAAGTGGCTGATCCGGGTATGCTAGCGGAATCCGGCTGCCGCCCGCCTCAGTCCTTTATTTCAAAAAAATTCATATAATGTAATTTTTTTTTCACAGGCCCCCTTGATTTTTCAAAATCCGTCACTAAAGTTTTGCCCAGCCTGATGGTCATATATGTATTTTGTCCGAGTGACAAGTACTTGCACTTTCCGGACATTAAATATCTTACGGCGTAAGCCGAACTTTCAAACTAATAAAATTATAATAACAGGAGGAGTATCCATGAAGATTCGTCCGTTGAATGACCGGATCCTGGTCAAGAGATTGGAGGAGGAGGCAAAAACTGCTGGCGGCATCATCATCCCCGACACAGCCAAAGAAAAGCCTGCCGAAGGTGAAGTTGTAGCCGTCGGTCCCGGCAAGCTCAACGATCACGGCGAGAGGGTTCCCATGGATGTCAAGCCCGGCAATCGAGTTTTATTCTCCAAGTACGGGGGCACGGATGTCAAGATCGAAGGTCAGGACTACCTCATCATGCGCGAAGACGATATTCTCGGCGTGGTTGAAGGCTAATGGTCGAATATAAATTTCATATTTAATGAGGAGATAATAAGATATGGCTGCAAAAGAATTAAAGTATGGAGGCAAGGCCCGGGAAGCAATGCTGAACGGTGTCAATATCCTCGCCAATGCCGTCAAGGTAACTCTTGGTCCCAAGGGCCGCAACGTGCTGATTGAAAAATCATTCGGTGCTCCCGTTATCACCAAGGACGGGGTCACGGTTGCCAAAGAAATCGAAGTCAAAGACAAATTCGAGAATATGGGTGCCCAGATGGTCAAGGAAGTCGCTTCCAAGACTTCCGACGTTGCCGGTGACGGTACCACCACCGCCACTGTCCTGGCCCAGGCCATCTACCGTGAAGGCTCCAAGCTGGTTGCCGCCGGCGCCAATCCCATGGAAATCAAACGCGGCATCGATGCTAGCGTTGAGGCCGTTGTCGCCGAGTTACGCAAAATTTCAAGCCCGACCAAGGAGCAGAAAGAAATCGCCCAGGTCGGTACCATTTCCGCCAATAACGATGAGACCATCGGCAAAATTATTGCCGAGGCCATGGACAAAGTGGGCAAGGAAGGGGTTATCACCGTGGAAGAGGCAAAATCCATGGAGACTTCCCTGGATGTCGTCGAGGGCATGCAGTTTGACCGCGGCTATCTTTCCCCCTACTTCGTAACCGATCCCGAGCGGATGGAAGTCAATATGGAGGATCCGGTGATCCTCATCAATGAAAAGAAGATCAGCAACATGAAAGATCTTCTCCCCATCCTCGAATCCGTGGCCAAAATGGGCAGGTCCCTGGTCATCATTGCCGAGGATGTGGACGGCGAAGCACTGGCGACCCTTGTGGTCAACAAACTGCGCGGCACCCTGAATGTTGCCGCTGTCAAGGCTCCCGGCTTCGGCGACCGCCGCAAGGCAATGCTCGAAGATATCGCCATCCTGACCGGCGGCCAGGTCATCACCGAAGACCTCGGCATCAAACTCGAGAACGTCACCATCAACGATCTTGGTTCTGCCAAAAAAATCGTTATCGATAAGGACAACACCACCATTATCGACGGCGCCGGCCATAAAGATAAACTGGAAGCCCGGGTCAAGCAGATCCGTACCCAGATCGACGACACCACCTCTGATTACGACCGTGAGAAGCTGCAGGAAAGACTTGCCAAGCTGATCGGCGGGGTCGCGGTGATCAATGTCGGTGCAGCCACCGAGATTGAAATGAAAGAGAAAAAAGCGCGTGTTGAAGACGCGTTGAACGCCACCCGCGCCGCAGTTGAGGAGGGCGTGGTTCCCGGCGGCGGCGTTGCCTACCTGCGCTGCATCAAGGCCCTGGAAAAAATCAAGCTCCATGGTGAGCAGAAGCTGGGCAGAAACATCGTTCTGCGGGCCCTGGAAGAGCCGGTTCGCCAGATTGCCACCAATGCCGGTCGTGAAGGTTCGGTAATTGTCGAGCATGTCAAGAACCTGGAAGGCGCCAACGGCTTCAATGCGACCACCGAGGAGTATGAAGACCTGATCGAAGCCGGCGTTATCGATCCGACCAAGGTTACCCGTTTTGCTCTGCAGAATGCGGCTTCAGTTGCCGGTCTGCTGCTTACCACCGAATGCATGGTTGCCGAAGAGCCCGAAGAGGATAAGGGCGGCATGCCTCCGGGCGGTATGGGCGGTATGGGCGGCATGGGCGGCATGGGCGGCATGGGCGGCATGATGTAAGCCATCCTGCCCTCAGGCAGTTTATGTAAACAAGGAGTCCTTCCGTTGACGTCATCGATGGAAGGACTCTTTACTTTTCAGTTGACAAAATAAGCAAAAAACTGCTAAGAACCACGGTTTGCTTGAACCGTTTTTATATATGGCGATGTAGCTCAGCTGGTTAGAGCGCACGGCTCATATCCGTGGTGTCCGGGGTTCAAGTCCCTGCATCGCCACCATTTGCATAAACAGTATCGTCCGATACTGTCCGAAAAGGCCCGAAATTACGGGCCTTTTCTTTTTCCTTTGTCCGGCACAACATACAAAATCGTGCCGATCAGGACTACAAGATAAAGGTGTGAGGCATGATGGGACCCCAAGGAAGATAGATTTACGGACCTCCAGATATTGACAATGAAGCAAACTAACGAACTTGCCGCTATATTGATGCCGGATGGTTCCATCCAGCCTGAGTGGGCTCCTCTTGTTACCGCGGGGCTGAATCAGCAAAGCCTCTCAGTGCAAAATGAAATTTATGAGCGTTATGCGGCCGAACCGGACGGCTGGATGTTTTTCCTGGCTTTCTGTTCCAAAAGCACCCCTCTTTCCCCCTCGTTGGCGTTCTGGCGAACATTCTCCAGCCTTTTCATTCATAAGCTCAAGCTCACTCCCGACCTGGAGGAACTACGCTCCGATGCCTCGGTCTCCCTCCCGGATGATGAACGCGCCCAACTGCTGCAAACAGCACCCCTCATGCCCGGCGGCGAATATCTGACCGCCGATGCGTTTACGCAATTCTGGGAGGTGCTCCACGAGACATTCTATCAAAAAATTGACGCATTCGACGGGACGGTTGCGGATTTTTTCCTGGAATACAGCTCGGATATTCATCTTGCGGGCCGGATCTATTTCCATCTGGTTGAAAACCGCGAGCATGAATCTCCCTTTGCCTTTCTTGCCACCTATTCTACCAGGTTGGATAAAGACGGAGAATCCAGGCACCTGCCCCTGAAATATGCCCTGGAAGAATACAGGGACGATAACGAGAAACTGCTGAAACTGCTGGTCACTGTTGATGAGGCGGCGGAGAAAAGCGAGCTGATAGCAGGCCTGCGGGATAGCGGTGAGCTATTTTACCCTTTGGCCTGGTCATCAAAAGAGGCATTTGCCTTTCTGCGGGAAATCCCGGTTTACGAAGAGGCCGGCATCCTCTGCCGCATCCCCAACTGGTGGAAGAAAAAGAACGCCGCCATCACCATTCAGGTCAGTATCGGCGAAAAGCCCCCGTCAATGGTCGGCATGGATGCACTGCTTGACTTCACGCCACGGCTGATGGTCGGCGACATGGAAATATCAGAGGAAGAGGCCCGCAGGCTGATGCAGGAATCCGAGGGCCTAGCTTTTCTCAAAAACAAATGGGTGGCGGTGGACCCGGAAAAATTGCGGCAGACCCTGGAGGCATTCGAAAAGGCCGGCGCCCTGAACGGGGATGAAGGCATCAGTCTGCTTGATGCCATGCGTTTTTCCATGAATCCCCGGAAAATGATGGGCGCCGGGGCCGCGGATATATCCGGCATTTCCCACGGCGAATGGCTGCAAACGGTTTTTTCCCGGCTGCAGCGACCCGAGACAATCGGCAGGGTTACCCCCGGCAGACCATTCAAAGCCAGACTGCGGCGCTATCAGCAAGATGGCCTGAACTGGCTGTTTTATCTGCACAAGCTGAAACTCGGCGCCTGCCTGGCCGATGACATGGGCCTGGGCAAAACCGTGCAGGTCCTGGCCTTGCTTGACGTGCTCAAAGCCGAAAGCAAGAAGGCAGCGGCATCCCTTCTGATCATCCCGGCATCGCTTCTTGCCAACTGGACCGGCGAAATACAAAAATTTTCGCCGGGACTCTCGCACTTTGTCGCCCATCCCGATTTCCACCGGCCCGGCCAGGTGCAGACGCTCTCTGCGGAAGAACTTGACGGAATGGATCTGGTCATCACCACCTATGCGCTGGCCCAGCGTTATGAGTGGATCCGGGAGTACACCTGGAATTATATGATCCTCGATGAAGCCCAGGCCATTAAAAACCCCGGCGCCAAACAGACCAGGGCGGTGAAGAACCTTTCCGCCGGCAACCGGATCATCATGACCGGCACCCCGGTGGAAAACAGGCTGTCCGATCTCTGGAGCCTGTTCGATTTTATCAATCCCGGACTTCTGGGCAACGCCAGGGAATTCACCGAGTTCACCAAAAGACTTGCCAATGACCCCAACGGCTACGCCGGGCTGCGCCGGGTGGTCAGCCCGTTTATTCTCCGGCGGCTGAAGACGGACAGGTCGATCATCTCCGATCTTCCGGACAAGGTGGAGATGAAAACCTGGGCTGCCATGAGCAAAAAACAGGCAGTCCTGTACGGCGAGGTCGTATCCGGCATCAGGAAGGCGCTTGAGCACACGGAAGGCATACAGCGCCGTGGGCTTATATTATCGGCGCTCATCAAATTCAAGCAGCTCTGCAACCACCCGTCGCAGTATCTGGGCCTGGACCATTTCGATGAAAAGGAAAGCGGCAAATTCCAAAGACTGCGGGAAATCTGTGAAACCATCTCGGAAAAAAGGGAGCGAGTTCTGGTCTTTACCCAGTTCAAGGAAATGACCGGTCCTCTTTCCCGTTTTCTGGCATCTATTTTCAAACGGGAAGGCCTAGTCCTGCATGGCAGCGTACCGGTCGGCAAACGAAAAGAGCTGGTTGAAACATTTCAGAGTCGTGATTATGTGCCTTTTTTTGTATTGTCCCTCAAAGCGGGCGGGGTAGGGCTCAATTTGACGGCCGCCGGCCACGTCATCCACTTTGATCGCTGGTGGAACCCGGCGGTGGAGAACCAGGCTACCGACAGGGCCTTCCGCATTGGCCAGAAAAAAAATGTCATAGTCCATAAATTTCTGACCAAGGGTACCATTGAGGAAAAGATCGACCATATGCTTGTCGAGAAAGCAAAACTCTCTGATGAGGTGGTCGCCGCAACCGGTGAAAACTGGCTCACCGAGATGAGCAATGAGGAACTGTTCGACCTGTTTACGCTGAATATGTAAGGGGGCAGAGACAAAAATGAGTTACTGGGGATACCCAAAATACGTCACGGTGGCCGAGAAAAAGGCCAAGGTGGAAAAAAAGCTTGCGCAGCTCAGAAAAAAGAGGCCGGACATTACGCCGGTCGTTATTGAAGGTAATACATTGGCCCGTACCTGGTGGGGCAAATCCTGGAACAGGAACCTTGAGCGCTATGCCGACTACAGTAACCGCATCGGCCGGGGCAAGAGCTATGTTCGCCACGGCGCCGTCCTGGACCTAAAGATCAAAGGCGGCCGGGTGACTGCCCTGGTCCAGGGAACCAGGGCCAAACCCTATGAGGTGGTTGTTCATATTGCGCCGGTGAAAAAGGCCAACTGGGACCATATCAGGAAGCTGTGCCAGGGAGAGCTGCGCTCCCTGGCAGACCTTCTGTCAGGTAAATTTCCCAAGGGACTGGGTGACATCTTTCTGTCAGAAGGCAAGGGATTGTTCCCTACTCCGAAAGAAATCAGTTTCGACTGCTCCTGCCCTGACTGGGCCTCGATGTGCAAGCATGTGGCTGCCACCCTGTACGGCATCGGAGCCCGGCTCGATGAAAACCCGCTTTTGTTCTTCACCTTACGGCAGGCTGATACCGAAGAGTTGGTGGCGCGGGCTGTTCAGGGAAAAACAGGCGATCTGCTGGCCAGGGCGGGCAGGAAGAGTTCCAGGGTGATCGACGATGCCGACCTCTCAGGACTTTTCGGCATTGATATGGATGTAAAGCCGGATTTTGCTGCTGCCGCCAAACCCCAAGCGTCCAGGAAGCAACCCCGGAAAACAACGGCCACACCAGCCCCTTCAGCAGAACAAGCCGCCAGGGCAAATCAATCACCAACCGCCACCGAACTGATCGAAGAGATCGTCAAGCTGAACCCAAATGGCATCACCGTGGCCATGCTGGAGGAAGCAACCGGTTTTAAACGCACGAAGATTTACGCCGTTTCCAGCAGGCTCCGGCAACAGGGACGAATCAGCTATGTTGCCCAAGGCGTTTATGGTCCGCCGTGATTTTTTCAGGCGGCTCCTTCCCTACTTCTCCTCCCTGTACAGATCATGAGCACCTCCTACTCGCCCTTGGCTCCCCATCAACTTTGTCAAAACCAGACAATAAAACTCCTTGACCGATCATGTCAGCAACCGCTAAGAACGAATACAATTGATAATTTGCTGGGGCAATGACGAGTGAAGAAATCGGGACGTTACAAGACAAATGGTTTGATTGAGGACCAGTATGAGAAGGGCTCGAAGGGACAAGTGCTCAAGAATCTTCTCCACATCAAGGATAAACATGAGATTGAAGTGCTTGAAACCAGGGAGCTTTACCGGGTCACTGATGAACTGACCGGTGTTTATGACCGGAAGCATCAGTTCACTGCTGATGATATCTGCGGAATGCATCGTAACTGGCTTGGCTCTCTTTATACATGGGCCGGGTGTTACCGCAATGTGGCAATCAGCAAAGGTGGTTTTACCTTTGCCATGCCGAAGTTTATTCCTCAGCTCATGGCAGACTTTGAAAAAGTGGTGTTGGCACGTTACACCCCCTGCATCTTTAGGAGCAGAGAAAAACAAGTCCATGCCCTGGCTGTTGTGCACACCGAGCTGCTTCTTATTCATCCTTTTCGGGAAGGTAACGGCAGGTTGGCCCGATTATTGGCCATGCTCATGTCCTTGCAGGCAGGATTACCCCCTTTGGATTTCAGTGAATTCGAGGGGGAGAGAAAGGAGGAATATTTTCTGGCTGTGAGAAAAGGGCTCGACAAGGATTACCAGCCCATGGGAAGAGTTTTCAGCGAGGTGATTTCTTTGACTTTGAAGTCTTACGGGGGAGGATGACGGTATTTTCTTTCTTTTCTATTATTTTGGTTCTGGCTATTCGAATTCCTTCAATCGCGGCAGAAGAAGATACAGTAGTCCATAACCCCTGCTCACGTTTTACAGGATCAACCAAATAAGGATTTGTTTCTTTGAGGCTTCTGAAAGGCATATTCTACTATACCATGACTCAAGAAAAATCACCACTTGTCAGATAACGTATGGATGAACCATACTGTTCTTATTTTTCAGGAGAAAATATCTCCTGCCCAGGACAGGTTGACAGTTTCTCCGTCAACACCTTTTTCTCCAAATTGAAATCAGGCAACTCGTACTTCGAATTTTTTGCCGAGTGCTTGGGCGAATTTTTCAAGCGTCGACAATTTTATATCCTCGGCATGGTTTTCAATGCGCGAGATTGCCGATTTTTTTGTATTTAATTTTTCCGCCAGCTGTTCCTGGGTCAATCCCGCTTCTTCCCGTGCTATTTTCAATATTACACCAATTTTGAATTGCTCGTAGCCTTCATCAAAATTTCGGGCGAACCTGGGATCATGCTTTTTACGATTTGAGATATATTTCTTTAATGTTTTCATTTTGATTTCCTCCTTTCGAAATAGTCTCTTTTTCTTTCCTCCGCAGTTTTAATTGCCTGGGATGGAACTTTTTGAGTTTTTTTCTGAAAGGCATGTAAGGAGATTTGTTAACACGCACGTTAACTTTGTCAAGAAAATGTTGATTCCTCTATGTTCTGGGATCCATATTCTTGCTCAACCATTTCTATCAAACTAAGAAGCAAATTGAGTGGCGCTTTCCATTTTGTTCACTTTTTATTTTTGTTCATTTATAATGAACATGCAAAAAAAATGAACACATCATGAGCAGAAAGATTTAAGCCCGCCGTTTTAGACAGATAGAAAATAAGTTCAAGTCCCTGCATCGCGTAAACAGTATCGTCCGATACTGTCTGAAAAGGCCCGATATTTCGGGCCTTTTCTTTTTTCTTCGACGAAACATATCAGGATATAGAGAATCCTGAGAATTTTGAAGGCCGTTTTTTCCTTGCCACTCCTACAGCCGGTAAACTCTGGAATTTCAAGTATCGTTTTGAGAGAAGAAAAAAAAGCCAGGCAAAACAATTGGTGAAATGCCCGCGTGCATCTGGCATATCATCACACCTTCAAGTTAATTCACTATTTAATTAATTCTATTCTAACAGAATAACATTCTAAATTTATTAAGCATCTTTGCTTTTTGAATGTCATTGGTTTGGATATTGCATATTTCTTTCAGATTTGAGTCAGGCAGCTCTATCAATTAAACGAATAAAACCCAAATCAATGAACCAGGAAGGATCAACATGAGCAAAGAAAAACAGAAAATGGACATGCTCCCGGGGCTTGTCAATTGGAATGAAACGGCAACGAAAGACCTCGAAGGAATGAAGGAAATCTATACCAGTCAGTTCGGCTGGAATATCGAGGAAATGGAGTTGCCCGGCGGAACCTACAGCTTTCTCAAACTTGGTGAACGGCTTGTCGGCGGAATGCTGCAGATGCCGCCGGAGATAGGAACACCAATTATGTGGATGCCCTACATAACCGTCCCCAACCTGAGGGATGCCGTTGCGAAGTCGACCTCGCTTGGCGCGAAGCTCTACAAGGACATTACACCCATTCCAGGACTGGGCCGTCTCGCCATCATCACAAACCGGCAAGGAGCGGCAGTGGGTCTGTGGGAATCCGGGGACAAAAATTGAACCCCCTCTATAGCCGTCCTCAGTTTTTCTGCTTATTTCTTTATTTGCAACTTGTCCGGTTCGGCCATTTCAGGATTTGATTAACATACCCTTCCGCTGACCGACTCCCCAAAGGGGTTGACTGATCGTCATCATATATGACAACAATTTACCCCAGCCAAGACTATCTTTAAGTTTATTCCCCGGGGATGTTACAAATTATTTCTTTTTTTCTCAAATATTTGGCCCTGGATTTTACTAATTGTAATTATTGCCTAATTTTTTTTAGGATTTAGATTATAATTCTTTTTTCTCAGGTGTTTTTTTCCAGTTTGTCGACCGTTATGCAGCGTCCGGCGGCAAGACGGCTTATTTCGACACTGTAGAAAAAGAGTTTTCAGGGAACCGGATCGAGCCGGATCCCGGCACGATCCATACACATCCCCTGCTGTCCGCTCATACTGGCAGATGAGCCTGCAAAAGTATTCTTACGGAATTCTCCAGGCAGACTGCCGGATACGAAAAGATGATGGCCGTCAACAACTTTAACTTGATTTTCAGCGCGGCTTAATTTAGCAGTTAATGTTCATGGCTGGTTCGGCAAAATCGCTTTCGGGATGCCCGCCATGAACGTGAACGATTTCGCCCTAATTTCGCGAGACACATCCCCTTTTACAAGGAGCATTTTATGCCCAGACGCGATGATATTCATAAGATTCTGATCATCGGTTCCGGTCCCATTGTTATAGGGCAGGCCTGCGAATTCGACTATTCCGGAACACAGGCGTGCAAGGCGCTTCGCTCTCTCGGCTACCAGGTGGTGCTGGTCAACTCCAATCCGGCAACCATCATGACTGATCCGGGCATGGCGGATGCGACCTATATCGAACCCCTGAATGTCAAAACCCTGGAAAAAATCATTGCGGCCGAGCGGCCGGATGCGATTTTACCCAACCTGGGCGGCCAATCCGGTCTGAACCTGTCTTCCGAGCTCTATCAAGCGGGAATTCTAGAGAAATACGGCGTCAAGGTAATCGGCGTGAATATCGACGCCATCGAACGCGGCGAGGACCGCATCGCCTTCAAGGCAACCATGGATCGCCTGGGCATCGAAATGCCGCGTAGCACAGCCGTCACTACCCTCGAAGAGGCTGAGAAGGTAGCCGATGAACTGGGGTATCCGGTTGTTATCCGCCCGGCCTACACCATGGGCGGCACCGGGGGCGGGCTGGTGTACAACCTCGAAGAGCTGCGCATCATCGTAGCGCGCGGGCTGGCGGCCAGCCTGATCCACCAGGTGCTGGTGGAAGAATCGGTACTGGGGTGGGAAGAGCTGGAACTGGAAGTGGTGCGCGACGCAAAAAACAGGATGATCACCGTGTGCTTCATCGAAAATGTCGACGCCATGGGGGTGCATACCGGCGACAGCTACTGCACCGCCCCCATGCTCACCGTCGATCCGGCCCTGCAGAAAAAGCTGCAGGACTACTCCTATGCCATTGTCGAGGCCATCGAGGTCATAGGCGGCACCAATGTCCAGTTTGCCCATGATCCAGTGAGCGACCGGGTGGTGGTGATCGAAATCAACCCGCGCACCTCCCGCTCCTCGGCCCTGGCCTCGAAAGCCACGGGTTTTCCCATCGCCCGCGTTTCTTCCCTGCTGGCAGGAGGCCTGACTTTGGATGAGATTCCCTACTGGCGCGACGGCAGCCTGGAAAAATATACTCCCTCGGGTGACTACGTGGTGGTCAAATTCGCCCGCTGGGCCTTTGAAAAATTCGAAGGCATCCTGGACCACCTGGGTACGCAGATGCGTGCCGTCGGCGAGGCCATGAGCATCGGTCGGAACTACAAGGAAGCCCTGCAGAAGGCAATCCGCAGCCTGGAGATAAACCGCTACGGCCTGGGCTTTGCCAGGAACTTCAACAAACTTCCCCTGGAAACCCTCATGGTGCGGCTGAACCATGCCACCAGCGAGCGGCAGTTCCTGATGTACGAAGCCCTGCGTAAAGGCGCAGCCATCGACGACCTGCATGCCATAACCCATATCAAGCACTGGTTTATCGAGCAGATGAAGGAACTGGTGGATCTGGAAGAGGAGATTCTTGCCTGCAAGGGGAGGCCCCTGCCTGACGATCTGCTGCGCCGGGCCAAACAGGACGGTTTTGCCGACCTGTACCTGGCAGGGCTGCTGGGGGTGCCGGAACGCGCCATCCGCGAACAGCGAACCGCCATTGGCGTCGTGCAGGGCTGGGAGCCGGTGCCGGTCAGCGGTGTGGAAAATGCGGCCTATTACTACTCGACCTACAACGGCCCGGACCGGGTGCCGGTGAGCAGCCGCCGCAAGATCATGGTACTGGGCGGAGGCCCCAACCGCATCGGCCAGGGCATTGAGTTCGACTATTGCTGCGTGCATGCCGCCATGGCAATCCGCGAGGCAGGACTTGAATCGATCATGGTCAACTGCAATCCCGAAACGGTCTCCACGGACTACGACACGTCGGACAAACTGTACTTCGAGCCCCTGACCGTGGAAGATGTGCTCAGCATATATTGGAAAGAAAAACCGGAAGGCGTCATCGTGCAATTCGGCGGCCAGACGCCCCTGAATCTCGCCAGGGAACTGGCCGAGGCCGGGGTAACCATTCTCGGGACTTCGCCGGAGACAATCGATCTGGCCGAAGACCGCGACAGGTTCAACCGGATCATGCACCGCCTGGGCATTCCCCAGCCGGAATCCGGCATGGCCGCCAGCGAGGAGGAGGCGCTGAAAATCGCCGCGAAAATCGGCTATCCGCTCATGGTGCGCCCGTCCTACGTGCTCGGGGGCCGCGGCATGGAGATCGTGCATGACGACCAGATGCTCAAGCGCTATCTCACTGCGGCCGTGGAAGAGATCACGCCGGAGCGCCCTGTTCTGATCGACAAGTTTCTGGACAACGCCATCGAGGCCGAGGCCGATGCGATTGCCGACGGGGAAAACGCCTTCGTGCCGGCGGTGATGGAGCATATCGAACTGGCAGGCATCCACTCCGGCGATTCGGCCTGCGTCATCCCGCCGATAAGCATCGCACCCAAGCACATCGACACGATCCGCGAATACACCCGCCGTATCGCCGTCGAACTGAAGGTGATAGGGTTGATGAACATCCAGTACGCCATTCAGGACGATACGGTGTACGTGCTCGAGGCCAATCCTCGGGCCTCGCGCACCGTGCCGATAGTCTCCAAGGTATGCGGGCTTTCCATGGCGAATATGGCAACCCGGATCATCCTGGGAGAAACCCTGGCCGATCTGGACCTGCACGAAATCCAGATTCCTTATTTCGGGGTCAAGGAGGCGGTTTTTCCCTTCAACATGTTCCCCGAGGTGGACCCGATTCTGGGTCCGGAAATGCGTTCCACCGGTGAAGTGCTTGGCATGGAGCGCTCCTTCGGCCGTGCCTTCTTCAAGGCCCAGGAGGCCACCCAGGCCGTTCTGCCCCTGCAGGGCAGCGTACTGTTCACAATCGCGGACCGCGACAAACCGGCGGCCCTGGAACCGGTGCGCCGCTTCCGTGAGCTGGGATTCACGATCATGGCCACCGAGGGCACCCATCAATTCCTGAAGGAAAAAGGGATCGAGACCCAGGCGGTTTCGAAACTGGGTCTGGGCAGGCCCAACCTGGTGGACGCAGTCAAAAGCGGCCGGATACACCTGCTGATCAATACCCCCAGCGGCAAAAAAGGGTCGGCCGACAGCTCGAACATCCGCAAGACGGCCATCAAATATAAAATACCCTATATCACCACCATTGCAGCAGCCATTGCCGCTGCCAAGGGCATTGCGGCGATTCGCGAAGGAGAGGGCAAGGTGCGCTCCCTGCAGAATTATCATGGGGAGATACGGTACCTCGGCAATAGCTGAGGTGCTGGTTCCGCCGTCGATTTTTATCGTCGGGGACTGAATGAAAGAATAAATAATAGAGGTCAAAATGGGCGGTCTTTTCGGAACAGTTTCTCAATCGGATTGTGTGGCGGATCTGTATTACGGCACCGATTACCACTCCCACCTGGGAACCAGGCGCGCAGGCATGGCCGTACGCAACGCGAACGGGTTCCACCGGGCCATTCACAATATTGAAAACAGCTACTTCCGTTCCAAGTTCGAGTCCGAACTGGCCCAGTTTCATGGCAATCAGGGCATCGGGGTGATCAGCGACACCGACCCGCAGCCGCTGATCTTCAGTTCGCACCTGGGCACTTTCGGCATTGTCACCGTAGGCCGGATCAACAATATGGAAGACCTGGTCAAAAAGGCCTTTGCGAAAAAGAGTTATTTTTCAGGCACAACCGACGGCATCACCACTCCGACCGAAGTGGTGGCCATGCTGATCAGCCGGGAAGAGAGTTTCGAGGCCGGCATCCGCTATGCCCAGGAGACAATCAAGGGTTCATGTTCGCTGCTCCTGCTTACGGAGAAAGGAATCTACGCTGCCCGTGATCGATTGGGACGGACTCCCCTGGTGGTGGGACGCCGTCAGGGAGCCACGGCGGTGAGTTCCGAATCGTGCGCTTTTCCAAACCTGGGATTCGAGACGGCATATTTTCTCGGGCCCGGCGAGGTCCTTTTTTTAACCCCCGACGGCTGGGAGCAACGGGCTGCCCCGGGCAGCAAAATGCAGATCTGCGCCTTCCTGTGGGTGTATTACGGCTATCCGGCCTCCGAGTATGAAGGCATCAACGTGGAACACGTGCGCTATAAATCTGGCGCCGCGCTGGCCCGCGATGACGATGTCGAGGTGGACTATGTCGCCGGCATTCCGGATTCGGGCATCGGACATGCCCTCGGGTATGCCAACGAAAGGAAAATCCCTTACACCCGGCCGTTTGTCAAGTACACACCCACCTGGCCCCGCAGTTTCATGCCCCAGAACCAGGCGATGCGCGACCTGGTGGCCAGGATGAAACTGATTCCGGTGCGCCGGCTCATCGACGGGCATCGGCTCCTGTTCTGCGACGATTCGATCGTGCGCGGCACCCAGCTCAAGGATAACGTGCAGGTTCTTTTCGATTGCGGCGCCTGCGAGGTCCACATGCGCGTTGCCTGCCCGACCCTGATTTATCCCTGTATTTTTATCAATTTCTCGACTTCGCGCTCGACATTGGACCTGGCGGGGCGCAAAACCATCCATACGCTCGAAGGAGCCGAAGACAAGGATCTGGACCAGTATGCCCGGAGCGGTTCGGTCAAAAACCTGGCCATGATCGAAGAGATCCGCAGCCGGCTGCACCTGACGTCGCTCAAGTACCAGCGCCTGGAAGACATGGTGGCCGCTATCGGTCTGCCCAGAGAACGGCTGTGCACCCACTGCTGGGACGAGAGCAGTTATTTCTGATACATGCCGCATCAGGGGGCCAAAGTTCACTGGATGCCCATCTACATGAAGAAAATGTTTGGTTGTCTTAAACAGGTGGCGGAACTATTTGGGCATCATCTCACGGAGCAGTTTCTTTCTCTTTGTTGTTTGCAGTCGTCGATAACAAAAACTGAAATGCCATTCCTTCCTCATTTTCGGCTATTTAAAAAATTTCTGGACACTATCCACAGGATCACTACAATTAATCTTGGGGGATAGAGTAAATCTATCACATACATCACCGTTTTCCTGTTAAACAATGCAATAGCATTTTCAAAACCCGCTGCAATTGCTCATAAATCGGAAAACGGATGCATATTTTGGCTATAGCCGGGCCAAATAAAATTTACAGTTTCGAGCCTTACTTTTCACCGGAAGACAGGCCGTATAATCCGAATTGTATGACATGTCCATGCCCGCCGGCTTGCACTCTGCCGGGGCATTGGCACGTGGAGTCCTGCGCCATGAGGGATTCTGCCGGGATTTTGATCGAGGAACCGCCCGTGTCCGGGGAACGGGGATCCGGCGGAAAGCGGGAAACGATCATCTGGATCAAGATGCAGCAAGGGATGTCTGGTAGGACAGTGGGGGCAAATCCATGAATAACACTGATGAAGCAATATATTCGGCAGCCCGTGGAGCCCGGTTCCTTATTTATGCGGTTTTCGCAAGCCTGCTGACCAGTCTGGTGATGTGTGGAGTTTCATCAGCCGCACTCATGCCTGATTATGAACACCTGGCCCCGGTAACGAATAGCGTCAAGGGTCCTATGGCGATGGCGGTCGACCGGGAAGGCCGGCTGTATGTGACGGAGGCAGGCTCCAACAGAATCCTGGTTTTGAGCCGGAGCGGCAGATACCTAGCCTCTCTCACCGGTCTCGACAATCCGATCAGCGTGGCTGTTGATGCCGGCGGCCGGATCCTGGTCGGGAGTAAAAATAAGGGCAGCGTGGAAGTCTATGCTGCCGATTTCACCCCGCTGTTCAAGCTCGGCTCCGGAGACGGCGAGTTTTCCCGGCCCAATGGTATCTGTGTGGACTCAAGCGGCCGGATTTATGTTGTCGACATGGGAAAGGATATCGTCAGGATGTACGATTCTTCCGGCCGGTTTACCGGTTCCCTCGGCAGCCCGGGCAACAATAACGGTCAGTTCTATCGTCCGGTTGCCATGACCATTGATGAGGCGGCAGGCGAGATAATCGTGCTTGACCGGCAGCTCGTGGCAGGGACAGCAAAACAGGGAGCCCGTATCCAGTTTTTTACAATGGCCGGCGACTGGCTGCGTGGATTCACCAGAAACAGCACCCAGGAAGGGGGGATGGTCAAACCGCAGGGAATCACGGTTGACAGCCTGAGCAGGATCTACGTGAGCGATTCCTACCAGAATGCAGTGCTGGTCTACGACAACACCGGTGTTTTTCTTGGCGCAGTCTATGATCTGGATAATCCTTTGCGGGCGCCGCTGGGGATAATCATAGACCTGGCCGGTCGATTGTATGTTACTTCCCGGATGGCAGACAGCATTGAGGTGTACGGTATCGACCGGTATACCGGAATTGAAGTTTTTCCGGGCATGTTGAAATTTGCCGCAAAAGAAGGTGATGCCGATCCGGTATCTCAAAACATATCCGTAATCAATAGCGGCACCACCACCATTAACCTGGAGGCGGCAGCAGATGCAAGCTGGCTCAGCCTTTCCGACGAAAGCAGTGTGCTGGACCGGGATCAGGCCGTCCAGATCGATGTCACTGTAGATCCGACCGGTCTTGCGCCCGGGGAATATACCGGCATGATAACTGTTTCCGCCGGTCCCGGTACAATCGATGTTGTCCAGGTTGTCCTGACTGTTGCGCCGTCGGCAAAATTGACGGTCACCCCCTCAGAATTGTCACTTGCCGCTCAAGCCGGAACGGCTCCCAGCCCGGTTACTTTGACTCTTGTCAACACCGGGGCTGCTCCTTTGTACTGGAGCCTGTCATCAGACCAGCCATGGCTGGAAAATAATATTGCAGGCATACTTGCTGAATCCGGAGAAGAATCTGTAAACGTTGCGATAAAGACTGATGCCGCCGCCCTCGCTCCCGGCACCTATTACGGGACCATAACGATCACCGGCCATGGTGCACTTGGCAGCCCGGCAACAATCGGGGTGACCCTGATGCTGAGCGCCCGGCAGGACCCACCCGGCAACGAAAATCCGTCCATCCCGGCGCCGGGAACCCCATGGAAAGGCAATCTCGGCAGAAAATGGGCCGTGGTGTCGCAAATTGACGGAGTAGCCCTGAATGCGATCTGGGGCAGCTCCGGTTCAGATATTTTTGCGGTTGGCGACAATGGTGCGATCCTCCATTATGACGGCAGAAACTGGACCCAGGAAAATACAGGCATTGACTCGGATCTCAAAGGGGTCTGGGGCGCCTCCGCCTCAAGTGTTTACGTTGTCGGTGAAAACGGCCTGATCCTCCACCACGACGGGGAGAACCTGACCGATGTCTCTCCCTCTTTCCCGGGCATCATCAGAAACATATGGTGCGGCGACGAATCGACAAAGTGCTTCGCTGTCGGGCAGAACGGTGCCATTTTTGACGATGATGCCGGGAGCCGGTGGAGTATGCATTATTCTGCAGAAATTCCCGAATCCCTGAACGGAATATGGGGGTCATCGGAGTCTGATATTTATGCAGTGGGCGATTCAGGAACCATACTCAACTATGACGGCAGCGGCTGGACATTGATCAACTCTGGATTTGATATGGATCTGCATGATGTCTGGGGCAGTGCAGATGATAATGTCTTTGCTGTAGGCCGGAACGGAACCATTCTCCACTTTAACGGGTCTGCGTGGGCACAGATGGATTCAGGTACAACCGCAGCGCTTCTAGGAATCTGGGGCAACGCTGACGACGAAGTGTATGCGGTGGGTGAGGACGGCACCATGCTCCTGTTGCAGAGTGATCAGTGGCTCACCCTGGAAACCGGTATTGATGAAGACTTGAATGATGCATGGGGCGGCAGGAAAAAGGAAGTGTATGCAGTGGGTTCCGACGGGTCGATTATATTCGTCAAAACATCTTTCCCCTGGTCGCTGCTGTTTCCTATTTTCAATCAAAACGGAAAACAGGTGCAACTCCCGGTAAAGCAGGAATCTTCCCGGTAGAGATGCTGTCGGGCAGGGATAAGGGAAAACAGGCAGATGGCTGAAAAATATAAAGTGCTGCGCCGTCATTGCGGATGTTTTTGTGGTGGGAGTGAACGGGTTGGTCCGCCACATAAAGCAATAAAGAGCCTCCGGGTTTGGTGCGCCCAGGCGTAGAAAAAGTAATTATGAGGGGAATTACTTATCATGCTGTTTCTCAATAAATTTTTTCCGGCCTTTTTTCTTTTTGCGGCACTATGTTTAGCTGCGGTTTCAGCCGTGCATGCCGGAGGCTATCCCCATTATCTGCAGAACGGGATTGAGTGTACCAGCTGTCACAATGTGCATGGCGACCAATCCAAACTCCTCTGGGAACAGCCGGTCCAGCAGGATATCGACCATACCCCGGCCAATCAGCTTTGCTGGAGCTGTCACAACGATGCCGAAGCACCTGCCGTCTTAACCCACTCCAGCCTGCAGACCGGCAATACTCACGGCAACTGGACAGTGGAATGCGTTGTCTGTCATGACCCGCATTTTCAGCGTCAGGCCCTCACCAATTCGAACGATTACATTGCCCAGGGAGTTGTAGCAACCGTGGAGGCGACTACAATCAGGAAGGCCGGAGCCGCCGACTGGATCCCTGACGCCTATCAGGGCATGATTGTTTTCCCCAGCAGGAACCGGATGTATACCAGTTACATGATTGTCGGCAACAGCGCCAATACCCTCACGGTTGATCCTGACATTTCCACACCGCAGGTAGACGGCTCCATGGATCTAGGCCAGGTAAGCAGCGGCGATACCTTTGTCATCAGCTACGGCCGGCTGATCCGGGCCCAGATCGATCTGGGCCGGATACAGGAGTATACGTCAAGCGGGCTGCCCCTGCCCGACCCGACATATCCGAAAAGCGGCTACAGGGAAGTCAAATTTATCCGGCCGGCCGGGCTCAACTCCTTTGCGGACGGCGATGCAGCAATTAACGGTATCTGCGAGGTCTGCCATACCCGAACCTCTCATTGGCGCAATGACGGGACCCTGGCCGGGATAGGCGTTCACAGCGGCCTGGGCGGCGGCAATTGCCTTGTCTGTCACAAGCATGCCGACGGCTTTGCCCCCTATGACCACCTTGCGGAAGGCACTGTCGCGCCATCGCCGGACTGCATTGTCTGTCACGAATCGGTCGACCCGGTCTCCGACGTGCACAGCAGCAATTGCGGGCTGTGCCATGTCAGTTCCTTTGGTGCGGGCCCCCTTGTCGAACCGTACGAGACAAACTCGCCGTCAGGGGGAGAATGCATCGACTGTCACAGCAGTGTTTCCGGCAGTCACGACGAAGTATCGCATATCGCCGCTCCAGGGCAGGACTGGGTGTTGATCTTCTCGGAGGGTGATCACGAACCAGGGGTGCTGACATGGGACGGGGAGGTGCTGGTGGACTGCACCCGCTGCCACACCACGAACCTCATAGCGGCGCACGCGCAGCTCTGTGCGACATGCCACCCCACGCCCGTGAACACATTAGGAACCTGGAATAAGGGCTGCCAGCAGGGCGGATGCCACACAAGCTATCATGCCGAATCCAATGTGCTGCATTTTCCTTTTGACAATAATGAGGATTGTACGCAGTGCCACGACCAATATAACTGGAGTGTTCCGCAGTCAAACTGTTCCAACTGCCATTCATATCCCGGTATCGGGCTCCCTGTGACCAGCTCAAATGCCAGGGAGACCTATACCGGTCCCGCCGTGATCGATTTTTCCGTCACCACCGGCGGCAAGGTGGGAGTCGGCTTCACCTTCTACCGGCTGGACGGGGAATCGGCCGATACAGGTTCCACTATCATTGTCAGCGAACCGGGCGAACACACCCTGGAGTTCTGGACGGTAGACCAGGCAGGCAGAACGGAAACGCCGCACAAAACAGCGACTTTTACCATTATCGAGGATACCGCCCCCCCGGCAACGACCTCGAACGCCCTGGCAGCCTACTGGCAATATGCATTGATTAAGCTCAATGCAGCCGATAATGGCGATCTGGGCGTAAAGGCCACGTACTACAGGCTGGACGGCGGATCACCCCAGACGGGGACGAGCATCTATGTTCCTGGCGTGGCCGGAACGGGTGCCCATACCCTGGAATTCTGGTCCGAGGACTGGTCCGGCAATGTTGAAGCGCTGCAGACCGTGAGCTTTACCATCACCGCGGGCACCGCCACCCTGCGCCTTATCTGGGGCGACAGCGATACCGCGGGGCCGCCGCCCTTACCTCCGGAAGTCGATGCGTACTGGTATGTTTACCGCGGCAGTTACGGCGGTACCCCGTATAACTCGGGTTATGTCACCAATTCCGACGAGAACTGGACAGGCGTCGACGATGTCACTATTCCGGTGAGCCCGACGTCGTACTACATAAGCATCGACTGGTGGGATTCAAACGAGGGTTGGTATGATAATTATAGCGGGAGTGTTGAAGCGAAAACGCCCGGGGAGATTATCATAATCAGGTACTGAGTGAGGTCACTGACCTGGTGAAAAAGGATGAAAGTCTTTTGTCGCTGATTGCGGGACCTGCGGATTCCTTTCATTCAGATTAACAGCTGCGCGGAGATCACAGTACCGGCCGCAATCCGGGTAATGCCTTCCGGGATGGCAGCCACAGCCTGGGCCTCGGCCATGGACTGCAGGCGGCTTCTGCTGTGCAGAGGATGAAACAGGGGCAGTTCGGCACTGTTTTCCAGTTCCCCGAAAATAAACTGGGTCCAATGTTGATGCCGTCCGTTGACTTCCTCGGCAAGCCGCATGGCGGCCCGGGGCAGCCCGGGTTTTTCAAAGCCGGCCAGGCGTTGAAGACCCGGCAGGGCAATCTGCAAAAACCCCATGAGGTTAGAGGGCGGACCGCCGGGAAGAATAAAAACCGGCCTGCCGTCCAGAAGACCGAACCCGACGGCCTTGCCGGGCCCAATGCGGATCCGGTGGAACACCTCCTGCCACCCCAGACGCTCCAGCATCCCGGCCACCAGGTCCCTGTCCCCAGACCAGGCGCCGCCGCTTGTGACAATGGCATCCGCGCCATCGTATGCCGTCGAGAGACTCTCCAGGAGCTCCCGGGGCTCATCCTTGACAATGGAACACCGGGCGGACCATCCGTGGCGGCGGCACCATGCACTCAAGGTGACAAGGTTGCTGGCATAGAGTTTCCCTTCAGCAAGCGGCCTGCCCGGGGCCACTACTTCATCGCCCGTGGCGATAATGGCGACCCGGGGGTTCCGGAATACCGGCACATGGTCATGTCCGGCCGCAGCCAGCAGCCCTACAAGTCCAGGCGAAAGGCGGGTTCCGCGGGAAATCACCCGCCGCCCGCGGGCCACATCGCTTCCTTTCCATAAAATATTGCGGCCTTTTTCAGCGCTGTTTTCGGCCAACACCACATCGCCTTCGATCCGCACAAATTCTTCGGAAAGAACGGCGTCGGCATTTTCCGGTATGCGGGCGCCGGTCAAGACCCGCACGGTCTGTCCGGGCATTACCCGGGATTCAGAAAGAATGCCGGCCGCGGCAGAACCGGCAAGGATCAGCCGTACCTGCCTCCCGGGGCAGGCGCTGTCCACGCTTTCCGATTGAACCGCGTATCCGTCCTTTAAGGATGCATCAACTGAGGGCGAATCAACCCTGGCACGAATATCCTCTGCCGCCACCCGGTCCACAGCCTCATCCAGGGTGACCGTTTCGGGCGGCAGCGGATAAAGATGCTCCAGGGTTGCTGCAAGGGCCTCATCGAGTCCGATATCAAAATTATCCGTCACGTTTTTCTCCGGGTATTGCCTATTCAAATCGTTTAATTACGCACCCTTTTAATTGCTGGCGCTGGTATCCCTTGAGGTAATAGATACTCCCATGGCAAAAAACGCCATGCCGTAGAACTGGTGGAGAAGATAAAGGAGAAACTGATCCGGCATAATGCGGCAATTATATCCCGTATAATCATTCCCCGCACATAAAAGAAAGCGGGGACCAGAACATGATCCCCGCTTTTCATCGTCCCTGGGAAATACTGCCCTTACTTGTGCATTCCCTTCGCATTCTTGGCTGCCCATGCTTTATCCCTGCTGCCGTGACAGCTCAGGCAGGCATACTCGACCGTGACAAAACCCTTGGCAAAGGTTGATTTCTGCCCTTTTTCCTCGACTTCCTTGAACATGTCGGCGTCAGGATCGGTATTGATCTTGAAGAGATGCGTCCGGACGTCGCCGATATAAGTGGCAACACTGATTGCCGATTTGGTCGCCTTGGGCATATGGCATTCCTTGCAGGTGGTGCCCTGGAGCCCGTGGATGTTTTTGGCGTACGAATCGGCAACCTCCGCGTGACACTCGGCGCAATTATCCTTGGCCAGAATCGCCCGCTGGTGCGGATTATGGCATTCGATGCAGGTCAAATCCTTGTGCACGCCGCCCTTCAATTCATTGATCTGCTCATGATGTTGAATAAAGCCGCCTTGTGCCGGAGGCTCCGGCCCCATGCCGCCGCGCTGGTGGCACTTGCCGCAAGATTCGGCCGACCGGTCGATTTTAATGGTTTCCTTTACCGGATTCTTCACGTGAGCTGCTCCGGGCCCATGACACTCCTCGCAGCCGATGCCGTCTTCCTTCCAGGTGCCGATCATGCCTTCCAAGCCATCCTGGTTTCCTTCAGGATTGTAGGCGGTCATATGACAAGGACCGCATTTATAAGGTTTCTTCTCTCCCTTGTGGTAGAAGGACCAGCTTCCGTCTTCAACGTTATACTGATTTTTTGCTTCTGAGCCGTCCTTGGCGCTGGTAATGATATAGCCGTTCCTGTCAATATACCTGGCCTTTTTATTGGCGCCGCCGATGACGTACGATATATCGTCCCAACTGTAGCCCTTGGGCAGCGGCAGCTTGGCGTACCGTGCTTTTTCCGCCTTGCGCAGTTTCCAGGGGTGTCCGGAAGCCTGCCAGTCGTTGAACTGGTCGGCATGACACTCAAAACAGCTTTCGGAGCCGGCATAGTCTGCCGCTGCCGGTTGGGAAATGCCCAATAAAAAAACCATACAAATTACCCCCAGAATGACTTCTCTGTTCATCAATTTGTCCTCCTTACTGTTTAATCTGAAACTTATATCATGGAATGACTCCGTGACAATATGGCCGAACAATTACGGTTATTTCATGCAAAAGCGGCGCCAAAAGTCAATTGACAAAAATTTTTCCTGCGGAACGATTTTTTTTGCAGGGCCGATAAATTGTATTTTATTATCCAAAAAAAATGCATACTCAAGATAAAATATCTTCTCAAAACAAACAGTTCCGTGAACAATTATTCACAGAAAAGGATAAAATCCCTTTATATACATGCACCGTATCTTTCATTTTTTGACTTTCACTTTGCAGGAATTTATAATGAAAATAAAGGGTTTTGCGAGGAGATACACCGCAATTCGTCACAGGCCGGGGCTGCATGCCGCGGCCTTGACGACGCGCCTGATTGCGGGAAGAGCCAAGTAAACTCAACATAAAAGGAGGGTCTATATGTCTGTTCATTATCGGGAAACATCCCCAAAAAAAATCTTTTTATTTATGGCGGCCATTATGATGGCGTTCGGTTTTTTCCTGGCTGAGGGAAGTTTTGTCTCCTGCCTGCATGCCATGGAGCACCAACAACCGGCGGAGACAACGGCGGAACCGGTTCCGGACGTCGAACACCCCATGAAAAATCCGAAAGAGTACAGCACGGCAAAGATATGCCCGAATTGCGGTATGGCGATCAACATGTGGGCCAGGACCAGGCATTCTTTTCATCATCCGGAAGGTGATTTCGTAACCTGTTCGATCCGCTGCATGGCCGACAAGGCTGTCAGTTCAGGGGATGAACCATCCAACGCATCGGTGGGGCTCTATCTTGATCCGGACAAAATGGTGCCTGTCGAGGAAGCAGCCTACGTGATCGGTTCCACAGCGCCCGGAACTATGACTATGAAGTCGAAAATCGCTTTTGCCGACAGGACGGCGGCCGAGCAATTTGCCTCCCGCCACGGGGGAGAGGTCGTCGACTTCAACGCTGCCTATGCTGCGGCAAAGGCGGAGCTGCCGAAGTCCAGGCTGACCATTGATCAGAACAGAAAAAAAACCGGCAAAATAAAAGAACCCAACGAGACCGACAGATGTGTTGCCTGCGGCATGTATCCTGCGCAATATCCGCAGCACAACTGCCAGATATGGGCCATGGATGAGAGCACCCTGCACTTCTGCTCGACCCGATGCATGGTCAATTTTAATGCTGATCCGGCAAAATATGTGAAAAAACCGGTGCAGACGAAAATGGTCTGGGTGACGATTTTTTCAGACAACATGTATGAAAGTGCTTTTGGCGCGTATTATGTAGTCGGATCCGGGATTATCGGCCCCATGGGAAGCGAGGCGATCGCCTTTAAACTCAAAAAGGATGCGGAAGAATTTGTCCGGGAAAACGGCGGGGAAATCGTCGGCTATTCCCAGCTGACCCCGGAGCTGCTTACGCGCGGAAAATGATCAACAGGAGGGTGAAAACCATCAGGCAGGAAAAAGGAGACGTTTTATATCGTTTCCCTGCTGTAAGCAATAGAAACCGGAAAGAATTCCTGACTGATCCGTCAGCAAGTCCATGGAGAAGAGATGAGAAACACCATCATTACAGCCATTACCGTCCTCCTCAGCCTGGCAGGCAGCATGCCGGCCCAAAGCGGAGAATATACCACGACTCTTGCCGACCAGCAAAGTGTCAGCGTCACCATCTACAATCAGGATCTGGCCCTGGTCAAAGACCGGCGCACCATCAGCCTGCCGGCCGGGCAGAACGTCCTCGCCTTCCGGGAGGTCAGTGCCCGGATCAGGCCGGAAACCGCCTTGCTGGGCGGCGACATTGACATCCTGGAGCAGAATTTCGAGTTCGATCTGCTCACCCCCCAGGCCCTGCTGGAAAAATATGTGGGCCGTGAGGTGACGGTGATCAGGACCCACCCCACCACCGGGGAGGAAACCATGGAGAAAGCCAGCGTGCTGAGCGCCAATAACGGCGTAGTACTGCAGCGGGGTGACCACATTGAGACCGGTGTCCCGGGACGGCTGGTGTTCGACCATGTGCCGGAAAATCTGCGGGACCGGCCCACCCTGACCATGCTGGCGGAGAGCAGAACGGACGACCCCCAACAGGTGGAATTGAGCTACCTGACCGGCGGTCTCGGCTGGCAGGCGGACTATGTGGCGGAACTCAATCCGGAGGATACGGCCATGGATATCAACGGCTGGGTCACCCTGACCAACCAGAGCGGCGCTACCTATAATAATGCGAGTCTGCAGCTGGTGGCCGGCGATGTCCATCAGGCGCCGCCCGAGATGACGGCCCGCAAAATGTTTGATCGACAGATCATGACCATGGGGGCGGAAATGCAGGATGCCATGGCCGAGGAGCAGATGTTCGAATACCACCTCTACACCCTGGAGCGGCCGACCTCAATCCGGGATAACCAGACCAAACAGGTGGCCCTGCTGCAGGCCGGCCAGGTGCCCTGCCGCAAAGAGCTGGTTCTGCAGGGCGCCGACTATTATTACCGCGGCCAGTACGGCGAGCTCGGTGAGAAAATGAAAATCGGCGTTTTTGTGGAAGTTGCCAACACAAAAGAAAACAACCTGGGTCTTCCCGTGCCCAAAGGGGTGATACGGGTCTACAAAAAGGATTCCCGCGACAGGCTGCAGTTTGTCGGCGAGGACCGCATCGACCACACCCCGGAAAACGAGACCCTGCGCCTGAAACTCGGCGATGCCTTTGATGTTACGGCAAACAGGAAGCAAACGGATTTCAAGAAGGTATCCGGGTTTACCCGGTATGATTACGTATTTGAGAGCGCCTATCGGCTTGAACTGAAAAACGCCAAGAAGGAGTCGGTTACTGTCAAGGTTGTGGAACCCCTTCCCGGCGACTGGGAGATCCTGGAAGAGTCGCTGCACCATGAAAAACCAACGAGCAGCACCGCGGTCTGGCAGGTTGAAGTGCCCTCGCTGGGAGAAACCGTCCTGACCTACCGGGTGCGGGTGAAATATTAAAGAGTAAGGGGGAAGGAATTTCCCCCTTACTCTTCCTCCCTGTACGTTTAAAACAACTTGCTTAATAGTACTTTATCGCCTAATATGTTCATATATGAACAATAAAGCTGAATTAAAAGTTCAAATATGAACAAAAATACCGGAATTCTTTCCCCGGCGATGCAGGATCGGATGCAGGCGATAGGGCGCAATTTGAAGCTTGCCAGAAAGCGGCGCCGGCGAACCGTCAAACAGGCCGCGGAAATGATCGGCACATCCGAATCTTCCGTGCGCAGAATGGAATCCGGCGATCCTTCGGTCAAGTTCGCCACGTATCTTGCCGCGCTTGAAGTATATCAGCTCGAAAGTTCCCTGCGTTTTGCCGAGCCGGAAGATGATATCATCGGTCTCACCCTTGACAAGCAGCGGCTCCCGGAAAGGGTTCGGATGAAGAAGGAAAAGAAGTTTGACTTTTGAACGAGTCGTTTTTATCGATCTTACCCCGGCAGACAAGCCGGTTCCCGCCGGCTTGTTCACGCTGGATCATGACCTGGGCGTCGGCCGTTTTCGATACGGGAATCGTTACCTGGAAAGAAAGGAGGCTATTGCCCTGGATCCGGTCAACCTGCCCCTTGCGCCGCGGGAATATCTGACAAAAAAGAACAAGGGGATATTCGGCGTCCTCGGCGACCTGCTGCCCGACAGCTGGGGGCGCTTTGTTCTGGCCAGGCATCGCAACGTTCCATTCGGCACCTTAAGGGACCATGAACTCCTTGATATGATTTCAAACCAGGCGGTCGGAGCCCTTTCTCTCGGCCCCTCCCCGGATACCCCCGCATACCTGGAGGAGGCGCCGGTATCGCTTGCCGAGCTCAAAGACGTGGCTGAAGCATTCGACCGGGCAATGAGCGAAGAATCCCTGCCGCCGGATGTCCTCTACCTTCTGCAGCAGGGAACCTCCCTGGGCGGCGCCCAGCCTAAATGCCCTGTCCGCATCCATGGCGAGGACTGGATCGCCAAATTCGAGAGTGCAAAAACCCTGGTCAAATATCCTGCCCTTGAATTTGCCACCATGAAACTGGCCCGGAAAGCCGGCATCATCATTCCGGATATCGGCCTGGAAAATGTTTCCGGGCGGAAAGTATACCTGGTGAAGCGTTTTGACCGTAAAGGGAAAACAAGACTGCCGTATTTAAGCGCCTTTGCCGTCAGCAACCTCGATGTTGATGAACTTGAACAGGGTTCGTACGCCCGTATCGCCACACTGATGCGCACGTTTGCCGAGCATGTCCGGCAGGACCATCACCAACTCTTCCGGCGTATGGCTTTTAATATGCACGTGCGCAACGAAGACGATCATCTCCGTAATCACGGCTTCCTTTATCGCGAGGGCTGGCACCTGGCCCCTGCCTATGACATACTTCCCATGCCGTCCCGCAAACAAACCTCCGCCACCTTCCACCTGTCCCTGCAGGCAGGTGCCGACGGGACGGAAGCAACACCGCAAAACCTGTTAAGTCAGCACGAAAGGTTCAACCTGACGGAAAAAGAGGCCCTGGACATTATCCGGGAAATACGCGGCGCCCTGGCAGATTGGGAAACTGTATTGCAACACTCCGGAGTCAGCCCGGATGATATCGCGTCCGTACGCTGGAGTTTTGAAGGATTTCGCACCATGTTCCCGGACCTTGCAAAGTAAAAATCACCTGATGTGACTCTTCCCTGACTCAAACTGCATTTTTTAACCAACAGAAACTGTGCGGCTGCAGAATGTCCATGATCCGTGGGGGCGACTTTGAGGGGACGCCTGTGCTGGGGTTTCTTCAAGTTTCAATCCACGCCCCCACGCGGGGGGCGACCGCCCCTGGGGATGCCCCAGGTGGCACGGCGGATATGTTTCAATCCACGCCCCCACGCGGGGGGCGACTGGAGCAGGGAAACAAAGGAGCCAAGCAGATCAAGTTTCAATCCACGCCCCCACGCGGGGGCGACGGACTTTGCCATGGCGCAGCGCCTGCTCAAGGTCGTTTCAATCCACGCCCCCACGCGGGGGGCGACATTATCTCCGTAGGTGAAAGAAAGGTCACCCTGATAGTTTCAATCCACGCCCCCACGCGGGGGGCGACTCCCGGTCGGCTTGATTGATTTGTTATATGGAGGATGTTTCAATCCACGCCCCCACGCGGGGGGCGACATGCGCCTGGAGGAGGAGCAGGTATCCGCGACCATGTTTCAATCCACGCCCCCACGCGGGGGGCGACCTTAACAAGTCTCAATCATAACGGCTATGTTGTTTCAATCCACGCCCCCACGCGGGGGGCGACTGCGACTTTGACACGGTTGCAAACTTCCTTTCTGTTTCAATCCACGCCCCCACGCGGGGGGCGACCGCCGGAGATAGACGAGGGCGGCCCGCCTGCGCCTGTTTCAATCCACGCCCCCACGCGGGGGGCGACTAGAAATAAAGTGTTGCTCTCTCGCCGTGCATGTAGTTTCAATCCACGCCCCCACGCGGGGGGCGACAGGGCGGGAACAGTGCGACCGGATCGTGGGGCGCTGTTTCAATCCACGCCCCCACGCGGGGGGCGACATGTGGATTACATGCTCAGGTTTGAACATCTGCCGGTTTCAATCCACGCCCCCACGCGGGGGGCGACGGACGAAAAACCACTGTCATATAGTCAATATCTTGTTTCAATCCACGCCCCCACGCGGGGGGCGACAGACGGCAAGGACGGTGCTGATGGTCTGAATGGGTTTCAATCCACGCCCCCACGCGGGGGGCGACGAAAAATTCCTTTTCCATTCCTTGGGCATATTGTGTTTCAATCCACGCCCCCACGCGGGGGGCGACCCATTTACCGCTGATGAATTGCACGACAGGTACAAGTTTCAATCCACGCCCCCACGCGGGGGGCGACTCTTGGCTTGCAGGAGTTCCCTTCAATCAATCAGTTTCAATCCACGCCCCCACGCGGGGGGCGACCCGACACAAAATATCAAGCCGCGTCAGGCAAACCTGTTTCAATCCACGCCCCCACGCGGGGGGCGACCAAACCCGCTTGCAGTACAACCAGCACCCCCGCCTGTTTCAATCCACGCCCCCACGCGGGGGGCGACGACATAATCCCAACGGCAGGCCAAGGGGAGTCCCGTTTCAATCCACGCCCCCACGCGGGGGGCGACGACCCTTGCCTTGCTTGAGGTAATAGGCGAGGTGTTTCAATCCACGCCCCCACGCGGGGGGCGACCCTCGGATGTCGAACCTTTTGCCCGTGAAACTGTGTTTCAATCCACGCCCCCACGCGGGGGGCGACTATCCTTGAAAATGCTAATTCTTTTATATCTCGTTTCAATCCACGCCCCCACGCGGGGGGCGACTTGGGAAGATCGACAAAGCACAGGCTGAGCTTGAGGTTTCAATCCACGCCCCCACGCGGGGGGCGACACGATATGGCTAGAGAAGCATTCTCATTTGCTTGGTTTCAATCCACGCCCCCACGCGGGGGGCGACTGACGGCTGATAACTCAAGCCATTCCCATTTGAGTTTCAATCCACGCCCCCACGCGGGGGGCGACACATTCAGGGCGACATCACTCGGTAACGTATCAGGTTTCAATCCACGCCCCCACGCGGGGGGCGACGGTTGATTTCAAATGGTGGCATCAGTACCGAAATGTTTCAATCCACGCCCCCACGCGGGGGGCGACAGGCGGTGAGAGAGTTGCAACATATAATTAAACCAGTTTCAATCCACGCCCCCACGCGGGGGGCGACTCGAAGCAGCAAGCGCCGCTGTTATGAATTACCTGTTTCAATCCACGCCCCCACGCGGGGGGCGACAAGCTGTCTGATGATAAGATCTGCATGTTTTTCCAGTTTCAATCCACGCCCCCACGCGGGGGGCGACGGCATGTCAATAAGCGCAGGTAGGCTCAGACATCGTTTCAATCCACGCCCCCACGCGGGGGGCGACGTGGACAGAGACAGGATAGTACATGACATTAAAAATGTTTCAATCCACGCCCCCACGCGGGGGGCGACGTTTTCGCTATGGCTATGGCTGAGTCAAGTGTGGGTTTCAATCCACGCCCCCACGCGGGGGGCGACTGCTATTTATCCGTTCGTGAAAACAGAAGGGTTAGCACCGGTTTCCCGGCGAACCTTATTCACAAGTAAATATACAACTTGTGTGTTTTTCATCGCGATATGAAGAACTCCTTTTAATTCCATTATTTAAAGCATTCGCGAAACTCCCGGGAAAATCATGTGGGCTTGAGGTTCGCAAATCTTTCACACTATCAAAGGACCTTCCTGATCTATGCCCGCCTTGGCCCCTATATGTTCCACCCGGTGCTGCCAGTTGGAACCGAGAAAATAAAACCGGAGGCTGTCGGTTTCTTCATTAATCTCATCAATCAGTTTTTGCCGCAGGTTTGTCCATTGTGCAGGATCAACAATGCATTCAAAAACAGAAAACTGCACACGCTGACCATAATTCTTACAGGTTTTAGCCACTCGACGCAGACGCCGCTGTCCACCCTTATCCATTGTCGACACATCATAGCTCACCAATACAAACATCGGGGTTCATCTCCAGCAAAAAACCGGGTATCCGTCCAGATCACCTCGTATAAAACGGGCAAGAAGTTGCGCCTGGATATAGAACAATAATCCAACAGGCATTTTTTCCTTCAGAAAAGGATGCATAATGTCATCCTGTTTCCTTTTCTGGTAGGCTACCAGCACTGTTTTCCTTGTGTCATCATCCATGAGCATCGCCCCTGTTTCCATTTTCTTGAATCCTGAGGCTTTCACCTGACAGAGATTGATCAGGGATAAAGCGAGCCGATCAGCGAGAAACGGCCTGAATTCCTCCATGATGTCAAGAGCAAGGCTGGGCCTGCCCGGCCGATCCCGGTGCAGAAAGCCGACGGCAGGATCAAGCCCCACCGACTCCAGAGCGGAGCGAACATCGTGCACCAGCAGGGTATACAAAAAGGAGAGCAGGCAGTTTACTCTGTCCAGAGGAGGACGCCTGCTGCGTTCCTGAAAAAAGAAATTTTCCTTTTGGGAAGTAATAAGCTGATCAAAAACACTGAAATAGATTTTTCCGGCTTCGCCTTCATAGCCTCGGAGACGGTCGAGAGACAATTCCGCCTGCAAATGAGCCATGATCTGGTTCAGCCGTCCCACTGCCCGGGTGAGAAAATCATCGTTCAACTTTTCACTGTGGTCGCGAATGGCCCGTTGCATGACCGTCCGGCAGTTGCATATTTTGCCGATCAGCACCGAGCGGGTTACAGCAGTTGTCTTCTCCATGTCGTCCGCCCAGCGGTACTGTTCCCGGCGCAGAAGGACATTGCCGGAAACCGGACCGGCTATACGTGCCAGAAATCTTCCATTTTCCGTCAGGAAGCTGACGCTGACATCGCGTTCGGCGCAAAACCCCATCAGAAAAGGGCTCATGGAAACCTGGCCGAAGCAGACGATGCCGGACAAGGTATGAATAGGCAACTGGAGCCGAGTTTCCTTCTCCACCCGCACCTTCACCGTTTCACCTTCCCTGGCCAGATAAGCGCCCTGGGTGGTCACATACAGTGTATTGAGGAGTTTTTTCATTTAGTCTCCGCAAGCATCCGCGAGAGATATTTTCCCACGTTTTTTCCCGCACCAGCCGTTTTCGGCATGCAAAGATTTTTGAGGGAGCAACTATCGCATTTCTTTTCGTAACGGGCAGGCGGGGTTTCGCCCGATCGAATCAACACATGCAATCGCTCCGCGGTTTTTTCTGTTTCGCGCCGCAACCGGTTATCGAAGTCCACCGCCTGCCGGCGTCGATTTTTTCCGTAAAACAGGGCGCCGGAATCAATCGTACAGCCCAGCATTTCTTCAAGGCAGAGTGCCTGCGCGCAGAGCTGCACCCGGTCCCAGTCCTCTTTCTTGGGCCGGCCTCTCTTATACTCTACAGGATACGGCAGCCAGGAACCATCCTCCTGCTTATGAAATTCAACCATATCCGCCTTGCCGGACAAACCAAGCCGCAGAGAACGCAACGGCACACCAAATTCCAGGCGGATATTTTTCCTTGATTCCCTGCCTCCCTGATCTACCCGCTCGTGCATCACCCTCCCCTGTGCGGTGAACAGGTTTTCCGTCCACACCTGCTCAATGTGGATCAAGGCGCACTGTCGCTCGCAGAACAGCAGGTGCTGCAGGGCGGACAAGGGAAGAAGGTCTTCTTCGTTGTAGAGTCTTGCATCGTTGATCATTATTCCGCACACTATCTTCGCGACAGCTTTTTGTTCTCCGACTCAGTCAGGTAATTCTCGAAACTGACCACCCTATCACCGGTTTCAGCTTCGAGTTTTTTCCGGGCACCACAGGAAATCCTGCCGCCCTTACGAGCCACAGTCTTGTTTTCCGAAAATCCTTGTGTATCCTGCTTGCGGGCAATCTCGGTGATAGCCATCGTCGGGCGCAGTCAATTTCAACCCGTGACAAAATGTCACGACTTCAATTCCTTCAACCTCTGTTTCAGCTTACGCCAATAAGCTCCGGCATCAAGACCGGCAGTCAGAGCGCCGCAAATATAGAGGACCGAAAACCACCATTCGTTGTTGTGCATTCCAAAATACCGCCAGCAAAATTATCAACCATTCGGCCAAACGTCACGCCGCGCTAGCGAAGTAAGTCATCTGTATTTCTCAAGTTTCACTAACAACCTCTCCCGCATCCGGGGCTTGTCATCCGGGTACAGCGAAACCAACCTCTTTCCCTGCTGCTGGTAGAGCTGCTGTTTCTTGAGCATGCCGATCTTGTAATCGGCAGTGTCCATGCCCCAGTATTCGACATAAACATCGAATTCCGGCAGGTAGAAGTCGGGCCTGATGGCATAGCCGTCTAAGATGCGAAAGCGTTCGTCGTAGCGGTATCGAATTCCCGCGCCATCCAAAGCCTCGCAGATCAGGCGCTCGCCGTCCGACTGCACCCAGGTGCCGTCCTTGGCTCGGATGTTCTTCTGCAGCTCCACTTTGGTTTCAAAATTCCGCCGCTCAAGAAACACTTCATCAAAACAGTAGTTGCAGAAGGAACGCTGAAACGCCTTGTGGCTGCGAAGGTATTCATCCGGTTCCAGCTTCGCCCCGCAACGCTGGCAACAGTGGACGGCTTTCTCTTCTTCGATCCGACTTGCCTCCTCGATGAGAGCGATAGCGCATCTGGCAGCTTTGTTGTTGTACTCTTTCTCCACCGGACTGATAGCCATGTCGCGCAGATCGGCCAGGGCACCTTTCGCCGTTGTGCCGTAAGCGCTCAGGGCCTTGGCCGCATACTGCCGCACCTGGGGGAAATCATCCAGCAAGAGCGGTTGCAGGGCCGCCACCGCGCAGTTTCCATCCGCCAGCCCCGCCAGTTTACCGATGGCCGAGGCGGCCAAGCGCCGGACATTGGCAACGGGCGAACGGGTCAGCTCAACCAGCTCCGGCAAGGCAGCAGGATCGCCGGAATTACCCAGCTCCACCGTCCGCTCGCGGAATTGTTTTTCGAGTTTGGGGTGCATTTTAGTTCGCTTTGCTTCTGAATAAATCAAGGGGGTACAACTTGTACCCCTTTGGCTATGGCTTAAGCATTTCGATCAATTCCACTCCGGCGGGTGCGGCCCCGACTGTCACCGAATAGTCGGCAAAGGAGCGAGGAGGCATATCCCCGCAGTTTTTCTCCACAGTGATGAGATCAAACAACTTACTGGCAGGAGCATTGCCCAGTTCGGAATCATGTTTAAAGACAACCAGTTTACGGGCTGCCATCTCGCCACGGGCGGCGGAACGGTCATGATCGAACATATTGATCAGAGCATTCCAGAACAGATCTAGATCATCATCGGAAAAACCGGTTTGTTTTGCGAGCGGCGCAGAGATGAAACCGTGGACGCGATAGAGACCGTAGGGAATGTATGTCTTTCGTCCCATTGTCCTATTATCACCCCCCTGGGCGTCCGCCTCTTTCCTTGTTTCAACCGCCATTCTGGTAATGCTTGCTTCCAACGGCACAACAGGATCAATACTTTGCGAAAAGGCAAATTGCACTGGACCGCGCACCTGACCACAATTATTTTCCTTAGTCGACATGACCGCACCGAAGGTCCGTACATCGAAAAAGTTCTTACACATCCAGGCGCGGGCTTTGCTGATTTTTTCCGATTTATCCTTCTCGTCGGCAACAGCCTCATAGGCCGGCTGTCTACGTTCCGTAAGGATTCCTTTCTCTTTAACGTAAATATTGAACGGAGTTTGATCTTCCTTGACTAACTCCACATAGTTTCTGACCTTGCGTTTCAGGCAGACGTCCGTCGTAATACCATGACCGGTCTCCGGATCAATCCGGGGCAGGTTCCCTCCATCTGGATCACCATTTGGGTTGCCGTTTTTCACATCAAACAGCATAACGAATTCATAGCGATTATTTATAAAATTACTCATGATTTTTCTCCTTCGGTTCTGGTTTCATTTTTGCGATACAAAGCATTTTTTTGTTGATAATAGGCAATGGCGAACAGACCTTGATCTTGCAGGCCCATGTGTGCCGGAAACATGTTTATGTGTTCCATGATCTCGGAGATACGACGGTCAGAGGTGTTGCCATATTCGGCCTTCTCAATGTGATGCTGGGATAGGCGAAGCAAACGCGGAAAAACACTGGCAGGCGTTGCCGAAGCCGCACTGAAAAACCTATCCTTAATGGTTGAGTTGACTTTCCCCAGGGCATCCAGTTGCGCTTTTTCAAGCACAGCAAATAATCGTCCCAGAAGATACGAGACTTCTCTCCTTTCTGTGTCTAACGACATTGGAACCTCCTTATTGTGATTTCGTTGCAGAACTGCTTTCAAGATTGCAGCACGCAGATAACTGACGCGATGATCGGCCCGAATCCGACCGATTACCCCTTGGTAAAGATTTTGCGGGTAATTGCCGCCGGTGAGGATTGAACGGGTCAGCGAACCACCCAACACAGGTGATATATTTTTCGTTTCCCGGGCGGTTTCTTTAAGTAGATGCCAGACGCCGGGAAACTCGATATCTTTTTCAGATCGTTCCATTTCCAAATTATTAAAATGGTCCCGGAAACGGGCCATTAATTCACTCACGGAACAGACATGCCAAAAACGCAGAGCCAGCCGTGCCTTGTTAAGGGCAAGCCCCAGAATATAGAACTTCAGGTTGCGGTCTTTTTCGATGTCGTTTGGAAGTGCCCCTGTTCGCACTGCTTCGAGGAATTTCCTGACATTTTGCGCTGCTGCCGAGTCCTCGACATCAATTGAGGGATTCATCACCTGCCCGAATAATGGCTCCACCGGGGACGCACGTTGGGCCCAAAAGACCGCGGTCGTCTGGGTCGCGTCACCAATTCGAATCCGCTGTTTTCCGCTCCGCAGCAGGAACTTCAACGCTGCTGAACTTTTAAATTCTGCTTCAACCGAGATCGGGGCATTTTCACCCTTCTTTTTCCCATATGATTCATAAGCAACTTCATTGAAGGACACCAGCGAGGCTCCGGACCCGAATTTAAACTGGGCATACTGGGTCTGAAGGGAATGTTCCGCACCATCCAGAAGATTCACCCCTTTTGGGTACTCTTCCTTTGCCAGAAAATTGGCCCAGAGCTTTTTCACTTCCGGGCGCTCATGAACAAAACAACGATCGCCTTGGAGATGAAAGGCGACCCATTTCCCATGCATCCCGGAAAGTTCTTTCCAGTCTCTTATTTCGACAGCACTTGCGGGCTTCCAATCATCAAGGAAAGAACGAACAGCGACCACTCCTGCATCGGTTGAATTGCCGCAAACCTCATCGATCTGTTTTTTAAAGGAACGATGATGGACATCCTTTTTCGAATTTCCCGACATCCCAAAGATATAATCCGCCTTGTCCACCATGAAGTTCGGTGTTTTTGCCGCCGCATTGGCACGAACATTCACCTGATTTGTATACGGCACAACAGACTTTCGGAAATCATAGGTATTTGCCTTAATTTTCGTCCGCATATCTTCCGGCTGGCCGACCATGTTGCCCTCTTTATCCAAGGTGACCACAAAGCCGATATCCTCAACACTGAATCCGAAAGGCGGTACGCCATCCCTCTGTGCAGTAGGTGTTGGAAGACGTTCATAAAGAGAAATCAGGGACTGAAAAATCATGAGACCACCTCCCGGCGGCAGTCAATGATGCCGTCCTGCATGACTGCCCGGAAAAAATGCGGGGTCATTTCATCGGCAAAGTCGATATCATGCAGCATGAATCCCAGATCCTGTTCCCCGGCAAATGACGAAGTCGGCACTTCATCGCACCACTCAAAATCAACCGGGAATTCCCGACAGCCGAAATAAGGGCGGTGGAAGCACTGCCCTTTTTTGACCCGCCGCTCAAAGATCGCCAGATGCTTGCCCGGATCGGCGTCGTCCTGGCCGGTCAATTCAAAATGGGCCTCAATTACATACTCTACATCCCTCAGAACCATGGACGCCCTTTGTTGACGGTCATCCTCGATATAGCGACAGACCGGGTTGCCCTTTTCCATATCGCTTTTATTCACCGAAACCCGGTTGGCGAGTTCATTGCGGCGAATATTCTCAAAGCGAACCGGCTGAAGGACATGGATTCGGTCAATCACCCAACGGATGGCCGGTTTCCAATAGATGGCCTCCAGAATCCCGCGAGCGGCGGAGGGTGTCATCACGTCGTAACTGACCCGTTCCACCTTCATTTCCGGGCGGGTAAACAAGGCATAATCGCCCCATACCCGCAATTTGACTCCAAAACTCATAGACGCACCTCCTTATGGTTGATGTCTGCCATGGTATTCATCCGAAAAAGGCATCTCCCTGCGGTGGCTTGCATTTTAAGCCGGTAGCAGGAGAGTAAAGCTCATTTGATCGCAGCACCCATACTTCGGGAATAGGACACTCCAGCCATTCCCTGATTTCCGCCAACTGATAGGGGTAAATCTGGACCGTATATTTCTGGAGTTTTCGAAGGATACCCCCTTTATGCTCGGCATGTTCAAGCGTTGAAACCAAGGCAAGGGATTTTTCATCCAGAGCGATTATGATCGGGACAGTCGGCGAGTTGATCATCTGAAATTTCGCAATGTCACGGAATTGGATATCGCCGGACTGGGCATACATGCATATTTCAACAACCCGATCACTGTCCATTCGTTGTTCATTCTTCCAGAAGTAGTCGGCAAAAAACTCGCGCACACACTCAGGCTCGGTCAACCTCCCCTCGAATGGTTCAAAGAGTTTTTCCGCAGACTGGGCCGCTAGCCGGAAAGAGGAACAACCGCCATCCTCTGGAAAATCAAATACCGAGACTCTACATGGAGTTGCACTTAAACCATTCCGGTTGCATCTACCGGCGGCCTGGGCAATGGAGTCGATCCCAGCCACTGCCCGGAACACCGACGGAAAGTCAACATCAACCCCGGCTTCGATCAACTGGGTGCTGACCACCCGGCACGGCAAATTGTTCTCAGGCTTCAGCCTTCTTCGTATTTCTTCCAATTTTTCTGTCCGATGGTCGGGGTGCATCAAGGCGCTTAAGTGGATATTCTCTGCGGACCCCGGCAAACCATTAAAGATATCCAAAGCCTGTTGCCTGGTGTTGACAATGCAGAGTACCTGCCCCAGTTGCATTAATTTCTCGGCAATTTCCTGCTCACTGTAGGTGCCAATATGGATTTCCTTAGTTCTTTTGAGCGCGGTGAAAAGAGTGGGAACATCCTTAATGATTTCCTGGTCAATCTTCAGTCCGGTTGGAAATTGTTCTGAAAACTCAATCGCCGGTTGGGTGGCGGTACAAAGAACTGAAGTGACCCCATAGTTTGCAGACAACTCCTTGAGGACTTCCAGACACGGAGAAAGTTTGTCAACCGGTATTGCCTGCACTTCATCGAATATCAGAACGCTGTTCGCCACGTTATGCAGTTTTCGGCACTTGGATGTTTTGTTCGCATAGAAGGAATTAAAAAACTGGACATTGGTGGTCACAATCACCGGCGCGTCCCAGTTTTCGGCAGCCAAACGATTCCGCCAATCCAGATCATCGGCAATAAAATTACAGTGGTGTTCCAAAACCGCATCGTCGCCGAGCATGTCACGAAACACCCCGGCATTCTGCTCAATGATGCTGGTAAAAGGAATTACATAGATAATTCGCTTCTTCGTATGCTTTACGGCATGGTTTAAGGCAAAGGCCAGAGAAGCCAGAGTTTTGCCGCCACCTGTAGGCACGGTCAGTGAATAGATTCCCGGATGTTTCTCTCCCGCCTCTAAACAGTCGAAAAGTACCCTTTCCCGTTGAATATTCACATTTAGGCTGGGGTCCGCCTTTTCTCGCATTGCATTAAAATTTTTCCAGAACCGTTTGTGCAGTTCGTCAATCGGCGGATATATCGATCGCCAACTTGACTTTTTCGTATCGAGAAATGCCTCAGTATCCAGATAATCCGCATCCACAAGACAGGAAAAAAGCATACGGACAAAAAATTGGAACTGAAAACCGGTACGCTCAGGGTCAATTGGGAACGGTGTTTTTTCGGGAAATTCAGGTATGTCATATGGATAGGAAACTTCAGGAAAAGCTTCTTCGAGTTTTTCCGGCAGCGCTGCCCGCCTTGTATCATTCCAGTTCGGCAATCCGCCATGGTGCCCGGCAACACAGTAAGCAAGAAATTTTCCAGCCGCTTTTGAGTTATTGAAAAGCCACTGCGCCCCAACGGAAGCATGATTGGGATGACCTTCATAATACGTAGCGAAATCATCAACAATCTGATTGGCCTTCCGTAGATATGCCTGCCAAGGTTTGGTGCCTTTGCCGAGATCATGGTTGCTTCCGGCAAGTTCAGCCCATTTCTCCGCACCAAATTCCTTGGCAAACTCCGCCGCCATCTCAGCCACATTTTTCAAATGCTCTTCCAATGGCTGCCATTCTTCCGGCGGCTGGTTCTCTAAACTGTGCGCATAGTATTTCATATCAAAACTCTATCTCTTCCTGATCGTTGCTTGCGGCCTCGGAAATCAGATAATCAATGATTTTTCGTTTATCGGAATCCTTGTCGAAAATCTCCTGCAGTGCGGCTAGGGCATGATAGCTGTCGGCCAGTGTGCCATAATAAAATTCCCGGGTAATTTCAGAGAAGCGCTGCAGGTCGTTTTCCAGTCGGCAGGCCCTGGTCAGATGAGTTATCAATTGCGGGAGGTTTCTTTCGAACTCATGAAAGAAGATGAGGTCGGTCAGCAGGTCGAGATTGGTTGGATCGTTTTCAAGCCCGGCGAGGATGAGTTTTTTCAGCGGTTTATTTGCCGTCCTGAAATATCTTCTGATGAGAGGATCATTTAGTTTTTCTGCCTTGTGCTCGCTCAACAGGGCGTTGATAACCGCCTCCGACAACAGCACCTGCTCCTCGAAGTATGAGACAAGAAATCGCTGCCGGTCGTTCACCGGCACGGCGGCGTTCTCTTCCTCCTCTTCAGATGGATACTCATCGTCGAACCAGGTAAAGCCGATGTCCTCCAGGGCTTCCCGGTAATTGCCCGGATTGTCGCGGACGGCCTCGCTGACCTTGTCACGGATCATTTCGTTACGCAGGTTTGCAAACTCTTCGTTGAATGTATCCTTTTTCCCGGTCATCTTTCCCTTTCCTCTGTGCATTGCTCTATGTGCCGGGGACAGAATAATTTTCGCTCCGTGAATAAAATTCAGTCCCCTCACCCTGACCCTCTCCCCCAGGAGAGGGAAATTAGTTACTTCAAAATCCGATCTTCCTTATAGGTTTTTCATCTTCGGCAAGCAACTGCCGGATCGCTTCGAACACCACACGGAACTGTTCGTCGTACCTGCTTTCCATTTCCTGAATTTTCTTTTCCAAGTCCTTATGCCGGACAAGAAGCTTTCTTAATTTGACAAAGGCCTTGATAATCTCGATATTGACCCTGATGGCCCTTTCACTGTTCAGAACACTGGAGAGCATCGCCACGCCATGTTCCGTGAAAGCAAAGGGCATTGTCCTGGCAAATTTCAACGGCTTGAGGTCATCACAAATTGTGATAACCTCGTCGCGTTCTTCTCGAATAAGTTGAAACATGAATTCGGCGGGAAATCTTTTGATATTGCGTCTTACCGCCTGGTTGAGAATGCGTGTCTCGACCCCGTACATCTCAGCCAGGTGGCGATCTATCATGACCTTTTCGCCTCTCAGGGAAAAAATTCTTCTTTCAATTGACTCAACCGGGACAATATCGGTCATTGTTTGACTTCCTCCCTTGCATTCAAGGCCAACGTTTTTATCTGATAGAACATGGTATCCATAGCCCTTATGATCGGCAAAGGCCTCCCTGACCTTGTCACGGATCATTTCATATTGCAGCTTTTCAAAGTCTTTCATGAATATATCCTTTTTCCCGGTCATCTTTCCCTTTCCTCTGTGCATTGCTCTATGTGTCGGGGGCAGAATAATTTTCGCTGCGCGAAAAAAATTCAGTTCCCCCGGGGTGTGAGCGATTCAGGCCATATCGGGTTTGTATTTCTCCTTTAACAGCCAGGAAGCATATTGACTGCAGGACTTGCCGTTGACTTTCAGGCCGCGTGCGTGGCACCAGGCCAGGAGTTCTTCGGTGTCCACCGTGACTTTTTCCGGGAACCCTCCCCTGGCGGCAAGGTCATTCAAGGCTTTTTCAGCATAGATCTGCCATCCCCCGTAGGTTTTCTCAAGCTGGTCCCTGTCCTCCGATATTTCCCTGAGCCGTGACCATTGGTTCGGTTTGTACCAGGCAACTGCCGCTTTCAGCTTTGCCGTTTTTTTTTCGAGTCTTGCCCTTTCTTCATTCCACCTTACCTCCTCCTTGGACAAACAGAGTCCCAGGTTGAAAATACTTTTCTGTTCATCAGTGCCATGCCCCCTCCCTATTCCAATAGCCAACATAAATTTCATAGGCCTTTTTTACCTGTCAGGAATCTGATGTGTTGCTCATCATCCAGCCTGTTTTACCGGAATGCTGATCCTGTCTCAAAGCCGCACAGGGTGTATTTCATCCATCAGTAATTGTTGGGTTTCATTCTTCAACCCAGCCTACGTCAAGAGGTGGCCACAGTTGATCGGGGAGCCTGATTAAACAAATTTAAAAATCCTGTTTTTAATCATTATACTTCATCGGGTTTATCGTATAGTGATAACCCCCCTTGTTTTTTTTCTCCTTTATCAGATTAAATAAAAAGATTTTTAACAGCCTGGGTTTTTCCTTATCCTGACCTGCAAATTTCTGAACTGTCTGCGGCTTTCGGAGTGCCGGACGAACAGGATATTTAAATTTTAACGATTTAAACTGAGATGAAATGACAAGAGATTGCTTTAAACCGCTGGACTGCCTGCTTATCCTGGAGGCAATTTCTGGGTTTGCGAGAATTAAAATCGGCGGGGTGGAAATAAAGACAAAAGAGAGGCTGATGCGGCCGCAGGTATAGAAAAAGGAAGGCGGAAGGAATCTCCGGAAAATTATTCAGACCTGGTCGGCATCCGTAAAGATGGATTCGATCCTGTACTGCCGGTCTGAGGACATATCCCTGACCGGGCCGACAACCCGGTCGGCGCGAAAGGTTTTTCTTTTCTCGGTGGTCAGGCAGGTGCCCTCGATAAAAAGGATTCCACCCTTTTCATAGGCGCTGCCTGCTGCTATGACCCAGTCGCGCGGCCGGCCGATGCGCTCCTTGTACCGAAAGGCAAGATGGCCCTGGGTTTTCGCTTTCTTCTCCACCCGGCCCGTGTTCTCCAGCCTGCCTTTTTTTCTGCGGATGACGTAGAACAGGAAGAGAAGATACAGGGCTATCAGCGCTGCAGCCGTGGCGGCCCAGATCATGAGTTCCCTCTTTCTTATTTTCTCCACGGTCTCCGGAGCTTCCCCTCCGGACTCAACACCGACCATGTTTGATATTTTTTCCAGGTCCTTTTTTTGGATAAATCCGGGCAGGCCCTGATCCGTGGTGTATTCGACATATTCATCGGTGAACTTGAAATCCCGGACCACAATATCGTAACCGTCACGGGTGGAGAGAATATACATCTCCTGGGCAAAACCGGCCGGACAGTTCAGCAGCGACAGGGCAATGAAAAGAATTATATGGACAATGAATTTTTTCACAAAATCAACCTGGATAACCGTTCTCATCTTTGCTTTTTGCGAGCAACCATTTTTATTATACCAGAAATCGGCCTCGCATTCCTGCTTTATTCGACCTGAGAACGCTCGACAATTTTCTCCCGGGGCGTTACCATTACCCGTATGAATAATTTACTTTCCTGACAGGAAAAAGCAGAGAGATTATGCGAGCAGACAATACCATCGCGGCAGTCTACGGACTGGAGCAGAAATCCAGGATTCGCCGGCCGCTCTTTCTCAGCGGCGTCTCGGCCGGTTTTCCGTCTCCGGCGGATGATTACGTGGACCGGAAGCTGGATCTCAACGAGCTGCTGATCAAGAATCCGGCCGCCACATTCTTTGTGCGGGTCGCCGGGGATTCGATGACCGGGGCGGGCATCCAGCATGACGACATCCTGGTGGTCGACCGTTCCCTGGAGCCGGGCAGCGGCAACATTGTCATTGCCGTGTACGACGGCGAACTGACCGTCAAGCGGCTGATCCATGACAAAAAGGGAATGCGGCTGGCAGCCGAAAATCCGAACTACCCTTCCCTGATTATCGCCGAGGAAAACGGCTGCGAAATCTGGGGCGTGGTGACCAGCGTGGTGCATCAGTTCAAATAAAAATTCCGGATCCAGAGGACCGACTTGATTATCTTTAAAGGTAATCAGATTTATATGCTCTTTTAATTAATTGATTTATACAGCCCGTGCCGTTTGGTCCTTCGGACTGCCTTGCAAACGCCAATGGGAAAACTTAACTTGCCCCCTCCTCTAAAAGCACAACTTTATGAACTTCGCCCTGCTCGACTGCAACAACTTCTACGTTTCCTGCGAACGGCTGTTCCGGCCCGAACTGGAGGGCAGGCCCGTGGTGGTGCTGTCCAACAACGACGGCTGCATCATCGCCCGCTCCAATGAGGCCAAGGCCCTGGGCATTGCCATGGGGGCGCCCTATTTCCAGAACAAGGAACTCATCGAAAAACAGGAAGTGGAAGTTTTTTCCTCCAACTACGCCCTTTACGGCGACCTTTCCCACCGGGTCATGTCCATCCTCCAGCAGGCGGAGCCGGAAGTGGAAATCTATTCCATTGACGAAGCCTTTATCCGGCTGCCGGAGGGCGGGAGCTTCAGCCTGGCGGAGCAGGCGCTGGCAATACGGAAAAAAATCAGAAAAGATGCGGGCATCCCGGTGTCCATCGGGATCGGGCCGACCAAGACCCTGGCCAAGATCGCCAACCGGATCGCCAAGAAAGAGTCGAAGCACGGCGGCGTATTCGACCTGGCAGCCCGCCGGGATGTTGACCGCCTGCTGGCCCGGATACCGGTCCGGGACATCTGGGGAATCGGGCGGCGCAATGCCGAAAAACTGAACAGGCAGGGCATTCAAACAACACTGGACCTGAAAAACAGCGACGACGGGTGGATCAGGAAGCACCTGACCGTGACCGGCCTGCGAACCGTCATGGAATTGCGCGGCATCTCCTGCATCCCCATTGATCATGCGTCCGCTCCCAGGAAATCCGTTGTCTGCTCCCGGTCGTTCAGGAAACCGGTCTTTTCCCTGGTTGACCTGAGCGAGGCAATTTCCAGCTATGTCTCCATTGCCGCGGAAAAGCTCAGGAACGAGGGCCTGGCAGCCGCCGGCCTGCATGTTTTTCTGCATACCAACAGCCACCGGCCGGACCTGCCCCAGCACTCCGGCAGCCGCATGATCAGCCTGGACCAGCCGACCGCCTTCACCCCGATCCTGATCAGGGGCGCCCTGGAGGTCCTGAAAAAAATCCATAAACCGGGATTTGCCTACCGCAAAGCCGGGGTCATGCTGACCGGACTGGCGAAAACAGGAATGCGGCAGCAGCACCTGTTCCGGCCCCCGCTCGAAAACAACGGCGCGGTGATGGAGGCGCTGGACCGGATCAACAGCAGGTGGGGCAGGAATACCGTCCAGTACGCCTCCTCGGGCCTGGCCAAGTCCTGGTCCATGAGCCGGGAGCGCAAATCGCCCGCCTACACCACCAACTGGAAGGAACTGCCCGTGGTCAAGGCCTCATCGTAACAATCAGGACAATGCACCATGATTGCTTTTCTCGCGGCGCTGGTTTTCCTTTTTAATCTCTATGTTGGCCTGGATATTATCCTCGGGACGAGGAAAATGCGGAACCTCGGCGAAATCAAACCGCTCGCCGAAGACAAGCGCCCTTCGGTGTCGGTTATCGTGCCGGCGTGCAATGAAGAAGACACCATAAAGCCGGCCCTGCTCTCCCTGCTTTCCCTGGAATATGCCCCCCTGGAGGTTATCGTCGTCAACGACCGCTCAACGGACCGCACCGGCGAGGTGCTTGCGGAAATCCAGGGGAAATATCCGCAGCTGGTCATCCACACCATTACGGAGCTGCCCGGGGGCTGGCTGGGAAAAAACCATGCCCTGCAGCAGGGCGCCGGGCTGGCCGGCGGAGAATATCTTCTCTTTACCGACGCCGATATCCATTTTGCCCCGTCCACCCTGGCCAGGGCCATGACGCTGATGGTCGGGGAACAGGTTGATCACCTGTCGCTGATCTTCAGGAATATCGCCCGGGGGCTGCTGCTCAACGCGATGATGATCGATGCCGGCAGCGGGCTGTTTTTTCTCTTCAAGCCCTGGAAAGCGGGCGATCCGGAAAGCAGGTTCTTCATCGGCGTGGGGGCCTTTAACCTGATCAGAAAATCGGTCTATTTCCGGATCGGGGGCCACAAACAGCTCAAAATGCACCCGATTGACGATATCATGCTCGGCAAGATAATCAAGCGCAGCGGCTTCCGGCAGGAATGCCTTGCCGGCTATGATTTTCTGCAGGTCCACTGGTATGAAACACCGGGGAAAATGGTCAGCGGCCTGATGAAAAACATCTTTGCCCTGTATAATTACCATGTTTCATTTGCCCTGGCCGTCATCCTGCTGCTCTGCCTGACGGCAATTGCCCCTTTCTGGGGCGTTTTTTTCTTCTCCGGGATAACGCGGATTTTCTGCCTGCTGTCAATGGCCGCCCGTCTGATCTCCGCCGCCTGCGGCGCCCGCCTGACCGGGGCGTCCTTCCGGACGGTCCCCTTTTCCCTGCTTACCCCCTATATCAATATTTATATTACCCTCAAGGGCATGTTCAAGACGCTTGTCAACAGGGGCATCGACTGGCGCGGAACCCATTATCCGCTGGCAGGATTGAAAGAAAACAGGCCGATCCTGTCCATCCCGTTTTTGCGGATTGACTGAGGGATAATGTATTGTATTGGAATTTTCCCGCCGATTATATACAATATCCCGAACATTGAGCATGCCGCGAACAGCATCCCGGCATGTATCACCGGTCCAGGGAAGGGGATCATATGACAATTGAACTTGTACGGCATGTACTGGCATGGTGCACAATCATTAATCTGGGAATCCTGCTGTGGTGGTTTCTTTTCAACACCCTGGCGCACGACTGGGTATACAGTTTTCACGGCAAGTGGTTCAAATTAACGAAAGAACAGTTCGACACCGTTCAGTATGCGGGTATGGCCGTTTATAAAATCGGCATTATACTTTTTAATATCGTGCCGTATATTGCCCTTCGGATTATCATGCTCCCGAACGGCTAAAAAAAAATTCAGGAGATTGCCATGCAGAAATATGAACTGGACGCGACCCGCAAATTCAATCCCCTCGGCATGCAGACCAATGTTCTGCATGAATCTGAATTTTTCAAGATCCTCAACTTCAACATTTCGGCCGGCCGGTTATTCCCGGTGCATGCCCACGATCTGGACGGCCAGGTCAGCATCCATGTCATAGAGGGCAGCGGAGAATTTCTCGGCGACAATAACCTGTCCATGCCTGCAAAAGCCGGTGACATTCTGGTAGCCGACATCAGCGAACCGCACGGGGTAAAAGCGGATACAGACATGCGCATCGTGGTCACCATTGCCCCGCCCATCTGACAGCCGGCCGCACCTTATCAGGGCGTATCAGCTTCTTTTCTCAGCCAAAATCCCCGCATTGATCCGCGGATGGAGCAGATTGCACATTCCACTCCATCCGCGGGGACGAAGAATATAAACTTTGCCTTAAGATATCTATAGTTTATATTTGCCTGATCAATTATAAAATCCTGACAGATATATGACCGCCTTGGTCCAGGCCGCTCAGTATGTAAAATTGCGCCCGGAGGACCGGAAAAGCTCCCTGGTTTTTTAACCTGAATTGAGCGGAATCTACGGACCATGCCGCAGAATCTGAAAACGGAAAAATGAGGTGTATCGTGCGAATTTTCATTTTCCTCTGGACGTTGATTATTCTTTGCAGTCTCCCGGTCTCGGCCCAGGAACAGCCGCCGGCCAAGGTTGTCGTCCAGGAGATTCACCAGGAGGTCATTGCGGAAAATCGCTCCTTTATCGGTCTGCTGGTCTATGACCGGACAAGCCAGATCTCATCCGACTTTTCCGGGCTGGTGAAAAAGGTGTTTGTCCAGGAAGGGGACCGAGTCAGGGAGGGGGACTCCCTGGTCAGCCTGGATACTGAACTCCTCGACAAGGAAATCGCGCTGCGCAAAGTCAGGATTGAACAGGTCCGGCTTCGCCTGGACCTGGCCGAAAAAAATGTCGGCAGGCTGGAAACATTGCTTGCCAGGAAGGTGACCAGCGAAAAAAACTATGATGACGCACTGCATGCCTATCAGGATGCCCAGGCGGAAATAAAATCCTCGGAACTGGAGCTGGAAAAACTGCTCATCCAGCAAAGAAAAAGCATTATCAAGGCGCCCTATGACGGTGTAATCCTTGCCAAAAATGTTGATTCCGGCGACTGGGTGCAGCAGGGGCGAAATCTTGTTTCCCTGGGATCGGTCGCGGACCTTATCGTCCGGGTCCCTGTTGAAGAGACGCTCCTGCGGTTCATCACAATCGGCGAACAGGTCCCGGTGACGATCAATGCCTTTAACCGGGAGTTGACCGGCACCATACTCCGCTTTGATCCGGTGGCGGACGAAAGGACCAAAAATGTGTTTTTAAGGGTGGGTTTTCCCTTCCAGGAGGATCTGATTGAAAACATGTCGGCCACGGTTTATGCGCCGATCAGCGGGAAACGGGAGCTGAGTGTAATTCCCCGGGACGCGCTGGTCAAATTTGAGGGCAAGGATTTCGTGTATACCGTCAAGGAAGGCAGGGCGGCAATCCTGCCCGTCAATATCGTCACCTATCTCGGCACCAAAGTAGGGGTTGACAATCCCTATTTTACCCCCGGCCTGCCGGTGGTTGTGGAAGGCAACGAGAGGCTGCGGCCCGACCAGCCGGTTATCACGGCAGGAGAAAATTAGTGGATATTGTCAAATATTCGATCAACAAGCCGGTCTCGGTCACGGTCGGCATCATCCTGGTCGTGATGTTCGGCCTGATCGGCCTGAACAAGCTGCCGGTCCAGTTGACTCCCGATGTCGAAACACCGGAGATTACCGTCAGCACTACCTGGGGCGGTGCCACTCCCTATGAAATTGAAAAGGAATTGATAGACAGGCAGGAGGAAGCGCTGAAAGGGCTGCAGGGGCTGACCAAGATGGAAAGCGCCAGTTATAACAGTTACGGCGAGATCACCCTTTCCTTTACTCTGGAAACCGACCTTGATGACGCCCTGCTGCGGGTTTCCAACAAACTGAACGAGGTAACGGATTACCCGGACAATGCCGACCGGCCGAAAATCGAGGCGGCCGGAGCCCAGAGCTCCCCGGTTATCTGGATGATGCTGAAAACCCTGCCGGAAAATGACCGGCACATCAACCAGTTCCGGACTTTTTTCGAAGACAGTATCCGGCAGCATCTGGAACGGGTCAAAGGGGTGGGCTCGCTCTTTGTTTTCGGAGGCACTGAAGATGAACTGCATATCACCATTGATCCGGAAAAGATGGCCCGCTATAAAATCACCATCAACCAGATCAACGAGGCGGTGAGGAATGCCAACCGCAATGTTTCCGCCGGCGTCCTCGGGATCGGCAAGAAAAACTACCGGATCCGCACCACCAGCCAGTTCCAGACTCCTGCCGATCCGCTTGATGTGGTCATCTTCGACGATGGAGTGAATCGGATCTATCTCCGCGATGTGGCCGGTTCGGAAGCGGCGCATAACAAGGAGGATGTTGCCGTCATGCATAACGGCATTCAGGTTATCGTTATCGGCGTGCGCAAGGAGCAGGGGGCAAATGTGCTGGCCATGACCGACCGCCTGCAGGAAGAGGTCAATTACCTGAACAGAACCATCCTGGCGGAGAACGATCTGTTCATCGACTGGGTGCATGACGAGCGGCCCTACATCAACAATGCCATCCGGCTGGTAAAACAGAACATTCTGGTCGGCGGCATTCTGGCGGTCTGCGTCCTGCTCCTGTTTCTGCGCAGTATCACCGCAACGGTGACCACGGCGTTGGCCATTCCCATCTCCGCCATCGGAACCTTTATTTTTCTCTGGCTCATGGGCAGGAACCTGAATGTCGTCAGCCTGGCAGGCATATCCTTTGCAGTGGGCATGCTGGTCGACAATGCCATCGTGGTGCTGGAAAATATCGACCGGCACCGGAAGATGGGCAAGCAGGCATTTGCCGCCGCTTATGACGGCACCAGGGAAGTCTGGGGAGCCATCCTGGCCTCGACGGCGACGACGGTGGCGGTTTTCCTGCCGGTCATCTTCATGCAGGAGGAGGCCGGGCAGTTGTTCCGGGACATTGCCATTGCCATCACCTTTGCCATCCTGATCAGCCTTTTTGTCTCCATTTCGGTCATCCCGACCCTGATCCATCAGTTTTATAAAAGGAAAAAAGAGCGGCCGCTGAACCGGCTGCAGAAGAGCATTGCGGGGCCGCTTTTTGCCTCCTGGATTATGGGATTCTCTTCCCTGTGCCTGAAAAATACGTTCACCAGGCTGACCACCGTGTTTTTTTTCACCGCCGTTTCCCTGGGCCTGACCTTCTGGATGCTGCCCAGTGCTGAATACCTGCCCCTGGGAAACCGGAACCTGATCCTTAATATCCTCAACCCTCCCCCGGGCTACTCGGTTGAAAAGATGAAGGAAATAGGACAGAAAATTTTCAGCGATGCGCAGCCCTATTTCGAAGAGGACGGCAGAGACGGTATTCCGCAGATCAAGCAGATATTTTATGTCGGCGCCGACCGGATCACCATCTTCGGAGGCTTGAGTATCCACGAAACCCGTGCCAGGGAAATGATACCGCTGTTCAACAGGATCATTCAGTCCATCCCCGGGATGTTCGGCGTCAGCATCCAGGTCGGCATCTTCGAATCGGGCATCGGCCAGGGACGGAACGTGGATGTGAATATATCCGGAGAGGATATTGACCGGCTTATCGAAGTCGCCCGCACGCTGTTCGGCACTATCAGCCGGGAGGTTGCGGGCGCCCAGGTGCGCCCCATTCCTTCCCTTGAATCAAGCTACCCGGAAGTGCGCATTGTCCCCAACAAGGAAAAACTGGCGGCCAACGGGCTCAATGAAAACGACCTGGGGATCTATGTCGACATCCTCATGGACGGCAGAAAAATCGAGGAGTACCGGCCGGAGGGAATAAAGCAGATAGATCTGGTCCTCAAGGGAAGCGACCGGGAATTTGAATCGCCGGAGGATATTCTGAATGCCCCGATTGTCAACAGCTACGGCAACCTGATACGCGTCGGTGACGTGGCAAGCCTCCAGTACACTTCCGGCATGCCTCAGATCAACCACCTGGAGAGGATCCGGACAATAAGCCTGCAAGTGACCCCGCCGGAAACGATCCCCCTGCAGCAGGCTATGGAAACGATAGAAAATGATATTATCGGCTCCCTGATGGATGCCGGCCAGCTTGAGGACGTTCAGATCCGCATCGGCGGCAATGCCGACAAGCTGGTCGAAACAAGACAGGCCCTGCAATGGAACCTCCTGCTGGCGCTGCTCATCACCTATCTGCTGATGGCTGCCCTGTTTGAAAACTTCATCTATCCGTTCATCATCCTCTTTACCATCCCCCTGGCAGCGGCCGGCGGGTTCATCGGCCTGCGGCTGGTCAACGTCCTCATTGCACCCCAGGCCTTTGACATTCTCGCCATGCTCGGATTCATTATTCTTATCGGGACCGTGGTCAACAACGCCATCCTCGTGGTGCATCAATCCCTCAATAATGTCCGTTACAACAAGCTGGCCGGGATCGAAGCGGTTTCCGATGCGGTGCGAACCCGTATCCGGCCGATATTCATGAGCGCTACCACCAGCCTGCTGGCCCTCTCCCCCCTGGTTCTTTCCACGGGCTCAGGGAGTGAGCTGTACCGCGGTCTCGGGTCCATTATCCTCGGCGGTCTTGCCGTATCAACAATGTTCACCCTCTTTGTCATCCCGTCGCTGCTGGTATTTTTCATCGGCAGGGAAGAATCAAGGATCGGAGAAGGTGAAGCCTGATTTTTAAAATACTCATTAATCAGTTATCTTTTCTCAAACCCTTTTTTATTGAGTTGACTAATTCTGCTATTCGTTCTAACAATTTATAGGGAATTTTCTTTCATAAGCCGATGAATGATACAAGGATGAGCATGGCCGCACCGCAGTATTCCAGCGAAGAAGTTGCGTCGATTCTCAAGATCGTAGACGACCTCAACACCCTCAAGGATGTCGATACCATTCTCGACCGGATCCTGACCGAGTCGCGCCGCCTCTCCCATGCGGATGCAGGCTCGATATTTCTTGTCCGGAATGAAGAGCTGGTTTTCAGCTTTGTGCAGAATGACTCCCTCTTTGACCGCAATAAAGGCCGTGCGGCTCTTTACCAGAACCTGAAAGTACCGATTTCGCACAATTCCATAGTCGGCCATGCTGCCATGACCAGGAAACCGGTTATCATTGAAAATGCCTATCATCTGCCGGTGGGGGTGCCCTACAGATTCAACACCTCTTTTGACGAGGAACACGGATACCGGACGATTTCCATTCTGACCCTCCCCCTGCTGACCATGGAAAACCGCCTGGTGGGAGTAATGCAGCTGATCAACGCCAAAGACAATGAAGGGAATATTAACCCGTTCAGCGAACGCAACCAGATCTTTGTTTCATTTTTCGCCAATAATGCGGCTGTCACCATTGAACGGGGCATCATGAACAGGGAACTTATCCTGCGGATGATGTCCATGGCCGAACTTCGCGACCCGAACGAAACCGGTGCCCATGTCCAGCGGGTCGGGGCCTATTCCGCGGAAATTTATGAGCGCTGGGCCCTCAACAAGGGCGTGGAGGAATGCAAAATCAAGTCAACCCGGGATATTATCCGTCTTGCCGCCATGCTGCATGATGTGGGAAAAGTAGGTATTCCGGACGCCATTTTAAAAAAACCCGGCCGGCTCACCGAGGAAGAATTTGATGAGATTAAGAAGCATACCGTCTATGGGGCTCGGCTGTTCACCTCCATTACTTCCGAGCTTGATCGGATGAGCCTGGAAATAGCCCTCAACCACCATGAAAAATGGGACGGCGGCGGGTACCCCGGATGCGTACCCGAAATGAATGAAGAATTCAATCCGCAGGCACCCAGGAAAAAGGGAGAAGAAATACCGTTCACGGCCCGGATAACCGCAGTCGCAGACGTCTATGACGCCCTGTGCAGCAGGCGTTCATACAAAAATCCCCTGGGAGAGGAAGAGGCGTATAAAATTATCCGGGAAAATTCCGGCACCCACTTTGACCCGGAAGTTGTGGAGGCTTTTTTTCAGATAACCGATGTCCTCAAGGCTATCCGGGAAAAATTTCAATAACGGTTACCCTCATTACAATAGAGGTGCAGGAGAAAGTAATTGCATTTTGACAGGCGAAAAGAAAAACGGCAGGCATGCAACCTGAATGTAGGGGTTTTTCTCTCGGAAGGGAAAAACGGTCCGGCCATAACCCCTTCCTTCCAGGGACAACTGCTCAACATTTCCCGGCGGGGAGCGGATATCGCCCTTGATGAAATCATGTATGACCGCACCCATCTGGCCCTGGCTCCGATGGAATCGAAGCTGGTTGTGCTCAATGTCGTCCTGCCTGCCGAAGATGTCGACAACCCACTCACTGTTTCAGCTCTGCCTGTCTGGTTCGATAAAAAATTCGACACCGAATTGCCCCCCTTCAGGATAGGCCTTCACTTTACTGAAATCCTTACATCCAAACAATATCAAATAATAAACAACCATTGCAGCTAAAAAAAAGAGTTGCAATTATTCCATTATAAAGTAATGAAGTATCATAATATTAATTAGCCGTCCAGCGAGTCTGAGTCCGATTATTTCATGTTTTTTTCTCCCCGCATATTCATAGCTTACAAGGATCAAGCGACCCGGAAAAATAACATGCAACTGTTGCGGGGTAATCCGGCTGCTGCTCCTGCCGGCACGAAGACACAGATTTGACCGGCCTTCGGTCAGTAGATTTATAAGACATTCTTTTCGGCACGCTTCCCGTTCCCGAAGGCAATGTCGACAGCTCAAGAATACACCTTGTGCGTTTGGTTTATTTTTGAGTTTTTAGAAATAAATGCACACAGGTTTTGAGAGAGTATTTGAATGAATATCTATGTTGGAAACCTGCCCTACAATGTAACTGATGATGATTTGCGGACCGCTTTCGCAGAATTCGGCAATGTCGCCAGTGCAAAAATCATAATGGACAGGTACTCGGGACGATCGAAAGGATTTGGCTTTGTGGAAATGGAAAATGACGCGGATGCCGAAAATGCCATTAAATCACTTGATAACAGTGATATGCAGGGTCGGAAACTGAGAGTCAACCAGGCAAAACCACGGACGGAAACACAACCCCGCAGGGATTCGAGATATTAACATATATCTCGCTTCAAACGACTGAACATTGCCCCGGAAGAACAGCCTGTCCAGCTCTCTTCCGGTTTTTTTTTATAGTATATAAAAAGAGAAAGTTTCGACGACTTTCCCTGCCGGAATCGTTTACCTTTCCCGGAGAGAATTTTTTAGCTTCTCCGGGTTGCCCGCAACTCCATTGTGTCCGCCTCGAGCAGATAGTCCCGGAAAATGGCTGACACGGGCGATAATTCCCTGTTTATCCGCTTGATCAGATAAAAAGGGCGCTCCAGATCTATGCCATTTAAGGGGATGGTCTTCAGCAGCCCGAGGTTCACATCCTGCTCCACCGATCTGACGGACAGAATGGAAATACCGATTCCCGCCTTTACCGCTTCCTTAATGGCTGCGGTAGATCCTATCTCGGCCACTTCCTGCAGATCCGCCGGATTGACTCCATGATTTTCAAGAATCTGATCTATAACCCGCCGGGTTCCGGAACCGCTTTCCCGCAGAATAAAAGGCTCATTTTTTAATTCTTCCAGTCCTACTGCCCGCCGTGACGCCCATGGATGTTCCGCATTGACAACCAGTACCAGCCTGTCGGAAAATATCTGCCGCCATTCCAGTCCCTTTTCTTTCCAACGGGCGCCGACCACCGCCATATCCAGTCCGCCGTTCAAAACCTCGGAAGCGATAAGCTGGGAACCGGCGATGCGCAGCGTCGCCTGAATAGAGGAGTATTTTTTGCGGAATTGGCTGATAAGGCGGGGAAGGATATATGTTCCCGGGATAGTGCCGGAACCGATCATTATGCGGCCAAAGAGTTTACCGCCGTAATTTTCTATGGATTCAACGGCTTCCTCCTGCAGGCGCAGCATTCTCACCGCATATTTATAGAGCAGGCTGCCCACAGGGGTCGGTTCGGCTTCCCGGCCAAGCCGATCGATCAGCTTCTGGCCCAGTTCCTCCTCCAGGCTGCGAATATGCTCGCTGACCGTCGGCTGCGACAGGAGCACCGCCTCGGCCGCGCGGGTAAAACTTTTCAGTTCAACAACCCTGCAGAATACTTCAAGTTTTCTCATTTCCATGAATCAGGTCTCCTTGCTGCAATATCTCCATGACCTGCATTTTAACATAGATATACCCGTTCTTCATTATTAATCTTTCCTATGGAAATCTGGATTATTCATGTTCCCAGGAGTTGTTTTCCGCATTTGCCCACAGCCTGTCTCGCAGCCCTGAATGGCGGATGACATGATGGGCAATGCCCGCGGTCAGCAATTCAGGATCGCCGCAGATCGTCAGGCTGTTTCTTGCCCTGGTCACCCCGGTATAGATGAGTTCGCAATTCAATACCCTGCTTTCCGCCAGGGGAAGGATGAAAAGGACCTTTGCAAATTCCGATCCCTGGGACTTATGGACTGTTATCGCGTACGCTGTTTCGTAATTCGGCAGCCCGGCAAGGGCGATTTTCCGCATTTCTCCGTCCGGTTTTAAAAACCATGCCCAGAACCGCTGCTCACTATCCGGCCAGACAATCCCTGTGTCGCCGTTGAACAATTGCAGGCTGTAATGATTTGCCGTTATCATGAGCGGCTTGCCCCGGTACCAGGGGTCATGGCCGGTGATCTTCCCCCGGCGGCGGAACACTTCTTCGGCAATCCTGTTCACTCCCCCTACGCCTGCCGCCCCTTCCCGTACCGCACACAATACCCGGAAGCTCTCCAGTACAGCCAGGGCCTCAGCAGGAGAAGACGCGTCAAAACATGGCCCGAAACCCTCGTACAGCTGCTCCGCCAGCCATCCCTGGAAACTGCTGTCGGCAGGATGCCGGAAATGAAGACCCGCCCTGGTTTTAACCTGCAGCACTGCCGCCACGTTCTCCGGCCTGCCGCTTCTGACCGCCAGGGCAAGTTCCCCCAGACCGCTCTTTTCCCTGAACCGATAGCTTTCCTGCAGGATGACTATGGAGTCGCCAAGTGTCTCCTGCGCAACGGTTGGGACATTACCGGCGGCGGTCAATTTCTGCAGCCGGCTGCTGAGGGCATGGGACCATGGCGGCTGGCTTTGCGGGCAGATATCGCCGAAAAGGCTGCCTGCTTCAACCGAGGTCAACTGATCCCTGTCGCCCAGCATGATCAGGCGCGCTCCGGGGGGCAGCGCTTTGAGGATGTCTGCCATGAGCGGCACATCGATCATGGATGCTTCATCCAGCACCAGGAGATCAAGATGCAGTTGATTGCCCTCATGATGCCGGAAACCGCCGCTCCCGGGAAAAACCCCGAGAAGCCGATGGATGGTCCGGGTTTCCTCCGGAACCATTGCCGCCAATGCAGGATCCAGGGATTTTTTGGCGCTGACAATCGACTCATGCAGCCGTACTGCTGCCTTGCCGGTGGGCGCGGCAAGGGCGATACGCAGAGGCCGGTCCGCAAGGGCCTGGAGAAAAGCCAGGATCCTGGCCACAGTATAGGTCTTGCCCGTTCCCGGGCCGCCGGAAACCAGGACAAACTGCTTGAGCAGGGCAAGAGCCGCCGCCGTCTTCTGCAGGTTGTCCCGGCCGGGCTCGGGGAACAGTTTGGCAAGAAGGTCTGCTGCCCCGGCCTGGCCAACCTCCATGATTCCCCGGCTCCGGCGCCGCAAATCTTCGCCGATCCAGTCTTCGCAGGCAAAATAGCGGGCCAGATAGAGACGGTCCGCCGAATCCAGGATCAGGGGAGTATTTTCTCCCGGGCCGCCCACCACCCCGCTGGCGGCAAGAAGGTCCCGCCAGGCGGTCAATTCCGGCGCAGTCACCGCAATTTCCCGGCCGAAAACCAGGCGGCCGGCATACTGCTCAAGGGGCAGACAGATATGCCCCTCACCCACGGCCCGGCTGGCAAGAACCGCTGCCAGCAGCAGCTCCTCCCTGTTCCGGCGCGCGAGATCATGCAGAAACAGGCCGGCATGCAGATCAATCTGCCGCAGGTGCCCTTGGGTGAGGGCCTGTTCGAGCATCGGACGCATCATGTGTTCACCTGATAGCCGAAGCAGCGGTCCAGGCTTTCCACGAGCGGCTGCGGCGGCAGGGTAAAGTATATCCCTCTCCGCGGCCCGGTTGCCGGCTGCATGCCGCGTAAAAAAAGATAATAAACACCGCCAAAATGATCCCCGTACCGGTATCCCTCTACCCGGGTCTTCAGGTACCGGTGCACGGCCACCGTGTAGATCAGATACTGCAGATCGTAGCGATGCTCCCTCATTGCCAGCTCCAGGTTCTGCGGCCGGTAGTCTTCATGATCCGGGCCCAGATAGTTTGATTTGTAATCGGCGATAAAAAACCTGCCGGCAGCACGAAAAACCAGGTCAATGTAGCCTTTCATCAGGCCGCTGCCATATGTCTGCCTGAAATCGACGGGGGGAATGGAAAAATCCTCCAGCACCCGGTTGATTTTCCCGGCATCAATGTTCTGCATGCTGAAATAAAATCCCAGTTCGACCAGCCGTTCGTCCCCGGCAATATCCATGAGGCGGAAAGCCGGCGTTTCGCGAAGCGGGGTTTTTACTATATCCGGCAGCCATTCGCATACCACTGGTATCCATTCCACGTCTATGCCGGAACCTGCCAGGTGCCGGGCCACGAGTTCCGGCCGCAGGGTTTCGTCAAGAACCGGAAAATCGATTTGTTCGAGTAGTCCGTGCAGACAGTTGCCCGCTGCCGCGCCGCGGGGAAATCCGAACGGCGAATAAATTTTTTCCCTCTCCCTGTACGGCTCGGTCCGTGCCGGAACCACTTCCTCCTGCAGCTCCGGATCCCCGGAGCCTGCCATCATCTGGGAATAGCTTGTCTCCGCCCAGTCAATGTCAATCCTGCCGGCAAATTTTTTCGGCTGCAGTTTTTCCCCGGCCGCCGAAAAGGAAACATGGCGGCGGCGGAAATCAGACGGCCAGGGAAGAAAATCGAGGAAATCTCCGGACATGCTCAGCCGGGTCAGATCTTGAAGAATACGGCTCTCCGTCATCCTGGCCGCAGGCACCGCCTCTCCCTCCTCCCGGTGAAGAAGCCAGGCCAGGGGGGCAGCTTCCATGCCCTTGACTTTCCCCCAGCAGAAACAGCACATATGGCGCGCCCTGGTAACCGCAACATACAGAAGGCGGAGATCTTCAGCTAGCCGCTCCCTTTCCGCCCGCCTGTAATGTTCGGGATCAGCGGTGCCGAGATCGGCCAGAATCCTGCCGGTGCCCGGCTCATGAAAAGAAAAAACCGCTTTTTTATTGACGGGTCGCGCATGCCACAGATAGGGGAGAAAAACAACCGGATATTCCAGGCCCTTTGCCTTGTGGATGGTTATGATCCTGACCAGGTTCTCATCGCTTTCCAACCGCAGCTGCTGACTCGCCTTGTCGGGCTCCGGATTATGCAGCTGGTCGCAGTACCAGCGGACAAGGCTCTCCATCCCTTCCAGTTTTGCCGATGCATCCTGGAGCAGTTCAACAAGATGGAGGAAATTGGTCAGCTTGCGTTCTCCTCCCTGTTCGGCCATAAGTCTTTGCACGATATGCCGCCTGATCAGCATTTTCTGAAACATGGCCGTCAGGCCGGATTTATGCCAGCATGTATGGTATTCCTGCAGTTCGGCCAGGAGCCGGGCGCGGCCGTCATCATTATGTATCAGCTCATGGAGATCCGTTCCGCTCAAACCGAAGAGGTCGGTGACCAGGGCGCTGTGCAGGGAATTTTCATCGGACAGGTCCAGCAGGGCGAAAAGCACCCGGTAGAGCTGTCCCGCTTCCTCACTTGCAAAAACCGAGTCCTGGCTGTAGTAGACACTGGCAATCCCCAGCCTGCTCAAGGCCTGCTGCATAAGGCCTGCCTCGGCATGGGTCCGGACGAGCACCGCCAGATCGCCGCCGGCCAGATTTTTTTCCCCCAGCCTTGCCTTTCCTTCCGCTCCCAGTTCGAGGAGGCGGGCTATCTCGTGGGCGGACCAGCGGGTTGCGATCTCTTCCGCCCCTGACTTTGAAGCTGCGGCCCCGTTTTCTTCCCCATCCGCCGAAGGAATGATCATGGCCTGCAGAGGCCTTGGTCTTTTATTCTCCAGGCGAAGCGGTTTTTCATCCGCGTTGCCCCCGGCCCGGACGCTGTGAAAAACAATATCCCCGGCAAAAACAAAGGAGTCCCCGGGGGCAAACAGGCTGTTCACCGCGCCGACCATGGCCGCGGTTGACCGGTAATTCACGGCCATGGTAAAGCACCCGGTATCCGGGGTATCCCTGCGGGCCTTGATATAGGTAAAGATATCCGCCCCCCTGAATGAGTAGATGGCCTGCTTGGGATCGCCGATCATGAACAGGGCCGGATCGGGTCCGGTGCCGAACAGTCTGCTGACGATCCGGTACTGAACAGGATCCGTATCCTGAAACTCGTCAATCAGGGCGGCAGCGAAGCGGCTCCTGATCCGCTCGGCAAGTCCGGCCTCACCCGGACCTGACAATGCCTGGTCCAGCTTCCACAGCAGATCGTCATAATATATTCTGGCCTGGGACTTCTTCCGGCGTCCCAGTTCGACGAGCAGAAAACCGCGCGCCTCGGCAAGGGCATGGAAACGGGCGGCCCGTAAAAATTCGCTGTGGGCCTGGAAAAAGGCGTCAAAACCGGCAAAAAAATCGTGTTCCGGGCATATTTTTTCCCGGACAAGTTTTTCCCGCATAGCTGAAGCGCCGAGCAGCGCGAGCCCGGGCGGCAGAATCCACGGCATGAGCGAATCCTCTTCCAGGCTGTTCATCCGGTTGAGGATGAGCTCCACCCGCTCCGGACTGTACCCGTCTTTTTTATTCCGGCTTAAGCACTTGTCATGGCGCAGGATGTCTTCAACTTCCAAACTGCATTCCTGCCAGTGCTGCCGGACCAGTCGGAAATAATCTTCCGCCTTCTGTTTCGCCACCTGGACCTGCTCGCCGGAAACCTCCGGCAGACACTCAACAAAGGGATTGGCGAGCACGCCGCTGATATTTTTCTCCAGTCCTTCCGGATCATTCCAGGTAGAAATTGCCCATCGGGCCTCCTCCGGGGGCGAGGAATAAAACCGCCGGCGCCAGAAATCCTCAATTATCCGGCTGCGCATGGGTTTCTCGCTCTCGAGGAATTCGATGTCAAAGAGGGCGCCCGATTCAAAGGCATTTTCCTGCAGCATCCGCTGACAGAAGCCATGGATGGTATACACTGCCGCCTCATCCATCCGGGCCAGGGCGTCAATGAGCCTGGTTTTTGCCTCCTGCCTGTCTTCCACCCCGGCCAGGAGCCGCGCCAGGATTTCGTCTGCCTCCTTTCCTCCCGTCCCGCCGGGATGCCGCTCCAGCTGATCCAGGGCTTCATGCAGGCGGCCGCTTATGCGGGTGCGGAGTTCCTCCGTCGCGGCAGTGGTGAACGTGACGACCAGGATCCGGTCCACGTCCAGCCTGCGCTCCAGCAGAAGACGCAGATACAGCAGGGCAATAGAGAACGTTTTCCCGGTGCCGGCGCTGGCCTCGATCAGGCGCTGACCGTGCAGGGGAAAACCAAGGGGATCAAACGCCAGCATCGCCGGCCTCCAGATAGCGGTAGATGGGTGCATAAATATCCACGGCACACTCGGCAAACGGCCGGGCAAAAGGATCCGCCCCCTTGAAAGCAATCCGGTAGGCCGCATCCTCTCCCTCGCCGCAGCTTCTGAAACCGCTGTTCCAGGTCGTGCGGGGGTCGAATTTTTTTCCCTTGTGCAGGGCCAGGTAGCAGGCCTCGCTTGTTCTGGGATAGAAACAGAGCGGCGCCTGCAGGCCCTGCCCGTAGAGTTCCAGGAGCTTCCGGAGTTCAGACAGCGGATCGTCCACCGGCTGCAGACAGATGACGTTATCCGCGGCAACATGAAAGCTTCTGCCCGGGTAGCCGTCGGGAATTGCCAGGTTATACGCCAGATGCTCTATCCAGAGACGCAGCAGATCCCTGCACTTGAGGGAGGCAGCGCGATACCTGACAAGACCTTTGCTGTTCAGGCCGTCCAGCCAGCCGGTAAGATGGAAGCGGTCGATCGTCAGCTCGATTTCAAGATCCTCCCGGGGTTCGTCTGTAAACGGAGCAAGCATTGAGACAAATTCTTCCGCTGCACCACGGATCCCGTCAAAAATTTCCCTGCCGAAACTGCCGTGCGGGAGTCTGCCGGATGCCTGCAGGCGGGAATATCTGTCATCAAGATTCCTGCCGTTGATGATATCATCCGTTATTTCCCTGGTCAGGAAATACCGCTCCAGACCGTCCGCCTGAAAAGGTTCCTTTCCTGACAGGAGGTTTTCCTTTTCCCCGGGATCCAGCCGCAAACGCTCCCGGAGAAAAAACTGCACCGGATGCAGCCAGTACCTGACTAGCTGCTGCAGGTCCAGCTCGTACCATTCTTCATCAGGAAGAGGCAGCGGACCGGGGAGGAAAGGCTGCGGCTCTGCCGCTGCCTGAGCAGGGAGCCACTCGGCTGCATAGCTTGCGGTGGCTGTACTGCCGTTGAAACAGCGGGTGCTGAAGGGCTGCAGGGGATGCTCGGTGACGGGCAGCTCAAACCCGTCCCCCCATTCGGTCCGGCCCAGCTTTCGGCCGTAATCCAGCAGGGAAGAGACGACCACGGAGGGAGAACGGATACTGTTGTCCTGCTGGTCCCGTCCGACCCAGGATACGCCGAAAACCCTGCGGGCTGAAATCAGGGCTTCCAGAAAAAGATAACAGTCATCGTTTCTGCGGTTGCGGTCTCCAAGCCGGGGCTGCCGGCTGATGAGATCGAATGCAGCCGGCCGCCTGTTGCGCGGATAATCGGTATCATTCATTCCCAGCAGCCATATGACCCCAAAAGGCAATGACCGCATGGGCACCATGTTGCAGAAGGTTACCCGGCCGGATTGAAAGGGCTGGCCGCCGGCCTTTGCCGACAGCATCTCAGTGAAATAATTCTTTATTACCGGCAGGCTGATTTTTCCTGCTACCCCCGCGGCCCGGCAGTTCCGTCGCCACTCCTCGATGGTTTCGCGGAGCCCGAGCAGAGCCTTAAGATCGCCTTCATTGTTTCCCGGGACAAAAAAATCATCCAGCATATCGTGGAGAAGCATTGCCCATTCCTGCACGGATTTGTCCGGGGGCAGGCGGAGGGAAAAAGTTTGCAGACAATCGAAAAATGCGGCGAATTTGCCCAGCTGCACGGACTCATCCGCAGAAAGGGAGGAATAGGGAGCAATTCCCGCAAACATTTCTGCCTGCGAGCCGCTGATATATCCCAGCAGCATCCTGTGCAATCCGAAGCGCCAGGAATGCAGATCGGACATGCTGCAGCCGTATTCCTGCCGATGAGCGGCATCCCTTCCCCACCGGATGCCGCTTTCCCTGACCCAGTCTCTTATTTTGCTGATTTGCGCCCCGCCGATTGCAAACCTGCGCAGGACGGCATCGTTCTCCAGAAATGCGATGACTTCCGGTGCTTCAAAACGGCCGCTCAGCAATTCGAACAGGGCAAGAAATGCTTCAACCAGCGGCTGCTCGCTGCGAACCGACCGGTCGGCGAGGGACCAGGGGATATATCTCTCCTGCTCCACACCCTCAAAGACAGCTCTGACGGCGGAATCGTACACTTCGATATCCGGGGCCATGACCAGGATGTGGCCGGGCTTCATCCCATGATCCTGCTCAAAAAGCTGCAGCAAGCTGTTATGGAGAACCTGCACCTCCCGGGTTCTGCTGTGGCAGATGTGAAACTGGACGGAGTTGTCCTGTTTTCTTCCGGGCGCGGCCAAGACCGGCTGCGGCTCAGGATCCGTGAGATCAAGAATATCCCTCTGCAGGGCGGCAAGGAGAAAATCTCCGGCAGGGGCCTCATACAGTTCTTTTTCAAGGACATCCAGTTCGCCCAGCTGCAGGGAAAATTCCTGCCCGACCGACCCCAGTGAAGCCAGCAGGCTGTTGCCGGTTTCGTAATATTCACTGACATCGGGAAGATTCTTTCGGCGCCACAAGGATCTCTTTTTCGCAATATCCTTTCCGGAAACCAGATCAAACCAGTAGGATCGGCAGGGACTCAGATGAAAAAAATGCACTTCCGCCGCGGTTGAGATCCTGTGGATAACCTCGAGGTACGCCGGCGCCAGAGAACTGACCCCGAAAACGATGATCCTCTCCGGCAGTGCTGACCGGCCGGGCAGGCCGCGGCGGCAGTGTTCCCTGAAATTCTGCAGCAGCCCTGCCCGATGAAGGGACCCCGGTGGTGCCACCTCCCGCCAGAGCGCTGCCTGCCAGTCTTTATCTTCTCCTGCCTCCCAGGCCGTCAACAGATCCGGCCTGTACACCAGGTACTGATCGAACAGGTCGGCAATGCGGCCGGCAAGCTGAAAAACCTTGCGTCCGTCCCGATCATCCGCCAGATACCTCTTTATGGCGGTGAATTCCGGACGGTGAACCGATGTGCCGAGCAGCTCAAAAATACGCCAGCGGATTGCCTGCCGGTTAAAATTCTCCCCCTCCTCGGGGATGTCCAACTGGGAGGTGAAAATCCGCCAGATAAAGCGGGCCGGCAGGGGAAACTCCAGATTGGCCGCGATGCCGGTGCGCAGGGCTATCTGCCGGGAAAGCCAGCGGGCTGTTCCCGGATTCTGGACGACAATCTCTTCCGGGATCAGCGGATCGGAAAGCGGCCGGGCAATAATATTGGCCAGTTCATCGAAAAGACGTTCAAGCCTGTTGGACTGGTAGAGATAAAACATTCCCGCCCGATGCTCAGTAATTAAATTGTTTCATGAGATATTTTTCAATTATGAACTTCATGAACATTGAACGTTCAAAGCTTAACCCGGGAGACAGTTAAATTTTTACGTTAACCTCAGGGGACTGTCCCCTCAACTCATCAGTCAGCTGAGCTTTAGTGGTAATCAAATAGTTTTACAAACTTATTTTCACCCTGCCGCTTCGGTCTCTCCTACCCGCCAAGTCCGGCTTGACGAGCCGGTGCAGATTTTTCTTCAGCACCAGGCGCCGCAGCCAGGTCAAGGGCGATCGGGTGGCCCTTATATTCCCCGCCAGTGTCTGTTCCGGTTCAAACAGGAGATCTGCCACATGGTCCGTTCGGGTCAATTGGCCGAGAAAATTCGTACAGCCGGCGCAGTAGGTGATAATATGCCGGTCTTCCGCCTCCTGCGCCCGAAGTTTTGTCCAGTTTCCCGCAACTTCCGGGACAAGGTAGCAGGCGGCACCGCCCTCCCCGCAGCAGACCGTTCGGCGGCCATAATGCTTCATCTCGCTTATCTCAAGTCCCATACCGGCAACAAGCTCCCTGACCGCCCGGTGGATGCCGGTTTCACCGCGCACTGCGCACGGATCATGAACGGTAACCGTCACCGGGGATTGCAATTTTTCAGGCAAACCTCCCCTGGCAAACTCTTCGTAAATTGTCCGCACCCTCATCCCCTCCCCATAATCCTGCCACACCCGGTAGCAGCTCGGGCAGGCAACGAGCACGGTACGCACCCCGTTTCCGGCCAAAAACTCTTTCACGGCTCCGAAGTTCCGGGCAAAAAAATCCCTTCGGCCGAGATCATGGGATGGTTTGGCGCAGCAGTCCAGGACCAGGCCCAGCCCGGAAATATTCTCCCGGAGACGCTCGTATATCTGCACCATCCGCCTGGACCTGCTGCCCAGCATGGCGCAGCCCGGAAAAAAAACCGCCGTGCATTTTTGCGGCAGTCCGTACCAGGTGAAGAGGGGCGAGATGCCCCAACGCTCATAGGAAAGAATTCCCCTATGTTCAGCGAACTCCCCGAGTCCGGCTTCTCTGCCCCTGATCCGCATGTCTCGCAACATCAGTGCCGGATCTATATCCTTGGGGCAGACCACAGTGCAAAGGCCGCACAGGCTGCATTCAAAACTCTCCCGCAACAGTTCATCCGCCCGGAGGCCGCGTTCGGCTATCTCTTTCGGTGAACCGTATTGCTGCAGAAAAAAGCAGTCCTTCTGGCAGAGGCCGCATTCTACACAGTCCCGGGCAGCAGTCTGATATTGTTGCTGCAGATTCAATCCCATAATGAAAACTTTTCTTCTTTTCTCTTTACAACTTGAAACAACTCAATAAACTAAGGCCCCATAACTTTAAAAAACTTCCGGATAAAATGGAACAGTTTCTCAGCCAGATCGAGTCATATCTGCAATCCTCAATACTGCTTGCTCTCGCCGCCTCCTACCTGGGGGGAGTCCTGATCAGCCTGACCCCCTGCCTTTATCCCATGATTCCCATCACTGTGGGGGTGATCGGCAGTTCCAATCTGAACGGATCCAAGCCCCGGGGCTTTCTCCTCACTTTGAGCTACGTGGCCGGCATGGCGCTTACCTATGCTGCGCTGGGACTCTTTGCCGCGGCAACCGGGCGTTTTTTCGGGACCATAAGCACCCACCCCGTTACCTTTATCGTCACCGGCAATATTCTCCTTCTTTTTGCTCTAAGCCTGCTGGATGTTTATCATCTGCCGTATATCGGCAAACACTACCCCACGAAAATGCGGGGATTTCCCGGGGTATTTCTCATCGGCATGACCTCCGGGCTGATCATCGGACCTTGTACCGCTCCGGTACTCGGCTCCCTGCTGGCCTATGTCGGATCAACCGGCAATCTTGTCCTGGGAGGTGCCATGCTCTTTGTCTTTGCGATCGGCATGGGAACGATCCTGCTGCTGGTCGGAACATTTACCGGCATCCTGGCGTCCATCCCGCGAAGCGGTCCATGGCTGGTAACAATCAAAAAAATCATTGCAGTGCTTATACTTATTCTGGCAGAATATCTTTTTATTCAGGCCGGCAGAATGCTGCTGTAAAATCCGGGCTGCTCTTCATGATGATCAGACAGGTACAAATTATGAAAAAATTATCCCTTTTCCTTGCCGGGCTGCTGCTCCTGGCGCTCATCCAGCCGCCCGGTATATCCGCGGTCGAGCCGGGCGACAAACTGGTCTCTTTTACCGGCAAAACCATGGCCGGTAAAAAAATCAACATAGACCGTGTCATCGGGAACAAGCCGGTGCTCCTCTTTTTCTGGGCCACCTGGTGACCAAACTGTGTAAGAGAGGTCTCTCTGCTCAATCAACTGCTTGAAACCGAACTCGCGGATAAACTGGAAATCATCACAATCAATATAGGCCACAGGGATTCCGAAAAAAAGGCAGACAAATTTGTCAGGAAGAATAATTTAAAATATCCGGTTATTTTTGACAGCAAATCAGAGATTACCATGGAATACAGGATAATCGGCGTGCCCACGGTAATTATCGCCGACACTTCGGGCACCATTCTTTTCCGCCAGTACTATGTCCCCAGCCTGGAGGAAATAACCAGGCTGCTGCAGTGATTACCGGTATTGCCCCAGCGCGGCCTCCTGTTCGATAAATGCGTCGATATTGAGTCCCGTGGATGCCAGCAGGCGCTGTTTGGCCCGATGATAGGCCACACGGGCCTGCGCCAGGCGGCTGTAGGTGGTGGTCAGGTCTCTCTGGGCTTCATTCAGACGCACCAGTGATGCTTCTCCCGCCTCATATTCATTTTTTGCCAGTTCCCGGTTTTCCTCGACAAGCTTGACGCTTTCCTGCTGCAGTACCACCTGTTCACGGGCCGCCTCCAGCAGAGTAATATCCTGGCGGACCTGGGATGCAACCAGGTTTCGGAGGTCGGCAAGAATATATCGTGCTTCACGGTGGGTGTGCTCCGCTTCAACCTTCGCGGCTTTATCCGCGCCGCCGGCATAAAGGTTCCAGGTCAGATTCACCAGAATCGTATCGCCGAAATCATCGCCGGTAAAACCCATATCTCCCTGCCGGATGCCATCGACAGCGCCGACCAACTGCAGGGTCGGATAAAACGGAGCCCTGGCCATCCCCACCCGCGCTTCGGCTTCCTTCACCCTGCTGATCATCTCCGCAACATCCGGCCGCAGTTCAAGGGCATCCCTGATCAGCTGTTCCGGGTCCTCCTCCTGCCCGCCGAGGTCAACACCTGCATCGAGTTCGTCTAGACGGATGTGTTCAGGCAGTTCCGCATCGGGCAGGCCGAGAAGGGCAGCCAGGCCGTAGCCGGCCGCCTCGTATTCTCTGCTTGCGAGCAGATCATTGGTTTTTGCCGAGTTGAGCTGTACTTTGATATTCAGGATATCACCCCAGGTCCCGGCACCCACTTCATACCTGTTTTCCGAATCCCTGAGCTGCTGATTGTAGAATTCGCTGTCTGCCCGGGCTATTTCGACATTGGTCTGGGCCAGCTGCGCATTCAGATATGCTTCGGCAACAGCGGCAACCAGCAGACGCTGGACATCCCTGCGGGCGGCTTCTTCGGATTTTGTGCCGTATTCTGCCTGCTCCTCGCGGAAGGTTCGAAAAAACCCGTCAAATATGATCCACGATGCCTGAATGCCGGCAGTATAATTTTCATAGGTGCGTTCGAAGCCTTGTCCACCCAGTTCCGCCAGCCCTCCAAAACGCTGCCACTCAAATTCCGACAACCGTATCCGGCCGCCGCTGCCGGTCAGGTCAAGACTGGGCCACCAGGCTGCCGCCGCCTGGCGGAGCCGGGCCCTGGCCTGCTCCACCCTTTCCATGGCCGCATGAACGGTGGGATTGGCGGCCAGGGCCAATGCCTGTGCCGTATGCAGGTCCAGAACTTCAATTGCCGCAATATCGGGAACTGCCGGCTCTCCGGCTTCCTTTCCCCGGGCTTCCCCTATTGCCAACAGGAAGAAAAAAGTCAAAATCATGTATGCATACGGTTTCAATTTGGCCTCCACATTATGCGTAAATCTCATGAAAAATTCCCCGCCTGCGGCCCGGACAGCTTTGACATCGCTAAAGTGTCCCCGGGAGCTCTATGCGGCAGCTTTTTCTTTTCTTGTCGTGCTCATCCTGATTGATATTGTGCAAATTCTGTTCTGTCAACCTTTCCGCGCGGGAACCAGGGACGACAACAGGATACACTGCGTTCATGCACAGCCTTTAACGGTGCAGCCTGGCTATTTTGTCAAACATCTGCACCAGCCCGGAGCAGAGGGTGAAAATCGATTTAATGTGCAGATTAACCCCGCAGCAGGCATCAAAAAAGATGGTCAGTTCGGACTCCAGGTCCTCGTCCGGCGCCTGGTAACAGATGAGAATCGGAATGTGGGGCAGCGGATGCAGGATCAGCCCGATATCAGCCTGGAATTCGGTGGTCGGTATCCCCATGAACAGGTCGATAATATCTCCCAGCAGGTCAGGATGCTCATCCGCCAGTTTTTTCAGGACAATTTCACAGCGGGAGGTGAACAGTCCCTGCCAGTCCATTCCTCCCTGCAGTTCCCGGAAAGAGATCCAGCTGCCGGTAATATCCATGTGTTTTTCGTTCGTCACATAGGAGAGCAGGGGCGCTTTCACCCAGGGGATGATATGACATTCCGATGTGACCCGGCCCTGCCTGTCAATATGAAATTCCTTGCCCAGGGAATTCACGGTCAATGTGTTGTTGTGAAACCTCGCCCCGATTACCGGGGCAATCCGGGCAAGGTCGAGTTCGGCTATTTTCCTCTCCAGCCTGTCCATGAACTCTGCCTGCCCGAGATCCAATGACGTCCGCTGGACAAGGCTGCCGGAAAGGCGGGCAATGTCCTCTTTGCCCAGGGAGGGGCAATCGGTTAATTTTTTCCTGCCGGCAACCACTGCCGCTGAAAAAGCCAGGCAGGTGGGCAGCAGGCATAACCCGCAGTTGGTTCCGGGCAGAACCCGGTAAAGTTCGAGGGGAGCTAGTTTTTTTTGCTTCACAATTCTTCCGGCAGAAAATTTTATTCGAAAAATTCGGGGAATTGCTGGAACCGCGTCAACAGTGTATTATTTGCGCCTTGGCCAGATGGGGTCCTGGCCGAAACGATCCATCCACCAGTCTTCGGCGTCATAAATATTCGCTTCCCCGGGCTGCAGCGGAAAACGGTATTCTTCGCAATAGCGCATGAGAAGATCGTAGGCTTCGGTCAGCCTGTACATCATTTTCTCATCGTCACTGCTGTCCCTGCCCGCCGCATCCGGATGATATTGTTTGCACAGCCTGTAATAGGCCCTCTTTATTTCTCCCAGGGTCGCCCTCTCACCGAGACCGAGCACCTTTCTGGCCTTGTCGATAGCCTGCCACTCCTTTCGGGTCATTTGCTTCTCCAGCTCTTTTCAGTACCGTTCAGCAGTCGGACAATATTCTGATAGTGTTTTACCCAGATCATGAGAACCACAAAAAATGCCAGTACCAGTTTCCAGTCCGCTTCCCCGAGAAACAACAGCACCGGGAGAACCGCGAGAGATCCGAGGAGAGAACCGAGGGATACATGACCGGATACTGCGACGGTCACAGCAAACACTGCCAGGCTGGGCAGGACGGCGGCTGGCGCCAGATAGAGAAAGACCCCGAGGCCGGTGGCGACTCCCTTGCCTCCCTTGAATCCGAGATAGACCGGAAACATGTGACCGATGATCGTTGCGGCGCCGCATAAACCGATCGTCATGTGGAGGTCGGGAAGATCCGCCAGGAGGTATCCTGCAATATACATTGGCAGAAATCCCTTGGCGATATCCGCCAGCAGGGTCAGCAGGCCGCGCTTTTTTCCCAGCAGCCGGCCCACATTGGTCGCGCCGATATTCCCGCTTCCCTGCCGCCGGATATCCACCCCGCTTCCCATGGCCAGGAGGATGCCGAATGGTATGGCGCCGATCAGATAGGAGAGAAGGATTAAAATGAAACTGACAGGTGACATTTCTTCACATACCGTCCCGGAAAATCGAACTGAAAAATATGGCAAAACGTACCACACATTGCCCCAAGAAAAAACTCTATATACATGACAGCCCCGAAACGGGAACCAGAATTTGCCTTTTATGCGCAGCAGGCAGGCGGTTCCAGGGGAGAGGATCCGCCGCCCCGTATCCTGTCAGGTTTTATTTTTCTTCAGTACCAGGTGCAGTTCGCAGGCAGCCGCATATTCGGCAAGGTCATCCTGCAGGTCCCGGACATAAGGGCAATCGACAACGGCCAGCAGGGTTGCACGGATACGATATGAACCCCCCTCTTTTACATCATGGCCTGTCGGCTCCAGCATATATGGAAATATCTGAGGCCTGCGGCAGACCTGCGGCCGTTCATTGTACACCAGGCATCTGCCGGTTCCGCCATCCAGGTTGGGGCAGGCGGATTCTTTCGGCAGAATGAGACTCCATCCTTTCCGCCAGTGAAAAAGCCCGGGCCCCTCAATCCGGTAAAACGGACGCTCGCCGCACTGCAGCTCGTCTTCGTCATACGCGCTGCGGCAGAGGCTTTCCGCGCTTTCATACCTGCCGGCGGCAAACAGGCCGGTCTCATTATCTTCCAGCGGAATCTCAAAAAACTCCTGCGCCATTGCTCTTTCCGGTCCGGTACAGCACAGCGTGCATCCGCACGACGCGCAAAACGCGCTGTTGATGCTTTCCAGTTCCCTGGTCAGAACCTGCTGGACAATGAGGGAATGAACTGCGGTAAAGCTGTCAACCGGGGCGTTCTCCTCATCCACAACTGCGACGGGGAGAAAAGAACCCGTTTTCAGTTGCTCATAGCCGGCGAGAATATCAAGATATTGCATCAGGAGCGCCTTTGGGTTTGCGTAATCTGTCCGATCCGTTACAATTGGTTCGGGCAGTTCCGCAATGACCTCAGCCACCGTGGCAAACGGTCCGGTCATGAACAGAAACCGGAGCATCGACACCAGCGGCATCACGGGACAGCGCAGCAGATCCAATCCTTTTTTGTATTTTTCTTCTATCATAATTATAATTTTTCCGCGGGAGGATATCCTGCCGATCCTACACAATTCAGTTCATGAAAACAAGGCGCATCGTTTCTCTTTTTACTGGCGATCATCCCTCCTTTACAGTATGACTTTTATGCATATATTAATGGAATAATAACTCTTTATTTTTAAAACAAATGGCTATCAGAAGTATCCTTACATATCCCGATCCCGTTCTTCGCCAACAGGCAAAAAAAATAACCGAGTTCAATGAAGAACTCAGAAAGCTGGCGGAAGACATGGGGGAAACCATGTACGACGCCCCCGGAATCGGCCTGGCTGCAAACCAGATCGGTATCCTGCTGCAGATAATAGTGGTCGATACGACCGAACCCGGCGGCGAAAAAGAATTCACCCCATATGTCAACCCGGTTATCTCCGAAGGGGAAGGCTCCCAGGTTGATGAAGAAGGCTGCCTGAGCGTCATCGACTATACTTCGAATGTTAAGCGCTTTACAAAAATCAAGGTCACGGCGCAGGACCTTGACGGCAACCTGCTGGAATTTGAAGCGGAAGACAGGTTTGCGCGGATCATCCAGCATGAGGTTGACCATCTGCACGGCAAACTGTTCATTGACCGGATCAGTTCACTGAAAAGAAACCTGTACAAAAAAAAGCTGAAAAAAATCCTCCAGTCCGAGTCATGAGCGACACTCCACTCCGCATCATCTTCATGGGTACGCCTGAATTTGCGGTTCCCTCCCTGCAGGAGCTTGTCAACAGCCCCGACCGGGTCATCGCGGTTGTCTGCCAGCCGGACAAAAAAAAAGGGCGCGGCAGGAAACTCAGCCCGCCGCCCGTAAAACTTGCGGCGGAACAATATGCCATTCCCGTGCTCCAGCCCGCCTCCATCAGAACGGAAGCGTTTCTCAACCAGGTAAAAGAGCTGCGGCCGGATCTGATTGTCGTGGCCGCCTACGGCAAGATTCTGCCCGGCTCCCTGCTGCATATGCCCCCTCTGGGCACCATCAACGTGCATGGATCCCTGCTGCCGAAATACCGGGGAGCAGCCCCGATTCAATGGGCCATCATCAACTGCGAGCAGGAAACCGGAGTAACTATAATGCAGATGGATGAAGGCATGGATACCGGCGACATCCTTCTGCCGGCAGCCATTCCCATCACCCGGGAAGATACGGCCGGCACGCTCTTTTCCGGGCTTGCCGGACTGGGAGGAAAAACCCTGGTCAAAGCCATCCGGCTGCTGAAAGAGAAAAAACTCTCTCCGGTCAGGCAGGACGATTCCCAGGCCACCATGGCGCCGCTGCTGTCCAAGGAAATGGGCCATCTCGACTGGCGCCGGGAAGCCCGGGAACTCGACTGCCTCATCCGCGGTCTGGACCCATGGCCTTCTGCCTACGGTTTTCTCGGGGACAAAAGATTCCGCTTTTTCAGGCCCGAAGTGGTTGCCGGGGCGGCGGCCGAGGAACCGGGAACCCTCTGCCGGGCCGATAAAAACGGGCTGGTGATTGCCACCGGCAGGGATTATCTGCTCATCCGGGAAATTCAGCCGGAGGGGAAAAAACGCATGGCTGTCCAGTACTGCCTCTGTGGTTTCTGCTTTACCATCGGAGAAAAATTCACCTGATGCGCATTGCCTATCTTGACTGTTTCTCAGGCATCAGCGGCGACATGCTGCTCGGTGCCTTTATCGATGCCGGAGCACCGGAAAAAAACATCCATGCCGCTCTGGACCGGCTTGATCTTTCCGGCTTCCGTCTTGATGTCTCCCGGACAAACGAGTCGGGGCTGCAGGCGGCCAGGGTACAGGTGCGGCTGCAGCATCAGGAGCAGCACCGTCACTTCCCTGATCTTGAAAAAATGATTCTCGCCGGCTCCCTTCCGGAACGGGTCCGGAATACATCCATCAATATTTTCCGGCGCCTGGCAGAGGCGGAAGCGGCCGTACACGGCTGCAAGGTGGAGGAAGTTCACTTTCATGAAGTTGGCGCCGTTGATGCGGTTGTCGATATTGTCGGGTCTGTCAGCTGTTTTTACGAGCTCGGCATAAAAAAACTTTTCTGCTCCCCCCTGCCGGTCTCCCGCGGCTGGGTACATTGCGACCATGGCGACCTCCCGCTGCCGGCCCCGGCTGTCTGTCACCTGCTGCAGGGAGTGCCGGTTTACGGAGAAAATATTGACCAGGAACTGGTCACGCCGACGGGAGCTGCCATTGTCAGGGAGCTTGCCGATCATTTCGGCCCCCTGCCGGCCATGCGCCTGCTGCAGAGCGGATATGGCGCCGGGTCGATGAAAAGGAGGGACAACCGGCCCAACCTGCTCCGCCTGTTAATCGGCGATGAACTCACGCCCGAAGAGGCACAGCGGATCACGGTCATCGAAACCTCCCTGGATGACTGGAGCCCCGAAGCCTGGCCGCATGTGCTGGAAAAGCTTCTTGCGGGCGGCGCCCTGGATGTTATTCTCACGCCCGTGCACATGAAAAAGGGGCGTCCCGGCTTTACCCTGAAGGTAATCTGCGATCCGGCACATGTTTCCCTCCTGCGGAAAGTGATTTTCAGCGAAACAAGCGCCATCGGTTTACGGTATCACAGTGAAGAACGAATGACCCTGCCCCGGGAAATCGTCACTGTCGCCACACCCTGGGGACCGGTAAAGGCAAAAAAAATTGAAACCGATTCCGGGTATGTTGTTACTCCCGAATATGAAGAATGCCGCAGATTAGCGAAAGAAAACAACATCCCCCTCCGCAGTGTCTACCAGGCGGTCAACTCCCGCGGCAAGGCATAGCAATGGACCGGTTATTCATGTTCATAGCCAGCGGGGCTTACAGCGGCTACCTGCCCAAGGCGCCGGGAACATGGGGATCCCTCCTCGGCCTGGGCCTGTGGCTGGGCCTGCGGCGCCTGGAGCTTATTCCGTATCTCTCCGTGGTTGCGGCTCTTTTCATTATCGGAACCGCCTGTTCCGGAGCGGCGGAAAAAATTCTTGATCGCGGTGATCCGGGTATAGTGGTAATAGATGAAATTGTCGGCCTGTTCATTGCCCTGGCTGCGGCACCTTATCATCCGTCTGCAATCCTGTCCGGTTTTCTGCTCTTCCGCATTTTCGACATCCTGAAACCTTTTCCGGCCGGCTGGCTGGACACACATATCCACGGCGGCCTCGGCATCATGCTGGACGATGTCATCGCCGGGCTCTATGCGTTTTGTGTCCTGCAGATAGGCTGGCGTTTATTTGCATCATGACCCGAATCATAGATTTTCACACCCATGCCTTTCCGGACGACCTGGCGGCCACGGCAATCCCGTATCTCGAGAAAGAGGGGAACGTCAAGGCCTACCTCAACGGCACGGTGGACGACCTGCTGCGCTCCATGGACCGGGCGGAAATTGACAAAAGCGTGATCTGCTCGATAGCCACCCGCGCCGGGCAGTTCCGCTCAATTCTTGACTGGTCGAAAAAGGTCCGCTCCGACCGGCTGATTCCCCTGCCATCGGTCCATCCCGCTGCCGCGGACCTTGCCGAACAGGTCCGGATCATCCGCGAAGAAGGGTTTATCGGCATCAAGCTGCACCCCTACTACCAGGATTTCTTCATCGATGAAGACAGGCTTTCCCTCCTCTATGCCTCGCTCATCGAACATAACCTGCTGGTGGTCATGCACACCGGTTTTGACATTGCCTTTCCGCGCCTGGACCTCTGCACCCCGCAGCGTATTCTCAAGGTGCTGGACAGCTTTCCCGCCCTGAAAATAATCACCACCCATCTCGGCGCCTGGGATGACTGGGAGCAGGTGAGAAGGCTCCTGATCGGCCGCCCCGTTTACATGGAAATCTCCTATGCCCTGGATTTTCTGGACCCCGTGGCAGCCAGGGAGATGATTCTGCAGCATCCCCCCGAATATGTCCTGTTCGGGTCCGATTCCCCCTGGTCGGACCAGAAAAATACCCTGCAGCTGCTTCGCAGCCTGGACCTGGATCCCGTGCTGGTTCGAAAAATAACCGGGGAAAACGCGGAACTGCTGCTCCGCTGACAGAGGACAAGTGAAAAACGTGAACAGCGAACGTCCAACAGCGAAATGGTGAATTAAGCCACTTCGGATGATCTGGACCTGGGCAGGGAGGGGCTGTGCAGGCGGCGGCGATTCTCCATGCGCCGCAAAAACTCCGCCATCACCAGCTCATACAAACGGCTCTTCAGCACCCGGTCTTCCACTCCCCTGTCGATATTGGGATTGTCGTTTACCTCGATAATGAATACCTGATCAGCTTTCTGCTTCAGATCGACCCCGTACAGTCCATCACCGATCAGGGAGGTTGCCTTCAGAGCCATCCTGACCACTTCGGGAGGGGCATCTTCAACCGCGAGAGTGGCCGCTTCACCCTCGCTGTGTTTGCCGTCGCCTGTGTAATGCAGAATCTGCCAATGCTGGCCGGACATGAAGTACTTGCACGCAAACAGCGGTTTTTTATTGAGGATGCCGATGCGCCAGTCAAAATCCGTATAAAAGAACTCCTGCGCCAGGATCAGCTCCGAATGCTTGAAGAGCCGCCCGGCAACATCGCGGAACTGTTCCCCGTCGTCAACCTTGAACACACCCTGGGAAAAAGCTCCGTCCGGCAGCTTCACCACCAGGGGATATCCCAGCGCCGCTTCCGCGGCCTCAAGATCGTGTTTCCCGACAATCACTGTTTTTGGCGTGGGAATGCGATTGGCACTCAGCAGTTCCGCCAGATACACCTTGTTTGCACAGCGCAGAATCGATTGCGGATCGTCAATCACCACCATCCCTTCGCTCTCGGCTTTTTTGGCAAAGCGGTACGTGTAGTGCTTGATACTGGTGGTGTCGCGGATAAACAGTCCGTCATATTCGGCGAGCCTGGAATAATCTTTCCGGACGATCAGATCAACATGGATGCCCAGTTTTTTCCCGGCCTTGATGAAATTTTTCAATGCCTGCTCATTGGACGGCGGCAGCTCATCCTCCGGATCGTGCAGGATGGCCAGATCAAAACGATAGGCCTTTGGTTCCCTTTGCGGGCGCCAGCGTTTTTTCAGGTAGCCTTCCAGAGCCAGATAAAAAAGATCCTTGTCTTCCCTTTCCAGCCGTTCGATAGCCAGGGGTTTGACCTCGATAATCCGCCATTTTTTCTCTCTGCTGAAGGTTACCCGCAAAACAGGACAGGGAAAGGACTCGAATACCCGGCGCATGAGATCATTCAGGCTGTCACAGAAACATTGTCCGAAGTAGGCATTGATACTGAATTCCTCATCGTGGTCGTGCGCGCCTTTTTTTTTGAAACTTTTCCGGACCACTTCATCAAGATGGGGAACCTCGAGGTTGTACATGGTCCTGCTGCTCAGGTCCAGTTGGGTCTTGACCGAGGGAATCACCCTGTGCCTGCGGGCCTCGGCCAGCAGTGAGCAATAGTACCCGACACTCAGGTAGCGGTAGCTGCGGCACAGGTTGATCACCTGCACGCCTCTCATCCTGAAATATTCCGCATTGGTGAGGTAGTCATCCACATGCACCACCGGGCAGTCCGGTTTACAATCCGCCCAGCTCCTGAGACTTTCAACTACGATAATCTGTTTGATCATGTCAGTCCTTTCTGTTCAAAATCACGGCGGTCCTCAGGGAACTCCTGCCATACCGCGCCATGCGCTCGAAGTCCCTGCGGGCAATGGGCAGGTTGACGCAAACGGTGATAGTCTTGCCGGAATCGACATCAACATACGGTTCGTGGATATAGATGAAGCGTTCATCCATGCCGGTGACCACAACCCAGTGGGGAAATTTCTCCTTGTAGATCCTGAAGGAACTGATCAGAACAATTGGAATGCCGCCCGCCTTAAGTTTCTCTTCCATATCATCTGTGTTCAGGCGGCTGTTATGCAGCGGAATACCTTTTATCCTGATCTCCTCCAGGAAATCTTCATTGACCAGCTTGATCACTTCCTTTTTCTCTTCGCTGCGGACCGACCCGACAAAAAGTTCATCCGCTTCGCTGGCATAAACCTCCACTGAAAAACCGCGATGAAAAGCGGCCAGGGCCAGGCCGAACGGTCCGCACCCGCCATGACCGGAAGTCATAAAGATGGATGTCGCCTCCCGCCACAGGCGAAGTTCAAGGTGACGGCTGAATTCCAGGGTGTTGTCCAGGGCAGCCATTGCCATCATCAGGCAGGCCGGACCGCAGGTGAACTCGAGAGTCTGCCGGTAATAGGGAACCCTGGCCAACAGCGGCGGCCGATCGTCCGTCAGGGCCTTTTCAAAGCGCAGGGCATCGGCATGATCTTCATAATAATCGGTATAAATCCCGAACTGCTGATACCCGAGTCTGGCAAACAACTCCCTTGAAGCCCGGTTGTTCTGGTGGACCTCCAGCCGCAGGTAGGCATAGCCGTTTTCGATGGCGGCATCTTCCGCCGCTTCGGCCAGCGCCAATCCTATGCCTTTTCCCCTGGCTTCCGGCATGACGGCGACTGAATAGAGCCGCGCTACCGAAGTCCCCCGGTTAAAGAGCACCATTACATATCCTGCCGGCCTGCCCTCATATTCGGCAATCAGCGTCGTGGCGTGGCCCCTGCTCAGGATATGACGAAAATTGCGGCGTGACAAAATATCGAGGTCAAAGGAGCTGTTTTCGATCCTGATCAGGTCAGGGATATCCTCAAGTGCTGCAGGTCTTATTGTAACATTGTTCATTGCCGGAACCAGACCTTCCCAGGTGAAATTTTACCATTGCGTAATAAGCGGCAGGACTGCAAATCAGAATCATAAGCAAATAGTTTCTTTATTATTTTCTGCACCGTTTTTATTTATCGTCAATATTTTTTATGCAAATACCTTGAAAAAATGAAAAAATAATCCGCAGAAATGGTGCTGCCGTGCAGCCGCAATTAAGCATGAATCAGACCGGATACCCCTCCTGCACATGCCTTTTGCCGTATTGACATATCATTTTAAATACGGTAAAAAATATGTTTTTATTGGCAAGTTAAATGAGATTTTTTTTCATTTCCCCGCTTTTCTTCCATTCTTGTCAATCATGTCTCTTCGGATCGTTTACCAGCGATTGAACATATTGCGTGACGTGAATGGATTGAAATCTGCTGACTGGTGATACATATGGCAAAGAAAACTACAACAACCGATGCCCGCTTCAGTGCCGAGGTCATAGCCGAACCGGGCGGCGAGCATTTGAACAGCTGCTTTTCCTGCGGTGCCTGCTCCGGCATATGTCCGGTGAGCCAGGCTATTCCTGAATTCGATCCCCGCAAGATAATCCACATGATCCGCATGGGACTGGGTGAACGGCTCCTGTCGTCTGATCTCCTGTGGTATTGTTCAAGCTGCCGCAGCTGTGTTTTTGTCTGCCCCCAGGATGTCAGTTTTGCCGATATTATGAAAGCCCTGTTTCGGCTGGCGATCAGAAAAGGATATGTTACCGAGGAAGAGCTCGTGGCAAAAGGAAAAGCAGCCGAAGTGCAGCGCGATCTCTGTGTTTCCTGCCTCACCTGCGTCCGGGTCTGCCCCTGGGAAATTCCCAAAATTGACAGCGGCGGATATGCGAATATTGATGTGGAGGAATGCCGGGCCTGCGGGATTTGTGTTGCCGAGTGTCCTGCCAGGGCGATTCTCCTGAATGTATCCGAGGATGAGCGGCTTATCGCTGCCTGCGGGATTAAATAAGGACAAGGAGACAAGGATGAGCTTTACTCCTGATATCAGGCTTTTCAGCTGCCACTACACTTCCCAGCAAAGCTGCGCCAATGAAGCAAAAGAACTGGAAATTCTCGGTTTCCCGCAGAATATCCGTATGTCAAGACTTCCCTGTACCGGCAAGCTGCAGGAAATCACCCTGCTCAGGGCTTTTGAGGAAGGAGCCGATGCTGTCTATGTTGTCGGCTGTCCGGTGGACTCCTGCCATAATGTGAAGGGAAGTCAGCGGGCCGCGAAAAGAGTCGAGGCTGTCAGAGGAGCCCTGCGCGAACTGGGTGTGGAACCGGAAAGAGTGGAGATGTACCACCTTGCCCGCGGCCTGCATCCCGAGTTTGTCAAAGTGGCCAGGGAAATGAATGAACGTATACAAAAAATGGGTCCGGGTCCTTTCCGTGTCAGCCGCCGGGAAGCGGCCTGAGAGGACCGCAACAAAAGGATCCGTTATCCGATAGGAGTTAGCCGATGATAGTCGCCGAAAGAAAACCGCTGGCCGAAATACTGGAAATGGTCAGGGATTGCAGAAAAATTCTTATCCTGGCCTGCAGGGGTTGTGTCACAGTCTGTTCCGCCGGCGGCGAGCGGGAGGCGGAGATTCTGGCCTCCCTTATCCGCCTCGGGATGAAAAAAAGCCGCAGGGAAGCGGAAGTTATTGTGGGATCGCTGGTCCGCCAGTGTGACAGGGAATATATTGATGCAATTGACGAGTGGAAAGGGCAGTATGACGCCATCCTGTCAATGGCCTGCGGTGTCGGCGTTAATTTCATTGCCAATCTGCGCCCTTCCGACAGCGTCTTCCCAGCCGTGAATACTACCTTTTTCGGCGGGTCCGCCGAACAGGGGGTCTGGAGCGAACAATGCGCGGGTTGCGGCAATTGCGTTTTACACCTCACCGGCGGCCTCTGCCCGGTAGCCCGTTGTGCCAAAAGCCTGATGAACGGTCCCTGCGGAGGTTCGGTGAACGGCCGCTGCGAAATTCATGCCGATGTGGAATGCATCTGGCAGCTGATCTATGACCGCATGGGACGGCTTGAACGGCAGCAGGAACTCACTGTCTCCGCGCCGATGCGTGACTGGTCGGTCGCCGGCCACGGAGGACCGCGCAAGAAGACCCGCGATGACCTGACAGTATAGCGATTTACTCTTTTTTCTCTTTTTTGGTCATTGAGGAACATTTTTCCGGTCCCTCAATGACCAAAAAAAGTTCTTTCCCTCTGCAGCAGGCCTGCAGAAATCCTTTTGCCGCCGTCAGCTTTCTTTTTCCCTTCACCATCCTCTCTTTCCCTTTTCTGTTCACTTGATTAACTTTGCCGAACAGGCTATTTATATTCTCAACAATCAAAGTGACACCACTGACAAGATTTCATCATGGCAAAACAGGAACTCATTGTAAGTCGGCAGCAGATAAGTGACAGGGTCAGCGAGTTGGGGGTGCAGATCTCGGCGGACTACAAGGAGAAGAATCTGGTTATGATCGGGGTCCTGAACGGCTCGTTCATTTTTCTCGCCGATCTGGCCCGTGCCGTGACCATCCCTCACCGGATCGATTTCATAAGGGTTGCCAGCTATGGCGCCAGCAACACTTCTTCCGGAAAAATCAGCCTGTCCAAAGATGTGGAACTGGACCTTGGCGGCAAGGACGTTCTGCTGGTCGAAGACATTGTCGATACCGGCACTACCCTGCACTGGCTGGTAAATTATTTTACCGGAAAACAGGCTCGCTCGGTGCGGACCTGTGCGCTGATAAACAAAAAGGAAAGAAGGGAAGTTGAAGTCAATGTAGACTATACCGGCTTCACCCTCAGCAGAGGTTTTCTGGTCGGCTACGGCCTTGATTATGACGAGCGCTACCGGCACCTGCCCCAGATTTACAACCTTTACTTTTCATAAACCTCATGAGTGGAGAAGCAATTTTATGCAGGCTAAAATGATCGGCGTTGTACTATCCGGCTGCGGCCATCAGGATGGGGCGGAAATCCATGAAGCAACTCTCACTCTCTGGGCCATCCATAAACACGGCGGCGATTTCCAGTGCTTTGCCCCCGATATCCCCCAGCACCATGTTCTCAACCATATCACCGGTAAGGAAATGAACGAACAGCGCAATGTCCTGATTGAATCGGCCCGCATTGCCCGTGGCAGGGTCAAGGATCTGAAGCAGTTCAATCCGGCTGAATTCGACGCCCTGATCCTGCCGGGAGGGGTGGGAGCCGCAAAAAATCTCAGCACCTATGCCTTTGACGGGCCTGACTGCAGCGTCAATCCGGATGTTGAACGGGCGGTCCGGGGCATGTATGAGGCCGGCAAACCGATCGGCGCCCTGTGTATTGCGCCGGTTATTCTCGCCCGGGTGCTTGGTCAGGTCGAGCTTACTATCGGCCGGGATGAAAGGACTGCCGGCAATATCCAACAGATGGGAGCGCACCATACTGCAACCGGGCACGGGGAAATAGTCGTTGACCGGAAAAATAAAATCATTACCACCCCCTGTTACATGCTGGATTCCAGGGTCGACCAGATCGCCGACGGCGCGGAAAACCTGGTCAAGGCAATCCTTGAATTAGCAGGGTAATCTGTATTTCCAGGCTACAGACTGACCCATGCCCCGGTCCGGGCCGACTCCAGACAGGCTTCGCAGAGACGGACCGCCTGCAGACCTTCTTCCCCTGCTACCGGATTCGGTCCGCTGCCGCCCAGGAAGTTCCGCCAGTCCTCCAGGAGGGGTACGATGGTGCTGACCGGGGTGCAGCTTGCATATTTTTTTACTTCCGAGCCTGATATTTTCTCCAGGGTATTGTGCACCTGATCCCCGTGCAGCTGTCCCTTATACCCGACGAATTCAAACCTGCCGCTGCGTGCATGTCCGATCTTTGAGCAGTCGATGAGGCCGACCACATTTTCCTCCAGTTCTGCCAGAACGGCCAGCAGATCCTCCAGGTAGAGACTATGCTGACAGCGGGTGACCGCCATAATTCTCTTCACCTCGAGCCCGGTGATGAAACGCAGGGCATCAAACACATGCACCGCAGTATGAAAACTGACCCCGGCTCCCGCCTGCTCCGGATCATCATGCCAGGAGAGCGATGAGGGTTCAAGCCGCTGGTTGACTGAAATGCTGAACAAGGTGCCGATGGACGGCAGTTCGCGGCGGAGGGCCTGGACGATCTGGTTGTAGCGCAGGGTCTGCCCCACGGTAAGGGGCAGATTCCTCCCGGAAAAAAGGTCGACAATTTCAGCAGCTGCCGAACTGCTGACTGCGAGGGGCTTTTCGACAAGCAGGGGCTTGCCCTCTGCTGCGCACCTGCGGGCAACAGCGGCATTGAGTGCCGGCGGCACTGCGGCAATGACTGCCTCAACCTCGCCGGCAGTTACCAGGTCCTGCCAGTCGCTGTAAACGGTGCAGTTCCATTCTCTCGCCTGCCTGTCCCCTTCCGCCGAGCGTCGGCTGATCGCCGCGAGTTCGAGGCCGTCCACGTCGTTGACTATATGGTTTGCGTAGCGGCTGCCATGCCTGCCTGTACCTATTACACCAATGCGCATATCATTGCCGGTTCTTTCAGATTGCCTGCCTGGAATTTTCTTCCTCCTGTCATGCAGCCTGTGAGGATGAATGCAGGTTACAAAGGGATTACCTGTCCCGGCTCAGGATATAGCCGGCAAGTCCGATCAGGATTGACAGGCTCTCCCGCTCTCCGCTCTCTGAAAAAATATCAAGGGCGGCGACCGCTTCCTGAATCAGGGATACCGCAGTCTCTCTGGCTGATTTAAATCCATCATGCTGTTCAATAATTTTCGATAACGGGGTAATTCCCTCAGCCTTCCGGGCATCAGCGGCAAAGAGGTCTTTAATTATCTTTCCGGTATCAGCATCAGCAGCGGCCAGGGTGCGAATCAAAGGCAGGGTCAATTTGCCTTCGCAGAAATCATTACCCGTCTTTTTGCCGGTATTGCCTGTCTCGCCCTGATAGTCGAGCAGGTCGTCGATTACCTGGAACGCCGTTCCCAGTTTGTGCCCGAAGATCTTCAATGCCTGCCGGCGCTGCCGGTCCGCCCCCGCAAACATCGCGCCTATTTCACAGGTCGATTCGATAAGCAGGGCGGTTTTCCGGAAAATGACATCAAAATACTGCGGCTCGGTAATGTTGCAGTCATGTGCGTAGCGGAGCTGCAGAAACTCCCCGTCAACCATGCCGGCCGTGGAACGGCAGAATACTTCCAGGCTTTCCGGGCCGCCGTAACGGCCGATGAGAAACATGGCCCTGGCATGCAGCCAATCCCCGGCGAGAATGGCAACCGGCATGCCGTATTTTTTCACCACTGCCTGGCGGCCCCGTCTTTGCTTGGCATCGTCGATCACGTCGTCATGCACAAGGGTTGCCACGTGCAGATATTCAAAGGCTGCCCCCAGCAGGTAAATTCTCCGGTCCCTGCTGCCGCAGATTCTGGCAGCCAGAATTGCCAGCAAGGGACGTATCCGCTTTCCTCCCCCGAAGAGCGCATAGTCGATTACCTCCACCAGAAAAGGATCATTGCCCCTTAAAACTGCGGTAACATCTTCATGCATGGCAGCTTCGACATTCTCGGCCTCATGCCTGATAAATTGCCGGAATAATGCCGGATCAGCCGGTTGTCTGTTCTTCATCGCCTTGTCTGAAAAAGGTTTCAACGGTTTTCATGTCCCTGCAGACCGGGCTGGGCGGCATACTCTCGAGAAAATTCCGTCCGTACCCTTTGGTGAACAACCGTATATCCAGGACCGCCATGACCCCCCGGTCGCCGGCAGACCGCATCAGTCTTCCCATTCCCTGGCGCAGGCTGAGCACTGCCCGCGGCACCTGAAAATCAAAAAAAGGATTACCCCCATTTGCCCTGATTCGATTCATTCGTGCCATAATAACAGGGTCGGTCGGGACTTCAAACGGTAATTTGTCTATTATTACCAGGCTGAGCGATTCTCCCGGAATATCCACACCTTCCCAGAAACTTGCCACCGCGAAAAGCACCGATTCCCTGTCCCTTGAAAACCGGGTGAGCAGCTCGTGGCGCGGTGCGGTTTTCTGAACAAGGAGGGGAAAGGCAAGGCAATCCCGCAGCGCCAGATAGGCATTTTCCATAGCCTGCACCGAGGTAAACAGGACCAGCGCCCTGCCCGCGGAAAGATTAATCAGATCGGCCAGTTCCGCATGCAGCGCCGGTATGTATCCCGGGGCCTGCGGTTCGGGAAATCCTTTTGCCGGCACATAGATGAGGGTCCTGTTGGGATAATCGAAAGGAGAGGGAAAAGTAAGGGTTCCGGTATCTTCAGGCAGACCGAGACGATGAAGAAAGTAACCGAAATCCCCTTTTGCGGAGAGGGTGGCCGAGGTAAACACGGTTTTGCCGACAACCGCAAAAAGGCTTTCCCGGAGATCCTCGGCCACATCAACAGGAGTGGCGGACAGGACCAGATTTTTTTCCCTTTTTTCATACCACTGCATGTAGCGGACATCTTCCTGCCCGATGCCCCCGAATGTTTCCGCCGTAATAGTCGCAAGCCGGGACGCCAGGTCCTGAGCCCGCAGGCTGTACTGCAGCCACGGTTCATCTCTGCTGTCGATCCCTTCCATGGTGGCGGCAAACCGTTCCAGTGCTCCCTGCAGATTGTCCCGGCTCCGCCCAAGCTCCGGCTGTCCGCTAAAAAGACCGGCCAGCGGGAACCGGCCGATTTCCCGGGGGAAATTTATAAAAAACTGCTCGAGCAGACCGTTAACCGACCCGCAGCAAGCAAGCACCTCCTGCCGAATTTTTCCATCAAGATCCGCCACTGCGCTCCGCTCGACATCCGCGGTCAGATCAAGCACCTGGTACCTGGTAAAGGAAAACCCGAAAAAGGTCGATGCCACATTTTCAATATGATGCGCCTCGTCAAAAATGACCGCCCCATACCGCGGCAGCACTTCACCGTACCCGGTCCGGCGGACGGCAAGATCCGAAAAAAGGAGATGATGGTTCACAACAAGGAGCGAGCTCGCGGCGGCATCCCGCCGCAGCCGATTGAGAAAACAGCGGGAGGAGTCGGGGCAGTCTCCCGCCAGGCAGAAATGGGACAGGCAGCATACTTTCTGCCAGATCGGCGAATTGCCGGGCAGCCATCCCAGGTCCGCCCTGTCGCCGTAGGCTGTTTTTTGCAGCCATTCGGAAATCCTGTCAACTACGCCGTCGTCAAAAAGCCCGCCATTTTTCTCCCCTGCAAACTGATGCCACCGGTAATAGCAGAGATAATTCTGCCGGCCCTTGACGCACAGCGCCCGGAGCTCGGGATCTATATATTTCCGGATAAATGGAATTTCTCCCTGGAGGATCTGGTCCTGAAGATTCCGGGTATTTGTCGAGATCACGACCCTGCGGCCGCTGAGAACAGCCGGCACAAGATAGGCAAGTGTCTTGCCCAGGCCCGTTTCCGCTTCAACAACAAGGCGGAAGGGTTCGTCGGGATCTTCAAGAACCCCGGCAACCGCCTCGGCCATTTTCTGCTGTCCGGGCCGCGGCTCATATCCCGGCAGGTGCCGGGCAAGTATACCTCCCGCACCGAAAATTTCATGAAGCGAAGCTGTCATTTTTTGTCAACAGTGTCAATGGTTTTGAAATACTGATTAATCTGCCGACCATGTCCTTACCATGCCTTCCCTATACTGGCAATCCGGAGTGCATGCTCATCTTGACACATCCATAAATCGAAAGTACATTCTAACTTTACCATTCTATTTGAATTGAGAATACTATGCTCCCACCGGAATATCCTGGTCCCGCCATATCCGATAAACAAGCAGATCAACTGCTGGAGAGCAATGAAAAGATTCTCATCGTTGACGATTTCCCTGACATAGTCGACCTCTTGAAGGAATTCCTGGAAGAGCAGGGGCTTCCCATATGTACGGCAGGTTCGGCGGCTGAAATGCAGCGGAATCTGCAGAACCATAATATTGCCCTGATCATCCTCGATATCGGCCTTCCCGATGCCAACGGCATCTCCCTGCTCCCGGAATTAACCGCCAGGTATCCGGAAATGGCCATAATCATGCTCACCGCGGTGACCGATCTCCGTACCGCCCTCGACTGCATGCGCCAGGGAGCGGATGACTACATGACCAAGCCGGTCCAGTTCCCTGAACTCTATGCCATGGTTCGCAGGGTCCTGGAAAAAAGGCGGCTGAAGATCAACAACCGTCTCTACCAGCGCCAGATCGAACAGGCGAATTTCCGCATCAGGCTGCTTCATGAGCTCACCATAAAAATGAATTCCGTCTACTTGAGCATGGTGGAGCTTGATGAGATCCTCCGGGCCATTCTTGTCGGTATTACAGCCCAGGAAGGCTTGAGCTTTAATCGGGCGTTTCTCGCTCTCTTTGATCCGAAAGGAGTGTATCTGGAGGGAACCCTGGCCATCGGCCCCGGCTGCCGTGATGAAGCAGGCAGGATATGGCGGGAAATGAAGGAAAAGGACCTGAGCATCAATGCACTGATCGCCAATATCAAGGGCGACTGTTTTACCCGGGATGCCGAAGTCAATCAGATCATCCGGGCGCTGAAGGTAAGCGCCGCCGATTCCGAACATATCCTGATCAGGTCCACCACCAGCAGGAAATCAATGCACGTAATCAACGGGCAGAGCGAATTTCCCGTTTCTTCGGATCTCATACGGCTCCTGCGGGAAGATACCTTTGTAATTGTTCCCCTGTATTCGCCCGGCCGTTCCCTGGGGGTCATTATTGCCGATCATTTTGTCACCCGCGAACCCATAACCCGGGATCTCATCAACGCCCTGGAAAGCTTTGCCAGCCAGGCGAGTCTTGCCATAGAACACTGCAACCTGTATATGGCAATGGAAAATAAAATCAAGGAACTTGAAGCGGTAAGCCACGAATTGGAAAAGAACAAGGACCTCCTGGTGGAGGCGGAACGCTACTCCGCCCTCGGCCATATGTCTGCCCAGCTGGTCCACAACATCCGCAATCCTATTACTTCCATCGGGGGGACGGCCCGTCTGCTGTCCCGCAAAACCGACGACCCGGAATGGCTCAAGTTTCTCAATATGATGACCGTGGAGGCGGAAAAAATTGAAGAGACCCTGCAGGACCTGTTCAGTTTTGTCGACCAGAAGACGCCGACCAGGGAAAAAACCCCGCTCTATACGCTGATCAGGAAATCGATGATCCTGTTTTATAATGTCATGCAGAAACAGAACATCGAATACCAACTTCTCCTGCCGGAACCCGATCCATACATATCAGCAGACCAGCATCAGATCCGCCAGCTGCTGGTTCACCTGATCAGAAATGCGGTCGAGGCGATGCCGGAGGGCGGCACCTTAACCGTAGCCGTCAACTACGATAATCATCAGATCAACATCATCATCCAGGATACCGGCATCGGGCTTGCAGACCATATTCTCAACCGCGCAACCGATCCTTTTTTCACCACCAAGACCTTTGGCACCGGCATGGGACTCACCCTGGTCAAGAGAATAGCCAGAGATCATAACGGCACCCTGCAGCTTCGCAACAGGAAGGAAGGAGGAACAGAGGTCACGGTCAGTTTTCTCCGTCACGAGCCGGCAGAATAAGGCAGCAAAGCCTGCTTCGCAGGTATGAAGCTCGGCTGCTTCTTTTTCAGGATCTTGCATCCCCCTCCGCAGCCGGCTTCTGTCTGAGCAATGAAAATATCACCGCGGCAAAAGACACAACAAGACCGTACTGAAACGTTCGCTTGAGGGAATAGATAAATTCGCCGGCCATTGCAGGATTGAAATCCTTCATATCAAAACCTCCGGTTGCCGCGGCAAAATGCAGGGTGAAAAGAAGTGCTGCCAGGGCGGCTCCGGTGAGCATGCCGAAATTACGCCCGGTTGCCAGCATGCCGGCGGTTATCCCTACCTGATCTTCCGAAACCCCGGCCAGGGCAGAGGCGCTGTTGGGCGAGAGAAACATGGCCTGCCCGAAGCCGATCAGGGCAAGACGGAGGGCTACCTGCAGGGCCGATGAATCCACGGTCAAAAATGTCATCCAGTACAGGCTCCCGAAACAGCACAGAAGTCCGCCGGTGGCGACTATCCTTGCCCCGATCAGATCATGCAGCCTGCCGGCAATCGGAGAGACAATAAATACGCACATGGGAAGAGCCATCATCACATACCCGATTCGATCGGAAGAAAGTCCGAGAATCCGGTCAAGGTAAAATGGAGTCAGGATCAGGACCATAAAAAGGACGGCAAAGGAGAGCATGCTGCTGAATACGGCCATGGAGAAAAAGCGCTTGCCGAAAAGAGCCAGGGGGAAAAAAGGCGCCGCCTGTCCTCTTTCATACCAGAGAAAGCCGGCCCAGCAGACCGCAAGAACTGCAAGCATTGCCGGTATTCCCATGCCCGGGGCGGACGCATGGGTCATCAGAAGCACCGTTATGACGACAACACCCGTCCACAGCAGGGCCCCGGCCGGATCAGAGTTGCCGCTTCGCAGGAGAACGGACAGCGGCAGCTTCTCCCGGCCATTGGTTTCCTCCGTCAGCCTCTGTAACGGAGCCCGGCCGGCAAGAAAGAAAAAAAGCCCGACCGGAACCGTGACCAGAAAAATTGCCCGCCAGTGCAGCCAGTGAATAAGCAGGCCGCTGAGCACCGGGCCGGTCATCAGGCCGAGGGAGGTGGAAACGCCTATCATCCCGAGACCGCGGCCAAGGCGAGCGACGGGAAAAATTGATTTGATCAGAGCCGGACCGGTAGCCATCATCATGGAAGCCCCCAGTCCCTGGACAAACCTGGACAGGATCAGGAAGGTTATGGTGGGTGCCATGCTGCAGAACAGTGAACCGAGGGCAAACACCAGCATGCCTCCCGAATATACCCTGCCGCAGCCGATCAGCGCACACAGTTTGCCCCAGAACAGGAGGAGGACGGTTATGGTCAGGAGATAGACCAGGATCACCCATTCCGTCAGGGCAAGGGAACTCCGGTATGTTTCCATCACCGCCGGGAGAGCCACATTGACCATGGAACTGTCCATGGTCGACATGAACACCCCGCCGGCCACCGTAAAAAAAATAAGCCTTTTCTCAGGGATCAAACGTAAAGGAGCGGTCACCGTCTGCCTTGTTTTTATATATTTCTTTATATTTAAACACTTTATTTAACTTTTAGCATAAATAATACCATATTCAGGAAGGGATTGCCGTATCTCCCTTGTATTGGTTCTTTTCAAAAAAATATCAAATACATAAAAAAATATCCACTCTTGCTTGACAATCCCAAACAACATGATATAAGGAATTAGTTAAATTTTTTGTACCTGTATGATTTTTTGTACAGGAAGTAACGGGAAAGACGCTGTGTCTTTCCAAACAAAAAAAAAGAGGAGCAAAGAGATGAAGAAATTTCTTTCAACAGCTGCGGCCCTGGGATTGGTTACCGGCCTGGCAGCCACCGCCTCGGCTTTGGAGCTGAAAGTGGACGGTGTCTATCAGGTAGACGGCTACTACATCAACCAGGGCGACGGTGCGGCAGGCGGCGGCGGGGTCTTCCCGTTTGATGATCAATTCAGCCAGGCACTGCGTGGTGCAGATACTGATTCCGATTCCTGGTACTGGCATACCTTCCGCATCAACCCTACCCTTATCGTCAACGATAAGGTTGAAGTCAGGGGCGATCTCCGCCTGGTTGACGACGACACGGTCTGGGGCAGCCAGCCTGATGGTGATACCGGCAACCTGAGCGACGGTAAGCACATCAGGATGCGTAAACTGTGGCTGGTATACGACTCGCCGATCGGCAAGTGGGAAATCGGCCGCCGTCCGGCCGGTGCCTGGATGAACGACTTTGTCAACTCCAGTGGTGCCGCCGACCGTATCATGTTATGGGCGCCGGCAATGGAAAATTTCAAAGCCTATGCCTTCCTGCAGAAGTCATTCGAAAAAGACGGCTTTGACGGAACCCTTGAAAACAACGACAACGACTATTACGAAGTTGCCGCCGGCTACGTGGCCGAAGGCATTACCGCCTGGTTGGGCGCCGCCTGGACCGATGATAATCGCAATGACATCGGCCCGCTCGGTTCCGAATTCGACCAGTACCGGATCAAGGGCTACGGCGACTTCAAGCTCACCGACACCTTCAAGGTTCTGGGTGAATTCGACTACCTGTTCGGCGAAACCTCGTTCAATTCCGGGGCGCCTGATGTAGATCGCGATGCCTGGGCCGGCATGCTCGGCGTTGTCGGTAATTTCGGTGACCTGAGCACCACCCTGGCCTATTTCGGCATCTCCGGCCAGGATGATTCGAATGACAGCACCGCTTATAGTGTAGGCACGGGTACCGGCACTGACTTTGAGCCGCTCTACATCCTGACCGGCTATGAAGCCAACGTCCTCAACGGTGACCTTGGTCCCAACCTGGTTGGTACCGCAGCACGTACCTCAGGTGTGCATGCAGTTATGCTGCTGGCCGACTTCAATGCCTCTGAAGACCTGACCCTGCACGGCGGCCTCGCCTGGGCCCAGGCTGATGAGACCGACTGGTTTGGTCCTGAACTGGATGATGAGTATGGCTGGGAATTTGACCTTGGCCTGGCGTACAAACTGTATCAGAACCTGACCTATGAAGTTCACTTCGGTTGGTGGGCAGTGGGCGACTTTGCCGAACTCGGCGGAGCAACCACGACAGAAGATATTTATCTTCTGAGCCATCACCTGAGCATGAAATTCTAATCTCCTTGAGTTAGAATGATTATCAACCCCTGCCGGTACCCGGCAGGGGTTTTTTTTTCATATCATTTGCCTATTTGCCAGAATATGGTGTAATTTTAAGAATTACTATAATATTTATTCGGCCTAACCTGATTCACAACTCAATAAATGAAAATTCATGCAATTTGAAGCGGCCACCCAAACTGAAGGTGAACTGCGTGCTGCCCTGAAAGAATGTCTGCGTAGACCGCACGGCAACATGCATCACGGGAAACTTTACCTGTCGCCTGATTGTTTTGCCACCCCGGGCATGGAAACAAACCTCTGTATCAGCCGGTTTTCCATCCTCGACTGCACAGGCAGCATCCATCTCGGTCCCTGGTGCATGATCGGAGCCCGGAGCAGAATTTATACCCATGACCATATCCATGACGGTCTGAACCCTCTGCTCGGGCAACAGGAGCGCTACGGCGTGGTCTGGCAGGACAAATACATCGGCCGGGATGTCTGGATCCACGAAAATGTCCTGGTGCTCTACCAGGTGACAATTATACCCGACGGCGTCGTCATCGGTGCCGGAGCGGTATTGACAAAGAACCCCGGACCGTTTGAAATATGGGCCGGTGTACCGGCCAGAAAAATTGCGGACCGCCGGGATCTTGCCCCGCATGAAATCAGGGAACTGTCAGGTCGCCAATCTTTTTCCATTCAGGAACACCTTAAGGAAACATGGGAGAAAACAAACTTTACAATATTCTGATGTATTCCCATGATACCTACGGTCTGGGACACATCCGGCGCACCATGGCCATTGCCGCCCATCTTCGATCACTGTCAGCAAATATTCTCATCCTGACCGGATCTCCTATTGCCGGACGATTCAGTTTCCCTGAAAATGTCGATTTCGTCAGAATCCCGGGTATGATCAAAAAGACCAATGACGAATATCAATCCCTGTCCATCAAAATCAATCCCAACCATGCGCTGACCATCAGAAAATCGATTATTTCGGCGACGGCCAAAAGTTTTCAGCCGGACCTTTTTATTGTCGACAAGGAACCGCTTGGTTTGAAAAAAGAAGTCCTGCCGGTGCTGCGCTGGTTCAAAAAAAATTGCCCAAAGACCCGGACCATCCTGGGTCTCCGTGATATCATGGATGACCGGGAAACCATCCGCCGCGACTGGCAGCACAAAAAGGTCTACAGCTATCTCGAGGAACTCTATTCGGAAATCTGGGTCTACGGCAGGCAGGATATTTACGATGCTGTCGCCGAATATGATATTCCGGAAAATATCCAGAAGAAAATGTACTTTACCGGTTATCTGCCCCGGAAAAGATCATCGGAAGGAGCAAAACGGAAAACACGGAAAAAATTCTGCGGCAACGGACAGGAAAAGATGCTCGTTGTAACTGCCGGCGGCGGCGGTGACGGCTATCAGATGATGGACACGTACCTGACCCTGCATGAAAAGAAAAAGATGAATGGTTTCAAGTCGATTCTGATAACCGGTCCGTTCATGCCCCGAAACCAGCGGCGGCTGCTGGCAAAAAGAGCAAAATCGCTGCCGGTTACTATCCTTCCCTTTTACGCGGCAATGGAGGAAATGTTGGGGGCGGCGGATCTGGTCATTTCCATGGGCGGATACAACACGGTTTGTGAAATTCTCAGCCAGGCTACCCCGTGCCTTATTATCCCCCGGGAAACACCGAGGAAGGAACAGCTTATCCGGGCCACGGCACTGAAAAAACAGCAGCTTATCGACTTTCTTCCCTGGGCCGAACTGAATACCGGGAACCTGCATGACAAACTTTTCTTCATGCTGGAAAATCTGGATTCCTACAGGGAACAGATTTCCCTGTTTCAGCTCGACGGTATCGAATTTATCAAAAACCGGCTGCATCAGATCAGGGATTCCTTATGAAGGCGCCGGTTCTGGGGATGGTCCTCAAGGGCTATCCCCGCATCTCGGAAACATTTATTGCCAATGAAATACTGCTTCTGGAGAAACTCGGCCTGGATATCCGGATTTTTTCCATGCGCCATCCGCGGGAGCAGTTCTGGCACGACAGCATCAAAAATATAAAGGCCCGGGTTGATTATCTCCCCACCGAACTTCTGCTTGATTTCCCCCGGCTCCTCTTGCCCGGTTCACTGGAGGCAGTGCGCCAGCCGCCGCGGTTTCTGGCCGCCCTGAAAAAAGCGGGGGAAAGGTATTACAGGACCCGCAATCCAGCCACCATCAAACATCTTCTGCAGGGAGCATTCCTGGTGAACCGTTACCTGCGCCCCTCACCCGAAGTGGTTCACCTGCATGCCCATTTTGCTCATTCTCCTTCCTCCGTCGCCCTGTTTGCCGCCATGCTGAGCGGCCTGCGTTTCAGTTTCACAGCCCATGCCAAGGATATCTACACCTCGGATGCCGGGCAGCTCAGAGAAAAAATTATGCTGGCCTCCCACGTAGTGACCTGCACCAGGTATAATCAGCAATATCTGGGTTCCCTGTTCAATGGTGACGCCCGCCCCATATACTGCGTTTATCACGGCATTGACCTGCAGTTGTTCAAAGAGAATACCGAAAGCCGGCAGCCCCGGCCCCCTTTCAGGATTCTCACGGTTGCCCGGCTGACCGCAAAAAAAGGTATTCCCACCATCCTGCAGGCGCTTTCCATCCTGCGCGACAGGGGAATAGATTTCCAATACACCCTCATCGGCGACGGCGAAGATCGCGACACTCTCCTGGAGATGATCGGGGGGCTGGGACTTAAAGAACATTGCCGCTGGAAGGGAACCCTGACCCATGACCAGGTTCTGCACGAATTCCGGCAGGCCGATGTTTTTGTGCTGGGCTGCGAGATCGCGCCAAACGGGGACCGGGACGGAATCCCGAACGTGCTGGTGGAAAGCCTGGCCATGGGTCTGCCGGCAGCGGGCACAACTGTATCGGCCCTGCCCGAAATACTCCTTCACGGGGAAACCGGGTTGATTACGCAGCCCGGAAACCCCGTTGCCATGGCGGAAAACATACTGCGGCTGCTGACCGATCCTGAACTGAGGCACAAGGTCATTCGCCGGGGCAGGAACCTGGTCGGGGCCTCTTTCGACAACAGACGGCTGATCAAGGATCTGGCAAAGATCTACTGCCGAAACATTCCGTCCCTGCATTGTTCCTGACGTTATGCGGATCGGCTTTTACGCTCCATTCAAGCCCCTCGGCCATCCAAATCCCTCCGGCGATCTGATTATAGCGACCGGACTGGTGGGGAATCTGGCAGAAAAGGGACATGACATCAGGGTGATGAGCACGCTGCGCTCCCGCTGGATCTTCTGGAAGCCATGGAATTTAATCCGGGCAGCCGGAGAAAGAATACGCCTCAGCAGAAATCCGGCCTGCCGGGAAATCGACCTGTGGCTCACCTATCACTGCTACTACAAAGCTCCGGATCTGCTGGGTCCTGCAATCTGCAGACAGTATAACATTCCCTATGTCATCTTTCAGGGAATCTATTCGACCGGAGTTCGCCGGAGGTGGCAGACCAGGCCGGGCTACAAACTCAACACCAGGGCCCTGCTGGCCGCCGATATGGTCCTCACCAACCGCCGCGACGACCTGCTGAACCTGCAGCGGCTCCTTCCCGCCCACCGCCTCGGCTATCTTGCTCCGGGCATATATCCGGGACAGTTTGTCCATGATCCGGCAGCCCGTCTCAAGATGCGCCGCCGGTGGATGGCCGGGGATCATCCGGTTATCCTGACCGCCGCCATGTTCAGGGATGATGTGAAAACAGAAGGCCTGCTCTGGACCATTGAAAGCTGTGCGCGGCTGCTAGGCCGGGGGCTGGATTTGCGGCTGGTTATTGCCGGCGACGGCAGGGAAAAAGAACGGATCGCCGGCCTGGCCGGCAGGCTGCTGGGCGACAGGGCAATCTTCACCGGCAAGATAGCGCGGGAAAAAATGTTCGAGTTCTACAGCGGCGGCGATCTCTTCGTCTTTCCCGGGATCAATGAATCCCTGGGCATGGTGTACCTTGAGGCCCAGTCATGCGGCCTGCCGGTGGTCGCCTTTGACAATGGTGGCATACCCGAAGTAGTCCGCCCCGGGGAAACGGGATTCCTGACCCCTCTCTACGACGCGGAAAAATTTGACCGGGCTGTTGCCCGCCTGCTGGAGGATGATGCAAAACGGCAGGAGATGGGAAAATGTGCGGCCGAATACATCCGGAACCGGCACGATCTTGATGAAAATTACCGGCAGCTTGAGCAGATTCTCACCCGGGCGGTTACCGGGCATAAGAAAAAAACTGCTCCTGCGGCAGGGAGTTATTGAGCAAGGACCGGGTTTGAGACCAACAAATAAATATCCGGGTCCAGAGGGCCCGGCCTTGGTCGCCCCTTGAAGGGGCAAGTTTATTGTATTTCCCATTGGCATTTGTTGAGCACCGGAAAAGATCCCGATAATGGAATTTTCACTGTTCGAGCGAAGCGAGTTTGAAAATTCCCGGCAGCTTTGAGGAGCGCAAAGAAGTCCGCAGGACCAAATGCCACAGGCGTCGTTTTTTTGGTTCGTTTTTTTGCACCCTAAAGGGCATAAAGACGAGCTTTCAAATGTCCGCTACTGCAGACAAAAAAATGAACAAATATATCAAATAATTGGCAGAGCCTTATATCTCTAACCTGGCCCGAAGGACCAGGTTTTAAAGAGTTGAATAAATTTTCAGAGCCGGTGAACAATCAGCAGGCAACACAATTCGGCCTCATCAGACATGCTGCAACCCTGTGGAACAATCAGAAAAAAATCCAGGGACAGCTGGACAGTCCCCTTTCCCCCGCAGGAAGAGAACAAGCTGCGGCCTGGGGCAAAGAGTTGAGCGGCTTCTCCTGGCAGCGTATCCTCTGCAGCGATCTGGGCAGGGCCAGGGAGACCGCGGCCCTGATCAATGAAGCACTCAACCTGCCCGTCATGGTTGAACCGAAACTGCGGGAGCAGGACTGGGGACAGTGGAGCGGCATGACCCTTGCCGAACTGCGGAACAGCGCGCCCGGTCTCCTGCTGCGGCAGGTCAGGTCCGGATGGAATTTCAGGCCGCCGGGAGGAGAATCGCGGCAGGAGGTCCTGGAACGCTGCCTGCCTGTTTTGCAGGAAGCCGGAACATCGTATCCCGGAGAGCGGATTCTCGTTGTCTGCCATGAAGGGGTGATCAAGTGCCTGCTCTATCATCTGCTGGGAAGACGGTTCCTGCCCGAGGAACCGAAAAAGATTCAGGGCTTTCACCTGCATCTTCTTGAATGCCGGGACCGGAAGCTGTATCTTGCACACATGAACAGGCTTGCTCTCCATCGCGCTTCCTAGCAATTATATTTTGCATGAAATCTGAACAGATGGACATACTTATCTACTGTCAACATGTGCTGGGCGTCGGTCATCTTTTCAGAACCCTGCTGATAGCCGAGGCGCTGCGGGCGCACCGGGTGACCCTGATACTTGGCGGCCCGTCAGCGCCATTTGCGCATGGTGATCATATCCGGGTCGTCCACCTGCCCGGTCTGCAAATGGATGCCGCATTTTCATCCCTGCTCCCGACAGAAAGCGGCAGGACCCTGGAGGAGGTGAAGCAGCTCCGCCGGGAGCAGCTGTTCACCATAATGCGTGACTGTCAGCCGGATGTCCTGATGATTGAACTCTTTCCTTTCGGCCGCAACGGTTTTTCCTTTGAACTGATGCCCATGCTGGAGGCAATCCGCGCCGGCAAACTCCCTCCCTGCAGGGTAGCCTGCAGTCTCCGGGACATCCTGGTGGAAAAAGAGAACCCGCAAAAATTCGAGCAGCGGGTCATCGACCGCCTCAACTCCCTGTTTGACGCACTGCTCATCCATGCTGATGCGAATGTTATCGCCCTTGATGCCACTTTCTCGCGGGTCGGCGACATTGCCATTCCCACGGTCTACACCGGTTATGTCGCCGAGCAGGTGAATCATGAGCAGGCGAAGGCCCTCAGGCAAAAACTGGCTCTCGCCGCAGAAGAAAAACTTATTGTCGTCAGCGCCGGCGGCGGCAATGTAGGCAAAGAACTGCTCACCGCGGCGCTCGACGCCCATGCCGAACTGCGTTTCCCGGCCCGTATGCAGATTTTTACCGGACCCTATCTCGATGCCGCCAGTTTCCTCAGCCTGGAAAGCAGGAATCTGCCCGGAGTCTCCATATCGCGTTTTGCCGACGACTTTTCCTCCTGGCTGGGCGCCGCTGATCTCTCCGTGTCCATGGGCGGCTACAATACCGTTATGAATATCCTGGCCGCCGGCACCCCGGCCCTCATCTTCCCCTTTCACCAGAATCGTGAGCAGAGAATGCGGGCCGAAAGGCTGCGTCCTTTGGCCAATCTTGCGGTGTTGGATGAAAAAGACCTGGTACCCGCTCTCCTGGCTGATAAAATAACCGGCATGATTCACCGCGCAAAAAAACCTGCCTCCATCCGCTTGGACGGGGCGGAATTCACCAGCCGCTGGCTCTCCCAGTGGGCAGCGGAGGACCGGTAAATGAACGGGGATACAGCCGCAATCTGGTCCGGGAATCCTCCCTCTGGAATGCAGGAAAAAATAAGGGAAATACTTGATAGCGGCAACCGGGCAGGAAGCCGGTTAAACGTCTTTTTCCGGGCGGATGATATTGCCCGCTGCGATGAACGTTTTCGCCGCCTCATGCTCCTTTTCCAGTCACACCGGATGCCGCTCTGCCTGGCAGTGGTTCCCGGATGGCTGAATACCCGCCGCTGGCAGGACATGGAACGATTCAATCCTGAAAGCACTCTCTGGTGCTGGCATCAGCACGGCTGGAATCACATCAATCATGAGATGCACGGCAAAAAAAGCGAATTCGGTGCGGCCAGAGACCGGGAGTCAATCCGCCGGGACCTGGCAACCGGAAAAAAACACCTCACGCTGCTCCTTGGCGATCTTTTCTTCCCGGTCTTCACGCCGCCCTGGAACCGGTGCAGTTCGGTGACCCTTGAACTTATCGAGGAACTCGGCTTTTCCGCAGTCTCCAGATCACTCAATGCCAAACCACAGTACAAGGGGAAACTGCCGGATCTTGCCGTTAATGTGGACCTTCACACCCGGAAGGAAACGGATCCGCGGCAGGCCTGGAACAATCTGCTGCTGGAGTTTACGGAAGCGGCGCAATCAGGATGCATCGGACTGATGCTGCACCACCTGCGGATGAATGACGCTGCTTTTGACTTCCTCTCCTTCCTGCTGCCTCTGCTGCAGTCACATCCGGGAGTTGCCTGCAGAACGTTCCGCGGCCTGCTCTAAATAGTTTTCCTTCAGACCTGAGGCTGATCGGAGGCGGGCAGGGGAAAAACCACATTCTCATCACCGCCCCGCATCTCCTGCACATCTTCGGCGCCGTAATCCTGCAGCCACCTGACCACCTGTTCAACCAGCACTTCCGGTGCCGAAGCCCCTGCCGTCACGCCGACATATTCAACCCCTTCCAGCCAGTCCGGGTTTATTTCATGGGCTTCATCAATGAGATAGGCGGCTACCCCGCGATGCTCCGCGGCTTCCCGGAGTCTGTTCGAGTTGGAACTGTTTTTTGAACCCACCACCAGAAAGAGATCCACCTGCTCCGACAGCTTCCGCACCGCTTCCTGGCGGTTTGTGGTGGCATAGCAGATATCCGTGCGCTCCGGCTCGGTTATTTCGGGAAACCGCTGCCGGATTGCGGTAAGCAGATCCCTGGTATCATCAAGACTCAGGGTTGTCTGGGTCACATAGCCGACCCGCCGGGGATCGCTTACCTGCAGGGCGGCAACCTCTTCCGGCCTTGAGATGACATGCACCGGGCCGGTGGTATGGCCGCAGGTTCCTTCCACTTCCGGGTGGCCTTTATGGCCGAGCACCAGGACATCATAACCGATTTTATTCAGCAGCACCATTCTCCGGTGCACCCTGGTCACCAGCGGACAGGTTGCGTCAATGGTTTTCAGCCCGAGATCCCTGGCCTTATCGGCTATTGCCTGGGATACACCATGGGCACTGAATATGGTCACCGAACCTGTGGGTATTTTCTCCAGCCGTTCGACAAACACCGCGCCTTTTTCGGCAAGCTCCCGGATCACATGGGAGTTGTGCACGATCTCATGCAGGACATAGACCGGGGGACCGAATTTATCAAGGGCCTCGTTAACTATCGCTATTGCCCTTTTTACGCCGGCGCAGAAACCGCGCGGCCGGGCGAGTATGATTTTCATGTGCTTTGTATCCTTTCCGAAAACCGGAAGATCAATTTTTTATCAGGCTGATCCGCCAATTCATCTCTTACCAGCTGCCTGCTTATAACTTCTGCTCTCCCATTTGCGTAAAATCCATATGGTTCTTATATTTTTATCACATATTTTTAATGTATTCATCATTGCCGTGCTTTATTCTTTTGAGCCGAACGACTATTTGTTATAATTAAAAAAAATTATTCACCTTATCAAGACTGAACGACTCACCATGGAAAGACTGGTAGCGCTGCCTTTCGGCAAATCGGTTGAAATAGCCTATAAATCCATCCGGGTGAGATTTTTCCGGTCCCTGATAACCACTCTCAGCCTGGTCCTGGCTGTCGCTTTTCTCTGTTATGTTCTTGCCGGCAACAGGATTGCGGAAGGAATCCTGCAGTCGGGTGATGCTTCTGCGGTGGAGGCCCTCGTCCGGGCCGGATATGATGTGCAGCCAGGCGATGAAACAATTGCCGGCAGCGCCAAGCAGCTCTGGCTGATCGTGCTTTCCCTGCTGGTCTGCGTTGTGGGCATCGTCAATGCCCAGCTTATGGCCGTCACCGAACGTTTCCGGGAAATCGGCACGATGAAATGCCTTGGCGCCCTGGACCGCTTCATTCTGCGCCTTTTCCTGCTGGAGGCCTTTATGCAGGGTCTGGCAGGCGCAAGCTCCGGTGCCCTCATCGGGATGATCTTTGCCCTGATTTCCGCTGTTCTGATTTTCGGCAACCTGGCCCTGATCAACCTGCCGCTTGCGCAGCTGATGCTGACCATTCTGTTTTCCACTGCCGTCGGCTGCTTCCTGAGCCTGGCCGGTGTTATTTACCCGGCCGGCAAAGCGGCAAGAATGCAGCCTGTTGAAGCCATGCGGATTGAGGAATGATGCAGTTAACGCCCCCTGAAAAAACGGAGTCATGATGACCGAACATGCGATAATCAGAACAACAGACGTCGTCAAAACATTTCGCCTGGGCAACCACGAACTGGAGGTCCTCAAAGGCATCAGCCTGACCATCATTGCCGGCCGCTACATATCCATCATGGGTCCCTCGGGTTCCGGGAAAAGCACCCTGTTCAACATGATCGGCGGTCTGGATAAGCCGACCTCCGGCAAAGTCTTTATCGATGAAGTGGATATCGCCCAGCTGGATGCTTATGAACTGGCCTGGCTCAGATGCCGGAAAATCGGCTATATATTCCAGACGTTCAACCTGATTCCGGTCATGACCGCCCTGGAAAACGTCACCCTGCCCATGACTTTTGCCGGCATGGGCAATGACGAATCAGTGGAAAAAGGCATGGCGCTGCTCAGAACGGTCGGCCTGGGAGAGCGGTACAACCACAAGCCCTCGGAACTTTCCGGCGGCCAGCAGCAGCGGGTGGCTGTGGCCCGGGCCCTGGCCAACTCGCCGGCCATCATCCTTGCCGACGAACCCACCGGCAATCTCGACCTGACAACAGGAGAAGAAATAATCACCCTGCTCAAGCAGATGAGCGAAGAGCTCAAGGTCACGGTTATCTCCGCCACCCATGACTTCAAGATGCTGAATGTCTCCGACGAGGTCATCTGGATCCGGGATGGGCGGATCGACAAAATCGAGCAGCGGGACGAATTGCGCATTTCGGTCGGGACTATCGAATGAACCGCCGGCGCCGCATAATGAGGGTGGCTCCGCTGCTCTGGCTGCTGCTTCTGCATACCGCCCCTTTCAATGCAGCAGCCCAAAACGCAGGATCTCCGGGCCCGGGGGATCCGGACACCCTTGCGGCCCTGAAGACCGCGGTTGAACGACTCACCGAATTCGACGACCGGAGTACCGGCAGCGAAGGATCTGAAAATGCTGCCGCCTATATCAGGGAGCGGCTTGCCGCCACCGGTCCGGAGCAGCTCGACAGTTTCCGCTTCACCGTACCGGTCCGCGAACATGAGGACAGCAGACTTATTGTCAATGACCTGGAAATTCCCCTGGCGCCCATTTATTATAATTCCATTACCCCCGAAAGCCTTCCGCCGGAAGGTCTCCGCGGCAAACTGGTGTATGCCGGCCGGGGTGAACTTGCCGACTTCAACGGCCGCGAGATAAAGGGCTCCATCGTCCTCATGGAATTTGAGTCCGGACGAAACTGGCTCAATGCCTCCTCCCTCGGAGCTTCCGCTCTCATCTACATCAACCGCGGCACTGCCCCGAAAATGAGGTTTCTGGAAAAAGAGGAACTTTCACCGCTGCAGTTTCCCTGCTTCTGGATTGATGAACAGATCCTGTCCCGCTTGACCGGGAGCGAGGCGGCTGCTCCGGAATCAGTTGACGGCATCACCGTCCGCCTCAAAACCACGGTGCGCTGGAAGGATGTCCAGGCCAGGAACATATATGCCCTTTATCCCGGCACCAATGATGAACTGCAGAACGAGCTCATTATCGTCGAGGCTTTTTATGACTCGAGCATACTTGTTGCCGGCCGCTCGCCCGGAGCAGACGAAGCACTTTCCATTGCCGGACTGCTCGAGCTGGCTGAATATCTTTCCCGTCAACCCCCCAGCCGTCCGTTCCTCCTGGTTGCCAGCAGCGGCCACGCCCAGAATCTGGCCGGCATGCGGGAAACTATCTGGACTGCCAATGCCCGGTCCAAGGATCTCCGGGATATAGATAAAGTGTACAAGGCCGACCGGCAGGAGCGCACACACTTTCTTGAATTGCTGGAAAATTATCAACAGGGCCTTTTTGATGACAGCCAGACCCCTCTCCTGCACAGGGCCATCAACCAGGCCCTCAAACTTCAGGTCGACTCCATTTCCACGGACCTGATGCGCCTGCGCATGGAGGCAGAAAAAAAGGATGTCGCAGGCCAGGTGCAGTTGCTGGCGCGCCAACGCTTTCAACTGAGACAGCTGGGCTGGTCGTCCACGTTGAGCGATATCAGCCCGGAACAGCAGGAACTCCTGCATTCCCTTGTTGAAAATTCAATTCATGAACATCGGGCTGTCCTCGGGGAAGTGGAGGACCAGCGACAAATGCTCACCGAGATAAAACGCTTCCGCTCCCTGTTTATTGAATTTGAACCCAGAGCGGTGATTTCTCTGCACCTGTCGAGTCACGGTTATGGCCTGGGCGCCTTCCACCAGGGCTTTCTGTACCATCCTTTACGGCCGCAAATAAACCGGACCGCGGCCTTCCGGGATATTGAAGCCGCCCTGCAGGAAGCCGCCCAGGAGGTCAGCGGGCCGGAATTTGTTTCAACCCTGCGGCCCAACCGGCTGCGTCCCTGGGAGGATATGCTCCCGGATCGGCCCGCTTTAGGCGGAGAAGTAAGCAGCCTTGCGGCCCTGCCCGGATTAACCCTGGCGACCATCGGCGACATCCGCCAGTACTGGTCCACCCCCTTTGATACCCCGGAGCGGATCAACTGGGATTATGCCGCCGGACAATGGCAGCTGGCCCTGCATCTTGTTGCCGGAATTGACAGGGCGGAGAGCCTTGAACTCGGGTACATTCGCAAAGGCTTTTCAACCGTTGAAGGAAATACCAGGCTCATGCTGCACGGCGAACTGTTCGCCGAACAGCCGGCGCCGAATACCATGCTCCTCGCCTTCCAGGGCCTGCGAAAATATTACCTTAAAACAGACCGGCAGGGAAAATTTCTGCTCAAGGGGGTGGCGGATAAAAAGCATATCCAGGACAAGGTCATCCTCGAAGGATACCGCTTCAATGAGGACGGTACCGTAATCTGGGCAATTGACAAAAATCTGACAGGCAAGAATTCGTACCGGGTGAAAATGGACCGCAATGCCATGAAAACCGATTTGATCATGTTCCCCTGCCTGCAGACTACCATATTCAACTTGCTCGAACCACGCAGTTTCAAATACATGACCAAACTTCAGCTTATCGACGGCCGCCGGGAAGCGCCGCCGATCAGGTTCTGGTACAGCCGTATAGATACACGAAAATCGACCATTGCCTCGATTTACCTGCAGCCGGAATCCAGCCTCAAGCTGACTCTTTCCGATACTATCCTGAAAAAGAAGCTGATCCTGACCAATGGCGACAACGAAAACCCCCAGGGCAGGGGGTACGATATTGCCCAATACCCGGCCCTGCATAACACCGTTTACAGGGCGGCCGGCGACATGTGGACGCTTTTGCGGCCGCGGATCAGCAACCTGGAGAAACACGGCATCCACAACAACCGGATTAAATCTCTGCTGGCGGAAGGAGAGCAGGCATTGGCAAATGCGGAGGAGGCGCTGGGTGATTTCCGTTATGATGTTTTTTCAGAACAATCGAGCCGATCCTGGGCCCTGGCCAGCCGTGTTTATGATCATGTTGAAAGTACCCAGAAAGACGTTCTTTTCGGCGTCCTTTTCTATATCGCCCTGTTTGTACCGTTTGCATTCTGTCTGGAACGGGTGCTGTTCGGCTTTGTCACCATCTATAAACGCATCGCCGGCTTCACCGGCATCCTCCTCCTGCTGATCCTGATAATCTCCCAGGTGCACCCGGCTTTTGGCCTTGCCTATAGTCCGACCGTGGTGATTCTTGCTTTTTTTATCATCGGGTTGTCCTTTCTGGTGACCATGATCATCACCATGCGCTTCGAGGAAGAGATGATCCTGCTGCAAAGACGCACCTCCCATAAAAGGCCGGTAGAGATCAGCAAATGGAAGGCCTTTGTCGCCGCTTTCTTTCTGGGTGTATCAAATCTCAGGCGGCGAAGACTCCGTACTTTCCTGACCTGTCTGACCCTGATCATCCTGACTTTTACGATTATGAGCTTTACCACCGTCAAATCAATGACCCGTCAGAACCGGCTGCTTTTCAACAATACCGCTCCCTATCACGGCCTGCTCCTGAAAAATATCGGCTGGAGCGACCTGCCGGTGGAGTCCCTGACCGTTTTTAACAGCCTTTTCCACGGGACTGCCGAAATTGCCCCAAGGGTTTGGCTGCAGGCGGATCCGCCGCTGCGGGCCATGCGCATTGAAGCGGGTTTTCAGGGCCAGGCCCACATCATGCAGGCAATAAGCGGCCTTGGTGCGAGTGAACCCGCGGTCAGCGGACTCGATCGCATTCTGCTGGAGGGACGCTGGTTCAATCCGGGAGAAAAACGGGCGGTCATCATTCCCTCCCAGTTGGCCGCCCGGCTGAATATTGATCCGGCCACTCCGGAACGGAATTATCTGGATCTCTGGGGCATTCAGCTGCAGATAATCGGCGTTTTTTCGGAGAAACTGCTCCAGGAGAATCCTGATCTCGACGGTGAGATTATCACTCCTGCCATCTTTCCCAGTGAATCCATGATGGAGATCAGCGAAGTCGAACAGGAAGCCCTGGAATCCGGGGAGGATGTCAGGAGTTTCCAGGGCCGATACCGCCATTTGTCCCCTGAACAGGTTCTGCTGGTTCCTGCGTCAACCCTCCTGGAGATGAACGGCAAATTGAAAGGAGTTGCCGTTACGCCGCGCAATGACGGCGTAATATCGATTTCTGAAGTTGAAGCACTCACCGACCGTTTCAACCTGACCCTGTTCAGCGGTGAACCGGAAGGAGTTTTTCTCTACAATGCCAGTGAAACCATGAGTTATGCCGGCATGCCCAATATCATCATCCCGCTTATGATCTCCATCCTTATCGTGCTGAACACGATGATCAGTTCGGTGTATGAGCGTAAACGGGAGATAGCGGTATACACCTCCATCGGCCTGGCGCCCACCCATGTCAGCTTTCTTTTTATCGCCGAGGCCATAGCTTTTGCAATACTCTCCGTGGTCCTCGGCTACGTCCTGGCCCAGACAAGCGCCGGCCTGCTGGCCGAAACCAGGCTATGGAGCGGCATTACAGTCAACTACTCTTCTACGGCCGGGATCGCCGCAATGCTTCTGGTCATGGCTGTCGTCCTGCTCTCTGTTATCTATCCTTCCAGAGTTGCATCTAATATTGCCATTCCCGATGTCAACCGCTCGTGGGTCATGCCGGAAATAAAAAAAGACAGCATGGAGATCACCCTGCCCTTTCTCATGCGCTATCATGAAAATCTGTCGATCACCGGGTTTCTTTACAGCTACTTTAAAGGACATCAGGATATATCCCACGGCATTTTCTCCACCGGCCCGGTGGAGGTGTTCAAAATAGACGACCCGGCCGGAGGCCTGCGCCTCCCCATGGCAACGCAATGTGTCCACCTGCGGTCCAAGATCTGGCTGGCCCCCTTTGATTTCGGCATTATGCAGTGGGTGGACATCCATTTCTGCCCGGCCCAGGAAGGCCCCGAATTCCTTGAAATCCGCATTGTCATGCAGCGGATGGCAGGTGAAGTCGGCCTCTGGCAGCGGGTCAACAAGTCATTTCTCAATGCCCTGCGCAAGCAGCTGCTGGTCTGGCGTTCGCTTGATGCGGAAGGCCAGAGGATCTACGCCGAACTGTTGCCCGAACCGAAGATCCTGCAAGGAACAGGAGAGCATGAGGCCAGCTGAAGCATACCAGCCCGTCAGGGTGAGAGCTGTCGTTGCCGGCATCCTGATGGCCGGGGTCATCTGTGCACTGACACCGGTCAATAATATTTATCATCAGGCCACGCCCCTGGGAGGCGGACATTTTCCCCTGGCCCCCTTTTATATCTTTTTTTTAACGACCCTGGCCGCGGGTCTGTTTGGCAAAATACTCCCCAGGTCCGGAATAATAACCGGCGGTGAACTGCTTGTTATCTGGATTCAGATGGTTATCGGCTCCGGTATTGCCTACACCGGACTGACCCGCACATTCTTTATCAACCTGACCGCTCCCTTTCAGTTCGCAACCGTAGAAAACAACTGGCGCGAAATTCTGCAGCCCCTGCTTCCGGGATGGCTGTATCCCGGGGAAGGAGCGGTGGAAGGTCTATATAACGGCCTGGCGGCCGGCCGGCAGATGAACTGGTTTGAGCTGCTGGTTCATATTCCCTGGCATTCCTGGGCCATTCCCCTGCTGTCTTGGGGAGTTTTTATCCTCCTCTGCTACACCGTTATGATTACCCTCATCAATCTGTTCAGCCGCCAGTGGATCCATAATGAACGGATCAATTTTCCCCTGCTGACCGTGCCCAGGATCCTGGAGGAAAATTATGAGGAAAAAACCCTTGGCCGGCTGCTCATGAACCCGTATCTTCTCTGGGGCCTCTCCATCCCGCTCATGATGCATACCCTCAACGGACTCAATTTCTATTACCCCTCCGTACCCCAGGTGCCCAACCTGATTCTGGCTGGTCCCTATTTTCCCCAGTACGGTATACTTTCCGGATTTATCAAACTGAAAATATACATTTACCCGCTCTTTATCGGCTTCGCCTTTCTGGCGGCCCGGCAGATTTCCCTCTCCTTCTGGTTCTTTTTCCTTCTTGGCGGCGTCCTCTTCGGGCTGCTGGGGGTTCTCGGCTACAACATTCCCGCCGCTTCGCTGGGGGTTACTTTCGGCCCCACCCTGTCCCGGCCCGAGGAAACCCAGATGATCGGGGCCTACGGGGTCTTTTTTTTCTTCCTGCTCTGGCTTGCCCGTTCCCATCTCAAGGATGTATTAATGCAATCCCTGCGGCTCGGCCCCGATCCTGCAGGAGTTCATACCGAATGGTTCAGCATCCGCCTCTCCTTCTGGATAGCTGTGGCAGGAATGGCGGCAATCGTTTTATGGGCGGTTTTTTTCGGCATGCGGGTGCAGACCGCCCTGATGGTGGTCGCTGTTTTTTTCATGATCACCCTGGTCGCTTCGCGAATTATCTGCCAGGGGGGCATCGCGTATTTTACTCTCACCGCGGCTCCCCTTGACGGGCTTATCATTCTCTTTGGTCCCGGTTTCTTTTCCCAGGTCGGACTGCTGATTGCCGCCGTGTCCCAGAAAGTGCTCTTTGTCGATCTCCGGGAATCGCTCATGCCTTCGCTGCTTCACGCCAGTCAGGTTCACCACGCCATGCGCTCCCGCCGTCTTCTTCTCTTCGGGCTGGGAGCGACCCTGCTGGTGTCGGTAACTGTTTCTTTTCTCGCCATGCTGGCACTCTGTTACAAATACGGGATTCGTGAACTGCAGCTTGAATGGGCTACCGGCACCTCCCTGAACGTGTATGAGAATATCGTCAGGCTGAATGAAACAGGGGTAGAGGCAGGGCACTGGGTGAAGATATTTTCAGGGGTCGGCGCCCTGGTCATGCTGGTGCTGGTTACCTGCTACCACCGATTTTCCTGGTGGCCGATCCATCCGATAGGTTACCTTGCCGCCTACAGTTCGGCAATGCAGATCCTGTGGTTCAGTTTTTTTATCGGCTGGCTCTGTAATACCGTCTGCATGCGCTACGGCGGCGTGGTCCTCTTTAAGAAATTGCGCCTCTTTTTCGTCGGACTGATCATCGGGGATCTCTTTATGGGAGGGACCTGGGCCCTGATCGGACTGTTCACGTACGGCAGTTACCAGGTGCTGCCGAGTTAAGAATTTACGTTGAGAGTTTTGTAAACGTTTGAAATTAAAGTTTAGAGTTAATTAAAAGTTTAAAGGTTTATCTCGTATCCGGACGCAGAAAGCTGCAATGTACGACGACAAGGAACTGAAAGAATACCGGGACCTCCTCAAGACACCGGAACATTTCGAGGAAGGATTCGACTGGAAAACGGTTATCGGAGCCATTTTTATCGGCTTCCTGATGATGCCGGGCTCCATGTATCTGCAGCTGGTCATCGGTGCCGGAATAGGTCCGGCGGCCCGCTGGGTGACGATCATCCTCTTTGCCGAAATCGCCCGGCGCGCCCATACCAGCCTCAAGCAGCAGGAAATATTCATTCTCTACTACATGGCCGGTGCCGCCCTCGCTTCACCCTTCCAGGGACTTCTGTGGAGCCAGTATCTGGTCCAGTCGGATGCGGCCAAGATGCTCGGGGTGACGGAATTCATCCCTTCCTGGGTCGCTCCCGGACCCGATTCCGCATCCATGGTGGAGCGCACTTTTCTGCACCGGGACTGGCTGATTCCGATCCTGCTTCTAGTGGGTTTTCAAATCATCCAGAGGATAGACAGATTCGGCCTGGGCTATGCTCTGTACCGCATTACTTCCGATGTTGAACGGCTCCCGTTTCCCATGGCCCCGGTCGGCGCCCTGGGCACCATGGCCCTGGCAGAATCCACGGACGAAAAAGACAAGGGCTGGAAATGGCGGGTATTTTCCATCGGAGGAGTCATCGGCCTTGCATTCGGAGCCGTCTATGTCCTGCTGCCTATTGTTTCCGGGCTGATCTTTACGGAACAGATCCGGCTCATTCCAATCCCCTGGATAGAGATGACGCGCCATACCGAGGAAGTGCTGCCCGCCGTTGCCACCGGGCTGCAGCTTGATCTCGGCCTGGTCTTTATCGGCATGGTGCTGCCGTTCTGGGCTGTAATCGGCGGCCTGGTCGGCCTCATCATCACTGTGGTTCTCAACCCCATCCTCTGGCAGCAGGGTATCCTGCACCGCTGGCATCAGGGTATGGGAACGGTGGATACGGTTTTTGCCAACAATTTTGATTTTTATATGAGTTTCGGCATCGGACTGGGCCTGGCGATCGGGGTGATCGGCGTCTGGACGGTGGTCAGATCATTTCGACAAAAAAATTCCGGCCGCGGCAGCTTCAGGGATCTGTTCTCCCCTCCGGCGGGCAGAGGCGATATCAATTTCTGGTTGTCCATAGGGATTTATTTCTTTTCCACCCTTTCCTATGTGGCGCTCTCCGTCTGGCTGGTGCCCAACTTTCCCTGGATATTCTTCCTTGGCTACGGCTTTATCTATACTCCGGTCCTTTCCTATATTACCGCCCGCATGGAGGGCATTGCCGGTCAGTTTGTCAGCCTCCCCCTGGTGCGGGAGGCAAGCTTCATTGCCGGAGCAAAATATTTCGGCTACCAGGGCATAGAAATCTGGTACGCTCCCATTCCCATTCACAACTATGGGGAGGCAACCGTAAGCTTCCGGGAAGTGGAACTGACCGGAACATCATTCCGGGGCATAATCAAGGCTGAACTCATCGTTTTCCCGGTGATCATGGTTGCCAGCCTTCTTTTTTCACAATTTATCTGGCGCCTGGCTCCCATTCCTTCCAGCTCCTATCCTTATGCCCAGGAGCTGTGGCATCTGCAGGCCCTCAATACCCTGCTGATGCAGACCTCCACCCTTGAAGGCAATTCCCTGTTCTTCCAGGCCCTGAATGCGAATTATGTCTTTTCCGGACTGGGTCTCGGCATCGTCTTATACATGATTCTCAGTCTGTTCGGTCTGCCGGTCCTGCTTATTTACGGGGTGGTGCGGGGACTCGGCCAGTCCACACCCCATGGCGTTGTCCTGGAAGTGGTCGGCGCAATACTCGGGCGATACTATTTTCATAAACGTTACGGTTCCATGTGGCGGCAGTACGCCCCGGTACTGCTTGCCGGTTTTTCCTGCGGCATGGGGTTGACAGGCATGTTTGCCATGGGTTTTGCCCTGATCCTGAAGTCACTTTCCTATCTGGCTTATTGACGGCTTCACTGCCAAGGATTGATAAATCCCTTGATTTCAATCAGATAGGACCATATACTCCTTAAAAGGATAGATTTTTTTGTCGAAAACAGGAAACCGCACCCGCAGGCTTTGCCGGACAACATTCATGCAGAGGCCCCGGCACAAATAAGATGGCTGCATTAACCGGACGAAAGACACACACATTGCATAAACCGGATTTTTCGCAGCGCAGGAGGGAAACGTGCGCATAACACAGCGCCCTTTATTTTACTGGATTCTCAGGCGGTACCGTCCCCTGCAGTTCCTGGTGCTGATCGTTATCCTGGCCAGCCTCTTTTTCCGGGTCTTCCCCCTGGAGATGCAGAAAAGAATTATCAATGAAGCGATCCATCTCAGGAACGAACAGCTCCTTTTCCTTTACTGCGGTTTCTACATCGGGGCGGTCACTCTGGCTGGCCTCCTGAAATACCTCATCAACACCCTGCAGACTGTTCTCGGCCAGAAAATACTGGTGGATATGCGCAATGAACTGTATCACCATATCCTGCAGCTGCCGCTGCAGTTCTACCGCAAAATGCAGCCGGGGACCGTCATTTCAGCCATGACGGCCGAATTGAATGCCATCGGCTTTTTTCTCGGCGGCGCGCTGGCCATTCCCATCACCAGTGTGCTGACATTCCTGGTTTTTGTCGGCTTCATGTTCAGCCTGAGCCCGCTGCTCACCCTGCTCAGCCTGTCTGTCTATCCTTTTGAGCTGATTATCATTCCCCTGCTGCAGCGCCGGTACAACAGGTTCAATAAAAAACGGATCAGAAATACCCGCGCCATGGGAAACCTTGTCAACGAGGCAGTCTCCGGCATTCATGAAGTACACTCCAATTCAAGCTACGATCTCGAAGAAAAAAGGATGTCCTCCTATGCCGCTGCCCTCTACAGGATCCTGAAAAAACTCTTCATCGTTAAATACGGCATGAAGTTCGCCAACAACATGTTTCAATCCTTCGGCCCCTTCATCCTTTTTCTGGTCGGCGGATATCTGGCAATTAACGGGCAATTTACCTTGGGCGCCCTGGTTGCCTTTCTTTCAGCTTATGAAAAGATCTACGATCCCTGGCATGAAATGCTTGTATATTACCAGGATTATCAGGATGCTGCGGTCCGGTACAAGCAGATAATGAAAATATTTAATCTGGAACCCGAGCATCCGCTGCTCCCGGAAGGACGGGAAACGTATCGGATGCAGGGCGGCATCGAACTTAAATCGGCGGGTTTTTCGGTGAGCGGGGTAAAACTCCTGGACAATATCAGTGCCAAAATCAAACCCAAGGAGCAGATTGCCCTGGTTGGTTTTTCAGGTTCAGGCAAGTCTACCATGGCTCTTCTCATTGCCCAGCTTTATCAGGCCAATCACGGTTCAATTCTCCTGGACGGCAAAGAAATCAATACCCTGAGCAAGGCGGATATCAGCAAGAATATAACGATGATCGCTCAGCATCCCTTTATTTTTACCGGCACGATCAGGGACAATCTGCTCTATGCTGTAAAGGCTGCCACCAAAAACGAGGATGAACTGCCCGATCGGGACCTTCTCCTGCAGACCATCCGCGATGTCGGCATGGAAGAGGATATTCTCCGCTTCGGCTTCAACATGATCATCCCCAAAGACAGGGTCATGCAGCTCAAGGAAAAATTTCTCCGTATGCGGCTCATCATCCAGGGCGAACTGGGTGAGCAGTTTGCCAATGTTGTTGAATTTTATGATCCCCACCATTTTCTTGAATATTGTTCTCTGCGCGACAATATCGTCTTCGGCGACAGCCTGACCGGGGAATATGACACTGAAAAGCTTGCCCGGAACAAGGTGTTCATGAATTTCATCAGGAAGGAAAAACTAGATCAGCCCCTTTATGACCTGGGCCTTGCCATCGCCCGCAGGACGGTCAATCTCCTCAAAGACATCGGTGAGGATGAATTCTTTTTCCAGGGCAGCCCCATGGAGGCGGATCAGCTGACCATGTTTACCAAAATGCTCCAAGATGATGACGCCCGGAAAACCATGCTGAAGCATGAGAAGGATCTGCTTCTTCTTGCCCTCAGTTATATTCCCGGCAAACACACCATCATCGACATGCCGAAAGACCTTGCCGACAGAATCGTCAAGGCCCGTCATCATTTTCTGCAGCAGATTATGGGAGTCGATATTGATGCCTGTTTTGAATCCGCCAGGCAACTGAAAGAAAAGGGATTACTTGTCCCCCTGCATCTTTTTGTGGAACAGAAGGATTTCGTTGCCTTCTGTCCCACGGAATACCTGTACAGGCACAGCCTGAAAGATAATATTCTCTTTGGCGGGACCATCAAGGAGTCTGCGGATGTCGACCGTCTTTATGAGATTGCCATGGATACCTTCAGCCGCGAAGGTCTTCTTGACGAGGTGCTTGATATCGGACTGGATTTTGAAGTGGGTTCGAAAGGGGACCGGCTTTCCGGCGGCCAGAAACAGAAAATTGCCATTGCCAGAGCCCTGCTGAAGGATACCCCGATCCTCATTATGGATGAGGCGACAGCCGGCCTTGACAATCAATCGCAGGCCATGATCCAGAACCTCATTGAAACGAGATACAAGGGCCATAAAACAATTATTGCAGTGATCCACCGGCTGGATATGACACCTGCATACGACAGGATCATTGTCCTCAAAGCAGGGACAATCATTGAACAGGGCACGTATGAAGAACTTATGGCCCGCAAAGGAGCATTTTATGAACTCGTCAACAAACATTGAAAATGAGGGGAGCAGCACGCTCGAAAAGAAGCTGACCTTTCTGCAGCAGCTGCCTTTTTTTCGGGAAACCCCGCTTGAAACAATCAGGCTTTATGCCTATCTTTCCAATATAGAACAATATGAGGCCGGCGAACCGATTGTCCTGCAGGGAGAACCGTCCGACAGGATGTTTATCATCTTGTCCGGCCAAGTCTCAATATGTCAGGATCATCACGGCCGTAATTTTTACGTCCAGACGCTTTCCGCCGATGGTCTTAATTATTTCGGTGAACTGGCGCTCCTGGCGGAATTCGAATGGTTTTATACGGCCAGCACCATTTCCAGGACTTCGCTGCTGACTATCACCAGGGAAGCTTTCCACAAGGTTATGGAAAAATATCCGGAACTGCTGCCGAAAACGGTTTCTTCCATTGTCAGGCTGCGTATTAAGCGCTTTATCGACCAGACGCACTATCTCCTGGACCATCTCAAGGAAGAAGCCTGGAAAGAGTGTATTGCGGATAAATAAGGAAATGTAAGGAGAAACATCAATGATACCGCCCCGAGTACTTCTGCTGCTCGCCATTTTACTGCTGCCGGCTGCCGGCAGTTCTGCTGCCGACAACAATGTGCCCTATGAGATAAACGGATTCCGGCTGGGAGCGTCCATCGACGAGTATGACTTCATCACCTCACACAATTACCTCAAGGAAGTAGTCATTGAAAATATCGGAGGATTCCGGAAAGGTGAGATTTCCTACGGCGTTTGTGAAAGGCCCGGCGAAATAGTCCGGATCAAAATGAAATATAAGGATTTAAGCCGGAAATTTTACGACGAGCTCCTCCGGCGCTACAGGGCAAAATTCGGCAAACCGGATGAATTCACCGGCGATCCCTTCGGCATCGTCCTGGAGTGGAAATGGCGCTTCACCGATGAGAAGAACAATTATATTACCGTGAGCCTGCAGCATAATCTGAAAAACATCGACGAGAATATTGGCAATATGGTCAAACTCACCATGCCGGATCGAATAGAGGCGGAACGGATGTGCTTCAAAAAGCTTTGCGATATGCAACAAATGGATTGTCCGGTCAGCATGCAGATCGAAAACTGGGAAAACATGATCCCCCGCTGACCCCATGCCGATTTTCCAGGAATTATGGCAGGAAACAGCATGGGACGGGGTAATGCTGCAGCTGCCCCGGAACTGGCAGCCCACTGTTGTTCATAAATCCTATCTTTTTTTTGAACAGGAGGGAGAGCCGGCTTTCGCCATAAAATGGGAGCAGGTCCGCGGCCGTTTTTCCGCTCACCGGATCCTGGACCGTCTGCAGCATTCCCTTCAGCCCTCTCATTCCGTTCTCAGGCCCTGGAACATGCGGGAGGAAATGCCGGAAACGGCTCAGGATTTTTCGGCAACCGGTTTTCAGTATCAGCATGGCGCCGCAACCTGCCTGGGCATCCTTCTTTTCTGCCCCCGCTGCAGGCGGGCAACCCTGCTCCAGCACTACACGACAGATGCCGGGGACAGGAATATTCTGCATCATATTTTGCAAAGCTTCAGGGATCATCATAACGGCCCGGAACGACTCTGGTCCATGTATGATATCAGGGCGCGGCTTCCGGCCAAGGCCGAACTGCAATCCCATGAATTCCTGGCCGGCCGGTATACCCTTTCTTTTACGCTGGAGCAGAAGAATATCAGATTGTACCGCTTCAAGCCTGCGGCGGCACTCCTGAACGATCAAAGTCTGCAGGAATTCGGCGCTCTCCTGGCAGGGGATGCGGTTTGTATCGATAATCAGAACAACAGAATTGCCACATGGGAGTTTACCGCCTCGGGCTTTGATCGCCTTGCCGCCCTGTTAGGCCGGAAATCAGGGTGGATCTGGCTACAGCTCAGGATTATAGAGGAAAAAAATGCCATTCTCGCGGTCAAGGGCGAAGGCAGCAGCTATATTGACAGGCAACTGCTGCAGCATATTACGGAAAACTTCACTGTCGGCGAAGCAGTCTAGATGCCGGAAAAAAAAGAAAACCGAAAAAAAAAGGGAACAGCATACCAGCGGAGTCCGGACAGTTCCCGGTTCCATGCCCTGGAATGCATCCCGGTGAAACATCCCCAGGTTGCCGAGCAGGCTGACGGAACCGGGGAACTTCGCCTCACCTATAAGGTGCAGGTCAGACCCTGGTTTCACGGAGTGGTAAAAAAGATTACCGGCAGCCGCGAGACGATAATTAATCGAAAACTGGTGCTCGATTTGCTGGGTGCTTCCGTCTGGCGCAGGATTGACGGCAGGAAAAGCGTCCGGCAGATCATTGATGAATTTCAGGCCGAACATCAACTCAACCGCAGGGAAGCCGAGATTTCCGTCACCGCCTTTTTCAGGGAGCTCGGCAAAAGAGGGCTGCTGGCCATGCGGGAAAGGGAGTAATGCAGGGCCAACCTTCGGTTCACCCCCTGTCCTCCGGCCAGAAATCTCTCTTCCCTGAAGGGCTCATGGGCAAAAAGCATATCTGCCTGCCCCTTCTTTGCAATACGCAATGCCTTTCCGATCCCCTACAACAATGGCCTCAACAGAAGGCTATACAGGGTGGCTTTCTCGTCTGCCGGGATCAAAATATCAAATTAGCCCGAATTCTGAGTGCTTGTCGTTGAAGCGATGACAGCTTTGATTTCTCCTGATTCATGGTGCGTCTCCTTTTGGTGAAAAAATTCCTTCAGGATTTTTCATATTTTAATTTTACATGTCAAATTTGATATATGTCAACATTGACATATAAAGAAAATTCGACTATAACTCCTTCAGATGTATTCACATTATCGTCCGGCACTGAATGGAAATTCAACATCTTGGGAGACAGCATCATGAAACACCAGCACCGAAAACCACTCTCGACTATCCTCTCTCTCTTGTTTGCCACGTTTTTTTTGGCAGCAGCGGTCCAGGCGGAACAGAAACCGCTGATGATGGCCACCACCACCAGCACCGACAATACCGGCCTGCTTGAATATCTCGCTCCCATGGTCAAGCAGGCGACCGGCATTGAATTGAAATGGGTGGCAACCGGGACCGGCCAGGCCCTCAAGCTGGGCGAGAACTGCGATGCCGATGTCCTCATGGTCCATGCCCCTGCGGCGGAAAAGGCCTTTGTCGAGGCCGGTTTCGGCCTCAACCGCCGGGAATTCATGTACAACGATTTTGTCCTCATCGGCCCGGAAGCCGATCCCGCCGGCATCAAGGGACAGGATACCTGCGGCGCAATCAAGGCGATTGTTGAAAAAAATGCTTTTTTTGTCAGCCGCGGCGACAATTCGGGCACCCACAAGATGGAACTGGCCCTATGGAATGAGTGCGCAAACGCTGTCCCCGACAAAGAGAGCTGGTACAGGCAGGCAGGCCAGGGGATGCTCGCCACCATCAATATTGCCGGGGAGCAGAACGGCTACACCTTGACCGACCGCGGCACCTACATCACCTATGAAACCAACCTCGGCGGCAACCCGCCGCTCAAAATCCTGGTAGAAGGGGATCAGAAGCTTCTGAACCAGTACTCCGTTATTGAAGTGAATCCGGCACACTGCCCCAAGGCCCAGCAGGAACTTGCCCGCAAGCTCGGCGACTGGATTGTCAGCAAAGAGGGGCAGAACGCCATCGCCGGTTTCCTGCTGATGAACAAACAGCTTTTCTATCCGAACGCGGCAGGGAATTAGGTCTTCACTTTTCCGTTTGTTTTTGAATGGATTTTATTCTTGCGGTCTTCGTCCTGCTCGCGCAGGCGAAAGGGAACCTACCCGGCGGTCTGAGCCACGGTTCAGGCCGCCTCAATGTCCTGACGGCCAGCTTCCCGCCAAAGAAAGCTGAGATGCCGGCTATCTCTACCAGAAATGCATAATGGGACGTTAAGGATTGTCGTAAATTTGCATTATGCGCCAAGGAAGTAAGAAAAGGTGTTCATGCCTTTTTATATGCCGGGGGACGGGCAGGGGAAATACTTCTGCAATCGCAAGTTTACTGGAACGGAAGGGAAGTTGGAGTTGATCGTAAATATACGTATGAAAAAACTATATGGCAGAACCGATCTCATCTTTATGATGATAATTTGTTCGCCCAGATGTGGCTATATTACCAGGGAATTCTTAACGTATTGCGACAAGTTTCTTCCTGATCGCCTGCAGATCAAGCCAGGCAGCCTTCTTCATTTCCGAGTGCCTGAGAAGAAATCTGGGATGATAGGTCGGCATGACGAATAATTCGTGTTTTGACTGATACCGGTACCTGACGAATTTTCCCCGCAGCCGGGACAGCGGCTCCGAACTGCCGGTGAGCATGCGGGCCGCGATATCTCCCATGGCACAGATAATTGCGGGACGGACCAGGGCAATTTCCCTTTCCAGAAAAGTAAAACAGCTTTTTTCGCTCCGGCTGTCCGGCGCTGCTTGACCGCCCGGGCAGCACTTCATGCAGTTGGTCACAAAAATGTCATCCTTCCTAAGATCGATTGCCGCCATCATATTCCACAGCATGACATCTTCGTCCGGACCGAAGCAAACATCCGGGATAAAATCATCCTTTCTCTGCAGCGACCAGTCTCCAACCACCATGAAGGCGGCTGCCGGGCTGCCTGCCCCGCACACGGTGCCTGCTTTTTCCCCGGACAGGTGACAAAGGCGGCATCCGGCAGCTTCCTGCCGGAGCAATGCCAGTTTTTCCTGCCCTCCATCGCCGCCATCCCCGCAAAGAGGCAGGACGGCCTCTCCGGCAGTGAGTTTGCCGGCAGGAACGCCGGTTTTACCGTCCGTCAGTTCAAAAAACCGCTGCAGATCGCTGTTGGCCGGATAATGATCTATACCCATCGCAGCATGAAATTTAAGCCGGCTGCGGAGAACCGCAATAAGCCGGCCGCCGGGTAATGCCATATTCTGTCCTGTTTTTTTTACTGACAAATCATACCTTCATGCATATAATTAATCGATCGAATCACAGTGCTTATCACATTTACATAATTCAGGAATTTATCATGCCTATATTCGAATACGTCTGCAAGGATTGCAAGGAACATTTTGAGGTGCTTACCGTTTCATCAGCCGCAGAGATAATCACCTGTAAAAAGTGCGGCGGCCTGAACGTCAGGAAAACAGTTTCAGCGGCGAGCTTCCGCGTGGGGCAGGGTAATTCCATTCCTGCGGGCGCCTTCTCAGGATGCTCCTCCAAATCGGGATTCTCCTGAGCCTGAGCCGCGAAACCCGTGGGGTTTCTCAAAAAAGCTAGTTCTTTTTCCCTGAAGGCCTGTACTCGTAGATCGTCTCATTCTCCCTGAGCATGCCGTATTTTTTGCGGGCAAGTTCTTCGAGATAGGCGTCGTCATTCTGCAGCCGTTCGATTTCCTTTCTCAGTTCGGCATTCTGTTCCGCCAGGGACCTGTTTTCCCGGGCCAGTGCTTCCACCTGCTTCTGCACCCGGTGGTAGTGAAAGTAACCCCGGCCCGGGGCGAAGATGAACCACAGGATGCCGGCTATGCCCAGCAGGAGGACCACCCGCTTCACCAGCCGCAATTCCGAAAGGGTTAAACCGTTTTGTTTTCTGTGGATCATGTTCGGAGCGGAAAAAATTTGCCGTATTTGTAAATGTTTTTTACGGTTAACTCTTCATTACAGTTAAAGAATAACCTAAGACGGCAGTTGATTTTGCACAATCTGCACTCTCTCCCGTCAGGAATTCTCCCTTAATTCAATGCAGCAACCCGAAAGCCCGAAAAAGTATCTGGTCAGCGCCTGTCTTGTCGGGCTCTGTACCCGCTACGATGCCGGAAGCAATAAATCCGCCGCCTGTCTGGAACTGGTGAAGGAATCAACCTGGATTCCGGTCTGCCCGGAACAGCTTGGCGGTCTGCCCACTCCTCGAAATGCCGCAGATCTCGTGGGAGGAGACGGTAATGATGTGCTGGCCGGCAGAGCCAGGGTCGTCACCCGGTCAGGGGTGGATGTGACCTGTCAGTTTGTGCACGGCGCCAGGCAGTGCCTGGCAGTTGCCCTGGCGCAGAATATTGCCACAGCCCTCCTCAAGGCAAAGAGCCCATCCTGCGGACTCTCTCCCCGGCCAGGGGTTACCGCAGCGCTGCTGCAGCAGCACGGCATCAAGGTAATAGAATTCTGATACATGCCGGCCGCCACTTTTCTCTTCATTAACAATAATAAAAACAGGATTCGGCTGCCCTGATAATCGGGTTTGTCGAACACCTTATTTTTCTTTTCTTTTATCCGGGTGCCGAACCTGTGCCCCGCTCTTTTTTTCACCGATTTTAAACACCCGGATCACCAGGATACCCGATTCATAGAGCAGATACAGCGGCACTCCCATAAGCGCCATATTCACAACATCCGGAGTCGGGGTCAGCATGGCGGCGAGAATCGCTATTATCAGCGCGGCATACTGCCTGTTTTTCTCAAATACCCTTCTGGGCACACCAGCCCCGGCACAGAAAATCATGAAAACCGGCAGCTCAAAGATAATGCCGAATGCGAGAATAAAAATCGTCACAAAATTAACGAAACGACCCACGGAAATAACCGCCTTCAGCTCTTCCGACTGAAATCCGAGAAGAAAGCTGACCCCGTAGGGCAGCGTAACCATGTAACAGAATGTCGTGCCCAGGTAGAAGAAGAAACAGGTGGCAAAAACAAACCAGAACAGTTTCCTGCCTTTCAAGCCGAAAGGCAGACCGATACCTTTCCAGACAACATACATGATAAAGGGCATGAGGATATATAATGCCCCGAAAAAAGCCAGTTTAACATGGGCCAGAAAGGGTCCGGCAACTGAAAAAAAATAGAGTTTCTCGTTCAGGTGCTCCTGAAACATAAGCAGCAGATTGCCGGACCAGAAAAAAAGAGCGAGCGTAAGGACAATAACCGATATCCCTAGATATCGGGCCGACCGGCGGAATTCAGCCAGAAAAACGGCTATGTATTTATACGGTTCCAAGAAGATGTATCAGGCTATGGTCCACGTGGCGACTCTCTTTTTCTTTGCGTGACATTAGCAGAGAGGCGGTTGAAAAGCAATTGATTAGAAGTTGCTTTCCTCCGGTTGCCGTGCTAGAAAATCAAACAGTCTGCTAACATCAATTAATTACCTGTACATCAGAAAAATTATGCTTGAACTCCGTTTTATCCGTGAAAATATTGAACTGGTGCGTGAAAAAACTCGTCTGCGTGGCATCGATCCATCCCTTATCGACCTTTTTGCCGAAACAGATTCCCGCCGTCTCACCCTGCTCAGCGAGACGGAAAGCCTGAAGAACAAACGCAATACCGTATCAAAGGATATTGCCGAGTTGAAAAAGCAGGACGACGGCGGCAGTGCCGAACCTCTGATTGCCGAGATGCGCAACGTCTCTGCCCGCATCAAGGAGTTGGACAGTGAACTGACCGCCGTACAGGAACAGTTGAACGATATCGTCATGTCCATCCCCAACCTGTGCGACGACTCTGTGCCCTACGGGACGGACGACAGCAGCAATGTCGAGGTCCGGAAATGGGGAACAATACCGGAATTTTCCTTTACGCCGAAACCACACTGGGAAATCGGAGACCAACTGGACATCCTTGATTTCGAAACCTCCGCCAAGCTTGCCGGTGCACGTTTCGCCCTGCTGAAAGGCTTCGGGGCCCGCCTGTCCAGGGCGCTGGTCAATTTTTTTCTGGACCTCCACACCCAGAAGCACGGCTACCGGGAAGTCCTCCCCCCGTTCATGGTTAATTCAAAAACCATGACCGGAACCGGCCAGCTGCCGAAATTCGCGGCAGACCTTTTTAAAATCGACAACTGGGATCTGTGGCTGATACCGACCGCAGAGGTGCCGGTAACCAATATTCACAGTGAAGAAACACTTGCCGCGGAGCGGCTGCCGCTCCGCTATACGGCATATACGCCCTGTTTCCGTTCGGAAGCCGGTTCCTACGGCAAGGATACCAGGGGGCTCATCCGGCAGCACCAGTTCGAAAAAGTGGAACTTGTCAAATTCACGACCCCGGAAACATCCGGCCAGGAGCTTGAAAACCTGCTTGCAGATGCCGAGGAAGTCCTGCAGCTGCTGAATCTTCCCTACCGGGTTGTCACCCTCTGCACCGGCGATCTCGGGTTTTCCGCAACCAAAACCTATGATATCGAGGTCTGGCTTCCGGGACAGAACACCTATCGGGAGATATCCTCCTGTTCTAATTTCCTCGATTTTCAGGCAAGACGCATGGGAATCAGATACCGCCCTGCAGGAAGCAAAAAAACCAGACTGGTCCATACCTTGAATGGAAGCGGCCTGGCAGTCGGCAGGACCCTGCTGGCGGTGCTGGAAAATTATCAGCAGGAAGACGGCACCGTCGCTCTTCCGGAAGTATTGCAGCCCTATTTTGCCAACCGGTTTTCCGATTCATAAAAAGTACGCGATTCCCAAACTTTTCAGAAAGGGTGATAACATGAATCACACTGCACGCCTGCACTTCACCATTTCACTTCTTCTTGCCTTTCTCCTCGCATCTATTGCCGGTTGTGCCGGAACCGGAAGGTATGCATTGAACCCTCGCATCACCCTTGCCGATATACGGATAATGGAAATAAAAACCCTTGAGTCAGCTTTTCAGATCGAGCTGCGGATCCTCAATCCGAATGATATACCCCTGGAGGTAAACGGACTGGAATGCCGCCTGCGAATCGACGGCAAGGAATTTGCCGCAGGGGTGACCGGTGATCATCACCTTATCCCTGCCTATGGTTCGGCAATTGTGCCGGTAACCGTCTATGCCTCCATGCTGGACATGGTGTCCTCCGTTATCGCAATTGCTCAAGACTCCGGCACCACGCAAAGACGCCGCGAACCTCTCCGCTATCAACTCTCCGGCCACGTCCTTTTAGGTGAAAAAAATTTGTGGAGAAAAACCATACCGTTTGCCACGGAGGGAGAGCTTTCGTTCACCAGCATGCAATAGGCGGCACATTGCATTGATCCGGCAGGAACGGCGGGAGATTCAGCGCCTGCACGCGGGCGGTATTGAATTAGTTGCAATCGAATCATTCCAGGGCCAGTTCAATCAGCCTGTCCAGCAGGGCTGAAAAACTCAGGCCGGATTCCCGGGCCGCCTGGGGAAGGAGACTGGTGGGAGTCATTCCCGGAATGGTGTTGGTTTCCAGGATATAGATATCTTCGCCGCTGACGATCATATCGGTCCTGCTGTAGCCGCGGAGCTGCAGGGCGCGATGCGCCGTCAGGCCGTACTCCTGGGCTTTTCTTCTGACCGGGTCACTGACCTCGGCCGGACAGATCTCCCTGGTCGCCCCGGGCTTGTACTTTGCTTCATAATCAAAAAAATCGTATTGTTCCCCGGGAATAATTTCCACCAGGGGCAGCGGTTGCAGCGTGTCATTGCCGAGAACACCGACGGTTATCTCCCGGCCGCGGATAAATTCCTCCACCATGACCGAACCATCATGTTCAAAGGCTTTCCGCAGGGCGGCGTAAAGTTTATCCGCCTCCCGGACAATAGACATACCGATGCTTGAACCCTGGCGCACCGGCTTGACCACCAGAGGAAGCTGCAGCTTTCCGAGAAGATGCTGAGGATTATCGATGTCCTGATGTTCAGCCATTTCCCATGCCGCCACCGGCAGCCCATGCAGCCGGTATAATGTTTTGGCCAGGTTTTTATCCATGGCCAGCGCACTGCCGAGCACGCCGGCACCCTGGTAGGGAATCTTCAGGAGTTCGAGAAAACCCTGCATAGTCCCGTCCTCACCGTGAATGCCGTGCAGCAGAATAAAGGCGACATCGATCCGGTCCGCCTCGGCGGCAAGCAGCGGCAGGTCGGTTGCCGGATCGTAGCGGATTACATCATATTTTTCCGGATCAAGTGCTTTTTCGACTTCCATTGCTCCTTTCAGGGACACTTCCCTTTCGCCTGAAACACCGCCTGCAATCAGGGCCAGACGCAGTCTGCTCATACTTCCTCCATATCAGTGTGGTTGGTTATATACTGCGTACAGTATATGGTGCCTGACAACTTTTTTCACACCTTTCTGTGAAAAAATCTGGTTTCAAGCCCATCTTTTCGAGTATCCTCACCCCCATGGACAGGCATGCATTGAACGAACTCAAAAATATTCTCGGCAGGGAGCGCCTTTTTACCGATCCCGAAGAACTGAGCTGCTACAGCTATGACGGGACGGCCCGGCAATTTCTGCCCGAGGCGGTCGCCTTTCCGCAATCAGCCGGTGAAATAAGTTCTATCCTGAAACTGGCCAATCGATACGGTTTTCCGGTGGTGCCCCGGGGGGCCGGCAGCGGCATGACCGGCGGCAGTCTGCCGGTCAGGGGAGGACTGGTGCTGGCAACCAGTCGGCTGAACCGGATTATTGACATTGATCCGGACAATATGATTGCAGTTGTTGAACCCGGCGTCATAACAGGTGACCTGCAGGCTGCATTGAAGCAGCATAATCTGATGTACCCGCCCGATCCGGCCAGTCTGAAATTCTGCACCATCGGCGGCAACGCCGCCGAATGCGCCGGCGGACCCAGCGCGGTTAAATACGGCGTCACCCGGGACTATGTCAGCGGCCTGGAAGTTGTGCTCCCGACCGGGGAAATAATGCGGACAGGGGTACGGACGGAAAAAGGGGTGGTCGGCTACGACCTGACCCGCCTCTTCATAGGTTCGGAGGGAACGCTGGGCATTTTTTCCAAACTGATTCTCAGGCTCCTGCCGCTGCCGGAAAGCAGGATGACCTTTCTGCTGACCTTTCCCTCAATCACGCAGGCAACGGAACTGGTCGCAGCAATCCTTTCCGCCGGCATTACCCCCTGTACCCTCGAGTACATGGATAAAACCGCCATTGCAATCGTCAGAGAGCATATCACCGCTGACCTGCCCGATACCACGGAAGCACTGCTCCTCATTGAAATTGACGGCTCCAAACCGGAAGTGCTGCGGGAGCAGCAGAAGCTTGCCCATTATCTGGATGCCGGCGGCATCGCCTACCAATACACTGATGAGGAGAGCAGGCGCAGCAGCCTCTGGGAGGCGCGGCGCTCCATCTCGCCTGCGTCCTATTCCCTCAGGCCCGACAAAATCAGTGAGGATGTTGTGGTTCCCCGCTCAAAAATTCCCGATCTTGTCAGGTTCTGCGAACAGACGGCAAAGGCGCTTGATTTGACCATCCTCACCTTCGGCCATGCCGGGGACGGCAATATTCATGTCAATATCATGATTGACAACAGTGATGCCTGTGAATCGGCAAACGGCCGGAAAGCGAGGAAAAAGCTGTTCGAGTTTGTGGTTGCCGCCGGCGGCAGTCTTTCCGGAGAACATGGCGTGGGGATAACCAAATCAGAATTCATATCCCTGGAAATAGATCCTGCGGCTCTGGTTGTCATGCAGAAAATCAAGCATCTTTTCGACCCCAACAATATTCTCAATCCCGGCAAAATTTTTCCCGATGCCGCTCCCGAATGATCCCATTATTCCTTGACATGTAAGCTATTTTAAAATAAATTAATAAATTTGAATTTTACTAACCAGACGGATGATCCGTCAAAAAAGATCGACAAAGGATGTGATTGTTTATGATCGAAGTAGAAGTGAAGGGTGACCTTGAATATGCGATCCGCCAGCTGAAGAAGAAGCTGCAGATCGACGGTATCAAGCGTGAGCTGAAACGGCGGGAGTACTATGAAAAACCCAGTATCAAGAAACGCCGGAAAAGCGCCGAGGCCCTCCGAAAACTTCGCAAGTTTAACCGCTTGAAAAGCAAGATGTAACCATAAGGCCTGCCGGTTTCGACCGCAGGCCTTATATTTTTATTCAGGCAACTTTAACCGGGCAGCTATCCTGGGCAGACAACTTCTCTCGCATTATCTCGATCTCTTCCTCCATTACCTGATTGCCGAAAAAAGGCTTTCGCCTAATACTGTCAACGCGTATGGCTCTGATCTGCGCTTTTTCCTCGATTTCCTCGGCAACAACAATATCAGCCATCCCTCTTCCGTGAATTCCGAACATGTACGTGAATACTTCCGATCCTGCCACCGGCAGAAAATCAGCTCCCGCAGCAATGCCCGCCGGCTCGCAGCCCTGAGATCCTTTTTTGATTTTCTGCGCCGGCAGAAACAGCTTGCCGTCAACCCGCTGACAGACATAGATCCGCCCAAAACCGGCCGGAGCCTGCCCAAGGCCTTGAACATTCAGGAGGTCGGCAGACTGCTTGAGATGCCGCCCCGGAAAACGCCATCCATTCTGCGGGACTATGCCATGCTGTATCTGCTCTATGCCACCGGCATGCGCGTATCCGAGCTTGTCCGGCTGGCGGTGAACAGCTGTAATCTGACCAGTTGCCATGTCCGCATTCTGGGCAAGGGAAACAAGGAACGAATCGTTCCCTTCGGAGAAATCGCCGGGCACCGTGTTGCTGATTATCTTGAACAGGCAAGGCCGGCATTGATCAAGAAAAAAAACAGTCCCTTTCTTTTCCTCAGCAACCGGGGTACAGCCATGACCCGGATCCGCTTCTGGCAGATTGTCAATGGTGTTGCGGCAAATGCGGGCATCCGGCAGCGCATCAGCCCCCACGTGCTCCGCCATTCCTTTGCCACGCATCTGCTGGCCGGCGGGGCTGACCTGCGGGCGGTCCAGATGATGCTCGGCCATTCGGACATTGCCACCACCCAGATTTACACCAAAATCGAGACCGCCCGTCTCAAAGCTATGCATCAACGCTTTCACCCCCGTGGCTAGACCCTGATCCCGCCTGGTTTACCGTTTGCCGCTAAAATAGTCCGGCTGCAGTGAAGGTGTACGCGTTAATGTGCTTGTCAGCAACGGATTGAACGGAAAAATGCAGCCTGCTATCTGCCGGAAATGTGAATCACCTGGCTGGGGTTCTGCTGGGAAGCCGGAATAATTTCGATGCATGGCGCCAATTCTCCCAGATGATTCACGGCCGCCTGCACGGCAAGTGAGGGCATATTATTGATTTCGCTCAGATGAGCCAGCACCGCGTACCGCAGCCTGCCGCCGGCAATCTTTTGCAGCAGCCTGCCCGCATCCTCATTGGCGAGATGGCCGCGGTTTGACCTGACCCGCTGCTGAAGGTACAGGGGATACGGCCCTTCACGCAGCATTTTCGGATCATGGTTGCTTTCCAGGATAAGGATGTCGCAGCACTTGAGATGATGCTCCATCAGGGCCGTTACTTTGCCGGTATCCGTACAGTAACCGACATTGCTTGTACCGTCCGATAGAACATATCCGACGGGATCCGCGGTATCGTGCGATACGGCAAAGGGATGAATCTGCAGATTCCCGATGGAAAATTTTTCCCCGGTGTCGAAATCGCACCGGGAAAAAAGCATGCCCGTCTTTTTCTCTGCCGCCCGGTGCGTGGCCGGATTCGCATGGACCGGCAGCCTGCCCCGCCTGGAAAGCACGCCGACTCCGCAGATATGGTCATTGTGTTCATGGGTGACTAGGATAGCGGTGACAGACTCCAGACCCAAACCGATCAAGGCAAGACGGCGTTTTATCTCAATTCCGGAAAAACCGGCATCAATGAGCAGGGTTGTCCCGCCCGATTGCACCAGGGTGCAGTTCCCTTTACTGCCGCTGCCGAGAACACAAATCTTCATATAATACCTGCAGAATAACCAACCGGGAGCTATACGCCGGTATGCCCGAAGCCGCCGGTACCGCGAACAGTCTGTTCCAGGCTGGCGACAACCTGCAGTTTTGCCCGGCAGACCGGCGCCAGGATGAGCTGGGCAATGCGGGCGCCGCGCTCAACGCTGTACCGGTTCCTGCCGAGATTGACCAGGCCGATCTTTATTTCACCCCGATAATCGGCATCAATGGTTCCCGGAGCATTGATTATTGAAATTCCATATTTGACGGCCAGCCCGGATCGGGGACGAACCTGCAGTTCATAATTCGGCGGCAGGGCCACGGCAAATCCCGTCGGGATGAGTTTGATTTCCCCGGGATCGATGGAGACCGGCTCAGGTACGGCAGCCGCGACATCCATGCCGGCAGCAAGTTCCGACGCATAGTGCGGGAGCTGCAGATCGCCCGATCCTTCCGGATCAAGCCAGGAAAACAGAACGTCCACCTTTTGCATGTCAAACCTCCTGACAGCCTTCTGAATTTACCGACCCTTCAAAGGCGAAATAAAATTCCCTTTGTAACTTGCAGAGCACCGAAGAAGCTGCCGAAAAAAATCAGGCAAGCCCCGACTCAGACACTTTTTGACGGCTTCACCGACGGCTGAGCCTTAGCAAGCCGGCCGACTCTGACCCGGCCCTGAGGGTCAGGCAAAAAAAAATAAAAAAAGCCGGTTTTCCTGGATCGGGAAACCGGCTGGGATGTACATTACAGGCAGGGCTGCTACTCGTTTTCTTCAAGAACAGCCTTGCGGCTCAGGCGGATACGGCCGCGGTTATCGATCTCAATAACCTTGACCTTGACGATGTCGCCTTCTTTGAGAATATCGGTCACCTTATTGACCCGCTGATTGGCCAACTCGGAAATATGAACCATGCCGTCGGTTCCGGGTAGAATCTGTACAAACGCGCCGAAATCCTTGATGGTTTTTACTTCGCCTTCATAGATCTTGCCGACTTCCGGTATTGCGGCAATTTCCTCTATGCGGGCCTTTACAGCCCGGCCGGAGGCATCATTGCTGCAGAAAATCTTGACGGTCCCGTCATCATCCACATCAATCTTGGCATCATACTCGGCGCTCAGTTCACGGATGACCTTGCCGCCGGGGCCGATGATTTCACGAATTTTGTCCTGATGAATTTTGATGGTAATATATTTGGGAGCATATTCGGAAACTTCCTGACGGGGAGTTTCGATTGCTTCCCGCATTTTATCAAGAATATGAAACCGTCCTTCCCTGGCCTGCTCAAGGGCCTGGGACATAATGCTGCGGTCAACCCCTTCAATCTTGATATCCATCTGCAGGGCGGTAATCCCTTTTTTGGTCCCGACCACCTTGAAATCCATATCCCCCAGGTGATCTTCATCACCCAGGATGTCGGTCAGAACCACCACTTTGTCACCTTCCTTGATCAGCCCCATGGCAACACCTGAAACCGGCGACTTCAAGGGTACTCCGGCATCCATCAGCGCCATGCTTGCCCCGCAGACAGTAGCCATGGATGAGGAACCGTTTGATTCCAGCACCTCGGAAACCACCCGCATGGTATAGGGAAACGCTTCTCCATCCGGGAGAACCGCGGAGATGCCGCGCCGGGCCAGATTGCCGTGGCCGATGTCGCGGCGGCTGGGGCCGCGGAGAAACCGCACCTCGCCGACACAGAAAGGCGGAAAGTTGTAATGCAGCATGAAACGGCGATAAACATCACCCTTAAGGCCTTCAAGATGCTGTTCATCCCTTTCGCTGCCCAGGGTACCGATCACCATGGCCTGGGTTTCTCCCCTGGTAAACAGGGCGGATCCATGGGCACGGGGCAGGATTCCCACCTCACAGCTGATGGGTCTCACCTCTGCAAAGGAGCGGCCGTCAAGCCTCTGTCCCTGACTGACAATCCGGTCCCGCATGATTTTCTTTTTGTAGCTGCTGAGGAGCTCGAAAACTTCTGCTTCGCTTTCATAGAGCTCTTCGTCAATCTGCACGATCAACTCGGCCTTGAGCCGGTCATAACGATCTCCCCGCGCCATTTTATCCGGGGTAGAGACTACCTCTTCCATGCCGGCGGCGGCAAGTTCCTCCACCTTTACTTTCAGGGCCTCGTTGACAACAGGGGCAATGACCTCCCGTTTGGCTTTGCCGATTTCCCCGCGCAGCTGCTCCTGGAGTTCGATCAGGGGCTGGATGCCCTGGTGGGCAAAATATATCCCGTCCAGAACAACATCCTCGCTCAGCTCGCCGGTACGTCCTTCAACCATGACCACAGCCTTCCCGGTCCCGGCAACAACCAGATCCATTGCGGATTTTTCAAGCTGGCTCTGGGTGGGATTAAGTATATATTCCCCGTCAAGATAACCAACCCGGGCCGCGGCAACAGGTCCATCCCAGGGAATATCCGAAATGTTTAAAACCAGAGACGCACCGTTCATGGCCAATATATCGGGGTCGATATCGGGATCAGCTGAAAAAACAGTGGCGATGACCTGGGTCTCGCTCATATATCCGGCGGGAAACAGGGGACGCAGCGGTCTGTCGATAAGGCGGCAGGTCAGCACCTCTTTTTCACTGGGCCGACCGATCTCCCGGCGAAAATAGCTGCCCGGGATCCGCCCGGCAGCGTACATGCGCTCCTGGTATTCTATGGTCAGGGGCAAAAAACCCATATTTTTTGACACTTTCTCAGCCACGACGGTGACCAGGACAATACTGTCACCGCAGGATACAACGACAGATCCATTGGTCTGTTTGGCAATTTTGCCGGTCTCAAAGGTAATGGTTTTACCCCCGATATCAGCTTCTATTTTTTTATACATGCATACTCCTTGCAATCAATAACGTTCGGAATACTTCCCTTGAAAAGTGAAGGTTTCCTTTATAACCCGCCTATCGGGTTCATTTTCTTTTTTTCTGTATCACTCACCGCTCTTCTACCGAACGCCAGCTGACACACCGCCTGCTTGTCGGTGCAGACGGCCAAACCGGTACGCAAAAAACCAAAAATCGCCGACAGGGCTCTCATGGCCGCACGCTTAAATCGTTCTCCCGGGGAAAAAATCCCGGCCTATTTGCGGATGCCGAGTTCCTTGATCAGGGTACGATACTTATTGATATCCTTGGTTCTCAGATATTTCAGAAGGCTGCGGCGCTGGCCGACAAGTTTCAGCAGTCCCCGGCGGGAATGATGATCCTTCTTGTGGGTCTGAAAATGATCGGTCAGATATGTGATGCGATCAGTCAGCAAGGCAATCTGGACTTCCGAAGAACCGGTATCGGTATCATGGGTTTTGAACTTCTCAATAATTTCTTTTTTCTTCCCTGTACTCTGTGCCACAATGCACCTCCATTAACTATTTTTCCTTGTGCCGGAATTTTTTATTCACTCTATACCATTGAATGAAGAACATTCAAACTGAAACAAACAGCCGCAGCCGGGATATTTGCTGCAGCAGTTTTCATAATTCATTTCTTCCCTTTTTTCACTGCCGGAGATTCTCCTCTTCCCCGAGCATGGCCAGGAGCTTGTCCACCGGAATCATCCTCTGCATAAGTATTTCCCTTGCATCAGGTCCGGAAAGTGCGTCGCCGGGCAGACTGTCTTCTACGGTAAACCCGCCGCTGGACAGGCGCCGGAGCTCCGACAGGTGGGCGCCGCATCCCAGTTTTCTGCCGATATCGTCCGCCAGCACCCTGATGTAGGTCCCTTTGCTGCAGGCAACATCAATTGTCAGCCGGTGGCCATCCCCATCATAATCGACGACGGCAAGGGAGTAAATCTCAACTTGCCGCGGTTCCTTCACTACTGCAATGCCCTTTCTGGCGTAATAATACAGGGGTTTTCCCTTATATTTTACCGCCGAATAGGGCGGCGGCACCTGCATCATCCTGCCGGTGAATTCTTCCAGGCAGCTAGTGATTTGTTCGCTGCTCAGATTCGGCACCGGAGCAGTTCGAACAATGCGGCCCTCCGGGTCCATGGTTTCCGTTTCCGACCCGAGCTGCAGCACGGCAGTGTAAACTTTTTTGCCGGCCATACATCGATCAATCATGCGGGTCGCCTGACGTCCGGCACAGATGATCAGGAGTCCGGTGGCAAAAGGATCAAGGGTTCCGGCATGGCCGACCTTTTTCTGCCGGAGCAGCCTGCGGACATGGCGGACCATGCTGAACGACGTTTCGCCCCGGGGTTTATCGATAAGAAACATTCCGGCAGCAATATCCGGCTGATTTATTTCCTCGGGCCGGCGGTCATCCATATATTATCGATCAAGCTCCTGGTGCAATACCGGCAGCATTGCCTGCCACACCTCATCCAGGGTCATATCCGCAGCCGTAAACCCGGCCGCATTACGGTGCCCGCCGCCGCCGAAGCGAGCCGCTATTTCCGCTACATCACATGCATCCTTGGCCCGGAGGCTTACCGCTATATTATCAGCCGCAGATTCTTTCAAAAAAACAGCCACCTCGACAGAGGTCACCGCCCGGGGCAGATTGATAAAATTTTCCGTATCCTCCAGTTTACAGCCGGTCCGGGCAAGCATCTCCTGCGTTACCCTGATGACCGCTATGCGATCCTTATTCAGCACTTCAAGAGTGGCAAGAACCATCTGCATAAGCCGCAGCCTGGCTACCGAGAAATTGTCATAAATATTCCTGGAAACCGTGTCCGGCCTTACTCCCAGGTCTACCAGCTGTCGGGCGACATCAAAGGTATGCGCGCTTGTCGACTCATATCTGAATGACCCCGTATCAGTTACAATTGCGGTAAAAAGAGCGATTGCCGCCTTTTCTGAAGGCGTGCAGCCCAGGGCCGCGGCAAGGTCAAAAACCATTTCCCCGGTTGATGAACGTTTCGCGTCAATCCAGGCCAGGTCGCCGAATCCGCTATTGCCTTTATGATGATCGATAACCGCAAAAGGTCTGATCTTCAGCAGTTCCGTCCCGAATTTTCCCAACCGCTGTTCGTCGCCGCAGTCGAGGGAGATGCATAAAATATCTTCACCCGCCCGGCGGACAAAGGCGGACAGTGCGGCCAGGTCTGTTTCTGCAGATTCCGAGCCGGGAATAAAGCTGTATAAAGGAGAAACCGGTTTTTCCAGGTAACGAAAAACCCTTTTGCCCATTGATTCGAGGATATCAGCCAGGCCGAACAGAGAACCAAGGGCATCCCCGTCGGGATTCAAATGCGTAGCCAGGACCAGATTGCCTTTTGTTCGAATGGCTTCCAGTAATGATTCAGGCAGCATCCTCATCTGATTTCTTATCCTTGGCTATCTCCCGAAAGATTTCGTCAAGCCGCTTGGTTTCTTCGAAATGTTTGTCATGAAAAAAAGCCAGTTCAGGTGTATAGCGGAGGTTCATCCTGGCAGCCAGTTGACTGCGGAAAAATCCTTTTGCTTTTTCCAGCCCCTTCCGGACACCGCTCCACTCCTTGTCCCCAGCCACAATAATATATACTTTCGCGTGCTTCAGGTCCGGCGTTATTTCAACCCGGGAAATGCTCACATCCTGCAAACGCGGATCCCGGACCTTCTGCAGCAGCAGAATGGACAACTCGTTTTTTATCGCTTCAGCAACCCGTTTCGGCCGTGAACTCTCAGGCTTGCCGAGCCCCGGCAGGGTAAAATCAAATCCCATCGCGTCAGAGGAAAAATTAAAATTTATCGACATCATTAATAGAGGAGAAACTGGTTCGATGTCCGTTTTTAAAGAGTAGCTTCAACCTCATCCATGACAAATGCTTCAAGCTGATCGCCGACTTTTATGTCATTAAAGTTCTCCACCCCGATACCGCACTCATAACCGGTGAGAACTTCCTTGACATCATCCTTAAACCGTCTGAGGGAGGCAATGTTCCCGGTATAGACAACAACTCCGTCACGCAGCACCCGTACTTTGGCATTGCGTTCAATCTTGCCGTCTATCACGGAACAGCCTGCAATCATTCCGACCTTGGGCACCTGGAATGTCTGCCGGACTTCGGCAGTCCCGATAACACGTTCTTCAAAAGTCGGTTCAAGCATGCCGAGCATCGCTTTCTGAATATCGTCGAGGGCATGGTAAATGACATCATAGAACCTGATATCCACGTGCTCCTGTTCGGCCAGTTCCTTCACCTTGACCGCCGGTCTGACATTGAAACCGATTATGATGGCATCGGATGCGGCGGCAAGATGGATATCGTTTTCAGTAATCGAGCCGGTTCCCTCGTGCAGGACCCGAACCCGGATCGCATCTGTGGAGAGTTTTTCCGCTGCCTGGCCGAAGGCTTCAAGCGTACCCTGGACATCGGAACGAAGAAGAACCCGCAGTTCCTTCAAATCCTGTTCGGCCATTTTTTCAAACAGATTGTCAAGAGAAACCTTGGAAGCAGACGCCAGTTCATACTCTCTGGCCTTGAGTCTCCGGGATTCGCTTACATTTTTGGCCATCTTCTCATCGGTTACGACGACAAATTCGTCACCCGCCTGCGGCACCCCTGAGAGTCCCTGTACTTCAACAGGGACCGACGGGCCCGCCTCCTCAACCTGAACGCCCTTGTCATTGGTCAGGGTGCGGACTTTGCCGGAATGCATTCCGGCCACAAAATAATCTCCGGCATGCAGGGTCCCTTCCTGCACCAGAACCGTGGCTACGGCACCCCGTCCCTTATGCAGCTGGGCCTCGATTACCGTGCCGCGTGCTTTCCGCTGCGGGTCTGCCTTGAGCTCAAGAATTTCAGACTGCAGCTGAATATTTTCCAGCAGTTCATCGATCCCGATGTGCTTCTTGGCCGAGGTCTCACAATAGATAGTGTCTCCGCCCCATTCCTCGGGTATCAGCCCGAAATCGCCCAACTCGCGCTTTACCTTGTCCGGATTGGCGTTATCCTTGTCAATTTTGTTGATGGCGACAACAATGGGAACCTCGGCTGCCTTGGCATGGGCGATTGCTTCCTTGGTCTGGTCCATGACTCCGTCATCGGCGGCCACAACCAGGACGACGATATCGGTCACTTTGGCGCCGCGCGAACGCATTTCGGTAAAAGCCGCATGACCAGGGGTATCAACAAAAACCAGGTCGCCGGAAGGTGCCTGTACATAATAGGCACCAATATGCTGGGTGATGCCGCCTGCTTCTCCTGTCGCCACATCGGTTTTGCGGATCGCATCAAGAATCGAGGTTTTCCCATGATCGACATGGCCCATAACCGTCACCACCGGGGGACGGGGAAGCTCATCACCACCCTGCTCCTGCTCCTGGAGGTTCAGGACTTCCTGCTCCTGGGTTACCGCCTGCTCGATCTCAAAACCGAAATCCGCGGCTACCAGGGCCGCGGTATCCACATCCAGGGCCTGGTTCAGAGTAGCCAGAACTCCCAGCCCCATCAGCTTGGCAATAAGTTCGCTCGACTTAAGGCCCATCCTCTTGGCAAGATCGCCGACCGAAATAGTCTCAAAAACCTTGATCCGTTTTTTTATCGCCTTGGTTTCCGCAGCCTGCATGGGCGCTTCTTTTTCCCTTCTGCCGCCGTCTTTTTTCCTGCGGCTCTTCCGGGGACGCATAAATTCGACTTCACCCCCGCCGGTAAAATCCACACGCTGCCGGCCTTTCTTCAGAGGCTTGCCGGCTTTCCGGATGCGGTCTTCCTCCTCCATTATGGAAACAATCCTTTTGCCTTTTTTCTTCGGCTTCCCGGCAGTTTCGACCTCCGGTATGACGCCGGCTGCAGAAGTTTTGGCTGCCGGCTGTGGGCGGGCAGGACGCCTTTTGGGCTTTTCTTTTTTCTCCGGTTCAACCTGGATATCAACCTTGCCGACAACCTTGGCAAGTTTTTTCGGTTTCTTTTCCTCGCGTTTGGCTGCCTTTTTCCTGCCTTTGCTTTTCTCAGGCTCTTCAGCCTCTACTTTTTCTTCGCCGTACTCTTCTTCTCCAGGCTCAGGCTCCTCGCCCGCTTCGACAACTTCCTCTTCCGGGGCCTCAATCGCTTCCTGTTCTATCTCAGGTTCTGATTCGGGTACTTCCACAGCCTCTTCAAGCTCATCTTCAACTGCTTCCTCTTCCATTGCCTCTGCTTCTTCCGCCTCCTCGGCCTTCCGTGCCAGCTCCTCCTTGTCTGCTTTGGATCGGCGTCGCACTACAGTCATTGTTTTCGCGTCTGCAGGTCTTTTCCTCACCATGATCCGTTCTTCAGTCATTTCAACCCTTTTCGGACCGATTACCTTGCGGCGGATATCGGCAGCTGTATCCTCGTCAACCGTAGAGCTATGGCTTTTTATCGGATAGCCTTCGGCTATCAGTTTATCGGCCAACTCTTTGCTTTTGAGCCCGGCTTCCTTCGCCAGTTCATAAACACGAACTTTGCTCATTCATCACTCCTGTTCTTATTCCCAAATCAACCCGAAGGTATTTACTCAGTTTTTTTTTGTTCTTCAGCAAACGCAACCTGCAGGAACTCTCCGGACAACTGTAGGCTCCACGTCCCGACAGATTCTGTTTGCTGTCTTCCACAATTTCACCCCGTAAAACTACCCACCGGATCAACTCGGATTTAGGGGCTTTTCTGCCGCAGGCCCGGCACGTTCTCAGCGGCTGATGACCCCGCTTCACCGGGCTCCGCTATTCCTGCTGTTCATCACTTTGAACCCTGTTTTCTTCCTGTGGTTTTTCACCGGCAACCGGTTCATAAGGCGGTTTTTCTCCGGCTGTCTCATCCGCGTCTTTTTTCTTCTCGGAAGCAGCACTCAGGGCGGCAAAATCTTTCAGCTCTTCCGCCCGGTCTTCCGTCATTCCGGCAATCTCCATTATTTTATCAATATCGGCTGCTGCCAGGGCGGATGCCGAGGTTATGCCTGCGGCAAAAAATTTATCCGCCAGATTTTCATCAACAGATTCGATGGCGGTTAAACTCCGATAGCCGCTGTCCTCGAGGTTTGCATACCGTGCCTCGCTTTTGACATCTATCCGCCAGCCCATCAGCCGGGAAGCCAGCCGGACATTCTGTCCCTGCCGGCCGATAGCCAGCGAAAGCTGATCATCCGGGACAACGACCAGCAGCTGATTTTTTTCTTCGTCGACAATAACCATTGAGACTTCGGCTGGCGCTAGGGCATTGTAAACATACTTTGCCGGATCCGGGCTCCAGGGGACGATGTCGATCCGCTCTCCCTGCAGCTCCTGGACCACGTTCTGCACCCGCGATCCCTTCAGGCCGACACAGGCGCCTACCGGATCCACATCGGATTCGGTGGATGAAACGGCGATTTTGGCCCGAAATCCGGGCTCCCGGGATGCTCCCATGATTTTGACAATGCCTTCGGCAATTTCGGGAACCTCCATTTCAAACAGTTTGATGAGAAACTCATTGCAGGTCCGGCTGAGGATCAGCTGTGAATCCCTGCTCTCCTGGCGCACCTCCTGCAGGTAGGCCCTGATTCTGTCTCCCTGCTTGAAGGAGCGCTTGGGAATCTGTCCGTCGCGGGGCAGAACCGCATCGGTGCGCCCTAGATTGACAATCATGTTTCCCCGTTCAAAACGCTGCACTATGCCGTTGACAATAGTACCCTGGCGGTCGCGAAACATATCATAGATAACATCCCGTTCGGCATCGCGCATCCGGTGGATGATGACCTGTTTTGCCGACTGGGCCGCGATCCTGCCCAGATCTGCAATATCGAGGATTTTTTCCCCCAGATCATCATCCAGTTCAACTTCCGGATCAAGCCGGCGGGCCGCTTCCAGGGAAATCTCCGTTTCTTCGTCCTCGACATGCTCGACAACGGTCCGGTACTGAAAAACCTCTATTTCTCCGGTTTCGTCATTATACTGCACTTCAATGTCACGACGGCTTCCATATTTTTTGCGGGCGGCAGACCGGACAGCCTCTTCTATAGCCTCTACAAGCAAAGCTTTTTCAATTCCCTTGTCCCTGCTGATCTGGTCAATTATCCGCTTTAAATTTTCAGTATTCATTCTTTTTGCTCCATATACAAATCGCCGCCGAAATCCAGCGCCTGAACTCCCATCTCTCCCGGTACGGCCGGAAAAATAACTTTTTACAATGCCAATCTTGCCCTGGCTATTTCCTCAAAAGCAATATGTACCGGTTTTTCATCGACAATCAGGGTCACATCATTTTCCTGAATTTTTCCTAAAATACCGATAAATACCCGCTGATCATTTCTCGGCTCCTTAAGCTTGATCCTCGCCTTGCGGCCGGCGAATCGTTCATAATCCGCCGGTTTTTTCAGCGGCCGCTCAAGTCCGGGAGAAGAAACCTCCAGATGGTACGCATGATCGATCAAGTTCTCCACGTCAAGCCAGGTACTTATTTCCCTGCTGACCCGGGCGCAGTCATCGATAGTTACACCCTCTTCCTTATCAATAAACAGACGCAGCACCCAGCCATGCCCCTCGCGCCGGAACTGTACTTCCACCAGTTCCAGTCCCGCTTCATCCAGGACCGGCCCGGCATATTCCTCAATTGCTGCAATAATTTCTTCTATTCCGATCACGTTCCTTGTCTTTTTCCTGCCCGATTTACCGGTCCGCAGGCAATAAAAAAAGCGGGCAAAGCCCACTTTCAAATCAACGGTTCATCCCGTTATGCTCTGGCTGATCCGCGGCAGCGAAGTCGGCCGATGAATTAAACTCTGCCATGGAGCGGGCAACGGGACTCGAACCCGCGACCCCAAGCTTGGGAAGCTTGTGCTCTACCAGCTGAGCTACACCCGCTGCTGATCCTAAAATAGGAATATATAATTGATTCATGGCAACTTGTCAACAATCGTTATAAACACCTCATGATTGTTCCTCCGCCGCACAGATGTTTCCCGTCCCGGGGCTGCCCCGATCAGCCGGACAGCTTAGCCTGCACGCTGGGGAACAGGCTCATGTCGGTATGCGGCAGAAAAAGGGCCGCCATATAATAGCTCATGAATTCCGGATTTTCCGAGAGTTCCATATTTGTAATGAGCTGGCGCACCTTGACCCGTTCACGGAAACGTTTGACATCCGTGAGGCTGATCTGGCAGCCAAGCATGGAGGCATTGCCGAGATAATAGAACTTTTCCCTGTCCACATCCGGCAGCAGGCCTATGCAGATCGCCCTTTCAAGATCAATGAAGGCGCCGAAGTTTCCGGCCATGATGATGCGGTCAAGATTATTGAAGGTCAGGCCCACTGAACTGAGCAGAGTCTGGTAGCCCGCATACATGGCCCCCTTGGCCCGCATCAGGTTGTCAAGATCGACCTCGGTTATAACTATTTCCTCGCCGATCAACGAATCCTGGCTCCAGGCGAGAACGTATTCCCAGCCGTCGACACTCTCCCTGATCCTGGGATGATCGATGTTCTGATTAAATTTTCCCTGCTGATCAATAACCCTTGCTTCGAGCAGCTCCGAGACGATGGAAATGAGACCGGAGCCGCAGATGCCGCTCGGCTTGATCCTGCCGATAGTGACGATCATGGGATCATATGTCTGGGGATGGATATGGAAATTTTCAATGGCCCCGCCCGAAGCCCGCATGCCGTACTTGATGCCGCCGCCCTCAAAGGCCGGACCGGCGGAACAGGCGGCACATACCATCCAGTCCTGATTGCCGACCACGATTTCCCCGTTGGTGCCGATATCGATGAACAGGCTCACCTCTTCGGATTTGGCCATCTGGCAGGCATGCACCCCAGACACGATATCGCCGCCGACATAGCTGGCAATACAGGGATAGAGGAAAAGCCTGACACTCGGATGCGCATGGATGCCCAGTCCTGCGGCCTTGGTGAGCGGGAACTGGCTGACGCTCGGCACATACGGCGCCTCCCGGATATATTTGGGATCAAGTCCCAGCAGGAGATGGGACATCACCGTGTTGCCAGCGGCCATAATATAACTGATATCAGACGGGCTGATGATCACACTTTTGCATATATCTTCAATAATGGAGTTGATGGTCCATACCACCTTGTCCTGCAGAGCTCTCAGTCCTCCCGGCCGCCCGGCATAGATAATCCGGGAAATGACATCCTCGCCGTACCGTATCTGGGCATTGTAGCCCGAGCCTTCCGCAATGACCTCGCCGCTGTTGAGATCGATAAGCACGCCGCTGCAGGTGGTCGTTCCGATGTCGACAGCCAGTCCGTACAAGCGGTCGGTAGTGTTTCCGGGTTCGACATCGATGATCCTGTCCGGTTCTCCCTCATATTTGGCATGAAGAAGCAGCAGGGTCACTTTCCAACTGGATTCACGCAGGACGGAGGGCAGTTCCTTGATCAGTTCCGGATGGTCATAGGAAGGTTCCCGATCATCCGGCCGGGCCTGCCTGAACCCGCGCATTACCCGCTGCATATCGGAAATGTTGTCTTCCATGGTAGGGGGAGGCAGTTCGAGGTAGAGCTTGACAACCGGGGGATCAACGTCCCAGGTACCGACCAGGGCATCCAGGGAGCGGACTGAAATGGTCCTGGTCGTCTTGGGTTTTCTTCGCAGCGATTTGCCGGTGGTGTCGGTGATTTTTTCCGGCACCGTGACTTTCAGGTCGGATTTGACCGTTGTCTGGCAGGCAAGCCGCAGTCCCCTGTCCCAGTCCTCCTGCTTGAGGGTTGCACGGTCGGAATAGACTTCACCCTCATCAATACGTACCTTGCATTTGCCGCAGACGCCGTCACCGCCGCAGAATGCGTTGATATAGACCCCGGCAGAGGCGGCGGCAGACAATAAATTCTCGCCGTGTTCCACGGTTACGGTTATATTGTCCGGTTGAAACTCAATTCTCTGTTTCATAGTATTCTGTCGAAGCTACTCCTGAATCCGTGACGTCTTTCAGGAATATGCTGGGTAACTTATTTATTTTTCGCCTTTTATGGCAGATAGTTAGTATATTGCGCGATTCACTTCGCCGCCCTTCGGGGCGCCCGATATCGGCCCATCTGCAAGGCGGCAACTCGTTGATATCACACCAGGATAATCAACATCGTTGCCGCCTTGCATCTGGACCGTTCTCGAACGCTCACGGATTCAGGCTGTTGTAAAAAAAATGACCCGAAAATTCGATCAAGAATATATTCTTTACCACAGAACCCCTGTTGATTCAATGAAGAGTAAGAGGGCTGCATGGCAACGGCAAAAAAATGGCTGAAAATCACCTATTCCTGTCCGGAAAGATTAACCGAAGCCGTTTCGGACCTGCTCGGCGTTCTGAGCGGTTCCGGGGTGGAAATCCATCCGGTTGAACAAAACAGCTGTAATGAAATTTCAGGTTTTTTTGCTTTGCCAGGTTCTTCGGAAGAGTCCCGGCGGAAAAGAGCCGCTGTCCTGCAAAAAAAAGTCTCGGCAGAACTTGCCGGGCTCTTTGCCGTGTACGGCATGGGCCTGCCGGAACCCGCCGTGGAAATTCTTGCCGACCAGGCATGGGCAACCAGCTGGCAGCAGTATTTCAAAGCCTTTGAAATTGCCCCTGGGCTGGTTATCAAGCCTTCATGGGAAACATACAGCGCGGCCGGGAATCAGCTTGTCCTGGAAATGGATCCCGGCATGGCCTTCGGCACCGGACAGCATGAGTCAACCAGGCTGGCGCTTGCCCTTCTCTCTTTTTGTTTCAAAAACAGCAGGCAGGGAATCGATTCCGTGCTGGATGTCGGCACCGGCACCGGCATCCTGGCAATGGCCGCCGCCCTCTTCGGTGCCCGGCACGTCGAAGCAATCGATAATGATCCGGAAGCAGTAACTGTTGCCCAATCCAATATCCGGCAGAATAATCTCACTGCAAGGATCGCGTTATCAGGCGCTCCATTAGCTGGTATCCGGGGAGGTTTCGACCTTGTCTGCGCCAATATCGTTCATGATGTGCTCGTCGAGATGGCCCCGCAGTTCAAGCGCCTTATCTTGCCCGGCGGCCGGATCATACTTGCCGGCATACTCACCGGTGCGCAGGAAAAAAGCATTGTCAGGGTATATGAAGGGTACGGCATGCTTCAGGCCGCTGTTCGAACCGAGGGAGAGTGGGCCGGGATCCTGCTGCATACCACCCCCTGAGTGCAGGGCATAATGAGTGGGAAAATTTCTCTTGTCTCTTCCCGGGCCTGGCGCGGGACGATACCACCAGAGTGCCACAATGAGGTATTTTTAGTTCAATGTCTTGCAGTCCTGCAAGCTATTGGGTATAGATCTTCTGGTAAAGATTATTGTTTTTGAGCAACCTGTGCAGGGAGAACAAAATGGGTACCTATGAAACTTCTTTCAGTAAAAGTATTCAAGATCCCGAAGGTTTCTGGAGTGAAGCCGCGGAAGCCATTGACTGGCATAAAAAATGGGATACTGTTCTCGACCGGACCGACCCTCCCTTCTACCGGTGGTTTAGCGGCGGCGAACTGAATACCTGCTACAACGCCGTTGACCGGCATGTTGCAAACGGCCGCGGCGATCAGGTGGCGATAATCCACGACAGCCCGGTGACCGGGACCTTAAAAAAGATTACCTACCGCGACCTGCAGCAGCAGGTTGCGGCCTTTGCCGGTGCTCTGCAGACTCAGGGGGTGAACAAGGGGGATACGGTGTTGATTTATATGCCGATGATTCCGGAAGCCGCCATAGCCATGCTGGCCTGCGCCAGGCTCGGCGCCCCTCATTCGGTGGTGTTCGGAGGATTTGCCGCCCATGAGCTGGCCATCCGCATTGATCATGCCAGGCCCAGGGCGGTTATCATCGCCTCGGGCGCCATTGAGGGCAAAAAAACCCTGGGCTACAAGCCGCTGGCCGACTCGGCCATCGAACAAGCGGAGCACAAGCCGGAAAAATGCATCGTTTTTCAGCGTGATTTTATTCATGCGGAAATAACGCATCCCCGCGACGTCGACTGGCAGGATATCGTCAGAGACGCGGCACCTGCGGATTGTGTGCCGGTCCAGGCAACCGACCCCCTCTATATTCTCTATACTTCAGGGACTACCGGCATGCCCAAAGGAGTGATGCGGGACAACGGCGGCCATGCCGTTGCCCTGAAATGGTCCATGAAAAACATCTACAATGCCGACCCCGGCGATGTATTCTGGGCAGCCTCCGATGTCGGCTGGGTGGTGGGCCATTCCTATATTGTCTACGGGCCCCTGCTCCATGGCTGTACGACGGTCATGTATGAAGGCAAACCCGTCGGCACTCCCGATGCGGGAGCGTTCTGGCGGGTCATCAACCAGCACAATGTCAAAATTCTGTTTACCGCGCCCACGGCATTCCGGGCGATCAAGAAGGAAGACCCCGATGGGGAGCTGTTGAAAAAACATGACCTGCAGGGATTCCAGGCCCTTTTTCTGGCCGGGGAACGACTTGATCCTGACACCTATCACTGGGCGCACAACCTGCTGCAGGTTCCCGTCATCGACCACTGGTGGCAGACGGAAACCGGTTGGCCGATCGTTGCCAACCCCATGGGCATTGAACAGTTTCCGGTCAAACCCGGATCGCCCACCAAACCGGTCCACGGCTATGATGTCCGCATTCTTGATGACAGGGGCCGGGAACTGGGCCCGAACAGGGAAGGCCATATCGTGATCAGACTGCCGCTCCCCCCCGGCACCCTGGCCTCTCTCTGGCGCAGCGACGACCGCTTTGTCAAATCCTACATGACGACTTTTCCGGGCTACTATGAAACCAGCGACGGCGGGTACATTGACGAGGACGGCTATGTCTATGTCATGGGCCGCATGGATGACGTTATCAATATTGCCGGCCACCGGCTGTCCACCGGCGCCATGGAAGAGGTGATCGCCACCCATCAGGACGTTGCCGAATGCGCGGTTATCGGCACCGTCGATGAGCTGAAGGGGCAGAAGCCGGTCGGCCTGGTCGTCCTCAAAGCGGGCGTGAACAGGAACGGCGAGGCAATAAAGGAGGAGCTGATTCGGATGGTGCGCGATCAGATCGGCCCCATTGCCTGCTACAGGGAAACTGCCGTGGTCAAGCGGCTGCCCAAGACCCGGTCGGGAAAAATACTGCGCGGCACCATGCGCGCTATTGCCGCCGGCAGGGAATACCGTATGCCTTCGACCATAGACGATCCGGCCATCCTGGAAGAGATTAGCCTGGACCTGAAAAATCTGGGATATCCCGAGTGAAAATCCACGAATATCAGGCAAAGGCTCTTTTACACAGTGCCGGCCTGCCGGTGCCGCGGGGCATAACCGCCGCAACTGTTGAGTCCGTGCTACTGGCTGCGGATCAACTGGCCTATCCGGTGGCAATCAAGGCCCAGGTCCATGCCGGAGGCCGCGGCAGAGCAGGAGGCATAGCGATTGTCCACAGCCGGGCCGAAGCAGGAGAAGTTGCCGGAAGAATCCTGGGCATGACCCTCAGGACAGAGCAGACCGGCACTGCCGGACAAAGGGTGTCCACCGTACTGGTGGAGCAGGGTCTGCGCATCAGAAACGAACTCTATCTTTCCATTGTCCCGGACAGGGGCAGCGCCGGAATAATGATTATTGCCTCCAGGGAAGGCGGGATGAACATTGAGGACGTTGCCGCCGCCCGGCCCGATTCAGTTATCAGGGTTGCGGTAAACCCCCTGATTGGCATTCAGCAGTATCATCTGCGCCTTGCCGCTTTCGGCCTGGGCCTGCAGGGAACACTGTTCCGTGAATTTACCCTGCTGCTGCAGCGCCTTTTTCATCTGGTGGTAAACAGGGATCTGCTGCTGGCTGAAATCAATCCGCTGGCAGTGACCGAAGAAGGCTGCCTGACGATTCTTGATGCCAAGCTCGAAATCGATTCAAACGCCCTCTTCCGCCATCCGGACCTGGCCGAACTCTACGATCCTGCCGCTGATGACCCGCTGGAGGCAGAGGCTGGAAAACACCATCTCAACTACATCCGTTTAGGCGGCAGCATCGGCACCATGGTGAACGGGGCCGGCCTGGCCATGGCTACCATGGATATGATCAAACAGGCGGGCGGCGAACCGGCGAATTTCCTTGATGTCGGGGGGGGAGCGAGCGCGGACATGATTGAAAACGGCTTCCGGATCATCCTTTCCGATCCCCGGGTCCAGGGGGTGCTGATTAATATTTTCGGCGGCATTCTCCGCTGTGACGTCCTGGCCCGGGGAATGGTCGCCGCCGGGAAAAAGATCGGCCTGACCGTCCCGGTGGTTGTCAGAATGGAAGGAACCAATGTTGACCTGGGAAGAAAAATTCTGGCCGAATCAGGACTCAACCTCCTGAACGCTGTCGATCTGGAGGATGCGGCCGGCAAAATCGCCGCCATAAGCGCAGAGGCGCAATAACGGAACCACGGGATTTTTAACTGCCTGTTACCTTTACATATTATGAGCATCTTTGTTGACCAGCATACCAGGGTCGTTGTGCAGGGCATAACCGGCCGGGAGGGAAGCTTTCATACCCGCCAGTGCCTTGATTACGGTACTCCCGTGGTCAGTGGAGTGACTCCCGGCAAGGGAGGGACGGAAACGGAAGGGGTACCGGTTTTCAACACGGTCAGCGCCGCGGTGCAGCAGACAGGGGCGAACACTTCCCTTGTTTTCGTCCCGCCGGAATTTGCTGCTGACGCCGTCATGGAGGCGGCTGATGCAGGAATCGGGCTGATCGTCTGCATTACCGAGGGAATTCCGGTCCATGACATGCTGCGGGTCAAAAAATTTCTCCCCTCCACAGGCAGCCGTCTCATCGGTCCCAATTGTCCCGGCATCATAACTCCGGGGATCTGCAAGATAGGAATTATGCCCGCTGCAATCCATATCCCGGGTTCCATCGGGGTCATTTCCCGCTCCGGCACCCTGACCTATGAGGTTGTCTTTCAGCTCACCCGGCAGGGCCTGGGGCAGTCCACCTGTATCGGGATCGGCGGCGACCCGGTAATCGGCACGAATTTTATTGACTGTCTTGCCGCATTCAATGATGATGAACAGACAGCAGGCATTGTGCTGGTAGGTGAAATAGGCGGCAGCGCGGAAGAGGATGCCGCCCGCTTTGCCGGGGAGCATGTCAGCAAGCCCGTGGTCGGGTTCGTTGCCGGCCTGACCGCTCCCCCGGGCAGGAGAATGGGGCATGCCGGCGCAATCATCAGCGGCGGCGAGGGTACGGCCGCGGAAAAAATCCGGATTATGGGCGAATACGGAATCCGGGTCTGCGAGAACCTGGGAACACTCGGAAAATTCTGCAGGCAGGTTTTTGGAAACTGATATGGCAGAAAAATACAGGATCCTGATCGGCAAGCCGGGCCTCGACGGGCATGACCGCGGGGCCAAGTTTATCGCCCGGGCGCTGCGCGACGCCGGTTTCGAAGTGGTCTACACCGGGATCCGGCGGACCCCGGAAGAGATTGCCGCAGCGGCAATCCAGGAAGATGTGGCGGCGGTCGGCCTTTCATCCATGTCCGGCGCGCATCTCCGTCTTTTCCCGGCAGTGATCGAAGCGCTTACGGATGCCGGCGGCGGCGATATTCCGGTGCTGGGGGGCGGCATTATTCCGGATGCGGATATTGAACTTCTCAAACAGGCAGGTATTGCGGCAATTTTTACGCCCGGCACTCCAGTTCAGGTTATCATCGATGCCTTTACAGCCGCCTGCCGCCGGCAGCATGGGCAGCGCAGCTGATGGATACCGGGGATATTCTCCAGCAGATACATAACGGCGACCCCAGGAGCATCGGCCGGGCCATTTCACTTCTCGAAAATCATGCTGCTTGCGCCGGTGAAATTCTGCAGGGCCTGGATCGAAGCCGGATCGAATCCTCGTTTGTTCTGGGAATCACCGGACCGCCCGGGGCCGGCAAATCAACGCTGACGTCCAGGATAGTCAACCGGCTGCGTCAGCAGGAGCAGCGGGTCGGGATAATCGCGGTGGACCCTTCCTCTCCGGTTTCAGGCGGCGCCCTGCTGGGCGACCGCATCCGGATGATGGATCATGCCCGGGACCGGCAGGTGGTGGTGCGCTCCATGGCCACCCGGGGAAAGCTCGGCGGACTATGCGCCGCGGCAGGAGCGGCGGTACGGATTCTGGCGGCAAGCGGCTGCGAAACGGTGATCATTGAAACCGTGGGCATCGGGCAGTCGGAAATGGATATCGTCCGCCTGGCTGACATATCGGTCCTGGTGCTGGCTCCCGGTTTCGGCGATGAAATCCAGGCCATGAAGGCGGGAATTCTTGAAGTTGCCGATCTTCTCGTCGTCAACAAGGCCGACCGGCCGGATGCGGAGAAGCTGGTGCTGCACCTGGGCGCCGCCCTGCAAAACGATGCGGAGCAAAAACCGCGTCTGCTGCAGACGGTTGCCAGCGAAAACAGGGGGGTGAATGAACTGGTGCAGCGGCTGCAGGATATGGAAAAGCAGTACCGCCTGGACGGCACCCTGAGCCGGAGACGGTCCCGGTCCGCCGCCCTTGAAACCCTGGACTGGACTTTGGAACTGCTGCGGCCCCGGCTGAAGGAACGTATAGCCGGGCAGGAGAAAGGCATTGATCCGCGGCTGGAGGCGGAGGAAATTATCCGGCAACTGGTAGGGGACAGGAAAAAATGACCAGAAAACACCCTGCTGCCGAGAGCTGGGAACAGAACGAACTGGCCCGGAGCCTTGCCCGGTCACCGGAGCGCCGGCTGGAATTTTCCTGTCCCGGCGGAAGACCTGTTTCCAGGCTGGCCCTGCCGGAAGCAATAGACGGAAACTACCTTGAAAAACTCGGCTTTCCCGGATGCTTTCCCTTCACCCGCGGCGTTCAGCCGACCATGTACCGGGGACGAATCTGGACCATGCGCCAGTATGCGGGATTTTCAACGGCCGGGGAGTCAAACGCACGGTACCGCTATCTCCTGGACCAGGGCCAGACCGGCCTTTCCATTGCCTTTGACCTGCCCACCCAGATAGGATACGATTCGGATGATCCGATGAGCCTGGGGGAAGTAGGCAAGGTCGGCGTCGCCGTCGACACCCTGGCTGACATGGAAATCCTCTTTGACCGCATTGCCCTCGATTCTATCTCCACCTCCATGACCATCAACTCTCCGGCCATGATTCTTCTCGCCATGTATGTCGCCGTGGCTGAGAAACAGGGGGTGGAAACCGGGAAACTGCGCGGCACCGTCCAGAATGACATACTCAAGGAATATATTGCCAGAGGCACGTATATATTTCCTCCCCGGCCGAGCCTGCGCCTGATAACCGATGTTTTTCAGTGGTGCGCCGGACACATGCCCCTGTTCAACACCATTTCCATATCCGGATACCATATCCGCGAAGCCGGCTCCACCGCGGCCCAGGAAGTCGCCTTCACCCTTGCCAACGGGATCACATATATTCAGACCGCCCTGGATGCAGGCCTGGCTCTCGACACCTTTGCCGGGCGGCTGGCTTTTTTCTTTAACGCCTCATCCAACCTGCTGGAAGAGGTTGCCAAATTCAGAGCCGCCAGAAGACTATGGGCCCGGATTATGCGGGAAAGATTCGCTGCCCAGGACCCGCCTGCCATGATGCTGCGGTTCCATGCCCAGACGGCCGGCAGTACCCTGACGGCCCAGCAGATCGACAATAATATCGTCAGGGTAACGATTCAGGCCCTGGCTGCCGTGCTCGGCGGCACACAGTCGCTGCATACCAATTCCCGGGATGAAGCCCTGGGACTGCCGACCGAGGAATCGGTCCGGACGGCGCTGCGCACCCAGCAGATTATCGCCCATGAGTCAGGAGTTGCCGATACGGTCGATCCCCTGGCCGGTTCCTATTATATTGAGCAGCTGACCGATGCCATCGAAGCGGAAGCGCGCGAACTGATCGACCGTATTGATAAACTGGGAGGGGTGATCGCCTGTATTGAAAACAATTTCATCCGGGGCCGGATTGAAGATGCCGCTTACCGGTATCAGCAGGAAGTTGAAAGTGAAGAGAGAATCATTGTCGGCCTCAATGCCTTCAAGGTTGAGGAGGAGGTCTCCGTGCCGGTGCTGAGGGTGAATCCGGAAGTGGAAGAGCAGCAGGTCAGAAGACTGGCCGAGGTCAAATCCTGCCGCAATAATCAGGCGGTTGCCCGCAGCCTGGAAGAACTGGAGAATGTTGCCGGAAATGGCCTGAACCTGATGGAACCAGTGCTCCGGGCGGTCCGCTGCTATGCTTCGCTCGGAGAAATCTGCGGCGTACTGCGAAAAGTTTTTGGCGAGTATCGCCAATAGCATGGTAAAATAATTTATGTTGAAAAAAGTAGACCATATCGGTTTTGCCGTTTATTCCATTGACCAGGCCCGTGTCTTTTACGAAAAGGCTCTCGGCCTGACCTGCGACAGGATCGAGAAGATAGAATCGCAGCAGGTCCGCACCGCCTTTTTCAGCCTCGGGGAAACCCGGATTGAACTGCTCGAGCCCACTGATCCCGCCAGTCCTTTAGCCAGATTCCTGACAAAAAACGGCGAGGGGATGCACCATATCGGCTACCTAAGCGATAACCTGGAGGCCCAGCTGGAGCAGGCGGAAAAGAACGGCTGCACGATTATCAATCCCGAGCCGGTGGTGGGAGCAGGCGGAAAACGAATTTCATTTCTGCATCCCGGCTCCGCCCACGGAGTGCTGACCGAAATCTGTGAGAAAAAAAGAATGCGGGAATAAGGAAGCACCATGCAGGATATTATTCAACAATTGGATGCCAAACGCGCCGCCGCGAGACTCGGCGGCGGGCAGCGGCGGATCGACCAGCAGCATGCCAAGGGCAAGCTGACCGCCAGGGAGCGGATCGAACTCTTTCTTGATGCGGACAGCTTTGAAGAATGGGATATGTTTGTCGAGCACCGCTGTATCGATTTTGATATGGACAAGCAGAAGATACCCGGCGACGGAGTCGTGACCGGCTACGGCACGGTCTGCGGCCGCCTCGTCTTTGTTTTCAGCCAGGATTTCACGGTATTCGGCGGTTCGCTTTCCGCGGCGCACGCGGAAAAAATCTGCAAAATAATGGATCATGCCATGAAAGTCGGAGCCCCGGTAGTCGGTCTCAACGATTCCGGCGGAGCGCGCATCCAGGAAGGCGTCGATGCCCTGTCCGGGTATGCCGACGTTTTCCAGCGCAATGTCCTGGCATCGGGGGTGATTCCGCAGATTTCCATGATCATGGGTCCTTGCGCGGGAGGAGCGGTCTACTCTCCGGCCATGACCGATTTTATTTTCATGGTCAAGAACAGCTCCTACATGTTCGTTACCGGTCCCGATGTCGTCAAAACCGTGACCCATGAAGAAGTGACCGCGGAAGATCTGGGCGGCGCCCTCACCCACTCCCGCAAATCCGGAGTGGCCGACCTTGTGTTTGACAATGGCGTGGAAGGGCTGATGATGCTCAGACGATTTCTTAATTTTCTGCCTGCCAACAACAGGGAAAAACCGCCGACCTGGCCCTGCAGCGACCCGGCTGACCGGCGGGAGAAATCACTGGATACCCTCATCCCCCATGAACAGAACAAACCCTATGACATGAAGGAGCTGATCTACAAAATTGTGGACGAGGGGGATTTTTTTGAGCTGCAGCCGGATTATGCCGCCAATATCCTTATCGGGCTGGCCCGCATGCAGGGATCGACAGTGGGGATAGTCGCCAACCAGCCGATGGTCCTGGCCGGCTGTCTGGATATCTCCTCATCGCGCAAGGCGGCCCGTTTTGTCCGCTTCTGCGATGCATTTAATATTCCCCTTATCACTTTTGTCGATGTTCCTGGTTTTCTGCCGGGTACCGCCCAGGAATACGGCGGCATCATCAAACACGGGGCCAAACTTCTCTATGCCTATGCCGAGGCCACGGTCCCGAAAGTGACGATTATTACCCGCAAGGCTTATGGCGGGGCCTATGACGTCATGTCCTCGAAGCATCTGCGCGGCGATGTAAACTTTGCCTGGCCCACTGCGGAAATTGCCGTCATGGGACCCAAGGGAGCGGTGGAAATCATCTGCCGCAAGGATGCTGCCGATCCGGCAAAGATACAGCAGCGGACCGAAGAATATACCGCCCGCTTCGCCAATCCTTTTGTGGCGGGCAGCCGCGGTTTTATCGACGATGTCATCCTGCCCCGGCATACCCGTAAACGGATCTGCCGCTCACTGGCCATGCTCAAGGATAAAAAACTGGAAAATCCGTGGCGTAAACACGGAAATATTCCCCTCTAGGCCGGACAGATGTTTTCCACGATACTGATTGCCAACCGCGGGGAAATCGCCTGCCGGATTATAAAAACAGCACGCGCCATGGGCATTGCAACCGTTGCGGTCTATTCCGACACCGACCGCAGGGCCCTGCATGTGCAGATGGCCGATACCAGCGTCCATATCGGACCTTCGCCCGCCATGAACAGCTATCTGAACATGGACCGGATCGTGCAAGCATGCCGGGAAACCGGCGCCCAGGCTGTCCATCCGGGATATGGATTTCTGGCGGAAAACCCGGAATTCAGTGCCCGGTTGGAGCGGGAATCCATAACCTTTATCGGCCCCCCGACCGATGCCATCATCGCCATGGGCGACAAAATCGCTTCGAAAAAAATTGCCGCGCGGGCCGGGGTCAATACTATTCCCGGTGCCGAGGAAATAATCCTGGACAAAGATCATGCGGTGGCAGCGGCCCGCCGGATAGGATATCCGGTCATGCTGAAAGCTTCGGCCGGCGGAGGAGGCAAAGGCATCCGCATCGCCTGCAGCGACAAGGAATGCCGGGAGGGGTTTGACCGCTGCATCGGCGAAGCCATGACCTATTTCGGCGATGCCCGGATACTGATGGAAAAATTCATTGAAGATCCGCGGCATATAGAAATCCAGATCCTGGCCGACAGCCACGGCAATATTATCCATCTGGGAGAGCGTGAGTGCTCCATCCAGCGACGGCACCAGAAAATTATCGAAGAGGCGCCATCCCCCTTTCTTGACGAGCAGACCCGCAGGGCCATGTGTGCACAGGCGGAGGCCCTCGCCAGGGCGGTAGATTATGTATCCGCCGGGACGGTGGAGTTCATCGTCGACCGGGACCGGAATTTCTATTTTCTGGAAATGAACACCCGCCTGCAGGTCGAGCATCCGGTCACTGAAATGATCACCGGCCTGGATCTGGTCGAGCTGATGCTCAAGATTGCGGCAGGAGAAAAACTGCCCCTGACCCAGGAAGAAGTCGTGTTCAAGGGCTGTGCGATAGAATCGCGCATCTATGCGGAAAATCCCTTCCGCGACTTTCTGCCGTCCACCGGCCGCCTGGCCCACTACTGTATTCCGGATACCGAGCCGGGCAGGATCCGGGTGGATACCGGAGTCTATGAAGGCGGAGAAATTTCCATATATTACGACCCGATGATAGCCAAGCTTATTACCTGGGGAGAGGACCGGCATATTGCCATCAGCTTCATGCGTGATGCGCTGGATGAATACCTCATCCGGGGCATCAAGCACAATATCAGCTTTCTCGCCGCCATCATGGCCCATCCGCGCTTCAGGGCGGGCAGGCTGTCAACCGACTTTATCGCGCAGGAATATCCGCATGGATTCCGGGCCTGGGACGTGGTCCAGGAAAACCCGGCCCTGCCGGTTGTCGTCTTGAGTGTCATGCACCGGCTGTATATGGACCGCGCTGCCAGACTCAGCGGTCAGCTTGCCGGATATGAACGCAGAGTACACGATGAGTGGGTGGTCATCATCGAAGGTGAACATCACCCGGTCAGGGTCAGGTCCCTGCATGCGAAAGGAGAGCATCAGGTGGAATATGATGAAGAACATTACGTCATTCATACCGACTGGTTCTTCTGCCAGCCTCTTTTCCGGGGGACGATCAACAGGCAGCCCTGCTGCTTTCAGGTCAAACGCCGCGGCATCAGATACTCGGTCACCCATCGCGGCCTGAGGACCGACGGCTTGGTCATGACACCCCGGGCAGCGGAATTGTACCGTTTTATGCCGCCGCGGCAGAAAACGGACCTGTCCGGATTTCTCCTGGCACCAATGCCGGGCCTGCTGGTAAAGCTTTCGGTCGAGCCCGGCCAGAAGGTCAAAGCGGGGGAAGAGCTGGCCGTCATTGAAGCCATGAAAATGGAAAATGTACTCCGTGCCCCGCAGGACGGCGTCATCGCCAGGATTCTTGCCGGTCTCGGCGACAGCCTTACCGTCGACCAGGTGATTCTCGAATTCGAATAATTTTACAATAAGGAAATACAGATATAATCTGTCACTCTATGGACCAGCTATCATTGGGAAATATAAATATAACCTGGCTTTCCGGCGGCAGTTTTAAGCTGGACGGGGGAACGATGTACGGGGCGGTTCCCAAGGTGCTCTGGCAGCAGAAGTTTCCAGCGGATCAGGAAAACTGCATCCGGATGCTGAATGCCCCCCTGCTGCTGCAGACGGAAGAATTCAATGTCATTATCGATACCGGTCTCGGCAACAAGCTGAGCGATAAGCAGAAGCGGATTTTCCGGGTAGAACAGTCATGGTCTGTTCCCGAAGATCTGGAAAAACTCGGTCTGCAGCGCCGGGATATTCATTATGTCATTCTCACCCATGGCGACTTTGACCATGCGGGTGGAATCATGATGCTCGACCGGAACGGTGATTTCGAACCGACCTTTCCGGCGGCAAAGCATGTCATTCAATCAATGGAATGGCAGGATATTACCAATACCAACAGGAGGTCGGCCCATACCTACTGGCCGGATAATTTTTCCGGACTGAAAATTAATCGCAACCTGCTGACCATAAAGGGAGACAGGGAAATTGTACCGGGCGTGACCGCCCGCCTGACCGGCGGCCATACCCGCGGTCATCAGCTGGTGGAGATCAAGGGCAGCGAAGGGTGTGTCGTCCACATGGGTGACGTCCTGCCCACCCACACCCATACCAATCCTCTCTGGATCATGGCCTATGACAATTTTCCTCTGGAAATCATTGAACGGAAAGAAAACCTGATCCCTCACTATATTCAACAGGGATGCTGGTTCACCTTCTATCATGATCCGTTCATGAAGGCTTGCCGGTTAAATGAAAAGGGCGAAGCGGTCCAGAGAATTCCTGCGCCCGGTTCATGATTCTTTCCCGTTATCAATGATCTCCAGATATTGACGGGCAAGATCCAAAGCCGCATCGAGCTGTTCCTGAGACAATTCGGTGTGCAGGATGTCGATAAATTTTCCGGCTGTTTTGTTTCCCTGCTGTGCTACCAGGTGCATCCAGGCATACGCCTTGACAGGATCCCGGGCCACACCTTCGCCGTTATAATATCTCACCCCGAGATTATACTGGGCTCCGGCATAGCCCTGCTCTGCTGCCCTGGTATACCAGTAAACCGCCTTTAAATCGTCGCGGGCAACGCCCCTGCCTTTGGCAAAACTCAAGCCCAGGTTATACTGCGCCCCGGCATGATCCTGTTCGGCGGCTTTAGTGAACCAGAATACCGCATTCTCCATATTCAGGGCAACTCCGTTGCCAAGTGCGTAACTTAAACCCAGTAAAGACTGTGCTTCGGCATGATCCTGTTCTGCGGCACTGGTGTACCATTGCGCCGCCTTCAGATAGTCCTGCTTTACCCCTTTTCCCTTGGCATAGCATAAACCGAGGTTGAACTGCGCTTCGGCATGGCCCTGCCGGGCGGCCTTCGCGTACCACCGCGCCGCCGTGGAATAGTCTTGATCAACACCTCTGCCGATATCATAGCTTACGGCAAGGTTAAACTGACCAACCACATGCCCCTGGTTGGCAGCTTTGGCATACCAGAACACAGCCTTTTGCAGGTTACGGTCAATCCCCCTGCCGATATCATAGTGCATGCCAAGTTGAAACTGCGCTCCCGCATGATCCTGCTCTGCAGCTTTGGCAAACCACTGCACAGCTTTTTTGTTGTCCAGCGGGACCCCTTTTTCCCGTGTATAGCACAAACCAAGATTGTACTGGGCTTCCGAATGACCCTGTTCCGCAGCATTGGCATACCAATGTGCCGCCTTTTCGTAGTCCTGTGGTACGCCTTCCCCCCTTGCGTAAGATAATCCGAGATTGAACTGCGCATCCTCATGTCCCTGCTCTGCCGCCTGGGTGTACCAATATACCGCCTGCTCAAAATCCGTTTCTACCTCAATCCCTTTTGTATAATAATAACCGAGCATGAATTGCGCGTCCATGTCCCTCTCATGTTCGGCGGCCTGCTGGATCCGCGTAAAATTCTCCTGGGCCGTGACATTGCCGGCGGCAAGCAGACCGATGAGCAAAGAAAAAATCAGGCGCGCCATATATTTATTCATATCTTTTCCCCGGTATATAAAAAAAACATACATACCCGGAACTCACGGAATTTGCATGTGGATACGGTTCATCCGGGGCTTTTCCGGTTGAGGCGATGCTTTGCATAATAAGAATAACCTCTGTTTTCAAAATTTCATTTAAAACAGATAATACCTGAGCCATATGTAGATCATGGAAATGAACACCGTCAAAAACATGATCGGCAGACCAAAGGCGACAAATCGCATGAAACTTATTTTTTTTCCGGCGCGTTCCGCCATGCCAAGCACAATGACGTTTGCCGAAGCACCGATGGGCGAGCCGTTGCCTCCCAAACAGGCCCCGAGGGCAAGCGACCACCAGAGAGGCATCAACTCCGGATGCTGGAGAAGGGCAAGCCCTGTCTCCTCCGGCCAGAGCTGCCCGGCCATGTCAATAATCAGGGGATTCATGGTTGCCACATAGGGAATGTTGTCGATAATGGCGGAAGCAAACGCCGAGAACCACAACAGGAGCATGCTGGTCCCGAACATATTGCCCTGGGTAACCGCCAGCATTTTCAGCGACATCCAGCTGATCAGGCCTACTTTAACCACCCCGCCGATAATTATGAAAAGGCCTATGAAGAAGAAAATCGTCGGCCATTCGATTTCGGCCAGCACACCATGCGGTTCCTCGGTTTTCGACAGCAGCAGCAGCAGGCCGGCACCGAACAGGGCAACGGTTGCCGGTTCGTAATGAAGCGCCCCGTGAAAGATAAAACCCAGGAGCACAAGGGCGAGCACAAAAAGTGATTTCTTCAGCATCGCCGGATTATTGATCGCCGCTTTTTCATCCATTTCCAGCACCCGCTGTTTGAGTTCGGGCCTTGACTCCAGTTTCTTCCCGAAAGCAATTCTCACCACAACCAGAAATACCGCCATCAGTACAACAACAATGGGCGCCAGGTGGTAAATAAAATCCATGAACGTCAGTTTTGCCTTTGAAGCAATCATGATATTCGGCGGATCGCCGATCAGGGTTGCGGTGCCGCCTATGTTCGAGGCAAGGGCCTCAATAATCAGGTAGGGGATCGGGTCGACATCGAGTGCATCCGCAATGAAGAGCGTGACCGGCGCCAGCAGGAGCACGGTGGTCACATTATCGAGAAGCGCGCTCAGCATCGCGGTCACAACAGCGAAAACCAGCATGATGCGCATGGGTTCCCCTCTGCCTATCTTCGCGCTTTTAATGGCAATATATTCAAAAAACCCTGTGGGCCGGATAAGGTTGATGATCGTCATCATGCCGATCAGCAGAAAAATGACGTTCCAGTCAACTCCGTATGCCTCGAGATGAAAGGCTTCGTGCTGGTCAAGTATTTTCAGGATCAGCATCAGCGACGCGCCGAAGATTGCCACCACCGTCTTGTGCACCTTTTCCGAAACGATAAACACATAGGCGACGATGAAAATAAGCGTGGCTGTCCAGAAGGCCGCGTTTGCTTCGAATTGATGGGGAGATGCCAGTGCGGAAGTCATATCCTGCATTCAGCCTGATCAAGGAATATCTGGGAAATGACATCAAAAACGTCCCTGATGTATACTATGCCCACGATCTTTTTATCCCTGTTCAACACCGGCAAACGCTGCATGTTTTTCTTGATCAGCAGATCGGCGCAGGCCATGAGCGAAGCGTCCTCGCTCACGGTTATCACATCCGCGGACATGAATTCCTTCACTTTTCTGCAGGCCATTCTTCTTGCCATCTCTTCCAGCATGCCGTCCCATGAAAATCTGGAGAGCTTTGTATCAAGATACGTTGGTATGGCTGCCCGCAGAACATCCTTGATCGACAATATGCCGACGAGATTCCCCTCTTCATCCAGCACCACAAGGCCCTTGACCCCGGGGACATCCCGCCGCCTCGTTGTCCGCATCTTGATAACCGCCTGTAGCATGGTCTCTTCAGGAGTGAGATATTCGACTATCGGGCTCATTATATCTTTTACTTTCATCACCAAATTCCTTTCCTGAATCGTGAGCGTTCGAGAACGGTCCAGATGCAGATAGCGAGCCTGCGAGACCTTCGAGGCAACAACGATGTTGATTATCCTGGTGCGATATCAACAAGTTGTCAACAGGTAAGCATAGACTCCGCAGCAGATGGGCCGATATCGGGCGCCCCGAAGGGCGGCGAAATAAATCGCGCTATTATTACCATACGCCATAAAAGGCGGAAAATAATTAAGTTATCCGGCATATTCCTGAAACCCGTCATTATCAGGCAGTACGTACCACACGGCATTGTAGCAAAAAAGACAAAAAATTTTCAGTTAATTTTTTTTGAGTTATTTCAGCATGGTAAATGAACCATAAAGGTGAACGATTAAACAGCGGAACCTTTACAGAAAAAAAATTCTTGACAGAGGAAACCGTTTTTTAATATAAGATAATAAACATCTTATTTATCTCTTTTGGTACCAATTGCATGAGACTGACACGAGCCGCAGAATACGCCATACGTTGTATATTATACCTGGCAAACGAGGGAAAGGGCGTATTGGTAAGCAGAAAAGACATTGCCGAACATGCCGAGATACCGCCCCCTTTTCTTGCCAAAATAGCCCAGGATCTTGCCAAAGCCGGATTCATTGAAATCCGGCAGGGGGCGAAGGGTGGTTTTTCCCTGGCCAGAGACCCCGGGGAAATCACCCTCCTTGAAGTCGTCGAAACCATGATCGGCGAAATTTTTCTCAACGACTGCGTGGCCCGGCCCAGCTCATGCAATGTCCAGAATGCATGTGCAGTACACAAAGTCTGGTTGAAGGCCAGGACTCAGTTGCGCAAAACCCTGCAGGAGGCAACCTTTGCCCGGCTCCTCGAAGATAAGGTTTGCATCCCGGTTTTGCCGGGAAAAGAGATACCCCTGACCGGCCTTTCCGGACAGGACAATACACCGGGAAACCGGAACAGCTCGATGAGCGGATCATGAATCAGATAGGTTTGAACAGGCACGGTATGGTTCGTATTTTCAGATTCTATTGTGATGGATTCAGAAATATGACCGTGGGACGAACGCTCTGGAAAATCATTATTATCAAGTTGATCATCATGTTCGGGGTACTCAAGCTCTTTTTCTTTCCCAACTTTCTCAATTCCAACTTCACAACAGACCTGGAACGGGCGGAGTATGTCACCCAGCAGATTACATTCCAACCGGCAAGCACACACAAGAAAAAAGGAGGTAAAAATCATGATTGATAATATTGACTTGACCATGGTGAATTGGGCCAGGGCCCAGTTTGCCATGACCGCCATGTACCACTGGATCTTTGTCCCGCTGACATTGGGCCTCTCCTGGCTGCTGGCCTTTTACCATTCGATTTACGTCAAAACCGGCGATGAACAGTGGAAATACCTGACCAAATTCTGGATGAAGCTGTTCGGCATCAACTTTGCCATCGGCGTTGCAACCGGTATTATCCTTGAATTCCAATTCGGGACCAACTGGTCCAATTACTCCTGGATGGTGGGCGACATATTCGGGGCGCCCCTGGCCATTGAAGGCATTGTTGCTTTTTTCCTGGAGGCAACCTTCTTTGCGGTCATGTTTTTCGGCTGGGACAGAGTATCCAGAGGATTTCACCTTTTTTCCACCTGGATGGTCGCGCTCGGCGCCAACCTTTCCGCGCTCTGGATCCTGGTGGCAAACGGCTGGATGCAGAATCCGGTCGGCCAGGCATTCAATCCCGATACGGCCCGGTTCGAGATGCAGAACATCATGGAAGTCATTTTCTCACCGGTCGCCATTTCCAAGTTTACCCATGCGACAAGTTCTTCCATGGTGCTGGCCGCCCTTTTTGTCATTACCATCGGTTCCTGGTTTCTCCTCAAGGGAAGGCACAGGCAAATGGCCAAGCGCTCCATTGTTGTCGCATCGATTTTCGGCATCCTTGCCTCAGCCATGACCCTGTTTACCGGCGATGAACATGCCTATGCGAACGCCCAGCTGCAGCCCATGAAACTGGCTGCTTTTGAAGGCCTGTATGACGGCCGCCGGAATGCCGACATCGTTGCGGCGGGTATATTGAACAACGCCAAAAAGCCCGGGGACGATCAGGATCCCTTTCTGGCGTCGATAAAGGTTCCCGGCCTCCTTTCCCTGCTGGCAAACCGTACCTCGGGAAGTTTTGTCCCCGGCATCAACGACCTGGTCTACGGAAATGAAACAGAAAATATAGTGGGGGCGGCGGAAAAAATTCAGATCGGGAAACTGGCGGTGGAAAATCTTGCCCGGTACAAAGCGGCAAAGAAAAACGGTGATGAAGAGACAGCCGCCGCAGTACTGGCTGCCTTTAATGAAAACAAGCAATATCTGGGCTACGGTTATCTGAATTCACCGGAAGAGGCTGTACCCCCGGTGGGCCTGACCTTCTACAGTTTTCATCTCATGGTGGCGCTGGGGACCTTGTTTCCCCTGGTCTTTTTCGCCTACCTGTTTTTTATCTACCGGGGTACGCTTGAGGAAAAGCGCTGGCTCCTTATCCCGGGACTCTCCATGTTCCTGCTCGGTTTCGTCGCCTCCCAGGCCGGCTGGGTTGTGGCCGAGGTGGGCCGGCAGCCATGGGCCATCCAGGGTCTGCTGCCGGTCACTGTGGCGCGGTCAAACCTGACTACGGGCACGGTGCAGGCAACCTTTTTCATGTTTCTAATTCTTTTCACTCTTCTGCTCATTACTGAAATAAAAATCATGCTGAAGCAGATTTCCATCGGACCGGAGGGCAACTAAAATGATAGGCAGTCTCGATACCACAATTCTACAGCAGCTCTGGTGGCTGATTGTTTCCGTCGTCGGTTCCCTGTTCCTCTTTCTGACCTACATTCAGGGGGGACAGACTCTTCTCTGGCAGGTCGCGAAAACCGATACGGAGAAAGCCCTGGTCATCAATTCCCTGGGCCGCAAATGGGAAATAACCTTCACCACCCTGGTTCTTTTCGGCGGCGCCCTGTTTGCGGCCTTCCCGAAATTTTATGCTACCTCATTCGGCGGCGCGTACTGGGTGTGGATAGCAATTTTGTTTACCTTCGTCCTGCAGGCTGTCAGCTACGAATACAGGATGAAGCCGGGCAACATGCTGGGACCCAAGACTTTCGAGGTGTTTCTGTTTATCAACGGTTCTGTCGGCATCCTGCTTATCGGGGCAGCGGTGGGCACCTTTTTTACCGGCTCCAACTTCATGCTGAGCGAATACAATCTGGTAACCTGGACCCATCCCCTGCGCGGCCTGGAGGCGGCATTCAGTCTGTTCAACGTGTCTCTCGGCCTCTTCCTGGTGTTCAACGCCCGTACCCTGGGGGCGATGTACCTGGTCAACAACATCGATTTTTCCGGGCATCCCGAACTTGAAGACCGGCTGCGCCGGTCAACCATGATCAATTTTCTCAGCTCTTTGCCGTTCCTGCTCTACGTGCTCATCAGCCTGCTGTTTATGACCGGTTTTCATGTTGACGGCCAGGGCGTCGTTTCCCTGGTTGCCGGAAAATACCTGGCAAACATCCTGGTCAACCCGGTGATCCTGGTCCTGCTGCCGGCAGGCCTGCTGCTGGTGATAATCGGGGTTTTGAGGGCGGCTAAAACCACCGGTACAAGCGGCATCTGGTTTGCCGGCCCGGGTACCGTCCTTGTCGGCTTGGCTGTTTTCTTTATCGCCGGCTACAACGATACCGCATTTTATCCGTCCAGGGCCGACCTGCAGTCAAGCCTGACCATATACAACGCTTCTAGCAGCCATTATACCCTCACGGCCATGACCTATGTTGCCATGACCATACCTTTTGTTCTCGCCTATATCGCCTATGTCTGGAAGTCGATGGACACCAGGAAACTGACTGCCGACGAGGTGAGCGGCGATATTGCCTCGTACTGATGAACATGGTCGTTAACCTGATATTTTTCTGGTATAAGAAAGGAGTTCAACATGATAACTTTTTTACTGATAAGCTGGCTAGCCCTCATTTTTGTGTCCTACACGGCTTCCGTTTTTCTTCTTGCCCGATGGAAGCTGCTGTAAATATCTTAATGATGAATATCCGCTGCGGGAGGGCTTGCCCTCCGCTATTTTGATCTGACCCGGCAGGCGCCCTATGGAAAATCTGAGCCCGAAAATCCTTTTCCTCGGTTCGAACGTTACCATCTATAATGTTCCGGTCAAAGAGGCGAGCCTCCTTGAAGAGGGAAGTCTCCCCGCTTACGGCTACAATCCTGGAGATGATATCGATCTGCTCGCCGGGCGGGTCAACAGGGAAAAAGGCCGTCTCGACCAATGTCACACCTGGCTTGCTTCCTACCTGACTGGGTCCGAATTGACTCCCAGGATGAAAACCCTGCGGTATGGCGACGAAAAACATCTCTACCAGATTTTCCGCAAAACCAGGAACGGCAGCAATGATAAAGCCGGTCACGGCTGGTTCATGGTAAAACAGATCCTTCCGGCGCACGGCAGGGGGAGCAAGAACTCCCCTTTTCTTATTTCGGACAACAATCTCGAGATCATCAGCAGCAACAACGGCATGCTGCTCATTGATGATTCAGGGTTGCCGCCGCAGATCTGCGACGACATCGTCGGGCTCAATCCCGATCTCTGGTGCATTGCCCTCGGCATATCCGCCGCCTACTGGCAGAAATGGGCAGCCAAGCTCAAAGAACGCTTTACGCTGTTCTGCCGGCTTTCCGATCTGGAAACCACCCGCATGGAAATGGACGCTTCGGTCAATTGGGAATCAATAGTCGCCATGTGCCTGCGGGCTCTGCGCACGGAGGAAGTCGGCCTCTGGGACAGCCGGAACAACCGTTTTCTCTGCCACATTGTTGTGGAAATGTTTCCGCACGGCCTGCTTTATGTCGGGCCGGAGGGCACTTTTTTCCGCTACCGGAAAAACCATCTGCCGGCAAAAAGCTCCTCCCGGCACCGCGGGGCTGTTCCATGCTACGATACCATGGTCACCTCCATGCTGGCCATGGATGCCATGCGATTTAACGGCTTTGAATTCTGCCCCAACTATTTTTACGATTTTTCAAAAAGAGTGCTGCTCAACTGGCAGGTGCTGAACGATCACGGCTACTATTGTCAGGAGGGTCTCGAAATCCCCAATCTCGATTTCTCTTCAACGTTTCCCGGCGGCTCTCCCTGTTCGTTTATCGATCTGACAACAACGGATCCGACTTTCATCTTCTTTCCTCCCTACTCCGATGCGTTTGAACATTCCCTGGAACTGGTCGCCGGCCAGGCATGGAGCAGCGACAAGAAAAAGGCGCTCCGTGCCTTTTTCAACTCCAGGGCACGGGACGACGCGGAAAAAAGGAATTTGAACTTTATCGACATCATTGTCTGGGTACTGCACTATCTCAAGGAAGAGGTCAACCGGGGAACCGGATTCGACCATCTGCCGATCTTCCAGATCGGAAACTTGCGGACCACGGACCCGGCAGAGATCGATCCGGTGATCACCCTGCATAATGTCATGGAATCCTATGTTTCCAAGGAGAGCGTCCTCAGACCCCTGTGCATCGGAGTATTCGGTCCTCCGGGTGCCGGCAAGTCCTTTGCGGTCAAACAGGTGGCCGGTGAGATTGCCAAAAACATTTCCGGCAATCCTTTTGATTTTTTTGAGTTCAACCTGACCCAGTTCGCCAGCCCGGACGAGATCAATGCCGCGATAGACCCGGTTCGGGCTTCGGTGGCGCAGGGCAAAGTGCCTGTTGCCTTCTGGGATGAATTCGACTGCCGGTACCAGGATGACGAGTTCGGCTATCTCCGATATTTCCTTCCCGCCATGCAGGACGGAGTCACCTATATGCACGGCATTCCCTATCATATCGGGCGGGCCGTATTCGTCTTTGCCGGCGGGGTCAAGTCGAGCTATGAAGGCATGGAAGAACTTCTGGATGTCCATGATCCTGCCCGGCAACAGCAGATCAAGACTCTCAAGATCCCGGATTTTATGAGCCGCCTCCGGGTGGTTCTCGATATTGACGGCATTGAGATAGATGATTCCCTGCTGCGCGATTCAACCACACCCGAAGAACTGGAGGAACTCCGCCGGATCCTGCTGAAACGGGCATTTATTATCGCCCATCAGATGCAGACCCACTGGCGCTCCGCAGCCCGCAAGACATCGGGTCTCCTGCTGCGCCTGCTGCTGGCCGACTACAAATTCGGCGCCCGTTCCATCGAAGCGGTGATTGAGGCCAGCAGGGCCGCTGACAGACTGGTTTACGGACTGCCGGAACTTATTGCTCCTTCATCTGCCCGCATCCATGCCCGATGGAAAATCGGGCTGGAACGCCGCGTGGATGAAGTAAGAAAAATCAGAGGATTAAGGGCGGTCTGGTAACCTGAAGCCTATTGGCAGCGGACAAAAACCACCTGCATGAGAATGGGATAGTCATAGTGAATGGTACTGTCCCCCCATTCACTGTAGCCGATATTTGCCCAGGCGCCCTGCTGCTGCCACTCTTCAAACCCGTAGCTCCAGGCAGGCCATTCACGGATTCTGTATTCCCGATCCGGCCCGTAATAGGAAAATTTCAACTTGGTTTCAGTGGTGCACTGCCGGGAATGTCCGATCAGCATCATATCGGCTCCTTTAGACATCGCCTCTTCGGAAACCGCTGCAACAAACTGCTCCCCGGAATAACCTGCCGGCATGTTCACAAAAAGATGGGCAAAAACCCTGCAGGATTCCGGTATCCGGCTTTTCTGAAACACCGTCTCCACCTTATCCGTGGCCGGATATTGCAGGGAATGGACGCTGTTATCCAGGGCACCGCATCCGGACAGCAGGATACAACCTGCCGCCATGAGGCAGGGGAGCACGCTTCTGTTCATTTTAATCCTTCTCCATTGTCTTTTCAGAACAAATTCGATTAATAATCCGGAAGTAACGATATACCAACCTAAAGATTCTTGCAACCACCCTTGGCCCTTGAGGCGGCAGGAATAAAATTGACTGCATCATAGAAATTTGACCCTGATGCTTCAAATGGTAGAAAATGAGCATTAAGTGAAGAAAACACGAGGTGTAGAATATCATGCTGATTCATCTTGCCGCCTTTGTTGTCGTCATCGCCGGAATCATATCGGCCAAATCCCTTATTGTTCCCTTTCTGCTGGCCGCATTTCTGGCCATTATCTGCGGACCCCCGCTCTATTGGCTGCGGACGAAAGGAATTCCTCCCTTTGTTTCCGTAATCATCCTGGTCCTGGTTCTCATTGCCATTGAAGTGATCCTTGCCGGCCTGATCGGCTCATCCATAGGGGATTTTACCAGGAATCTTCCCTTTTACCAGGCAAGGCTCAAGGAAATGCTGGGCGGAGTCATTGCCTGGATGCAGGTGCATGGGCTGGAACTGACCGAAGAAATCATCATGGAACAGTTTGATCCCGGCAAAATCATGGGCCTGGCGGCAAATACACTGAACATAATGGGCGGCTGGCTGACCAACACCTTCATGATCATCCTGACCCTTGTCTTCATTCTCCTGGAGGCCACGGGATTTCCGGATAAACTCAAGGCCGTGGCGCATGATGAAAAGTCTTCTTTTAATGAATACGGGCAGATCGTCAGAGGCGTCAACAAATACATGCTCCTCAAGACCGCCACCAGTCTTTTCACCGGTGTCATGGTTGCTGTCGTCCTGGAAATCATAGGGGTTGATTTTGCCGTCATGTGGGGCCTGGTTGCTTTTCTGCTCAACTTCGTACCGACTGTCGGCTCAATCATTGCGGCCATACCGTCAGTACTGCTTGCCCTTGTTCAGCTGGGGCCGGGACCGGCAATGACGGTTGCCGGCAGTTACCTGGTGATCAATGTGCTGATCGGCAATATCCTCGAACCTAGAATAATGGGGAGCGGCATCGGTCTGTCACCGATGGTCATCTGGATGACCATGGCTTTCTGGGGATGGGTGCTCGGACCGGTAGGCATGCTGCTTTCCGTGCCCCTGACCATGACCCTGAAGATAGCATTGCACACCAATGAAAACACACGATGGATATCCCTGCTGCTCGGTTCCAATGCTGATGCCAGGGCCGCGCTGCAGCACAAAATTCCGGGCGGGTGAGGGCAAATATAAATTCTTTTCAAAGCCGTCCGTGATTTGCTCATCCAATAATATGCAATTTGATTTAAAACCAGATTTATGGCAGTATCGAAAGAGTAAAAATTTTTGCTCAATAATGGAACAAATTCATGCCGTGCAAGCTTGAATATTCAGGCCTTTTCTCCCTGTTTTCCAGTGCCCTCATATGATTGATAATAACATAAAATTATTAGAATTCGGTATCTTCAGCAAAAGCAGTGCCGGCAACTATCGTGAAAAGGACAGTACCAGCCCTGTCGGTTATTACCTCAGGACCGACTATGTGGATCTGATTCAGGAAACAACGAAAGTTTTCGCGCGGATCGGGGTTATATTCGGCATTAAATACTTCATCGGTGACCGGGAAAACGGGCCGGATCACTACGCCTGTCAGCTCAGCCACCCGCCATTGACAAATCCATCGGATGGATCATCCTTTGACCGGATTGTTGAGGTGAAGTCCGGAATGGCCGGCGAAATCAGCTTTGATTTTTTCGAATTTGAATATGAATGGGAAATGCAGGAGGGAATCTGGTGTTTTGAGATTATTGCGGATGATACATCAATCCTGAAAAAGAATTTCACAATAATTACCCCTGATGAAACCAAAAGGGGGCCCCGATGATTGCAGACCGCCCTCCGCACAGGAAGCTTTTCGCATCCGGTTGATCTGCTGGAAGAAAATACTTTTTTTTGCCGGAACCCTTATCGTCGATGGATGCCGGCAGGTTCATGCCGTTTTACTTTTCATTTTGCACCACTCATAGGCGTTCCTGAACATCTGCAGCCAAGGCGAGACCTCCAATTTCTTCATATCTTCCGGCAGCCAGTGGGCCTGCCAGGGAAGGAAGGCCCGTTCCGGATGCGGCATCATTGCCAGGTGTCTGCCGTCCGGCGAACAGAGGCCGGCAAGACCGCCGGGAGATCCGTTCGGATTAAAGGGATAGTCTTCGGTCGGATTGCCCTCATCATCCACATATACCACCGGCCCCAGGCCTTCTGCCAGGACCTTGTCCCGGACACTCCGGTCGGGAAAATACAGCCTGCCTTCCCCGTGATCCACATGGATGCCGAAGATCAGGTCTTCCATGCCCCGGAGCATAATCGCCTTGCTTTTCTGCACCTTGAGGGTCACCCAGCGTGATTCAAAACGGCCGGAAATATTTCTGACGAAGCGCGGCTGCTTTTCCCGTTCTATACCCTGCCAGGGGATCCACCCGAGCAGGCCGAAAAGCTGACAGCCGTTGCAGATGCCCAGGCTGAAGGTATCGGGCCGGCTGTAAAAATCAAGGAACATGCCTTGCAGCTTCTCATTGAACAGAATGGTGGCGGCCCAGCCCTTGGCTGATTCCGGAACATCGGCATAGGAAAACCCTCCAACCGCGGCCAGGCCCTGAAACATATCGAGGTTTATCCTGCCTTCAAGCAGATCGGTCATGCAGACGTCCCACGGCTCAAAACCGGCCATGTAAAAGGCTGAGGTCATCTCGCGGTCGGAGTTGGAGCCCTCGTCCCTCAGGATGGCAACCCTTGGTTTGTCTTTTCCGGCCGCAAGATCAGTCAGCGGCGGATGGGGAACAAAACTCAGATGGTAGGCCGGCCCTTTGCGGTCGTAAATATTTTTTCTCTCCTCATCGGCGCAGTCCGGATTCATCTGCAGCCGCTCCAGCCGATACGCCGTCTCCTCCCACCACTGACGGAGTACGCGCATATCCTCGGCCAGCACCTGTTCGCCATTATAGTGAATGACTATCTTCTTCTCCGGTGTGGATAAACCGAGATTAAAATATGGAATCTCATGGGTCCGCAATATCTGCAGGACCTCCCTGGTATCGGACTCTATGCACTCGAAAACGAGACCCAGTTCTTCGGAAAAAAGCGCCTCCAGCACCGGGCAGTCGCCGTCAAGATGCACTTCCAGGCCGCAATTGCCGCTGAAGGCCATTTCCAGGAGAGTCGTCACCAGACCGCCGTCACTGCGGTCATGACCGGCAGCAATGAGACCGCACTCGATAAGATGCTGAACCGCCTGGAAGGTTTTCCGCACCAGGATCGGGTCATCCATATCAGGCGATTCATTGCCCAGCCGGCCAAGGGTCTGGGCCAGGGCAGTGCCGCCCATCCGGTTTTTGCCATAGGCCAGGTCAAGGAAAATGAGATTGCTCTCGCCCGGATGCTTGAGATCGGGGGTTACTTTTTTATGGATATCGCTCATTGCGGCATAGGCCGAAATAACGAGCTCCCGCGGCGACTTAACCGTTTCTTCGCCGACCCTGGTAGCCATGGACAGGCTGTCCTTGCCGCCGTCGACCGCCATGCCGACCGCAATCATGGCAGCGCGCATAGCCCCTGCCGCAGTATAAAGAGCTGCACCTTCACCGGGAAGTTTGGGCGCCCACATCCAGTTGGCGGAACATTTGATCTGATCCGGATCATCGATCTTTGCCCATACCAGGTTGGTCAGGGATTCGCCCACCGCCATCCTGGCGCCGGCGGCAGGGTCAACCAGCATTTTGATAGGCTGTTCGCCGATTGCGGTGGCTCCCCCGCTTGTGCTGAAATGGCTGTGGGCAACAACACCCGTATCGGCAACAGTCAGCTGCAGCGGCCCGCAGCACTGCTGCTGCGCAATAAGTCCTGTCACCGCCCGGTCCACCTTGCTGGTCAGGAACCGCTTTGATCCGACGGACAGCAGCCGCAGGACATCATGCAGGGCATCCCGCACGCTCAGGGTACCGGGAATGACGAGCGGAACAAGGCCCGCATCTTTTCTCGCATCAGTAAAGGTCTTCTGCGGGATATTGCCGAGAACCTCGTTGAGTTCGAGATCAACCGGCGTGGAACCGTCCTGCCGGTCCTGCACCACGAAACGAAGGTCGCCCGTGACCTCGCCCAGTACCTCGCAGGCCACTTTCTCCCGATCGCAGATCGCCTGAAATTCTTTAATGTTCTCCGGCCTGATAAGAAACCCGTTGCGCTCCTGGTATTCGGCCACGTAGATTTCCAGGACCGACATGGTCGGATCGCCCACCCGGATATTGCGGATTTCGATCCGGCCGCCGGAATGCTCCACCAATTCCTTCAGCACGTTGCCGGGGCCGCCCGCCCCCTGGTCATGGATCACATCGATGAGTGTTTTGTCGCCCATCTCGTTGCAGGCCCGGATTACCCGGTTCATCTTCTGCTCCATCTCCGCATCGCCGCGCTGAACCGCGTCGAAATCAAGTTCCGAGACATTTTCCCCCTGCAGCATGGAGGAGGCTGCACCGCCGCCGAAGCCCACCCGGTAGGCCGGACCTCCCACCTGCACGATTTTCATTCCCTGCAGCTCTTCGCCCTTTTCGGTGTGCCGATCATCAATCTGGCCGATGCCGCCGGTAAACATGATCGGTTTGAGAAAGCCCCAGCGCTCGCCATTTTCAAGGCGCATATCAAAGGAGCGGGTAAAGCCCTGGATAACCGGCTCGCCGAATTTGTTGCCGTAATCGGAAGCACCGTTGCTGGCTTCGATTTCAATATCCAGCGGGGAAGCGAGATTAGGGGGTATTGCATAGCTGTTTTCCCACTTCAGGTAATAGCCCGGAATATTGAGATTGCCGACGCAATAGGCGGCAGTGCCTGCCACCACCAGCCCCCCTTTGCCGGTCCCCTGGATATCGCGGATCCGGCCGCCGGTTCCGGTTTCCGCACCGGGAAAAGGTGCGACCCCGGTTGGAAAGTTGTGGGTCTCGGCGGTAAAAATAAGATGGTAATGAACCGTTGCCGGGGTAAATTTCGAAGGCAGGCCGGGTTGTTCCGGCAGGATGGTGGTTATCTCGTGCCCCTGCACCCCGCTGGAATTGTCCTTGAAGGCAATCACGCTCCCCTTGGGATTGGCTTCCAGGGTATCGGTCACCAGCTGAAACAGGGTTTTTCCCTGCTCTTCGCCGTCAATTACCTGCCTGCCCCGGAAAAAACCGTGGCGCGAATGCTCGCTGTTGGCATTGTTGAGATCCATGATTTCAACAATCGTCGGATTGCGGTCATGTTTCCTGACAAAATAATCATAATAAAAATTCCTGTCCCACTCGTCCATGGAAATTCCGGGGATAGCGAGGAGCGCATCCGGTCCGCCCCCTTTCAGATCAACATCATAAACAGCTTCAGGCACTATCCCGGTTGCAAAGGTTGTCAGAGGTTCCGGATAGGGACACTCGGTCATCCGGTCGTGGCACCCTGCAATGAACTGCTGCATATCCTCGGAAGCCGGTACCGCATAGCGCCGGGAGCGTTCCACCCGCGTTACCTTGCCGAGGCCGATCGCCCGGCAGATGGAAACCAGGTTGGATGACCAGGCCGTGGCAAAATTCATGCGCGGCCCGACTTCCACCACCCGTTCCCCTGCCAGATGCGGCATTTTCGTTACCGTCTGCACCAGGAAACCGTCCGCCAGAACCAGCTTCAGTTGTTCCAGCTCCTTGTCGCTCAGGGAATCCGACGTTTCCACGTTAAAACAATATTCCATTCCCTCGTCGACCCTGCGGTAAAGCCGGCTGACTGTCGCTCCCATGGTGCTGCCCCCTTTCTGTATATTGAAAAATTATATAAATTTAAAAGAATCGATTTCAGCGTATTGAGTGGAAATATTTTAATTTATCACCAAACAGTTATTTTTTCAGTAGAGACTTGCAGTTTGTCAAAAAAAGGTCCGCTCGCGGAAGCACGGCTGCGCTTCCAGGGTTTCCGGCCTAGTCCCCGGCGGCGGAATTCCCGCCGGACCTGCGACAAAACAATGTTCTCCGAAGGGACCTAGACCAATTCGGCCATCACCCTGTTGGCAAGCCTGAAGCCCCTGGCGGTCAGCTTCATGAAACCTCCCTCCCGGATCAGCAGCTCATCATGCTGCAGGCGGGCAAGCAGTTCACCGTAATACTCTTCGGCATTGATGCCGAAAATCTCCTCCAGCCCTGCGATTGACACCCCGCTGGTCATCCGGAGTCCCATGACCACCGATTCCCGGAACCGTGCCTCATTGTCGAGCTCCTCTATTTCGGCAATAACGGATTCCCCTGCTTCAATCCTGCGGCAATACTCCTCCACGTCGGCAATAACTGAAAACCGTCGCCCGGAAATGCACGAGACCGCTCCTGCGCCGATCCCGATATACGATCCGTTCCGCCAATAATTGATATTATGCCGGCATTCTTTGCCGGGCCGAGCATAATTGGATATCTCATAACGAAGCAGTCCTTTTTTCTCGGTTTCCTCCAGGGCCGCCGTCATCATCAGCAATACCTGATCCTCATCCGGAAGCTGCAGCCTGACCTGGTGCAGCAGATCAGCAAATACCGTATCCTTTTCAATAGACAGTTCATAGATCGACAGATGGTCGGGTGCAAGCTCCAGGGCCGTCAACAGTGTCCTTTTCCAGGCAGACACGGTCTGGCCGGGCAGACCGTACATCAGATCCAGGCTGATATTGGCAAAGCCCGCCTGCCGGGCCATGCGAAAAACCTGCCGCGATTCCGCCGCCGTGTGGGGCCGGCCCAGGGCCTGCAGGTCTTTGTCGGCAAAGGACTGGGCGCCGATGGACAGCCGGTTGAAGCCCGCCGCCAGAAGCCGCTCCAGGACATCCCGGTTGACGGTGGCGGGATTCATTTCCAGGGAAATCTCCGGGTTGTCATGGGAAAGCCTTAAAGAGTCCCGGCATGCTGCCAGTATTTCGGCCAACTGCGCAACAGGCAGGGTGGACGGGGTGCCGCCGCCAAAAAAAACCGTGGGTATCAGGAAATTTGCCATCCCATCCTCCCGGGCGGTCTGCTGCACGTGTTCACGCATTGCCCGGCAATAACGGGCATGGAGATCGCTCCTGCCCGGGAGGGAGAAAAAGGAACAGTAGAAACATTTGCGCACGCAAAAAGGAATATGCAGATAGAGGCCGCAGGTTTGTCCCGAAACGTCGGGATCAGGAGCGGATTGATTCGAGAAGGAGCCGGCAGTCATCACGAACCTGCGCCATGAGCCCATGGTCGGCAAAACTGAAGGCGCTGTCGCCGGCACCGATAATCAGATGATCCAGGAGATTGAGCTGCATGAAAGAGCAGACCATATGCAGGGTCCGGGTAAGTTGAAGGTCCTGGGGCGACGGCTCCAGCCTGCCGGATGGGTGGTTGTGGGCAATGACCAGGGCGCAGGCATTTTTTTCCAGGGCGGCGGTGACGATTTCCCTGGGATAGACGGTATTCACGTTGATCGTGCCCCGGGTCTGTACTTCCGAATCGATGATGGCATGGGCCGCATCAAGATAGAGCACGGTAAAGACCTCCCGCTTCAGTTCGCGCATCAGGTGAATGAGATAATCCGCCACATCCCGGGAGGAGGAAATGTATTCTTTCCCGATTAAACGCTGCTTGAGATACCGGCGGGCAACCCCCTGGATAAAATGCAGGGCAAAGACGTTTTTCGGTCCCACTCCTTTTATCCCGGCCAGTCGCTCTGCGGAGGCATCCAGCACCGCGGGCAGGGAGCCGAATTCAAGCAGGGCGGTCCTGGCCGCATCCTTGCAGTCGCTGCGCGGCGTTCCGAAGGTCAGCAGCAGTTCTATGACTTCGGCGTCACTGAACGCTTCCATGCCCTGTTCAAGGAATTTGTCCCGCAGGCGCTGCCGGTGCCCGGCTCCTTTATTCTGCCATTCGTTTTTTTCCACCTTGTCGATGCGGTCGCAGAATCATTCCGGGTCCGGTTTCCCGCTCAGTTCCTCTTTAAACAACTTGTTGGCCAATTGAGGATTGGCCTGCCCCTTGGTCTTTTTCATCAACTGGCCGACAAAGAATCCCATAACTTTCATCTTGCCGTCCCGGTACTGCTGTGCCTGCTCAGGATTTTCCACGACAATTTCCTGTACCAGGACCTGCAGTTCTCCTTCATCGCTCATCTGGACCAGGTCCTGTTCCTTGACGATCTGCTCCGGGTCGGCACCGGATACCAGCATTTCGCCGAAAACATTCTTGGCGATCCTGCCGGAAATCGTCCCCTCTTCAACCATCTGAAGCAGCCGCGCAAGCTGGCCCGGGGCAACCCGGCAGTTGCCGATATTTTCCGGCCCGTAATCCCGCAGCAGTTCCGATCCTATCCAGTTGCCGACTTTCCTGGGATTGTTGAAATGGATGCATGTTTCCTCAAAAAAATCGGCCAATTCCCGGGACGCGGTCAGGATCCCCGCCTCATATTCGGAAAGTCCGAATTCTTCAATAAAGCGCCGGCGGCGCTCATCCGGGAGTTCCGGCAGGTTCTGGCGGACCCTCTCAATCCAGGCATCGTCAATGACCACCGGAACCAGATCCGGATCCGGAAAATACCTGTAGTCATGCGCCTCCTCCTTGCCCCGCATGGGCTCGGTGCATCCTTTGTCAGGATTCCACAGCAGGGTCTCCTGGACGACCTCGCCGCCGTCGAGGAGAATATCCCGCTGCCGGCGCACCTCATATTCAAGGGCCAGCAGAACGTTCCGGAAGGAGTTCATGTTTTTGAGCTCGGTGCGGATCCCGAATTTCTCCCGGCCGGCCGGCCGCAGGGATATATTGGCATCACAGCGGAAACTGCCTTCCTGCATATTGCCGTCGCAGATATCGAGATAGCGGACAATGGCATGGATTTTTTTCAGATAGGCGACCGCCTCTTCCGGCGAACGGATATCCGGTTCGCTGACGATTTCGAGCAGCGGTGTTCCGGTTCGGTTGAGATCCACATAACTGACCGGTTCCCGCTCATCATGCACCAGCTTGCCTGCATCCTCTTCCATATGCGCCCTGGTGATGCCGATTTTTTTCCTGCTGCCGTTGACCTCGATTTCCACCATCCCGTCTTCGGCAATGGGCAGTTCGAACTGGGAAATCTGATAGCCCTTCGGCAGGTCCGGATAAAAATAATTTTTCCGGGCAAAACGGTTTTCCCTGTTGATGGCGGAGTTGGTCGCCAACGCCAGCTTGATGGCATTCTCCACAACCTGCCTGTTTAAAACAGGCAGTACACCGGGCATTCCGAGACATACCGGACATACCTGGGTATTGGGCGGGGCGCCGAATTCCGTGGAACAGCCGCAGAAAATTTTGCTTTTGGTTTTCATCTGGGCATGTATTTCAAGCCCGATTACTGTTTCAAACTCCATGATTTCTCAATATTTATGTGATTCCAAGATGAATCCATTTTCTCATATTGACCAATTCGTCTTCCCATCTGTCCGAAGCGCGGACCGCAATATACATCCTGAACAGATCGTTGACCAGCTCCAGCAGTTGCTCAAAAAGTGATATGCGCTCAAGTATTCGTGCCTCCATTGATTCCGGGTTATCTCCTTCATCACCTTCAGCCACGGTTTTCGGCAGCCGGACATTGCGAAACTCCATTGTCGACGCCGTCAGGGTGACATTAAATTCGTAGTCTCCCCGGGCCAGCCTGATCCTCGCCTGTTCGGGTTTTTTGCCCATCAGCAGACCGGTCCGCGCTTCTTTGAGTTCGGTCTGCAGGCCCCTGCAGATCACCTTTTCACTTTCGTCTCCTTCGCCCAATTCCAGCAGCATGTGTTTTTCAAACACCACCAGGACGTCACCTGTTCCCGGCAGATCAATAGTGCCGCTGCGTTCTTCGCTCTTAAACCAGAGCCAGGCCAGAAACTCCTGGCCCAGAAATCTTTTTTCCTGAATAAGATCTACAAGATCCATAAACTTATCACCTGTTATTTACACCATGGCGGGAAAAATCACTTCCCCGCAACAGTTGTGTTCTTGCTGTCATCAACAGCCACCTGGTCCTTTTCCATTTCAACGAAATCACCACTCAACCCGGGCATTTCAAACAGGGAAAAGGCCCTTTCCCGGTAGCGGTCGGCTTCCTCCTCCCTCCCCATCTGACTGTACAGTTCGGCCAGATTGTTGAGGACCACGGTCAGATTCGGGTGATCTTTGCCCAGTTCTTTTTCGGCAATTCCAAGTGCTCTCTTGAACATCGGCTCGGCCTGTTCAAGCCGGCCCTGTCTTCGCAGCAGGTCAGCCCGGCTGTTGAGGATTGTTCCCACATCATAATGATCCGGACCCAGAACGCGCTCCTTGATTGCCAGCGCTCTTTCATAGAGAGGCAGCGCCTTTTCGTTGTGTTCCATTTCTTCATAGAGGCCGGCCAGTTTATTTAATGTGGCGCCAAGCCCGGGATGGCTGCTGCCGAGCCTCTTCTCCATTATCTCCAGGGCCGAGGTATAGAGCTCTTCCGCCTGTTCATACATGCCGTTGCTTTCAAACAGGGCACCATAGTCATGCATGAGCAGCGCAAGATCGGGATGCTCTTTGCCCAGTATATCTTCCCTGATCTCCAGCGCTCTTTTAAAAAGCGCCCCGGCCTTTTCCTTCTGCCCCGCGCGAACACAAACCCGCGCCAGCTCGTGCTGGGCCGCCGCCTGCACAAGAGTCTGCTCCCCTTGCTCAAGCCCCTGGCGGACAATATTTTCCAGCCAGGTCTGCGCGTCCCCGTCGTTTCCCAGGATGCGGGAAACTCGCGCGGCCGCCAGCAGATAATCGGCATTGTTACTCCGGGCTGCGGCTGCATTGCGATAGTCCTCAAACGCACTCTCATAGTCCAGACGTTCTTCCGCGAGCTGCCCGCAGAGATAATAGACAGCGGCCACGAGTTCGGAACCCTGGTCCAGTTGCAGAACCGCCTCCGCCAGCATGGATTCAACCTGCTCATACCTGCCAAGATGCAGCCGGCTTTCTGCTTCTTCGATGTCAATGCCCGGCAGGTCCAGCTGCAGGGCCTGGTCATGCACGTCTGCAAGCATTTTTTCCGCAGCCGCGATCAGCCCTTCCTGCCTGGTAAAGTTGTCCTCTATGCCTGCCAGTTTTTCACAAACAGACTGGAGTTTATTTTCCAGGACAAACCGCTGGTCGGTCGCCTTTTCCGCAATCACATTCCGCAGCTCCCGCCTCAGGTCCGATTCAAGACTTTGCAGGGCCGCCTGGTAGCTCCTCAGAGTAAATCCGGCCGGTTCCGGTTCCGGTTCAATGCCCGACTCTTCCGGCAGCGGTTCGGCTGCAATTTCCTCCAGGACGATCTCTTCTTCGGCAGACTCCGCAACCGATTCCGGGGCTGTCTCTTCCTTATCGCCAAAATAATAATCCAGCTTCCGGGTTAATTCCGCCGGTGTTTCCTCACCCGCTAATGTACTTATTGTTTCCGTGGTGCCGGCAAGGGCGGGAATAACTTCCGAATCTTCATCACCTTCCTCTGCATCCAGGGCAACTGCTTCACTGTCCCCGCCTGATTTTTCCTCCATATCAAGTGAAAGCTCAATGAATTCCTCTCCCCCGGATTCCGCCTCCGCTGCGGTCTCTTCCGAATCAAGAGAAAGCTCGACAAATTCTTCTCCTGCCGCCGTCTCCAGGAATTCGGCATCTTCAACTCCCTTCTGTTCATCCTGCCCGGTTCCGGCAGCGCTTGCCACTGCCTCCTGTACAGCTCCGGTTTCAGTCGCTTCCGGTTCCGGAGCGGCAACCGGCTCTTTCGAGGTTTCTTCCGGGAAAATTTCAGCCGCCTCCGTCCCTTTCCCGGGCGGCTTCTTTTTTGCCGAGCGGAACAGGATCAACAGGCCGATAGTAAAAATGAACAAAACAGCTGGAATCCAGTTGGACATGATCATTCTCCTGCGTTTTGAGTCAGTCTGTTTTTCGAGAACCTGGTCTGATACTTCACAGGCAGCTTGCTGGCTGGAGGAATTATACCAGGACGGACGGCCGCAGGGCATCCAGCCGGTCCCTTGTTACCTTATCCGCCACATGTGCCGCTGTCAGCCATGGAATTTGAAGAATCAGAGACAAGCCAAAGGTTTCCTTGAACAATTCTTCCAGCAGGACCACGGCCTTTTTGCTGGTGGAAAAAAAATACAGTGTGCCCTCCGACAGGTTCCAGCATATATCGTATACCGCAGGGACGGGAACGGATTTACGTACCAGTTCGGTGCGAATTCTCTCTTTGATCTCCATCTTCGTACTTCTGTTGAGGCGGGGAATCTGCCGTTCTTTTTTTACCCGCTCCTCTTCCTTGAGAACACATTTTTTTAAAACCGAAGGGGAAACCTTGCGTTCATCAACCCGCATGGATAACGTGATATAGTCTCCTACGGCATAGGAGCCATAGGCAAAATCCGCATCAAACATATTGACCGCGGAAACCCAGCCGATGGAATATTCATCCAGGGTGTCATCAATATCCTGAAACGCATGCGCCGCCACCTTTTCCGCGATGAAATCCCAGAAGGATTCCGGCAACTGCCCTTCGATTGAAAAACGCACAAATGAGGCTGTGCCTGTTAAAAAACCCATAAATTCCTCAATGTATTCTTTTTATAACCTGAATCCGTGAGCGTTCGAGAACGGTCCAGATGCAGATAGCGAGCCAGCGAGACCTTCGAGGCGGCAGGCGATGTAGATCATCCTGTTGTGATATCAATGATTTTCCAACAGGTAAAGGGTAGACTCCGCAGCAGAGGGACCGATTTCGGGCGCCCCGAAGGGCGGCGAAATGAATCGCGCAATTACTTGCCATATGCCATAAAAGGCGAAAAATAAATACGTTACCCCGGCATATTCCTGAAAGCCGGCACAAATTCAGGAAATAATCTGAAAAAAAAGTCTCATCAGCTAAGATTTATTCCATTTTTTCATATAGCAGACATATGCCCGGGCAACAAGAAATTATGCAATTTGAGCAGCTCCAGGCAGCAGAAAAAAAATCCCGGAACTTTTTTGCATATTTTTTATTGACACATTATATTGAAAAGGGTAGAGAATTTGTTCTCTCTTATCGGGGTCGTTAACTCAGTTGGTAGAGTATCTGCCTTTTAAGCAGAGAGTCGTTGGTTCGAGTCCAACACGACCCACCACGGACATTAAGCGTTCGTCCCCATCGTCTAGTCAGGTCCAGGACACCGGCCTTTCACGCCGGCAACACCGGTTCAAATCCGGTTGGGGACGCCATTTTTTATAAAAAGGCCTGTTCCGCAAGGAGCAGGCCTTTTCTGTTGCATCCCGTACGCCCTTCCTGTCCCGGTCACATCGGGATTGCAATCCGATTGGAGACGCGCTCCTTATCCGATATATTCACTTTCAGCACCCCGCTTTCAACTTGTCTTGCAAAAATTTTTGCATAAATTTTTCAACAATCGTTTCGAACGCTTTTGAAAAAATTCCTCTATCTCTTGTCAACTATTTGAAATTAAAATGATATTCTCATTAAATTTTGCGGATGAATCGGATGTACCACGCAGAGGTGCGACAAAATGCCTGATTGCATTTAACGGTCGAACATATAACTAATTTAACTACTGTACAGGTGTAGAGTTTGTTCATACTCCATGAGCCTGCTCTGCCGACCGGTCAATCTTTTATCAAGGGGGAAATGATGGCTGCAGAAAAAATGCATCAATGTTGGGAAATTATGCAATGTGATGAAAATTCCGCATGCCCTGTCCGTACGAAGAATGTTTCGCGCTGCTGGGATTATATGGCCCAAAACAACTCGTTCCAGTGCCAGTACGGTCTTTGCAGTGAATGCATAGTCTATCTGTGCAACAGTGGGATTACTTTCCTCTCCACTCAGGAAATTATGGACGTCATGGTAAAACGGGGCCTGAATATGGCAGATCCATCAGAATACCTGCAGCATTGATCATTTATTTGATTTTTTCCCGCATGGAAGTATGTCGCAGTTCACCGGCAGGTGAAAGGTGACATACTTCCATTTTTTAAAACAATCCGCACCGATTCCGCTGTTTACCCGATCAAAACCGAAGGAAGCTGATGCCTGCGGCAAAAACAGCGATTCCCTCATCTCAGCCGGCAGGGAAGAAGCCGTCCGCAGGCTACTCTGATTTACCGGCAGCTAGCGCACCGCCCCATCTCACGGCACGGACATGCCGGTTAGTCTTCTTGCTGCGGATCTTGCCGAATTTGATCTGTTCATCAAAAATCTCCCCGCTCCCGCATTTACGCCAGGACATGTAACTCGACGGCACTGTATGCGGAAAAAAATCTCGATTGATGTTCGGTTCGCCGCCATCGACCCTGAGAGTCCGCAGTTCCTCTGTGGTCGGCAGACGCCAGTCCGAAAAACCGCCGAATTTCATAGTGTTCAATCGGGCGAGAAAAACGTCATGGGCTCCTTCCCAGTCATACCCTGCCTGCATATCGTGAATTGATCCGTCCGTTGTTTTGACCTCCCAGATTAATCCGGTGGCGGAATCCAGAACCATGGCCCATTCGGCTGCATCACCCGGCAGCCTCTGCCCGTTGCTGTCGAGTTTAACAAACTGTGCGCCGCTCGGCGAAATCCCATCGGCCTGAGCCGGACAGGCGGCGGCAAAAAATACAACCATCAAGACAAAAATTTTTATGCTCCGGTACATGCTGCTCCTTTAAAAAAATTTACCGGCGGGGATGCTGCTTCCTTCGGCTCGAGGTTCATGCTTCACTGAATACTACCATAAAGTCAAATTCCAGGCACAAAAAAAGTGACACAACGTAGCACGTTAACAGGCTGGTAATCCTATTTTCTCATGTAACCCTAAAAAAAAGCCGGCCGCAGATCAGATCCGGGCCGGCTCGTTGGAAGAAAACAGAAACTCCATTTACTTCTTATCAAAAAAAACCTCATATACCTGCTGCAGTTCGCCGCTCCGGATCGCTTCCTTCAACTCGCTGGTCGGCCTGTTCATCCAGTTGTGCATCTTGTCCTCCCGCAGAAGTTTGTCGATATACGCATTCACGTCCGGATCATTATAGTGCCGGGCCTCCGGAATAAATTTGAAGTAGAAGTTATGGGCCACATCATAGATGCCGTGCCACCAGGTATAATCCGGCCCCATCATCGCTGCGCCCATCCTGGCCCGTCTCCCTTCGTGGTGCCAGAGCTCCCAGTACTGCCATTCCAATTCATTGGAAAAGGAGGCCTTGTTCTCCATCAAACCCTTTTCCTGTACCATTTTCATGATAACGCCTGCCGGCTTGCCGAACTTTTCATTATACATTTCAACCAGGGCATCGTACTGATAGTAATGGCCGTCGACAAAACGGTCCTGATGACAGTTCCTGCAGACATCCTTCATGTTGCCGCGCTTGACTTCCCAGTTGTCCTTATGATCTGAAACCGGCGGCCTGAGGGTCCAGGAAATACGGTCGCCGACATCATGGGTTATTGCCTGATTTGCGGTTGCCGACATATGGCAGGTGGCGCAGGTCGGAGCCTCATAGTAGTCCTTGCCCACCACCCATTCATCTCCATCCATGTTCAGGTCGTCCCTGTTGGCATAAAAGGCAATGCCGTGCTTGGACTCATCATAAATTTCCATCTGGGGGTGATCCGGGCCAAGATGACATTTTCCGCAGTTCTCGGGATTGCGCGCCTGCTCGGCCGAGAACGAATGCCTGGAATGACAGGCATTGCAGGCCCCCTTGGAACCGTCGGGATTGATGCGGCCGATGCCTGAATTGGGCCAGGTCTGCCTGGACAACTTATTCGGGGCCTCCGGATCGATTTTGACTTTTGCCCCATGGCAGGTGGCACAGCCGGTGATGGCAACAGGATTTCCTCCCACCACATGCGCCAGATAGGCGTCATTTGACTCAAGAATCTCTCCTGCATGCGCATGGTAGGAATTCATTGTCTGCTCCGCCTCCTTTTCATGGCACTTTGCACAGTCATTGGGAGTTACCAGAGTTGCAATAGTTGCCCCATAATGTTCAAATGCATCGGAATCCTTGCCATCGGCTTCATGGCATTCGATACAGCCGACATCATTTTTGCCGTGTTTCGAATTTTTCCACTGCAGGTATAAACCCGGATTATCCTTCTGGTGACAAGATACACATGTTTCGGCATCTTCTGCCTGAACCGGCAGAGCTCCGATCAGGGGGAGAACAACCATACCGCAGATGCTCCATATCCTTTTTTTCATTCCTACCTCCACAATTGATTTTAGATTAACCTTTCAACCCAATTATTTGAAAGCAAAAGATATGCCAGCAGAGACTAACCCCTTCACAAAAATTGAGAATCACATCGAAATCTCATACATCTTCATCTTCTCCCATAAATTTTTCCGGCTGATTCCAAGCAGACCGGCAGCTTCATTCCTTTTACCCTCCACCCGGCTCAGCGCCCTTAAAATAAGATTTTTTTCCGTCTGCGCAACCGCATCACAAAGACAGAAAGAGCCGGTACTCCCGCCGGATTTTTCTCCTTCTCCTTTTGTCAGGTCTGCCGGTAAATCCCGGACCGTTATTATGCTGCCGGCGGAAAGAACCGAAGCCCTCTCGACAATATTTTTCAGTTCCCGGATATTCCCCGGATATCCGTAACTGACCAGGATCTCCATGGCTTCACGGTCAATGTCGATTGCCGCGCCTCTGCCGATGCTGAATTCCTGGAGAAAATGTTTGACCAGGGCGGGAATGTCCTCTTTCCTGTCCCGTAGCGGCGGCATGACAACTGGAATGACATTGAGCCGGTAGAAAAGGTCCCCGCGGAAACGACCGGCGTCGACTTCTTCCGCCAGATTTTTGGCGGTGGCACAGATGATGCGGACATCGACTTTTACCGTGCTGGTTCCTCCCACCCTTTCATATTCATTTTCCTGCAATACCCGCAGCAGCTTGGCCTGGAGCGTCAGGGGGAGCTCACCTATCTCATCAAGGAGCAGGGTGCCGCCGTCGGCCAATTCAAATTTTCCCGGCTTCCTGTTGTGGGCCCCTGTAAAAGCCCCCTTTTCGTGTCCAAACAGCTCGGATTCCATTAAACCTTCCGGAATAGCGGCGCAGTTGATACGCACGTAGGGTTTGTCCGCTCTGCCGCTGTTCGCGTGGATGCTGTTTGCTGCCAGTTCTTTACCAGTTCCGGACTCCCCGGTTATCAACACCGTTGATTCGGTGGGCGCAACTTTTTCAATAAGCACGAAAACACTTTGTATCGCCGGGCTCTCACCGATAATTTTTTTCCGCCTATCGGAACAGTTCTCCTCAAGGGAGGTGCAGCGGGCCTTGATCGACTGCATTTCCAGGATCCTGCTCACCCGGATAATCAGGTCATCCATATTAAAGGGTTTGAGAATGTAGTCGGCCGCCCCTTTTTTCAGACATTCTATGGCATCGTCAACGCTGCCGTAGGCTGTCATCATTATGATATCGGTATGCTGACAGGTCTGACGGATCAGCTTGAGAAGCTCACGGCCGTCGAGCCCGGGCATGCGGATATCGGAAATCACCAGATGGTAGTTCCGTTTTTTAAAGCGATCGGCCGCTTCCAGGCCGTTTTCCACCGCATCAACATGCCAATGGTGCTTTTTCAAACGGTCTTCCACCGTAATTCTCATTATTTCATCGTCTTCAGCCAGCAATATATTCGCCATGTTTATTGCTCCGTGTTTATGTCTGCATTCCGCTCTTCTTCAGGAACAAGGCAGTCCGTGCTCGCCGGTAGTGAAATGGTGAAAACGGTTCCGTGTCCCGGTTCACTTTTCACATTTATATTCCCATCCATCTGTTTGATCAGCGAATAGGTTACTGCCAGGCCGAGACCGGTTCCCTCGCCCACATCCTTGGTGGTAAAGAAGGGGTCAAAAATCTTGTCCTTAATGGCAGGGTCAATGCCGATGCCGGTATCCCGAACCTCGATAAATATCCTGGTATAGGCTCTTTGCGTAGTAACGGTAAGGCTGCCGCCGTCCGGCATGGCCTGAATCGCGTTTAATCCGGTGTTGACGATAATCTGGCGCAGGGCCTCGACATCCAGGCAATAGCTGTCCCTCAATTGCAGATCCAGGGTCAGGTTTATATTTTTCAGCCGGTACGCAAGCAGTTCATAACATTCACGGATAATGTCATCAATGACCACCCTGCTGTAAGTTAAAGGTGCCTTTCTGCCGAAATTCAGGAGCTGCCGCATAATATGCTCGATCCTCCTGAGTCCCTTTTCCAGCAGGGGCATATACCTGGCGTAGAGTTCCAGATCATCGGGATTTTCGCGCATGGTTTTGACGCAGTTGAGGAGCCCGCCCAGGGGGTTGTTTATTTCATGGGCAATGCCGGCGGTCAGTTGCCCGAGCGATGCCATTTTTTCGTTGTAAAAGGCCTGCTGCATGGTTTTATCAAGCTCGGTCTGCGCCTTGTCCAGCCGTTCGCAAAGGTCGCCGAATTTGGATATAAGATCACCGATTTCGTCCTCATACAGATGCCGGTCATCCGCAATCGAATGGTCCTTTTCGGGATAATTGTCCATGGCTAGGGACAGGCGGGCCACCCGCCGGGCGACAAGCTTATTGAACAGATAAATCAAAGCCACGGCCACGGCAGCGACGGAAAAAAGGGCGTACCGGAAAATGGTTTTGTTATTATTATGAATGGCCCTGTCTGCCCAGGACAGGGGAACGCTGATACTCAAGGCGCCCCGTATATCGCCGAGCGAATAGCCGTGCTCCGCATGGCAGACAAGGCATGATTCCCGGACGACCAGGGGGGCGATATATCGATGCACCCTTCCTTCAGGAGTAGCGGTAACCTCATCGATTTCCTTGGCACCCTGTTCCAACTGCAGCATTGCATTCCGTTCAAAGTCATCCGGGGTATTGGCCGGATTAACCGGCCGCAGACTGGTGATCCGAAACCAGCAGAAGCCGGATTTTGCCGCATATTCGGAGAGCTCTCGCGTTACCATTGCCGGATTTCGTTTGACAAAAACCGTGCCGTCATCAGCCTTCATCATGGAATCATGAAGATAGGGATTCGCGGCAACACCTTCCGTCTTGATCAGGAATACGCCCTGATGGTCTGAAATCCATTGCCTGGTGAGAATGATCTGCTTGTACAGAATGCGAGCCTGCTGGTGGGCCTGCTCCATGACCAGTTCATTCTGGAGTTCCGACGTCTGGTATAGAAGAAAGCCGTAGGACAGAATAATGATTGCACTGATGGCCACAATAAATTTGATAATCAGATGCATCAGATCCTCTCGTACGGATCGTTAGAATAGCGGTTAATGAATTGCGGCATATTCTCAACTCCAGTTGTATTCGCAGAATCATATACCGGAAAAACAGCGGACCTAATCTAACTACTCTTTCATTATATTCCCTCTCTGCAAGAGATACAATATTATTGTTACCATAAGGTAACATTCAAATAAGTACCTGCCCATGATGTGCAAGGCACACAACTTTGGAAAAAATAAGCAAAAGATATGCCAAAAATAATTTGTTATAATTTCAGATTGTTACAAACAACTTCGTTAAAAACGTTACCGTTCAGTAACAATAAAGACAACCTGCCGTTACTGCCTGGTAACGTAAATCCGAATCCGTATCAATGATCTGCTTCTGCTCCTGGACCAGCTCATACATCCTGCTGCTTTATGGGCAGGGTGCCCAGTTGGATTACCGGCTCTTGTTACCGGAGCATTGCAGGGACCTTGAAAACTCTCTGGTAAAAAAACCGGGCCGGGATAATTAAATTTTACAACCCCAGGTGAAAGATAACCTTTCCCGAATAATGGCCGACGCCAAACAGTTGAGAGGAACGGCCTGCTGTACGGATCTGGAAAAATGTTCTTGCGATTGTCTCTAATCCGGACTCCGCGATAATCTCTGTTCACTTATATCAACTTGAAAATACATCATATTTAAACCATGCCACACCCTGCCTCCGTACATAATATGACATTCTTTCATCACTCAAGAATAATAATGGATGATTATACAGATTGTATTTTTTTTGTGTATCGCGACAAAATGCCACATTTGCAAACGTACTATTGTGTGTTAACCAACTTGTCACATTGTGGTATGCACTGAGTGAAAGCTACTTCAATACATTTTGATATATAGTGGATTTTTTCACTTTCCCGTAACTCAACATGCATTGAAGAAATTTTCCTTTTAGTGTCGCCCGGATTTTAAAAGTTATGTTAGGAGGAATTACACATGAAAAAAGACAAGGGACCTGCTTTTGAACCTACAAGGCGTAAAATATTGATTGGTACAGGCGCTTTGGCCGCGGGTGCTGCTCTGAGTCAACTCAGCGGTTTGGTTAAAAAAGCCGAGGCCACCGGCGGCAAGACTGAAAAATGGCCATGGCCCTATGTAAAGCTTGACCCGGCAGAAACCGCAGAAATCTGCTATAATGAATGGTATCGTGTATTCTGCGGCAGTGCCGTAATCAATAGTGTCGTCGGCCAGCTGCGGGAAAAAGTAGGCGAGCCTTACACATCCTTTCCGGCCGACGCTTTCGTTTTTCTGGAAGGCGGTCAGGTAGGCTGGGGCACCATCTGCGGCTCCCCGGCAGGCGCGAATATCGTTGCCAACTTGATCATCGGTCCCCGCACCGCCGGTGCCGACGAGGGCCACCTGATTTCTACCGACATTATGCAGTGGTACTCGGAAACCGCACTGCCCACCTTCACCCCTAAAATTCCGAAAATCACGGCAAAACTGCCGACAACCACCAGCCAGTCGCCGCTGTGTCATCTCTCAGTGGGCAAATGGATGAAAGCTGCCGACATGCCGCTGGCAAGCCCCGAAAGGAAGGACCGCTGCGCCCGGGTTGCCGCCAGCACGGCCTATCATCTGGTGGAACTGCTCAACGCCTGGCATGACGGTACTTACGAATCAACCTCGGATTTCAGTTCCGCCAAAGAAAATGGCATTACCGGCCAGTTCAATTGCACGGAATGTCATAGCGACGATGTCCCTGAAGCTCCTAAACCGAAAGCCTGATTATTCAAAACAATACCGGTGAATTCGGGCGCCCCTGACCCCGGGGCGCCTTTTTTTGTCTTTCCGGCCTGATCTGCCGGTGAATTTTCAGTACGCATTTGCATAATTCTCTGTTAGTCTTATGGTTGTTGGCAAACAATAACCGACTTGGAATACAAATGCTTACCGATCAACACGGCCGGGTTCTTATCCAGCTTGCCCGGCAGACTATAGAAGAACACCTGGGAATGAAGCCGGAAAACCCGGTCGCCCCCGAATTGCTGGCGGATCCTGCCCTGCAGGAAAAAAGGGCGGTCTTTGTCACTCTGAACAAACGGGGACAGCTGCGCGGATGCATCGGCTGCTTCACGGCAACTGAATCCATTGTCGAAGGCATAAAGCGCCACGCCCTGAACGCAGCGTTCAATGATTATCGATTCTCTCCGGTCACCAGGGAAGAAGTCCCGAATCTGGAAATTGATATCAGCCTGCTTACGGAGCCGCAGCCCCTGTCCTACAGAGACAGCGAGGACCTTCTCCATAAACTGCGTCCGAAAATCGACGGGGTTATCCTGAAACATCCCACCGGCGCAAGCGCCACCTTTCTGCCCCAGGTCTGGGAGCAGCTGCCCTCCACCCCTCTTTTTCTCGGACACCTGTGCAGAAAAGCCGGCCTGGCGGAAACAGAATGGTGTACAGGCTCTCTTGCCATCCAGGTTTACCAGGTGCAGTATTTCAAGGAAAAAAACGTTGCAGCCTGATGCAGACGATGCGGGAAATCATTCTTCCGGCTGAACTTTCCGCCAGGCTGGCGGATGTCTATGCTGCCATCCAGTCCGAATATGACCGGGTTGCCGGACAGATCGGCCTGACCTGCACCAACTGTCCCGACAACTGCTGTGACAGTTATTTTCTCCATTATACCTATGCCGAATGGTCCTATCTCTGGGAGGGATTACAGTCCCTTGACGCCGGAACCCGCGACCGGATAACAGATCAAGCAAAACTCTATATCGAGGAAAGCCGCCGCACACTTTCCTCCGGGATTCGTCCCCAGCATATGTGCCCCCTCAACTGCGAGGGACGATGTCTTCTCTATACCCACCGCCTGATGATCTGCCGGCTGCACGGCATACCTGCAACCATGACCAGGCCGGACGGACGGATGCTGAGGTTTCCCGGATGCTTTCGCTGTCAGGAAATTGTCAATGCATCCCCCCGGGAAAAAGAGCCGCCAACAATGGATCGCACATCAATACTGCGCAAGGTCGCGGCAATTGAATCGGAACTGCTGGGGGGAAAACGCCACCTTTACCCCAAGGTCAGGCGCACAATTGCCGAAATGATTGTCCACGGACCGCCCATGGTTGACAAACCCTTCTGCGAACGATAATTTTTTTACCATGTCCCATTATATTCAGCAGCTTGTACAATCGATACTGGAAGGTCTGGAGATTGACAGGCGGACCGCCGTCCGCCTTGCCTGCGAACCTGATCAGCAGGCACTCTGGAAAGGAGCCGATCGTATCAGGCAGCATTTTCACGGCTCCCGCTTCGCTCTGTGTTCCATAATCAATGCCAGGAGCGGCCGGTGTTCGGAAGACTGCCGATTCTGCGCCCAGTCGGCTCGCCACCGCAGCGGGATAGAAGAATATGAGGTGATTGCTCCCGAACAGGCCCTGGAAATTGCTGCGGACAGTGGCCGCTACGGCGTGCACCGTCTGTCGCTCGTCACCAGCGGCAGAAGCCCGCACCACAACCTTCTTGACCGGCTTGCCGTTCTCTATGCGGAAATCGCCCGTTCCTGCCAGCTCCAGCTCTGCGGATCCATGGGCTTGCTTACCGGGGAGACGGCATCCCGCTTGCGGGATATGGGCGTGGTACGATATCACTGTAACCTGGAGGTAAGCCGCAATTTTTTCCCGCACGTCTGCACAACCCATACCTGGGAGGATAAAGCCGAGACGCTCAGGCTGGCAAGAGATGCCGGCATGTCTCTGTGTTCGGGGGGCATTATCGGCATGGGTGAATCCATGGAGGACCGCATAGATATGGCCCTGGAACTGCGGCAACTGCAGGTCGACTCCATCCCCCTCAATATCCTGACCCCCATTGCCGGCACCCCGCTGGCGGATTTGCCGGTCCTGGCAATCGAAGAAATCCTGACCGTTATCGCCCTGTTCCGGTTTCTCAATCCCTCTGTTTCCATCCGCATTGCCGGGGGCAGGCAGCAGCTGGGAAAAGACCAGTACCGATGCTTTACCGCCGGAGCAAACGGCGCAATGGTCGGCAACTACCTGACAACTTCAGGAATGAACATGGAGGATGATCTGCGGATTTTCAGGTCCCTGGGGTTTACCTTTGATTGATTTCGACCGCCGCCACATCTGGCATCCCTATACATCCATGACCGAGCCGCTGCCGGTCTACCGGGCGGAGTCGGCCGCAGGGGTCAGAATACGTCTCGCCGACGGCAGGGAACTGATTGACGGCATGTCCTCCTGGTGGGCGGCAATACACGGCTACTCCCATCCTGTTCTCAACAGGGCTTTGACGGAGCAGGCCGCGAAGATGGCCCATGTCATGTTCGGAGGGCTGACCCATGAACCCGCGGTTGATCTTGCCCGGCTCCTCATTACCATTACCCCGGAACCGTTGAACAGAATATTCTACAGCGATTCGGGCTCGGTCGCCGTGGAAGTTGCCCTGAAAATGGCCCTGCAGTACTGGTTTGCCATGGGCAAACCGGAAAAATTCAGGATTCTGACCATTCGCGGCGGCTATCACGGCGACACCTTTCATGCGATGTCGGTGTGCGACCCGGATACGGGCATGCACCACATCTTCAATCATGCCCTGCCCCAACAGGTTTTTGCCCCCCTTCCCCAATGCGGATTTACCGAAAAATGGAGGATTGAGGATATTGCCGAAATGGCCCGGCTCATGGAAGAACATCAGCATGAACTGGCGGCGGTCATCGTCGAGCCGATCGTCCAGGGAGCCGGCGGCATGCGGTTTTACCACCCCGAGTACCTGCGAAACCTGCGCCGGCTCTGCGACCGACACAAGCTGCTGCTTATCTTTGATGAAATCGCCACGGGATTCGGACGCAGCGGCAGACTTTTTGCGGCGGAACATGCCGGCGTCTCCCCGGACATCATGTGCCTCGGCAAGGCCCTGACCGGCGGCTATATGACCCTGGCGGCTACCCTGACCACGGATCAGGTTGCCGAAACCATCTCGGCCAATCCTCCCGGCATCTTTATGCACGGTCCCACCTTTATGGCCAATCCCCTGGCCTGCAGCGTCGCCCTCGCCAGCACGAACCTCCTGATCGGCTCATCATGGAAGGAACAGGTCCGAAATATGGAAGAGCAGATGAAAAGCGAACTTGCACCTGCATTGCAGTCGGCGAACGTGCTGGATGTCAGGGTGCTCGGCGGGATTGGGGTAATCGAAATGAACCGGCCGGTCAATGTTGCGGAAATACAGAAGTATTTTATCGAACAGGGGGTCTGGATCCGGCCCTTTGCCAACCTGATCTATATCATGCCTCCCTTTATCATCGAACCCGGGGATCTGGGCAGACTGACCCGGGCCATGGTGCGCGCCGCAAAAAGGCAATAGAACCTCCCGCGGTTTTTTGGCCAGGCTGCCGAGGCTGATTGGCTTCCGGATAAATTGCCTCCTGCTTCCAGGACCCCGTGACGCGCAATAACGGCGAGCGCCCCTGAAGAAGGCGTCAGGAAAATTTCATTTCCGTCTTTTCCGCCTGCCCGAAATTATGCTGTTTCCCTTTCCGCCAACTCCTGTTATTCTGCTGAAGATCTTTCCAATCCACAAAATCAAATACATGCGATTCATCCATACTGCCGACATACACCTCGACAGCCCTTTAAAAGGGCTTGAGACCTATGAAGATGCGCCCATCGACGAAATCAGGGGAGCGACGAGGCGGGCGTTTGATAATCTCATTGATCTGGCAATCGAAGAGGAGGTTGATTTTGTTCTCATTGCGGGCGATCTCTATGACGGGGACTGGAAGGATTACAACACCGGTCTCTTTTTTGCCGGCCGGATCGGCCGGTTGGCAAAGGCCGGGATCAGGGTTTTTATTGTCTCCGGCAACCACGACGCCGCCAGCCGGATCACCAGGGCCATGCCCCTGCCCGACAATGTTACGATGTTTCCTGCGGCCAGGCCCCGGTCTGTAAAACTCGATGAACTCGGCGTCATTATCCACGGCCAGAGCTACCCCTCCCCCTCCGTAACCCGGAATATTGCCGCACACTATCCACAGCACGATGCGGATTATTTTAACATCGGCCTTCTCCACACCTCTTTAACCGGCCGGGACGGGCACGAAAACTATGCTCCCTGCACCGAGGCCGAACTCCTGTCCAAAGGCTATGACTACTGGGCCCTTGGTCATGTCCACAGGCGGGAAGTGGTGGCCGAGGATCCATGGATCGTCTTCCCCGGAAACATCCAGGGCCGGCACATCAAAGAAACCGGGGTGAAGGGCGCCACCCTCGTGACCGTTGAAGACGGACGTATTACCGAGGTCCGGCAACGGGAACTGGATGTGCTGCGATGGACCATCTGCACAGTGGATCTTTCCGGGTGCGCGACCAGAGCGGCAGTGCACGAGCAGGTCCGGTCCGCCATGGAAAAGGAACATAATATGGCGGCCGGAAAGACCCTGGCCCTGCGCTTACAGCTTGAGGGACGCTGCCCCCTGCATGCAGAACTCCATGCCCGCTCCATCCACTGGACGGAAGAATTCCGGGCTATTGCCGTGAGCATGGGTGACGTCTGGCTTGAGAAAGTGAAATTCAGAACCGGCAGCATGACCGGCCTTGAAGAAATTTTCGGCGAAGATTCACCTCTGTCCGGTTTGCTGCAATCGATTGCACGCCTGGAATTCGGTGAATATGAACTCACGGCCCTGGTGCCGGATCTTGCCGACCTGAAAACAAAATTGCCGGCCGAACTGCTGGACGAAAATTCACTGCTGGTAAATCCGGAGCAAGGGCTGGCCGAGTTGCGTGAAGAGGTCAGGGATCTCCTGATCGCCAGATTGCTTCAACACGGGGAAGAGGCATGAGGCTGAAACGCCTTGATCTGAAGGCCTTCGGCCCCTTTACCGGCCGGACGCTGGAGTTCGATTCCAGGGCGCCCGGCCTCCATATCATCTTTGGTCCCAACGAGGCGGGAAAAAGCACTTCGCTCCGGGCCCTGAAGGCACTTCTGTACGGTTTTCCGGAGCGCACCTCCGATAATTTCCTGCATCCCAATGATCAGCTCCTTGTCGGCGGCTGCCTCCAGGGGACTGACGGCAGTGAACTCTCCTTCTTCCGGCGTAAAAAAAGGAAGGCCGACCTGCTTGATCCTGACGGCAACCCCATGGACCCCGGTGCACTTGCCGCCTTTCTCCACGGCACTGAACCTGCCCTCTTCGAAACCCTCTACGGCATAGACCACCGGACCCTGGTTGAAGGCGGCGAGGATATCCTGGCCCAGCAGGGCGAAGTGGGACAGGCTCTGTTTGCCGCCGGTGCGGGCATTTCTTCCCTGAAGAAGATTCTTGACTCCCTTGATGCGGAGGCGGATGAATTGTTCAAGTCCCGCGGAACCAGACAGCAGATCAATCAGGCTGTTAAAGCCTATAAAGAACTGAAAAAGATTGTCAAGGAGGCAAGCCTCCCTTCCAGCAAATGGAAAGAGCTGAAAAAGCGACTGCAGGATGCCGAGGACGAGCTGGCAGGACTGGAGGAGGAGAACAGAAAAAACAGCGCCGAGGTCCAGCGGCTTGACCGCCTGAACAAGGTCATTCCGGAATTGGCTGAACTTGAAAACCTGCAGAACAAGCTGCAGGTGTTGGGGGATGTGGTGGTGCTGCCGCCGGAATTCCAGAAGCAGTTCCAGGAAGTCGAGCGGGATATTCGCGAAACCAGGCTGCAGATCGATAAAGACCGGGGACGGCTGGAAAGAATTAAAGCCAGGCAGGACGGCATCTCCCTGAATCAGACGCTTCTGGATCATGCCGAGGCGATCGAGGATCTGCATCAACGGCTCGGTGCATACCGTGACGGCCTGAGAGACCGCAGCAGGCTGGACGGTATGCGGATCGCTTACCGCAAGGATGCCGGAGCCCTTATCGAAGAAATAAAGCCGGACCTGAGGTTGAAAGACGCCGATTCCCTGCGGCCGGTACTCGGCAGGAAGAGGACCATTCATGACCTGTGTTCCCGCTTTGAAGTTCTGATGCAGCAGGCGGACCAGGCAAAAAAACAGAAGAATGAAGCGAAAAGGGATCTTGAAGAAGTCATAAAATCTCTGGCCGCTTTGCCCCCTGCCGGAGAAAGAGAGGAACTGGAAAAGGTCGTCAGGCTTGCCCGGCGGGCAGGTGATATTGACGATCAGATAGGCGAGATTTGCCGCGATATTGCCGCCGGGACAAAAAGCTGTCTGACGGATCTGAAGAGACTGGGACTGTGGTCGGGCAAACTCAGGCAGCTGCCGGAATTGACTCTGCCCCTGCAGGAAACGGTTCGGCGGTTTGAGGCGGAATTCTGTGAACTTGACAACGAGCGGCAGCAGCTGAAACGAGACCTCCGGAAGACTGCAGCTGAATTGACCAATGTCAGGGTGGAGAGCAGGGAAGTGTCCTATGCGGGAGAGATCCCCACTGAGCAGAACCTCGAGGATTCCAGGCACAAACGTCAGGAAGGATGGCGGATCCTGCGCCGCCGATGGATCGAAGGTGAGGATGTCTCCAGGGAGGCGCTGGAGTATGAGCCGGGACAACCCGTACATGAGGCCTATGAGCATCATGTTGAGCAGGCGGATCACATCGCTGACCGGCTGCGCCGGGAAGCCGGCCGGGTTACCAGGGCGGCCGCCCTGCAGGCAAGAATTGAGGGTATGGAGGAAACCATCCGGGACTTAACCCGGCAGGAACAGGAACTGGAAAAAAAAGAAAAAGTTCTTGCCTTTCAATGGCGGCAGGAATGGGAATCCCTGGATATCACTCCCCTTTCTCCCAGGGAAATGCTTGCCTGGCTGGCTGACATTGACAACCTGCGCTTCAAGGTGACGGATATCCTGAACAGGGAAGGCGAAGCTGCAGCCAAAGATGCGGCGCGCCAAAAGTATCGCGAAAACCTGCTGCAGGAACTGAAAATTTCAGGGGAGCGAGAAGCATTTTCCGGCAGGACGCTGGCTCCGGTGCTGATTTTTGCCGAATCCGTGCTGGAGGGAATCGTCCGCCGCAACTCTGACCTGGACAAACTTCGCGAGAAACAGGCGCAGATTCAGAAAACACTGGAAAAGGCGCAAAAAAAAGAGGCCGACACGGAAGCGGCCAGGGCCGAGTGGGAGAAAAGCTGGGATAAATCCCTGGCCGGTCTGGGACTGCAGGAACAGGTACTGCCCAGCCAAGCCCTTGATCTCCTGGAAACCGCGGGCAGCTGTTTGAGCAAAATTGAAAAGACGAATGAACTGCAGAGCCGCATAACCGGCATTGACCGCGATATAGCCGCCTTCAATGGAGATGTGCGGATCCTTGTGGAGAAAACCGCTGCCTCTGACTTAAAGGATTTACCCCCTGATCAGGCTGCCCTGCAATTGCACACGCTCCTTGGCACGAACCTGCAGACCAGCAGGCTCCTGAAAAAAAACCTTGAAGAATCAGAGGCGTTGACGGAGGAAATTGAGAAGGGGGAAAAGACCCTCAAGAGCCTGGATGCGCATATGGCAGAGCTGCTGAACATAGCCGGATGCAGCACGGTTGAACATCTTCCCGAAGCAATCAGGAAGTCTGCAGAATACCAACGTCTGCAGGAAAAAATTGCCGCCGCCCAATCCACCCTGGCCAAGATGAGCGAGGGTCTCCCGCTTGAGGAAATCAGGCGCCAGGCCGAAGAAATAGATGTGGATGAACTGCCGGGACGGATCGTTGCCCTGAAACGACTCATCGATGAAGAACTCAACCCGGCAATAACAGAAATCCTGAAACTGATCGGCGAAGCAAGAGGGGAGCTGAGGCACATGGATGGCAGTGCCAGGGCAGCGGAGGCGGCCGAGAACATGGAGCAGGTTGCTGCCGGAATTCGCCGTCTTGTTGATCAATACACCCGGATTAAAGTGGCGGCAATGATCCTCAAAAATGAGATTGAACGGTATCGGGAAGAGCACCAGGACCCGGTGCTGCAGATTGCCTCCGGATATTTTTCCAGGCTTACTCTCGGCTCGTTTTGCGGTCTGCGTACTGATGTCGATGACAACGGCAATCCCGTTCTGGTCGGTATCCGGCCGGACAATTCCCGCCTGACCGTAGAAGCAATGAGTGACGGGACCCGCGACCAGCTCTACCTTGCTCTTCGCCTTGCCACCCTGGAGTGGCGCCTTGAAACCAGCGAACCCCTGCCCTTCATCGTCGACGATATCCTGATCAACTTTGACGATGAGCGCTCAAAGGCCACCCTCGAAGCCCTGGCTGATCTGGGCGAGAAAAACCAGGTGATCCTCTTTACCCACCACCGCCGGATTGTTCACGAAGCGGCAAACATCAAGGGGACAAAGCCGGTCTTTGTTTACGAGCTGTAAAAATCTGATTCCGGTTTGCGCCACTCGCCCATATTTGACTTTTTTCCCCCCCGGCTCATATACTTGAAGGCATGTGGGTGAACTTATGTGCCCTGAGCAAGCCTGATTTCATTGCGTCGGGATATCCTCCGCCAGCAGAGAAGGCAACGGATTGTCCGGTTTTCATTGCAATCGAACCGGAAAATAGTGTTCATATACACAAAATGACGAATAACAGCGTATCATCTTGTTTAACTCCGGCAGGAATGCCGGTACGAAAGAGTGAGTGGTGAAAAAGAAAAAAGTCAGCCTGCCTGCCAATGCCACGGAGATCATTCTCGAGAGCATCTCCGAAGGCGTTTTCACGGTCGATCATGAATGGCGGATCACCTCCTTTAACCGGGCAGCAGAGGAAATCACCGGCACCCCCCGCAGCGAAGCGATCGGCCGCTTTTGCTGGGAAGTTTTCCGTTCCAACATGTGCGAAAAGGACTGTGCCCTGCGCCGGACCATGCAGGAGAGCAGGAACTATATCAGTACAACCACCTACATCATCAACAGCGAGAAAAAACGGATCCCCATATCCGTATCTACAGCGCCGCTTAAAAATGAACAGGGGAAAATTCTCGGCGGGGTGGAAACCTTTCGCGACAACACCGTGATCGAAGAGCTGCGGCGGGAACTCAGTTCCAGTTTCCAGCAGGGCGACATGGTTTCCCGCAGCCCGTTGATGAAGAAGATTTTTACCGTTTTGTCCAGGATAGCCGAAAGCGACAGTACGGTGCTGATCGAGGGTGAAACCGGCACCGGCAAGGAGATCATGGCCAAGGCGCTGCACAACCTCTCCCTGCGCAGGGACAAACCCTTTGTAGCAATCAATTGCGGCGCTCTGCCCGATACCCTGCTGGAATCCGAACTGTTCGGCTACAAGGCAGGGGCTTTCACCAGCGCGGTCAAAGACAAGCCCGGTTATTTTGCCGTGGCTGATGGCGGCACCGTTCTCCTTGACGAACTGGGAGAAACCAGTCCCGCCTTCCAGGTTAAACTGCTCAGGGTGATCGAGGAGCGGGAGTTCCAACCCCTGGGCGATGTTGGGAAACAGCACACCGACGTGCGGATTATAGCCGCCACCAATCGCAATCTTACCGAGCTGTTGGCGCAGGGCGGCTTTCGCCAGGACCTGTTCTACCGTATCAATATCGTCCGCCTGCAGTTGCCCGCCCTGCGGGAGCGCAAGGAAGACATACCCCTTCTGACCGAGCGGTTCATTGACAGGATGAACAGGTTGCGGGGCAAAGCGGTGACAGGCATTGACGATGAGGCCCTGGACCGGTTGATGCGCCACGACTATCCCGGCAATATCCGGGAATTGGAAAATATTATCGAGCACGCTTTCATTCTCTGCTCCCAGGGACGAATCGGCGTCCGGCATCTGCCTGCCTATCTGCTCGTCTCTCCATCCCAGCCGTCAGCATCTCCAGCTCCATTGCAGGCGGCCCATGATCTTGCCGAAGAAGAGGCAATCCGTGAGGCACTGCGCCGCAACAACTATAATCGGCTGGCTGCTGCCAGGGAGCTGGGAATGCACAAGAGCACCCTGTTCCGCAAAATCAGGAAACTCAATATTATCCTGCCGGCTGTTGACGGCCGAAACACCCGACCGAAAAAATCCCTCTAGACATTATCCTGCAGTAGCATAAATGCGACTCTATAGGGTCGCACTCCCTGCAGTTAATGCGACTGTGCAACTGTATGATCCAGCTGTTTTTTCGAAATCAAACAAATAAATTCAATGTTTCCGGGCGGCAAGACCTTTTGCGAAGGATTATTTTTTGCATGGCATGGCTTTTGCCTTTTATCAGCTATGGAGCATAAAGACGCAGTGCAAAAGGTTGCTGTTACGGCCTGGGGACACCGGGTGTCCCCGGTGTTTGACTCCGCCCGGACCCTGCTGATTGCCGAGTGTGTCGATGGAACCATTGCGATACAGTCGTCCCTGGACTTCGATCCGGCTCGCCCCTTGCAGCTCGTGCAGTTGCTGCGGACCCAGAATATTGGGGTCATTATCTGCGGCGCTGTTTCAGAAGGTCCGGCCAGCATGCTTGAAGCCGCGGGATTCGAACTGATTCCCTTTATTGCCGGAGATGTCAGGAAGGTGCTGGAAAATTTTATCCGGGGCAACCCGGAGTGGACAGAATTCACCATGCCCGGCTGCGACAGAAAAATCTGTTGCCGGGGCAAGATCCGCAGGGGCCATGAGCTCGTGAGCCGCCCTTCGAAAGGCCGGCAAAACGGAAAAACCCATCAGCTGTTGCAGGGTAAGGCTGACAAAAACAAGAGAAAAAAACATGGTGTGCCCGCTCGTGAAAATGCTCCGAAAGCTTTTTTGCACGGGATGAAAACTAAAGCAAAAGAATAACCAAGTATCTGGAGGATGGAAGTATGCCTGGAATGGATGGAACAGGACCTTTGGGAAAAGGACCGCAGACTGGCGGACAACCCGGTAATTGCCGAGCGCAGGACGCGCAGGTTGATCAGACCCGGAATGAAGATAACCGGGGCAGGGGTCGGGGATTGGGCAACCGTTTCCAAAACCGTCCCGGAAATGGTCCGGGGAACAGCAACAGGACCGGCAGATCCCGCCGGGGTAACCGTTAATTGTCGAGTAATGCAAATCAACGATGCGGCCGCATACGGGAAACCGGATTTTTACAGAGGGAAGAATGAACATCCTGCTCATAGGAAATGATTCATCAACCTTTGCCGCCCTGGCAAAGCGCTTGCGGCAGGAGGACCATGTACATCTGGTTTTTTCCTCCAACGGGGCTGCCGGGCTCGAGCATATACGGCAAAAGACTGAAAAAGCAATAGACCTGGTCGTTATTGATGAACATCTCCCGGACATGACCGGTATTGAGTTTGTCCGGCACCTGGTGCGAATTGATCCCCTGGTTCATACGGCCGTGATCGGTTCGCTGCCGGACCTGGCCTTTCATGAGGCAACCGAGGGGCTGGGAATCCTGTTGCAGCTGCCGCCGCAACCCCGGGAGCAGGATGCGGAGATGCTGCTTGCAGTGTTCGGCAAGATCACCGTCCTGATGCAGCCGGATACTGCAGGAGCGTAAAAAAGATGATTATCAGCGTGGCCAGCGGCAAGGGTGGCACCGGTAAAACCACGGTGTCCACCAATATGGCAATCGCCCTTGGCAAAGGGGTTGAACTGCTTGACTGTGATGTGGAAGAGCCCAATGCCCATCTGTTCCTCAAACCCCGAATCACCCGCACCGAAAAGGTGGAGACGCCGATCCCCCTGGTTGATGAGGAGAAATGCACCGCGTGCAAAAAATGTGCGGACATCTGCCGGTTCAACGCCATTGCCGTGGTCGGGAAAAAGGTGCTTGTCTTTCCTGAACTCTGTCACAGCTGCGGCGGCTGCATGGCTGTCTGCCCGGAACAGGCTATTACCGAAACCGGGCGGGAACTGGGCACGCTTTCCTTTGGCCGCCGCAACTCCATCGGCTTCATCAACGGCCGGTTGCGGGTTGGCGAGGCAATGTCGCCGCCGTTGATCAGGAGAGTCCGGGCGGAGGCTGATCCGGCCCTGGTGACGATCATCGATGCCCCGCCGGGAACCTCCTGTCCGGTGATCGCCGCCATGAACGGAGCAGACTTCATCCTCATGGTAACCGAACCCACTCCCTTCGGGCTGCATGATCTGCGTCTGGCGGTCGGGGCGGTGCGAATACTGGGAATACCATGCGGCCTGGTGATCAACCGTTCCGATATCGGTAACCGGGAAGTCTTTGCCTATGCGGAGGCAGAAGGGCTGCCGATATTGATGACTATTCCTTTTGACCGCCGTATCGCTGAAATTTATTCCCGGGGGAAGTCGATTGTCGAGGAGATTCCGGAATGGAGGAAGCAATTCCTGGATCTGTACCTGAAAATTGAAGCACTCGCAACTTCGAGGAGCAGGACGGCTCAATGCGCGAAATAGTTATTCTCAGCGGCAAGGGCGGTACCGGCAAGACCAGCCTGACCGCGGCTTTTGCCGCTCTTGCTGAAAATTATGTTCTCTGCGATGCGGACGTCGATGCGGCTGACCTGCACCTCCTGATGCAGCCGGAAATCAGGCAGCGTTTTGATTTCATGGGCGGAAGCAAAGCAGTTATCAATCCCTCCCTTTGCACCGGTTGCGGCACCTGTATGGAACTCTGCCGGTTCGACGCCATCAGCGACCGGTTCCAGGTTGACGCAATCCGGTGTGAAGGTTGCGGGGTTTGTGTTGATTTCTGCCCGGAGCGGGCCATTGATTTCCCGGTGCAGCGCTACGGCGAATGGTATATCTCGGAGACCCGGTTCGGTCCCATGGTCCATGCCCGGCTGGGCATCGCCGAAGAAAATTCCGGGAAACTGGTCAGCCTGATCCGCAAGAAGAGCCGTCAACTGGCGGAGGAAGGGGAGCGGGACCTGATTATAACCGACGGGCCCCCGGGGATCGGCTGTCCGGTCATTGCTTCTCTGGGCGGCGCCACGGCTCTGGTGATCATGACCGAACCCACCGTCTCCGGCATGCATGACATGGAGCGCGTGGTCGATCTCGCCGCCTGTTTCAGAATTCCCGGCATGGTTTGCATCAACAAGTTTGACCTGAACCCGGAGATGACCGAGGCCATTGAACAACTGGCAATCAGGCGCAATATCGCCCTCCTCGGAAGGATCCCGTTCGATCCGGTATTCACCCGTGCCATGGTGCAGGGGAAGAACATTTTCGAGTACGGCGGCCAGACGGCAACCCGGGAGCGGATCAAAACCATCTGGGAAAAAATAATCAATTCACCAGCCATGAACCCCTTGGGGATTGTGGATTTTAAAGCAACAATTCAATAATTACGGAGAATGAGACTGATGACAATGGTGAGAGTAGCGTTTCCATCTGAGGGCAGCGGCGGTCTGGATGGCAGAAGAGCCGGACATTTCGGACATTGCGATGTGTTCACCTGCATAGATGTCGAAGACGGGGAGATCAGGGAAATTTCGATACTGCCCAACAGGGAACACGTTCAGGGGGGCTGTAAGGTGCCGGTGAATCTTCTCGCCGAGAACAGGGTCAACGCCCTGGTGGTCGGCGGTATCGGCATGCGGCCTTTGTTAGGATTCAGGCAGGCCGGCATTGAGGTCTATCATGATGCCGAAAGGGTTGAAATCCGGACGGTGGTTGAGGATTTCATTGCCGGAATTCTGCCGAAAATAACCGATAGCCAGGTTTGCGGCGGCGGCCGTTAATTCCGGTGCCAGGGAGGTTTATTGATGAAGATTGCAGTCACATCAACAGGAACACAAATGGAGAGCAAGGTTGACCCGCGTTTCGGGCGGGCACCGTATATCCTGATCGTGGACACTGACACACTGGATTTCGAAGCGGTGGATAACAGTGGAAATGTCAATGCTTTCAAGGGGGCGGGCATCGGGGCGGCAGCCATGGTCAGTGAAAAGGACGCCGAGGTCCTGCTGACGGGTTACTGCGGGCCGAAGGCCTTTATGACCCTCGATGCGGCCGGGATAAAGGTGGTCAACGATATCAGCGGCACGGTCAGGGATGCGGTAACGGCCTTCAAGAACGGCCGGATGACCTATGCCACCGGGGCCAATAAAGAGGCCCACTGGTAATCAACTCCGCCGGATGGAACAAACCGGGCTCCCACTCCTTCCCCATTGTTCCGCCTTACCGGCTCGATAAACCGGATTCGTCTGTTTTCATTAACTGCCTGAGGATTGTGACGGGCATGGAGGCATGTTCAGGCGTATGTTGCAGGCGTATTGAAAAAAGTACTCTCTTTTCATCTGTTATTGGAGGTCGGGTGTGGAAAAAATTCTGATCGTCGGCTGTAAAAACACTATGGATGATGTCTGCATCGGGTGTTCACGCTGTCTGGTTGCTTTTAACAGGCGCCAGGGGGTTTTTGAAATCTACCGGGATACCGATGCGGAGATCGTGGGCATGATTGGCTGCGGGGGGTGCCCGGCCCCGGCCATCATCACCCGGTTGATGCAGGTGAAACTATGGAATGCGCCGATGAACGAAAAACCCACGGTGATTCACATCGCACCCTGTGTTGCCGAGCAGTGCCCGTACAAGGATGAAATAATCAGAAAAATTGCAGCCAAATCCGCAATCCGGGTGATTGAAGGAACGCACCCCTACGTTCCCACGGATATTTTCGCCTGAACAGGCTTCCCGGACGTTTGCTGCGATCGTGGGATTTGAAAATGCGAAGAGAAAAAGATTCAGAGTTGCATGCTTTTATTGAAGAATGGCAGGAAACGCCTGAAAAAAACAGGGAGGTATTTCTGCATTTCCTGGAATACCTCGGGAAAAAAGAGGGAGTCACGCTGGAATTCATATCCCGGCCCGGGGTCACGTATTCTCTCCGTGCTGTTCATGATGCTCAGAAAAAAAGGGGACTTTTCGTCATGGTCGATGTGATTGAAGATACCCCGCGATGGCTTTCCATCTGTTTTTATGGAGAAATGATAACTGACCCTGAAAAAAAAGGCGGTTTTGTTCCCCAGGGCCTGCTGGGTGAAGATGCTGTCTGCTTTGATATTGAAAAATGGGATGAAGAACTTAACCGCTACGTTGAAATCCGTCTTGATGAAGCCTGCCGGAACGCTTCACAGGAATAGTTTCCTTTCCGTTACTTCTGCACCATGATAAACCTCACCCCGAAAAATCCATCTGTGTTGATTGCCGGCAGATCTCCCCGATCACTTTTGACTTTTGTTTTGGATAGTTTATAATAAAATTGTGAAGAAAAAGAGTATTTGCCAGAAAAATGCGTCTTTCAAGCAGAGCCGGTTTGCCTTGTAAACGAAGCAGTCCGGTTTTCTTTTTCAGGCTCGATAATAAATGGGGAACCGTATGAATAAAACGATACATGATCTGGATGAATTAATCCAAAAAGCCCAGCATGGAGATGCCGGTGCCCAGTTTACTCTTGGCGCCAGATATAAAAATGGTGATGGAGTAGAACAGAATTACCAGGAAGCCTTGAAATGGTACCGGAAAGCCGCCGAGCAGGAATATGCCGACGCCCAGGTGATTCTCGGCGCTCTCCACTATGCCGGTCAAGGAGTGGAGCAGAATAAAATCATGGCGTTTGAATGGTGGTTGAAGGCTGCCCGTCAGGGCAATGAGGCTGCAAAAAAGAGCCTGGATATGCTTTGCACCGAAAGCCCATGGGCATGCAATCAGGACAAATAAACGGGTCTCGAATCAGTCTCCTTGTCCTATACTGCTGAAAGGATATCACTGCTGTTTGCCGTTAGCCCGCAATGATATGGATTCCGGAAATTAATATTCCTGCTCTGTTACCACTTCTTTTTTAATGGCGCCGATTAGAGATTCAAATGCGGGCAGCACATCGGTTCGGAACCTGCCGGCAACAAGCACATACATGATGGAGTCGCCGATTTTCAGATCACCTTCGTTGATCCAGGCCCTGACCGCCTCGATCCCTTCCTTTGCTCTGTATTGCTGTAATAGATCCTCAAGCAGGGCATGGTCACAGGAAAGATTTATGCCTTTGACCTCTTTGCCCTCTTTTGAGGTGGCTCTCACAAGTCCGTTGTGAACAAGTATCATGCCCAGTTCGCGCGAATCTGCCTGCTGCTTGATTTCTGATATCCATTTATCGATCATGATCATACCGGGTACGAAGAATGAGGTGATAAGAATGGGACATGTCCCTGGGTTTCAGTTTCTCCACTCCTTATATCCTTTTTCACCGCGAAAATTCAAGGCCGTTCCCTGTTTTATCCGCCGCCTGTCAATCACCCTCTTGGGGTAATCATGTACGGTTCAGTGTTGACGGGCAATCCCTGGCCATTCCGGCGCAGCAGTCATGAGAGCAGAGAGTAAGCCTCATGGAATATTCAATCAGGCCAATAGCAGATGAAGATCGTGAACCGATAATGGATATATTTAACCATTACGCGGAAAATTCCTTTGCGGCATACCCGGAAAATAAACTCCCGTATCAAACATTTGACATGCTTCTCCAGATGTCGAATGGTTTCCCCACAGGAACTATACTAGATAAAAAAGGCACACTTGTCGGTTTTGGAATGCTGCGCGCCCATAATCCAATGCCAGCGTTTTCACAAACTGCGGAAGTCACATATTTTATACATCCGGATCACACAGGAAAGGGTTTGGGAAAGATGCTGCTCAATTTTCTTGAGAAGGGTGCGGCTGTAAAAGGTATTACCAATATCCTGGCCAACATATCCTCTCTCAACCCCGTCAGTATTAAGTTCCACCAAAAGAACGGATTCATGGAATGCGGCCGTTTCAAAAAGGTTGGCAAGAAAAAGGGCCTGGAATTCGATACGATATGGATGCAGAAAATGCTCTGACAACACGGCCAGCCGGACGAAGGACGGCGCGGCGGCCTGCCGGAAGGATTCCCGGCCCGCTTAGGTTTGTCCGAACATCAATCGTCGGAATAAGATCGTGACACAGATACGACAGGCAGCAACCGGTGATATACCGTCGCTATTGCCCATGGTGGAAGGCTATTGGAATTTCGAGAATATTCCCGGTTTTGAACCGGGACGGGTCGCGGTGCAGCTTGCACGCCTTTTCTCGGAACCGGGTCTCGGGAATGGCTGGATCGTTTTTTCAGATGCCGCAGTGGGTTATCTGCTCGCCGTCTACGTTTTCAGCCTGGAGCATTTTGGTCTTACCGCTGAGATTGACGAGCTCTTCGTCTTGCCATCCCATCGCGGCGGCAATATTGGCAGCGCGCTCCTGAAAACCGCCGAGTTGGAGTTTGTTCGTGCCGGTTGTACAAACGTGTCGCTGCAGCTGGCGCATGGCAACGACTCTGCCCGTGCTTTCTACCACCGCCACGGATATATGGAAAGATCCGGGTTTGAGCTGCTCGACAAGGTGCTGCATGACCGCTGACAAACGGCGGCGGCAGCAAGCAAAGCCCGCCTTTAAACCGATGCGCGGTCCCTGGAGGCAAACAGGTTCCGGCTCATTTGATCATTTCTTTCCTGAAAATACAGGCTACCTCGGGTTGTTGAATTTCCGGTTCCGTGGTGAGCGCCACCCTGTTTCCCGGATTGGCCCGCTCCAGGGAGGTACCGTCTGCAAGGGACATTTTGGTCACAATGCAGGAGGTCGTCACAAAACCGCGGCCGAGGTATTCAATGGTATCGCCGATCTCCAGGACATTTCTGGTTTCGATAATCAGCGGTTCACTTTGACGGACAATGCCTACCGGCGCCCAGCACTGTTCGACCCGCATCCGGTCGTAGAGCATATCCGAGCTGTCCGGCGGATTGTCAAAAAAGTTCTCCGTCCTCCCCCTGGTGCCCAGTTTGAGCAGCTCATCTGTAAAATGTACCGGCACCTGGAGTCCGGCCGGCTCCCTGCCTGACCGGACCTGCTCATCAATCCAGTCAAGAACCGCCCGATAGACCCTCACCACGCCGGCGACATATCCGACCGCCTTCATCCTGCCCTCGATTTTCAGGGAATCAACCCCGGCCGCGACCAGCTCCGGCAGCCGGCCGAGCAGGCAGAGATCCTGGGAATTGAAAATATAGGTGCCGCGTTCATCCTCTTCGACCGGGTAGTATTGTCCCGGCCTTTTTTCCTCCACCAGCCGGTAGGAATAGCGGCAGGGATGCGCGCAGTCGCCGCGGTTGGCGTCCCGGCCGGTAAGATAATTGCTGAGCATGCAACGGCCCGAATAGGAGATGCACAGGGCGCCGTGGACAAAGACCTCCAGTTCCGTATCCATGGCTGCCCGAATCTCTTTGATCTCTTCAAGCCCAAGCTCCCTGGCAAGATTGAGACGAGCGACTCCCCGGGCACCCCAGAAACGGGCGCTTGCCGCATTACTGACATTGGCCTGGGTGGAAAGATGAATCGGCAATTCCGGCACCGTCTCACCGGCAGTCAGGAGAATGCCCGGATCAGCGATAATCAGTGCATCAGCACCTGTTCCCCGCAGAAAACGCAGATATTCTTCCAGGCCTTCCAGGTCCCGGTTGTGGGCAAATATATTGATTGTTATATAAACTTTTACCCCATGGTCATGGGCGTAGGCAACCGCCTGTCTGAGGCCGTCCTCGTCAAAATTACCGGCCCGGGCCCGGAGGCTGAACCGTTTTCCTGCCAGATACACGGCATCGGCGCCGTAGTGAACTGCTGTCACCAGCTTTTCAAAGCTGCCGGCCGGGGCCAGGAGTTCGGGAATTTTTCTCGGCACGGTTTTCATCGTGAAGTTCTCTTTGCCCATAAAAAGATATTTTGTGTCTGTCCGGAAATGAGGATTTTAGAACCGGCACTATCTATACCGTTCATGTACTGCCCTGTAAAGCGAACTCGGCAACTGATGCCATAAGTTAATGAAATTGTGAACAAAATAGCCTTGCCTTCAATTCGGTTCAGTTATTATTTCCTTGCTCCAGCCCGCGGATCTCGTATAAAATTGAAAAAGAATAAAAACCATTCTTCAGCCGATGTTTTGACTGTAACCCCCAAAAAAGGCAGGAAAGGATATGCGGTGGGAAAAAGGACGCAGAAGCGGCAATATTGAGGACCGGCGGAGCCGAAGGGTTTCAAAAGGCATCAAGGGCGGCGGCATTACCATTCTCCTTCTTGCCCTCGTTGGCATGTATTTCGGCATTGATCCGGCTTTCATCCTCAACCTCGGCAGCCAGTTGGGAAGCGAACAGACCACGTCGTCCGAATATATTCCGACTCCCGAAGAAAACGAGCTGGCCGAGTTCGTTGCGGTTGTTCTGGCGGATACCGAGGACACCTGGAACAACCAGTTCAGCCTCATGGGCGCTTCCTATGTTGAGCCGAAGCTGGTGCTTTTTTCCGGTGCTGTGCAGTCAGCCTGCGGTTTTGCCCAGTCAGCCATGGGTCCTTTTTACTGCCCCGGCGACCATAAGGTTTATATTGACCTGAGTTTTTACCAGGACCTGAAAGACAAATTGAATGCCCCGGGCGATTTTGCCCAGGCGTATGTGGTGGCCCATGAGGTCGGACACCATGTCCAGAACCTGCTCGGCATAAGCGACCAGGTCCAGGCTGCAAGAGGTCAACTCTCCGAACGTGAATACAACCAACTCCTGGTGCGCCTCGAACTCCAGGCTGACTGCCTGGCCGGTGTCTGGGCGCATCATGCTGACAGGACCCGCAGGATCGTAGAACCGGGAGACATTGACGAGGCTCTGAATGCCGCCGGTCAGATCGGTGATGACCGCCTCCAGAAACAGTCCACGGGCTATGTTACGCCGGATTCTTTTACCCATGGAACCTCGGAACAGAGAGTCCGCTGGTTTAAAAAGGGTTTCACCCGGGGTGATTTTAACAGCTGCGACACCTTTGCGGCCCCGTCCCTGTAACAGGACTGATAAAGATAGCATGGAACCTTTCATCTTTCTGCTGATTGCCTTGATTGCAATGACATTTGGCTGGATCATTACAACGTATAACAATTTTATCAAATACAAGAACCTGATCGAGGAAAAATGGAGCGGTATTGATGTAGCCCTGAAGCGCCGATTCAATCTCATCCCAAACCTGATCAATGCGACCAAAGGGTACAGCAGGCATGAAAGTGATGTTCTGACCAGAACGGTAATGGCCCGAACCGCAACCTCCAGTGTCGCCTCCCGTGAGGAAGAGGAAAGTGAGATCAGCAAGTCCTTGAGCGGGATCATTGCCCTGGCCGAGGCCTACCCGGATCTCAAGGCCAGTGCTAATTTTCTCGCCCTGCAGAACAGCCTGAATGAGGTTGAGGAGGAAATTCAAAGAGCCCGCACCTTGTATAACTATTCGGTGCGCAAATTCAATACCCTGGCCGAATCATTTCCAAGCAGTCTTATTGCCAGGAAATTCGGCTTTACCAGGCAGAATTATTTTTCCCTGGAACTGGCAACCCAGCGGGAATTGCCGGAGGTTGACTTTTCCCGGTGATTCGTTCGAATGAGTGCGCTCAATATTCCGCACTGAGATAAAAAACACCTTTAAGGAGGAAAAAACATGCTGAAGGAATTCAGGGAATTTGCCATGCGGGGCAACGTAGTTGATATGGCTGTCGGCATTATTATCGGCGGTGCCTTTGGTACTATCGTCCAGAGCCTGGTAGCGGATGTATTAATGCCTCCCATAGGATTATTGCTCGGCGGAGTCGATTTTGCCGACCTCTTCCTCGTCCTCAAGGCAGGAGCCGTTCCTCCTCCATACCTGACCCTGGCGGAAGCCCAGGAGGCAGGCGCAGTGGTGATCAGCTACGGTGTCTTTATCAACGCGATAATAAGTTTTCTCATTGTCGCCTTTGCCGTGTTTCTGCTTATCAGGGCCATCAACCGGATGCAGCGTGAACAGGAAGCCCCTCCTCCGGCGCCGGCCACCAGGGAATGTCCTTTCTGCTTGTCGGCCATACCGATTCAAGCCACCCGCTGCCCGCATTGTACATCCGAACTGGCCGGATCATAATCCAAATGCTCTTTGAATCCGGAAGCGGTCCGGATCCGCATCAACCATCTGCATCCGGGCCGCTGCCGGAGGGCCCGGTCCTCCTGCCTATCCGGGAAATACCTGCCCCCTTGATTTTGCGGAAAACCCCCGCTGCCGCCTGCGAATAAAAACAGAACATCATTCCCAGCACACAGGCGCCGGTGGTCACCCAGAACAGAAAAAGATGAAGAACAGGATGCCTGTACAGAAGGAGGTCGAGGATAAAGAGGATAAGACCGAGGTGGATGAGTGATGAACCGACCCGGACCCAGTAACCGCTTTTTTCAAAGTTCAGCCGCTCACTGCCGGCTAATGCCATCAGCAGAACTATTGACTGCAGCAGCAGGGAAGCGGCCAGCACAACCATGAGGCCGGCCATTATTCCCTGCCAGACGGACACCGCGGCCCCCGTGATGGTCAGCCCGGCGGCAAACCGGTTCAACGGGCGGGCCGGCAGCAGCCGTTTGGGCACGCAAATTCCCAACAGCAGGATAAGAACTACAATAAAAGGGGAGATAACCGCATTCATGCCGTTCATGTAGGCAAGTTTTTCTCCGGCCGGAAGCTGGTGGACAAAGGCGAACTTGAAATAAAACATGCCGAATATGCAGATCACCGATATGACGAACAGCACTGCGGCGGTTGCCAGGATCAGGTAATAGTCCAGTGAACCTTTCTGTTTTTTTCCGTTTTTCCTGACGATTATCTCAGACAAATGTATGCTCCCCGGGAAAGAAAAAAGATGAAATAAAGGTGAATATCATCGCCAGGAAACAAAGAATCCCCAGGACCGATGAAAAATACCACATAAAAGGCTTATTGGCATAGAGCCTGGTGTGGAGATAGGTGCTGTATATGGCCCACATCATGATTGAACTGCAGATCTTGGGATCCCACCACCAGTTGGGCCCCCATGCTTTGAGCGCCCAGGGATAACCCAGCAGCATGCCGAGGGTCAGCATGAAAAAACCCAGCTTGGCGTACTCATAGCCCAGGGCTTCCATGGCCGGTTCCCGTTTGACCAGCATGAAGGCGGAGGTTACGAAGGTCATGGTGATGCAGGCATAGGAGAGAAAAAGCAGGGGCGGATGAAACCACATGTATTCTGCATTGTAGTAAAAGACCATTTTCGGATACAGCTGCATGAAGTAGGCAAAACGCTGCCCTGTTGTGAGTTCCTGGGTAAACCAGGGACCAATGGTGTCAAAAAAATTGGGCAAGGGAGCTGTAAACGGATCAGCCGCCCGGAAAAGGATTGCGACCTGCACGGCCATCAGAATGTGGATCGCGGCCCGGAATTTCGTCTGCGCGAGCCGGTAATGGGCAACCAGGCCCATAAATGCAAAACACATGAACCAGAAATAGTACTTCTCGTTTTCCAGCCACAGCGGCAGCACATAACGCGGCGGCGCAGCGGGATCGTACAGGGGCAGGCCGTATGCCGCGCCGCGGTTCATCACTTCAAGGTGCTGGTTGAGATACGCGGCTGCCTGGGTCGGCAGTTCAAGGGGCAGGGAGAGATAGATCCGGTAATGGAACCAGCAGATCCAGGCAAACCCGGCCGCAAAAACAACTGCCAGGAGGATGAACATAGAGCCGGCAAGCCGTTCCAGGCGCGGCACCGGCCGGCACAGATTAACTGCCCCGGAAATCCCCATAACAGCGGCTAAAACCAGCAGGACCCCTGCGAGAATGCCGCCGACCTGATTGTAAAGTTCCAGGGGAACGAGATTTTCCATCATAATCCTTTTATGGAATGTATGCCGATACGTTCAAATGGCTGAATCATACAATCCGTTACCGTGTTTTTAAAGCAAAATGGGTTGCACCCGCCTATGGGTGGTTTCAAGCGTATCCCTGCTCTTTACAGTTGAGAACTTTTCCCTGGAAAGCTATAATTTTAATTTCAGCTGTCGGCTTAGCGGACACCGAAAAACACGAAGGTGCGCGACATTTTACTTCGCGGCCTGCCCTTCGGCAAAGGATAATACATGTCATTTTTGATCATATTTTTTAAATCCGTGATCTATCATAAGGGCGCATTGCCGGACAGAAAACCATGTCCCGACCAGGAAAATCCCGGTGCCCGGATCAATGCGTTGCGCCCGGGCCATGCTGACTGTCCAGCTGCCATTAACAGACAACAGCACAACAAAGGAGCTTGAACTGCAATGACTCAACCCAGCGAACGAGGCTATCTCCTGGCCGGCGATATCGGGGGCACCAAAACAACACTTGCCCTGTACGATGCACAGGAGGGTTTGCGATCTTCTTTGGCTGAGACAACCGTGCAGAATAAAACAGTTACCAGCCTGGAAAAGATAATCGAGCCCTTCCTCCGGCAGCAGAAGGTCAAACCCGATTTCGCCTGTTTCGGCGTTGCCGGGCCTGTCGCCGGCAACCGTGTCCAGATGACCAACCTTGACTGGACCATGGATGGTTTTGCCTTGCAGCAGCAGTTCAATATGAAATCCGTGACCCTGATTAATGACCTGGTTGCCACCGGGATGGGGGCGGTTATCCTGCCGGATGAATGCTTTCATACAATCAACACCGGCCGCCCGGACAACGAAGGCGCCATCGCCATTATAGCTCCCGGTACTGGCCTGGGCGAGGCGTTTGTGGTCCGGAACCGGAACAGCATACTTCCTTTTCCCTCGGAAGGAGGCCACTGTTCCTTTGCCCCTGTGAACAGCCTGCAAACGAGGCTGCTTGTTTTCATGTTCAACAGACAGGATCATGTCAGCACCGAGCATGTCTGCTCCGGCATGGGCATTCCCAATCTCTACGATTTTCTTCTCTCCGAGCAGGGCGGCCAAAATAAGATCAAAAAATTGCCGGCGGCCGGCGACCGCACCAAGGCCATCGTCCAGACCGCTCTGGCAGCAGAACCGCAGGATCCCGGAAACCGGGTGGTAATGGAGACGCTTGAACTCTTTGTTGCCATTCTCGCTTCCGAGGCGGCAAATCTTACCCTCAAAGTCCTGGGCACCGGCGGTCTCTATATCGGCGGCGGGATCCCCCCCCGCATCCTCCCTTTTCTGCAGAGAGATGTTTTCATGCAGGATTTTTGTAAGGGCGTCTACCGGGATATGCTGGCCGAAATACCGGTGCGGGTTATCCTGGAGCCTAAAACGGCCCTGATCGGCGCCGCCGCGTACGCGCTTGCCGCCAATCTTCCCGGAGACATGCCATGAAACCGCCGCAGGGGCTGGCAAAAAAACTGATCATTGCCGGCATCATTCTCCTCCTGATAATCCTGTTCAAGGCGGCCGGCCTCGACCAGTACCTGGCCTTGTCCTTCCTCAAGCAGCAGCAGGCCGATTTAATTCAGCTGTATATGGAAAACAGGGTTGCCGTGATTGCGGCATACATGCTGGTCTATATCCTGGTCACCTCCCTGTCGCTTCCCGGGGCGGCGGTCATGTCCCTGGCCGGGGGAGGCATTTTCGGCCTGGCAGTCGGAACGGTTATTGTTTCCTTTGCCTCGACCATCGGTGCGACCCTGGCCTGTCTCATTGCCAGGTACCTGCTCCGGGACTGGGTTCAGAGCAGGTTTGGCGACAAATTGAAAAAAATCAACGCAGGCATGGAACGGGAGGGCGGCTTTTATCTCTTTTCACTGCGGCTGGTGCCGATTTTCCCGTTCTTTATCATCAACCTGGCCATGGGGCTTACCTCCATCCGCATGGTGACTTTTTACTGGGTATCGCAAATCGGCATGCTTCCGGCAACCATAGTCTATGTCAATGCCGGCAAAGAACTGGCCGGCATTGAAAGTCCGGCCGGAATTCTTTCGCCAGACCTTATTTTTTCATTTGTTCTCATCGGTCTGCTTCCCCTGATTTCTAAAAAGCTGCTTGATCTCTATAAAAAAAGAAGGATGTCAAACATTCAGGAAATATGATGGCCGCGTATACTCTGGACAGCAGCAAAATCGGCGCCGGTTCGGCCGGCTTCCGGCAGCTGCGGTTGCCGCACAACCGCGGGCCAAAGCCATGGCAGCACGACCGGCAGAATCAAAATGGTGCCCAACGGGCAGGAAAAGGTTCTCGGGGTGCGGATCGCCGGCTCATTAATCCATCTTGACGGGACGGGAGAGAAGTATAATTGTATAAGCAAGTTTTAATTCTGTTTGCCAGTATGAAGTCAAGGGTACTGCTCTCATCGGACAGTGAAATTTTATCCCATTTGGAGACAAAAACCTATGTATACTCTTAATCGTTACTTGCCCGGCTTGAAGCCTCTTTTTATTCTGATCTTCTTTTTGCTCTTGGGCGGTTACAACCTGCAACCGGCGGTCGCAGGTGAAGATGAAAACATTGCCCTGCTCGACCGGTCCGCCAAGGCTTTTTCTTCAGTGGTAAAAAAAGCTGCCCCGGCGGTTGTTCATGTGCGGGTGGAAAAATCTGTGGCGCACCGGGGCCAGAGTCCGTTCGATTTTTTTAACGATCCCTTTTTTGAACGATTCTTCGGTCCGCAGTTCAAGCATCCGCGCCAGGAGCAGATGCCGCGGGAATTCAAACAGCAGGGAGCAGGTTCGGGTATTATCATTTCCAATGACGGCCACATCCTGACCAACAACCACGTGGTCGGCGATGCGGACACCATAACCGTCCGCCTGGATGATAATCGGGAATTCAAGGCGGAAGTAATCGGAACAGATCCCCAGTCCGACGTGGCCCTTATAAAAATTAACGCGACAGACCTGCCGGTACTCCCGCTGGGCGATTCCGACAAACTGGAGGTCGGCGAATGGGTAATTGCCATCGGCAGCCCTTTCGAATTAAACCAGACCGTCACCGTCGGTGTGGTCAGTGCCAAAGGCCGCAGCCGTATGGGCATCAGCGATTATGAAAACTTCATCCAGACCGATGCCGCCATCAATCCAGGCAATTCCGGCGGACCGCTGCTGAATATCCATGGGGAAGTTGTCGGGATGAATACCGCCATATTTTCCAGGAGCGGCGGGTATATGGGAATCGGTTTCGCCATCCCGATCAATATGGCAAAAGCCATCAAGGAACAGCTCATGGAAACGGGCAAGGTTACCCGGGGCTGGCTGGGTGTCGTTATCCAGGATGTGACTGAGGACCTGGCGAAATCCTTTGGCCTGGAAAGCGCCAATGGGGTGCTGATCAGCGAGGTTTCGGAAAATTCTCCTGCCGAGCAGGCAGGAATAAAACAGGGTGATGTCATCATTGAAATGGAAGGCATCCCGATGAATGATGTGTCCGTCCTGCGCAACCGGGTGGCCATGATAGCACCCGGCACAAAAGTGCCGGTCACCGTCATCAGCGAAGGCAGGACAAAAGAGCTTGAAATAACCATTGGCGAACAGCCCGTTGATTTTGCAAAAATGGGAATGGGCAGAGAGACGCCTCTCGGGGAAATGGGCCTGACCCTGCAGGACCTGACCGAAGAACTGGCAAATCAGTTCGGCTATGAGGTCAACCAGGGAGTCATTGTTGCGGATGTTGCCCCGGGAAGCCCTGCTGAAGCGGCCGGCATGAAAGCCGGACAGCTCATTGAAGAAGCGAACAAACAGCGGGTCCGCAACATGCAGGAGCTTCAAGGGGCTCTGGAAGGATCGGATGATCCCACCAAGGTTCTGTTGCGGGTACGGTCCGGCAATTTCAGCCAGTATATTGTCCTCAGGGCCGAATAAACGGAAATTACAACTCTGTCTTGACGGTGCCGGTATTACCCGGCACCGTTTTTTAATATGATCAAAACACTTGATGACCTTAAATATGCGCTGCGGCTTTTTGCCCGGGAACGCGACTGGGAACAGTTTCATTCACCCAAGAATCTTGCCATGGCATTGAGTGTCGAGGTCGCGGAACTGACAGAACATTTTCAATGGCTGACCCAGCAGGAAAGCTCCAGCATCTCAGCGGACCGGAAAAATGCCGTCCGCCAGGAGCTTGCCGATGTGCTGATTTATCTGGTCCGGCTGGCGGACAGGCTTGAGATCGATCTGCTGCAGGCAGCGGAACACAAAATCGCCGTCAACGCTGAAAAATATCCCGCAGATGCGTGCAGGGGCCGAGCGCAACGGCCTGATATTCCCCGGCAGCAGTCTTGAAACCCGAACTGCAGGCGGCTCTCTTCTTTCTTCCGGAGGAGGATATTGCCGCTATCAATATCCTGGGTGCAGGCAATATCAACGATACCTTCACGGTTAATCTTCATTCCGGTGAACGCCGGATTCTTCAGCGTCTTAATCCCTCGGTTTTTCATGAACCCCGTGCAGTTATGCACAACATGCGCACTGTCCTCGACCACCTGGACAAAGAACTGGAGAAGGATTCCGGGGGGCGGGAGAATTTTCGTCTCCCGTCACTCTTCAGGGGCAAATCAGGGGAATGGTTCGAAGCAGAGGACGGTTCTATATGGCGCCTGATGAGCATGGTGGAGGACAGTACAACCTGCAGCCGCATCAGTGATCCCGGTCAAGCCCGGGAGCTTGGCAGGGGTCTCGGCTTATTCCATCGGTTGCTTCGCAATCTTGATCCCGAACAGCTGTTCGATACCCTGCCGGATATTCATAATACCTCGAACTATCTGGATGCCTTTGACAGGATTTTTTACCGGCGCGGAAAGCCTGCCGGCGCTGCAGCGGAATACTGCTCCGCTTTTATCGAACAGCACCGGCACAGGGTTCTCATCCCCGCAGACAGGAGAGCGGGGCTAACCCGGGGAGTGATTCACGGTGACCCCAAGGTGGACAATTTCCTCTTTGCTGCCGGATCACACAAAGTGATCAGCCTGATCGACCTGGACACCGTCAAACCCGGCCTGCTTCTGCATGATCTCGGTGATGCGCTGCGATCCTGCTGTAATGTGGGGGGAGAGACAGCAGTCCAGCCGGAACATATTTTTTTCGCTCCCGAACTGTTTCATGCGTGGCTTACCGGCTATTTCAGCCACGCCGGCTTTCTGTTGGCTGACTCCGATCTTGAACATATTGTCGCTTTTGTCCGGCTCATAACCTTTGAACTTGGTTTACGATTTCATACCGATTATGTTGGCGGCAACCGGTATTTCAAAGTTCGTTTTCCGGAGGAGAATCTGCAGCGGGCACTTGTCCAGTTTTATCTGGCCGAATCCATAGAAAAACAGTGGGATCATCTGCAGTCCCTGGTCAGAAAAGCCGCCGGAACGCATTGACAGAACAGAGATTACATGAAGACTGGAATATCACCCTTTACGCTCCTGCGCCGGGCCCCCGACTGCCCGGCAAGGTGCGGAATACTGCGCACCCTGCACGGTGAAGTCAGAACCCCCGTGTTCATGCCGGTCGGCACCCAGGCCACCGTCAAGGCTGTGACCCCGGAAAATCTTGAACAGCTCGGGGCTCAGATAATTCTCGGCAACACCTACCATCTCTTTATCCGGCCGGGTCATGAACTCATCAGAAAGCTTGGCGGACTGCATGGATTCATGAACTGGCACCGGCCTATTCTCACTGATTCCGGCGGATTTCAGATTTTCAGCTTAAAAGATCTGGCCACCATAACCGAACAGGGGGCAGAGTTCCGTTCCCACCTCGACGGAACCAGGCTTTTCCTCAGCCCTGAAGACGCGGTGCAGATTCAGGAAGCATTGGGATCCGACATTATGATGGTCCTGGACACCTGCATACCATGGCCGTCCGGGCGCCTGGAAACAGAGAAAGCTACGGCCATGACCGGGAGGTGGGCTGCCCGTTCCCGGCATGCCCAGGCCGATAGCGGCCAGCTGCTTTTCGGCATTGTCCAGGGCGGCATGTACCGGGATCTCCGGCAGCGGGCTGCCGAGGAACTTGTAAACATAGGGTTTGACGGCTATGCCCTGGGCGGTCTCTCGGTCGGCGAACCCAAAGAACTCATGTATGAAATGACCGAAGCAACCGTCAGCCACCTTCCCGGAGAGTACCCGGTCTACCTTATGGGAGTAGGTACTCCGGAAGACCTGGTGGAAAGCGTGTACCGGGGAGTTGACATGTTCGACTGCGTCATGCCGACCCGCAACGCCCGCAATGGAATGCTCTTTACATCGCGCGGCAGACTTGTTATAAAAAATTCCTGTTACCGGGACGATCCGAAGCCGCCGGATGAGCAATGCTCCTGTTATACATGCCGGCATTATTCCCGGGCATATCTGCGCCACCTCTTCATGAGCAAAGAAATACTTGCCTATCAGCTCAACAGTATACATAATTTATTCTATTACTGTTCACTGATGGCTGAGATGCGGCATGCCATCGAGCAGAATTGCTTTACCGCATTCAGGAAAAATTTTTATTCGATGCGGGAAAATGTTGAATCTGCTACAATTTAACAGAGGTAAAGACTCTTGCGAGGCGGCATACATTTAAACAGTAATATTTTTAATCAATCAGTTACCAGGAGGATTTCATTATGACTGGAATTGCCTATGCGGCAAACGGCACGGCCCCGTCTGCAGGTGGCGGCCTGATGTCTTTTATCCCACTTATCCTGATATTTGTCGTCTTTTACTTTCTGCTTATCAGGCCCCAGCAGAAAAAAGCAAAAGAACACCAGATATTCCTGGGCAATCTGAAAAAAGGGGATGAAGTTGTCACCAGCGGCGGAATCCACGGCCGCATTACCGGGCTGACCGATACAATTGTTACCGTGGAAGTAGCAGACGGCGTCAGAATCAAGGTCAACCGGCCCTCGATCCTGACTTCTGCCGCTGAAGCGAGAAAACAGACCGAAGCCCCGGCCAAGCCATCCGGCGGTTGAGGTTTAAGAGGCTGCTAACCGCTTCATCGTGCATGAAGTGATTATCATGGCCGCCCAGCTGCCGATGCAGTTCTGCGGCCTTTTCATTGGCACTCTTTCCCGGCCATGAAAACCGTGCCCGAGACCAACAGCCGTTTGCTCAAACGGGCGACTTATGCCTCCGTGAGCGTTGCCGCAGGCTTAATCACGGCGAAACTGGCTGCCTGGTTGATAACCGGATCGCTGATCGTCATGGCTTCTCTGGTCGATTCCCTGATGGACGCCGCAGCCTCGACAATCAATCTTATCGCGGTGCGCTGGTCCCTTTCCCCGGCCGACCAAGATCATCGCTTCGGGCATGGGAAAGCGGAATTTCTAGCTGGCCTGGCCCAGGCCTCATTTATTGCCGGCTCCGCTTTTTTCCTTGTGATCCATGCCATTGAACGGCTGCGCAGTCCCGTCCCCATACAAGCCGCCAGCCTGGGTATCGTCGTTATGGCGGTCTCCATAACCCTTACCCTTATTCTGCTTGCCTACCAGCATCATGTTATCCGCCGGACCAACTCAACCGCCATCCGTGCCGACGCCCTGCACTATGCCACCGATGTTCTCACCAACATCGGGACGATCTTTGCCCTGATCCTTGCCTCCCGGGGCTGGCCGGTGCTTGATCCGATTTTTGCGATTATCATTGCGGGGTATATTTTTTACAGTGCCTGCAAAATAGGCTACGAGGCCGGCCAGATGCTCATGGATCGCGAACTGCCTTCGGATATCCGGGGCCAGATTCTGAGCATTGCGCAATCGCCTCCCCAGGTAAAAGGCGTCCACGATATCCGGACCAGGATGTCCGGCCAGACACTCATGATCCAGCTGCACCTGGAACTTGATGACGATATTCCCCTGATACGGGCGCATGGCATTGCCAGGGCGGTGGAAAAGGAAATATTGCGGTCCTGGCCCGGCGCCGATGTCATCATCCATCAGGATCCCGTTCACCTGACAAACAAAACCCAGCGAAGGATCTTTACGGATTGACTGAAAAGCCGCGGGAAAGTGCTATGTGTGCTGCGCTGCTTTGCGCAATACTTCGATGACACCTGCCAGATCCTGCTTTAAAACTTTTGAGTGGTAATACCTATTAAAAGAGAAAAATTTATGTGTGGCGTAAATAACAAAATTCTTCCGGGAGGTACAACATGAGTATAGTCTGGGCATATCTGCGCAAGGGCTGAGCATCATGCTCCAGGGCACAGGCTGTGTTTGATCGATGCAACATTCATCCCGTGGAAACCGTGGACGCGAGAAAGGTAAAACTGGCCGATGAAAAGGCCTGGAATCTGCTGAAGCAGTCCCGGAAAATTGTTGTCGGCAGCGGGAAAAAAATGCTGGTCTTCACCCCCTCCGAAACGAACAGGGATGAAATCCTTGGGCATTGCCTCGGCAGAACAGGGAATCTCAGGGCGCCTGCTGTGCAAACCGGCAGCAGAATGATTATCGGCTATACCGATGACATGTATAGAAATTACCTGGAATAACCCCCCGGCAACAGCAATATGGTCGATATCAATCTCCATTTGAAAAATAAACTCCGCCGGCTGGAAGAACAGGATCTGGCGAGAAATCTGGTTCCCCTGACCCACCTGTCCCATAGCCGGGTGCATGCATCGGGCCAGACCTGGCTCAATCTTTCGGGCAACGATTATCTCGGCCTGGCCGGCGACAGGGAGATGGTCGGTGCATTTTACCGGCAGTTGCAGCCGGACACCCTGCTGGAAAATTTCGGCCCTGGCGCCGCCGCATCAAGACTTATGACCGGCAACTCCCCACTTTACCGGCAACTGGAAAACCGCCTGGCAACGCTCTACGGCAAAGAAAGCAGCCTGGTCTTCAACTCGGGATATCACGGCAACGCGGGCATTTTACCGGCCCTGGCAGGCAAAGGAGACCTGATCCTGGCCGACAGACTGTGCCATGCCAGCCTGATTGACGGCATGCGGCTGTCCAGAGCTGAAACGCTTCGTTTCCGTCATCTCGATTACGACCATCTGGAAGAAATCCTCAGTGCCAGGCGTGATCAATACGACCAGGTGTTTCTGGTCAGCGAGTCGGTCTTCAGCATGGACGGCGACCAGGTCGATCCCGATAGACTGATCGCGTTGAAAAAGAAATACCGCTGCTGCCTGTATCTCGACGAAGCCCATGCCATAGGTGTCTTTGGCAGGAGGGGGCTGGGCCTGGCCGAAGAGCATGGAGTCATGGCAGATATCGATCTGCTGTTCGGCACCTTTGGCAAGGCGCTTGGAGGGGTCGGCGGGTTTGTTGCCTGTTCGGCAATTGTCGCCGACTATCTGGTCAGCCGGGCTCGACCCCTTATCTTCACCACCGGCCTTCCCCCGGTCTGCTTAAGCTGGCTGCTCTTTGTCCTGGACCGGATTCCCTTCATGCAGGAAAAGCGGCGGCGGCTGCGGCGGCTCGCCGATGATATGCGCAGCAGGTTTGCCGGACTTGGACTCTCAGTCAGGGGAAATTCCCAGATTGTTCCAGTCATAATCGGCGACTGCGGCAGGACTCTTGCCGCCGCAGGAAAACTCAGGGAGAACGGATACTGGGTCACCGCCGTGCGGCCGCCCACGGTGCCGGAGGGAACCGCACGCCTCCGGCTTTCCTTTTCAGCGGCGATGCAGGAGGATGACCTGGAATCCCTGCCGCAAATCCTTGCTTCCATCCTCCGCTGAGAATGCAGAACTGCTGGCTGCGCAAACAGGGAAGAGCTTCCTGCATCATTTTTTTTGCCGGGTGGGGCATGGATCCGACACCCTTTCGGGATATTGACGTTCGAGACCATGACCTGTTCATGGTTTTTGACTACAGCCGCATGGAACGCGGGGATTTTCAGGATTTCCCTACCGGCTCCTACGAAGACCTTCACCTGGTCGCCTGGTCAATGGGCGTCTGGGCCGCGGCCTATGCCCTGGCCGGGCAGGAAAAACGGTTTACCACGGCAACAGCCGTCAACGGCACCCTTTCGCCGATTGATGCAACCCGGGGAATTGAACCAGGTGCTTTTACCGACATGGTGAATAATTTTTCCGCCCCTGCCCTGCACGCCTTTTATAAAAGCATGTTCACCGACCAGGCAGAGGCCGAACGCTTCTTCCGCAACAGGCCGCAAAGATCGGAGCACAATATTCTGCATGAACTTGTCTGCCTCGGCAGGTACTATGATCAGCGGAAACCGGTGAACAATATTTTCGGCCGCAAAATTGTCGGCAGCCGCGACAGGATTTTCCCGGCCAGAAATCAGCTCCGGAGCTGGGGCCGGGATAAGTGCTCGCTCATCAGGGCCCCGCACTTTCCTTTTTACGGCTTGCCGTCCTGGGATTTTATTATTGCACAGGATAGCTGAATTGCATGACCCTGAATAAAGACAGAATCAAAAAAAGGTTTTCCAGAGCAGCGGCAACCTATGACGACCAGGCGTTCATTCAGCTCAAGGTTGCCGACAGACTGTTGTCCCTGCTGGATAAATATACAGCCGGTTGCCCCGGAAAAGTACTTGAAATCGGCTGCTGCACCGGCCTGCTTACCAGCCGCCTGGCGCAGCGCTGCCAGGATCTGGAAAAACTGTACGTCAACGACCTGGTGGCCGAATTCCGCCCCCTGGTTGCCGGCCGTGTCCCGGCGGAAGTCAACCTGGAATTTCTCGAAGGGGATATTGAAACCGTGGCGCTGCCCGCGGATATCGACCTGGTTATTTCATCTTCGACTTTTCACTGGCTGCATGATCTTTCCTCCCTTTTCGCCAGGCTGGCGGCCCATATGGCACCGAACTCCATCCTTGCCTTTTCCATGTACAGCAACCGGAATCTCCATGAAATCAGGGAAATAACCGGCATCGGTCTGGATTATTACGGGCCGGCAGAAATCAAGGCCCTGGTCGAGGAATATTTCCGGGTGCAGACTTTCGAGGAGGAAGTCATCACCTTCAGATTCAGGGACCCGCTGGATATTCTCCACCATTTGCGTGAAACAGGGGTCAATGCCCTTGACGGATCCCCGTGGAATCGCTCCCGTCTGGCGGACTTCATTGCTGAGTACAAACATCGCTTTGGCGACGGGGACCGGGTCAGGCTGACCTATCATCCCGTCTACTGTGTTGCCTGCAGGAAAGATAAATAAACTTCCATACCTGCAGCCGTTTTTTTTCTTTTCTTCACGTTGGGAACACTTCCCCTTCACGGCCTGTGAATAAAGATGATCAGAACGACAGGTCTTCACCGGCGGAAAGCTTGTCTGAACAGGGATTACCGCCGTCATGGTCAGCTTGACACTTTCCAGTGAAATAGGTATAACGGTGACCATTAGAATACGCTCAAGCCTTGAAGAATATATCGTCGTCGGCTCCAATACCCAGTGCCTGGATTACACGGAATCAAAACAACACGTTTGCAACCGCACGGTAATGCCTGGGAGTATGCTGCCGGTTTGGTTTAAACTGTCCGGTGAACATTGCAAATTGTCCTTTGCTTTTTGCAGGCTCGCCCGAATTCATATCGCCTTCATTTTTCTATGACGAACAAAGAGATTCTTTTAAGACTTTATTCAATAATCCGCCCCTTCCGGAACAAATTATTCATTGCCATGATCGCCATGATACTCGTGGCAATTTTTACCGGGAGCCAGGCCTATCTGGTCAAAGATCTGCTCGATAAAATTTTTATCAATAAAAATGAATTTCATCTCAAGGTCCTGCCCCTGGTCATCATTGCGGTCTTTTTTTTCAAGGGTGTTTTTTATTATGTTTATTTTTACATCCTTGAAAAGGTGGGGCAGACGATAATCCGTGATCTGCGGATCAGGATTTTCGAGCATGTGCACACCCAGTCGCTCTCCTTTTTTTACAGCATGCCCACCGGCACCCTCATCTCGCGGGTTATATCGGATGTCAACCTGATGCAGGGGGCGGTATCCAATGCCCTGGTCAGCAGCCTGCGGGATTTTTTTCAGGTGATTATCCTCCTGGGAGTAATCTTGTACATGAACTGGAAACTGGCTCTTTTTTCCCTGATCATTCTGCCGCTCGCCTTCATTTCCATCGTCTTTTTCGGCCGCATATTCAGGAGACTCAGCATAAGGTCCCAGGAAGAGACGGCCAAGGTCTCCAATATCCTGCACGAAACCATCACCGGCAACAGGATCGTCAAGGCTTTCGGTATGGAGGAGTACGAGGGAACGCGGTTCCGGGGACAGGCAACCAGGCTGTTTGACGTCATCATCCAGGATGCCCGTTTCCGGAGTCTGCAGCATCCCTACATGGAGTTTATCGGCGGCATAGCCATAGCACTGATCATCTGGTTTGGAGGCAATGAAGTGATCAAGGGAACTGCCACGCCGGGGACCTTTTTCTCCTTTCTCACCGCCCTGATCATGGCCTATGATCCGGTAAAAGGGGTGAGTCGCATCAATTCAACCGTTCAGCAGGGCATGGCCGCCGCATCGAGAGTGTTTTCCCTGCTGGACGAAAAGCCGGAGATTGCCGATGCTGCCGATGCTGTGGAACTTCCAGCCTTCAACGAATCGATCGAGTTCAGGGATGTCACCTTTGCCTATGGCGATGAGGCTCCTGTGCTGCAAAACATCAGTTTACGCATTCCCAAAGGGGAAGCCCTGGCAATTGTCGGTCCCAGCGGGGGCGGCAAAACCACGTTAACCAACCTGATTCCCAGGTTTTTTGAAATCCGGGAGGGGAGCCTGCTTATCGACGGTTATGACATTAAAAAGGTCACCGTCAGGTCACTGCGCAATCAGCTTGCCATGGTCACGCAGCAGACCATTCTTTTCAATGACACGGTCCGCAATAATATCGCCTATGGGGATCCGGGACGGACGGACGAGGAAATCAGGGAGGCGGCAATTGCGGCATATGCTCTTGATTTTATTGAAAATCTTCCTAAAGGCTTTGAAACCGTCATCGGGGAAGGCGGAACCAGACTTTCCGGCGGTCAGCAGCAGCGGATTTCCATTGCCCGGGCCCTGCTCAAAAACGCCCCCATTCTGATCCTCGATGAAGCGACTTCGGCACTGGATACGGAATCGGAGCGCGAGGTTCAGAAGGCCCTGGAGAACCTGATGAAAAACAGGACCACCCTGGTTATTGCCCATCGTCTGTCGACCATAACCAATGCCGACCGGATCATAGTGATCAAGGACGGCCGGATAGTCGAGGAAGGCTCACATGAGGCGCTGCTTTCCCGGCGCGGGGAATATGAAATCCTGTATAGAATGCAGTACCAGTAAAATCCACTGATACCATAAAAAAATGGCGGCTTTGCACGGAACAACATCCCGGCTGGAAAAGGCAGGAATCTACAGCGTTATTGCGTCCTGCTTCTTCATCCCCCTGTCAACTACCCTGATGGGATTGTTCGGCGGCCTGGTTCTTCTTTTCTGGATCATCTCCGGCAGCATTTCAAGATGGCCGCAGCTTATCCGGCAGAGTCCGCTGACCGCGGTTGCCACGATCCTGATAATCCTGTTCGGCGCCGGCATGCTCTACTCTCCCGCGCCCTGGGAAGAAATTCTCAATGTCTTTAAAAAATACAGGGAACTGTTTTTTATTCCGGCGGTTACCGCGCTTATGCTGAAAGACGACAGGAATTTCAACATGATGGCGGTCACTGCTTTTTTTGCCGGCTGCATCATTCTGCTGGCCGTCTCCTATGCGATGTCCTTCGGCATCATGCCGTCTGATCGTTACGGCAATTCCATCATCCAGCATATTGCCCACAGTTTCTTTATGGCGATTCTCGCTTTCTGGGCGGCACACAAGGCTTTCGACGCCGCAGAAAAGCATAAACCCGGCTGGATGCTTCTCCTCGCAGTGGTTGTCGGCAACATCGTGTACATTGCTCCCGGCCGCACCGGGATGATCACTTTCCTTGTTCTCTGCCTGCTCTTCATATGGCAGCGCTTTTCATGGCAGAAGCAGATGCTCGCCTTTCTTGTTTTTGCCGGACTGACGGGTATCGCTTTTATCTCGTCCAATAATGTGCAAACCAGGTTTTATGACGCCCTGGATGACATTCAGACATATGAACACGGCATGTCCAGAACTTCCCAGGGAAGGCGCTTTGACTGGTGGTATGATTCTCTCCGGTTGCTGGGCGAAAAACCGCTAATCGGCCACGGCACCGGGTCCTTTACCGTTGTTCATGACCGCCTCATAGAAGGAACGGCGATACATCCGACAGACAACCCGCACAATGAATATCTGCTCATTTCGGTCCAGTTGGGGGGAGTGGGGTTGCTGGCTTTTCTCGCCCTTTTCGCCGCCGGCTGGCTGGACTCGCTCCGCCAGACCCCGGAAAAACAGAGACTGGCCCAGGGTGTGATCATCAGCATGATGGTCGGCTGTTTGATGAATTCATTTCTCTTTGATTCGCACCAGGGCCATTATTTCGCCTTCCTGGCCGCCCTGCTGTGTGCCCCTGCACCCTTGAATTTCAGAAAAGAGCCCTAAGGATAATTATTTTTCCTCAAGATCAACGGACTTACTGAAGCTATGCATACTGTATTATGGTGGGGTCGCTCTGACCGGGAATATTCACGTAACCGTTTACTTTTAAGTCTTTTCCGGGAGTTGGGCTGGAAGGTCGATTTTTTTCATCCCCTTTCCAGCCGGACCGGACTGCTGGAATCCTATCTGCGGCGGCTGAACAGGCCGGACCTGATCTGGTCTCCCTGTTTTCGGCAGACCGACATTGCCGCGGCCGCCCATTGGGCTGACCGGTGGGGTGTGCCGCTGATCATTGATCCTCTGATCTCCGCCTACCAGAAAGACGTGTTTGAGCGGGGCAAATGGCCGCCCGATTCGCCGCAGGCCATGAGCAGAAAAAAGTGGGAAGGCAGTCTGTTTGCCAAGGCCGACATCATCGTGGCCGATACTCCGGCCCATGCGGTTTTTTTCAGGGATGAATTCCGGGTCAATGCCGAAAAAATCCAGATTCTCTACGTCTCCGCTGAGGACGATCTCTTCAAACCTATGCCTTTTCCGGATAGAAAAAATCATATCGAAGTTCTCTTTTACGGCAGCTTTCTGCCGCTGCAGGGAATTGATGTCATTATCGAGGCGGCAAAACTGACAGATGATCCCGGAATTCAGTGGACCCTCCTGGGCGAGGGCGAACTGCGGCCTGCAATGGAGAAACGGGCTGCCGGAGCATCTCATATCTCCTTTGAACCATGGATCGAGTATGCTGACCTTCCCGGGCGTCTTTCCAGGTCGCATATCCTGTTAGGCATCTTCGGGGTAACCCGGAAAGCAGACCTGGTCATTCCCAATAAACTTTTTCAATCCATGGCTGCCGGCAGGCCGGTCATTACCCGCCGTGCCTCGGCTTATGGGGAAACCCTGGCCGGTTCGGATGTGATCGGCTGGGTTCCTCCGGGAGACTCGGCTGCCTTGGCCGGAAAGGTGCGGGAATGGTCAAGGAATACCGGACTGCTCAAAGAGCGGGGAATGGAAACTAGAAAGCTTTTTGAAACCTTTTTCGGCAGGGATAAAATAAAAACAATGCTGCATGATCTGCTCAACCATGCATTAACAGGAGTCAATCGCCATTCCTGAGAAAATGGGCACCAACTTTCTCCCGCACCGTGTCAAAAGACAAATCCCGCAAAACATCCGCTTCCAGCCAGGAAAACCGGCTGTGCTGAATACCTGTGCGGGAGGCCTCAAAGTATCTGCCGCTGAACAGGGCTAATCCGGGGCGTCCAAGATGGGCGGCAAGATGCGTCGGCCCGGTGTCGTTGCCGATAACGAATTCCGCACGCATCAGAACGCCGGCCAGCTCAAAAAAATTGAGATAACGGCCGCGGTCGGTAATCATGGTCGCATGCGTCAATGTGCGGCAGAGCTGCATTTCATCTGGCCCCGGCACCGTGATGACCTCTCTTCCCCTGCCCCTGAGCCAGGCCGCCAGCCCGTTGTAATGGGGCCAGCGTTTTTCATCATACCCGGCGGAAGAGCCCGGTATCAGAACGACATATGGACCTGTTATGTTTTCCCCGGCAAGCAGGGCGGTGGCATCCTCCGCCATCCAGCTCAGATCGGGCTGCAGGGTATGCCGGATCCTGATTCCGGCCTCGGCGAGATGCACGGCGAAGCGGTCCATGGCACCCTTCCTGCAAAAGTCGGGATCCTTGAGCAGTTTGCTGTTGCGGGCTACGTCCCAGGACACATCGGGGAGAAACAGGCGGTGATAATAACCTGTCCGGCTTACCTGCTGCAGATCATAAACTCTTGTCACCTTCAGCCTTCTCAGCCGGTTCCGCAGGCTGACCATCCTGTCCAATCGCCAGCGGGATTCGCGCGGGTCAATGAACACCGAATCTACCCATGGACATTTTTCCATTAATACCCGGTAAGGTGGCGTAGTCATGAGGATAATCTCGGCCCCGGGATGATGGTTTCTGATATCATGGATGGCACCTTCGGCCTGCACGATATCACCAAAAGCGCTGAGCTTTATGATGAGAATGCGATCCATAAAAATCAATAATCCCGGTATGATTTTTCCTCGATCAATTCGGAGCCGAGAATCTTGTTGATCTCAAGCTTCAGGGCGGCGCGCTGATCGTTTGTCTTATAGACTGCGCGGGCAAGTTCTATGAATCGGGGACCGAAATTTTTCTCTCTTTCGCAATCCCTGATTTCATCTTCAATGTCCCACAGCGTTTTGTTGACCCGGCGCAGCTGCCCGGTCACCTCCTCCAGGGACCTTGCCACGGTTTCGTTCTGCTGCCTCGCCTGAGCGGCGATAGCGGCAAGCAATTGCAGCTCCTTACGGATATTTTTGAGCTTGGCCTTGTCGGTGACCCTGGCTGCTTTAATCTCCAGGATCGTTACCTTATCAAACAATTCCCCCCAGGAAACAGGAATCAGCAATGTCATCGCCGCCCTCTCAAAATGACTGTCCATGGTTACGCTGCAAGATCCCGGACTGATTCACGCTTGTTCTGCCGGTCCTGCAGCAGTTCCCTGTAGATGGACAGTGTTTTCTCACACATGGTTTTTAAAGTGAAAAACCTGCGGACCCTGATTTTCCCGGCCGCACCATAGGCCTTTCTCTTTTCAGGATCGGCGATGGCTTCCTGGATCGCCCGTGCCATATCTTCGGCACTGGAAGGGTTGACAAGCCAGCCTGTTTCGCCGTCCACTACCGTCTCCAGGCTGCCCCCGTGGGCGGTAGCGATAACAGGCTTGCCCATGGCCATAGCCTCGGCAGTGGTTCTGCCGAACGCTTCCGGCTGCAAAGACGAAGCGGAAACAACAATATCGGCCAGCATTAACGCCGCAGGCATATCGGTACAGTGCCCGACAAGCTTGACTTTTTCCGTCATATCAAACAATTCAATATCTTCCTTCAATTTCTGGACAAATGAAGTGCTTTCTTCAAAATCTCCGACACACAGAGCCGTAAAAGGAAGATGCCGGATTTTTTCCAGGGCCCTGATAAAAACATCCTGCCCCTTCCAGCTGGTGAGCCGGCCCGGGAGCATGATAATCGGTTTACTCCTGTCAATGTTCCATTTTTCCGCCAGAAAATTTACCCGCTCCGGACCGACATTGTCCGGAGAAAAAAGATCTTCGTCAATACCCCTGTAATTCAGGGTCACCTTATCCTCCAGACCATAGCTTTCCTTGATATGCCCGGCAATAGCCTCGGACACGGCAATGATCCGTTCCCCTTTGGTCATGATGGCGCTGTACCTGTTTACCGAGTAGAAACCGTGAAACGTCGTCACCAGCACCGGTCTCTTTTCAATTGGCAGGGATTTCCATGCAAGATAGCCGATCCAGGCCGGCATTCTCGACCGCAGGTGCAGCACATCAACCTTCTCCCGCAACATTAATAAGCGCAGAGGACGAATAAAGAGAAGGCTGCTGGGGCTTTTATGACCGACATTCCAGGCGATATGCCGGCTGCCTTCCTGTTCAAGCTGACGCACCATTCGTCCCCCGGCGGATATCACTATGGAGTTGTGGCCGTTTTCAGCCAGGAAACGTCCTGTTTCCAGTGTTCCCCGCTCGACGCCGCCCCCCTCTAAATCCGGCAGCAGCTGGACTACCGTGAGTTTTTCGTCAACCGACCTGCCCTGCCGGTCCTGCAGGAGTTTATGGTAGAGGCTGACGGTTTTTTCGCACATTTTGCAGGAGGTGAAAAGTTCGTTCACCCTCGCTTTCCCCACTCTGCCTGCTTCTTCCCGCAATTTTTCATTACTGATGATATATTTCAGGGCATCCGCCAGTTCCTCGGGATCACCCGGTTTCACCAGCCATCCTGATTTTCCGTCCAATACTGTTTCCGTACTGCCGCCGTGCCGGGTGGCGACGACCGGTTTACCCATGGCCATGGCTTCGATAATGACCTTGCCGAATGCTTCCGGCTGTAAGGAGGAGGCGGAAACAACAATATCGGCCAGCATCATGGCAGCGGGCATATCATCGCAGTGGCCGACAAGCTTAACCTTGTCCTGCAGATCGAATTGCTCGATATTGGCCTTCAGCCTTTGCACAAACGAAGTATTTTCTTCAAAATCGCCGATGCAGAGCGCCATAAAGGGAAGGTGCCGCATCTGCTTCAAGGCCCTGATAAAAACATCCTGTCCTTTCCAGCTTGTCAATCTACCCGGCTGTATCAAAACCGGGGCTGTATTGTTTTCCAGACCCCAATTTTTTTTCAGGTAATCAACCCGCTTCGGATCAACACTTTGCGGATTAAAATATCTGGAGTCAAATCCGCCATGGATAAGCTCTACCTTCCATTCCCCGATCCGGTATTTTTCCAGGATATGATCCTTGATCGCCTGGGAGACCGCTATCACCCGCTCACCCCTGGTCATGATCGTCGAATAGTAGTTAACGGAGTAGAAACCGTGAAAGGAAGTGACCAGGCCGGGTCTTTTTTCCGCAGGAATGGATTTCCAGGCAAAATAGGCGATCCAGGCGGGCAAGCGCGAACGCAGGTGCAGAATGTCTATTTTCTCGTTGATTAAAATATCGCGCAGATGCTTCATATACTGCAGACAACGAGGACTTTTTTCTCCCACATAGGGCAGGAGGATGTGTTCACTGCCGGATTCCACCAGTTTCGGAACCAGCCTGCCGCCGCCCGATATCACGATAGAGCGGTATCCGATGCTGGGAAGGTATTCACCCAGTTCCAGGGTTTCGTTCTCCACCCCCCCTTCCTCAAGGCTGGGCAGGATCTGTACTATTGTAAGCGGTTTGGCCACCATCGTTTCAGTATCTCGCGTGCGCAGCGCCGTGCTTCATCCAGGGGTTCAGAAAGAATCCAGGCCGCATTTTCCTCCTTCCATGCGGCAAAGGAAACAACTTTTCCTCTCTTGCTCAGATCATCGACACTGCGCTGAAATTTATTATTCTGCCGTTTCCAGGCTACCGGTAAAATCCCCACCCGGCATCCGGAGGACAGGGCTTCATATATCATGGAAATGGAGTCGCCCGTGACCCACACCGTCATATTTTTATCATACTCCTTCTCTATCCATCCGGGCCCGGTATCCGAAAACCGGATAAAATGTACATTATCATATTCTGCAGCCAGCTTTGCCAGACCCGAATCCGTCTCCTCCGGAGTTCTCGGCGATGATGAAATCGTCCATCTCAGATTATGCTGCCGCTGTACTATAAATGCAACCGAATCCATGATACCCGCATCATTCCAGCTGTGGCTTTTTTCATCCCGTCCGCCTATCAGGATAAGGCCCTGGCCGGGATCATGCCGTCCTTTGGCCCGCGACAGATTGGGTGGACCGTCGGTGTAAAAAATATTGTCGGCTGCAGGCACGGCGTCGTGACGCGGAACAAAGCAGAGATCGAACCTGCGGCGCAGCAACGGGGTTGGCGCCATGCAGGTAATAGCAGGAATATGGTATTTTTTTTTACAGCCGAGCATTGGCACATGAGTGCGTGAGCCTGTCCCGATAATGAAATCACACAGGGAAAGGTCGGTTGAACAGCCCGGCTGGAGAAAATATTTTATCCACTTCCCTGCCTCACCCGGTATCGTGAGATGCGGTACCGATATTTCAATGGTCTGCAGGTCAGTGAATTGTGCAAGTGAATCGAGAACACCTAATGTCTGTTTTCTGTGGCCTGGTCTGTTATCCAGAAAAACAGCGGCCATTAAGTGACTTGGGGCTTTCATTGACTGGCTTGGCGTTCTCGTCATCCGTTGGAGAGAATGGGGTTGAAGGAACAGCGTTCCGTTCAGAACATACCGTAAAACTTACCGAAATGAAAGAGCATAGTAGCGGAAGCACCTGATGGCTGCTGCCGGGAGAAAATCATTGACTTTAGTAGATTATCAAAATTAACTTAACCTGCAGGGAATAAAAAATATCCAATATGCCGGGACCTTGAATATGCCCACCTTCTGTATATGCGGAATAGATACCGGAATCGGCAAATCCATTGCCGTCGGCCTTATGGCCCGCGACCTTCTCTATAAGGGTGAACGGGTCATCACCCAGAAAATCGTGCAGACCGGCTGCGTGGAAAGGTCGCAGGATATTCTCATCCACAGGAAGTTGATGGAAGTCGGCTGGCTGGATGTGGATGAAAAGAAGCTGACCTGTCCCTATTGCCTTTCTTTTCCCGGCTCCCCGCATCTTGCGGCCAGCCTGGCAGGAAAATCCGTAGATCCGGCTGTTATTACCGCTGCCGGCGAACGTCTCCGGGAACTGTATGACTGGGTGCTGCTTGAAGGAGCAGGAGGACTCCTGGTTCCGCTGACCGAGGAGATGACCCTTCTCGACTATCTCGTTACCCTGAGATGGCCTCTTATCCTGGTAACATCCTCCCGTCTCGGGTCAATAAACCACACTCTCATGAGCCTGGAGGTCATCCGGTCCCGTAACCTTGATTTGGCGGGAATCGTCTACAATACATATGAAAAAAGTCCCCCCGAGATAGTGAAGGACTCCTGCAGGGTCTTTTCCAGGGCACTGCAATCCTACGGTTTTGAGGACAGAATTGTTGTCCTCCCCCGTTGGCCGGAACACAAGAATATCGACTGGCAGCCGATTTTTTCCGGGTACAGGTAAGAAAGCTCAATCCTCAGGGCGCAAACCCCTGCATCCTGAGCAGCCGGTCATGGTATCTGCCCAGCAGTACCAGTGCAGAAATCGCCCCCATAAGCGCCCAGGCCATATCGGACTGGGTATCCCACACATATCCCTGGGTCCCGAGAAACGACTCCGCCGCCTCATTGCTGAGCAGGGCCACCCACCACTCAATGAGTTCATAAAAAGCACTGAAGCCGAGACAGAAGGAAATGATGAACAGGTTGGTCCAGGCGGTTGAACTGAGGACTCTCTTCCTGATCAGGATCTCGCGGGCTATAATGGCCGGCACAAAGCCCTGGGCAAAATGTCCGAGTTTGTCGTAATTATTGCGCTGCCAGCCGAAAATTTCTCCCAGCCGGTCAAACAGCGGAACTTCGGCATAGCTATAGTGTCCGCCAACCATCAGAATAATGCTGTGCCCAAGGATGAGACCTGCGGTCAGTGAAGTAAGGGGAAAAAAATTGCGGGTCGCCAGCATTATTGCCGCTCCGGCCAGGGCGGGAAAGACCTCCAGCAGCCAGGTGAGATAATCCTTGGGATGCACCGCAGACCAGAGAAGTACTGCCAGGTAAATGGTGACCCACAGCACGGTTTTATTCATTTCACGCTCACATTTTCCTTCTTGTCACAATACTGGATTGTAGGCGAGAAGTACAAAAGCGGACAGTATTTTTTTGCTTGCCAGGCAGAACTGCACATGCTAACAATAACCATTATCAAATAATTTGTACGGTATGAGGAGTACATCATGTGCATTGAAGTGCGAAAAACCTGCTGCTGCGGTAAACACAACGTTCAATTTCACTTGCGTGACAACATCATGAGCAGCGAGGTCATTCTTTCCCTGTACTGTCCGAACTGTTCCCCGGACATCCCGGTACATGACGAAGCTATGGTCTGCGACAAGAACTGGATCATCGAATATGATATGGAACTGGCGCAGTTCCTGGCAGCCGCCAGACTGAACCTGGCTCCGGATGTTGTGGATCCCGCCTTCCTGTTTGATGCCGGCTATGCCACCTGGCTGGAATTATATCCGGGTGAAAAAGAGGATATCCTTGCCGAGCGCAAGGATATCATGGAGCTTGCCAAAACCGATCCCCGAAAATATCTTGAGACGATCAACTCCTGGAATATTTCCAGGGTTGAACGGCTCAAAGCGGATGGCTGGCGCAAAGCGCAGGCTACCTAGCTAACGGGACAAAGAGTACATTTTAAGCTTTCCACCTGATAATCTTTATAAACTTTTCAACTTTTACCCGCATCCGCTTCCCCCTCCGGCACAGACGCCCCGGGGGGAACACTTGCGCATTTTCCCCTGCAGGGTATGCAGACCTTTGCCCCTATACACGGCTTCCAGCCCCTGCTCTATGAACCCGGACATCAGCACCGGCTCGATTCCCTTCCTCTTAAGCTTGACCCGCGGGCTTTCGCCCAGGTCATTAACCAGTACGGCACGGCAGTCCTTCAGCAGCCGAACCAGGTGCATCCAGCGCTGCGGCCCCCCGCCCTGCACGGGGGCCGGACGCACCTCGACCAGTTTGTAGCCGCCGCTGCCGTCCTCTCCCCAGATCTGAAAGGAATCGGCTTCCCCCAGGTGCTGGTTGACCAGCACCCCTTCCATGGTGGCGACGGCAACATGGGGTTTAACCGCTTCAGCAGGTTTCGGCAGGGAGGCGCAGGCGGAAAGGCAGCCGCGCATCTCATCGGTCCGGTCATTGTCCAGCAAGCCGACGGCATCCGCCCGGCAGCGGGTGCAGTGGCGCATCTGCGGCAGGTATGTTTCCGCTTCATTGCGCAGAGCAGCCATCTCCTGCCCGGTCGGTTCGGGCACATCTTCGAATACCGTATCCGCATTGGGGAACATGGCCATGCAGTTGAGCAGGTCGGCGCCAAGCTCCCGCATGGTGCGGGCAACTTCCATGATGTGGCGGTCGTTGATGCCGGGAATGACGATGGTGTTGATTTTGACCGTCATGCCGTGCTCCTTCAGTTTCCCGACCGCATGCAGCTGTCTGGCCAGGAGCAGTTCAGCTGCCTGCCGCCCCCGGTAGACGACCTTGCCGTCCCGCACCCATGCATAGATCTGCTGTCCGATTTCCGGATCCACGGCATTCACGGTAACCGTCACATGCGACACCCCGATTTCCGCCAGTTCCTTGACATAGGGGGCCAGGTTCATGCCGTTTGATGCCAGGCAGAGTATGGTCGCTGGATATTTATTTCTGATCAGCCGCATGGTTTCGAGGGTCTCGTCCGCATTGGCAAACGGGTCGCCCGGGCCGGCAATGCCGGCAACCGAGATCCGCGGTTCCTTTTCCAGCACCCGGTCCATGTAATAGAGGGCCTGGTCCGGGCTCAGCACCGTACTCGTGACCCCGGGCCGCGACTCATTGACGCAGTCATACTTGCGGTTGCAGTAGTTGCATTTGATATTGCATCGGGGGGCGACCGGCAGATGGACCCGGCCGTACCGCCCCTTGACCGCGGCGTTAAAGCAGGGGTGCCGATTACAATCTTTTGCCTTTATCATCTTCATCTCCGTCTGGTGAAATATTTATCCCGCTGTCCCCAGCCTTTTTACATGTACGAATAACCTACCTCTGAATCGTCCTGCTTTTTTTCGATGATGGCATTGGTCACCATGTCGAACAGCTGCTGGGCTCCCGGGTAGCCGAGGTGCAGTATCCGTTGCCCGCCCACCCGGTCATGGATGGGAAAGCCGATCCGGATCAGGGGGATATTGAGTTTGCGCGCCAGCGGATACCCCTTGGAGTGGCCGACAAGCAGATCCGGCTGCAGTTTTTCCGCCATTTCGCTGATCTCGAAAAAATCCATATCCTCAAAAACCCGGGGCTGCTCGCGCAGTATCTGCCCGGTCGTTTCCCGGATGGCTTCCGCCAGCAGGCCCGATCTGCCGCCGGACGCGCACAGCACCGGCCGGATGCCGATCTCGGCCAGAAAGGCGGTCATGCCGACAACCAGATCTTCCTCCCCGTAGATAACCGCCTTTTTGCCGAACACGTACTTGTGGCCGTCCACGTAGGCATCGATAAGCCGGCCGCGAATTTTCCGATATTTCTCCGGAACCCCTCTGCCGCTCAATTCGGTGAGCAGGGCAAAGAACCGGTCTGTTTCTTCAATGCCGATGGGCATACCGATCTGCAGGCCGCGGATATTGTATTCTTCGGTGAGAATCCGGCCTCCGGTTCTGGTCTTTGCCAGGGTGCGGCCGAATTCAACGGTTGCCCTGCTGCGGCCCATGGCCTTGATGGCAGCCGGCGGTGTCCCGCCCCTCGGCAATTTTTCGTATTCCAGCAGGGCAGGCCCGTCCATGGTTTCAGACAGGTCTGGAAGCATGATGGAGTCAAGGCCGAAGTCATCCATTATCTCCTGAAGATGCCGATAGTCGGCAGACGAGACAAAACCGGGCAGCAGGTTGACGGTTTTTGTCTGCGGTCCGCCTTCGGCCATCTGCGCAACTGCTGCCGCCACCGCCCCATGGAAGCCCTCCATGTGGGTGCCGTCATAACTGGGCGTCGAGACATTGATCAGTTCGGGCAGTCCTTTTGACCCTTGCGTGTCCCTCCCGTATTCCCGGAGGATCATCCGCACATCATCGCCGATGGTTTCGGTCAGACAGGTGGTGGCGATACCGATTACCTGCGGCCGGTATTTTTCCGTCACATTGGTCAGGCCGACCTTCAGATTGGGACCGCCGCCGTACACCGCATGCTTTTCCGACAGGGACGAGGAGGCGATATCGATGGGCTCATTGTAATGGCTGATGACATAGCGCCGCATATAGGTGGCGCAGCCCTGCGATCCATGCAGATAGGGGACGGTCCCTGCAATTCCCTTGAAGGCAAGGCAGGCGCCCAGCGGCCGGCACAGCTTGCAGGCATTGGTGGTGGAGACGGCACTGGAAGGTTTTCTGCTCATGATGCCTCCTGTTCTGCAGTTTTACGGGGAACAAACCGCCATACCGGGCTCATGACCGAAGAGTAGACTTCCCGGGCGAAGTTGAGCATGCCGGCAAAACCGGCCAGGGCCTCCTTGCGCTCGTGGTTGTGGTCGCAGAAGCCGATTCCGAGCTTGTAGGCAATGGGCCGCTCCTTGACGCCGCCGACAAACACATCCACCTCTTTTTCCCTGAGGAAGGCGGTCAGCTCCAGAGGGTTTGAATCGTCGACAATTATGGTGCCCGGATCGGTGATAGCCTCCAGCTCCCGGTAATCCTCGACAGTACCGGTCTGCGAGCCGACCAGCACCACCTGCATGTCTACCAGCCGGAAGGCCTTGACCAGGGAAAAGGCCTTGAACGAGCCGCCCACGTAAATGGCCGCCTTTTTGCCCGCCAGTTCCCTGCGGTACGGTTCGAGACCGCGGGCCAGCTGCTGCACCTCGGTCTGCACCAGTTCTCTTGTGCGCTCCATCATTTCAGGATCTTTGAAGAAACGGGCGATGTCATACAGCGCCTCGGACATGTCCTCTAACCCGAAGTAGGAGACCCGGAGGGAAGGGATGCCGTATTTTTCCTCCATCATCTCGGCCAGCTGCATGGTGGATCCGGAGCACTGGACGACATTGAGCGATGCGCCGTGCGCCCGGCGAATGTCGTCCACCCGGCCGTCGCCGGTGATGTTGGCGACCACTTCGACACCCATGCGCTCATAATACTCGCGGATCATCCAGATCTCGCCGGCCAGGTTGAAGTCACCCAGGATGTTTATCGAATACCCGGAAATGTTTTTGGTGTCCCCGGTGCCGATCAGCCTGAACAGGGCATCGCAGGCTGCCTGGTATCCTGCCCGCTTGTTGCCCTTGAACCCTTCGGATTTCACCGGGATGACCGGGATGCCCTTTTCCGCCGCGACCCTGCGGCAGACTGCATCCAGATCGTCGCCGATGATGCCGACGATGCAGGTTGAATAGACAAAGGCGGCCCCGGGGCGGTGCCGGTCAATCAGTTCCGTCAGGGCGCCATACAGTTTCTTTTCCCCGCCGAAGATGACATCCCTTTCCTGCAGATCCGTGGAAAATGAAAGGCGGTGCAGTTCCGGGCCGGACGACAGGGCGCCGCGGATATCCCAGGTATAGACCGCACAGCCGATGGGACCGTGCACCAGGTGCAGGGCATCGGCAATGGGATACAGCACAACCCGCGAACCGCAGAATACGCAGGCCCGCTGGCTCACCGCCCCGGCCAGGCTCTCCTTGTTGCAGACGATTTCAAAAGGAGCTTCGCCCTTGATATGAATCTGGTTTTCTCTTTCCGTGAGTGCGACCGCCATAATTAACCCTTTGCAGAAGTGATCTATGCTACGCTTTCTTCGGCTATCGCAAGAGACATGCCAGCACGGCGCTTTCATTTTATCTATTTAAAATCAGTAATTTATATTTGTTTCAGGTGACCGGGTGATTCCGGATGAACAAAAAGGAAATCACAGAGTTTACAATTTTGAAAGATGTGGGCATTTTGGTAGGAACGCTGATGCGCTGTTTGAACGTTGACTGGTTATCCCCCATGAGCATGAATGTCGGTTTTCTTAACCGCCGCCCCTGTCCTGTAATTCATAATACTGGCGGACGTTGCCGGCGCATGCCGCCGTTTTTCTTTGCCCCTTGACTCACGTGCCTGAGTCTTTTATAGTATTATGAATTTTGAATTCGTAACATTTTGCTGTTGGCAGAATTCCGGCTATTCTGCTTTGGGGCAAAACGGACAGGAAAGGAAATCAACATGCATATGGCGGACGCTCTTGTTTCACCGGCGGTCGGCGGAACAATGTGGGTGGTTTCAGCAGGTGCAATCGGCTACTGCTCATCCCGGATCAAAAAAAATCTCGACGACGGAACCGTCTCTTTAATGGGTGTGCTCGGTGCTTTTGTCTTTGCCGCCCAAATGATCAACTTTGCCATACCGGCAACCGGGTCCAGCGGGCATCTCGGCGGCGGCCTCCTGCTCGCGGTTCTGCTCGGGCCTGCTGCCGCCTTCCTGACCCTGGCTTCCATACTTGTTGTCCAGGCTTTATTTTTTGCCGACGGCGGGATACTGGCTCTGGGCTGTAATATTTTCAATATGGGCTTTATCCCCTGCCTGATTGCCTATCCCCTCTTCTACAAACCTCTCGTCCGCACAGAATGCACCTCACCGAGAATTGTCATAGCTTCCCTGGTTGCGGCAATTGCCGGACTGCAGCTGGGATCACTCGGGGTTGTCTTCCAGACCATTTTTTCCGGAATTACCGATCTCTCCCCGCAGACTTTTCTTTTCTTCATGCAACCGGTCCATCTGGCAATAGGGATTGTTGAAGGTCTGGCCACAGCATCGATTATCCTGTTTATCGCCAGGGCCCGGCCGGATATTCTGCATTTTTCGGTTCACACCGCTTCTTTTCGCAAAAAGCCGCTCCGTAAGCCGCTGCTGCTGTTTTTTTCAGCCGCGCTCATCCTGGGAAGCATCATGAGCCTTCTCGCCTCAGGCCTGCCGGACGGGCTGGAATGGTCTCTCCTGCACAGTGCGGGCATGGCGGAAACCCCGGGCCCGCCAGGGTCCGTTCATGAAGCACTGGCTGGAGTACAGGAAAAAACAGCCCTTTTACCCGACTATGAATTCCGGCAGCATGCCGGTACGCCTTCTGCCGGCGATAATCAGTTCTCCCCGGTCCTGCCCGGGGGTGCGTCAGGAACATCTTTTTCCGGATTCATCGGCAGCATCCTGACGCTGCTCATAGTATCCCTGATCGGCCTTCTGCTCAAACGCCGGCAAACACATACCGGCTCATAAAGGGCGGATCAATAAAGATCCTTTTCCCTGCCAGGAGCGATTGCGTTACATGCCCGTCGTTGACAAAAATTTCTTTGATATCAGGTATCTGGATACCCTGGCGCAGGGCAACAGCTGGCTGCACAGGCTGGACCCCCGCGCCAAGCTGATCACCACCCTGATATTTATCATCACCGTTGTTTCATTCGACAAATATACAATATCCGCCCTTCTGCCTTTTGTTCTTTATCCGGTGGTCCTTATCGGGAGCGCAAACCTGCCGCTTTCATATCTGCTCAACAAACTGCTCATAGTCGCTCCCTTTGCCGTGCTTATCGGTCTGTTTAACCCGCTTATCGACACTTCCGTGCATCTGCACATCGGCTCCTTCGGGATAACAGGCGGCTGGATATCCCTTGTCTCACTGGTTCTTCGCTTTGTGCTGACCGTCGGCAGCGTCCTTGTTTTTATCGCACTTACCAGTTTCAACGGCCTGTGCGTCGCCCTGGAGAAACTTCGGGTGCCTACCATTTTTATTGTCCAGCTCCTTTTCCTGTATCGGTATATTTTTGTGCTGCTGGAGGAAACAATGCGCATGTCGAGGGCCCAGGCCCTGAGAACCTTCAATGGTTCCGGACTCGGCCTGAAAACATACGGGATGCTTGTCGGCCATCTGCTGCTGAGAACCCTGAACCGGGCCGAACGTATACACTGTGCCATGCGCTGCCGGGGATTTGACGGCCATATGCACCTCGGCCGGCCGGCCGGGATCGGAAAAAACGAGGTATTTTTTGTTCTCTTCTGGTCCTCCCTTTTCCTGGCCATGCGCCTGTATAACGTTCCCCTGCTGCTGGAAACGGCAATTACGGAAATAATGACATGAGTCATCATATCGTCGAAGCAGATGGTTTATCATATACCTATCCTGATTCCACCCGCGGCATCAGGGATATTCGATTTCGCATCACCCACGGGGAATCCGTCGCCATTGTCGGGGCAAACGGGGCGGGAAAATCCACTCTGCTGCTCCATCTGAACGGTTCCCTGACTCCCGGCACCGGTACGGTGAGGATAGGCGACTATCCTCTCACCAGGCAGAATCTGCAAAATGTCCGCAGAACGGTAGGCATGGTTTTCCAGGATCCGGATGATCAGCTGTTCATGCCCACGGTTTTTGACGACGTTGCCTTCGGCCCCCTCAACCTGGGCCTCCTTCCCGAAGAAGTTGAACAGAGAGTTCAGGATGCCCTGGACCGTGTTAATGCCGGCCATCTGCGCGCGAGAACACCCTACAAGCTGTCAGGCGGGGAGAAACGGGCCGTGGCAATAGCCACCGTTCTGGCCATGTCGCCGGATATTCTGATCATGGATGAACCTTCATCCAATCTTGATCCCCTGGCGCGTCAACATCTTATTGAAATCCTTCAATCGTTCGAGCATACAAAAATCATAGCAACCCATGACCTTGATCTGGCAATGAATGTCTGTAAACGTATCATTGTCCTGCATGAAGGATCTATCACAGCGGACGGTCCGACTGTTACTATATTTCATGATAAAGAGCTGCTGGCGGCCAGCGGACTCGCCCAGCCGCTGGCAATGCAGAATTGTCCGGCATGCGGTTCGCCGCCGGTTTTCCTGGAAAAGAAAAAATAAAATAATTATAGTCTTTCTCTCCAATCTATTTTATTCTCACAGGGTGGGATCATAAATTTACAAATAAGTTCTTATATCTGGCAATTTGTTTGCCCAAAAAAAGAACAAGGTGACCGGTACTGAAACGGTCCGGAAGGTTTCTTTATCTGCAGTCAGAAAACACTCTCGTATCACTGCGGTTTTTCTTCATAGTGCATAATTATTAAAAATTATTACTTGCAAAGGAAGACACATTGTGGTACTATTCTACATAATAAATTTTTACGACAGAGTGCCAGATGGATAAGGATAATTTTTCAAAAGCGCGGGCTAAACTCGGCAAAACACAGAAAGAACTTGGCGCGCTGCTAGGTGTTTCACTCAAGGCTGTCCAAAGCTACGAACAGGGCTGGCGGCCTGTCCCCCTTCATGTCGAACGGCAGATTTATTTTCTTCTCATCAATCAGCGAAGCCAGGAGTCAAGCCGACGGAAGGATTGCTGGGTGCAGAAAAAGTGTGAGAATAAAAAGGATTGTCCGGCATGGGAATTTCAGGCCGGGCATCTCTGCTGGTTTTTAAGCGGCACCCAGTGCGAATGTGCGGCTGAGAAAGAATGGAAAGATAAAATGGAAATTTGCCGGTCCTGTGATGTGCTTGCATCACTGATTTGACCCTTTTTCCCCTCCGTTCACCTCTCTTTTCCTCAAATTCCCTTACTCAATAGCGATTTTCCATTGTCCGCTGTTCTACCCGCCGCCGGAATAATCTGCTCTCGGGATAGTCACTGTTCCTTGTTTACCCCCGATTGCTGAAATGGTATCATGTCCGCCTGATTCATCAGGGTTGTCAGGGAACAGGTTTTTGCATGGCTAAACAAAAGGTCGGTATTGCCATGAGCGGAGGTGTCGACAGTTCTGTCACCGCCTCTCTCCTCCAGCAAAAAGGATGTGACGTCCACGGTTTTTTTATGCTCCTTCCTGTGCCCGGAAAGGAGAGACACGTCCAGCGCGTCCGGTCCGTTGCCGAGCATCTCGAAATTCCCCTTTATTGTATAGATTTGCAGGATCTCTTCAACCGGAAAGTCATTGATTATTTTATCAGGACGTACCTGGACGGAGACACTCCCAACCCCTGTATTGTCTGCAACCGGCAGGTAAAATTCGGTGCTTTGCTGAACGTCATGCGCAGCAGGGGGATGGACAAGATGGCCACCGGCCACTATGCCCGGATCAGAAAAAAGGATACCGGGGAATATATTCTGCAGAAGGGGTGCGATCCGAAAAAGGATCAGTCGTATTTCCTCTGCCGGTTAACCCAGGCGCAGCTTGAAAATGTCATTCTGCCGCTGGGTGATTATACCAAGGAAGAGGTCTACGGCCTGGCTGCCGCGCTTAAACTCAGCACTATCCACGGCCCGGAAAGCCAGGATGTCTGTTTTCTCGCCGGGGAGAGCGTTGCCGCCTTTTTCGCCGGACAGGGCATTGGCGACCGTCCCGGGGATATCATCAATACGGAAGGCAGGGTAATCGGAGAGCATCGCGGCTTATGGCAGTATACTGTGGGCCAGAGGAAAGGGCTCTCTATCCCTGATGCCACCCCCTGGTATGTGTACCGCCTTGATGCCGGGAATAACAGACTCGTGGTCTGCAAAAAGGACCGCCTGTTCTGCCGAAAAGTTATCACCCGGGATGTGCGGTGGACGGGCGCGGCGCAGCCCAACCCCTGGCGCGGCCGGGTCCAGATACGAGGAAGACACCTGCCCTCTCCTGCCACCGTGGCAGCCGGAAATAACGGAGAGGCGGTCATTACCTTTGAGGCCGGGCAGAGAGCCATAACCCCGGGCCAGTTTGCCGTATTCTATGAGGATGATTTTGTAGCGGGCAGCGCTGTTATTACCGGCGCGATTGCAGGTGAGGATATCGACCTATGAAAAAAATTGCCGTTACCACTCTGGGCTGCAAGGTCAACCAGTATGAATCCGCCTCCTTTATATCGTCCCTGGCCGAGGCGGGCTGTGAAATGGTTCCCTTTTCAAGCCGCGCTGATATCTATATCATCAACACCTGTGCCGTTACCGGACGGGCCGGACAGCAGTCGCGCCAGCTTGTCCGGAGAGCGTTGAAAACAAATCCCGGCGCCAGGCTGATTGTGACCGGGTGCTATGCCCAGATGGAACCGCAACAAATTCTCGATATCACGGATAGCCGGCTGTGCATAGTCGGCAACGGCAACAAGCATCTTCTTGTGGCTGAAGTCATGAACGAAAACGCTTCCGACCTGACCATGCTCATGGGCAACATAAACCGGAAGCGCGAAATCACTCCCATGCCGGTGCGGCGCTTCTCCGGAAGAACCCGTGCTTTTTTGCGCATTCAGGACGGATGCAACAACTTCTGCTCCTATTGCATCGTCCCCTATACCAGGGGAAGGAGCCGGAGCCTGCCCGCCGGGGATGTTCTTTGCCAGGCTGCTGTTTTTGCTGCCGAAGGCTACAGGGAAATTGTCATTACCGGTATCAATGTCGGCAAATACGGGGCCGATCTCAAGGAAAAAGAGAATATCTGCTCTCTTCTAGCCAGACTCTGCCGCGACTTTCCCGCAATTCGGTTCCGGCTCAGCTCCATTGAACCCACGGAAATCGACGATACCCTCCTGGACCTGATTGCCACCCGGGCCAATTTTATGCCCCATCTGCACATCCCGCTGCAAAGCGGTGACGATAACATCTTGAAAAAGATGAACCGGCGCTATACGGTGGAGCAATATGCCCTGGTGCTCGAAAGGATTAGAGAGGCGCTGCCGGAAGCGGCTGTCGGCTGTGATATCCTGTGCGGTTTTCCCGGAGAAGACGAAGAGGCGCATGAAAATACATACAGGCTGATCAGGGATCTCCCGGTCACCTACCTCCATGTTTTCCCATATTCGCGTCGCGCAGGCACCCTGGCGGCGTCCATGAAAAATCAGCTCCCCAACCAGATGAAAGAAGAAAGAGTCGGCAGGCTCCGCGCCCTCGACAAAATAAAAAGGGAAAGTTTTTATGCCCGGTTTATCGGGAGCAGACAGCAGGTTCTGGTTGAAAAAAGAGAGAAAAACACTCAATATCTCCAGGGGTTTTCGGAAAACTATATTCCTGTTCGCTGCGACTCATCCGGGCACCAGGCGGGAGACATTATTGCCGTCCACATCGATGGACTGGCAGACGGCATGTTATTCGGGAGCGCTTCAAAGTCCTAGCTTGAGATAATACGGCGAAACAGGTAAAGTCGTAAAGTGGAGGGGCCGAAAAAGATTCTTTTCAGCATTTACCCGGAATAATGATTGGAGAAATAATAGCCATTGGCGATGAGCTGACGACCGGCCGCATCGTCAACACAACGAGCGGCTTTGCCGCCAGCCAGCTCTTTGCTGCCGGGCATGATATTTTTGCCATGCAAACCATCGGCGACACGCCTTCCCTCATCGGCGAGGCGCTCATCCGGGCCGTTGAACGGGTTGATTTCGTCATCGTCACGGGCGGCCTGGGAGCGACTTCGGATGATCTGACCAACGAGGCGGTCTCCGAGGCTTTGAAAAGACCGCGGATCGTGTATCCTGAAATTATCAAGCAGATTCAGCCCCGCATGCAGGGAAATGCAAATGATATCGAAATCCTCCAGAAACTTGCCTGGCTTCCCGAAGGCGCGGAAGTATTAAATGTCGAATCAAAAATGGCCGGCTATCTTCTGGTTTACGAGTGTACGCCGATATTCTGTCTCCCCGGTGTCCCGGGGCAAATGAAAAAATTGTTTGTCGAGCATGTTCTTCCCTTTCTAGCCGGCTGGACCCATGACAACCGCAATCATTTCCGCCAGCGCATTTACAGGACCTTCGGCTTGTCCGAAAATATGATCAACAGGCAGTTCAGGGAGCTGGAAAATATTCCGGGTATCCGGATCGGCTACTATCCCGTGGACAGCGAAGTCCATGTCAGCCTCACTGTTTCGGGAACAGTCCAGGGAGAATCGGAAAACCTGTTTCTTGAGATTGACGGAATCATCACCGCTTTGCTGGGTGAAAAACTGTATGGATTTGACCAGGATACAATGGCATCGGTTGTCGGCGGAATCCTGCGGCAGAACGGTTTGCACATGAGTGTGGCCGAGTCGTGCACAGGAGGGATGATCGGCAGTAAAATCACCGAAGTGGCCGGAAGTTCGGAGTGGTTTGTCGGGGGAGTGATTGCCTACAGCAACGAACTCAAAGAACTATTCTTAGGTGTGGACAAGGATCTGCTTTCCGCCTATGGTGCGGTCAGTGCTCAAGCTGCCCGGGCAATGGCCGAAGGCATCGCAGCAAAAACAGGCTCGCCGGTAAGCCTTTCGGTAACCGGGTACGCCGGTCCTGCCGGCGGCACTCCTGAAAAACCGGTGGGTACGGTGCATATCGGGCTGGTGGTGAAAGGACGGACCAGCGACTACCATTATCATTTTACGGGCAGCCGCCAGGAAATTCAGGAAATGACAGCGCAGACCGCACTTAATCAGGTGCGGCTCTCATTATTGATGCATAAAGGAGATAAGAATGGCAGGAGCGACTGAGACAAACCAGGCCGGCAGAATGAAAAGTGTTGACAACGCCATTGTCCAGATTCAGAAGCAATTCGGCAAGGGTGCGATTATGCGGCTCGGATCCGAGGAGCGGGAAAATATCCCGGTCATATCAACCGGTGCCCTGAGCATTGATATTGCACTCGGTGTCGGCGGGCTGCCGCGCGGACGGGTGACGGAAATATACGGCCCGGAGTCTTCCGGCAAGACGACCCTTGCCCTGCATGTCATAGCCGAAGCTCAGCGCAGAGGCGGTAATGCGGCCTTTATCGACGCCGAACATGCTCTTGACACGGCCTATGCCGAACGGCTTGGCGTTGATACCGACAACCTGCTGATTTCCCAGCCTGATTTTGGTGAACAGGCCCTGGAAATTACGGAGATTCTTATGCGCAGCGGCGCAGTGGATATCATCGTCATTGATTCAGTGGCCGCCCTGGTACCGCGGGCTGAAATCGACGGCAATGTCGGGGATCAGCACGTCGGCCTGCAGGCAAGGCTCATGTCGCATGCCATGCGCAAATTCACAGGGGTCCTCAAGCGTACCAATACTGTTCTTGTTTTCATCAATCAGATCAGGATGAAAATCGGCGTCATGTTCGGCAACCCGGAAACAACACCCGGCGGGAATGCCCTTAAATTTTACAGTTCAGTGCGTCTGGATATCCGGAAAATGACCCAGATAAAGGACGGGCAGGAAGTGATCGGCAACAGGACCAAGGTGAAGGTGGTCAAGAACAAGGTAGCGCCGCCTTTTAAAACGGCCGAATTCGATATCATTTACGGAGAGGGAATATCAAGAACCGGTGATCTGCTGGATTTGGGTGTGGAGCTGGACATAATTGATAAAAGCGGCGCCTGGTACGCTTATGAGGATGAGCGGATCGGCCAGGGCCGGGAAAATGCCAAAATCTACCTCAAGGAACATCCGGATCTGATGGCCGATATTGAGAAAAAAGTACGGATGGGCTACGGGCTTCCGGTCGGGGAAAATGCTGTCCCGGCCCCGGAGGAAAAACAGTAGGAGAGAAGATCCCGTCAGCCTGCGGAGAAATGTCCGGGTCCAGGAGGGCCCGGACCCCGGTCGATTCAGGCCGCAGATATGATATACGTTCTTACTGAGGGGAATGGTTATTGCCTGATTAACTGATCTGGATCTTCTTTGCCTTGGTCTCCTTGGTCTTGGGGATGCGTATCTCAAGCACTCCGTCCTTAAAAGAGGCCTTTGCCTTCTCTCCATTGACATTATCCGGCAGCCGGAAACAGCGGCTGAACGATCCATATGAACGTTCAACCCTGTGATAGTCCTTTCTTTCCACTTTCTCTTCCTGTTTTTTCTCGCCGGACAGGGTCAGGGTATCTTCCGTAATGGAGACATTCAGATCCTCTTTGCTGATCCCCGGGATCTCGGCTTTTACAACCATATCCCCATCCTCTTCAAAAATATCGACCGAGGGGGACAATTGCTCACCGAATTTCGGGAAAGTTCCCAAACTCCATGAAGGTCTGCCCATCATTGAAAACGGTTGCCGGAATAATCTGTTAAAATAGTCTTCCAGTTCACCAAACGAAGTTTCCGGGCGCCCCGGGCGTGTTTCCTCCTTGGTGACAAGTTCGGCTTTTTCAGGTTCTTTTTTTTCTTTTTTCCTTGCCATAACACACCTCCTGTCAGCATTGATTTTCGCCTTTCTGCTCCTGCGCCTGCCGTTACAATCTCTCCGGAGCGATCTTTGTATTCAGCCCTTTAAGAAACAGTACAACATTTAATATAATCACCTTATTTTTTCTGCCAAGGAAAGATCAGTCATTTCCTTTTCTTAACTGCTGAGCCAATCAGGGATCATGAATAAATTTTTCTCCCCTGTCCCTGCTATAAATATTGCAAATATCAGCCGCATACCATATGACTTCAGCAGGCTGTACATTCTTTTTCTCTGTTTATAAAATACCTATGCGCCGTTTTTTTGTAGATCCGCAAGCTATAATCGATGGTATTGCCCACCTGTCCCCGGCAGAATCACTGCATATTGCAGCCGTCCTGCGGCTGCAGCCGGGAGATGAGATAGAACTCTTTGACGGCACTGGCACCGTGTATCAGGGAACATTGCTGAAACTTTCGCGGGAGCAGGTCAGTGTGCGCCTTGTTGCAGCGCACAGGGAGGAAGAAAAGGCCCCTTCCCTCTTCCTGTTGCAAAGCCTCATGAAGGGGAAAAAAATGGATTTTCTTGTCCAGAAGGCAACGGAACTCGGGGTCCACACCTTTCAACCGGTAGAAACCCGTTACAGTGAAAACCGGGGCAATCCGGAACGGCAGCAGGAACGGTGGCAGCGCATAATGCTCGAATCCTGCAAACAATGTAAACGGCCGATGCCCATGGTGATCTCTCCTCTGACGGATCTCAAGCATATCGAACTCCCCTCTGGTGCGGCTAAAATAATATTATGGGAAAATGAGCAACAGCAGCCCCTTGCTCCCATTCTTTTTGCCGAAAAGGAATCCGTATGCCTTTACATCGGACCGGAGGGAGGTTTTCACCGGGATGAAATCAAAATTGCCCTTGAGTACGGCTTTCAAACCATTACCCTGGGCAGCCGGACCCTGAGGGCGGAAACAGCCGCTCTGGCAACCGTGGCAATTATCCAGTATCTTCTTGGCATGCTTGGCAATACGGATTCGGCCCGATAAAAGGACCCTGTTCATTGATATGGCGGGTTCATGATGCTCTTTCTCTCTCATGCCGGATCCGGCAAAGATGGCCGATAAGGTCGTTGCCATCCATTCATATTTTGTAATCCTATTGTCGACATGCTACAGTATATATGGAAAAAATCAGGGGTACAGGGCCAATGAGAGCGGTTGTACAACGGGTATCACAGGCAGAAGTAAGGGTCAACGGCAAGTTAACGGGAAAAATCAGTGCAGGACTCCTGGTTCTGGTCGGCATACACAGTGAGGACAGCGACAGGGATGTTGCCTGGATGGCAAAAAAACTGGTGCACCTGCGCATCTTCGAAGACGCTGACGGCCTCATGAACCTCTCCCTGCTTGATACCGGCGGCCGGATGCTCATTGTTTCACAATTCACCCTCCTGGGAGACTGCCGCAAGGGTAGAAGACCGTCATGGTCATCTGCCGCCCTGCCGGAGAAGGCAAATTCCCTGTACCTGGAGCTGGTAGCTGCGGTAGAACAATACGGTATTCATACCGCAACAGGTGAATTTCAAGCCATGATGGACGTCAGCCTCGTCAATAACGGTCCGGTCACCCTTATGCTGGATTCTCATAAAAATATTTAATCAATAATCAGGACACGGAATGATACAGTTTGCAGTTGGTACAGTATATAATGGTTTTCTCCTCAACCGGATGGAATATGTTCCGGAAATTGACTCCACCGTCCTGCAGTTTACCCATCAGATCCTGGGCACTCCGGCATTTGCCATCAAAAACAAGGACATCAATAAAACCTTCTGCATCGCATTTCAGACCCTGCCGGAGGATTCGACAGGAGTTGCTCATATACTCGAACATTCGGTGCTCATGGGGTCGGAAAAGTACCCGGTCAAAGACGTGTTCGGCGAGATAAACAAGAGCGGCCTGATGACCTTTCTGAACGCCATGACCGGTTCAGACACAACCTGGTATCCGTATGCCACCCGCAACCTGACCGAATACTTCAACATCATGGATGTATACTGCGACGTAGTCTTTAATCCCCTGCTGCAAAGGAGTACTTTTGAACAGGAGGGCTGGCATTACCACAAGGAGGCGGATGACCAGCCCCTGCAATTCCACGGCGTGGTCTTCAATGAAATGAAAGGCGCTTTTTCCGACCCGCTGCGGTCACTCTTTCACCACATGTTCAAGGGGTTGATGCCCGGGTCTACCTATGCCCATGAATCCGGCGGGGATCCGAAACATATTCCGGACCTGACCTATGAGCAGTTTGTCGATTTTCATCGCCGCTATTATCATCCTTCCAATGCCACCCTTTTCTTTTATGGAGATGCGAACCTGGAAGAAGAGCTGGCTTTTGTGGAGCACCGGTTTTTGCGCCGGTTTCACGAACCCCGGGAGAAATCCGTCATCAACAAGGGCGAAAATATTGCGCAACCTGTTCTTAGCCGTGACGGCTATGGGGTCCAGCCCGGAGCCGATCGTGCCGAAAAAACATTCCTTGCCGTCGGCTCTGCTGTGGGCACAGTCCTGGACCGCGAACGCAATACAGCTTTTCAGGTTATTGCCAACATCCTCTATAATTCCGATGCGTCACCCTTAAAGAAAGCAATCCTTACGGCCGGTCTGTGCAGAGATTTCGGCGGGCTGTTTCTGCCCAACTCCTGTTACACAACAATCATGATGACCTATTTGATCGGCAGTGAACCGCATCATCTGGATCAGTTCAGGGAAACATATCAAACCGTCCTCAAGGAAACTGCGGCCGTTGGCCTTGATCATGAACTCGTTCTCTCCGAACTCAACAAATACGAGTTTTCCGTTCGTGAAGAAATGACCAAGGCGCAGCGGGGACTTGATCTCATCAGCAAGGCCCTCCCCGCCCTCAAGCATGAAGTTGATCCTTTTGACGCCCTGCGCATCGATGAACTGTTTCAGACTATCAGAAAAAAAGCCCTGGAAGAGAGATATTTTGAACAGCTCATTGAACAGTATCTTCTTGCCAATCCCGCCACTGTTGAAATTATCCTCGAGCCCGATCCGGAAAAAATGGCCCAGACCTACCGGGAGGAACAGGACCGCCTCCAGGCTTTTGCCCGTACCTTAGATAAAAAAGGGAAGCAGGATATAATCCGCCGGACCAGGGAACTCATGGAGCTGCAGAATCAGCCGAACGATGAGGATACTCTTCGGCTTCTGCCCAAACTCAATGTCGGTGACCTGAAAAGAACGCTCCCCTTTCACGAGGCGGAACCGCAGCAGCTGGAGGACAGGCTGTTGCTGGTCAACCGGCTGCCGACAAATGGAATCGCCTACATTGATTTCGGATTTGATTGTTTGGGGATATCGCAGGACCTCCTGCCGCTGCTGAATCTCTTCGGAACGATCATGACTGAAATCGGAACCCATGCAAAAGACTATATGCAACTTGCCCGGGAACTGGGAATCTATACGGGCGGTTTATCGCATTCCTTCAACACCTACAAGGGCATCAGCGATCCGGATGAGGCAACCAGACCCGTGCTCTGGCTACATCTGAAGGCCCTGAGTTCTTATCTCGAACCCGCCCTTGCTCTGGTCAAAGAAATTTTTTCGGATCTGTCCCTTGAGAATCGTCAGCGGATACGGGAAATTGTCCTGCGGGAATTCGCCTGGACCGAGCATTCCGTCCAGAGCGAAGGATACAGCCTCGCTTCTTCCCGTGTCTTTTCCCACCTAAGTGTTTCCGGCAAGTTTAACGAGTATGTCAATGGAACGACCGCCTACCTGTACCTGAAAAATCTTGCCAACAATTACCAGGCCCGGGAAGAATCATTTCTGAAAGACCTCAAGACTATCCGCGATCTGCTTCTGCGTAAATCAGGCCTGATTCTGTGTCTGACCGGTTCCGACGAAGACAGCAGACGGTTTGTCGACTTGTGTCCGGCCGTCACAGAATCCTTGAACGACCTGCCTTCCGAAAGGCATCTATTTGATTTTCCGCTGTTTCCACCACATGAAGGACTGTGTACTTCGGCGGAGGTTGTTTTTAATGTTCAGGGCTGCTCCCTTTTCAGCGACCCACAGGAGTACAGCGGGCATTTTGAAGTCCTGAAAACATGGATTTCCAGGGATTATCTCTGGAATACCGTTCGCCAGATGGGCGGCGCCTACGGCTGCTTTGTCCAGTTCAACCATTTGACCGGCAATTTCGGTATAATCAGCTATCGCGATCCGCAGATCAGCAAGACCTTTGCTGCTTATGACCGCCTCCGCGACCATATCGACAGGCTGGATCTCTCTCCGCATGTCATGCAGCAGCTTATCATCGGTACCTATGGGAATCTTGATCCCCACCAGGCGCCGGCAGTTAAAGGAGCGGTGGCAAGAAATGAATATCTAACCGGAATTACAAGAGAATTTAAGCAAAAAAGGATTGATGAGGTCCTCGCAACCTCAACTGAGGATCTCAGAGGATTCGCCTCGCTCTTTGACCGTCTGGTTCAGGAAAGCTACCGGACAACGATCGGCAATTGTGAAAAAATCAAGGCCAATGCCGGATTGTTTTCACAAATAACAGAACTTTGATTTTTTGAGTCGAACTCTATTTTACGCAGAATTAACTTATAACTATCCTTATTATTTTATGGAAGCTCTTGCCCTATATCTTCACGATGTACTTCGCTTGATCAAGGGTTCTAAGCAAGGCGACCAGGAAGATGCCCCCCAAGACGCTTTGCTCACCCCCTGCTATCGAGACATGTGCATGATAAGATTTGGAAATAACCGCCCGATTTACGGTTGTGGAACAGGACGCAGTGCAGGAAGGAATGAAAAAGTATTTTTAATAGGTTGCTGGGGTGATTCGATCTCCTGTTAAAGAGAGGCTTTTTTCCGTTTCTCTTTCACAGGTTTTTTTTATTTTCTCATCTTTTCCAGGACAGTATCGTGTTTGAATTTCTCATCATCGTGACCGGGATAATCCACCATATAATGCAGTCCCCGTGATTCCTTCCTCAGCCCGGCGCTTTCAATTATCAGTTCGCATATCACGGCAATATTTCTCAATTCGACAATATCCGAGGTCAAAAGGTAATCATGGAAGTGTTCTCGAATCTCCTCCAATACAGGAGTCATTCTTCTTCTGACCAGTTTCAGCCTTTTTTCCCGGCGCACGATGCCGACATAGTTCCACATCAGCCGCCGGATCTGATCCCAGTTGTGGCTTACCAGGACGTTTTCCTCGATGGAACGCGCCTTGCCCGACCTCCACTCCTGAATGTTATGTTCCGGAAGCTTGCGCAGGACTTCCCAGTTCGCATCTATCCATTTTGCACCTCTGTGGGCAAAAACAACGGCTTCCAGGAGTGAGTTGCTGGCCAATCGATTGGCGCCATGCAATCCGGTACACGCTGTTTCGCCAAGTGCCAGAAGATTTGCAATGGTTGTCTCGCCCCACTGGTTTACCTGCACCCCGCCGCACATATAATGGGCGGCAGGAACCACCGGGATAGGCTCCCTGGTAATATCGACCCCATAACGGAGACAGGTCGAATATATTGTCGGAAAACGCTTTTTTATAAATGCAGACGACCTGTGCGTTATATCGAGATAAACGCAATCGGCCCCGCTCTCCTTCATTTCTGCATCAATGCCCCTGGCAACGGTATCACGGGTCGCCAGGTCCCCCCGCATATCATATTTTTGCATAAAAGGTTTTCCCACTTCATTAATCAGGATACCTCCCTCCCCTCGCACCGCCTCGGAAATTAAAAAATTCTTGGCCTGCGGGTTAAAAAAACAGGTCGGATGAAACTGAATAAATTCCAAATTGGCAACCCGCGCCCCTGCTCGATACGCCATCGCCACCCCATCGCCGGTCGCAATATCCGGATTGGTCGTATACAGATATACTTTGCCGCAGCCTCCGGTACACAGGAGCGTTACTTTAGCCTGCTGCACTTCAACATCGCCAGTCAGGCAATTTAACACATACGCACCGAGACACCTGTCTTTCACAATTTTTTCATGGCCGGCAACCTTGGATTCCATCAGCAGATCTACAGCCAGATGATTTTCCAGGATCGTTATATTCCTGTTTCCTGCCACTCCCGCAAGCAACGCTCTCTCAATTTCACGCCCGGTAAGATCCAGTGAATGAGCAACCCGGCGGCATGAGTGCCCACCTTCCATTCCCAAATCAAGGCCGCTGCCATTTTTTTTCTGCTGAAAATGCACCCCAAGATCTATTAATTCCTTCACCCGCTCCGGCCCTTCCCTGACAACCATCCTGACTATCTCTTCCTTACAGAGCCCGTCACCTGATACAAGCGTATCACGGACATGCGATTCAAGAGAATCTTCTTTCGACAACACCGCAGCTATTCCCCCCTGGGCAAGATTTGTCGCGGTATCCATACTCGCCTTCTTGGTTACCAGGGTAACACGTCGGGAAGCCGCCGCTGCTTTCAGAGCGAATGACAATCCGGCAATACCGCTTCCTATCACCAGAACATCTGACGTATCATGCATATGATCTCTCAGCTTGATATTAATTGTTTCACGTGAAACATAAATTAAAAGAAACTATTATCACTTTAACAGCATTAACCGTATGTAATAAACAAACACACCTGGAGCAAAGGGCTAAAAAAGAAAAACGAATGAAAAAAGTTTCACCCCATGGATAGAGTATAGTATACTTTGATAAATCCATAAAACAAGAGAAGGTAGAATTATGTCCGAAAATCTCAAGGCCAAGATTGTCGTTCTTGCCAATCAGAAGGGTGGGGTAGGGAAAACAACCTCATCCCTTAACCTGGCTTCAGCACTGGCAGAGAAGGGCAAAAAGGTGCTGCTGGTTGACTCCGACCCGCAGGGAAATGCATCAAGTGGAGTCGGCGTTTTTAAAACGGATAATGGGGCCCAGCTCTACAACTGCTTTATCGGCGATCAAATGGCTGAGCATTGCATTCGGGACACCAATAGCAAAAACCTGAAGATATTGCCTTCCTCCATCGACCTGGTGGGCGTTGAAGTTGAACTTATCTCCCTGAAAGACCGAGAAAAAATACTCAGAAAGATACTTCGTCCCCTGCGCGACAAGTTTCACTTCATAATTATCGACTGTCCTCCTTCCCTTGGACTGCTAACCATTAACGGTTTAACCGCTGCCGATTCGGTTATAATCCCCATGCAATGTGAATATTTCGCCCTGGAAGGACTGTCTCAACTAGTTGAAACCATTAGAAAAGTTAAAAAAAATTTAAACCAGGGCCTGTATATTGAAGGACTTCTGCTCACCATGTTCGACCGCCGCAACCGGTTGACGCATCAGGTGGCCGCGGAAATAAAAAAACATTTCGGCAAGCAGGTCTTCAATACGGTAATCCCGAGAAATGTGAGGCTGAGCGAAAGCCCGAGCTACGGTAAAACAATTCTCGAATACGACCGCTCTTGTCCGGGAGCAAAGGCATTTATAAGATTTGGCAATGAATTTCTGCAACGGAGTAAAGCATTATGAGCGTAAAAAGTGTTCTCGGCAGAGGGGTCGACGCGCTGCTCCCAGCCCACCTGGCCGGCAGTGAGGAAGACAGGTTTTTTTTCTGTGATATCGATAAAATCGAACCGAATCCGAATCAACCCAGAAAGCATTTTGACGAGGAAAAGCTGCAGCGTCTTGCCGAATCCATCGCCGAAAGAGGTATTATACAGCCCCTGCTGGTAACCAGGGGAAAGGGAAATCGTTTCCATCTGATCGCCGGTGAACGCAGGCTGCGGGCTGCCCGCATTGCCGGCCAGGACGAGGTTCCGGTGGTTGTAATGGAGTCGGGGGCGGAGAGCACTAATCTTGAACTGGCTCTTATTGAAAATATCCAGCGTCATGACCTTAATCCCATAGAAGAGGCAGTCGCATATACGAGATTGATCAATGAATTTGATCTCACCCAGGAACAGGTGGCAAAAAAGGTGGGCCGCAAGCGCTCCACTGTCACCAATACGCTCCGCCTCCTCAATTTACCTGCCTATCTGCAGGATGACGTGGTAAACGGCACAATAAGCGAGGGTCATGCCAGAGTTCTCCTCCGGCTCAAGGATGATACTCAGAAAATAGAGGAGATACGGGGACGCATCATCCGCGAGGAATTGTCGGTTCGTGAAACGGAGCGCCTTTGCAGGAAATCCAAAACCGGGTCTGGTGAAAAAAAGGATCCGGCAGCCCCGGTAAGGGAAGGGGAGCTGCCCGTCTCCTACTGCCGCTCATTGACAACCCAGCTTATCAACCGGTTGAACACCAGGGTCCGCATCGTCCAGAACGGCGACCGCGGAAAACTTGAGATCGAATACTATTCAAGCGATGATCTAGACCGGCTCGTCACCCTGTTGACAGAATAAATATATAATTTATATCATCGGAGCACCATGGCCCTTATGCAGATTGCCGTCATTCCCCTCGGCACGCCAACCCCTGGAGTTGGCGACTATATAGTAGATATCGAACGCTTTCTCCTTGCCAGAGGAACGAAACACGTGCTGCATGACATGGGTACGATTATTCATGGCCGGCCCGAGGAGCTCCTGGTGCTGGCGGCAGAGATTCACAATCTCCCCTTTGTCAGAGGAGCGGAACGGGTCGTCACCCAGATCACCCTTGATGACCGTCGTGATATTGAACGGGAAATAGGTGAAAAAAAAGATTCAGTAATAAATAAACTGAGGGAGCCGGTAAATCATGAAGAATAAATTCCGTCCAAGAAAAAAACCCTTCATTCTGATGGGCTTTTTTATTTTCCTGATGCTGGTCGGTATTGCCGTTGGCGAATCGAACAGGGTGCTGGAGCAGGCAACGGCAATCTGTCTCTCATGCATAGGTATCGGATAACGACCAATGGAGATTGTTAGAAAACTTGTTCAGACCTTATCAATCTTTTTGATGAACGGGTTCTGGGGATTTCCGCTCACCAGAAATATTTATCAGGGTCCGTTGAAGGTTGTCTGTTCACCCGGTCTCAATTGCTACTCATGCCCGGCGGCTACGACCTACTGTCCTCTCGGCAGTCTGCAGCAATTGTTGCTTGGTATCCGTTTTTCCCTGGAGACCGGGAATTTTTTTATCGGCACCTATGTCATCGGATCAATGGGTTTCCTGGGTGCTGTTTTCGGGCGCCTTATTTGCGGCTGGGCCTGTCCGTTCGGTTTGTTTCAGGAACTTCTCCATAAAATTCCCTCCCGCAAGTATGCGGTCCCGGGATTCCTTAAGTGGGGCAAATATGGCTTTCTCGCTCTTTTTGTTGTCATACTGCCCCTGTTCGTTGTCGATGAATTCGGCCTGGGTGAACCATGGTTCTGCAAATATGTCTGTCCGGCAGGGACTCTCGAAGCCGGCCTGCCTATGCTCACTCTCCAGCCTCAATTAAAAACCACCATTGGCTGGATTTTCTGGAATAAATTTGTCATTATGGCGGGATTTATTCTGTGGAGCATTTTATCCTCCAGGCCTTTCTGCCGGACAACGTGCCCCCTAGGGGCTTTCTATGCATTATTCAACAAGCACCGCCTGATAAAACTCAAGTTGAACGAGGTGAATTGTACGAAGTGTGGGGCTTGTCATGCGGTATGTCCAATGGGGATACGATTCAACGAAACACCGGACAGCGGGGAATGTATCACTTGTATGAAATGCATGTCGCAGGCATGCGCCTATGGCGCTATTTCGGTGGAGATTGCCGGCTATTCTCTGATGGAGAACGTGCAGGCGAGAAAACCAAAAAAAATATGATCTGATAATTATGATGAGGAACTGGAAAGTAAGTGCAGTCGTGTGGATTTTTCTTCTGGCTGGTATTGCCTCGCCGGCAGCAGCCCTGGAAATGGTGAGCATTTCCGGGAATAATGTCAATATGAGGTCAGGTCCCGGAACAAATTATAAAGTCATGTGGGAGCTGAGCAATGGTTTTCCCCTGATAGTATTAAAGCGGTCCGGAGACTGGCTCAGGGTGAGGGATTTTGAAGGGACCATCGGCTGGATTCATACCAGTGTTTCCGCCAAAAGTCCTCATATGATCGTCAAGGTACATAAAAATTCAAAGAACAGAATCAATATCCGCAGCGGTCCGGGCACGAATTACCAAATAGTTGCCAAGGCCTACTACGGGGTCGTTTTTAAAACAATGCAGCAAAAAAACGGATGGGTGAATGTCCAGCATGCGGATGGCGTGAACGGATGGGTGAAGCGCACTCTTTTATGGGGATTTTAAGGGAAAAAAACCCGCCTTTTTAAAGGCGGGTTGGCAGGCATGGCGGAGAGAGAGGGATTCGAACCCTCGGTGGAGTATTACCCCCACACTCGCTTAGCAGGCGAGCACCATCGGCCAACTCGGTCATCTCTCCATATCGGTATGTTCTGGCGGAGGGAGTAGGATTCGAACCCACGGAACTTTCGTTCAACGGTTTTCAAGACCGCCGCCTTAAACCACTCGGCCATCCCTCCAGTCAGCAGAGTAAATAACATTTCACGGGGACCATGTCAATATAGATGAATCCTGAAAAAAGTTGTAATGGTTGAACGTACGCCGCGGTAATTCAACTAATTAGCATAGCAATTCTCGTTCAGGAGACGTACGGAAAGGTGGATAACATTCTCTCCCTCTGGTGAAAAAAAAGAATGATGAAAAAAGAAGAAGTACGCACAGTTAAAGCCAACCTGGATATTGAGCTCAAAAACCTGAGCTGCCTGTACACGATAACCAAGCATCTCGCTTCATCGCACAGCCTCCAGGAATCCCTGGAAAAAGTGATGGAAACCCTGGCGCACGAAAAAGGGATGAACAGCGGCACAGTGACTATCGTCAATCCGGCTACCGGGGAACTGGAAATTGAAGTAGCCCATGGAATTACCGCTGAAGCCCGCCGCCGCGGAAAATATAAAATAGGGGAGGGGATTACCGGCAAGGTGGTTGTCACCGGGGAACCCATACTTGTTCCCCAGATCGGTGAGGAACCGCTGTTTCTCAATCGAACAAGAACCAGGGGTGATGAAAAGAAAAAGAAGAATTCTTTTTTGTGTGTGCCCATCAAGGCCGGCAATCAATGCATCGGGGCCTTATCCATTGACCGGGAATATAAGGAAAATTTCGGCATGCAATCGGAAAGCGACCTCCGGTTCCTGACCGTGGTCAGCGGTCTGATAGCGCAGTCTGTAGAGCGGGTACGGATCGTGAACGAAGAACAGGAACAGTTGCGCAGGGAAAACTCCAAGCTGCGGCGGGAGCTTTCCGCCAAAAACCGCATTGAGGAAATAATCGGCAATTCATCCCGGATGCAGGAAGTCTTTGATATGATTCACCGGGTTGCCGACTCCAATGCAACGGTCCTGCTCCGGGGCGAATCAGGTACCGGCAAAACCCTGGTGGCTAAAGCACTGCATGCCAACTCAAGCCGGCGGAAAGGTCCGTTCGTGGTGGTAAACTGTGCCGCTCTGCCGGAAACACTTCTGGAAAGCGAACTTTTCGGCCATGAAAAGGGAGCGTTCACCGGAGCTATTGCCCGGAAAAAGGGACGTTTTGAGCTGGCGGCGGGAGGTACCCTGTTTCTCGACGAAATAAGCGAGGTGAATCCTTCCGTCCAGGTTAAGCTGCTCAATGTTATCCAGGAAAGAACCTTTCAGCGCCTGGGCGGCACCGAGGTACTGAAAACAGATATCAGGCTGGTGGCCGCCACCAACAGGGATCTGGAGAAAGCTGTGCGGGACGGATCATTCAGGGAGGACCTTTATTATCGTCTCAATGTCTTCCCCGTATACCTGCCGCCGCTCAGGGAGAGACGCACCGACACCCTTCTGCTGGCCGAATATTTTCTTGACAAATATAACCTGGAGAACAAAAAGAAAATAAAGCGGATCTCAACATCAGCCATTGATCTGCTTATGCAGTACCATTGGCCGGGTAACGTTCGGGAGCTGCAGAACTGTATGGAACGCGCTGTCCTGATCTGTGATGAGAATTCTATCAAGTCCACGCATTTGCCTCCGACTTTGCAGAGTGCGGAAACCGTCAGCGCCGATAAGCCCCTGTCACTGGCAACAGCAGTGGAAAATTTTGAGAGAGAACTGATTGTCGATGCCCTGAAAAAGTGCAAGGGCAACCAGACCAGGGCAGCGCAATATCTGGACACCAGCATGCGCATAATCAACTATAAAATTCACAGCTACAATATTAATCCCAAGCAATTCAAAACAGGTTGATGAACATTTTATTGCATATCTGCTGCGGGCCCTGCGCCCTTTATCCATTACGGGTGCTGCGTGAACAGGGCCATCAGGTAAGCGGGTATTTTTATAATCCTAATATCCACCCTTATCAGGAATTCAGAAGGCGCATAACAGCTCTTGAACAGGTGGCGGATGAAGAGAATTTTCCCCTCATGACCGATGACCGGTACGGTCTGACCGAGTACCTGCAGCGAGTTGTTTTCAACGAGAACCAGCGCTGTTTTCTCTGCTATGACATGCGGCTCGAACAGGCCGCCCGAAAAGCTGCACAGGAGGGCGCGGACGCCCTGAGCACAACCCTTCTCTACTCCCGCTATCAGAATCACGACATTATCCGGGAAAAAGGGGAAAGACTGGCCCGGGCTTATGGCATTGCATTTTATTATGAGGATTTTCGAGTGGGCTGGCAGGAGGGGATTGACCGTGCCAAGGCAATGGGACTGTACCGGCAGCCTTACTGCGGCTGCATTTACAGCGAACAGGAGCGGTATGACAAAAAAATGCAGAAGCAGCTGCGCACCAGAAAAAATAAAAATCTGGAGAGAACATGATCAACATAATAGTGCTGGCAACCAACAACAAAAACAAGGTGAAAGAGATAAAAGAACTACTCAAGGATGCGCCGGTGGAAATCAAGTGCCTTGCCGATTATGGACCCCTGCCGCCGGTTGTTGAAGATGGCGACACTTTTGAAGAAAACGCCTACAAAAAAGCTCATCATTATGCCAGGGTTCTCGGGCTTCCCTGCCTGGCCGACGATTCCGGGCTGGTGGTCGAAGCCCTGGACGGACAGCCCGGCGTTCATTCCGCCCGCTTTGCCGGTGAAAACGCAACGGATCTGGAAAAATGCGACAAGCTGCTCAGGGAAATGGAAGGGAAAGACAACCGCCTAGCCCGGTTTGAGTGTGTCCTTTCCCTTGCCACGCCGGGCGGACCGGCACTCACCTGGGAAGGGAGGTGCGAGGGAGAAATTACCACCGAGCGGCACGGAGAGTCCGGTTTTGGTTATGATCCTGTCTTTTATTATCCCGACTTCGGCAAAACCTTTGCCGAGGTCCCCATGGCGGAAAAAAACCGGGTAAGTCACCGAGGCAGGGCGCTTGCGGTTTTCGCTGCGGAAATCGACAAGGTGCTGGTCTGGCTGAACCACCGGCTCCTGGAACAGAAACCGCCCAAGCCGGACCATAAGCAGTTTGAGCATAACGACTGGTCGGAAGGGAAGGGATGATGCAGGACGCCCTGAAAATCAAACAGAGATGCCCTGAAAGTCCATTTCTTCCTTAAGGCTTCGCTGAAAGAGATCCTGAACTGCCTGGCGGCAATTCTTGTTTTCATAGAGCACCTGGTACGTCTGCTCGAGAATGGGCATTTCCACGTTGTTTTTTCGGGCCAGCATATAGCAGGATCTGGTTGTTCTGACGCCTTCCGCCACCATGGTCATTTCCCCCAGGGCCTGGTCCAGGCTTTTGCCTTCGCCCAGTTTGAGACCCACGGTGCGGTTCCTGCTCAAGTTGCCGGTACAGGTCAGGACCAGGTCCCCGAGGCCGCCCAAACCGGAAAAGGTAAGGGGATGGGCTCCCAAATGCACTCCGAGCCGGGAGATTTCGGCGAGTCCCCTGGTTATCAGGGCAGCCCGAGTGTTCAGGCCGAAACCCAGGCCATCGCAGATACCCGCGGCAATGGCCACCACGTTTTTCATGGCGGCGCTCATCTCCAGGCCGATAACATCACTGCTGGTATAGACCCTGAAAAAATGGGTGGAAAAAAGCTCCTGAACACTACGGGCCGCATCCTTGCCGGCAAAGGCAACTGTTACGGCTGTCGGTTGCTCCACAGCCACTTCGGCCGCAAAACTCGGACCGCTGAGCACACCGAAATGCAAATTGCGGCGCCCGTGCTCCCGGTCCACAATGTCATGCATAATCTGGGTCATTGTCTGCAGCGTATTGTTTTCAATACCCTTTACCGCGGAGACGATCAGGGCGTCCTTCCGAAGCCGGGGAGCCAGCCGGGCAAATACTTCACGGTAGCCGTGCGAGGGGACCACCATCACAATAAAACCGGCAGCGGCCACCGCCTGTTCCAGGTTCCCAGTTAGGACCACGGAGTCCGGCAGTTTGGCTCCGGGAAGATATTTTTTATTTTCCCGCTCTCTTTGCAGCGCGGCAAGGTGGCCCTTATCGTGGCCCCACAACAGGACTTTTTCTCCCTTGTCACCCAAAAGCTTTGCCAGGGCGGTTCCCCAGCTTCCCGCTCCTATAACTGCAGTCTGGTTACTCTTGTGAACCGTCATCAACAGGCTCTTCCTCTTCCAACTCTGACTCACGGGCAAGCAGAGACATGCCGACCACCTTTTCCCCGTTCTCGAGATTGATCAGCCGGACGCCCTGGGTATTGCGGCCGATAATGCGGACAGTGTCCATGGGCATGCGGATCACTTTGCCGCTGTTTGCAATAAGCATAACCTGGTCTTCGTCGGTTACCTGCAGCGCTCCGACAACCTTGCCGTTGCGCTCGCTTGTGTTGATGGCCATAACCCCCATGCCGCCACGCTTCTGAATCCGATATTCTGAGACAGCGGTCCTTTTGCCATAGCCGTTTTCCGTCACCGTGAGGATGGAATCATCGCTTTTCAGCACCACCACACCGACAACCTCATCATCATCCGCCAGGGTAATGCCCTTTACTCCGGCGGCTATACGGCCCATTATCCGGACATCCGATTCATGAAAATGAATGGATTTGCCCTCTCTGGTAACCAGAAAAATATGGTTATCTCCTGAGGTTATCCTGGCAGTGAGAATTTCATCGTCCTCTTTGATAGTGAGGCCGAATTTTCCTTTTCGCAGCGGCCGCTTGTATTCGGCAATACTGGTCTTTTTTATCCGTCCAAGTTTGGTTACCGTAAGCACGGTCTGTGATTCATCCGCATGGGCAAGATCGGCAACCGGCAGAATGGCCGCCATTTTTTCCCCCTCCCCGACCTCCAGGAGGTTGACAACTGCCTTGCCCCTTGCAGTCCGGCTGGCCATGGGCAGTTCATAAACCTTGCGCCAGAACACCCTTGCACGATTGGTGAAAAAAATGAAGGTATCAAGGGTTGACGCTGTATACAAGGCGGTGACAAAATCCTCTTCTATGGTGGTCATTCCCTTTATTCCCTTGCCGCCCCGGCGCTGCGCCCGGTAAAGGGAAATCGGGTTGCGCTTGATATATCCGGAATGGGAAACCGTCACCACCATCTCTTCCGGCGAAATCATATCCTCGGGCAAGATTTCATCCGGCGCATCGATTATTTCCGAGCGCCTTCCGTCACCATAGTCTTCGCGAATCTGCCGGAATTCTTCCAGGATAATTTGTATAACCAGGGAATCGTCACCGAGCACCTGGTTATACCAGGTAATTTTTTCCATAATCTCATTGTAATCGCTGATTATTTTTTCCCGTTCTAGACCGGTTAAACGCTGGAGGCGCATATCAAGGACGTTCTGGGCCTGAATTTCTGAAAGCTCAAAGCGGCGGATCAACTCGGCCTTGGCCTCGGCGGGATTTAAGGATGATTTGATTAACTCCACCACCTCGTCAAGGTTGGAAATGGCAATCTTGAGGCCTTCAAGAAGATGGGCTTTTTCTTCGGCCTTGCGCAGTTCATAGGCGGTTCGCCGATAGATCACGGTTTTGCGGTGGGCAACAAAATATTCGAGGATCTGCTTGAGGTTGAGGACCTCCGGCTTGTTATTGACAATACACAGCAGGATAATGCCAAAGGACTTCTGCAGCGGCGTCATTTTATAGAGCTGGTTGAGGGTAATGTCCGGAATCTCACCCTTTTTCAGCTCAATAACAACTCGTAAGCCGTGCCTGTCCGATTCGTCACGAACATCGGAAATGGAGCCGATCCTTTTCTCCTTGATCAGCAGGGCAATTTTTTCGACCAGCGACGCCTTGTTCTGCTGATAGGGAATTTCGGTAATGATTATCGACTCACCCCCGTTTTTTCTCTGCTCAACATGGGTGCGGGCGCGCATGATAACAACGCCGCGGCCGGTCTCATACGCTTCCCGGATCCCGGCCCGGCCGCATATATAACCGCCAGTGGGGAAATCGGGTCCGGTGATTATTTCCATCAGCCGGTGCACCGATATGCTGGGATCTTCGAGTAAAGTGATAAGGCCGTCCATCACTTCGGTGAGATTATGCGGCGGAATGTTGGTTGCCATTCCCACCGCTATACCCGAGGAGCCGTTAACCAGCAGATTGGGGATCTTGGAAGGAAGAACCGACGGTTCAGCCAGGGAGTTGTCATAGTTGGGAACAAAATCAACCGTTTCCTTATCCAGATCGGTTACCAACTCCTGGTCCAGCCTGGTCATCCGGGCTTCGGTATACCTCATGGCCGCCGCTGAATCACCGTCCAGGGAACCGAAGTTGCCCTGGCCGTCAACCAGCGGGTAACGCATGTTAAAATCCTGAGCCATCCGCACAAGGGTATCATAGGCAGCGGTATCACCGTGGGGATGGAATTTACCAATGACATCGCCGACTATGCGCGCTGATTTAATATAGGGGCGGTTATAGGTGTTGCCGAGTTCACGCATGGCATAGAGGGTTCTCCGGTGCACCGGCTTCAGACCGTCTCTTACATCAGGTAAGGCACGTCCCACTATTACCGACATGGCATAATCAAGGTATGATTTGCGCAGTTCTTTTTCGATGGCTATCGTAGGTTTTCGTTGCGCATTTATTTCAGATATATCCGTCATTTTTTATATTCCTGTCTCTTCCAGGACCGATTTTTTATGTACATGAAATTCGCGTTTCTCTACATAGGGGCGGCCTGATGATTTGTTCAATTATATGTCAAGTTCCGACACCTCAAGCGCATGATTCTGGATAAATTCGCGCCTTGGCTCAACTTTGTCGCCCATCAGGGTTGTAAAAATATCATCCGCCGACTCGGCATCATCGATGGTGACCTGCATCAGTATCCTGTTTTCCGGGTTCATCGTGGTTTCCCACAATTGTTCAGGATTCATCTCGCCAAGACCTTTATAGCGCTGCAAATGACTTCCCTTAAACGTTTCCTCTCGTACCCTTCTGACGAGTTCATGCCAGTCGGAGACCGGAATTTCACGGTCCTGACCGGCAGCAGTCCGGATAAGGGTAAACTTCCCGCCCAGGTATGGGCGGACAACTTTATAAAAATCAAGTGCCTGCCTGTATTCATTGATCAGCGGAATGTTCGGTCCAAGAATGGTCATAACATGGGACTGCCCGCGGAAAGCCACATCCGCTTCATAGCAGGAAGGACGCCAGCGGCAGGAGCGGATATTGCCTATTGTTGCTCCCAGATGTTCAAGGTCGGTTATAAGTTTTCTGACAAACTGTTCATCCTGAAACTGATCTGCCGACACAACTTCATTTTCCAGCAGAAAAAGAGTCATTTTTTCAATAATGTTCATTCTTTCCAGATACAGGCAGATGCGCTCGAAAGCAGAGAGTCTTTTGAGCACTGAAACCATATGTTCCTCTTTTAGCTCCTCTCCGTGCTCGGTTTTAAAACTCAGCATCTGGGATGCCTGATCATACAGATAACCGTTCAGGGTCTCGTCATCGATAAAATATTTTTCATTTTTTCCTTTTCCCAATCTATACAAGGGAGGCTGACCTATATAGATATGCCCTTTTTCAATCAAGGGAAGCATCTGCCGGTAAAAAAAGGTAAGAAGGAGGGTACGGATATGCGCTCCGTCCACATCCGCATCGGTCATAATTATTACTTTATGGTAGCGGAGCTTCTCCATATCAAATGCATCCCGGCCGATTCCCGTCCCCAAGGCGGCAATGAGCTGCTTTATCTCTTCGCTGCCCAGTATTTTATCAAAACGTGCCTTTTCCACGTTCATTATTTTGCCGCGCAATGGAAGTATAGCCTGGATACTTCTGTCACGACCCTGTTTGGCGCTGCCGCCGGCGGAATCGCCCTCAACTATGAAAATTTCCCTTTCCTTGGGATCCTTGCTCTGACACTCGGCCAGTTTGCCGGCCATCATCACCGAAAGGCTGTCTTTTTTTCTGGACAGTTCTTTTGCCCGTCTGGCCGCCTCCCTGGCCCGGGCTGCCTCCACCGCCTTGGTCAGGATTTTTTTGGCTACCTGGGGATTCTGCTCCAGATAAATTGTCAGCTTCTCATGGCACAGCGTTTCAACAATAGATTTCACCTCGCTGTTGCCGAGTTTGGTTTTGGTCTGGCCCTCGAACTGCGGATTGGGAACCCTGACCGAGACAACGCAGGTGAGGCCTTCCCGGACATCATCACCGCCCATTTTTTCCTTGAGATTTTTCGGAATAACATCATCGCTGGCATAACGGTTGATGCATTTTGTCAGTGCGGCTTTAAACCCCACGACATGAGTGCCGCCCTCCCTGGTATTTATATTATTCACAAATGAAAACAGCCTCTCGGAATAACCGTCGAAATACTGAAAACAAATTTCAACCTGGACCTGCTCCTTTTCACCGAAAATAAAAATCGGTTCAGGATGAATCGCGGTCCTTTTCCGGTTGAGATATTCGACATATGATTTTATTCCCCCTGCATATTTGAATTTATCCTCGGCGCCGCTCCGCTCATCCTTGAGATAAATGGTTACTCCAGCATTAAGAAAAGCGAGTTCCCGCAGTCTGGTCCTGACTATTTCATAATTAAAGGCGGTGGTTTCGGTAAAAATGCCGGGATCGGGCTGAAAATGAATAGTGGTACCGGATTTTTCACTTTTCCCTACAACTTCGAGGTCGCTGCTTCGCAGCCCTTTTTCATACTTCTGCCTGTACGTTTTTCCGTCCCGTCTGACAACTGCTTCAGCCTTGATGCTCAAACCGTTAACTACAGAAACACCCACCCCGTGAAGGCCGCCCGAAACCTTATATGTTGAATGGTCAAACTTGCCACCGGCATGCAGGGTAGTCATAACCAGTTCAAGGGCTGACATACCCTCGGTTGGATGCATGTCAACCGGAATTCCCCTGCCGTTATCTTCAACAGAAACAGAATCGTCCTTGTGGATAGTGACGCTTATTTTGTCACAGTGGCCTGCCAGAGCCTCGTCTATAGAATTGTCCACAACTTCATAAATAAGGTGATGCAGACCTTCCTCAGAGGTATTCCCTATATACATTGATGGACGCTTCCTGACGGCTTCCAGTCCATCCAGGACTTTAATCTGTTCGGCCCCGTATGCTCCGTAAGAAGTATTGTTTGTTTTGTTCATTTTATCCTTTGTTTAATTTTAAAAAATATATGAATAAAATAGGTTTATTCTAAAGTTTCATCGGCATGACCACACTCACAAAACCCTCATCATTTTCGGATTTTATAAGGCATGGACTTTCATCAGAGCTTATGTATGCCTGTATAGTAACTCCCTCCATTACCTGCAGGGCTTCAATGAAATAGCGGCAATTAAAACCGAGGGAAAGAGGTTCACCGCTGTACACGACATCAAACTCATCCCTGGCGCTGCCGAAATCCGCATTCTGTGAACTGAGCCGCATATGGTTGTCCGCTATTTCAATTTTTATGGCCTTGAACATATCTTCCGTGAATAAATTTATTCTTTTCAATGATTCAAGAAAACGCAGTCTGTCTATTTCAACGACATTATCCAGGGAAATAACATTGAGTATATTTTGAAATTCAGGAAACTCTCCCTGCATCAACCGTATAATCAAAAGAGAATCATCACTTTGCAGGACCGCCTGTTTTTTTTCCAGGCCGAACAGGAAGGTATCCTTATCTTCAGCAAATTTTCTTATCTCCTGCACCCCCCTTCTGGGAATAAGAGTAAGCGGATTGAATTTTAGATCAGCCACTTTTTTACCTACCTCTTTCTCCATCATGGTCAGCCGGTGTCCATCGGAAGTAACCATTTTTAAGTATATACCTGTATCCTTTTCTTCTTTCTGCAGGAGAGCAGAGGTGAGGCTGTACATATTTTCCTTGTCCTGGGCTATGGAAAAGATGGTTTTGTCTATCAGATCGCTGAAAACAGCGGCGTCCATTTCCACCAAGTTTTCCTCGTCATATTCAGGGAATTGCGGATATTCATTGCTCATCATGCCGGCCAGTTTATAAAGGCTGGTTCCGGCAGTTATATCGACCCAGTTTTTCTCCTGTTCCTGAAAACCTATAATATCGGAACTTGATTCCCTAGCTATTTCAAAGAGTTTTTTTGCCGGCAGTGTTATCATGCCCTGTTCAAAAACTTCTGCGGATATAACCTGTTTCAGTCCGATTTCCAGATCTGTTGCCGTGATAATAATTCTGTCCTGCTCCACTTCCAGCAGGACATTGGATAAAATAGCCAGAGTTCCCTTTTTACTAGTTATATTCTGCTGAGCACCGATGGCACGCAAAAAATTATTCCGGGAAATGTTAAAATGAAAAGCCATAACAATTATTCCTTTTTAAGTTAAATAGAGTTGTTGTTGTATTTAGGCTTGTTAAGTTGTTTATAAATTAAATAAATTATTAAATTCATTAAACTTATAAAGTTGATAAGCGGGTTGAATATCCTCTTTGTATTTTATTTATTATTCAGGAAATTAAATTGTGCACATATTTATCCACAGACTATAAACAAAATATACACATATTTATTAAAAAAAGAGTTTTATTTGAAGTTCGAACTTTACCCCAAAACATTTGAAAATACAAAGAAATAAAAAAAATTTCCCATGAAAAATTCAGCTTTTTTTCAGCTTGAAAAACACCTGGATTCACTCTTTGCCAATGCTCTGGAAAACGGAATTTTTTCCGGCGCGGCGGCAGCAATATTCTGCCGGGAAAAGGGAGTTGAAAAAAGGGTAATAAAAACCTATGGAAGGACGAGGAAAGATGCATCAGGCGAAAAGATAACCAGCCGAACTTTTTTTGATCTGGCTTCATTAACAAAACCGCTGTGTACGGCCTTGTCTGTTCTTAATTTAATAGAAAATAAAAAATTAACCTGGTCCTCTGATCTGCAAAGCCCATTGCTTTATAAAAACGGCCTTAATTTGTTACCTATCACTATAGAACAACTTCTCTCCCACAGGTCGGGACTGATTGATTACAAACCATTTTTCAGGGATTTTGAAGCACATTATTCGGCAAAGAACAAAAAAAGGTTAATAGAAAAAATACTAAGGGAACCTCTTGCCGGCAAACCGGGGATCAAATGTGTGTACAGCGATCTTGGTTTCATAATACTGGGTGAAATAATTGAGCAGTTATCAGAAAAAAAACTGGATATATATTTCAAGGAAAATATAAGCGGATTGCTTCAGCTTGAGACAAAACTGTTTTTCAGGCCTCTGCCTGCAAAACAGGAAAATAATGGAGTTGATTTTGCTGCCACAGAACTCTGCCCCTGGCGCAAAAGACTTCTGCAGGGAGAGGTGCATGATGAACACTGCTGGCTGATGGGCGGGGTGGCGGGTCATGCCGGGCTCTTCGGAACAATTGAAGGGGTGTTGCAATTAACGGAACATATTTTAAAACAATGGCTTGACCGGAGCAAGCAACCCGTCTTCAGCAATACACTTCTGCAACATGCTTTAAACAAGAAGTTCCCGGGAGAGACATGGTGTCTTGGATTTGACAGACCCTCACCCGGCGGTTCCAGTTCAGGAAAATATTTATCGTCACGAAGTGTAGGACACCTGGGATACACCGGGACGTCATTCTGGATAGATCCGGAAAAGGAAATAATTATGGTATTGTTGAGCAACCGCATTCATCCGACGCGGAAAAATGAAAAGATTAAGCAGTTTCGGCCACTCTTTCATGACACGGTTATTGAAAGTCTGCAAAAGCAATAAAAAAAGCCCCTGCAGAGAAAGCAGGGGCTTGGTGGATAAATTATAAATTTTCTTTTTTACCACCAGCAGATAGTCTGATCCGCATCCATGATTTTATCAACCAGTTGATCGTAATCAGGATTATCGACTTTCAAATCAAAACTGTCTGTGTCCCTGTCGCGAGTGACAATTTCTACCAGTTTTTTGGTGGTTTCATCCGGCTCGGAACGATAAACATTTAATATTTTCATTGTAGCTGCTCCTGAAATTTATTTTAAGCCGTAAGGAATAACGACTGTCATGTCACGAAGTTTCTCGCCAAGTTCTTCAAGAGACATGGGCTCAAACCCATTGTTGTCACAATTGGCCTGAACATTGGAGTATATTTCACCCTCCATATCGCGGAGCATCTCAATGCGCTCGATATTTTCTTCATCTATCTTGCCGATATCGGTATCAAGCAGGTGCGCGTATGAGTACATGTTCTCAACAGCCAGACCCAGAGCGGACCGCATGCCGTCCAGGGCGTAATCTTTGTTGCGTATTATGAAAAAAGCTTTTTTGTATTCCATTATCCACCCCCTATAAGCTTATGTAGCGGTCATAATCTTCGATTATGATTCCATGCTGGGTCTGGGTTGCCATTTTAGTCGGATCGAGACCTACGGGAACGTCATTCTGGTCATAGCCCATTTTTCTATAACTATCGAGGCAGATTGAAACATCGTCAGCTGTTTTGCACAGTTCGGGAAACTGCGCATCTTTGGCCAAGCGGGTACCGGTCCAGGTAAAAAATACTTTCACCTGGGATCCCTTGGCCTTTGCCGCTTTAACAATACCCATGACATGACGCATGTTGTCCGGGTTGGTAACGAATATACCTAAACTTTTCGCCATAATGATCCCTCCTTAATGATAAATCGGCGCCTTTCCCGGTTGAGGAAAAGCGCCGTTATGTATAGCTTTCAGAGAACAATTAACCTTTTTTGATGTAGTAACTTGTATAGCCTTCTTCGTCCTTGAGACCAAGAAATTCATGACCGGAACGTTCGCACCAGCCTGGGATGTCGTTCCGTGAACCGGGATCGGTTCCGTCAACCCGCAGGACCTCGCCTGAATTGATTTTCCCAATCTCCTTTTTGGTGCGAAGCAAAGGCATAGGACAACTCAGGCCCTTTGCGTCCAAATGCGCTGCTACCTCAAGTCCATCCGGTGCTATTTTTACGTCACTCATTTAATAATCCTCCTACCATGAGATGAATTGAAAAGTTTGTGAATATACAGGGAATTCACAAACAGTCAGGAAATACTCAGCATCCGAAATTGCCGCTAAATATCCTTGATAAGGAATTTTTATACCGAATAGGTATTTTTCTGTCAAGGTTTAAATGAATGACAATTCAAGAAGAAATTAGCCTTTAAATTTTTGTTTTTTTTATATAAAATAAAAAAAATCACGCAAATTCTTTTAGGATTGATGCGCAAGTTTTCTTGACAAAAAACAGGAGCACAGGTACAAAAATTTTGATAGAAAAATTCTGTACCTTTTACAGGGGGGATAAAAAAGGACAAGATTTCCAGTCAAGGTCGTGACCGGAAGACCAAGAGCAATTAAAACTGCGGAGGGGACAGTATGGCAGAAAATCTGTTTGGAGCGAAAATTAAGGAACTTTACAATACGCTGTGCAAAAAAGAATGGGATCCCATGACAACCGGGATCATAGTAGCCCTCTTAAGTATCCTGATGATGGCCTGGTGGCGTCCGTGGGGTGCAGTAGGCGCTGTCCGCAACTGGGGCGACTGGATTCTTTACGGCGTCGGCGTCTATTCCAGTTCGGGAATCCAGGAGACGCTCGGCTTTATAGATGATTGGGGTGATGTAAATATTACCAAATCATTCTGGTACAATACCGGTTCGGTCATCGGTATAGGATTTGTCGGCGGCGCTTTTCTTTCCGCTCTTCTCGGCGGCCAGTTTGCTTTCCGTTTTCCGCCCACCCGGGAATATATAAAAGCGGTCATCGCCGGTATCCTCATGGGCATCGGTGCAACTTTTGCCGGCGGCTGTAATGTCGGCGGCATGTATAATGCCCTTGGCAACCTGAGTGCGCACGGATTTGCCATGTGGCTCGGCCTGATTTTCGGCGTTCTGCTCGGACTCTGGCTCCTGTACAAGGAAATGGAGTACATCACCTGGGGAAGCGGCGGCGCCAAGACCGTAGATATCCCGGTAGCAGTCCAGTTTATCATCGGCCTGGTGGTAATTGCCGCATTTATCTGGGGAGCGTACAAGTATGCCAACTACGACGGAGATACCGGGGTGTCGTATATTACTTCCCTCCCAGGTATACTCCTCATAGCGGTCGGCCTGGGTTATACCATGCAGAGAGGGAGATGGTGCATGGTCCAGGGATTTCGGGAACCGCATATGACCGGAAACTGTACCATGGCAAAATCTGTCGCCCTCTCCATCTGCATTGTAGCGATTGGTGCAGCGGTCCTTAAATATGCCGTACCGGTAAGGGCAGAAGGCGAAGCAGTGTTGAACACCATGCATTATGTTCGTGGAACTTTCGGTTGGGGCGGTGTTTTCGGCGGTTTCGTATTCGGCCTTGGCGCGATGCTTGCCGGCGGCTGCGGAACCGGGACCCTTTGGCGGGTCGGCGAGGGACAGATAAAGCTATGGCTGGCAATGCTCGTTTTCGGCATCTCTACTTCGCTCACCAGCCTCTGGGTGCAGGGCAAAGATTGGGAAAGAAACGAGGTCCTCGGCAAGTATGTCTACCTGCCCGATGCCATGGGATATGGTCCTGCCCTGGCGCTGGTTCTACTGTCAATGGGTATATGGTATGTTGTGGTGACCTGGAACGAAGAGAGCAATAAGCTGATTCTGCCTATGTAAACACTTTATTGCAACAAACAGCAGCAAACCATCGCGATGTCCCTGCACGGGGCATCGCTTTTTTTTGTCCTTGCGGCCAGGTGTTGTATATTATCGGGACATGGAAAGAAATACTGATTGGAAAATAAGAGCAAAACTGCGCAGGTCAAGGCTGGCAGCAAGGGACGCTCTCCCGGAGACAGAACAGGAGACGCGAAGCAGCCGGATCTGTGCCAACTTGTTCAAACTGACCCAGATCCGGAACGCCTCAACGGTTTTTGTCTACATGCATTTTCGCAGTGAAGTGCAGACAGCAGAGTTCATCAATTTCTGCCTTTGCCATGGAAAAAATGTTACCATTCCCTATACCCTGCCGGATGAAAAGCAGCTCCTGGCAATAGGAATTACCGACCTTGACCTCGATCTGGAACCCGGGTATTGCGGCATTCTCGAGCCCGCAGGCAGGATTGTGAAGAGAGCCGAATGCAGCCCGCGCAATATTGACGTCGTCATAGTACCCGGAGCCGTTTTTGACCGGACAGGGGGGCGGCTCGGCTATGGCGGCGGATTTTATGACCGGTTTCTGGCCCTTAAGGCTTGCCGGGCGTTTCGCATCGGCCTGGCATATGAAATGCAGATGATAGAAAAGGTACCTGTCGAGCAGCACGATCAGTTGATGGATCTGGTCGTGACGGAAGCAAACATTTATGACTGCAGAAGGAATCGCCATGCGCAGAACAGCAGTTTATCGTGATGAGCTTTTTCTCGAACATAAGCCTGGTTTCGGCCATGTTGAATCCCCTGAAAGATTGAGGGTCATCTACGACGAACTTGATAAGGGGGAAGCAGGTCGTCACTTTGTTTATCCATCATTTGGTCCGGCTCCCCCGGATATCATAAGCCTGAACCACTCGCCCCGACACGTCAGGAGGGTGGCGGAAACCCGGGGGCAAAAGCATGACTATCTTGATGCGGATACCCAGACATCAAGCAGGTCTTTCGAGGCAGCCTGTCTGGCAGTAGGCGCACTCATCGACGGAATGAACCGGATTGCCGACAAGGAGTTTGATAATTGCTTCTGTCTGGTCCGGCCGCCCGGTCACCATGCGGAATATGACCGATCCATGGGATTCTGCCTGTTTAACAGTATTGCGGTTGCCGCCAGGTGGGCCCTTAAAAATCTGGGCCTGGAACGGATTTTTATCATGGACTGGGACCTTCACCACGGGAATGGAACGCAACACAGTTTTTACGATACTGACAGAATTTTTTATTGCTCCACCCATCAGTATCCGCATTATCCCGGAACCGGTTCGGTCATCGAAAACGGGGAAGGGAAGGGTGAAGGGTTCACCTTGAATATTCCTCTGCCCGGAGGGCAGGGTGATCTGGATTATGCCCGGATTTTCCGGGAACTCATTGTGCCGGTGGCCAGACAGTATCAGCCCCAGTTTGTTCTTGTCTCATGCGGATTTGATATATATGGAGGAGATCCATTGGGGGCCATGCGGGTTTCGCCGGCAGGGTTTGCCGCCATGACCAGGTTCATGCTAAGTCTGGCAGAGGAGGTTTGCGGGGGAAAGCTGCTTATAACCCTGGAAGGAGGGTACAACATGACCGGTATGAAAGAGGGGGGACTTGCTGTTTTATCGGAGCTTTATGGAAAAGATCTGCATCCATCCTATCCTGATTTTTCCCCGAATCGCATTTTAGCGGATCTGGCGGATCAAAAAGAAGTTCCTCTTTACCTGGCTCAGGCTCAAAAACTTGCAAAAAGCTATTGGAAACTGTAAGGTATCATATTCTAACGTTGGGGTTATACAATAGATTTTCTTTTTGAAGATCTCCGCTAAACACTCTTTCCCGGGTACCATGTACGCCAAAATTCTGATTGCAGATGATGACGATCTCGTCCGCAGTGCGGTTGAGAAAATTCTCACCATGTTCGACTATGAAGTCGTGGCTGTGGAAAGCGGCGTCAAAGTCCTGGACAAGGTGAACAATGACTTTGATGTTATTATTCTCGACATAAATATGCCTGATCTGGACGGATTTCAAACCCTTGAAGGATTAAACAGGAAAGATTGCGATATTCCGGTGTTGTTTCTGACCGGTGCCGGGTCGATGGATTATGCCATCAAGGCGATTAATCTCGGTGTCTATGATTTCATAACCAAGCCCATCGACGACATAGAGCTTTTCCACGTGAAAATAAAAAGGGCAATTGAAAAAAGACAATTTCTGCGCCGGGAAAAGCATTATAAAAAGAATCTTGAAAAAGAGGTCAAGGAAAAAACAAAGGAACTTGCCGATAAAAATATCCTTCTGGAAAAATATAGTCACCAGCTGGAAAATGCGACCGTACAGGTGATGTCAACCCTGCAGGCTGCCATGGAGGAAAAGGATGAATACACGGCGGGACATACCCGCAGGGTTACCGAATACGCCCTGCTGCTGGGCGGAGTTATCGGCCTGTCGGATATTGATATGATCACCCTTGAACGGGCCTCGCATTTTCATGATATCGGCAAGCTGGTCATCGACCTCTCGTGCATCCAGAAACCGGGGAAACTGACCGCTGAAGAGTGGGCCCTGATAAAGAAGCATCCTGAAGTCGGAGCAAACATTATCCAGCCCCTTGAGTTCACCAAACGGGAAAGATTGATTATTCTGCACCATCATGAGCGTCTGGACGGCAACGGATACCCGGAAGGTATCGGCGGCAGCGAAATCGATCTGCTGACCAGGATCATAACCGTTGCCGACAGCTATGATGCCATGACCTCCCGCCGGAACTACCGCCGCAACCTTTCCACCCTGGAGGCTATCGCCGAACTCAGGCGCTGCGCCGGAACCCAGTTTGACCCGAATCTGGTCGAAGCCTTTGCCGGTGCCGTTGTTTCCCATTAATCAATTTTGATACAATGTTCCCGCCTCTGTTGTTGACAGACTCTGTTCCTGAGGTAAAATTGCATAATCAGACCGGATGCCCCGCAAGATTGACATTTAACCGGAAGAAATCATGAAAATAACCAGGAAAGAAGTAGAGCATGTGGCAACCCTCGCCAGGCTTGAGCTCAATCATGAAGAAGTAGAAAAAATTACCGCCCACCTGGACAATATACTCAATTATGTAACCAAGCTTGATGAACTGGACACCAGGGGAATAGCCGTTACCACCCATACCCAGGAGATTGTCAATGCCTTCCGGGAGGATGAGGTGCATGAATGCCTGGTCCGGACAAAAGCCCTGGCCAACGCACCGCAGGAGAACGGCGAAACATTTGTTGTTCCTCGAATCATTTAATGAAAGAAAATGGATTATTATACACTTACCCTGCGTGAAGCGGAAAAGCTGCTGGCAACCGGAGAAGCAAGCTCAATAGAGCTGACCGAATCGGTCCTCTCCCGTATTGAGGCAGTGGAAGGGAGGGTTAAATCTTTTATAACTCTGGACCCGGAGAAAGCTCTTGTGCAGGCTGAAGCGGCGGACCGTCAGCGCCGCCGGGGTGATTGCGGAAGGCTCTGCGGGTTGCCGATATCAATAAAAGACGTTCTGTGCACGGCAGAAATGCCGACGACCTGCGGATCCCGGATGCTGGAAAATTTCATCTCCCTTTACGATGCCACGGTTATAGAAAAACTGAAGAAGGAAGGGGCGGTGCTGGTCGGCAAACTGGCCATGGATGAGTTTGCCATGGGCTCAACCAGTGAGAACTGTGCCTTCGGCATTCCGGAAAATCCATGGAAGGCCGGGTATGTTGCCGGCGGATCAAGCGGCGGGTCTGCAGCCTGCGTAGCGGCGGATGAAAGTCTGGCCACCCTCGGTTCCGACACCGGGGGATCAATCCGGCAGCCGGCATCATTGTGCGGGGTAGTGGGCATGAAGCCGACATACGGCAGAGTTTCCCGCTACGGTCTGATAGCATTTGCTTCGTCCCTGGATCAGGTCGGCCCGCTGACCAAGGATGTTGCCGACTGCGCCCTGATGATGAATATTATCAGCGGTCATGACCGGCGCGACTCCACCTCGGTGGATCTGCCGGTCCCGGATTATACGAGGGCCCTGCAGGATGGACTCAGGGGCGTGACGATCGGCGTGCCGGCCGAGTACTTTGCCCAAGGCCTTGATCCCGAAGTTGAGCAGATTGTGCGCGCCGGCATAGATATGCTCCGTGACGCGGGCGCGGCGGTCAAGGAAGTTTCCCTGCCGCATACCGAATATTGTGTCGCGGTCTATTATCTTATAGCCCCGGCAGAGGCCAGTTCGAATCTTGCCCGCTATGACGGGGTGCGCTACGGCTATCGCAGCAGACAGGCTGATTCCCTTATTGACATGTACCGCAAAACCCGCTCCGAGGGGTTTGGCGACGAGGTGAAACGGCGCATCCTGATCGGCACCTATGCTTTATCCGCCGGCTACTATGACGCGTACTATAAAAAAGCCTCCCAGGTTCGTACCCTGATAAAAAATGATTTTGCTGCTGCTTTTACCCAGTGCGATCTGGTTGTCTCTCCTGTTACCCCGACTCCTGCCTGGAAAATCGGCGATAAGGCCGATGATCCTCTTGCCCTCTATCTTTCCGATATCCTGACAATTTCCGCAAACCTTGCCGGAATTCCAGGCCTTTCCGTACCTGCCGGGTTCAGCCGGGACGGTCTCCCTGTCGGCATGCAGATGCAGGCGGCGCATTTCAATGAGGAAATCCTGCTCAGAGCGGCCTGGAATCTTGAACAGCGGGCCGAAGTCAAGAGAAAAAAACCGGACCTGGGGCAATCATGAAACTGAAGCCGGCACCAAACATCAGCGGGATAACTCCCTATCCTCCGGGCAAGCCCCTTGAGGAGCTTGAACGGGAGTATGGAATAACCGGCTCGATCAAGCTTGCTTCCAATGAAAATCCCTGGGGACCCTCGCCAAAAGCGGTTCAGGCTATTGCCGCATCGCTGAACGGTTTGCACAGATACCCGGACGGATCCAGCTATTATTTGACCGAAGCGGTGGCAAAGTGGCTGGGAGCGGATACGAAAGAAATCGTGCTCGGCAACGGTTCCAATGAAGTCATTGAGTTTCTGGTGAAAGCCTTTGTGCAGAATGGTGACGAGGTCATCACCAGCCATCCCTCTTTTTTGATGTACCAGAAATTCGTCCAGGTCAGAGGCGGAGAAAACCGGGTCATCCCCCTGCGGGACATGCAGCATGATCTGGCGGCCATATCTGCCGCGGTATCGGATAAAACCCGGCTCATTTTTCTTGATAATCCGAATAATCCCTGCGGAACATTTATCGGCAGCGATGCCTTTGCCGGGTTTCTGTCCTCGCTTCCCCAGGAGGTTATAGTGGTCCTGGATGAAGCCTATGTCGACTTTGTGGAGCCGGAAAAAAGAATCGATGTCCTTTCCTATATTCGCAGTCCGCATGATCTTCCGGCCGTGGTTTCCCTGCGCACCTTTTCCAAGGCCTTCGGACTTGCCGGCCTGCGGGTGGGATTCGGCTGCATGCACCGGGAGATTGCCGATCTCCTGCACAGAGTCCGTCAGCCTTTTAATATCAATCTGCTGGCGCAGGCAGGAGCGCTTGCCGCACTTGACGACAGTGCTCATTACCGGATGACCATTGCCGAAACCGTGAAGGGCAGACAGTGGTTAAGCACGCGGATGGAAGAAATCGGCTGCAGACCCTATCCGTCACATACTAATTTTTTTCTGATTGATGTAGGCGGCGATGCCACCAGGTTGTATGAGGCCATGCTGCATAAAGGGGTTATTGTCCGATCGATGAAGGCGTATGGTTTTCCGGATTTCATCCGGATTACGGTCGGAACCAGGGAGGAAAACCAGAGATTCGTCCATTCCCTGCAAGATTGCCTGCGGGATCTGCAGTATGCCAGAACGGCTTGACATCGTTACCATTGACGGTCCTTCCGGAGTTGGAAAGTCGACCGTCAGCAGAAAACTTGCCGCCAGATTGGGGTACACCTATCTGGATACCGGGGCAATGTACAGGGCCGTGGCCCTGAAGTGCAAGATGGCGAATATCATTGTGCAGGATGAGTCTGCGGTTGCCGCCATGCTTGAGAACTTTGATCTGCAGCTTCTTCCCGCCGCCTCGGAGCATGACGATGTCCGGGTTTTTCTCGATGGTGAGGAGGTGAGCGAACTCATACGCACCGAGGAAATCAGCATGCTGGCATCCGCTGTTTCCGCTCTGCCTGCGGTGCGGAAATCACTGACCGCGCTGCAGCAGAAATATGGAAATTCCGGCCGGGTGGTTGCCGAAGGCAGGGATACCGGTACAGTCGTGTTTCCCTCCGCGGCCTGGAAATTTTTTCTCGATGCGGCACCGGAGGAGCGGGCCAGGCGGCGGATTCACCAGCTTCGCAGTCGGGGAAAAGAAGTCAATGAAGAGGAAATTCTCTCCCGGATCATACAAAGAGACAGGGATGACAGCGAAAGAAGCCTCGCTCCCCTGAAAGCGGCATCGGAGGCAGTGCTGCTGGACACAACCCGCCTCACTCCCGAAGAGGTCATCGAACGGATGCTTGCGAGCATCAGGGGGGAATAAAAAAGGCCGGTATTGCACCGGCCTTTGGTTTTCAATCTCCAGGGAAAGCTGGTTTTTGCTGCTGATCTTAATTATACACGTATCAGTCCCTTGCTGCGGCCGGCATGTGTATTTGTTTCTCCGGCAAGGGCTGATGCATCTCAGATGACAGACTCTATTTCCTTGCCGGCCAGGAAGTCATTGAGGGTTCTTCCCACCTTCCTGCCCAGTTCGACGCACTGCGCCAGGTGTTCATGCTCGGGAACGTACTGGATTCGCAATCCTTCATCGCAGAGAGTAAATTTCATTTCTTTCATGGCCTCATTCATAAGTTTGACCGCTTCCCCAGACCAGCCGTAAGAGCCGAAAGCAGCGCCGATTTTATTGGTCGGCCGCAGCCCCCTCATGTACATCAGAAAACCTGCCATTCTCGGCAGCATACCGTTATTGAGGGTAGGACATCCCAGAACAATGGCGCTGGCGTCAAGGACGTCGGTCATGACATCGCTGCGGTGATTGACCCGCAGGTCGATCATCTTGTAGCCGATTCCTTCATCCTGCAGGCCGTCGGCTATGGCCTTGGCCATCATTTCCGTGGAATGCCACATGGTATCGTAGATGATCAGGGCATTGCCCTTTCCTTCGTGCACGCACCACCGGGAATATGCATCCAGTACTTTTCCCGGATTCGCACGCCAGATGACTCCATGATCCGGCGCTATCATCCTGATGGGCAGATTCATTTCCTTGACTTTGGCAATCAGTTTTTTGACCAGAGGAGAGTAGAGGGTCAGGATATTGGCATAATACTTGGCACATTCATACATCAGGATATCCTGGTTCACCTCGTCATCAAAACGTTCACTTGTTGCCAGATGCTGGCCGAAAGCATCACTGGAAAAGAGGATCTGATCCTCTTTGATATAAGTGAACATGGAGTCGGGCCAATGGAGCATCCTGGTTTCCAGAAAGGAGAGGGTTTTTTCACCGAGGGAGATTTCTTTGTCCGTTTCCACAATGTGATATGGCCAGTCTTCCCGGTGAAAATGTTTGAGAAGAGCCTTATGCCCCATTTTGGAACAGATGACTTTCTCCGGTTTAATCAGTTCGATCATCTCGGGCAGGCAGCCGGAATGATCCATTTCAACATGATTGACAACAATATAATCAATTTTCTCCGGATCCACTATATTGCGGATATGATGGACAAGTTCACTCTGGTAGGGTTCTTTGACCGTGTCAATCAGGGTGATTTTTTTATCCATGATGAGAAATGAATTGTATGTTGTGCCGCGATTGGTCGAGTATCCATGAAAATCACGAATGATCCAGTCAATCGCACCAACCGAATAGATATTTTTGGCAAGTTCGATCGGTTTCACAGTAAATTCCTCCTTGTAGATCGATTAAAACGTAAATTTATTGAATAGTCCGGTTTAATGAAATGGAAATCGGCGGATGCCCGGACCCCTTCCCGGCAGGCGGAATACTTTCCGCCTCAATTGCCTGGGCACCCGATGCCCCTTCGCAAACAATTTCCCCAACCCTTTTTCCCGAGGTCAAGGACATTCAGCAGGGCGTCAGGCAGGGAGTCGGGATCGGCGCGGAAGACAAAATACAACTCTTCCGGTCATATAAAACTTCCCGGAAAGTGTCAGTGCCAAGCATGATAACGGGCCGCCGGCAATGATTGACAACCTGCATTATTTTGTTGCTGCACCGCTCCCAAAAGGAAACTCAGGGGAAGGGGACAGATAATCAATTGTGAAAAAGCAGTCCCAGGCAGCCCTGCACCTGGGACTGCGACAGCTTGCCTAGATTTCTTCGAATTCGTCCTTGCCTGCTCCGCATACCGGACAGGTCCAGTCGTCGGGGATGTCTGCAAAGGATGTTCCCGGTTCAACACCGTTGGCAGGATCGCCTACTTCCGGGTCATATTCATATCCGCAAACAAGACATTTGTATTTTTTCATAATGCATCCCTTTTTTGATTATTTTTTCCACATACCATGCAGGTTGCAATATTCACGGGCCGTGACTTCGTCCGCATCAATACAGAAAACGGCTTCCGGAGCTTTTCCAGGGGAAAGATTCTGGCGGTAAACCCTGCCGTCGGCAATCAGTTCAATCCACTCGATCCAGTGTTTTTCCTCCATTGGGTGCGGGACACTCCCGACTTTGACCTTGAAGCCGGCATCTGTTTTTTCGATGACCGGGACATGTTTTTCCCGCGCTGCATCAACGGTGTTTTCCGCTATCAGGTCCATTGGCTGGCCGCAGCACACGAGTTCGCCGGCACCCGTATGCAGCACCTCGATAATGTTACCGCAAAGAGGACATTTATAAATTTGATTTTTTTCGGTCATAAGACTCTCCTTATCATTGGAAGGTTAATTCTGAAACCTCAGATCCTGTTCCGGGGAAAAGTGTATGGACAATTTCTTCGGGAACAGAAGTAAACTGTTGCCGGGCCTGATAACCGTCTATCTTTTTATTTTATGTGATATTTCTAAAAAAGAAAAGTTCAGAACCGGCAAATGTTTCGAGATCTGTCATTTGTCATGTTTTGACAAATATCCGGCAACGCCTTCCGCGGTCGGAGACATGGCTTCTTCTCCTTCCCGCCAGTTTGCCGGACATACTTCGCCGTGCTGTTCATGAAACTGCAGGGAATCGACCATTCGCAGGGTTTCATCAATACTCCTGCCAAGGGGGAGATCATTGATGGTGGCATGGCGGACAATGCCTTCCTTGTCAATGAGAAATGTTCCGCGCAGAGCAATGCCTTCCGGGAGGAGGACGCCGTACTGCCTGGATATTTTTTTATTGAGGTCGGCAACCAGGGGGTAACGGACCGGACCGATCCCGCCGTCATTGAGCGGGGTGTTTTTCCATGCCAAATGGGTAAACTGAGAGTCAATGGATACCCCGACTATTTCGCAGTTTTTTGCCTGAAATTTTTCCAGGCTCCTGTCAAAGGCAATAATCTCGGTTGGACAGACAAAGGTGAAATCCAGGGGATAGAAAAAAAGAATGACATACTTTCCAAGGTAATCGGAAAGCTTGAAATTTTCGTTAAAGGAATTGTCCCCCATTACCGCGACCGCAGTAAAATCAGGAGCCGGTTTGGCCACATGAAAGCTCATGAAAGTTCCTCCTTTTTATTAACAATTTATTCGTATTCAGGATATTTTTTGTTTTACGGCGCCAGGTCTACCAGTTTTCCGCCAGCAGTTGAAAATATTTCCGGTCATGGGCGCAGGCGGGACAGGTAACGGGCGGTTCCGTATTTTCGTGCAGGTAGCCACAATTGGCACAGTACCAGACAACAGAATTGGTGCGCCTGAAAACCCTGTCCGCATTTATATTGTCGATAAATTCGCGATACTGTTTTTCGTGCTGCATCTCGGCGACCGCTATTGCTGTAAAAGCGGCGGAAATATCATTGAAACCTTCCTGCGTGGCAATCCGGGCAAAGTCCGGATACATTTCCGTGTATTCATAATGTTCTCCGGCAACAGCCGACTCCAGATTCTGCAGGGTGGAGCCGATTGTCCCCGCCGGAAAGCCGGCGGTAATCTGCACCTCTCCTCCCTGAAGAAATTTGAAAAGCCGCTTGGCATGCTCCTTTTCCTGTTCAGCGGTTCTTTCAAAGATCTGCGATATTTGGACAAATCCCTCATTTCTTGCCTGTTTGGCAAAATAGGTATAGCGGTTGCGCGCCTGGGATTCACCCGCAAAAGCGGTAAGAATGTTTTTTTCAGTTTCGGAACCAATGAGTTGCATCATCTCCTCCTCCTTAAGCTAATATATTTTTGCCTTCGTTTGTAATTGCATATTTGCAGCGTGCCGGACTGTCGACATACCCTTTCTTTTTCAGAAGGGTTATCTGGGCGCTTACCTGCTTGGGTTCCAGGCTGGTTGCGGCGGAAATGTCCTTGGTTCCGCATGGATTTCCGGCATTGGCAAGGGCGGTTAAAACCTTACGTTGATCGTCGGTGACTGCAGTGGGGCCGCAGTTTTTACATCCCATTTTTTTTTCTCCTCTCAGTTTGATTGATTTCTGGCACGCGGGGCAATAGCCGAAAAATTCAATACGGCATCCCTGCACCTTATAACCACGGCTCTCAAAAGGCTCAAGGGCCGGTTTTTCCGGCATCTTTATATTGATATCCTCAACCCGGTGGCACTGCATACAATAGATATGATTATGGCTGGAAAGCTCCCAGTCAAATCGTTTTTGCCGGCCGCTGATCTCGATTTTGTTTATTGCACCCGTTTCGGAGAGGACCTCAAGGTTACGATAAACAGTGGCAAGGCTGATCCGGGGCAGTTTTTTCTTCACCCGTTCATACAGTTCATCAGCTGAAGGATGATTTTTGTTTTTTTTCAGTTCCTGGAGAATAATCTCCCGCTGGTGCGTCATTCTTAGTTTTTTCATAGCTACCTGCAAATAATTATTATGTGCAATAAGCTCTATTTACTATATGACAATTATTTCTATGTCAAGAAAAAAAGTTGCCGGGATTGCAGGAAAAAAATACAGAAAAGGGCCGGTGAGGAAACAGAAGGGTTTACCCGGGATGCAGTCGGTAAAATGAGAATCAGGCACTAAACTTTGACAGAACCGGCATACTGCCTGCCTGGCTCATCAGGTTTGACAGATCAGGAAAGCGGGAGACGCAATTATCTCCCGCTTTTTTCAGATGAAAAGTTACAATTATTCGAGAATAAAATCATCCCGACGATTCTGGGCCCAGGAAAATTCATCCTGTTCCATAAAAAGGGGACGTTCTTCACCATAGCTGACAGTCCGGATTCGATAATCCTCAATGCCAAGTTCCATAAGGTATATTTTTGCATTCAGGGCACGCCGCTCCGCCAAGGCAATGTTGTATTCGTTTGTGCCCCGCTCGTCGGTGTTGCCTTCGATGACGACTTTTGCCGATGAATTATTCTGGAGGTATTCGGCGTTCTGTTCAAGCCGGGGTATCTGATCGGGGCGGATGGATGCCTGGTCAAAGTCAAAATATATGGGCAGCATCTGCTGGGAAGAACGGCCATACATTTTTTTGTACTCATCACTGTTCTGATCGGCGGCGAAACTTCCTGCCTGGGCCAGTCGCTCGGCGCTATCAAGGGATTCTTCGGTAGGCCCGCTGTCAGAATAGGAAGTATCTCTGCCTCCATACTCTATTTCCTCTGCATCGACACCGCCCTTATCTGAAGGAATATAGGGGGGAACACTATCTTTTCCGCAGCCGCTCAAGAAGACAAAGGAAAGAAAGATAAAAGAAATTACAAACAATTGGGAGAATGACTTCATAGTATCACCTTCGGAGTGGATTTTTTTGTGCTGAACCCGGACGGTTATGGTGTAAATATTCTAACTGTTTACCGGTGAAGGTCAAGTAAAATAGGTGTGTATTCGTCTTGCGTCTACTTTTTTGCCATTCGCTGTTTCATCTCCCGAAAACTCCTGAAGTCTGGGTGTTCCAGACAAATTTAACCGGATCCGCCGGCAGGGAAAAAGCGGGCATGATTGTTGAATACCGGAACGTAATCATCACCTCAAACCGGAGGCCTTCCTGCAATATGGATTTCCGATATTTTAAAGGAATTATTGATTCCACCCTTCGGGAGGGGGTACAGACTCCCGGCATTGATTTTGGTTTTGCTGAAAAATTCGATATTATCCATCAACTTGTCATGCTTGGGATAGATGAAATTGAACTGGGTGTTGCATCCTCGATGTATCCGGAACTTCCGTTTCTGGTGCGGGAGGCAAAATGGATTGTGCGGGGAAAAAGCAGATTATCCCTGTGGTGCAGGTGCAGAACCGAGGATATCGAATTTGCCGCCCAATGTGCTCCCGATGTCCTGTCCCTGTCTATTCCGGTTTCCGATCTGCATCTGATGCAAAAACTTGGGCGTGACCGACAGTGGATTCTGCAAACACTTGTCCGGGCAGTCACGGATGCAAGGAAAATGGGGTTTCACTCCATTTCCATCGGCCTCGAAGATGCCACCCGGGCGGATCAGGATTTTCTCGCAGTGGTCATTGCCAGAGCCGAATCTGCCGGTGCCTCGAGAATACGGTTAGCCGATACGGTGGGAATTGCCACCCCGGCAATGATATCCAACCTGGTGCTTCATGCGCGACAGCATAGCTCTCTGCCGCTCGGTATCCATGCGCACAATGATTTCGGCATGGCAACTGCAAATACTGTTGCGGCGCTGGAGGCGGGGGCAGGGTGGGCGGATGCGACCATACTTGGGCTGGGAGAGCGGGCCGGCAACTGCCGGCTTGAAGAGCTTGTCGGCTATTTGGGCCTTGTCAGAGGCGAGAACCGTTATCAACCGGAGAAATTGACTTATTTGTGCAACCTGGTTGCAGCTGCGGCAGGGTTTCAAATTTCCAGGCACCACCCGGTAGTGGGGGAGGAAATTTTCACCGCTGAAACCGGCCTGCACGTCCAGGGGTTGACGGCAAACCCCAAAACCTATGAACCTTATGATCCTTGCCTGGTAGGACGACGCCGGACGCTGCAGTTTGGAAAAAAAACCGGGAAAAGAGCTGTGCGGGACAGCCTGGCCTCAATGGGCATGGAAATATCGGAAGCAGAGAGTGCGAAGCTGGTTTCCCAGGTAAGGCAGGTGGCAGGCAAAAAAAAGAGAGCCCTTGATATCCGGGAATTATTCAACCTGGCAATGAAAAAGGGCGCCCAACTTCCCCCTATCCTGCCGGGTTCTGCGGCGGATATGAAAAACTGAGCCGGGTGCTGCAGATGACAATCGAGAGGGTTGCCTAATGCGACTTTTTTTTATCGGCCGGAGGGTTTGTTACATCAGGTCAGGACGGGAGAGGTTGAATTTTTTGATCCTATAGCCTATCTGCCGCTGCGTGAGTCCAAGTTCCCTTGCTGCTCGTGCCTGGACCCAGCCGTGCCGCTTCAGGGCGGTTTCAATTTCGTGGCGCTCAATATCTTCAAGAGAGCGCGGGGACCGGCCAGCCCGTTCAATGACACCGTAAGCGGGTGACTGTTGCGGCAGCGTTTCCCCCGGAGCGCTGTTCCAATAATACCTGACCGAAGAGGGCAGGTCGTCTGGCTCAAGGACATCATCCTCTGCCAGGATGACCAGCCTTTCCATCAGATTCTGGAGTTCACGCACATTGCCCGGCCAGTGATAATGGATGAGAAAATCGAGAAATTCCCTGCTCATCCGGATCTTTTTGCCGTTTCTCTTGTTGCTTGCCTGGAGAAAATGATCAAGCAGCAGAGGTATGTCCTCCTGCCTGTTTCTCAATGGCGGAAGCAGTATGGGAACAACATTCAAACGATAAAACAGGTCGCTGCGAAATATTCCGTTTTTAACCGCTTTTTCCAGGTCCACATTGGTTGCCGCAAGTATACGAACATCGGCATTCAAAGTTCTTGATCCGCCAAGGCGCTCAAACTGTTTTTCCTGGAGGACCCTAAGAATTTTGGCCTGCAGGGACAGGGGCAGTTCACCGATTTCATCAAGGAACAAAGTACCCGACTCAGCCAGTTCAAAACGTCCTGCTCTGGCCACGACCGCATCCGTGAAAGCACCTTTTTCATGCCCGAACAATTCGCTCTCCAGGAGATTTTCCGGGAGGGCTGCACAATTTATCTTGATGAACGGCTTCTCCTTTCTGCGGCTTGCCTGGTGGATAGCCCTTGCCACCAGTTCCTTCCCCGTGCCCGATTCTCCTGTCATCAGGACCGTAGCATTGCTGGGAGCTACCTTTTCAATGGTCCAGAAGACTTCCTGCATGGGTTTGGAATGGCCGATTATATAATGCCTGCTGTAGCGGCCGTGCAGCTCCGCCTTCAGGGTTCTGTTCTCCTCGACAAGTTGTGCCCTGTCTCTGCGGATGGCGCGATGCAGGCTCAGGAATTGCGCAATCAGGGCAGCCAGGACGCTCAGGAACCTCACTTCCTCTTCAAAAGGAACATCGGCCCCGAAAAGCCTGTCGACAGTCAGCACGCCGACAACTTCACCCTTAAGGATTACGGGAACTCCTATGAAGGAGATGGTCGATTTTCTGGTTCTGTCCCAGCCGCCGGTCCTGTTCAGAAAAAGGGGTTCGCTGTTGATGTCGGGAACAATAAATGGGGTGCCGCTTTTAAAGACCCGCCCGACAGCGCCTTCCTGCAGACCGTACACACCCCGCTGCTCCTCTTCGACTGACAAGCCCCAGGAAGCACGGATAGCCAGGTTCCTGCCGGATTCATCCAGCAGCACCAGAGCGGCCTTTGCCATGGAAAGAGTGTCATGGAGGACCTGCAAAATTTCGGAAAGTGTTGAATCCAGGTGCACCACGGAACTGATAAGTTTGGCAATCCTGTGCAATGCCTCGACTTCGAGAACCGCCGTAGTGCAGTGCTGGAATTTTTTATCGTTACTGGTAGTACCGGCTGCAGAGTTCATTTTTTACCTCGATCCTTTATTTTTGCCAGGAAAGTAATTTTCAAAAAAGCAATATTCATTCCATATCAGGGCTCCCAAGGGTAACGAAATGTATTAACGTTATTTTTTTAACTCGTGATCTCTGCATGTGCAGTCCTGAGGGATAAATAATTACAAAAGGGGAAATAAAATTTAGAAATAAAGAGAAAGTTTAACAAAAATGTAATTCTGCAAGGCGGTTTATTGCCATTTCAATATTTTAAAAACTCAGGGCTGATTTTCGCTCTCATAAAAAATCAGCGTACAAAAATGTCACAGATGTTCCCTTGTGTAAGCTTGTTTACATTCCGGAACCATTTCCCTGTTCATCAAAACTGAAAACGGGCAATATTTCGTCTGTAACCCTCCGATTTAAAGAACAAAAATAATTATATCCGCTGTTGGCATGCTCCTTGCCATAACCGAATCAGCAATGCTTTGTGGCCGGTTTGCCGGAGCAGAAGCGCATCTGACGGAACGCCGAGGATTCGGTCATTGAAAATTTTATGGAGGTTTGCGAAATGAGAAAGGTAGCTATCTATGGCAAAGGCGGAATCGGGAAGTCCACCACAACCCAGAATACTGTTGCCGGCCTGGTGGAGCTGGGCCGCAAGGTCATGGTTGTCGGCTGCGATCCCAAGGCCGACTCAACCCGCCTGCTGCTCGGCGGGCTTGCACAGAAGTCCGTTCTCGATACCCTGCGGGAAGAAGGTGAAGATGTTGAACTTGAGGATATCAGAAAACAGGGGTACGGAGGAACCTGGTGCGTAGAGTCGGGAGGTCCGGAACCGGGAGTCGGCTGCGCCGGCCGCGGCATCATTACTTCCATAAATATGCTGGAATCCCTTGGGGCGTATGAGGAGGACGAAGGGTTGGACTACGCCTTTTATGACGTCCTCGGCGACGTTGTATGCGGCGGTTTTGCCATGCCTATCCGCGACGGCAAGGCACAGGAAATCTATATTGTCTGTTCCGGCGAAATGATGGCCATGTATGCGGCAAACAACATCAGCAAGGGCATTATGAAGTTCGCCCAATCCGGAGATGTCCGGCTTGGCGGCCTGATCTGCAACTCCCGTGCAGTTGACAACGAAAGGGAAATGATCGAGGAGTTTGCCAGGAAACTCGGGACCCAGATGATCTATTTCGTTCCCAGGGACAACGATGTGCAGCGGGCCGAGATCAACCGCAAGACCGTGATTGAATGGAAGCCGGAAGTTCCCCAGGCGGATGCCTACAGGGGGCTGGCCAGGGCTATTGATGAAAACAGGATGTTCGTCATCCCCACGCCGCTTGAGATTGAAGAACTTGAATCCCTGCTGATGGCCTACGGGCTCATGGAAGCTGCATAACATTTTATAAGATAAGTAAACGCCTGTAATGGAGAAAAACTATGATGATTATGATCAGATCAATAATACGGCCGGAGAAGGCTGATGCTGTTCTTGCTGCGCTCATGGATGCGGGTTTTCCCGCGGTCACCAGGTATTCGGTAGCCGGCCGGGGCAAGCAGCGGGGCATCAAGATCGGAGATATCACCTATGACGAGATTCCCAAGATAATGCTGATGAGCGTGGTCAATGCGGAAGACAGGGATTTTGTTATTGAGACCATCATGAAGGCTGCCAGGACCGGTGAAAAGGGAGCCTTCGGCGACGGCAAGATCTTTATCAGCGAAGTGGAGGAATCCTATACCATCAGTACGGGTGCCAGGGATGCCGCACCCGTTACTCCAGTGGAGGTATCGGCATGAAAGAAGTCATCGCCGTGGTGCGGATCAATATGATGAACCAGACCAAAAAGGCCCTCACCGATTGCGGGATTGACGCATTCTTTGCCCACGAGGCCCATGGCCGGGGGAAAGGTTTTGTTAATCCCCAGGTCCTGGAAGGTGCGGAAAGGGGGTATGAGGAAGCGGCTTCTCTCCTGGGAGAAAAAGGAAAACTGTATCCCAAGCGCATGGTGACCGTGGTTGTCCCGGATGCGCAGGTCAGCTGTGTGGTGGAGACGATAATTAATACAAATCAGACCGGCATGCCCGGGGACGGTAAGGTATTTGTTGTACCTGTTGCCGATGCCCGCCGGGTCCGGACGGCAGAGCCGGGCGCCAAAGCAATCGCCTGAGCGGATAAGGAGATCAAATGGCTACAACAACGAAGAAAAAACTGGTGCAGTGGAAGCCTGCTGATGTCAAGGCGGCCATGTTGGAGAAATATCCGCCCAAGGTTGCCCGCAAACGCGCCAGACAGGTACTGATCAACGAGGCCCTGGAAAACGGGACACCTGAAATTTCCGCCAATGTGCGGACCATCCCCGGCATAATCACCATGCGCGGCTGCACTTATGCCGGCTGCAAGGGCGTTATCATGGGGCCGACCCGCGATATTGTCAACATCACTCACGGTCCCATCGGCTGCGCCTTTTATTCCTGGCTGACCCGGCGTAACCAGACCGATGCCGGAGCGGACGGCGAAAATTACCTGCCCTACTGTTTTTCCACGGATATGCAGGAGCAGGACATTATTTTCGGCGGTGAAAAAAAGCTGGCCAGGGCCATTCAGGAAGCATACGATCTGTTTCACCCGAAATCCATTGCCGTGTTTGCCACCTGTCCGGTCGGCCTGATCGGGGACGACATCCATACGGTTGCCGCCAGCATGAAGAAAAAGCTGGGCGACTGCAACGTCTATGCGTTCAGCTGCGAGGGGTACAAGGGCGTCTCCCAGTCGGCCGGGCATCATATTGCCAACAACCAGGTTTTCCGGCATATCGTTGGTGAAAACGATGCGGAGAAGCCGGGTAAATACAAGATAAACCTGCTGGGCGAGTACAACATCGGCGGCGACGGGTTCGAGATCGACCGTATTTTTGCCAAATGCGGCATCACCTGTATTTCTACCTTTTCCGGCAACTCGACCTATGACCAGTTTGCCTCAGCCCACACCGCTGACCTGAACGCGGTCATGTGCCACCGTTCCATCAACTATGTGGCCGACATGCTGGAGACCAGATACGGCATCCCCTGGATCAAGGTGAACTTTATCGGCGCCGGGGCCACGGCCAAGTCGCTACGCAAGATCGCAGAGTATTTCGGCGATCAGAAGCTGATCGACCGGGTCGAAGAAGTTATCGCCGAGGAGATGCCGGCAGTGACGGTCGTGGCGGAAGAGGTCAAGGGCCGCACTGCCGGCAAGACCGCCATGCTGTTTGTCGGCGGCTCCCGGGCCCATCATTACCAGGAACTGTTCAGGGAGATGGGAATGAAGACTATTTCCGCCGGCTATGAGTTCGCCCACCGGGACGACTATGAAGGCCGTCATGTCATCCCAGATCTCAAGGTCGATGCCGACAGCCGCAACATCGAAGAAATAGTGGTCGAACCGGATACAGCACGTTTTAAACTGCGGAAAACCGGGGCAGAGATCAAGGCACTGGAAGAGGGCGGCTATAAGTTCAAGGATTATGCAGGGCTGATCCCGGATATGGACATTAACACCCTGGTCATCGACGACCTCAACCAGTACGAGGCGGAAAAACTGGTGGAAATGATGCAGCCGGATATTTTCTGCGCCGGCATCAAGGAGAAATATTCCATTCAGAAACTGGGCGTACCCATGAAGCAACTGCACAGTTATGATTCCGGCGGACCGTACGCCGGCTTCAAAGGCGCGGTCAATTTCTACCGGGAAATCGACCGGCTGGTCAACAGTAAGGTGTGGAGCTACATGAAAGCCCCCTGGCAGGAAAATCCCCAACTGTCCGCATCGTACGTATGGGAATGAAAATAAGCCGGCAGGCTTTTAGTCTGAAGACCGCCGGGTATAAGCCAACTGCCTGCGCCTATACCCTAAAACCCTAAATACCTAAAACCCTAAACACCTAAATAAATCGAGGTTTTAATCATGTTATTACGCCATACACCTGAAGAAATCAGCGAGCGCAGCGCCTTGGCCATCAATCCGGCCAAAACCTGTCAGCCCATCGGAGCCATGTATGCGGCGCTCGGCATCCATGGATGTCTGCCGCACAGCCATGGGTCCCAGGGCTGCTGCGCTTATCATCGAAGCACCTTGACCCGCCACTACAAGGAGCCGATTTCCGCGGCTACCAGTTCGTTTACCGAGGGCGCTTCGGTCTTCGGCGGCCAGGCCAACATGATGCAGGCAATCACCAACATTTTCAGCGTCTACGATCCGGAAATCATCGCCGTGCATACGACCTGCCTTTCCGAGACAATCGGTGACGACCTGAAACAGATCAAGCAAAAAGCCGTCAAGGAGGGCAAGCTTCCCAGGGGCAAGGAAATGATCAGCGCCTCGACACCGAGCTATGTCGGTTCCCATGTGACGGGCTTTTCCAGCATGGTCAGATCCATGGCCGGGCTGGCGGAAAAAACCGGCAAAAAGAACGGCAAATTCAATATCATACCGGGCTGGGTCGAACCGGCCGACATGGAGGAGATCAAACGGATAACCGGGATGATCGGTGTCAAGTCCATTATGTTCCCGGATACATCCGGGGTGCTGAACGGCCCCCTGTCCGGAGAATTCAAGATGTTCCCGGAAGGAGGCACCACCATAGCGGAACTGAAGTCAACCGGCGATTCCAAGGGCACGCTGGCTTTGGGCGAATGGTGCTCCGCCGATGCGGCCCGTTATCTGGACACTGCCTGCAAGGTTCCCTGCAGTGTTCTGGACATGCCTTTTGGCCTGAAGGCCACGGACCGGTTTATTGATGTCCTGCGCATGGCAGCCGGCACGACCATCCCGGATGAAATCGCTTTGGAGCGGGGGCAGCTGGTGGATATGATCTCGGATATGCACCAGTATCTCTATCAAAAGAAAGTGGCCCTGGTTGGGGATCCGGATCAGCTCATCGCCATGACCGAGTTTCTGGTGACCCTGGACATGTATCCGGTGCATATTGTGACCGGCACCCCGGGCAAGAAGTTTGAAAAGCGCATCCGGGAAATCACCAGAGACCTGCCCCGGGCAGTGAATGTGAAGGCCAGGGGAGATCTGTTCCTGCTGCACCAGTGGATCAAGAATGATCCGGTTGATCTGATCATAGGCAACACCTACTGCAAGTACATTGCCCGTGACGAAGACCTGCCGTATGTCCGCTGGGGCTTTCCCATTCTTGACCGGCAGGGGCACCAGTACTTCCCCACGGTCGGCTACAAAGGCGGGATCAGGCTGCTGGAAAAGATTCTCGGTGTGCTGCTCGATCGTATGGACAGGGATGCTCCCGAGCAGAAATTCGAACTCGTGTACTAAACCGACACCAGGAAAAGATCGATTCTCAATATAAAAAATTAAGGAGAAAAAAATGGCTGTACCGGAAAGACAGGTAATTGTTTGTCAGAGTTTTCGTGTTGCCGGGGATAAAAAAGGTATCTGCCATAAACAGACCGACGGTTTTCTGCAGTACCTGGAAGAGGAAATACTGGACCGGGGGCTCGACTGCCTGGTCTCGGCTACCACCTGTCTCAAGCAGTGTGAATCCGGACCGATCATGGTCATTCAGCCGGAAAACTGGTGGTTCAGGGGAGTTGACAGTGAAGAGGCCATCGATATGATTCTTGACGGGCTTGAGGACGGAGAGCCGGCCGCGGAATATCTACTTGGCTAGTGTATATTCCCTTATCGGCATCTTTGGGTGCGCACCAGTGCCAATAAAAAAAAGTAAAATTTTTTCTTTCCAGGGGACGTGTCATTTAAATGTGATTCAGTGTACCGTTATGAGGATATGCATATGAAAATATTTCAGGAAGCACCTCTGGCACCATTGTCCTTTAAGCCGATCCGGGGCTGGCAGAATTTTCTGCAGGATGGCAGGAGGTATCTTGCTACAGCATCTGCAGGCTATGGCAGACGCAAAGAGATTTTCACCCCGAAAATTCTCTATAATATTATTGCCATGTCTGTTGAAAAATTTGTCATGGCGGCCCTGATGCGTCATGGCAAAATGCCTTATAACCATACCATGACGGATTTGGTGGAGGCTTTGGAAGAGGCCTTTCCCCATGCTATGCCGGCGGATATAAGGGAAGGCCTGCTGAACCTGGATACATATCAGGACATCTGTGACCCGTACGAGTTCACCATCATGGAACCGGGCCCCGAAGACATTCCGTTTATGCTGGAACTTGCCAGCCACCTCCAGTACCTTGTTGAATATGAACCGTCAACCCAAAATTAGGTTCATTTTTATTACCTATGCAACTGCCAATAAAATCTGATTTATTATCGGAATATCCTATGATAATCAGGTATATTTTTATTTGTGTTGTTTATTTAACTTACTGATTATAAAATTAAATATTGAAATTTAGCGTAGCTTGAACGAATTAAAAAAAATATTTTCTATTACATTAATTTATAATGGAAAACCCCTTGGAAGACATGACGCTGCAATAAGGCAATGAAAAGTCCCCACTCTTTCCTGGTGATCCGGCCTGGCCGGCAGAGCGATCTGGATCAGATGGTATGCCTGCTGAAAAAGCTGTTCACCATTGAAAAGGATTTTACCTTTAAGGAACAGTTTCAGCGCCGGGGACTGCAGATTATGCTGGCAAATGAGTCGGGCTGTATAATGGTGGCGGAAGCTGCCGGTGAAATTGTCGGCATGTGTTCAGCCCAGTTGACTGTATCCACGGCTGAGGGCGGTGCAGCCATGCTGGTGGAGGATGTCATCGTCCACGAAGATTTCAGGAGACGGGGCGTAGGTCGGCAGCTGATGAGCCGATTGGCGGAATGGGGAAGGGGCAAGGGTGTTTCACGTATCCAGCTTCTGGCTGACCGGAACAATACGGCGGCGCTTGCTTTTTATAGAAAGCTCGGCTGGCAGACTACGGAGCTGATCTGCCTGCGAAAAGTCGAATCATAAGCCCTGCCTGCTCTCTTTTTGATACAAAATTGTCCGCCCCCATTCCCCGGGATTTCATTTGACATCATCCCTCACTTTTACAAAAAAGTTAGACAGATAATTCCTTTAGTCCTGACCGCTTCGTGCCGTAATTCAATTAACGATCTTCACGTTCAATGTAATGGCGCCTCATTTTTTTCAGCAGTCCCTGACGGGTGATCCGCAGCAGACGTGCCGCTCTGGTCTTGTTGCCGCCGGTTTCAGCCAGGGCTCTCGTGATCAGTGTTCTCTCGACTTTTGCCAAAGCATCGGGCAATGAATAGGAATTTGCAGCATCAGGGTCTTCTGCCGCACCCGACATCCCTGACAGTCCCTCTGTTTTGAAAGCCAGCAGTTGGGGCGAACACTTTTCCGCCTGGATCATGCCGCCATCCGGAGTGAGTGCTACCAGCCTCTCGATTTCCCGTTTGAGCTGCCGGACATTGCCCGGCCAGTCATAGGCATCGAACAGCTCCAGGACCGCGGGGACGAAACCATGCACGGATTTGTTGAACAATTTATTGGTTTCGGCCAGAAATGCGGAAGCCATGGGCAGGATATCGTCCCGCCGTTCCCGTAAGGGCGGGATGGCAATCTCAATGGCAAAGAGCCGGAAAAAAAGATCTTCCCGGAACCTGCCTTTTTCCTTTTCCGTGGCCAGGTTTTTATTGGTGGCGCTGATCACCCTGAAGTTATAGGGAATCACCGTATTGCTGCCCAGACGGCAGCCTTCTCTTTCCTCCAGGACCCGGAGAAATTTGGGTTGCTGGGCCAGGGGCAGTTCGGCAATTTCGTCCAGAAACAGGGTTCCGCCCTCAGCCGCCTCGAACCGGCCAATAGTCGTCTTTTCCGCTCCGGTAAAGGCTCCCTTTTCAAAGCCGAAAAATTCGCTTTCCATCAGATTTTCCGGAATGGCAGTGCAGTTCACCGCAATAAAGGGTTTGTCCCGCCGGTCGCTGAGTTCATGAATCAGCCGGGCAACCAGCTCTTTGCCGGTTCCGTTTTCCCCCTGCATCAGTACATTCACCGGCGAGTTGCTTATTTCACCGGCCAGTGTGACGATTTCCCGCATCACCCTGCTTTCCGCAATCAGCATCGTGCGTTGTACCAGGTGCCGGTCCAGCTCGGAAACCTCGGTGTTGAGCTGAGTGGAGAGCCGCAAAATCTCCTGGTTCAGAATAATGCTTTCAATGAAGGTGGACAGGTACCTGGCGACTTCCTGCAACAGATACAGGTCTGTGCTGTCAAAGCCGCGGTCGGAATGCTTGTTCAGAATCTGGATGGCACCGGCGACTCCATGTGCAGTCAAATGCTCGATCGGTGCACAAACCATGGACCGGGTGGCAAAATCGGTCAATTCTGCAACCTGCACATGATAGCCCGGCCGGCGGTCAAGGTTGTTGATGACAAGTCCACGGCCTGATGTGATCACCTCGCCGACAATACTTCCTTTCCGGGGGGGTTCGATTCGCTTGCCCTCAATGCCGGTTCCGTACATGGAACAGATTTTTTCCGTTCCCATTTCGGTGATGAAGACAGTGCAGCGTTCGGCTGAAAACAGCGGCGGCAGAATGCGGACAAAGAACATGATAAAGGAATGGTAGTCCTTGGCGGACCAGGAAACCATGACCTGGGAGAGCCTGTTCCGCAAAACTGCCAGGCGCCTTCGTGCCACTGCCTCCCGGGAGATATCAGAGATGGGAACTGACATATCGGTAACTCCGTTTACGTATGACAACAGTCTTTACGGTTCTGTAAGACCATATTATCAATATATATTTTTTTTGTCAAAGCACGCATACTTGCAGGGTGGGGATCAAGGCGATGGCTTTCATCAGGATGCAACTGTTAACGCCGTTGTCTTATGTTTGGACCGGATGGACTCAAATTATCGAAAAGGAAATAATTATTTCCTTAAATTTCAAGTAGTTATAATCGAAACAGTGTTCTGGCACATGCTTTGCTATTGAAAGGGTGATATTATCATTTTTGATAAATCAGGAGGGGAGAGGATGAGTTTCTTAATCAAAACAATTCTGGCCCTGGCGTTTGTTTTTTTTCTTATCGGCAATTCCAGAGCCTGCGAAACGGCGGATGAAGAGTTTATTGTTGTTTACGGCAGCACTTTTTCCGTCGGGACGCATTACTCCTGCAGCTGAACGATAACAACGATAATCCCTGGCCCTGAGGGTATTCTGAAGAGCTCCCAAGGTCATCTTGAAATCAAAAGATTCCAGTCGCTTCCTCCTGGAATCTTTTGATTTCTCCTCCCGAATTACTATCTCCTGCTCATGAGGAGCTCAAAGGCGGGAACTTGACTGAGCAGGAGAGGAAAGAGGATAGATAATGCCTGTAAATCAAAGTAGATATGCGATGAAAAAAACTTTAACGCTGTTCTTTGCCGCGGCTGCATTGCTTTTTTATGCGCCCGCAACGGCTGGTCCGGCCGCACCTGTGCACGATATTGACGTGGCAAGTCTATCTGCAAAAATCGGCAGCACGATGTTTTCCTTTTACCAAATGAATTACCATGACCAAGTAGCTGTTATTACTACTTTAAAATATTGCGGCGATGAAAATTTGGCGGGAAAAGTAACCTCCGGCTTCCCCGACCTTCCTTCTTTTTATCTGGAAAAAAATCCTCAGCAGCTGTTACACGACATGGTGTATAAGGAGACCATGGTAAGCGGCATTGAGTTGAACAGTGAGGAAATTTTTGAGGAAGTCATAACCCAATCGTTGATTAATGGGCAATCCTATTTTATGGGCTATCTCAAGGGGTATCAAACCTCCATGGAGACCTTTTTTGACAAAAAAGTAATGGAACCGTTCTGTAAAGTAGCTTTTGCCGAAGCTGAAAAATATTTAAAGCCGGATGCTGGAACGGTTGACAACTTTGCCGCCTCGTCACCTATAGCGAAGAAATGAAATCGGGAATCTTTTTCCCAGGCTGTACGAACAACACCGAATAAAAATAATATTCAGCAGAAATTATTTTCAAAACCACCGCCTTATGCCGGGTTCACCGGCAAAGTCAGGATAACCGCCGTACCGTTGCCCCGCCGGCTGATTAACTCAATGGCGCCATGGTGGTCTTCCAGGATCTTTTTTGAGGTCGTCAGACCGAGACCGCCCTTTTTTTCACCTACCTTGGTGGTATAGAACGGCTCAAAAATCGTTTGCATGACATCCGGCGGGATGCCCGGCCCGCTGTCCCGCACTTCAACCGTAACCTTGCTTTCTTTCCCTTCTCCTTTCCCTGCTATGGTGAGGGAGAGTCTGCCGCCGCTATCCGGCATTGCTTCCAGAGCATTGGCCAGCAGATTTACCAGGACCAGGGAGATAAGCTTCCGGTCCAGGAGGAGTTCCGGAACCTGCTGATAATCCTTGCGTACCTCCACCGAGTGCTCTTCAATGATTTGTGAAAAACCCTGCAGACTCTCCTCGAGAATCGCGGCTATGTTATGTTTTTCCGGATTCAGGGCCGGGGGTTTTATATAGGAAAACATATTGTTGAGCGTCAATTCCAAACGTATTGCTTCGGTATTGATGCTGGTAGCGTATTTCAGTCCACGTTTGCCGATTTGAAGACCGGCAAGCCGTTTGGCAAGGCCGCCGATAGTTGTCAGGGGATTTCGTATCTGGTGGGCGAAATTGGCTGCCATCCTTCCCAGGGCCGCCATCTTCTCATCCTCTGCCAGCTGTTCCTGCAGGCGGAATTTTTCCTTTTCATTCCGGTGATGACGGATGACCAGCGCCGTGGTATCGGCAATAACAGTAATAAATTTTTCCTCGCTGCCGTTTCGCTTATGGCCTTCCTTGACATAGAGGTTGAGGAGGCCGACACACTCGTTGTTTTCGATGATGGGTACGCAGTAATGGCCGTGTGAGAACATATCGTCCCGGATCAGCCGATGACGGTCGTCCAGCTGATCCGCATAGACGGTCTTGCATTTACCGGCTGCCTCACCGCACAGGCACATGCCGAAAATGATTTCCCGGCAGGGCAGTTCCTCTTTCTCGTCAAACCCTCTGACCGCGGCCAGTGACATGCTCTTCCGGTCTTCATTCAGCAGATAGATGGCCCCCTTTTCTTCCAGAAAAAGCACGGGTACGGAAAGGATGAGTTCAAGAATGCTGTCCAGTTGTTCCTGCAGGGGAATCTGTTTCAGGGCAATTTTCAGCACCTCGCTGATTACCCGCTGCATATGAACATCGCGGATCAGCTTGTCGTCTATGGCCTTGCGCTCCGTGATATCCCGCACCGAAGCGGAGGCGTAGGGAATTCCGTCGATCTTCAGGAAATTAAGACTGATATCCGCGGGAAACTCCCTGCCATCCTTTTTTCTGCCGAAAATTTCGTACTGGGTGCCCATAGGGCGCTGCCGTGGATGGGCAAAAAAATTCCGGAGGTGCGATCTGTGCTTGGTATGGAAGCGTGACGGTATAAGGGTTTTTATGTTTTTGCCGTCAAGTTCTCCTTCTTCATAACCGAAAACGCTTTCCAGTTGGGCGTTAACCCGTAATATTTTACCCTGCCGGTCAACAAAAACGATCGCATCCGGCGCGGCGTCCAGCAGTTTTTTATAGGTCAGTCTTTCATTTTCCTGCTCGAGACGGTTTTTTTCCAGTTCCTGCAGATTATGCCGCATTTCTTTAAGCTGCTGCTCAAGAGCGCGGCTGGAGATGAGTGTGATATTCTTTTCCGGACGGGCCTCTATGTTCTTCATCATATTCTCCGTTTTACGGGACATCCATGAGAATTACCTAAACAATTTGGGGGGCGGAAAATTCCTGTTCGTTACCGCATCATAAGCCGGATGTACAGTTTTTTTCTGGAATTGAAAGAAGAGCATCCCCGGGATCAGTATAACTGAAATTGCCGGAAATTTGATACTGAATATTATCTCTCTGGAAATCTTATTACGGAATTATTCCGACCGCCGTAAAGTCTGAATAGCCGTTTACATTGCATTTGCCGGTAACGTAAAGCCGCACGCGCTTCCCCGCCTGCACGGCCTCCAGCAGGGTTGCGAACATTTTGTCCGATGCCTTTAACCCATAGTCCTGATAGAACCATGTTTTGTCCCTGCATCCGCTGGGATTTTTAACAACCGGGAGCCTGAGCTCGTAATAGTGGCGGGCTGTCGGAACAAGTTCGGCAATTGCTGCATAATCCGTCCATCCCGCTTCAGCCCTGACAAGGGTTGGAAGGGATAAGGTGCAGATGCCGATCAATAAGCATTTTATTAATTTCATTGTTTACCTGATTAACGCAGCCGGGAAAATTTCCGTAAACATGCGATCAATTCTCATCCATGTCATTTTTTTTTGCGCCTTTTTTTGATCCCAGTTTTTTCCGATGAGTAAAATATGTATCCTGCTCTATTATTGCAAACCCTTGCTGTTCAATTTTGCCGGCAAAAGATGGATTGCATCAAATGGGCCGGGGCAGCAAACCCGGATAGGATCTGAACAGGCAATAATTGGAGCATGAAGGATATTGTACCGAATTATGGTGACAACCGTTTGTGGACAGGAACAGGTACCATTTATAAAGATCCGCCAGCATCCTGAACAAAATCGTAGAGAATGTGTATGCTGCCGGCTGCTTTTATCTGGTCTATTTTGACCTCCGAACCGTCCGAACAGATCAGCGTGATGGAGGTCCATGTCCCGGCAGCTCTTTAATTCCCGCCATCGGTTGCCGGTATCAATTTAATTTCAAACAATAACGGCCAGAGTTTGCCGGTCACAAACAATCTGTCTTCTTCAGGCGCATACATGATGCCGTTGAGGACATTCGGCTGTCCATGTTCATCCGGCAGCCGGTCCCGCAAACCGGAAAGGTCGATCCATCCTTCAACCCGGCCGCTGTCCGGATGAATAATTGCAATTTCGTCGGATTCCCAGATATTGGCATAGATTCTGTTTTTGATGTACTCAAGTTCATTAAGATGGTGGATGGGGCCGGAATGGTCCAGAACGGTTATTCTCCGCTTTTCGGCCATGGTTTCCGGATCGAGAAAATAAAGAGTGGCACTGCCGTCACTGACGATAAGATTCCGGTTGTCATGCGTTATTCCCCAACCTTCTCCCGGAAACCTCCATGTGCTGACGAGGGAGAAGTTTTTCTTGTCATAGGCAAAGACAATGTTGTTGTGCCAGGTCAGCTGATATATCTTATCTTCAAAGATGGTGATGCCTTCGGCAAAAATCCGGTTCCCGTAATCGATCCTTTTTTCAATTTCCCCGGTCCGCAGGTTCACCAGGCGCAGGGAAGACCTGCCGTGCAGCCCCGTCCCTTCATAGACACTGCCCTCGTCCCAGGCAAGTCCCTGGGTGAAAGCAGCTGCATCATGAGGATAGCTGCTGATGATGACACAGGAGAATCTGGCTGGTATGAGCCCGGCTTCACCCGGGCATCCCGGCAGCCAGCAAAGAGGAAAAATTATGAAAAACAGGAATTTAATATAGCGGTGATCAAATTCGTGCATGCTTGATTCATTCGAAGGCGTTCATTTTTTTAAAAGGGCTGTCTGGCAACCAGCTGTGAAAAAGGTGATTATAAAATCACCTCCTGTCCGTTTAAAAAGAGTTTTCCGTTTTCGATTTGCGCCCTATGCACCAGGTTTTCCCCGTCGACCGTAAAAAGACCGATCTGCATTCCAGGGTAGACGGGTGAAACAAGCCTGCGGTCATCCCCGGCAAGTTGCGCGGGAAAGCTGAAGTCGGATTGCAGGGATAAAATTTCAAATGCCAGGCCGGGCTGTGTTGCGATAAGAGCCAATTGTGCAAAGGTAATGTCCCGGTTCAGTTTCAGTTCCAGGCGGCCGTTAATTTTTCCCTGGGGAAGTTGTGCCTGCAGGTCTGATATTTTAATCTCCAATCCGGTTTTTAAGAATTTCTCGTATGCTGCAATCATTTGAAAACCTGCGGTGATCATGTGATCTTTGACGGCCTTTTCAGTTTTTCCGGAATCTTCCCTGGCTGCACCCATATAATCCAAAGCAGATTGTACCATGCCGGTGTAGAGCTCCATGAATTCTTCGTACCCCCGGGCATCCAGGTTGTTTACATCAATCCTGATAAAGGCATCATTAATTTTTTCGCCGCCGGAGGCATAGTCGGCAAACCCGACTTCACCGCCTATGAACAATTTGCTTTGCTCCCGGTCAAAATCCAGGAAGTAATCACCTTTGAACTTTGTGAGTTCCAAATTCTGTTCCCGGTCGTCAATCCGGATGTTATCAATGCTGTATTCAATTACACCTTCCCAGATATAAGTGGAAATTTTCTCCAGATCGGATTCGAATGAAAAACCGTCTATTCTGGCTTTGTTTCCCATAGAAAGTCCTTCCCAGGTTGCCTTGCTCAGCAAATGATTAAATCCTTCATTAAATTCAGTGACTATTCTGGCGGGCCGAAAATCAACGGTTTCGTTTTCCGCCAGAAGTGAAAAAGCATCAAGGTCAATGGTCGATACAATATTCCCGGTGAATGTATAACGTGTCGAAATATGCAGGGGATTTTTTCCGGCAAGGCTGTCGTTTAGCAAATCCATGAACCATTGATTCTTCTCCAGGCTGGTTCTTGATACCACGCCGGTCAATCCATGCTTTGCCCGGTCCACAAGCAGGATTTCGTCAAACCCGTATATGGCGGCAAGGTTTCCAAGTTTAAGCCGCCATTCAATTTTTGTGGAAGAGAAACCTCTGTCATAGTTCAGAACCTCGACAGTGACACCGGAGCCGGTATCCGCATACATCTGATTCAGATCATTTTCAGCCCGGCTGATCATTTTCTCCAGCACCAGTCCGTTGACAAATGGTGCAAAGATTCCCGCCATAATGAGAATCACCACAACACCTGCAATAATTTTTTTCATACCTGCTCCGTTTTGGTGCTGGTCAGCACAATTTTTGTAAGTTTTGAGTCAAAATCTTAAATTTGAAACCGGACCGCCGGACCATGCCAGAATATCAATCTTATGCTCTGTTCGTCAACGTATCCTTCAAAACCATCTTCGTCTTTTAAAATACACAAACATGCCCACTCCTATGGCTATCATTATTCCCCAGATCAGATAATAGCCCCAGGACCACTTCAACTCGGGCATATTTTCGAAATTCATACCATACACACCGGCGATAAAGGTGAGGGGAATGAAAATGGTGGCAATGATGGTCAAGACCTTCATCACCTCATTCATCCGATTGCTGACGCTGGACAAAAATGTGTCGTGCATGCCGCCGAGAATATCTCGAAAAGTCTCCACCAGTTCTATAATCTGGATCGTGTGATCATAAAGATCCCGCAGATATACCCGGGTTGAGGTATTGATCAGGAGGGATTCGAATTTTTCCAGGGCCGCGATTTCCTCACGCATGGGCCATACGGATTTTCGCAGGAACAGGATTTCCCGTTTCAAACGATGAACTTCATGCATATGCCCCGTATCCGGCGCCAAAATGATCTCGGCATCAATTCCTTCGATATATTCCCCTATTTTCTCCAGGGCTACAAAATAGGCGTCCACCACCCTGTCCATAAGGGCGTATGCCAGGTAATCCGATCCGGCGCTGCGGAGGAGTCCCCTGGCAGAACGGACCCGCTGCCGCACCACCTCAAACACATCCCCTTCACGCTCCTGGAATGAAATGACATAGCCTTTGCCGAGAATGAGGCTGATATTCTCAATTTCGACATCGTTTTGCGCGTCATTGTAAGTTATCATTTTGAAGACAAGGAAAATATAGGTTTCATACGATTCCGCCTTGGGACGCTGTGTAGTGTTGACGATATCTTCCATGGTCAGGGGATGCAGGCCGAACAGTTTGCCCAGGGATTCTATCAGCCCGACGTCATGGATGCCGTTGACATTGATCCAGGTAATGCCGGCTCCATCCTTCAGCCGCCTGCAGTCATCGAGGCCGGCGTCGTGGATCTCTTCAAGGTGATCTTCGGCATAATGCAGGATTTCGATCCGGGTTTCATCCTGTTTACGCTCCCCGACGAAAACCGGTGTCCCGGGGGGCAGCCCGGTTTTATCACCGGGTCCGGCAGCCCTGCTAACCTGTTTGCGAATCCTTTTTTTCATCCCCGTTTTTCCCTCGTTTTATATCCAGATCCTTATAAAAGCAGATGGTAACATAAAAAATCCCAACAGGGGATTCTGGCGTCTGCTTTTTCCCTAAATGAATTTCCGGGCAGTTCCGGCTAGTGGTTGGATGCTCTTTTGAATTGTATCTTTTTTAGCGCCAACAACCAAGAGGGGATATGATTTAAGGATAATGTGCAAGCGAACTTCAAAAATGCCTGCTTATGAGAGCAGTGGGGGCATGACGGATGCTTCCTGAAACAGTTTTTGCATGGTCCGTTCCCTGTCCCTGGAGAGAAAAATAAATAAAAGGGAAGTATACCTGTTCTATCGGGCCGCCACACCGTAGAAAAAATAGATCATGACCATCATGACAACCAGGAACAGGATTGTCATACCTGATCCCGCCCTGAAGTAGTCAATGGTTTTATACCCTCCCGGCCGCATGATAAGTGCATTCACCTGGTGGGTCGGCAGAATAAAGGTATTGGAGCAGGCAACAGCAACGACCAGTGCGGCCATACGCGGATCAGCACCTGCGGAAACAGCCATGTTCATGGAAAGGGGAACCATGAGAACCGTTGCCCCGACATTTGAGGCAACCAGGGTAAAAAAAGAGGTCAGGAGTCCGATAACTGTGAGCAGCACAATGGGCGGAACCGTGCCGATTGAGCCCATAATGGTATCGGCAATGAATCGGGCGGCACCTGTATTCTCAAAGGCTATTCCCAGGGGAATGAGACCGCCCAGCAAAAAAACCGTCATCCAGTCCACTGATTTGTACGCCTCATCTATGGTCATGACACCGCTTAGAATCATGCCCAGCGCGCCCGTGAGCAGGGCGATTGAAAGCTGGACGTGGAAACCGAGAATCAGAATCAAGGAAACCAGCAGGCATCCCACAGCTACCTTCATTTTTTCAGTTTTGATTATTTCACCCTGAACCTCTTCGGTAAACACCAGGTCCGGTTTATCCTTCAACATATGAAATTTTTCCCAGCGTCCCTGGAGAAGCAGTGCATCTCCGGGCTGGAGGATAATATCAGATATGCCGGCAACGAAAACTTTGTTTCCTCGAAAAATCGCCATGGGATTCACCTGATACCGTTTACGGAATTCAAAGCCCCGCATGGTCTTCCTGGCAAGCTCCGACCGGGGAGTGATAATGGCCTCAATCATGCCGGCATTGTTCGGGGAAAGGTCCTCGGCAAAACTGACCAGCTCATCTTTGAGGAGCAGGCCCAGGTTCTCTGCCATCCTTTCGACCATTTCCCCCGTACCGACCACCGCAATGTCGTCACCCGGGGCAATGACCGTATCTCTTTTCGGGGCAAAGAGTTTCTGTTTACTCTTATTCTGCGATACAGCAATGACAGTTGTAAAATAATGGGGGCGTATGGACAGATCCGCCAGCGATTTCGGACCGCTGAACGTGTCAGGTACACGGAGTTCAAAGAGTGTTCCCATGTCACGATAGGTATTTTCCAGGATCATCGACATGGGGCCGCCGCTTTCTTCCCCCTCGCCGCGCGGCAGGACAAAGCGGCCCAGGACAATAAAGTACGCCAGGGCAGCGACAACCAGGGCAGCGCCGATTGGCGTGACTGCAAAAAGACCGAAAGGTTCCACGTCAGGATCGTAGATCTTCATGACATCATTCATCAGGATCAAAGGGCTTGAGCCGATGAGGGTTAAACAGCCGCCAATAATTGCGCAGAATCCCATGGGGATAAGGATTTTTGAAACCGGGATACCGGTTTGTCTGCCGATGCGTCGTGCCGCCGGCATGAACAAGGCGGCAGCGCCGATGTTCTGCATAAAACTTGAAATAAAGGCAACGGTCGAGGAGATGAAAATTATAATCCGACTTTCACTCTTGCCGGCGAATTTGAGGATAATGCGCGCCAGGGAGTTCATCGCCCCGGTTTTATCAAGACCTGCACCGATGATGATTACCGCAATAATGGAAACAACGGCGTTGCTCGATAGACCGCTGATGGCTTCCTGGGGAGTTACAAGGCCGAGGAGCGGCAGGGCCACCATCATGATAATGCCGACTACATCCACCCTTACCCATTCGAAAATAAACAGCAGGACGGCAATGCAGAGAACGCCAAGAACAAGTAAGATTTCAGGTGTCATTTTCCTCTCTTTGGTGCCGATTATAAAAATGTTATATCTGCCAGGGGGAGGGCAAGGCCGGAAAAAATGACCGGTGTCTTATGTGCGGTGCCGCACATATTAACCGGCATTATTTCATAGGCAATCTGCTATGGAATGCTGAAAGCATAATGTCTTTGCGCGTGAAAACATTCCACAACATACGGTAAGATATGCAGCGTTTTTTTGTCGCCCCTCATATCCCGACACTCCCGCCTTATCACGAATAATGCGGGTTAATTAAATTGGATGAGTCTCCCAAAAAAGTACGAAGGCAGGTTCTTTCTTGCAGCTCTGTCCCCTCAAGCTGCGGAAGGTTGGTAACTTCCGAGATCAAAGACAGGTATTTCCGTCCGCCCGGCATCACTTCTGACGATACCGGGAGCGGGTTCGGTAAGAACATAACGCATACCCGGATACCGGGCATGAAGTTTCGCAACAACGCTATCTGGATTTCCGCACTCAATGACATGATTAAATGAAACGCCGATCTTATCCGCTCTTTGACCCAGGGTTTTAACATTTTTCAGGCACGATTCTCTGAATGCGGACATTGCTGTTTCTCTCTTTTCGTCTGACAATGCAAGAGGCGCTTCTGTTACATGCAGGGCCAGGAGTTCATAGTCCAGGCGCTTGGCCATTTCCAGTGCGTAATCATTCAGGTTCTCGGAAAAGCTGTCGCCATTCGCGAATACCAGGATCGTCCGCCTTCCCTTGTTTCTGTCGATTATGCTGCGGGCTGTCTCATACTCTCCCGCATCGGAAAAGGCGACAGCAGCCGCGGCATCATTAAAGATATTCTGTTTGTGTTCGGAAACACGAACGTTGTGCACATTCTTTTTCCTTTTGAATATACTGAAAAACCTCATTTTATTTCCCTTGATCATTTCAATGGTTGTATTTTTTTTCTTTGTTGAAGAAAAACAGGCTATCGGATCTCCGCGCAGGTACTGAGGACGCGGTCGTTGCCGTTTTCAAACTCGTTCTTCCGGTTCGCGGCAGAATATTTTCCGGTTTCTTCCGCACCATGCAGTTCCCTTACTGTCTTGCTCTCATCAGCCTCGGCAAAAGTTATAGCCATCATGATACGATCCCAGGCATTAATTTTTTTTCCGGTTTTTGTGGTCATAGGTAAATTTCCTTCCGCAATTTACGGATTTCGTTTGAAGTTACCCCTAAAGATTGCAATCAGCGTACCATAATCGAACATGACCATAACATGATGTTTTAAAAGAACTTTTCCTTATTTTTGGCGGCAATGGAATGAAATGCAAATGATGCAAAATGCAACACTATTTTTGTTGAATGAAAAAAATATCATAAAAACGACATGTTGCATGTATGTTACAGAAAGCGAACATGATGTTGCATTTTGCATCATCACTTAGTGGTTTCTGTTCGCTGGCAATCCGGGGGCCAGGCGGCAATCAACTGCAAATAATTGGCATCTGTGGTCGGCAGGATCTTCTGGCAACAGATTGACGACTGTTGCGGAATGCTCTATAATTAGCTGTCAGTTAGGATGGGCGATTAGCTCAGCGGGAGAGCACTGCCTTCACACGGCAGGGGTCACTGGTTCAATCCCAGTATCGCCCACCATCCGTTTGGCTGCCTGTTGCTGTTCATGATCAAGGCCACGGCCAACCTGAAACCGGTAACAATTAAAACCGGTCTTTTCTGAATAGGCATTATGATGATCGAAGGTATTTCGGGTTGCTGGCAGCATATGTTGAACCGGTACTGAGCCTGCTTGTTATTTTGTTTACGAAGACAGTATAAGAGGAGTGGAAAAGGGGCAGGCTGTTTTCCTTCTTCATTTTCACAAACTGAAGAAGAATCATGAAAAAAGCAGATTATCGAAACCAAGCGCTGAAAATACTTCCGTGGGTCTGTGCAAAATGCGGCCGTGATTTTTCCGGGAAAAATCTGCGTGAATTGACAGTTCATCACAAAGACCACAATTACAAAAACAATCCACCCGACGGCAGTAACTGGGAACTGTTATGCCTCTACTGTCATGATAATGAGCATTCACGCGACCTGGATGCCGAATGGCTGCCCAGTCATGATCCGGACAGGGAAAAACAGAAACCCATAACGCACAGCCCTTTCGCCGATCTCAAGAAACGTTTGCAGGGAAAGAAGGATGAACCGGACTAGGCCAATAACGAGCCGTTAAAGGACCTCGCTCGCTAAAAGAACAGGTGATGGACCTTTACCGGGGTCCATCACCTTATCCATCAGCCAGGATGGATCAAAGCCAAAACAATCCGGACTCCTGTGGCGGGAGTCAACAGATTTTATTAATTATTTACCTGCAGGAGTTTTATCTTCTGCAGCTCAACCTTGTTTTTTAATTGCGTGTCAACCATAATCTGGCTGGCAATGGTATTGTAGGTTTCAACATCGAGACCTTCGCCTTGCACCACCTTTGCCATTTTATTATTCTTATCCCGGTGGAGTTCCATAAGTTTTTCCTGATCCTGGGCCTCCTGCAGTTTCTCCATAAAGTCATTCTGAATGACTTCCAGTTGGACTTGGGCCGCTGCATACTTCTCCAGGGTTTGCTCATCAAAATCCATTGCGGCCTGATCCTGCTGAGTGCTCTCCTGGGCCGCTCCCTGCTCCTGTGCTTCAAGGCCGGGCTCGGCAAAAACGGGAGCGGTCATCATTGTAACGGCTCCGGCGAAAATAATGCCGAAAAGTACTTTGCGGTTTTTGACAGTGATTCGCTTCATCATTTTTTAATCCTCCTTGATAAATGTACGGATACCGAAGTAAGAGCAAAGATATATATGCCTTTGCCTACTGTCGTTTGTGCCACAGTGGTATTTTGATCATCATTCGTGAAGTTGTTTGATCTTAAAGCAAAGAGCATGCCAAACATCAGACGAATCGAAGCTCAATGCTAAATATCCGTAAGTACTTATTTTTACTAGGATTGATGCGGTTTGAGCCAGTGGATGTCATTGCACAATTCGTGGATCGGGTTCTTGTTAAAGCCGGCTGCCACTGCCCGCACATTCTAACGCAAGGGGAACGGCTGCAAGAGGATATATGGACCATCTGCCCGGCAATTCACGGTTACCGGAGTCTATTTTGAAGAATGGTCCTGAAGGCAATGGCATATAAAAGTATAAAATGTTTTCAACATGTATGCTTTTCCATACACATTGTATACTGGTTAATATGCATAAGAATGGTTAAGCTTTCATGTCGGCGGTTAATTCAATTGTATGTAATGCCATACATAATCGACAGTATTTAAATCTTGAACATTCCGTGCGATCATCAGGAAATGGTGATATACAGTCCATAATAACAGCAAGTTAATCCAATCAGGATAAGTAATGGAAAAGAAAAAAAAGCATATCATTGTCACTGTCATCGGCCGGGACGAGGTGGGCATCGTAGCCAAAATTGCCACGAGCCTGGCGGCACAGAACATCAACATCATCGACATCAATCAGACCATTCTCGGCGGCGAGCTTTTTGCCATGACGCTGCTGGCGGACAGGATTCAATGCACCTACTCGCTCCCGGAAATCACTGCACGGCTCAAGCAGTCGGTGGAAGGATTGTCGCTTAAGGTCACAGTTCAAGATTCGGAAGTGTTCCAGTACATGCACAGGGTATAATCCTGAATCCGGACAGGAAACTCCTTAAACAAGGATAATTATGAAATTTTCCAGCGAAGAAATACTTGAAACCGTCGGCATGATTGCCGAGGACAAACTTGACATCAGGACAGTGACCCTGGGTATTTCCCTGTTTGACTGTTCTGATCCGGACCCGGCGGCCTGCGCCCGCAAGGTGCGGGAGAAGATCCTGACCATAGGAGAAAAACTGAGCGAAAAGACCGGATTTGTTGCCGACGAGTACGGATTGCCGATTATCAATAAACGCATCAGCCTCACGCCTTTGTCGCTGGTTGTCCCGGTTGCCGATCCGGCTGCTTTTATGGAAGTTGCCAATGCGGTGGATAAGGCGGCCGCAGAGCTGGGCGTCGACTTTATCGGCGGCTACACTGCAATGATCAACAAGGGGGAGACAGGGATCGATCGGGCCCTGATCGAAGCAATGCCGGAAGTATTGTCCTCCACCGGGCGTTTCTGTGCATCCGTGGTCCTGGCTTCCACCAAATCAGGGATCAACATGGACGGCTGCTTCACCATGAGCCGGGTTATGAAGGAAACCGCCGGGCGCACAGCCGATCAGGACGGAATCGGCTGCGCCAAGCTTGTTCTTTTTGCCAACCCGGTTGAGGACAATCCATTCATGGCCGGGGCATTCTTCGGGGCAGGTGAAAGCGAAAGCGCCATCCTGGTAGGAGTAAGCGGCCCCGGGGCCGTCCGCCGCGCGTTGCAGAAGCTGGGGCCTGATGCCGACCTTGGCCGGGTGGCCGAGGCAATTAAAAAAACCGCTTTTAAAATCACCCGTGCCGGCGAGCTTGTCGGCAAGGCGATGGCCGATGAGCTCGGGGTTTCATTCGGTAACCTTGACCTTTCGCTTGCCCCGACTCCGGCCGAAGGGGACTCGGTGGGGCAGATACTCGAAATCATGGGCCTTGCCATGCCCGGTGCGCCCGGTTCCACCGCCGCACTGATGATGCTGAACGACGCGGTGAAAAAAGGCGGCCTGTTTGCTTCCTCCTCGGTCGGGGGCCTTTCCGGCGCCTTCATCCCGGTGAGCGAGGATGCATCCATGATCAGGGCGGCCAAAGCCGGGGCCATAACTATTGAAAAACTGGAGGCCATGACCAGTGTGTGTTCCGTCGGCCTGGATATGATTGCCATTCCGGGTGCGACCAGCGCCGAAACACTGGCGGCAATTATTGCCGATGAGATGGCTATCGGCTGCGCCAACAACAAGACCACGGCAGTACGCATAATCCCGGCCCCGGGCAAGGATGTGGGAGATTTTGTTCATTTTGGCGGCCTTCTCGGCGAAGCGCCGGTAATGGCGGTGAGTAGGGTTTCTGCCGATGATTTTGTGCGAAGAGGTGGACGGATTCCGGCGCCGGTCCGGTCGCTGACCAATTAGTTGATAAAGTTATCAAAGTTCGAAAAATCGAAAGACAGTTATAAGATCGGATCATCCTTGTCCTATGGAGGAATTTCTTGTCAGCCACGGACTGTTGGCGCTGTTCTGCCTGAGCTTTCTGGCGTCGACTCTTGTCCCGCTGGGTTCGGAATGGCTGCTGATTGCACTGCTGCTGAAAGGGCATGATCCGGTCCTTTCAGTGGCGGCTGCAACTTTGGGCAATACCCTCGGGGCCTGCACAACGTACTGGATCGGCTTGTGGGGCGCTCCCTTTGTTATCAGCCGGGTTTTCCGGATAAGCGGGCAGGAGCGGCAGAGAGCGGAGCGTTTCTACACCCGCTACGGTTCCTGGTCGCTGCTGCTTTCCTGGCTGCCGGTTGTCGGCGACCCGCTCTGTCTGGCCGGGGGGATATTAAAAGTGGGATTCTTGAAGTTTCTGGTGCTGGTTTTCTCCGGCAAGTTTGCCAGGTATGTCGTGGTCAGCCTTGTGACACTCAATGTCATTATTTCATAGGAATGCTGATTTTTTTACGGATACTTATAAATAAAGTTTAAATTCTGTACCTATATCCATCCTGTTTGACTTCCGTTTGATACATATCATATAATTAAATACAAGGGCTGAATAACAAAAATCCGAGAAATCCAATCTTGCTGTTCCGCAGACGGTACGCTTCGGTCTGTATAAGATGGCCGGGTTGTCTTTGCTGCTTTCTATTTGCCCATCATCTATCAGGAGGGGATATGGTGAAAAACTTCATGCAATTTTTAGCGGTTCTTGGATGCATTCTGTTGCTATCTCATACAGCTGCGGCTGAGGAGGTGGTTGTTATACCAATTGACTCGGCAAAAAAGAAACTGGTGGAGGTCGTCGCAGTTTCAACCGAGGGCAGTGAATTCACCGACCCTGTTGCCGCGGTCAGTTCCATTACCGATGCCGATGCTGCGAATCCGTACCTGGTGTTGATCGGCCCCGGAATCTATACACTCACCCGCACTCTGGTCATGAAGCCCTTTGTGACTATCGCCGGATCGGGAAGGGATGTTACAACCCTGACCGGTGCAATCAGTACCGTTGCATATGATGCCTCCTCGGCGCTTGTTTCCGGGGCCGACAATGCCACCCTGCGTGATCTGACCATTGAGAATACCGGGGGCGGAGCTGTCTCGATCGCCCTCTATAATAACGGCTGTTCGCCGGTCCTTCAGGATGTAACCTTGTCCGCGTCCGGCGGTAGTTACAATTACGGCGTGTACAACGTATCATCCTCTCCGACCATGACCGAGGTAACTCCTCTTGCTGTCGGCGGAGCGTACAATTACGGCGTGTTCAACTCTTCCCCTCCCGCGGAATGATCATCTCTGTATCCGGGGGAAACGGCGATATGAGGCATTGCGACTTGTCGGTCCCTGCTGAAGGCTTGCATGCCATTGGAGGTCAAAAGGGAAAGCACTTCAGCAAAAAGCTCAATTCCAGAAGTATTAACGGGAAAGCAAATGAGTGGACAAAAAGCGCCTCCGCAGATGATTGAAACAAAATTAGTGGAGATGTTTACCGCCAGAGAATTCTATTCGCGGTGGACTGCTGCCCAGGCCATCCTTTTACACCAATTTTGAGCTTTCCGCCCAGATCATTTTTAATGAAGCGTGTCGAATGACAGGAGCAACTTCCGGCTATGTCGCTCTTCTAAGTGATTCAGGAGAAGAAAATGAGATTCTCTTTTTAGAGGCCGGCTGTTTGCCTTGTACTGTCGACCCCGGTCTCCCCATGCCGATCAGGGGCCTGCGAGCCGAATCATATCGCAGCGGCAGGACTGTCTGCGACAATGATTTCATGAATTCTGAATGGACCGGATATCTGCCGCCCGGTCATGTGCCCCTTGCCAATGTCATGTTTTATCCCCTCAACATTGAGGGCAGGACAGTCGGTATCCTGGGACACGCCAACAAACAGGAGGATTTCACTGAAGAAGACGCGACCCTGGCGACAGCCTTCGGCAAGATTGCCGCTATTGCCCTGAAGAACTCCCGCCTTATGGACCAACTCGATGAAACGGTAAAGAAACTTGAGGAGTTCGATGAACTCCTGGTCAACCCGAATAAACGGATAGTTGAATTAAAAAAGGAGGTCAACACCCTCTGCAGCGAACTGGGCAGGGATGCTGTATATGCGGAAATATAAAAAGGAGCAGCGCCGGCAGCTTTTATAGTCTGTGCCAAAGACGGTTTTCCATATCTTACCGTGCCGGAAGAAGCCGCCGGGCATGTATCTATCCTCCCGGCAGATCTATGGCAATTTTAATAAAGTCTTCATCCTCTTTGGCGACATCGATAAGGCCTCCGTGTTTATGAATAATGATCTTGCACATGGGCAGGTCCATAATATCCTTATCGGTTCCGCCGCCGGCAAATGGATAGGCAACGGCAAAAGGAAAGAAGAAGCTCTCGATATCTGCATTTGAGATATGCGGTACTCTATAGGCAAGGGTCAGCCGGGTATGGTCTCCTTTTTTTCTGGTGCCGACCCTGATCTCACCCTTCTGGCCCATGCGATGCAGAGCGTTTTCAATCAGGTTCATGAGCACCTTGGAAAACAGATCACGGTCGATCCTGATCGGCTTGAGCGAGTCATCCAGCGATTTCTTCACGGAAAAATCCCAGTCGCTGAACCCTGTTTCAAGTTTTTCGATCACGCCGGAGACAACCATGTTCAAATCATTGGGCACCAGGTTGATGGTTTGGGGACCGATATAAGCCAGCATCATTTTCAATATTTTCTCAAGCTTTTCGACCTGCTCGACAATAAGTTCGCTTTTCTGGCTGCGAGGATCCTCTTCCTCAAACGATTTGCGCAACAGCCGGGTCAAACCTCCTATGGAAGTCAGCGGATTGCGGAGCTCATGCGCCAGGCAGGATGAAATCTGTCCCAGGGTTTTCAGTTCTTCGGCCTGCAGGACCTTGCCTTGCAGTTCCCTGGTGGCCGTCACATCGATGACAATGCCGTCCATACCCACAAAAACGCCCTCAGCGTCGACAATCGCCACTGCATGATCCTGACAATAGACGGTATGGCCGTCTCTGTGCAGCATCCGGTATTCGGCAGTAAAATCCTTGCCGCTGCGCAAACACTTCTCGCGCTGCACAGCTACCTGTACCCTGTCGTCCGCATGGATGTGGCTGGTCCAGATGTCATGACTGCCGTTCAACATCTCCGCGGGCAAACCGATCATTTTCTCTACCGCACAATTGAGCAGCACCAGGGTTCCTTCGGGCGAGATCATGTAGACAATCAGCGGCACATGCTCTACCAGGGTGCGATAGGTCTGCTCGGTTTCAAGCAGGCTCCTGGTGCGCTCCTCAACCATTACTTCCAGATTCTCGGCATAGTTCCTGAGGCGCTCTTTTGATTGCTCCAGGGATAACAACATGCGATTGATCGCTGTTGCCATCATGCCCAGTTCATCCCGGCTTTTCAATGCAATACCGGTATCGCGGCGTCCGCCGGCAATCTGTTCAGCCGATTCCACTACCCGTTCGATACGACGGGTATACAGGACGGCTATGCAATAGATAAAGACAACAGAAACACCAAACCCGACAAGGCCGATAGTGACAGCGATAGAGGCATACTTCTTGAGCAGGGCCAGGGTCAGGCTTCGGTCCACACTTATTTCGACAACGGCAATTATCCGGCCGGTAAAATCTGTCACCGGTCCGGTAATGATGGCCGTGCTGAGATTATCCAGCCTGGTTTTCTGCAGCACCACTTCCCCCTGCAGATAACTTCGTTCGAACTGGTCCGGGGGGAGGAACGCCGCGCTGCGGGTAGCGGCAAACACCTTTGATTTCTTTCCTTCTGATTCATCGGCCACGTAGACAACGAGTTCCGAACCGTAATTATCTTTAAATTCCTGCAGAAAAGACTCTGCCATTGAAAGACCGACTTCAACCGTACCGATCAGCTTGGCTTCGTAAAAAACGGGTGCAACACCACGGATACTCATGCCGAAAACTCCAGCTTCAATACCGCTGACACCTTTGTCTGTTTTCAAAGCCTGGACAATAGTCGGTCTGAACGATACCATTTCATCCCCGTACTGTTCCGGAGCATGAAGACGCAGAAACGAAGTGGCAGGCGGCACATGAAAATGAAACTGTTCGACCCCGTAGAATTCGTTCAGTATCCGGTAGCCGGGCTGCAGCAGTGTGAGGAGCTGCTGCCTGTCCCTGGCGGCAAAGGTCCTGGCAACCTCAGGATTTTTAGCTGTCAGGCTGGCCAGGCTCATTGCCATGTTTTTTTTGAATCCGATAGTATTGAGAAAAATCCGGTACTGATTGCGGAGCTGTTTTTCTTCGTTCACATGGATCAATGAATTTTCAAAGCGGTAGGAAACGATAAACAGGGAAATTGCTCCGATCAGGGCTAGAAACAGAAATGGAATCAGAAGTTTCCACCTGAGACTCATGTCGCGAAACCGGCGCTCGACCAATGAAATGCCCTCAAAGATAGGTGAGGCGGGAAGGTGATAAGAATTTGCATTCTCATGGCGCATAAAAAAACAGGCTGCGCCCGGGATTTTTCATATCAATTATTTTACTTTATCTCTTTTTCCGGTAAAAATACAAGCCCATTCCCCCGGGGCATCAATTTTCCGGACAATCGAAAAAAAAACAACATCATCGATAGAGCGTATTTCGGGGCATTATAAAACCAGGTTAAAGTGTCCGGCATAGACGCAGCGATGATTCCTGAACCCAGAATGCATCGATTCTTCACATTATTCAGCAGGCGGTGTATTATGGGACGGCAGCGAGATTAACAGGAGTTTACCGTGGTTTCTATTCCGGAATTGGCAGGAAAAACGCTTCATTCCCTTGCCCAAAGACAACTGGCCGGTCTTATGATCCTCTGCGCTCTGCTGGCAATGATTATCATAGTCATGCTGGTTGGTGGAATGACTTGGCTGACCGCAAACATTGTGTCCCTGGAGAGAGGCTGGCTTGATGCAGCAATCAACTGGATTGTCGGGATTGTGCTGGGTATTGGCGGCTGGTTTATGCTGCCCGTTCTTGTCATTTTAATTTCGGGCGCATTTCAGGAGATAACAATTCATAAGGTGGAACAGGCTGATTATCCTGATAAAACCAGAAAGGAGGAACCGCAGTTCTGGCCGGATCTGCTGCATGATCTCCGCTTTACCTTCAAGGCGCTGGTACTCAATATATTGATCTTGCCCTTTTACCTGGTAGGAATCGGTTTTTTTCTCTCCATTGCCTTAAACAGCTACCTGCTTGGCCGGGAATTTTTTGAAAGCGCCGCAGGATATCATCTTGGCAAGCCGAAAGCCAGGGAAGTAGGACGAAGGAACCGGGGGATGATTTACGGCAGCGGTCTGGTGCTCACCCTGTTGACTCTTGTTCCGGTTGTCAACCTGTTTGCACCGATTGTCGCTATTGTCTGGATGGTACATCTTTTTCACAGTCTTTCGTACACGGAAGCATAAATGCTGATTTCTGTGCAGTCCGGCAATGGGCGGGAGCCATGCTGTCGCCGCAAAAAAAAACCGCATGGAGATGGGGGCGCTTCGGAGAAGCATTTTCCGGCCACCATCCATGCGGTGTGAAGGTGAGAATATCGAATAATTTTACAGTTTATCTATCTCCAGACCCATTCCGTCTTCAGGTCTAGATTTTTCTCCTCTTCATAATAGATTACTTCGGTACCGTTAAACTCTCCGAAAGGAAGATACCATAAGGTTACTTTCACATCGAGTTCATCATTGAGCAGCTCTCTGGAGCCTCCTGCAACATCCTCAAACGGATAGGTGATCTCAAATGTTTCGTGAACCCTTGCCATCGGCGGAATGCTTGTTTCCCGCAGCAGGCCGCTTTTTTCATAGGGGCCCCTTCCCATTTCCTTGCCTCTTCCCATTCTGCCCGGAAAAGGCATATAGATTTTCTGTTCTTTGTAGATCTCTTTGCCATCTTTTGTGTTCGCGATCACTTCCAGGATCAGCCGATTCGGAGTCGGTCAGCCGTCCGGCAGGACATGCCCCGCCTTGTTATAGAGCTCCACGTTGATGACACCGATGGGAAGAACACCTTCGGCCTTGTTCTTGCGCCAGAAAAGCGAACGTCCTTCGACCTTGACATCAAAAGCCATTGCCACCAGCGCTTCGCTCTTGTAGGACTGCATGTCATGACCGAGGCCTGATTTTTTCATATGGCAGTCCTGGCAGGTTTCGCTGCCGCCATGGGCGACATACGAAAACAGATAGCTGCCGTAGAGCGTTGCGCACTGGGACGGATGTTCAAATTCGAAATTCGGCCCGGTACCATGACACTGGCCACAGAAGATTGATTCACTGAGTGCCGGGGCTTCGGCCATCTTAACGAATACTTCATCGTCATGGGATCCTTCCTGGGCACCGTAGATTGTGTCGGGCTGCGGATACCCGTCCGCCCATTTATGGATAAGGGCCAATTTGTTATGGCATACGGTGCAGCTGATATTGAGGCTGGCTATTTTCGCTTCAAGCTCAGCCGCCTTTTCATCGTCATCACCGTATGCCGCCATCCAGGCTCGTATGGTTGCTACGATTTCCCGGGCCACATCATCCGTTGCATCCTCCAGTTGGGGGAGATGGCATTTGGCGCAGATCATCAGATGCTCGACGGTGATGTCTTCATCATTCTTGACGCCGGAATATTCGAAATTTTTAAGCCCCATCTCAATAGCCGTAATTATCGTCGGTGCCGTGCGGGGAGACCCGAGCATCGAATGGGAATGGAGTGAATTTTCCCATTCCGCGTAGATTTCCTCATGGCAGTCCATACAACTGCTCGAATCATAGCGTTCTGCAAGCTCCTTTATTGTTGTCGCTTTCGGCAACGGTTCCGATTTTGGTCCTCCAGCGCTATAGGCGCTGAACGAGAGCAATGAGGCAAGCACAAAAAAGGCCAGCCCCGCAATGAATTTTCTTTTCATGGTACCTCCTTGATTTGTAAAGTAAAAAAAGGGCACTTCTCCTCGTGAAAACCTTATTTTTATGAAATCGGAATATGACCACAAAGTGACCAGGGGAGGTCCGATGACTTTTTGATTCCGCCTGACCGCTCTCACGACCCCCTTAATTGTCTATGTGAATGTTAAGCATCGTTCCAAGCTACGGAAAAATCTTACGGATTACAATACATTGCTATCGTAATTATCTATCAAAGTCAAGAGCTACATCGTAGCACCAAATATACAGGCAACAGAACCGGGATTGACACTATTTAACCGGATTTATTATTGTTTTTTTCTCTGCAGAGGCAGGTTAAATTACATTGGTTTTGCTTTTGTTGCGGCAGTATAATTAAAAGAGGAGAGAACGGTTTGGAATAATCTTTTGCAGCAGGCAAAGACGAGAAGGAGGTAATACTATGAACAGGATCATGGCCATATTAACGGTGCTTGCCCTGGCAACCGCCGGAACGGTTTTCGGAGGGGAGAAGGTTTTTCAGGTTGACCGGGAAATGTACCCTTATTATCCCTCGCTTATCCAGTGGAATAAATCCGGAGCCGAATTCACACCTCCCGAGGTGTGCGGCGAATGCCACGAAAAGCAGTATGAGGAATGGACCGGCTCGGTTCATGCCCTGGCATTTAAAGATCCGATATATCAGGGGGAGCTGAACAAGGCTGTGAAAGCTGTTGGTCATGAAATATCAAGACAATGCGAAGGGTGTCATTCTGCAGCAGGAGTAGTCACCGGCGAAATAAAAAAGCCTGGACTCGCCGGCCTGAGTTCAATGGCTTTGAACGGGGTTTCCTGTGACATATGCCATTCGATCAGCGGCACGACGCATTGTGAAACTCCATCACGCGAACCGGAAAACGGCTCTTTTATCCTCACCCCCGGCGTGGATACCGAGGACGGTCCCGTCCTGATCAAGCGCGGTCCCCTGGAATCATTTGAGGGATGCGGGGACGGTTTTCATCGATGCGAGAAATCATCCCTCCACCTGCGGGCGGAACTGTGCGCCTCCTGCCACCAGGTGTATCATTACGAAGCCCATTTTCCCCTTGAAGCCACTTATCTCGAGTGGAAGCATGGAGCGTATGCGCAAAGGGAAATTCTCTGCCAGGACTGTCACATGGTGGATTCGGAGACATTCCTTCGCACCGCCGATACCCTGGAAAAACCTGGCAGGGAAGAATACCATCACTATTTTAACGGCGCCAACTTCCTGCTTTACTTTTTAGCGGAACAGGCCGCCAAAAAAGCAGGTGATGAACCACTTGCCGCCAATGCGCGGCATAAGTATGAGATGGCCGTTCATCGCCTGCAGTCGGCAGCCGATCTGGAAATTGAGCCTGTGTACGGAAAAAAAGGCTTGTCCGAAGTCAAGGTGCGGGTGAAAAATATCCGTGCCGGACACAACCTGCCCACGTCACTGACCAATGTCAGGCAGATGTGGCTGGAACTTACCGCCAGGGACGCGGCAGGAAATGTCCTCTACAGCAGCGGAACCCTGGATGATAATGGGCACCTGGTGCAGGATACCAGGGTGTTTAACTCGGAGGGCATGGGCAATGATTTTCATTTCGCCATCGACCCCTGGATCGTGACAGCGTTTTCCAGGCATGACACCATCCCGCCAAAAGGATACAAGGATGTTTATTATGGCATTTGCGTGCCTGCCGGAGTGAATGAAGTCAGCATCGAGGCCAGGCTGCGCTACCGTCAGGCCGACCAGGGGGTCGCGGAACTTCTGCTGGCCGCGGTACCGGAAGACATGAATCTTGAGGCGACCTATGGCCTTAAAGAGATTCCGCCCCTGCCCATTGTGGATATGGTCGTCAAAACAGCCGAGTTGAGGACGGCCAGTGAGTAACCGGCAAACTTCATCCTGTTGAGGCGGAGAGTCAGCTTCTCTGCTTGATACGCATACCGGAAAGTCCAGGCAAGTTGATGTGATGCTGAATTTCTGCTGAGGAGGAGTTGTGTTCAGTACCAGAATTCTGGATATTTTCTGGTTTTAGGGATATTGTTGATCAGCAGGGCAATAATCAGCATAGTTGTTGCGCCCAATGCCACAGGCATAAGGACATATAAATAGCCGAGGGCATGGACATTATCTCCCCCTATCACAGCTATCAGGGCTGTGGCGCCGCCCGGGGGATGCAGCGTCCTGGTGGCGTGCATCACGGCGATGGCGGTGGCGACGGCAAGACCTGCCGCCAGCCACATTTCGCCCTGAAAAGTCTGGTAACAGAAAACGCCGATAACAGCAGAAAGGATATGGCCTCCCAGCAGGTTGCGCGGCTGCGCCAGGGGGCTCTTGACCGCACCGTAAATCAGCACCGCCGAGGCCCCGAAACTTCCGATGATCATGACCATGTCTTGCGGCGGCAGAAAATTGTAATGAATGACGGAGACGGCGGCAATTCCCAGAAAAGCACCCAGCCATGACCAGGCAATCTCCTGCAGTCCCGGGCCGGGAGGACTTTTGGCCGCCCCTTTCATTTTCTGAAAATAATTCATTGCTGCCTGCCGCACCCGAAAACATGAGCCTGCACCAGATCACTCCTGGTCAGGATCCCGAGTAGTTTTTCATCCTTTTCATCCAGGACCGGCAGCCGGTTGATACTGTTCCGGGAAAGCAGGGCAGCAGCTTCGGCCAACGTTGTGGTTTCCCTGATCGAAATCACAGGCCTGCTCATGATGTCTCCGGCCAGGGCCTTACGGATCCCCAGGGCGGCGCATCCCTTTCCACGTAGGCAGGCAGCGACAATTGACATGAAGGAGGCCATATCCGCACCCATATGGTTGAGAAAATCCCTTTCAGAGATGATTCCTGCGGGTTTCCCGTCATCATCCAGCACGGGCAGACCGGTAATACCTGATGATGCCATCCTGTCAGCCACCTCTTGCAGCGGGGTCTTCAACCCGACAGTGACAACGTTTCTGGTCATGATATCTCCGGCGCGTACGGAATTGATGAGCCGATCCAGGGCATGGCGGTATGAATATGCATACAGTTCCTTGAAATCGGCTGCTGTGATATCCAGATAGCCGGATATTTCTTTCATGGCCTCATGGATATCCTCATCGGAGATGATGAATTGCTCGGATAAAGGACCGGACGGCCCGTCACCATCTGTTTTATGTGGTGTTTTCATCCTGTGTTTCTCCTTATTCACCCGCAACTTTTAATATCCCTGCATCGATGCTTTTATTTCAGTGGCCATGCTCTTCCTTGGCACCCTTCTCTCCGGCATCATGATGCCCGCCGCCCTTCTGGATCAGGTTGTGCAGACCTTCAACGTAATGGGTGAAGACCACGTAGTGTTTCACAAATTCCCGCCCGGCCTCCACATCGTCGTTCGCATGTTTCCCGCTCTCCAGCGTCTGCTGGAACCGGGTTCGTATTCCATTATCCATCGCATGGGACAGGATTCCCGTCAGCTTATCCACACTGCCGTTTTCAAGGGCCTGATCGGCCAGGGCTACCGCAGGATCTATCGTCTCTGCCGATTTCAGTCCGGTGTACGGGGCGCCCTCGCCGGCGCGGTGGATACGGACCAGAGTTTCAAAAAAATAGAGATCGGCAAGTTCCTGTGCATCCGCGCCCTTGCTTCGTACTGCCATAGTTCTGGAGAAAGCGCTTTGAATTTCCTGTTCATCTTCGGCCTGAACCCATTTAAGGACAGGCGTGATACTGCCGGACTCAAGAGCAGTCCTGGCTGCCTGCACCACCGGGCCGTCGAGAGTATCGCAATGGGCGCGAACCGTTTCCGGAGAAAGCAAGGCGGCTGCAATAATTAGGCATGCGCCAACCAGAGCTGGCGTTTGTTTCGTCTTCATGATGTACCCTCCTGGAGTCTTAATAGCCGGTGTGCCCGTACATCTGGACAAAGATGCACCTGCTTCCGGCTGTTCATTTCATTCAGCTATACTTTAATAATAGAGAGAAAAAGGAAATACTTCTTTGACTCAGGTCAATTTTTCCCCATGCGGCATGCAAAAAACAGGGGAATTATCCCGGAGACGGTTATTCCCTGGACATCGGAGTATCTCTCTGCCCGCGGAGAACAGCTTTTATGGTGTCCTGGGCAAGAGATTTTCCGGCCTCCTCTCTTGGTACAAGAACTGTAAATTCAGCACCTTTCCCGAGAGTGCTGGCAACAGATATCTCCCCGCCCATGTCGTGGATTGACTTACGGCATCCCGCCAGGTCCAATCCCTGACCGTTAGGTTTTGTCGTAAAGAAGGGTGTGAAAATTTTTCCGAGATGTTCCGGTTTTATTCCCGGTCCTTCATCCCTGACCGATAAGGTGCAGAATTCTCCACCTCTTCTGGAGGTGAGATAAATTTTATTGCCGCTGGATGAGACCTCCATGGCATTTTCTATCAACTTGTCCAGGATCCAGGTGATCTTATTGGGATCGATCCATGATGGACATCCATCAGGATCGAGTTTTATCTCAAAAAAGATTCCGTTCTCGGCAGCGACTTTTTCAAAATGGTTAATGCGGTTTTGAATAATCCTGTTTAAATCATGGGAAAACATCCGCCCTTCTTCGGTTCTGGCGTAAGAGGAAAGAATGTCAATCATTCTGTCCAATCTGGACATTTCGGATTCAAAATCCTGCGAAAATTCCTTTGCCTCGAGTCCTCCCGCCTTGAGCAGCAGAGTTTTCATGGCTTTGAGGATATCTTTCATCTCATGGGCAACAGCAGATGCTGCTCTGCCGAGCACTATGATGTTGTCATCCTCCAGTCTTTTTTTCGCAAGCGCCTTTTCCTTGTCTGCCAGCCATCCCAGTACCGTGCCGACCAGCACAAAAACAAATACCTGCGGGATCACTGTGGCCAAACCGACGTGGCTCACGGAAAATGCCAGGATGTAAGATGAGTATAAAAAGCCGACCACCAGGGAAATTATAAAGCCGGCATTTAATCCGAACCAGAACGAAGTCAGGAGAATAGGCAGAAAATAGAGCTCCCGGTGCAGGACATGCAGAGCCATATTGTCCTCGGAGGCAGTAATATGAAGAATGGTTATTATGAAGAGTAATACTCCTATGAGTATTTTCTTGATAAGAGGATATTTTTCTTTCATGATTGGTTCCTCCTGCTGATAAAAATAACTGACCAATTTATAGCCAATTATGCTCAATTATAAATAATATTATACGTTCATTTTAATAATAAACTAATAATTTATTACCTTTTACAGAGGAATTCATGGTCAGGACCTCTATTGAGTTGATCAAGGTTCGCAACCTGTCAACTTCAATTTATGAAAAATGAACCGGGAGAGATATCAATGCTGGACAAGGAAAATCTCAAGATAACAATCATCTATGACAATAATCCGTACGGTCGGGGACTGACAACCGGCTGGGGTTTTTCCTGCTTCATCAGGGGAATGGAAAAAAACGTTCTTTTTGATACCGGCGGCGACGGGAAAGTACTACTGGCCAATATGAAAAAATTGGGCATAGATCCGGGCGGGGTGGACATAGTGGTGCTTTCTCATGTTCATGGCGACCATATTGGGGGGTTGGAGGGATTGCTGGCAGTGAATCCAGCGGTTGCCGTTTATCTGCCCGGGTCATTCCCCGCCCGAATAAAAGATACACTGAAAAGCGCCGGCATCAGAACCAGAGAGGTTCATGAGTTGACAATGGTCTGTGAGAATGTGTATGCAACAGGAGAGTATGGCGTCGAGCTCAAAGAGCAATCCTTACTCATTCAAAGCGGCCGCGGGATTATCGTGATAACGGGATGTGCGCACCCGGGCATTGTAGAGATCCTGATTGCAGCAAAGAAGCTGCTGCATGCTGATGCAGTACTCCTGACCATTGGAGGTTTGCATTTACAGAGTAACAGTCCGGAAGAACTCCGGGAAATTGTTGCTGCCTTCAGGCAGTTGGGAGTGAAATATGCTGGTCCATGTCATTGTTCGGGAGATCTGGTAAGATAAATATTTGCAGATGCATACCGTGAATATTATATCCAAGCAGGTGTCGGCAAAGAAATAAGCGGCGAGGAATTGAAAGGAAGTTTTTCTCTCCACCACCCTTGAATAAGGAATAAGCGCCTTTCCGCGCCGGTTATATTATTCGTTTTTTTTTGGCAGAATAAACTGAAATGAAGTGCCGGCTTTCGAACTGTCGACCCAGATTCTTCCTCCATGGGCTTCAATGATTGTCTTGGTAATAGCCAGTCCCAGTCCTGAGCCGGAGGAATCCCTGCTTACCCTGAAAAAAGCATCAAAAATTTTGGGCAGATGCTCTTCGGCAATGCCCATGCCCGTGTCGGTTACCTGAACGAGAACATTTTTTTCCCTGTCAACCAGTTCTATTGTTACGGATCCTTTTGCATCCGTGTATTTCAGGGCATTGCCCAACAGGTTCGCAATGACCCTGTTAAGCATCATGGGATCCGCATGAATCATGACCGGTTCTCCAGGCGGATTATACCTGATGCTGATGCTTTTTTTATCCGCCTCGATTTTCGCCGACTCAATGGCATTCTGAATTTCGCTTCCCAAATCAAAATATACGGGAACAGGCTTATATTCCTTTGTTTCAATTCTGGAAAAATCAAGAAAATCCATGATCAGGCTTTCTACCCTGTGCAGGTTGCCTTCCATGATCATGAGGTATTCCTGCTGCTTGAGGGAAAGGTCTCCGGCCTTGCCGGAAAGCAGCCTGGCAATGAGTCCGCCCGAAGTCAGGACAGGATTTTTCATATCATGGGCAAACATTGAGAGAATGTTTGTCCGTTCTCTTTCCATTTTTTTTATGGCGGTAACATCCCGGAACAGTTCAACTCCGCCCAGAAATGTTCCTTTCTCATCAATAAGGGGAAAAGTAGTGACCGAAAGGTTTACGCTGTCACCGTTTTTGCTGGTAATGAATGATTCGGTTTCAACCGCTTCCTTGCGCTGGCGAATTGTTAGGTGCAGCAGGGGACAAGCTTCAGTTGCCGAAGTCCCGTGCAGGATCAGGTAATGAGATTTTCCCAGGACTTCATCTTTGGCGTAACCGGTGATCTTTTCCGCGGTTTTATTAAAATCAATGATGATTCCTTCACTGTCCACCACCGAGAAACCGAGCGGAAGATTATTCTTAATTATCTCGTATACTTGAATCTGATCAAGGCTCATGAACATGGCAGCACCTTCGCGAGACATACAAATATATTAAGAATTTCAACCATGCATCAGCCGCAAACGGAGCTGGTTGGGAGTAAACCCGAATTTTTTTGCGCCAAAGCCCTCTGCCGGCGGTGCGGAACCTGTCGATATCCCGGACCGGCCCCTTCGCAACAGTTGTAGCCGGGCATATCCCCTCTGTGGGCACGATACGGACAGCATGATCCGGTATCACAGCAACAATGCCCGGGAAGCCGGCAGGTACCTACGAGCCGAGATTGTCCGCAGCGAAATTCCAATTGATCAGCTTGTTGAGCACACCATTGACATAGTCTGCACGCCGGTTCTGATAATCCAGGTAGTAGGCATGCTCCCATACGTCGATGGTCAGCAGAGGTTTCATCCCCATGGTCAAAGGCAGGTCCGCGTTGCCGGTTTTAACCGCCTTGAGGGTGTCGCCGTCCTGCACCAGCCAGGCCCAGCCGCTGCCGAACTGTGCTGTCGCCGCCGCCGCCAGTTCCTTTTTGCAGGCGTCCACACTGCCGAATGAAGCCTCGATCTTCTGCTTCAGCGCGGCGGGCGGCTCACCGCCGCCGTTCGCTTTCAGGCTGTTCCAGTAAAAAATGTGATTCCACACCTGGGCCGCATTGTTGAAAATGGCAGCCCGTTCGGCTTGGCCCGCCGTAGCGGCGATGATTTTCTCCAGGGAAAGATCGGCTAACTCAGTCCCGGTCACGAGCTTGTTGAGGTTGTCGACATATCCCCGGTGATGCCTGCCGTAGTGGAAAGCGAGGGTATTAGCCGATATCACGGGATCAAGCGCGTTCTCCCCGTACGGCAGGGGCGGCAAAGCATGGGCAGCGGACGCTCGGGCGCTGAAGGGGAATCCATTCATGGCAAACAGAAGCGCTGCGCCTGCGGATGCGCTGAGAAAATCACGGCGGTTAAGAGCTGGAAAATTCATCGTCTTTAGGGTGGCCATCGTGTTGCCTCCTATCTGGTTGAAAGCATGTATTTTCTTCAGGGTAATACCCGGTTTCTCCGGACAGAAAGATCAGGTTTTATCCCTTCTGTCCGATTCGTTATGCCTGCTTTTCTATTATATCATTATCTGACAAACTCGTAAAAATCTAAAAACTGGTGATGAGGGCAGGGTTATGGAGAGATTTTTTACCGGGCTGCCAGCATTATCTCGTTTATCCGGCGGGCCTGTAGACAGAAGGCCTCCAGCCGCGCCTCAATGAGCTGAGGGAAGAGGTTGCCGTCTGTTTCAATGGCCATGAAAGGAAGTTTGCGCTCCCGGCTGACAATATCCGCCGGCAGAGCGCCACCGTTGTGCCGCTCAATTTCACGTTTGACCGTGGTAGTAAATTTTTCGTTGAGCACGGCCTCTGCCACCCGGGAAGGCATGCAGCCGAAAGGCCCGATGGAAATGACGCCGCAGGCGGGATGAAGGATTTCATGCAGGGCCGCCCCAACGGTGAGAATTACCTCGCACGTGAAATGGGGCGAAATAAAGCGGCGTCCGGCTTCAGTCACCGGTTCCACCCCGGCATGACCGTCGAAGAAAAACAGGCCTGAGGGTTGCAACCGTTTGCGAATGCGGCGGTCCAGGTACGATTTTACCGCATTCCGTATACGGAAACCCATATCGTATCTGCCTTCTATCCGGTTTTTAACGAGCCAGTCGAGATACTTAATCCATTCACCATTGGGCGCGGTACGTACCGCAAAGCCACGATCTGCGAGCCGTTCGATCAATCTCTGCAGGGAGATGGGATCATGGCGGACATAGATTTCGCCCACCAGCGATATCTTGGGGATTTCATGATATGGGCGTTTAAGGCGCAGACCGGCAAGCGCCTTGGCGCTCGAGGATAAACGTGCAGCCACAGTGGGCCAGCCCCGGTGCATCACTTCCAGGATGTTCAGATACTCCCTGTCCAACAGAGCCAGGCCCGCCTCCCGGTCCTCGGCCGCGGCCAGCACGGTGGCCCACATTTCATCAAACAGATCGCCGATGATTATCCCCTGCCAGGCAGCCCTCAGGAATCGATCGCCCAGGCGGTTATAGCCGTTTCCCGAGGTTGGCGCCATGACCGCTACATCACGGAACTGATGTCTGGCAATGACCCGGGACGAAAAAATATTATACTGTCCGAATCGGCAGGGTCCCTGAGCGCTCGGCATGTAGTAGGCAACCACCTCGTCTTCGGGCCTGTTGCGGAGGTATTGCAGTAAGGCGCCGATGGTGGTCTGCAGGGGGAGACATTCCTTGCAGCTGGAATTGCCGCGTCCCAGTTTCAGGGCCTGTTCGTCCGCCGGCGGCAGGGTCTCGGCCCGGACGCCGACCCGACTGAAGGATCTGGCCAGCAGCCGGGTGCCGTATCGGCTCATCGCCGGCAGCAGGATCTTGACCCGCTTATCGGTGAGAGGCAGCCAGCCGCCGTCCGAAGTCCGGATGCCGGGGCGATCGCCTTGATTCTCCATCCGGGCCGGAATAAATGTTTTTGCCTGCCTTTTGCGTTCCGGCTGCAGCTGCCGGAACGAACGGACGATATCCAGGAAGGCTTCAATCCGCGTCTCCAGCCCGGCATCGGCGGTATGGCTGTCCAGCTCCAGGGTCAGCGATGGCTTGCGGCCCATGAGATCCCGGAAGTAGCTGACGATAAAGGAATCAGGGCCGCAGGAAAAATTGGTGATGTAGGTGCCGAACAACTGGGGGTCGTCTTTGATCCAGCGGGCCCCGGACATGATCACCCGGCCCATGGCCCAGTACATGTTGGGCACCACTTCGTCGGCTGCATCGTCTGCCGGCAGCATGTCCACAGGAATGATCCTGAAACCGCGGGTGGCGAACTTGGCGGGAATACCCTTATTGGCGACAGATGCGAAGCTGTTGTAGGGACGGCCGAAAAGCACCACCCCGAAAGTATCGGGATCTTTTCGCAATTCGCCCAGTGCCTCGCGGCCCATTTCCCTGATATCTTTGTAAAAATTTTCCTGGGCGGCAGCCGCCGCATTGAGGGCCGATACAACGCCTTCCGGATCCACGCCCAAATTGGATGCTATTTCCCGAAACGCCGGCAGGTTGGCCATGATTCCGTCCGCCAGGTAGAGCGTGGGGGTCAGGCTTTTTTCCCCCTCAAGTTCAGGAAAGGCGGTCCGCAGGTAGAACGGTTCTCCCTGGACGAAGACGCAGGTGGATGAGTGGTCCTTGGGAGCGCCGACAACAGGAATGGAACGCAGCAGGGGCAGAAAATAGAAATCCGGACCCAGACGCACGAGATTGGCGGCATAGGCGTGGGCCAGTTCAACGGGATGGCAGAAAGCGGCGCCCTGACGGTCCATGCCGCGGAGATCGATTTCCGCAGGCAGGACCAGACGGAAACCCAGTTCGGCAAAAAAGCGGTTGAAGAAAGGAAAATAGGAATTGACCAGGAGCGATCGGTTCATGCCCACCGTGGGACGGGTATCTGCCGGATCATCGGGTGCGAGATCCCGGAATACCCGGAGTTCACGGCGGATCACCAGGTCGTAGCCCGTGCTTTTGATCCTGCGTTTGTGAAGAATATTGTCATACCGGTTGCAGATGCCGCCGAAGGGGTAAACGCGGTCATTGATCCTGATGCGGGCAATTTCGCAGCCCCGGTCGCACTCCCTGCCGCCGCTGCAGCGAAAGGGTTTCTCATAGGCGACTGTCCGATCCATCAGCTCCCGGAGATTGAAATCAGCCGGTGCCAGGAGCCCTTTTTCCAGGCGCCGGTCCACTTCCAGGGCCACGCCGAAAGCTCCCACCAGACCCGGGTCCGGCGGGACAACTATCCTTTTGCCGGTCAGGGCGGCCATGGCCGCGGGCACGGCCCGGTTGTAGCAGACGCCTCCCTGCATGAAGACCTTTTCCCCCACCGGCCGGTTGCCCTTGACCCTGTTGGTGTAATTCATGCAGATCGAATAGACCAGGCCGGCCACAATATCGGACTGGCCGAAGTTTTCCTGGACAGCTCTCTTGATGTCGGAGCTTATAAAGGCGGCGCACTGGTCGTTGAAATTGGGAGGAGAAACTCCCTTGAGCGCGGTTTCGCCGATAGAGGTGACATCCAGGCCAAGGGTCTCCCAGGCCGATTCTTCCAGGAACGAACCGGTGCCGGCGCTGCACGCCTCGTTCATAGCATAATCGCAGGGTACGCCGTTGGTGATGAAGGTATATTTGGCATCCTGGCCGCCAATTTCGAATATGGTGTCAACAGCAGAATCGAAATAGAGGGCGCCGGTGGCATGGGCGATTATTTCATTGATGACCCCGTCGGTCATGGCGTGCAGACCGGCAATCTGGCGGCCGGAACCGGTCACCCCCAGGCCCTTGACAGCTATGGGAACGGTCAGCTGCCGGGCCAGGCTGCGATAGACCCGGCGGGCCGCATGCACGGGGTCGCCGTTGGTGCGCAGATAGTCTGCGGCCAGAATGGCCTTGTCCCGCCGGCGCATGACAACACCCTTGGTCGTGGTGGAGCCGACGTCTAGACCGAGTATTGTTTCATCTCCCGGCCGGGCACCCCTACGCACACCTTTCTTGAACTCGACCATGGAAGCATACTCGGAGAGCGGCCTGAGATGAGAAAGTTGTGTGTGGTGTTCCCTGAAAAGGGTATGCAGATCGGCGTGCGCCGATTCATTGTTGTGTAAGGCCCAGAGACCGGCGCCGAGGGCTTCGAAACAGGCTGCCTCGGCGGGAATGTGAAGATCGGCAATTTCCTGGTGCAGGTAATGGACCATGGCCCGATTGCGGGCGCAGCCGCCCACCAGCATGACCGGTTCTGGGGGGAGTTTTTTTAAAAGCTCCAGAATCTTGCCGGCCATCATCCGGGAGAGTCCGGCAACAACCCCGGCTTTGGAGACGCCTTTATTCAAGGCATGGGTGCAATCGCTTTTGCAGAAGACGGAGCAGCGGCCCGACACCTTGTGAAAGGAGTCGGAAAACTCCATACCGTTCACCTCGTCAAGGGTGATGGACATGCGGTTCAATTGCTGCAGGAAAAATTCTCCTGTTCCGGAAGCGCATTTATTACCGGTAAGGATATCCTGCACCCTGCCTTCCCGATCCAGATGATAAATCATTGTGGTTTCGCCGCCGGCGCTGATCACTATCCGGTATGGATGATCCTCCGGCAGAATATGGGCGATGGCGAGTTCCAGTGCCTCGGGTTCGGTTATCGAGGGAACGGCAAGCAACTCCTTGAATTTGCGCCCGGTGGCGCCGAGACGGACCCGGTTGCAGTCCGGCTCCTTTTCAAGCATCCTCTCCAGGATCAAGCGCGGATTTCCGTCGTGCGGTCTTGATTCCGAATGGATAATCTTTACAACTCCCCGATGCCGCCTGAGCCGAACGCGGCCGATGGTGGAGGCGCCCAGGCAGATTCCGATCGATTCCATTTCAGGCATTGAACTTGAATCCAGCATGATAATCAGGTTACAGGGACCATCTTTCTCTTCATTTTTTTCACATCACAATCAACAGACCATCCTCAGGTCTGAACATAACGACCCGGGAAATATCTCTTTGATATCAAAAGATACGGAAAAATAATATACAATTATATGAATGCAAAAATCAAACCAAAGAGAAAAAAAGGAAAGGGGTTGGTCAAAGAGATACCCGCCCGGCCGGGTTCCCGATCTTCACAACGGATGATCCTGGAAGACTTTTTCACCAGGCTTCAGTTGCTTGACAGCAAACATCTTCACAAAATACTCCATTTAATGAGGAATGCGGAAAGAACCCTTAAGTCAGGATTCAACCTTCGTTGTCTCCGGCCCGGGGGCTATTCATAAAATCGGGATACAGCTTATCGCGGCAATCGCGGCAAAGGGTATGGGTAAACAGGATGTCATATTTTTTGATGAAATAATTTTCCGGGGTAATCCACATGTCATCATTTTTCCTGATGCTTTTGCAGGCAGCACAGATTGGAACTATTTCCTCCACTTTTTTCGTCTGCGTGCCGCCTTCATGTACCCTTGCTATGTGCACCGATCCCTGGAAGGTACCATCCTCATTAAATAAAGGTGAGCAGGTAATCTGAAGGGGAACACCTATTTTGGGATCGAGGATGATTTCCGTTACCGGATGATCAATTTCAGATGCCTTTTGGTGGGGGCAATTTATAAAAGGCTCATCCATGTTATGGAAAATCCGGTAGCAGAATTTTCCTAGAATTTCCTCGGAGCTTTTGCCATGGAATTCACACAATGCCCTATTGGCCTTGATGATTTTAAAATCCTTATCATGAACGGATACAAAATCGGTCATAGTGTTAAAGGTTTTTTCCCATTCCTCTTTCGCACGTAATAATTCCCTGGCCTTCAATTTTGTGGTGAGTTGCCGTGTATGCAGAAAAAATATCACAATAAGAATCGAAAACAGAACCGCTGTTATCGCTCCTATAAGAAGGTGATTGTCCCTATAGGGATGGAGTTCGGGATGAAGAAAGGCATGGAGAAACGATCCAAAAGCTATTGATGTCAGAATAACAAGAAAGCCCGGAATGATCAAACCAGTATTGAATGTCTTTATTTTTGCCGTAACCATGCCCTGTTTCTTAAAAAGATCCTGGCCGTGAGGAAAAAGCAAAAGATTATCTTGTAGTTTCCTCCCACAAATAAAAAAACCTGCACCAAAAAAGGGCAGGTTTAATAAATGAATATTTATTATTGGCGGCCTGTCGACCCACGTGGGGCACATGGCTTTGCGTCCCAGAATTGCTCCTGGTTTGCCCTTTTCAGATAATCTTTTTTTCTACTTACAGGATAGGCTATTACGTCAGGCTTTGTCAAAAGGTTTTGTATCGGTTTATCTCTTTTCAGCCGAGGGCTACATCAAGGGTCATCATCACGGCAAATCCTGCAATTGCGCCTATTGTAGCCAGATCCGTATTTTTGGCCAGCTGCGACTCCGGGATGACTTCCTCAACAACGACAAATATCATGGCCCCGGCGGCAAAGGAGAGGGCATAGGGAAGAATGGGCTGCATTAAGATTACGCTGGCCGCCCCGATAACGCCGGCGACCGGTTCCACAGCCCCGGAGAGCTGGCCGTACCAGAAACTTTTCCGCCGGGACATGCCCTCCCTGCGCAGAGGGACGGAGACGGCCGTTCCTTCTGGAAAATTCTGGATGCCGATTCCGATCGCTAGGGCAATGGCACCGGCAAGCGATGCCGAGGGCAGGTCGGCATGCAGCGCCCCGAAAGCCACACCCACCGCCAAACCTTCCGGAATGTTGTGCAGGGTTACGGCCAGCACCAGCAGTATGCTTTTCCGCCAGGAGGTTTTGATCCCTTCGGCATCCTTCATGGCAAAACCGGGGTGGAGATGGGGGAGGATTTTGTCGATTGCCCAGAGAAATGTCGCACCCAGCACAAATCCGCTGGTGGCCGGGAACCAGGCAGGTAAAGGTAATCCTTCCGACATTTCAATGCTCGGGATAAGAAGCGACCAGCAGCTGGCGGCTATCATCACCCCGGCGGCAAAGCCCAGCATGCCATCAAGCACTTTCCGGTTGATGGTTGTAAAAAAAAAGACCAGGCCGGCCCCGAAAGCGGTAAATCCCCAGGTAAACAGGGTGGCCAGCAGCGCCTGCTTGACCGGATGCAGCGCAACAAACCACTGCACTATCACGGCAACACCTCGCGGTATGTTGATGCGGCTAAAAGATTCACTTGCTATATTACGCTGCCGGTAACGGCGGCAAAGCTTTATTGCCTCAGGGCTGCAATCGCTTTATCGTAATCGGGTTCCTGGGTAATTTCCGGGACCTGCTCTGTATAGATTACCTTGCCTGCAGGATCGATAATGACAATCGCCCGGGAGAGAAGATCTGCCAATGGAGGGCTTTGAATAGTCACGCCGTAATCCCGGCCGAATCCCGGGGAACGGAAAACAGAAAGGGGAATGACCCGCTCCAGCCCCTCGATTTCACAAAAGCGCTGGTGGGCAAAAGGCAGGTCGGCCGAGATGCAGAGGACAACTGTATTTTCCAGCTTGCTGACTTCGGCATTAAACCGCCGCACTGAAGCCGCACAGACGGAGGTGTCCAGGCTCGGAAAAATATTCAGGACTACATTGCGCCCGGAAAAATCGCTGAGCCGGCAATCGCTCAGATCGGTCTTGGTCAGGGTGAATGACGGTGCCTGTGAATTTACTGCCGGCAACTGCCCAACGGTTTCAATGGGGTTTCCTTCCAGGGTAATCCGGGCCATCGCATCCTCCATTTAATGATCAACATGTTTGAGAAGTGTGTTTCGCATGAAAGTTAAAATTATCTTTCATGATTAATATTTGATTATTATAACATCGGCGAACGAGAAATCCACCCGGCATCGCCGAATTGCGCAGATAAATTTATTCCTGAACACGCATGTTCCACTAAAGCAGGGAATATCATGCCGTCCTAACGTGATGAAAAAAATAAAAAAAACATGTCCTTCCTGCGGCGGATCCGGCCAGATATGCTTTTTTCAAGGAGTGAGCAGATTCCTGCTTACCATGGAGGAATGCCCTGAGTGCATCGGTATCGGGTATCTTCAGAAGGAGGTCAACGCGGGAGAACGGAAAAGAGAGAACAGCGGCAATAAACCGGACAGGAAAAAGAGGGGAGGACAGGGGAAAAAATAAGGCCACGCCGCCTTGCGGGATTCAGGACTTTGAATGACCCGCCAGGCAGGCTAGGGACGCTTTGAGTTCCCGGACGGTGAGCTGCCCCGGTGCGGTTTGCCGGGCTTCATCGAGGGCGGCATAGGTCATGAACCCCCCGAGCAGCAGGGTAATGATCCTGCTCAGTCTGCCGGCCTCTCCCATGCAGAAAGCGATGAGGGGAAAGTCATGCCTGGCAGCTTCTTCCTGCAGCTGCAAGACGCGCAGGACATCAAGATGATCATGGGCCATGGTCACAATTTTTCCGATATGTGCTCCGCTTTCCACCTGCTCCCGGAGTATTGCGGATAAAGCTCCGGCGTCGGGCGTCAGGTTGAAATCGTGGTGCGAAACAATCAGCCTGGTCTGCGTTCCGCGCAATCTATCGAGCAGCCGGCGGCGGTGTTGGGGCAGCGCCCTTAGCTCCAGGTCGAGAAAGGCGGCTCCATGGCTGACGCCTTCCATAAGGGGCAGCAGCCGATTCTCCTCCGTACCCCTGAAAGCGCCGCCTTCCCATTCCGGCCGGTTGGTGAGAAGGAGAGGACATGAAATGTTCCTGCACAAAGTCTCTATGTGCACTTCAGCCATGGCATCGAGCCGGATTTCAACCACATCGATCAGATCGGCAACCGGCTTTACGGCGGTGATGGCGGTTTGCACATCCCTGCAGGCGATGGCGACGCAAATGCCGCCGCCGGTAACAGGGAATCGTGATGAGGAAGATGGTACGCTCATGTCTTGAAGAAACGAATTGTTAATCCAGCTGCAGGGTATTGGTAAGTTCCCTGATGCTTTGCAGGTTATTGTCCCGCACAAACTGGGTCATGCCGGTTATGATTGCCTCTGCTGCGGTGGGCTGAAAAAAATTGGCAGTACCGACCTGAACGGCAGTGGCCCCGGCAATAATAAATTCCAGTGCATCCTCGGTCGTGGTGATGCCTCCTATGCCGATGACGGGAATGGAGACGGCCCGGGCGACCTGCCAGACCATTCGCAGGGCCACCGGCTTGATTGCGGGCCCGGATAGGCCCCCCACAACATTTGCCAGCCTCGGCCTGCGCGAACGTACGTCAATTGCCATGCCGAGCAGGGTGTTGATCAGTGACACCGCATCCGCTCCCGCCTCTTCCACGGCCCTGGCGATAACCGTGACATCCGTGACATTGGGAGAAAGCTTAATAATGACCGGCAGGCTTGTCGCCTGGCGAACGGCCCGGGTAACATCCGCCGCCATCAGGGGATCGGTGCCGAAAGCCACGCCGCCTTTTTTAACATTGGGGCAGGAGATATTCACTTCCAGGGCCGCAATATCCCGGGCATCATCCAGGCGGCCTGCAAGCCGTGCATATTCTTCCACCGTATCGCCAAGAATATTTACAATGACCGGTGTCTGCAGGTTTTTCAGGTAAGGAAGTTTTTCCCGGAGAAAGCCTTCGACGCCGACATTTTCCAGGCCGATCGCATTCAGCATGCCGCAGGCGGTTTCAATGATCCTGGGCGGAGGATTGCCATGGCGAGGTTCATAGGAGATGCCTTTGACAATGATTCCGCCGAGCCGATTCAGGTTGACCAGATCGGCGAATTCACGGCCGTAGCCGAAAGTACCGGATGCGGTTAGTACGGGATTGTTCAAGGTCAGCGGCCCGATGTTGACCCGCAGTTCGGGAAGCAGGGCTGTTTTTACAGAGTCCATAGCACCTCCTCTGCCGAAAAGACCGGGCCGTCTTTGCATACATGTTTATAGCCTCCGGGTGCGGCTGGAATGGTGCAGCCGAGGCAGGCTCCCAGTCCGCAGGCCATATGGGTTTCCAAAGAAACCTGGCAGGCAACGCCGGCCTTCAGGCATTTCTGTGCCACAATACGCATCATCGGCATGGGACCACAGACATAAACCTGCTGAACCCGGGTCAGGATCCGGTCCAGAAGTTCGGTCACAAAGCCATGATGACCAAGGGTGCCGTCATCGGTAGCAGTATGTACCGGAAATCCGAGTTCAACAAATTCTTCGGCCAGTTGCAGCAGTTCCGCCTGGGTCTGGGCGCCAAGAAGAACCGGGGGATTGCTGTATGCGCGCTCCACCGCAAGAAGCTGCTGGGCAAGAAAAAAAAGGGGAGCGATACCCATACCGCCGCCGATCATGCTGAAAGAGCCGGTAACAGGACGGGTAAATCCTCTGCCCAGGGGACCGATCAGATCAAGTTCCATGCCCGGCTGAAGGGCAGCCATCATTGCAGTTCCCTTTCCAACGACCTTGAACAGAAAAGAGACCGAACCGTCGGCCCCTGTTTTATGAATGGAAAAAGGGCGGCGCAGCAGGGGATCAAGGGAGTCCTGCACCCTGATCATGGCAAACTGGCCGGCAACAGCGGATTCGGCGATCTGCGGAGAGTGCACTGTCAGTCGGAAAACCTCTCCGGTCAGTGATTCTTTGGATATGATCGGTGCTTTTTCCTGGAATTCAGACATAGAAAGCGCTACAAGAATAAAGTTCAAGTATTTTAGTATAATGCACTATTGCGGATCTTTCTTTTTCCCGCTGCATACATTTATTATCCAGAGACAGTCAGGTGGAACAGCTGTTCAGTGTCACAAGTTTTCTTTTCGGCGCTATTGTCGGCAGTTTTCTTAATGTCGTTATTCTGCGCCTTCCCGCTGAGGGGGAATCGATCGTCTTTCCCCCCTCCCGCTGTCCTGCCTGTAAAACTGCGATCAGGTGGTATGACAATATCCCGGTTTTCAGTTTCATTTTTCTTGCGGGAAAATGCCGCGCCTGCCGGCAACCCATTTCCTGGCAGTATCCTCTGGTGGAGCTCTGCATGGCTCTGCTGTCCCTGGCTTTATACACCAAGTTCGGCCTTTCCTTCGAGTTTTTTTTCTATTTTCTTTTTACCGCTGCCCTCCTGGTTATTCTTTTTATAGATATTGAACATCAGATCATTCCTGATGTGATCAGCCTGCCGGGCGTGGTGATCGGGTTTGCCGGCTCGTTTCTCAATACCCAGGTAACCTGGCAGCAGTCGGGCCTCGGGGTGCTGCTCGGAGGAGGTATGCTCTATGCCATAGCAGCGGCATACTATCTCCTTACCGGCCGGGAAGGCATGGGCGGCGGTGATATCAAGCTGCTCGGGATGATCGGTGGATTTTTGGGCTGGCAAAGCCTCCTCTTTGTCGTTTTCTCCAGCTCGCTGGCAGGAACCGTGGTCGGCCTGTTTGCCATGATAAATCAAGGAAAAGGGGGAAAAACCAGAATTCCGTTCGGTCCATTCCTTGCTTTTTCAGCCCTGCTTTTTCTATTTTTGCAGGATGATATTTTCAGGCTCTGGTACGCCTACCTGACAAGAGGGATCAACATGTAAGATTACGGACGGGCGATATCCGTATCAAAATTCAGGTGATGCAGGTTTTTTCCCCCCTGAACCAGCTCTTTGCCGAGCATCCTGCCAAAATTATTAGCTTCCTGGATCTGTTTTTGAGTATGCCCGTACTTTCGGTATTTGCCGGCAAACCATGATGTTTTCTCCGGTATCCTGCCGGTGAGTCTCAGAAAAACGCCTATTGTTCTCCATGGTTCGGGATTGGGATGAGAGAAGACGATCAGGTTGACAACCTTGGCACCGCTTTTCCAGAGGAGCCGCTTCAATCCCCACCAGTGCAGCCGCCAGTAGCCCCGGCAGGAAATAAGCGGCAGGACGAGCCTGTTGCTGAACAGACTCGTCCCGTCACGATCAAACAGGGCCAGTATCGGACCGCTGGGGTTGTATGACCAGGTGGGTCCCGCCAGGATGACAAGGTCGTAATTGTCAAAACAATGGTCGCTGATCGGTTCAATGGGAATGCGCTTGCGAAAAAAGGTGACCAGCATCATACTCAGGGTGCCTTTGACGGTGCCGATGGGATAGCGCAGCTGCTTGACGGGTATAAGCCTTTCCCTAACCACTTCCACATCACATTTTTCCAATCCGCGGCTGAGCGACTGAACCAGATTGTTTGTCTGGCTGGAAAAGGAAAAAAAGATGATCAGGATTTTTTTTTTCTTGTCTGCCATCATCAGTGCGTTGTCATCCATGCCGGCTTATACCAACCCAAATGTTGATATTTATAGCATAATGCGGGAATAAAAAAAAGCCCCAGGCGTTCAGGCCCGGGGCTTTTTGAAGATGGCGCGGTTAATTGGATCAGGCTTCCACTTCGTGCTCTACACTAACAGCTATCTTGTAGAGGATGGTCAGGATAAAGAATCCTGTGCACCAGACAGCTATGGTAATCAGTATTTCATTGAATGTCGGATAGTACTCGGTAATTTCTTCCAGCGGGTTGGGGACAAAACCGCCCAGTACAAAGCCGATGCCTTTATCCAGCCACAGTCCCAGGAAAAGAGAGGCGGATCCGATGGCCAGCCAGAGGTCGTTCCTCCTGGTATAGGGAACGGCGAGGAGGATGAAACCCAAGGTTGTCAGCACGACAAAGCCCCAGGAGAAGGCGACCAGGTTGTTAAAGACATGGTTATTGTGCTCAAGGCCGGCAAACAGGTACTGCAGAGTATGCATGTGACCCGGAATCTGGCTGTAAAAGCCGACAAAGAATTCAAGTCCCAGGAAAAACGCATTAATGAGCGCGGCATAGAGGATAATGGTTACCATCTTGTCGGTTGCCTCGCGCCCGGCATCGAAGTTGGCAACTCTCTTGAGAATAAGGCTGACAAAAACGATCAGGGCCGGCCCGGCTGCGAACGCGGAGGCCAGAAATCGCGGTGCTATGATCGCAGACAGCCAGAAGTGCCTTCCCGGCAGACCGCAGTACAGCATAGCGGTTACGGTGTGAATGGAAATGGCAAATGGTATAGAAATATAAACAAAGAAATAGACCCATTTGGGTGGTGGAATCTGTTTTCTTTCCGCGGTGAGAATAACCCAGCCGCAGATTATGTTCAGGAGCAGGTATCCGTTGAGGACGATCATATCCCAGAACAGCATGGAATTAGGTGTTGGGTGCAGCACGACGTTTAGTGCCCGCATCGGCTGTCCCAGGTCGGCAATGATGAACATCAGGCACATGATGATAGCCGAGATGGCAAGAAATTCACCGAGTATGGTAATTCTGCCGAATACTTTATAGTTGTGAATGTAGTAGGGCAGAACCAGCATAACACCTCCGGCGGCCACGCCGACCAGGAAGGTGAAGTTTGATATGTACAGCCCCCAGGAGACATCCCGGCTCATTCCCGTAAGACCAAGACCGAAATTATACTGCCTGATATAGGCGATTGCACCAATGGCCATGAATGTGCCGAGAAAGGCCAACCATATCCAGTAATTGTTGTTTCCTTTTAGCGCTTTTTCAAACATGGCTTCCTCATATGATAAAAAAGACTGATGGAGCGGTACCAAGCGAAGGCTTACGCTGAATCGTAAAATTTTCTTTCAGTACCTGTCTGATTTCTGAATTCGGGTCGTTCAGGTCGCCGAAGTACATGGCTCCTGTATTGCCTGTAGCCTCAACACAGGCAGGTTGCAAGCCACGCGGCAGACGCTCCGCACAGAAGTTGCACTTTTCGACCACCCCGCGCATGCGGGTGGGAAATTCACGGACCAGATTATCCATATCAAGGAACTCCCGCGGATCGCGCCAGTTAAAAGAACGGGCGCCGTAGGGGCAGCCGGCCATACAGAACCGGCACCCGATGCAGCGGTGATAGTCCATGGCGACAATTCCGTTTGCGGACTTGAACGTCGCCTTGGTCGGACAGACCCGGACGCAGGGTGGATTGTCGCAATGATTGCACAGAATCAGCACCTTGTTCTGTTCCAGATCCTCGTCCCTGTGGTAGTGGCTGTGCTCGGGAAAGGCATTTTCATATTCTGTCTGCCAGATCCACTTGATTTCATCCTTTTTATCGGGAAAATCAGGAACATTATGGACTCTGTGGCAGGCCCTGACGCATTCTTCAGCCATTGCCGGGTTCTCATTAAACTTCCTGATATCAATCACCATACCCAGGCGTACAGCCGTCGCTTCCGATTGCGGCCCGTGCTCCTGCGGCGCATCCTGCACCACGGATCCATGGCCGTCGGTCTCCACCTCGGTAGAGGCCAGGGCGGCCAAAGGAGTTGTACCGGATATAAAACGGTCAACTGCGGCCGGAGCACCAAGACCAGCGAGGGTGGAGATGCCGGCAATTTTGAGGAATTCTCTTCTCTTTTTGTCCATCAGTTTAAATCCTCCTTGGTTGCTCAGTCAACAGACTCAACAGGTACCAGATGGCAATCCCAACAGTATGGGTTTACTGCTGTATATGTATGGCAGGCGTCACAAAATTTTGTCTTGTTGGCATGACACACCATGCACGCATTCTGCAGACTCTTCTGGTATTGTTTTCCTTCAAGCTCGAAATATGACCGGTCACCCGTGCGCAGAACATCGTCGCGCCATACATCAAGCAGCTGCATATGACTCGAGCGCATTTCAGTTGTCGGCAGCACACATTGTTTATAGTCCTTCGGCAATTCAACTTTCGGTACTTCCCCGGCATCTCCGTGGTTGTACCAGATGGGAAATGATATAAGCAGGACAAATATGATCAGTCCCGTAATAATCTTACCACTGTCGTACATTATTTTTCCTCCACTTTATGCCAGAGAATTATACCATTGTCCGAAGACCATCATCCAGTTCCTGCCGCTGCTCACCCTCAAGCACCAGGGAATTTCCGACCAGTTCGGTGAGGCCGCTCACCCGGACCTCGGGTACCCAGTAATTCATGAGGGAGGTCAAGGTAGCCCGGTCGATGGCACAGACGCAGCCAAGGGTGTTGACCCCATGTTTTTCATGAACATATTTAACGGCGTTTGCCCTTGGCAGTCCGCCGCGCATACGGAGTTCCATAATTTCGTCGGTATTGAGGCCGGTTCCGGAGCCGCAGCAGAAGGTCTGCTCACGGATGGTGTTCCAGGGCATTTCATGCCACTTGTTGAGGACATGGTCGAGAATATAGCGAGGTTCATCAAGGAGGCCCATGCCGCGGGCCGTGTTGCATGAGTCATGCCACGTCGCGACCACATGATCATTCCGGCTCTTGTCAATGTTCAGCTTGTTATTCCTGATAAGGTCGGCGGTGAACTCGCTGATGTGGACCATCTTGGTTGATTTCGCATTGTCAAACACCGTTCCTGTGATCGGCGATTTCGGCACCTCGAGGAAATCGGCGGGACCGTTCATGGTGTCCATGTACTGGTGTATGACGCGCCACATGTGGCCGCATTCGCCGCCGATGATATACTTGACGCCAAGCCTTTTCGCTTCCGCATACATCTTGGCGTTCAGCTTCTTCATGGTTTCATTGTTGGTGAACAGTCCGAAATTGCCGCCTTCGGAGGCATATGTCGACCAGGTGTAATCCAGGCCGATGGCATGGAAGAGGATCAGGTAGCCCATGGCCGTGAACAGGCCCGGATCGGCAAAGACATCGGCAGAGGGCGTGATGAAGAGTATTTCTGCCCCCTTGCGGTTGAAGGTCGGCTCGACCCGCACCCCGGTGAGGTTTTCAATGTCATCGACCAGAAAATCGACATTGTCCTTGAAGGTGTGCGGCTGCAGGCCCATATGGTTGCCGGTCCGGTTGGAGTTGGATGCCGGCTCCAGAATCCAGTTGTTGCCGATGCCGAGCATGTGCAGCAATTCCCGCAGAATAATCGTCACCTCGGCGGTGTCGATGCCGTAGGGACAGAAAACGGAACAGCGCCGGCACTCGGTGCACTGGTACGCATACATGTACCAGTCCTTGAGTACCTGGAATGACATTTCCCGGGCGCCAACTATCCTGCCGAGTATTTTGCCGGCCTTGGAATATTCGTGGCGGTAGACGGAGCGCAGCAGTTCCGCCCGCATAACCGGCATGTTTTTCGGATCGCCGGTGCCGAGGAAGAAATGGCACTTGTCGGCACAGGCACCGCAGCGGACGCAGCAGTCCATGAATATTTTCAGGGACCTGAATTTATCCAGCCGCTCCCTGAGACCGTTCAGGATGATTTCCTTCCAGTTTTCCGGAAGCTTCCAGTCATCGTCTTCCGCCGACCATTCGCGGGCATTGGGAAAGCTCAAGCCCTGCTGGCTGTTCAGGTATTCAACCTTTTCCTTTTTTGCCGGGTAGCAATAATTACCTGGTTTGAATACGGCGGGCACATCCATCCAGTCCTTCCTGGGATAGGAGCCGGTCATCAGCGATGGACCCTGGGCAACACTCTTTGATAACTTGTCAACCTTTACAACTGCCATTGTTTTATCCTTCTCAGCTTATATCAATGTTGACTATGCGTCTGCTTTTGCAGCTTCTTCGGAATCAGCCTGCTGGGGCAATTCTTTTTCCACCGGGATGCCGTTATCAACCATAAATTCTCTGAATTCATCCTCATAGCCTGCGTAGGAATGCGGTCTAATATCCGGGTTCCATGGGTTGATGTGCCGTCTCATCCGGGAATCATTGGCCAGGTTCCGGGTCGGACTGAGAAACACCCCGCCCATGTGCATCAGTTTGCTGAACGGAAAGTAGACAAGCAGTACGCTGACCAGAAAGATATGAATGTAAAAAATTGAAGCTATATCGGCGGTTATTGCCGGCTGAAAGGTTGCAAGACCGACAGCCAGGCGCTTGATTGCCACTATGTCGACATCGGTGCGGATGTAAAACCGCATCAGGATTCCGGTCAGGGCAATGGTGAAAATGAGAAACAGGGGAAAATAATCATTGACCAGGGACAGATACCTGACCTGGCGGTTAATCAGCCGGCGGGCGAAAAGGAAGAACAGGGCGAGCAGTATGGTTACATCGGTGAGGTACATGGTCGGCGCTCCGATCTGCAGGATGCTGTCGCCGAATTCGAAAACCTGGATAAATCCCGGGATCGGATCAAGGAACAGCCGCATATGGCGCAGGATAATCATCAGGAAGCTGTAATGAAAAAGGATGCCGAACAACCAGAGCCATTTGCTAGACTCATAAGTCAGTTTCGGACCGTCATGAGCCTCGGCTTTCGTATTGCGCCACAGGGAGCGGAACAGCACTATTTCCAGAAACATCCTGGCTACGACCTGGGAGGTGGTGGCAGGCGCCTCCAGCTTATCGTGTTTGATCCAGGGCAGGGAATACTGTTGACCGCATGTGGTCGGAATCCTAAAAGGAACCGGTGATTTGGCCCAATAAATGACCCGGTAGCAGAACCCGCCAATGAAGATGGCAAAGGCAAGATACGGAATTGCCACTCCGAAAAGGTACTGCATGCCGGGTATCTTGGACCCTATCCAGGAAATCAACACCAAGGCAACGACTGCCGCCAACGGGAAGATATACTTCATCGATCACTCCCTCGCTTCTAATTGAAAGGATAACAAGCAATTATATAATTGCAGAAAATGTCGGCAAATCAGCTGCTTGCCGACATTAAGGCAGCGCGCGCCGCCTTAACGATCTATCCTGAAAGAGTGGTCAGTTGATTTTCGACGGATCCGTCTGTCCCTTCCGCAGCAGGGAAGAAGGACAGGGTGAATCGCTTAAAATATAACTGCCGCTTTTCAGTTCCTTAATCCTGACCTGGTACAGCTGTTCCCGGCACTGTGTATAGATGTCGAAAGCCATAAGAGCAATCCGGTCTATATCACAATCGAGCGAATCCATATCCAGGTCCGGAAGTATATTTTTCTTTTGTTCAGTCAGGACCTGCCGGATTATCCATTTAAGCTCCAGAAAAGGAACAACAGCCTTGGACGGGGTGAAATCCTGGACAGCCCGTATCCTGATTACCTGGTCAATCGGCTTGGTAAATTCTTCGATGGCAGCATCCTGCAACAGCAGATCCAATACTTTGGCCAGTCCGTCTCTTATATTGGCGCCAATCGGGTTGGCAAAATGATCCTTGGATTTTTTGAAGAAGCCCGGAGAAATATAGCTTTCCAGAGTCCGGTCAATCCAGATGGAGAGAATTTTGTCTTTCTTGTCGTGTAGTGTGTCAGACAGTTTCATTTTCCCCGCAAGATGAAGTAAAAAATGAATGATGATTCATCCATAGGCAAACATCTATCATGATTAAAATATCTTTTCAATAAAAATTTTAATTTAGTGTCACTTAGTGGTTGTTGATGCAAAAAATGTCGGAGCTGAAATAAGATGCACTGCAAGGTTTACATAGGGGTCTTCCTGCAGCTGATCTTTGAGAGGTTTTTTTTCATCCTGATCGGGCATCTGTTCATCCAGAACATCATCCATTTGTAACAGCCTGTTCTCCGTGTCCGAAAGAGAGGCAAGCTCTTTGCGCTCTTCCATGACGCCTTCAAGGTATACGGCCATTCTGGTTCGTTCGGATCTGTCGCTGGCTATATTTTCCTGTTCGATGATTTTTTCAATATCGGGATTGCCTTCCATCCACTGTCTGCTGATCTCCTGCGCTTTATGAATATCGAGCCTGTTTTGCCATGCAATATATTTTGCCACAGGCACTCTGTCCCAGGGAAGGGAGTAGTCCTGAAATTTTTCACCGCTTTTCAGGTAATCAAGCATCGTGGGTACCACTATATCCGGCTCAACCCCTTTATACTGGGTTGACTCACCGTTGATTCGGTAGAATTTCTGGATCGTGACCTTGAGGGCGCCAAGATCCTGGTATTTCTTGCGGTGCAGCAGGGGAATGTTGTTGTTCAGGTCGATGAGCGACTGTACAGTGCCCTTACCGTGGGTGTGATCGCCGCCGATGACGATTGCCCGCTCGTAATCCTGGAGGGCGGCGGCAAGAATTTCAGAGGCTGATGCGGAAAATTTGTTGACGAGAACCAGGATTGGCCCATTGTACAGCACATTCGAATCAGCATCTTCAAGGATCTTGATTTCACCACGTGAATTTTTTACCTGCACCACGGGACCGCCGGGGAGAAAAAGACCCGAAACTTCAACTGCGTCCGTCAGGGAGCCGCCGCCATTGTTGCGCAGATCCAGGATCAGTCCGGTTATTTTTTCCTGGTTGAGCTTTTGCAGCTCCCTGGCGGTATCGTCTGTTACATTGCGGGCGCTCATGGATTCGCGGGCGGCAAAGTCCCGGTAGAAGCTTGGGATTTTGATGTAGCCTATTTTGCCGCCATGTTCATCAAGGAGAACTTCCGATTTGACATAGGTTTCTTCAATCTGAACCACATCACGGACAATGGCAATATTTCTTTTCAAGCCGTCCGGTTTCAGGACTGTCAGGACAACCTCGGTTCCCTTGGGACCGCGGATAAAACTGACAGCCTCCCTTATCCTCATATCCGTGATGTCGATCGGTTCCCCTTCTTTTTCCGCCACCGAAAGAATTGTGTCTTCGGCCTGCAGATCGCCCTGCAGTGCGGCTGCACTGCCCGGGATGACCCGCACGACTTTGATTTGTCCTTCGTCCTCGCGCAGCAGCGCCCCTATTCCTTCAAGGGAGCCGCTCATGTGGATGTCGAAATCCTGCTTGGAAACCGGGGCCATGTAATTGGAATGGGGATCAAAAGCTCTGGCCACGGCATCAAAATACCTGTTGTAGTGATCCTGGCGGTTCTCCTGCCGCAGTCTATGGAGAGAGCGGGTTGTCCGGGCGCTGACTTTTGCCATGGCCTGGTCCCATAATTCCCGGTCAAACGAACTGTCAGCTATGGGGTCTTCTTTTTTTAAATTGTCCGCCAGCGATACATCCGACTTTTTTTCTTTCTCTTCAATAAAATCCAGATAGGATTCCAGAACCTGCAGCTTGAGGACACGGCGCCAGCGGTCGCGAAGCTCTTCGCCGGTTGCGGCATATTCGATTTTTTTCGGATCAAGTTCAAGATAATCTTCCTTTTCATGATCAAAGCCGGCTGCGAGCAGTTTGCCCGCCATTATTTCCACCTCTTTGATCCTTCTGTTGAGGAGATTCATGCCCGCATCCGGCAGTTCGACTTTCCCTTTGCGCAGTTCGTCATCGATGCGGTCGGCATATATTTCCAGCTGTTTGACATCCTCGGTGAGCAGGAAACGTTTCCTGGGGTCAAGTTGTTTAAGGTAGAGGTCAAAGGCAGCGGCTGAAATTTCATCCAGGTTTTTGTGGGCGTAATGCTGGGCCGGAAGCTGATGGCTCAGAATGTAGGCTATAAGACGGTTCCGGTCTTCATCGAATTCGATCGGCATCACCTTGGCATAACCAGATGAGGCCAGAAGGATAATGAGCAGCCAGGATGCGAGGATACGATATATATTATTGATGGTCATTTTGGACATGTTACCAGGTAAAATTTTTTGTGTTGTCAGGTTCTGACTTTAAAATTTATTCAGATGCTCATTATTGTACAATAATTATGAGTAAAATTGAATCAAGGTTTGCGGGACGTTTCCATGCAACCACCGGCCCGGGAAATTGCAGATTGACAACTATGCTAAAGAGCGATAATATTACCACCTTTTCTTAAAAAAAGAAATAAGCATTTATTGATATTAATTTCATAAAGGAGACCAAAATGACCATGACGGTGAAGGCTATTGCCGAAAGTATCAATATTATGGGCAAAAGGAGCGGCGGCGCCATGAAGGAGCGTAATCCGGCCCCTGTTCAGGAGATGGCGAAAGAGGAAACAAACGCCGGCGCCGATTATCTGGATCTGAATATAGGTCCGGCCCGTAAGGACGGAACGGAACTCATGCCCTGGGTGGTGGAAACCGTGCAGGGGGTTGTCGATACCCCGCTCTGTCTTGATACGACGAACGCAGATGCCATGACCGCAGGTTTTCAGGTCGTCAAAAACAAGAGCCAGGCTATTATGAACTCGATATCGGCACAGCCGGAGCGTATGGAGAAATTGATTCCGGTGGCTGCCGAAGCGGGCTGTGATGTGATTGCCCTGCTGTGGGGACCGGAAGGCATGCCGCGTGATTCAAATGAGCGTGCCGCCATGGCCGTTGACCTGATGATGGCGCTCAATGAAGCGGGCATTCCCAATGAAAAGATCCTGTTTGACCCGATCGGTACACCCATTACCCTCGGTGCCGACCAGATTGCCTCCGGCCTGGAGTTTATGATGATGTTGCCCGATATCGCCCCCGGCGCCGGATCAACAGTCGGTCTGTCAAATGTCTCCAACGGCGTTGCCGACCATCTGCGCAAATATCTGGACAGGACCTATCTGATCATGCTCATGAAGTACGGCATCTCCACCGCCATTGTCAACTCATATGATGCTGAACTCATGGCGATCTGCAAGGGGGAAAGGCAGGATCTGGTTGACCTGGTGCACGGCATGATGGACGGCAACGATCCGGACCCCGCAACCCTGCAGGGAACAGCCCTGGAGCACTACAAAACCTACAAGGCGCTTTCCGGCCAGACCGTTTTCTCCGAATCCTGGCTGGAACTGTAAACCGGAGGGATTGGGCATAAAATAAACAGAGCGGGGCCGGGCATGCATTTTTGCCGGTCGCTCTTCGGCGGCATTTTTCCGGGCCGGTAAAACAGGAGAAACCTGTAAAATCATGGTCGATACATCGGGTCACCATATTGTGTATGGTACTCTGAAGGATTATCTGACCGGGGAAGAACTTCCCGACACGGACGATGAGCGATGCCGGCAGGAACTTGCCCGGATCATGGTCGAGGAAAAGGGATATGGTGCGGGCGAACTTGAACCGCGGCTAGTTATTGAAACCGTGATCAACAATCAGTCTGTCAGGTCTCTGATTGAACTTACCGTCCGTCTCAAGGGACACCGGTTCATGATCATCCGCTATGGTCCGGGTTCTCTTGTTACCAGAGAGAGGCCGGCCATAGCCGCCGCCCGTCTTCTGGATCCTGACCACCGAATACCTCTGGCCCTGGTGACAAACTGCCGGGATGCCGAATTGCTTGATACCCTGACCGGAAAGGTTCTTGATTGCGGGATGCAGGCCATACCGGATCGGAAAAAGGCGATTGTTATGCTCGGAGAAACAGTATTTTCTCCATTTCCGGAAGAGGGAAGAGATAGGGAAGCAAGGATACTCAATGTTTTTGACGTTGAGGTCTGCTGTAAAAACGGGACATGTCAGCTTCCCGGATAGGGGAAAAAATGGGAATAAATAACCGGCAAAGCCGATAATTATGCACAATGAGAAAAAAATGACTGAGGAAAAAGCGAGCTGGAACAAGACAAGCTGGAGGCAATTTCCGGCCCTCCAGCAGCCCAACTGGCCGGACCAGGAAAAATTTGACCGGGTGCTGGCAGAGATCGCCAAACTCCCTCCGCTGGTTTTTGCCGGTGAGATCAGAGAATTGAAGAAACTGCTTGCCCAGGCCGTTGCCGGTGATGCTTTTCTGCTTCAGGGCGGTGACTGCTCGGAAGAATTTTCAAGCTGTACCGCACCAAATATTCGCGAAACCCTGAAGATTCTCCTGCAGATGGCGGTTGTCCTGACCTATGCCGGCGGAAAACCCGTGGTCAAGGTAGGCCGTATTGCCGGCCAGTATGCCAAACCCCGCTCCAGCGACACCGAGATTGTAAACGGAGAAACAATTCCGAGTTATCGCGGGGATATGGCGAATTCCTCCGAACCGACACCGGCAGCACGGATCCCCGACCCTGAACGCATGCTGAAAGGATATTTTCTCTCCGCCGCTACTCTTAATCTGCTGCGCGCCTTTACCAGGGGCGGCTTTGCCGCTTTGCACCGGGTACATGCCTGGAATCAGGAATTCGTCAAACAGTCGCCCATGGGCAGATCCTATGAGCGGTTGGCCAATCACATCAGCCAGGCGATAAATTTCATGGAAACCATCGGCATATCCACGGATATACCGCAGATCAAACAGGCTCAGTTCTTTACCTCGCATGAGGCTTTGTTTCTGGGCTATGAGGAATCCCTGACCAGGGAGGATTCGACGACCGGCGGCTGGTATGACTGTTCGGCGCACATGCTGTGGATAGGTGACCGGACCCGCCAGATTGACGGGGCGCACATCGAATTTTTAAGGGGGGTGCTTAATCCGCTGGGGATGAAGATCGGCCCCAGGCACGACATTGACGATCTCCTGACCGTCATTGACAGGCTCAATCCTGAGAATGAACCCGGCCGCCTTACACTGATCACCCGGTTCGGGGCAAAAGATATTGACAAATACCTGCCGCCGCTTATCCGGGCCATCAAAACAGAGGGTCACCAGGTTGTCTGGTGCTGCGATCCCATGCATGCCAATACCTTTACGGCTACCAGCGGTCACAAGACCAGGAACTTTGATGACATTCTTTCGGAACTGCGCTGCTTTTTTGAATTGCACTGGTCGGAAGGGACCATTCCGGGCGGTGTTCATTTCGAACTGACCGGCGATAACGTGACTGAATGCGTGGGCGGCGCCCGGCAGCTTGTAGACGAACAGTTGAGCCAGAAATATCTGACTACCTGTGATCCGCGGCTGAATGCCGAGCAAAGCCTGGAAATGGCTTTTCAGATTGCCGAGATGATCCGCAGGTAATATTTTTTTATAAAGTTATTGAACTGAGGCGCCCGGCGGATTTCTAGCCAAGCGTTTTTTTTCTATCCGCTGTATGCCATTTATTCTTTTCTATATTTTTGTTTAAAAAAATAACTACTGGCAGCTTATTGGAGCGACAGCCGGATGCTTGATGATGCCCTCGATGCGCAGTCTTCGCACCTCTTTCTCAATGACCGTTAACGCGGCGCTCCCTGGTCATAGTGCGCATGCTGCCTTTGAGTTCAGGGGCCTGAAACCCGGATAATGGCGGCCGGCAACCCCGGGAGCCATTGATAACCAAACAACAGCAACAGGGAAAAAATTTTCAGGGATAATACTTGCTGCCTGACTTCGAATTTTCAATCTAGTTGAATTCCTGGAAGATTTCCATTATTTTTTTGCTGTCTTCGGCCAGGCGGAGCTGTTTTCTTATGTCCGGTTTTTTGAGAAAGCGGCTGACGGCTCCGAGGGTTTTCAGGTATTTTTCCGGCTGATCGACAGGGGCAAGAATCATGACGATAAAATGCACAGGCTGGTTGTCGATGGCATCAAAACCGATACCGGTATGGGTGCGGCCGAAAAAAAGAAGGATCGATTCGAGATTTTCGATCCTGGCATGAGGAATGGCGACGCCGTTTCCGACTCCTGTCGACCCCATCTGCTCCCGTTCCAGCAGGAGCCGGTAAAGATTGTCAATATCCAGCCTGGGGTTGTCCAGATGGGCTATTTCGGCTAGTTCCCTCAATACCCCTTCTTTTTGTTTTGCCTTGATATCAAGCAGGATATTGTTTTCTTTCAGGAACATTGCGGCGGCGGGGTTATTTTTTACGGCGGTACTTAACGGGGAGAATGCCCATCTGATCCCTGTATTTTGCAACAGTGCGGCGGGCCACCTGGATGTTTTCGGTTTTCAGGATATCGGATATTTTATTGTCGCTGAGAGGTTTGGCCGGATTTTCATGCTGAACCAGCTGCCGGATTCTGTTTCTGATACTCTCGGATGCTACCGAATCTCCGTCGGTTGTTGCCACAGCGGTGCTGAAGAAATATTTTAATTCGTAAATACCCTGCGGGGTATGGGCGTACTTGTTTGAGGTTACCCGGCTGACCGTCGATTCATGCATATCGATATCGTCGGCAACGTCCCTGAGGATAAGAGGCTTCAGTTGACTGGGTCCATATTCGAAAAATTCCTTCTGGAATTTGAGTATGCTTTCCATGACCTTGTAGATGGTCCGCTGCCTTTGCTGGATTGACTTAATAAACCACTCGGCGCTTCTTTGCTTTTCTCTGAGATATCCCATGGACTCCGAACTCATTGAGGATTTCTGCTTTAGCAGGAGCAGGTATTCCTTGGAGACGCCAAGCCTGGGGAGGCCTTCATCATTGAGCTGGATAATAAACTCCCCGTCAATTTTATAAACATAAACATCCGGGATCACATAATTAATCTGGTCATTATTAAATTCATTGCCTGGAAAAGGGGTCAGGGAAGTGATGATTTCAATCTCTTTTACCACATGCCGGGTTGTTGTTCCGGTCTTGCGGGCGATGAGAGGGTAATTCCTTGTTTCCAGGAGATTCATATGGTCGCTGATGATCGTATAGGCAAATGATCCCTTCAGCCCCCTCCGTTCCAGCTGGAGCAGGAGGGATTCCCGTATATTTCTTGCGGCAATGCCCGGTGGATCGAGCTGTTGTACTATTTTGAGTACTCTTTCCGCAGTGTCCTTTGTACAGCCGGTTCCCGCACAGATTTCATCGATATCGATGACCAGAAATCCATGTCCGTCAAGATTGCCGATGATAAAATAGGCAACTTCCAGTTCCTGATCATTTAGATCGATATGGGTCAGCTGCCACTGGAGATGGGCATTCAGACCCGGCTGGTTTGAAATAAAGTCAAACTGGGAGGGGGCATCTGCAGGCGGCGTTTCCCGGGCAAAGGAAAGGTCGCTGTCAAAACTGTTGACATAGTCGGCCCAGTTGACATCAGCCAGATTTGAAGAGTCTTCGCCGGGTATCTGGCCGGTGACCTCCAGTTCAGGCGTTTCCTTGTTTTCGGTTACATTAAGAAGGTCGGAAGATGATATATCTTCCTGTTCATCCGAGATTTCTTCCAGCATGGGATTCTGTTCAATCTCGGTTTGCAGCGCTTCGGTAAGCTCGAGCCGATTGAGCTGCAAAAGTTTGATCGCCTGACGCAGCTGGGGCGTCATGACAAGTTTTTGTGCAAGTTTGAGTTGTTGGCGGAGCTCTAAAACCACGGTTTTTTTCCCTTATTACATAGTGAAATTGTCGCCCAGGTACATTTTGCGGGCAACTTCACTTTCAATTATATCATCAGCCGCACCGCTGGTGAGGATCTGACCGTTGTTCATAATGTAAGCAAAATCACAGACCTGTAAAGTTTCCCGGACATTGTGATCCGAGATCAGAACGCCGAGGCCTTTCTGTTTCAGATCCCTGATAATCTGCTGCAGGTCGGCGACAGACAGGGGGTCCACCCCGGCAAAAGGTTCGTCAAGCAGAATGAATTTCGGCCTGGTTGCCAAGGCCCTCATTATTTCCACCCGGCGCCGTTCGCCGCCGGAAAGCGCATGCCCTTTATTGTTCGCCAGATGCTCGATCTTGAGGTCGGACATCAGGTTCCGGATCAGAGAAGTGATCTCATTTTCAGCCAGGCCGAGGGGTTCAAGGACAATCCGGACATTCTCCTCGACAGTCAATTTTTTAAATATCGAGGGTTCCTGGGCCAGGTAAGTGATTCCCTTCCATGCCCTTTTATGAATGGGAAGCCCTGTTATATCATTCTGATTGAGGTAAATATGACCGCTGTCCGGTTTGATAAAGCCGACAATAGAATAAAAGGTGGTTGTTTTCCCGGCGCCATTCGGCCCCAGCAGGCCGACGACCATACCACTCTGCACCTGGAGGTTGACCCGGTCGACCACCCGCCTGTGGCGATATTTCTTCACCAGGCTTTTTGTTTCAAGGAGTGAAAGAGAAGCCATTGGGTATTATTTTTTTGAATCGCTCTCCGGATGGATAACGGCCTTCACCCTTCCGGTTTTGGTATCTTTTTCCCCGCCTGAGGAGCCATCGGCAATGGACGGACCTTCCACCACTGAACGTCCTTCATCAAGATAATAGGTGATTGTTTTGCCAGACACCATGTTCTGGCCCTGCCAGCCCTTGGCATCTCCGGTCAGGATGACCTTCCGGTCCCCGGCAAAATAGTCCATTCGTTTGCCGGTGCCGACCCAGTCCCCTTCGGAAATTTCAACATTGCCGATGCAGATCAGTTTTTCAATCTGGCTGTTCTTCGCGCCTGAGCCGGTTTTTTGCTCCACATAAAAAACGGTCATTTCGTCCGATCTGATAATGAGGTTTCCCTGGACTGCGTCGACATTGCCGATGAAGACCACGGAATTGTCTCCTTCATTGGAGACCATGCGGTCGGCCTCGACATGAATGGGAACGGCTGAATCGTCAACCGCACCGGCAGCCGAAAAGGAAGAAAATATACCGGCAATTACGAACAAATATAACATTTTCAGTCTTGTTCTTTTGCTGATTTTCATTTAAAAACTCCAATAGTTGAGCGGAATATTGATTTCCGGTTTGTTTCTTGCATGGTTGCTCAACCTTACTTGTTAAACCGGCAAATGTAAAGGGCTTACATCATGAATATTGTCCGGGGTTTGAAGCAAGAGAACTGTTTACAGCAAAGTTTCACGAAGGTAGAATGGGATATGAAGATGAAAAAAAAAATCATGCCCTGAACCGGAGTAAGAGAGATGACAGAGATGACCAGCGGTATGGCCACGGCAAATGTTCTTATTGAATCTTTGCCCTATATTCGTGAGTTCAGCGGAAAAACCATCGTGATCAAATACGGCGGTCATGCCATGGTGGATGAAAATTTGAAGCGGAATTTTGCCCTTGATGTGATTCTCATGAAATATATCGGCATCAATCCTGTGATCGTGCATGGCGGCGGACCGCAGATTAATCGTTTTCTGGAGAAAATGCAGATTACCTCGAGTTATATCCAGGGAATGCGGATTACCGACGGCGAGACCATGGATGTTGTTGAAATGGTTCTGGTCGGCAAGGTCAACAAGGAGATTGTCGGCCTGATTAACCATTGCGGCGGCAAGGCGGTCGGACTGTCAGGCAGGGACGGTGATTTGATTCAGGCATCAAAGCTGACCATTCACGCCAGGCCCGAGGATGCTACCAGACCGCCGGAATTGATCGACCTGGGGAGAGTCGGGGAAGTGACCTGTGTTAATCCCGCCCTCCTTCGTACCTTGGATGAGCAGGATTTCATCCCAGTCATTGCTCCGGTAGGGGTAGGAGATGACGGGCAGGCATACAACATCAACGCCGACCTGGTGGCCGGTGCGATTGCGGCCGAACTGAAAGCTGAAAAGCTTATTCTGCTCACCGATGTGGAAGGGGTGAAAAACGGGGCCGGTGAGCTGCTGTCTTCCATACGGACAGAGCAGATTAACGGGCTGATAGATGCGGGTACTGTTTCGGGAGGGATGATTCCCAAGGTAAAATGCTGCCAGTCGGCCCTGGACAAGGGAGTCGTCAAAACCCATATCATTGACGGCCGCCTGCATCACGCCATTCTGCTTGAGATATTCACCCGGGGCGGAATAGGGACGGAGATAGTGAGATGACAAATAATAGTGCCTGGAAGGCAAGGGGAGACAAGGTGTTTATCCAAACCTACAACCGCTTCCCGGCGGCAATGGTGAGAGGCCGGGGCTGCCGGCTCTGGGATGCCGACGGCAGGGAATATCTGGATTTTCTTTCCGGAATAGCAGTCTGCGCGCTCGGCCACAGCCATCCCGCGGTGACCGATGCTGTCTGCCGCCAGGCCGGGACCCTGATGCATGTGTCCAATCTTTTTTATACCGCGCCCCAGATTGAGCTTGCCGAGCTGCTCATTGCCAATTCCTTTGCCGACCGCGTGTTTATGGCCAATTCCGGGGCGGAAGCGAACGAGGCGGCCATCAAGATGGCAAGGATTCACAGCGGCAAGGGGCAGTATGAGATCATTTCCCTGGCCGGTTCGTTTCACGGCCGGACGCTTGCCACGGTGGCGGCTACCGGGCAGCCGAAATTTCACGAAGGTTTCGAACCTCTCCCCATGGGATTTGTCCATGCCGAGTTCGGAGATCCGGCCCGGCTGGAGGAGTTGATTAAGGAGCAGACCTGTGCGATCCTCTGCGAACCGCTGCAGGGGGAATCGGGCGTACGGCCCCTGGAACCATCCTATCTGCAGGCGATCAGAAAACTGTGCGATAAGCATGGTCTGCTGCTTATCTTCGATGAAGTGCAGACAGGCATGGGGCGGACAGGAACCCTGTTTGCCTATGAACAGCTCGGAGTGACACCGGATATCATGACCATAGCCAAGGCACTGGGCAACGGGCTGCCCATCGGTGCCATGCTGACGACAGACAGGATAGCCGTGTCGCTTGGTGTGGGCACCCATGCCTCAACGTTTGGCGGCAATCCGGTAGCGGCCGCAGCCGCTGTTGCCACCCTGCAGCTCATGCTGGAGCAGGATTTCCTGAGTACAGTGCGGCAAACAGGGAAATATTTTGCGGGCAGACTGGAGGAGATTGCGGCCGGATTTCCGGAACTCGCAACCGGCGTCCGGGGCAGAGGCCTTTTGCTCGGACTGGTTCTTACGGAAAAGGGAATCTCTTGGGGGGCAAACATTGTTACCAGGCTGTTTGAGCAGGGGGTACTGATAAATTTTGCCGGCAACAGGGTGCTGCGATTCATCCCGCCCCTTATTGTCAGCCGCGATGAGATTGATCTGATGATCGACAGGCTGACAGATTTGCTTGGCGATATAAGCCGGGAGGAGAACGGCTAGCTGATCCGTGCCGTGGACGATTATTTTCTCAATCTCTTTTTTTTGTGGTCCGGCAGCGACAGCTTCTCTTTTTCCCTGCTCTTTGAAAGTTATTTTCATGGAGGTTTATACCGCCTTCCCCCTACTTTCCGCTGCTGACAGGGTGTGCCGCCCTTCTGGCGGAGACAGATTTCAGGCAGTCTGAATGATTGCCGACATATCAACTGCAGGATGAGGCAGTTCCCCATTTTCGAAATGAACACCGCGTTTTGAATTCCCTTTGCAATCAGGCCGTTTTTATGTATAAATTAAAATTTTTGAACTAACGGAAGCTGTGGCGTAAATAATTATGAGTTGAACACTTATTTTTTACCGATGCTGCCGTATGTACTGAGTTTTGATTATGAATAACCACCTGCTGGCTCTCAAAGATTTCAACCGCGGTCAACTGTCTTCCCTGATTGACAGGGGATTTGCCCTGAAGCGTGAATTTGCCGATGGCAAGCGCGAACAGCCGCTTGCCGGCAAAACAATCAGCATGCTGTTTGACAAGCCTTCCACGCGCACCAGGGTTTCTTTTGAAGCGGCTATGTACGGCCTCGGCGGCCAGGTTATCCACATGTCCTCCAAGGAGTCGCAGCTGACAAGGGGCGAACCGCTCAAGGATACGGCCAGGGTTCTGGCCCGTTATGTCCAGGGCATCGTTGTCCGGACATACGGGCAGCATGTGGTGGAGGAACTGGCCAGGTATTCTGATGTGCCGGTCATCAATGCCCTTACGGATCTCTACCATCCCTGTCAGGTTTTAAGCGACCTTATGACGGTGTACGAGTCCAAAAAGGATCCTGATAATCTCAAGATCGTCTGGCTGGGCGATGGCAACAATATGGCCAATTCCTGGATTGAGGCTGCCTCGGTCATGGGTTTTTCCCTTACCCTGGCCTGCCCTTCCGGTTACGGGCCTGATGAAAAGGTTTTTGCGGAGTCACGGCAGCGGGCCCGCAAGCCGATCATCCTTCTTGAAGATCCGGTCGAAGCGATAAGCGGCGCAGATGTAGTCAATGTCGATGTCTGGGCATCCATGGGTCAGGAAGAGGAAAGGGAACAAAGGGTGCGGATATTTCAACCGTATCAGCTGAACAGCAGCCTGCTCAAGCATGCGAAAGAGGATGCAGTGGTCCTGCATTGTCTGCCTGCGCACCGGGGCGAGGAAATTACGGATGAAGTGCTTGAGGGGGAACAGTGTATCGCCTTTGATCAGGCGGAAAATAAAATGCATATCCATCGGGCCATCCTGGATCATTTTATTCGCTGAACCGAAATCAATCCGTTCAGGAGATTAACTGGAAAACCGGGACGGCATATCTTCATAACAGGGAAAAATGAATATAAATAAAATTGTTCTCGCCTATTCCGGCGGTCTTGATACATCGGTCATTTTGAAATGGCTGGGTGAAGAATACGGTTGTCCGGTCATCGCCTTTGCGGCGGATGTCGGGCAGCAGGAAGACTGGGATGCGGTGCGCAGGAAAGGAATGGCAACCGGGGCGGAAAAGGTTGTTATTTCGGATCTTCGCGAAGAATTTGTCAGGGATTTTATTTTTCCGGCATTCCGGGCCAACGCCATATACGAGGGGGCGTATCTTCTCGGCACATCCCTGGCACGTCCGATTATTGCCAGGGAGCAGGTGCGCATTGCCATGGAAGAGGAGGCCGATGCGGTAAGCCACGGCGCCACAGGCAAAGGCAATGATCAGGTCAGGTTTGAACTGACCTATATGGCCCTCAACCCTTCGCTGATCATCATCGCCCCCTGGAGAATCTGGGATCTTGATTCACGCAACAAACTGCTGGCCTTTGCCAGGGAGCATGATATACCGGTACCGGTAACCCGGGAAAAACCATACAGCTCGGATGAAAATATTCTCCATATCAGTTTCGAGGGCGGTCTGCTGGAAAATCCATGGAACGAGCCGGAAGAGAATATGTTCAAGCTTTCCGTTTCTCCCGAGAAAGCGCCGAACAAGCCGTCATATATAGAGCTTGAGTTTTCCGGCGGAACGCCTGTGGCCGTTGACGGAGAGATGCTGGGGCCGGTGGAGCTGCTGACCAGGCTGAACAAACTGGGAGGGGAAAACGGAATCGGACGCCTGGACATGGTGGAGAACAGGTTTGTGGGCATGAAATCCCGGGGCGTGTACGAGACGCCGGGCGGGACAATTCTCCGGGCCGCGCACCGGGACCTGGAGAGTATCACCATGGACAGGGAGGTGATGCGTATCCGAGATTCCCTGGTGGGGCGCTACTCCGAACTCATTTACAACGGCTTCTGGTTCTCGCCGGAAAGAGAGCTGCTGCAGAAAACCATGGACGAGACCCAGCAGACTGTGAACGGAACCGTTCGGCTCAAACTGTACAAGGGGAACTGCATGCCGGTGGGCCGTAAATCCGATAATTCCCTGTATCACGAAAGCTTTGCCACTTTTGAAGAGGATGAAGTCTACAATCAGGCAGATGCGGCAGGCTTTATAAAACTAAACAGCCTGCGGCTGCAGATCCAGGCTCTCAGCCGGAAAAGAAAGTAATGACCGACTCGGCGCACAACAAGCCGGAAAAACTCTGGGGCGGCCGCTTTGCCGAAGCAACAGAAGCCTCGGTCGAGGCTTTCACCGCATCGGTGCACTATGATGCCAGGCTTTACCGGCAGGATATCATGGGTTCGAAAGCGCATGCAAGGATGCTTGCCCGGCAGGGCCTGATAAGCGGCGAAGAATGCGCGGCCATCATCAATGGCCTGGATGAGATCCGGCAGGAGATAGAACAGGGCACCTTTATTTTTCGGCCCGAACTTGAAGATGTGCACATGAACATAGAGAAGGCGCTCACCGGAAAGATCGGTCCTGCCGGAGAAAAGCTGCATACGGCCCGCAGCCGGAATGATCAGGTCTCCCTTGATCTGCGGCTGTACCTCAGGGAAGAGGGTGAAAACCTGAAAGTATTGCTGACAGGTGTGCAAAAAAGGTTTGTCGGCCTGGCCCGGAAGCATCTCGGGGCGGTCATGCCCGGTTATACCCACCTGCAGCGCGCCCAGCCGGTGCTGCTCTCCCATCATATGCTGGCTTATTATGAGATGCTGGAACGGGACCGGGACCGGCTGACGGATTGCCTCAAACGGCTGAATCTTATGCCTCTTGGCGCAGCGGCGCTGGCCGGCACCGGCCTGCCCATTGACAGGGAATATGTTGCCGAAGAGCTTGGTTTTTCAGGAATAACCGCCAATTCCATGGATACCTCGGGTGATCGGGATTTTGCCCTGGAGTTTCTGTTCTGCTGCACGGTCATCCAACTGCACCTGAGCCGCCTGGCCGAGGAGCTTGTCCTCTGGTCGAGCAGGGAGTTTGATTTCGTGGAGATCGGCGACCGTTATTGTACCGGTTCCTCCATCATGCCGCAGAAAAAGAATCCGGACATACCGGAGCTGATCCGGGGCAGATCAGGCCGGGTGACCGGTTCTCTGATGGCGCTGCTCATGACGGTCAAGGGGCTCCCCCTGACCTATAACCGTGATCTGCAGGAGGATAAGGAACAGGTCTTTGACGCCCTTGATACTGTTCGGGCAAGTTTATCCATTACCGCGGAACTGCTGGATAATGTAGGATTCAAAACTGAATCAATGAAACAGGCGACTCTCGGGGGGTTCATGACCGCCACGGATCTGGCCGATTACCTGGTCCGCCGGAATATGCCTTTCCGGCAGGCCCATGGAACGGTAGGAAAAATCGTTGCCCACTGCCAGAACAGAGGTATTGAACTGACGGACCTGTCAGTGGAAGAACTGCAGAAATTTTCAGAACATATTGGGGCTGATGTCAATGAATTCCTCTCTGTTGAAGGTTCGGTGAACAGCCGGACATCAAGCGGTGGAACAGCAAGGGTCAGAGTAGAGGAAGCACTGGAGCGAGCAGAAAAAAAATTGGGGACACCATGAGACGACTGACAGCGCGAATTGCATACCATAATCGTTTTTTTCTCAACCTGATGATCATGTCCGCCCTCTTAGGGTTTTCAGGCTGCGGCTACAAAACCATCCCTGTTCCTCCCGGTGAAATCGTGCCGCAGCCGGTGACAGACCTGAGGTATGAACTCAATGAAAGGGGCGTTACTCTTTCCTGGACCTTTCCCGCCGAGACAGTGCGCGGAGAATCGCTGACCGATATCTCATCTTTTCAGCTCTACCGGGCTGTTGTGCCCGCCGATCAATACTGCGAAACCTGTCCCCTTCCCTTTGGCGAACCGATACAGTTGTCTGGAGGAGCGGTTCCCCCCGACGTTGCCAAACAGCAAACATACAGTTCCACCCTGCTGCGGCCGGGACACCTTTATTTTTTCAAGGTTCGATCCAAAGCAGGCTGGTGGGCGGAAAGCGAGGACTCGAATGTTGTTTCCTTCATGTGGAACATCCCTCCCAAGGCGCCGGAACAGCTCGCCGCCGAAGGGGGTGACGGAACAGTCACTCTGCAATGGACCCCGGTAACGACCTATATTGACGGGACCCCCATTCATGAACCGGTGCTGTATCGCATACACAGGAGCATTGGTACAGGGCCGTTTACGCCGCTGGGAGAACTTCAGGATGGAGTCCGTTTTGAAGACACCCAGGTTGTCAATGGCAGGAAATACAGATACATGGTTCAGGCAGTTACCATGTATGAGAAAGGCCAGGTGGGAGGCGGCTCTTCCCAGGCTGCAGCGGCCGTGCCTGTTGACCGGACCGCCCCCGCAGTGCCGGCCGGAGTGAGGGCCGTGAGAACCGCCGCCGAAGTCAAGGTAGTATGGGAAGCGGTTGAGAGTGATGACCTGCAGGGATATCGAATCTACAGAAGAACTGCCGGTGAGGATAAACCGGTTCAAATCGGCGAGGCGAAAATTCCCTATACCATGTTCAGCGACACCAGTCCGCCGGCTGCGGAAAACTGGTTTTATTCGGTGTCCAGTTTTGACAACGCATCTCCCCCCAATGAGAGCGAACGTTCCGCTGAGGTTCCGGCAAGAAGATGAGCGGCAGGCATTAATTTGCCGACGGGAATGATGAAGGTACACTATGCACCATTTTCAATATAAAAATAATGAGCTGTACTGTGAGGATGTGCCCGTTACGGAAATCGCCCGGAGGGTCGGCACTCCTTTCTACCTGTACAGCAAAGCTACCCTGACGCGGCATTTCCAGGCCTTTGACAGTGCGTTTGACGGCCTGGATCACCTGACATGTTTTGCCGTCAAGGCCTGTTCAAACATTGCGATACTGAATCTTTTTTCCCGGCTGGGAGGAGGCGCGGATATCGTTTCCGGCGGCGAACTTTTCCGGGCGACAACCGCCGGCATCCCTGCGGAGCGAATAATTTATTCAGGAGTCGGCAAAACGGAGGCGGAACTCAAACAGGCCCTTGGTGCCGGAATCCTGATGTTCAACGTGGAATCCCCCCAGGAGCTTGACCGGCTGCAGAAAACAGCGGTGCAGTCAGGAATGACAGCACCGGTGGCCTTCCGCGTCAATCCTGATGTCGACCCGCAGACCCATGCCTACATTTCAACCGGGCTGGCCAAAAACAAGTTCGGCATTCCTGTCGAGGATGCGCTGAATGAATATAAGCGGGCCCGGAAGATGGAGGGAATCGTCTTGCGCGGGGTAAGCTGTCATATCGGCTCCCAGCTTACCCGGATTGATCCCTTTATTGAGGCGCTGCGGAAACTCAAGCATTTTATCGGCCGCCTGGAGCAGGAAGGAATCACCATCGACTACCTGGACCTTGGCGGCGGCGTGGGCATCACCTATGCCGACGAGCAGCCGCCGCATCCCAACGAGTATGCCCGGGCCATCAAGGATGAACTGGCGGATATGCACTGCACCCTTGTCCTGGAACCGGGCCGGGTCATTGCCGGCAATGCCGCCATACTGGTGACCGAGGTGCAGTATACCAAGGTCAATACCGGCGGAGAACAGGATAAGCATTTTGTTATAGTTGACGCTGCCATGAATGACTTGACCAGGCCCAGCCTGTACGGCGCATACCACGAAATTAATCCGGTAACCCCGGTTGCGGGGGAGGGGCAGATGGTGGATATTGTCGGCCCCATCTGCGAAACAGGTGATTTTATGGCCAGGGACCGCATGCTGCCACCGGTTCGTCAGGGAGATTTACTGGCTATCATGAGCAGCGGGGCCTACGGGTTTTCCATGGCTTCAAACTACAACTCCCGTCCCCGGGCGGCTGAAGTGCTGGTGCAGGGCGACAGGTTTTCTGTGATTCGCGCCCGGGAAAGTTTTCAGGACCTCGTCAGAGGCGAAGTTCTTCCGGAGATGGATTAAGTATGCAATTCACACAAATGCCGCTGCCCTTTGTGAAAATGAGCGGCACGGGCAACGATTTTATCCTCATAGATCATCGAAAACCCAGACTGAGCAGAGAGGTCATGCCTGAGTTTGCCCGGCTGGTGTGCCGCCGGAGGTTTTCCGTCGGGGCGGACGGGCTGATTTTTATTGAAGAATCGGACAGGGCTGACTTCAAGTGGCAGTTTTTCAACGGCGACGGTTCCGAGGCTGAAATGTGCGGCAACGGCGCCCGCTGTGCGGCTCGATTTGCCTATATGCACGGTATCGCGCCGGCGCATATGTATTTTGAGACCATAGCGGGAATAATCGAGGCCAAGGTAGCGGATATGGATGTCAGCCTGCTGATGACGGAGCCGAAAGATTTCAGGATCGACAGAAAGATCAAAATCCACGGAAAGTCCAGGGACATCCATTCCGTCAATACCGGGGTGCCCCATGCCGTCTTTTTTGTCGATAACTATGAAGACCTTGATATCCGGGAGACCGGCAGGTTGATCAGGTTTCATAAGGATTTCATGCCGGCCGGCACCAATGTCAACTTTGTCCGGCTCCAGCAGGACGGTTCGCTGAAAGTGCGAACCTATGAACGGGGCGTGGAGGACGAAACTATGGCCTGCGGCACCGGCGCCGTGGCCTCTGCTTTGATTGCCGCTGTCCGTGGTATTGCATCATCCCCGGTTGAAATTATAACATCCGGAGGCAGCCGGCTGACCATCCTGTTTGAACTGCATGAGGGCCCGGCGGCAGCAAACGTTTTTTTAAAGGGACCGGCGCACGTTGTCTATACGGGGGAACTGAACGCGGAAGCATTGATGGAATGAACATGTCCTTTTCCGGACGTAAGGTTTTTTAGAATATTCAGGAGGTAGGGAATGAAAAAATTTCAGGGAGCCATTGTGGCTGTCGTTACCCCGTTTCACAAAGGAAAGGTTGATGAAGAGGGGCTGAAAAATCTTATAGAATTTCACATAACAAACGGGACCCATGGCATTGTTCCCTGCGGCACCACAGGCGAATCGGCAACGCTTGACTTTGAGGAGCATAAACGGGTAATCGAACTGACGGTCCATACCGTTGACGGCAGGGTGCCGGTCATTGCCGGCACGGGAGCCAATAATACCCTGGAGGCCATCGAACTGACGGAGAGTGCCAGGGCCAGCGGCGCCGATGCTGTTCTTTCCGTGGTCCCCTATTATAACAAACCCAGCCAAGAGGGGTTGTTCCAGCATTTCAAGTCCATCTCCCAGGCGGTTGATATCCCCATGTTCCTGTACAATGTCCCCAGCAGAACGGTAGCCAATATGCTGCCGGAGACCGTTGCCCGCTGCGCCGGACTGAAAAATGTCATCGGCATCAAGGAAGCAACCGGCAATCTGAATCAGATCAGTGAGGTGATCAGGCTCTGTCCGGATGATTTTATCGTGCTCTCGGGAGATGATTTTACCTCCATGCCCACTGTCCTTATCGGCGGCAGGGGAGTTATCTCCGTAACATCAAATGTAGCTCCCAGGGCAATGGCCGATCTGATGGAGGCCGCCCTGGCAGGAGATCTGGAGAAAGCCAGGGAAATACATTATCTACTGTTCCCCCTTATGGGGGCGATGTTCTGCTATCCAAGTCCTGCCCCGGCAAAAAAGGCACTGGAGATAATGGGCCGGATCAAATCGGGTGAAGTCAGACTGCCGATGACGCAGATGGATACGGCAAGCCTTGAAAAGCTGAAAGAGACCATGCGCGGAGTCGGTCTTATTTAATCCGGCTTCCCTGTAATATAAAAGTATTTTGACCGGAGTACCAGAAATATGACCAGAGTAATAGTTGCCGGCGCGGCCGGACGGATGGGCCGGCGGATAAGCTATATGGTGAATGAAAATCCCGATCTGCAGCTCGCAGCCGCATTCGAACATCCGGATAATCCGGCAACCGGGCGTGATATCGGCGAGCTCACGGGTTTCGGTACAACCGGGGTGAATATATCCGCCGGCCTTGAGGCTGTGATCGACCAGGGAGACGTGATAATTGATTTTACCTTTCACCAGGCCACCATGAAGTTTGTCCGCCTGGCGGCGGAACACGGCCGGGCCATGGTCATCGGGACCACCGGCCTGACTCAGGAAAACCTGGCTGACATCCGGCAAATGGCTGAGGACAATTTTCCCTGTGTCCAGGCACCAAATATGGCGGTCGGGGTCAACGTCCTTTTCAAACTGGTTGAAAAAACAGCATCCATCCTGGGAGATGCCTATGATGTTGAAATAGTGGAGGCGCATCACCGGATGAAAAAGGACGCACCGTCCGGCACGGCGCTTAAGCTCGGTGAGATGGCGGCCGGTGCGCTTGGCCGAAACTTCGCGGAAGTGGGTGTTTTTGAACGCAACGGGATCATCGGGGAGCGGACCCGGAGGGAAATCGGCATTCAGACTGTCAGGGCCGGAGATATAATCGGGGAACATACCGTTATGTTTGCCGGTGCCGGGGAGCGAATTGAAATCATCCATCGGGCTCATAACCGGGACAATTTCGCCCGGGGTGCGGCTTTGGCGGCAGCATGGGTTGCCGGCAAGCCGAATGGCCTGTATACGATGTTCGATGTCCTGGGGCTGACCGATTATTAGGGGCTTCGCCGATCTGCCGGTTCCTTTTTCGGGTGTTGCACGGGACGATTTTCTCAATTAAGCTGCTGCAGTGAATACCGCATATGTCGGCCTCGGCTCAAATCTCGGAAACTCCCTGCATGTACTGAGGAAAGCCTGGAAGGTGCTTGGAGAGCGGCCGGGAATCTGCCCGGGGCGGCTTTCCAGCCCTTACCGCACCGAACCGGTCGGCATGGTCAGCAGGCACTGGTTTGTCAATGCGGCAGGTTCGTTAACCTCTTCCCTTGCGCCTTTCGAACTTCTGCAGAACCTGCTGGCGGTTGAAAATGAGTTCGGCCGGATGCGAGACCCTTCTGCGGCCGGTTACCAGGACCGGATCCTTGATTTCGACCTGCTCTTCTATGAAAACTGCATTCTTGACCGCAGCGGTCTTATTCTGCCGCACCCGGAGATAGTGCACCGGCTCTTTGTACTCCTTCCCCTTGCCGAAATAGCACCGGAATATGTGCATCCGCAACTGGGCAGGACAATAAGAGTTCTGCTCCTGGAGCTGAAGGAGAAAAAGATTCGCCATCCTGCGGTAGAAAAGATATCATGGCCTGAAAACCGGCATTAAAACCGGGTGGAGTGCATTTTTTTTCCAGGGAGCGCAGCGTAAAAGTATAATTTTTGCATGTGTTATCAGAAAGATATAATTAGACATTTAACAGCGCCGGGATATAATAACCTTATGTATGGAACACGTTATAGCAAACAGAATCAGAGGGGCCTGGGATGAATATAGTACGCCTTGTCGTCCTGGCCATATTATTTTATATCGCCTGGCGGCTCCTGCGAGGGCTCCTCATCCCCTCCAACGGGAAAAAAAAGGCTGAGACCGTAACCAAAGTGCAGGATGTCCTGGTGGAGGACCCCCAGTGTCATAAACTGGTCCCCAAAAACCAGGCGGTACGATGCAGATTGGAAGGTAAAACGTATTACTTTTGCAGTGATACATGTTGTGATAAATTTACAGAAACGCAGAGGAAAGAGGAATGAAATTTTTTATTGATACCGCAAACATAGATGAAATTAAAAAAGGCCTTGATCTGGGTATGGTTGATGGGGTTACCACCAATCCCTCCCTGGTTGCCAAAGAGCAGAGGCCGTTTGAGGAAATTCTCAAAGAGATCTGCGCTATTGTTGATGGGCCGGTCAACGCGGAAGTCGTCAGTCTGGATGCGGACAGCATGGTAAAAGAAGGGCGCCGGCTGGCGGCAATGAGCGATAATATTGTAGTCAAAATCCCTATGATCGAAGAGGGATTGATAGCGGTGAGAAGACTGTTCACGGAAGGCATTAAAACCAATGTCACCCTGATATTTTCCTCTACCCAGGCCCTGTTGGCGGCCAAGGCCGGTGCGGCGTATGTCAGCCCCTTTGTCGGCCGCCTGGATGACATATCGGAGAACGGGATGGACCTTGTCGGCGACATCCTGACCATTTTTGACAATTACGGATATGAATCCGAAGTTATTGTTGCTTCAGTCAGAAATCCGATGCATGTTGTCCAGTCCGCCCTTATGGGGGCCGATATAGCGACTATTCCCTACAAGGTAATTGCTCAACTGGCGAAACACCCTCTGACCGATATCGGCATGGAAAAATTTCTTTCCGATTGGGAGAAACGACAGAAGTAGGAAAAGCCGTTGAAAGCACTGCCGCTTTTTATAATCATACTTACCCTTATGCTGCCATTGCCGCTGTGGTCGCAAATCTATATGTATGTAGATGCAGACGGCGTCCGGCATTATACGAATGCACCGAGCAGCGACCGCTACAAGCCGGTCAAGCTCCGCCGGCTGAATAATGAGCAGGGCCGGTATCCGCTTCCCGTCCACCATGGGGAAACCGCTTCCGGAAATCCCGCCTTATATGAACAGTATATAGAAAAAGCGGCAGTGATGTATAAACTGGATCCGCTGCTGATCAAAGCAATTATCAAAGTCGAGTCTGATTTTAACCGGTATGCGGTTTCCTCCAGCGGAGCCCAGGGGTTGATGCAGCTCATGCCGGGAACGGCTCGCGATATGCAGGTGGACAACCCCTTTGATCCGCGGCAGAACATCAACGGCGGAACCAGGTATTTCAAGTACCTTCTTGATACGTATGAAAATGATTTGAGCCGAAGTCTTGCCGCATACAATGCCGGACCGAGCAGGGTGGCGTTAAACGGTCCACTGCCGGGAATCCCGGAAACAAGAGAATATGTCAGGCGGGTGATCAGCAGCTATCGTTCCTACCAGCAGATGGCAGCTGCAGGCGGAATGGATACAATACATAAAGATAAAAAGCTGTTAACAGCTAACTGATGTTGTGAATCAGATATTCACCGTCCCCAATGGAATAACAGCTGCCCGTTTTTTCATGGCAGCAACCCTTGCCTATCTGCTTATGCTGGAGCAGACGGTCTGGATGGGTTTTTTTTCCTGGCTGGTTTTTACCATTGCAGCCTTCACCGACTGGGTTGACGGTTATTTTGCCCGGCGCTACCAGAGTGAAACGGTTCTGGGCAAGCTGATGGATCCTTTGGCGGACAAGGTTCTGGTGGCAACGGCTCTCATTATGCTGATTCCTCTAAACAGGCTGCCAGCCTGGGTCGCCCTTGTCATCCTTTGCCGTGAAATTATAATAACAGGGCTGAGAGGCATTGCGGCATCCTCCGGAATCGTGGTAAAGGCCAGCGGTCTTGGCAAGCTGAAATCGATTCTTCAGTATATCGGGCTCGGAACCCTGATTTTTCCTCTTAACCTGCTTCCCCTTCCTTTTCTTCACCGCCTCGGACTCATGATTGTCTACCTGGCGCTGGTACTCACGATCTGGTCCGGATTCGATTATTTTTTCAAACTGAGAAGAATATTCACAGAACCCCCAGCCTCCCGATAACCGGGTAATCGTAAGAGAAATTACTTCCCGAATGTCAGGTGACCATCCGGACCAGTCTGCCTGCCAAATGGGATCCGGTTTGAGAATTCATGCGGCACTCAGTCGGGTTTTGGGATGGTTTTTCATTTATTTTCCGCTTGACGATATGACTTTCATGTCAACAGTTCAGTGGCAGGGGATTTCGCAAATGGATGCGGATCAGGTACGAACCTGCCGGAATCAATGAGCTTCAATATAACCTGTTCCGGAACACGTCGGGCATTTCTGGTCGGGGGTGCATTTACAGTCCTCCCAATCATCGTCGGACTGGGTGCCGCGCCATTCCATATCGCAGGTACAGGTTCCTTTTATTACTTTCTTGCCATTGCAGTCGGGACAGACTTTTTTCTTTTTATCCATCATAATCAATCCTTTTCGGTTTGTTGATTGACCGGTAAAATTTTTTCGCCGGAGATTATTTATCAAATATTAATTTTTATCAAAGAGTGTGACAAGAGAAAAGAAAGAATTCTTGCAGTGCGTCCCGGTTATAGGCATTTTCAGCCTCCTGACAACAAAAAGAGAGGATGTATTTATTTTCTTTTGTCTTCCCGGCTGGTATATTCCGTCAGAATATCACACTGGTCATTCCCTGTCTGGTGACCGGTTTTGCAGGAATTTAAGCCGCCGGTAAAGAACAATGCCCAGACTTTTTGTCGCCATTGACCTTCCTTCTTCGATCAGAAAGCAGCTATCCGCTCTTTGTTGCGGATTGCCGGGTGCCCGTTGGATAACCCCTGAACAGATGCACCTGACCCTGCGGTTCATCGGAGAGGTAGACGGCAGGGAATTCAGACTGATCCGTGAGGCCCTGGCGGAATTATGCTGCGCCTCTTTTTCGCTCAGACTCAAGGATATCGGTTTTTTCCCGCCGCGCGGCAATCCCAGGGTTCTCTGGGTCGGGGTTCACAAAAATGAACAGCTTATTCAACTGCGCAATCGCATAGAATCGGTCCTGGTCAGGACCGGCCTCGAACCTGAAGGCCGGAAGTTTTCTCCGCACATAACTCTGGCCCGCCTCAGGAACACACCGGGTTTGAGGATCGGAGCTTACCTGGCGCATAACAGCTTGTTTGTTACGGAAGAATTTCAGGTAATGGAATTCCTGTTGTACTCCAGCGTACTAAACGATAAAGGCGCCAAACACTATGTTGAGGAAGCCTATCCGCTCGACTGACAATAATCTTTCCCTGCAATGTGCATGTATCTCCGGGGAAGGTAAAAAATTACAACGCAGATAAATAAACAGGTGCGGCACCTATTGCCGGCTTTTTTCCATGTTGTTCCGCAGAGGAAGGGTAAAGAAGAAAGAGGAGCCTGCTCCGGGAACGGATTCCACCCAGATTCGCCCCCCGTGGCGCTCCACGATTTTCTTGCAGAGCGCCAAACCGATGCCCGTACCTTCATATTCCTCCCGCCGGTGCAGGCGCTGAAAGACAAGAAATATCCGTTCTCTGTCTTTCTCGTTGATTCCGATACCGTTATCTCTGACACGGATGACCCATTCATTTTCTTTAAGCTCTGCCGTTACATCAACAGCTGGATTTTTGCGGTCATTGAATTTGAGGGCGTTGGCAATCAGGTTCTGGAAGAGTTGGACCATCTGCGTTGCATCGGCAGTGATCACCGGCAGATCCTTATAGGTTATTGCTGCATGCTTTTTTTCAATTGTTTTACTCAGGTTCATTAATGCCTTGTTGAGAACATTCTCCAGGTCCTGGGGCTGCATATGCAGCCGGCCGCCGCCCAGACGGGCAAAAGAAAGCAGGTCGTTCAGCAGTATGTTCATCTGCTCCGTACCTTGCACAACAAAATTGATATAGCTGTCAGCCTTGTCATCCAGCTTGCCCTCATAACGCCTTCTGAGAAGCTGGACAAAGCTGGAAACCGTGCGCAGCGGTTCCTGCAGATCATGCGAGACGATATTGGCAAACTGCTGCAGGTCCTGGTTTGAGCGCTCCAGTTCAGCCATGAGGGTGTTGACTTTTTTGAGATATTCCTCTTTTTTCAGTTCCGCCAGTTTACGTTCGGTAATGTCTTCGAAAATAACTGCCAAATATCCCGGTTCCGGGCTGTAGACCGAAAAGGAGTACCATCTATCTGTTATTTCGAAATACTGTTCCGAACGCAGGGTTTCGCCGGTGAGAGCGACATTGCCGAACCGGCCTATCCAGTCATAGTTACTGTTTTCTATGCCCGGGAAGATGTCAGTGATTGTCTTGCCGATAATCTCCTTCCTGGGACGGCCGATCATTTTTTCAAAGTAATCATTTACCTCCAGGATGAGGTGATCCGCGGGCAGGTTATTGTTATCCAGGATAACCCGGCTATAGGCAAAGCCGTCCAGCATATGGCTGAAAAGTTTTCGGTATTTTTTTTCGCTGTCTGTGAGTTCCTTGAACAGCAATTCGTACGGCTCCTTGAGACCGGTTTCCAACAGGGCCTTATAAATAAGATAATAGGAAAGAAACTTGAGGAGGTGGCCGACAAAGTTGGAAAAGCCGTAGACGCTGACGTAAAACGTAAAAGCAAGCTCGGCGCCGATGGTTAACACAATCGATGCAGCAAGAAGTTGAAAAATTCCGGTACTGAATCGCTCCCGGTTTGCCCGGAGCATGAAAAAAGCCCCGAGAAGAATAAAACAAATGATATATTCACTGTTTATCTTAAAAGGAGTTAACCCGACGCCCTCAACATAGCACTCAGGAAAATACTCTTTGTGTACCGACCAGAGCAGGAGCACCGTTCCCAGGGTGTATAGGGTCATGGCCGGATAAGGCTTTATCTTCCTGGTGAGAAAAACAGGGGCGATCAATAAGGAAATGCTTTCAAAGTAGCGGGCAATAATCCAGAGCTGCGTCGGCGTATCGGCATTCTGGGCCGTAAAAATCATCATCCCCTTATAGGTAATGGTATGGGCCATGTCCAGAAATCCGATAAAGAGATAGGCAATGCCCAGAAAAACCAGGTACCCGTTTTTCTGAAGATGTTTGGTGTTCCAGGCAACGATGAAAATGCCGAAGGCAATGACGATGCTGAAGAATTCGGCCAGAGTATGAAACAGGAGAAAATCATGCAGGGCACTGAAGTAGAGCACCGCCACCAGGACGGCCAGGGCCAGCATATTGCCTGCTGTAATGGGCAGCGTGTTGTTGAAATTCCTGATGGATTTCACGGCTAAATCCGCTTCGGATCGCTTAGGGCAGCACCTGTAATGAATCTGTCGGTTAAACTGAACCTGTGCCGGTCCAGGCTTCTCTGTCTTTGGTTCTCTTCGTTGGCTTGCAAACAGAGCCGCTGGCTATAAATAACATAACATATAGTTCGGCATCAAATACATTCTTCTGCCTGAATCGGGGTCCTGGTAAATGCCCTGCAGAACGTCTATAATAACGCACATGCCGAAAGGAAGAGGTCCTGAAGTAAAAAAAGGGTTTACAGAAGAACGATTCATCCGGTAAACCCTTTAATTCTTTGGAGGCGACGACCGGATTCGAACCGGTGAATAAAGGTTTTGCAGACCTCTGCCTTACCACTTGGCTACGTCGCCGTGAATTTTGTGCAGGCAATTTATACCAGAGTTTCAAGATTTGACAAGGGGAAACCGTAGAGTTGGTTTTTCTTTCAGGATTTTTGTAGTATATACATATTTTTCATTTAAACCGGTACCCAATACCTGAAATTTATTGGCTCGATGGCGGCAACACTCGATACACTTATCCAGGATAATCAGGAGCAGCTGGCAGCAATCCAGGAAAAAATAGGTTATGCTTTTCATAACCTGCATTTTCTGCAGCTGGCGCTGATTCACAGTTCATTCGCTTTTGAGCGGATGAAGGATCCTCAGCATAACGAAACCCAGGAGTTCCTCGGAGATGCGGTTCTTGACCTGGCCGTAGGCTATATACTTTTTACGCGGTTTCCTGAAATGAGGGAGGGGAAACTGACCCGTATCCGGGCCGCCCTGGTCAATGAAGCTGGTCTTGCCGACATGGCCCGCAAAATTCACCTCGGCGATTACCTGCTGCTCGGGCACGGGGAAAACACCTCCAAAGGCAGGGAAAAGCCTTCCATCCTGGCCTGTGCTTACGAGGCACTGGTCGGCGCCGTGTATCTGGACAGCGGATATGATGAAGCACTCGTTTTTGTCCGGCGCTGGTTTGATCCGCTGATTGACCGCTACCAGGAGCTGCTTATGACGGCAGATTCAAAAAGTGCACTGCAGGAACTGCTGCAGGAAAAATATAATGAAGGTCCTTTGTACCTGCTTGAAAAGGAGGAAGGGCCGCCTCATGCCAGATTATTTACCGTCTCTGTTCAGTTTCGCGGAAAAACACTTGGAACAGGCAGGGCATCAAGCAAAAAGGAAGCTGAACAGAAGGCGGCGGCAGAGGCTCTGGATTGTTTGCATACCTGACCGGATACATTCTCAGGTTCATTAACCAGACCTGACATATATCGTCATGCCTCTTGTTATTCCCGTATTCATACCGCATCAGGGCTGCCCCCATTGCTGCGTTTTCTGTAATCAATTCCGGATAACGGGTTCTGCGAATAATGGAGAGATTTCTGCTCCCGGAATCGGTGATGCCATAAGAAGCTGGATGCAGCGAAGCCGTCCCACTGCCGGAGAGGTGCAGGTCGCTTTTTACGGGGGCAGTTTCACGGGTATGGACTACGGCCGCCAGGAAGACTTCCTTGACGCGGTTGGTCCGTTTGTGGAGCAGGGAAAGGTCAAGACCATCCGGCTTTCGACGAGGCCGGATTATGTTGACCGTCACACCCTCTCCTTTCTTCACCGCAAAAAAGTCGGGATAGTCGAGCTCGGTGTCCAGTCCCTGGATGATACCGTGCTTGCAGCCTGCGGCCGTGGACATACGGCGGAACAGTCGGTCAGGGCAGTGCAGTTGCTGCAGCAGAGCGGATTCACAGTCGGAGTACAGCTTATGCTCGGCCTGCCGCTGCAGACAACCGGCTCTCTGATGCGGACCGTCAGGCAGGTTGCCTCGCTGCAACCGGATTTTGTCAGGATATATCCTGTCCTGGTGCTGCGGGGAAGCATGCTCGCCGAACTGTATGAAAAAGGGCGCTACAGGCCGCTCACCCTTGGAGCCGCGGTCGTGCAGACAGCAAGAATGAAGGAATACCTTGATCAGGCCGGCATCAGAACAGTGCGCATGGGGCTGCAGGCCTGCCCGGAGCTGGAAGAAAATCTGCTCGCCGGTCCCTATCATCCGGCTTTCGGAGAAATGGTCTGCGCCCGGCTCATGCTGAAAAAGACCCGAAAGATTCTCCGGGATGTCCGGGCAGGGAAGCGGGTGGTACTGATCATAAATGACAGGGATCAATCCATTTTTCGCGGCATACGGTCAGCCAATATGAAAAGGCTGGCTGAACTGAACCTGGCGGGCAGGTTTGTCCTGCGCACGGATTCGAAGCTGCCGCGTTTCACTGTGCGGCTGGATTCTGGCGACATCCCTGATAATAAAAAAAAATTAAACTGATAATTCATGCTCACTGTCAATAATCTCAACCTGCAGCACGGCAATAAACACCTGTTCAGGGATGTTTCCGTACAGGTCCATCATAATGACCGCATCGGTCTTGTCGGTGTCAACGGCACGGGCAAATCAACCCTGTTCAGGATCATGGCCGGCATTCAGGAGACTGATCCCGGTGTGGTCAATAAGGCTTCCTGGTTTTCTGTCGCCTATCTGCCTCAGGAAGTGACGGTTTCCCTCGGCAGGAGGACGCTTTATGAGGAAGCAGAGGGAGCTTTTGATGAAATACTGGACAAGCAGCGAAAGCTGGCAAAAATCAATGAACAGCTTGCGGTGATCTCCTCGGACGATCCGGAACTGGAGGATCTGCTGCAGAAGCAGGGAGAGCTGCAGCACTTTCTGGAAGGACGGGATGTGTTTACCATCCGTCCCCAGATCGAGCGCATCCTGGCCGGGCTGGGTTTTTCACCGGCCGACCTGAAAAAAGAGGTCCGGAGTTTTTCCGGCGGTTGGATTATGCGGCTGCTGCTGGCCAAGCTGCTCCTGCAGAAACCGTCCCTGCTCCTGCTGGATGAACCGACGAATCATCTTGATATTGATTCGCTTACCTGGGTGGAAGAGTTTCTGCAGCAGTATGATGGGGCGATAATTGTTATTTCCCATGACCGGTCTTTTCTCGACCGGCTGACCGCAACCACCTGGGAGCTCAGCCTCGGACGTTTGACAGTGTACCGCGGCAACTATTCGAGCTACCTGGTGGAGAAGGAGGAGCGGCTGGCGGTTGAACGGGCGGCCTATGCCAATCAGCAGGCAGCAATCAAGCAGACGGAGCGTTTTATTCAGCGGTTCCGGGCGAAATCCACCAAGGCGAAGCAGGTGCAGAGCCGGGTGAAGCAGTTGGAAAAAATGGAGCGGCTGGAACTGTCGGAGACGGAACGGTCCATTCACTTCAGCTTCCCGCCGGCCGCGCCATCCGGAAAAGATGTTCTTGAACTGCGGGATCTGCGCAAAGAATATGGTCATCAGCTGGTTTTCAAGGGTTTGCATATTTCCCTGCAGCGGGGCGATAAAATTGCCGTGGTCGGGGTCAATGGCGCGGGAAAATCCACCCTGCTGAAAATTATTGCCGGCCGGGAGCCGGCTGACAGAGTAAGACGCCTGGGCCACAATGTGATCCTGTCCTATTTCGGCCAGCATCAGGCCCAGGAACTTGCCCTTCAGCTGTCGATCCTCGATACCGTCTATCCTGCAGCCGAGGAGATGACCATGACCCAGGTCCGCTCCCTGCTCGGTGCGTTCCTGTTTACCGGAGATGATGTGGACAAAAAGATTCAGGTGCTTTCCGGAGGAGAAAAAAGCAGGGTGGCCCTGGCCAGAATGCTCGTCAAACCGGCCAATCTGATGCTTCTTGATGAACCGACCAATCACCTGGATATCAGTTCCCAGGAAGTACTGCAGGATGCAATGGCTCAGTACGAAGGAACTATAATCGTTGTTTCCCACAACCGCTATTTTGTAAACTCCTTTGTCAACAAGGTGCTTGAAATAAGAGACGGCAGGGCGACTCTGTATGAGGGCAATATCAACGATTACCTGGACCGCCGCAGGAGAGAACGGGAAGAGAGCACGAAAATGGAGGCCCTGCAATCCTGCCGGCAGGATAAAAAAGATATTCCGCCCCCGGGCGGTGATAAAAAAGCGCTCCGGCGGGAAAGGGCCCAGGCCCGCCAGCGGTTGAACCATATGCTCAAGCCCTTGAAGGAAACGGTGAAAGCGGCGGAAATGCAGATCGAGGAACTGGAAAAGCGGAAAAAGGAAGTGGAGCTGCTGTTGGCCGACCCAGACCTGTATCAGGACCATGACAGATGGTCGGAGATCAGCCGGGAATATAAAATGATTGAGCGCAGGCTTGAACGCAACTATACCAAATGGGAGGAAGCGCAGGGTAAAATTGAGGAGCTGGAAGAGTCGGAAGCGGAATAGCACGGAAAATGCTTGCGATGCTGTGCTTTGTTGAGGTAAGAATTATTATTTAATCTTCGCAGCACACGGCACGAACTTGCTGCCATTCAAGACCAAGTAAAAGCCACCTTCAGGAGAAGGACAATGATAAACAGGAAATATATGAGAAGTGTTCCATTTCTCACAGCAGTGTTATGTTTGCTTTGGGCAGGCATAGCCTGTGCAGCCCAGGGAAATAAAACATTTGCCATTCTGCAGTTCAAACTGAATGCGCCGCCGGACAGGCAATACCTGCAGGAAGGTATGCGGGATATGCTCGGCAGCCGGATCACCGCCGAAACAGGATCAATCATTGTCCCGAAAATAAAAGTGGACAATGCCTTCCGCGAAGTAGGCGGGGATCTTGTTCCCCGGGATCTGGCATCCTTTGCCCGGAATGCCGGTGCAGATTATCTGGTTTTCGGAACCATTACGGCGCTCGGCGGCGGCATTTCAATAGATGCGAACGTATACGACGCTTCTTTGGAAGGCGGGCAGGCGGTCCAGAGTTTCTATGGCTCGGCAACGGCCAATGAGCAGATCATGCAGACTATAGACAGCCTGGCCTGGGATATTGTTGAAACGTTCTTTGCCAAAAAGCGTCCCGCATCCCTGGCTGCCGCGCCGGCTCAGCAGCCTGCCGGGTCCGGTGGCGAATCATCTTCCTTTACCACCGCCCACCCGGATAAAACCTTCATGGCCAGCGGCGGCGGTTTTTCCGTTCGCGGCAGCCGCAATTTTGTCAGAACACGCACCTTTGATATGGATCTCAGGGGCATGGATATCTGTGATGTGGATGGCGACGGTCAGGAGGAGATCGTCCTTGGCGGTAGAAGTGAAGTCCAGGTTTTCAAACGTGACGGAACCAGGCTCAATATTATTGATACGATCGATATGGGGAACCGGTATCAGGTGCATAATGTCAACTGTGCCGACCTGAACGGCAACGGCCGGGACGAAATATATATCAGCGCCGCCGACCCGAAACTCCCGGGTTCAAGTGCTGTTGAATGGGATGGAACAAAGTTCGTCCGACTTTTCAATGAGGCCCGCTGGTACATTAAACCTGTTGAAATCCCCGATATGGGTCTGGTGCTGGTCGGTCAGACCACCGGACTGCTTCCGGTGGAACCGGGGTTGTATCATCTCACCCTGACCGGCAATGTGCTGGAAAGACAGGAACGCCTTCCCATTCCGGCCGAAGTGAACCTGTTTAATTTTGCCTACGCGGACCTGGACGGGGACGGCAAGCATGAAATCGTCGCCCTGGACAATTCTTTTAAACTGATGGTTTATCAGGGAGGAACCATGGTCTGGAGAAGCCAGGAAAGGTTCGGCGGGACCAGACGTTTCCTGGGCGGATATCCGGACATGAAGGCCGGCACGCGTCCTCTCAGAAGTGACATTGTTGACGGGATAGGGGATCAATACCAGGAAACATACGTTCCTTCCCGCATTATTGTCAGCGATGTCGACAACGATGGAAATGATGACCTCATTATCAATCGCAATCCGGATACGCTGACCACTGTCGCCCCGAGACTGGTTCAGTACCCGAACGGCACCCTGGTCGGTTTGAAATGGAACGGCATCGGCCTTGAGGAGATATGGCGGACGAGAAAAATTGACGGATATGTCATTGAATATGAGGTCAAATCAAGTGCCCTGGAGCTGAAGTCCGATGTTGAGGATGAACTGTTTATCGGGCTGGTGCTTAATTCCGGGACGTTTGAATCGCTGCTCAGCAATAAGTCGACGGTTGTTATCTATCCCTTTGAATTTGAAATGCCTGAGCAGGACAATCAATAATATCCGGCCGAGATCCGGACAGATATAATAAGGAATGCAAGAGTGACGTTGCCCAAAAAAGAGACTCTTTGGCTTTCAGGAAACGAAGCGATCGCCCTGGGAGCATGGGAGGCCGGAGTTCAGGTCGCATCCGGTTATCCCGGCACCCCTTCAACAGAGATTATGGAAAATCTCTCGACCTATGAGAATGTCTACACCGAATGGGCGCCCAACGAAAAAGTGGGACTTGAGGTGGCGCTCGGCGCTTCGTTTGCCGGTGTCCGTGCCCTGGCAACCATGAAACATGTCGGCCTCAATGTCGCAGCCGACCCGCTTTTCACCGCCTCCTACACAGGTGGGCGGGGCGGTCTGGTGGTCATCACCGCGGACGATCCGGAAATGCACAGTTCGCAGAATGAGCAGGATAACCGCAATTATGCCTTTGCCGCCAAACTTCCCATGTTCGAACCTTCAGATCCGGCAGAAGCAAAAGAAATGCTGGCTGCGGCGTATGCCCTGAGTGAACGGTTTGATACGCCGGTCCTGTTCCGCATCACAACCAGGATTGCCCATGTCAAAGGAGTTGTCGAAAAGGGTGGACGCGGAGAAACGGCTGTAGCTTCCATAGAAAAAATGCCTGCCAAATTTGTCATGCTTCCCGGACCGGCCAGAATGAGGAGGGCGGTGATCGAAAAACGGATGCAGGCCCTGCGGGAACTGGCGGAAACTCTCCCTGAGAACCGGATGGAGGAAGGAACATACAGCCGTGGATTTATTACCGCCGGCACATCGTATAATTATGTCAAGGAAGCTTTTCCCGGAGCGGCTATCCTGAAGCTGGGCATGGTATGGCCGCTGCCGGAGAAGAAAATAAGGGAGTTTGCCGCCAGGGTTGATGAGCTTTTTATAGTTGAGGAACTGGATCCCTTTCTGGAAACCCATGTCAAGGCCATGGGCATAGTCTGCCGGGGCAAGGAACTCATTCCGGCACAGGGGGAGCTGAATTCTTTCATTGTGCGGAAATCCATTGATCCGGCCAGTATCGGCAAGCTTTTCGATCCCCTGGATCTGCCTCTGCGGCCGCCCAACATGTGTGCCGGCTGTCCGCACCGGGGCCTTTTTTATTGTTTGTCGCGCATGAAGGATGTCTTTGTTTCCGGGGATATCGGATGCTATACCCTCGGTTTTCTGCCGCCGCTCTCCGCCATGGATTCCTGCGTCTGCATGGGAGCTTCCATTACCGTTGCCCATGGCATGGCCAAGGCTCTCGGCAAGGAGGGAAAAGGCAGGATCGTGGCTGTGCTGGGGGATTCCACCTTTATCCATTCCGGCATAACCGGCCTTGTCAACTCGGTGTATAACAACAGTTGTTCAACCGTGATCATCCTCGACAACCGGATAACCGCCATGACCGGGCACCAGCACAATCCCGCTTCCGGCTGCAACATCAAGGGTGAAGCGGCAAATGCAATTGATTTCGAAGAGCTGTGCCGGGCGGTCGGGGTCAAAAAAATCACCGTGGTCAATCCCCACGACATAGATGCAACCCGGAAGGTGTTAATGGAGGAAATAGAGAGTTCCGAGACCTCGGTTGTTATCAGCCGGGCGCCTTGTGTCCTGCTGCCGGAGGAAATCAGGCGGCCGAAGCCGGTTTTCCATACGAGAACAGAAAATTGCACCGGCTGCATGGCCTGCATCAGACTCGGTTGTCCGGCCATCAGCTGGAACCCGATTACACCTGAAGAGGCTGTCGAAAGGGGGTACAGGGAAAAACAGAAAGGATATTCCATGATCAACGAGGTCCTTTGCAACGGCTGCGGGCAATGCGCCTGCCTGTGCAAATTTGATGCTATTGCCGAAAAGGAGGATGCCTGATGAAGCAGAGCGGCAGCATTCTTTTTTCCGGTGTGGGCGGGCAGGGTATTCTGCTGGCCAGCGAGTTGACCGCTTATGCCCAGCTTGAAGCAGGTTTTGACGTGAAAAAAAGCGAGGTCCACGGCATGGCCCAGCGGGGCGGGTCCGTGGTCGCGCATCTCAGGTACGGGGAAAAGGTCTATTCGCCCCTGATCGAGCCGGGAAAAGCGGATATTCAGGTCGCCTTCGAGGAGCTGGAGGCCGCCCGCTATCTTCCTTTTCTGCATAAAGACAGCGCAGTGGTGGTCAATATCCAGAGGATTCTGCCTCCTGCCGTGGCCACAGGCAAGGCAGCCTATCCGGAAAACATTCTGGACGAACTCAGAACCAGGGGAATCAGGGTGGTTGCCGTCGATGCCTTTTCCGTGGCCCGCGATATCGGCGAACTCAGGACGGCAAATGTAGTTATGGTGGGCGCCATGTCCAATTTTCTCTCCGTGAGCCCCCAGATATTTCTCGACGTGATTGACCGAAAAATAAGGGAGCAGTTCCGGGAAGTGAACAAAAAGGCCTTTACCGCCGGTCGGGACCTTGTTTACAGTTGATGAACAGTTTGCAGCAGAGGTGGTGATATGAAGATGATGCGTGTCGAGGAGATCGAGAATCTGCCCAGATCCGGCCTGGAATCGATACAGCTGAGGCGTCTGCAGACGCTTGTTGACCGGATGTACCGGCGGGTCAAGCCGTACCGGGAGAAAATGGATGCTGCCGGGGTCAAGCCGCAGGATATCCGCAGCCTGGCGGATCTTCGCAAACTTCCTTTCACCACCAAGGATGACCTGCGGGACAACTACCCTTTCGGCCTTTTTACCGTACCGATGGAAGAGGTCGTCCGTGTTCATGCATCTTCCGGAACCACCGGAAAGCCGACGGTTGTCGGTTATACTGCCGAAGATATCAATACCTGGGCGGATGTCATGGGCAGGTGTCTGGCCATGGGCAGCGTGACCAGAAACGATATGATTCATAATGCCTACGGTTACGGCCTGTTCACCGGCGGCCTCGGTGCCCATTATGGTGCGGAGCGGGTCGGGGCCACGGTTATCCCGGTTTCCGGCGGGAACACCAAGCGGCAGATAACCATTATGCGGGATTTCGGCTCCACCGTGCTCCTGTCCACTCCTTCCTATGCATTGAATCTTGCCGACACCATGACCGATATGGGGGTGAATCCGGATGAGCTCAAGCTGCGGGTGGGCATTCACGGGGCAGAGCCCTGGAGTCTGAACATGCGTGAGGAGGTGGAACGGAAACTCGGCATCCGGGCGCTCGATATCTACGGCCTCAGCGAGGTTATCGGTCCGGGTGTCGCCATGGAATGCCCGGAAAGCGAACAGGGCATGCATGTCCTGGAGGATCATTTTCTGCCGGAAATAGTTGATCCGGAAACCTTTGAACCCCTGCCGCCGGGAGAACAGGGAGAACTGGTCTTCACCACCCTGACCAAGATAGCCTTTCCGATCATCCGCTACCGCACCAAGGACCTTTCCAGGCTGTACTATGATCAGTGCCGCTGCGGCCGAACCCTCGTGCGCATGGAAAAAGTAACCGGCCGGACCGACGATATGCTCATCATTCGCGGCGTCAACGTGTTCCCGTCCCAGGTGGAGCATGTCCTGGTCGGCATCGAGGGAGTTGAACCCCACTACCAGATTGAAGTGAACCGGGAGGGCAACCTGGATACCATGGATGTGCTGGTGGAAGTGAGTGATTCGGTTTTTCACGATGAAATCAGGGTTCTGGAAGGACTGAATAGAAAAATCCAGGCCGAGATCAAGGATTTGCTCGGTGTGACCTGCAGTGTTAAGCTGGTGGAGCCGCGGACCATCAAACGCAGCGAAGGAAAAGCACAGCGGGTTATTGACCATCGAAAGATATAGGGAAGTGTAAAGTTGTTCAAGTTTGAACCCAAAACCGGAGGTTCTGCACATGAGAGTTGAACAGATTGCCGTCTTTCTGGAAAATAAATCAGGACGGCTCGCGGAGATTACTTCTGTGTTGGCGGAAAAGAATATCAACATCCGCGCTTTGTCGGTGGCCGATACGGCCGATTTCGGCATCCTGCGCCTTATCGTCGACAAGGTGGAGGAGGCAAAAAAGGTGCTCAAGGAGAACGGTTTTACGGTCGGCAAGACGAATGTTATCGCCGTTGAGGTGCCGGATCGCGCAGGCGGGCTGGCCGGTGTGCTGAAAACCATAGAAAGTGCCGGGATAAATGTTGAATATATGTATGCCTTTGTCAACAAGAGCGGCGAAAATGCCGTGCTTATTTTTCGTTTTGACGATATTGACAAGGCTATGGAAGTGCTGAAGAGGGATCATTTTACCATCCTGTCCGGCGATCAGGTATGCTCCTTATAAGCAGGATGTGGAAAAGAATGATATATGTTCATTCTTATTTTTCATTTTTTAATTTTTTTTAGAAGGAGGTTGTGCGGTGAAGAACGTTTGGAAAGTAACAACAGTGGCAATTGCTGCGATCGGCATAATGGCGTTTTCCGGTCTGCATGCTGCCAAAGCCGAAACAGTCAAGATCGGCGCAATTCTGGCGGAGACGGGCCCTTCCTTTCTGGGTGTTCCCGAAGCCAATACCTTGCGGATGCTGACCGAGGAGATGAATGCCAAGGGCGGTATCAACGGCAACAATATTGAGCTTATTATCAAGGACTCCGGCGGCAACCCCGAGAAAGCCATTTCATTCGCCAAGCAGCTGATCGAGGAAGAAAAAGTATTCGCCATCATCGGCCCCTCCACCAGCGGCGAAACCATGAAAATCAAGAATATTGCCGAGCAGGCCGAGACCCTGCTGATTTCCTGTGCCGCAGCCGAGGATATTGTCAATCCGGTGGCCAAATGGGTATTCAAAACGCCGCAGAAGGACAGCGATGCAGTCAGAAAAATCTACCTGGAAATGAACCGGATGAACATTTCCAAGATCGCGGTTGTAGCCGGAAACACCGGTTTCGGTAAGGCCGGCAAGGATCAGCTCCTGCACATTGCCCCGGAATACGGCATAGAGGTGGTGATAAGTGAAGTGTATGACAAGGGTGCCACTGATCTTTCCGCTGTGGTCGCCAAACTGATGGGCAACAAGGAAATCCAGGCTGTAGTCAACTGGTCGGTCGTTTCGGCCCAGTCCATCATTATCAAGAATATCCGCCAGGCCCGCTGGGATGTGCCGATCTTCCAGAGTCACGGATTCGGCAATATAGATTTTGTCAAGGCCGCAGACGGCACGGCGGACGGGGTAATCTTCCCTGCCGGCCGCCTCTTGGTCGCCGATGATCTGGCTGACGACCATCCTCAGAAAAATGTTCTGGTGAAGTACAAGAATGATTATGAAAGCAGGTTCAAAGAGGATGTCTCAACCTTCGGCGGCCATGCCTATGACGCTTTTATGATTCTTGCCCAGGCCATCACTGAAGTTGGCGTTGATAAGGCAAAGGTTCGTGAGGCCATTGAAAACATGAAGGGCTTTGTCGGCACCGGCGGCATCTTCAACTTTTCGCCGGAAGATCACAGCGGTCTCGATCTCGATGCATTCGAGATGATGACGGTCAAAGACGGTGAATTCGCACTTTACGAAAAATAGACCGGACCACGCTGTTTAAATCAGGAAAGGGGTGGATGATTCGTTCTCCACCCCCTTTTTGTGAGCGCGGAACACTGCACAGGTGATGGAATTATCCCTCTTTCTGCAATATCTTTTTGCCGGTATCACCTATGGCATCATCTATGCCATAGTGGCTATCGGTTTTAATATTATCTACAATACCACCGGCATTATCAATTTCGCCCAGGGCGAATTTCTCATGCTGGGCGGTATGATATCCATTTCCCTGCTGCAGTTTATGCCCTTGCCGTATGCCATTGGCCTGGCAGTGCTGATTACAATGATTGTCGGAGTCTGCATAGAAATTGTCTTTATCCGCTGGATCGAGAGTCCCTCGGTGCTGCGGATGATTGTAATTACCATGGGCATTTCCATCCTCATCCGGGAAGCGGCGCTGCACATCTGGGGGGAAAGTGTCCGGGCGCTGCCCTATTTTATCGGCACCGCCGTTACCTCGGTTTCCATATTAGGCACCAACATCTCGCCGCAGGTGCTTATTGTCATCGGCGTCTGCTCTGTCATGGTCCTGTTTCTGAGTGTTTTTTTCAAGTTCACCTCCATCGGCAGGGAGATGCGGGCCTGTGCTGCCAATCGCCGGGCCGCCACCTTGTGCGGTATAAATGTTAAAAACATGGTCACTCTATCCTTTATGCTGTCTGCGGGCATAGGTGCTCTGGCCGGCGCTGTCATGAGCCCCATTACCTACACCCAGTATGACAACGGCACCGGCCTGGCCATCAAGGGATTTACGGTTGCCATTCTCGGTGGCCTGGGAAACAGCCTGGCCGCGGTAGCTGCCGGCTTGATGCTGGGCATTATTGAAGCGTTCAGCATTTCCTTCCTGCCCCTGGCTTTTCAGGATGCCGTTGCCATAGCCATCCTGCTGATCATTCTTTTTATCCGGCCGCACGGCCTGTTCGGCAGCAGGGAAGCGGCGAGTCTGAAGGAATTCTGATGCATTTTTTCAAGCGCTATCTTCCCGTTGCCGGACTCCTGCTGATCGTCATCGGGGTGCAGCTGCTCGCCACTGCAACCGGGACAGCCTACTACCTGACCCAGCTGACCATGGCGGCCTATTATTCCCTGCTGATCATCGGCCTGTGTGTGCTGATGGGATATGCCGGCCAGATTTCCCTGGGCCATGCCGGTTTTTTCGCCATCGGCGGGTACCTGTCGGCGGCTCTGACCACTCATGATTTTTCGTCGCTCCGGGAGACGGCCGGCATACAGCTCCTGGACAAGGCGGGGATGATGATGCAGCGCCAGAGCCTCTATGGAGAAGCCCTACTCAATATCCACCCCTGGCCCGCCTGTGTGGCTGCCGTTACCGCGGCAATGATCATTGCCTTTATCCTCGGCATTCCGGTCCTGAAATTGAAAGGCCACTACCTGGCCATGGCTACCCTGGGCTTCGGCATCATCATTTACCGGATCGTTCTGGCGGCGGAATTTTTCGGGGAAGCGGACGGTATTTCCGAAGTGCCGGCGTTTCAATTACTGCCCGGGATATCGGTGAATGGTGATTTTGCCGACCGGGTGCAGAATTATTATATTGCCTGGAGCCTGCTGCTGGCCGGGCTGGTGCTGCTGATCAACCTGATTCATTCCCGGGTCGGCAGGGCGCTGCGGGCGATCCACGGCTCCGAGGAAGCAGCCGAGGCCATGGGCGTCAACACCGCCCGTTTCAAACTGTATACCTTTATCATCAGTGCTGCATTTGCCGCTGTTGCCGGATCCTTTCTGACGCATTACAACGGCGGCATCGGACCTTCAGAGGCAGGTGTTATGAAATCCGTGCGCTATGTTGCGATTGTCGCGGTCGGGGGCATGGCCAATCTGTGGGGGGCTCTGCTTATGGCTATTGTCCTCAGTTTCATGTCCCTGCGTGGAATGTTCGGCACATATGATGATGCGGTCTTCGGAGTGATCCTGATTATAATCATGCTTTTTGCCCCGCAGGGTATTCTCAGTCTGCGGTTAAAATACTTTTTCGCCGGAACCAAAAAAGGGGCACCGGAACCCGGAGCAGCCGACTGATGCTGGAACTGAAAAATATCAATAAATATTTCGGAGGCTTGCATGCGGTCAATGATGTGAGCTTCAGGGTGGAAGCCGGTTCTATTAAGGCGGTAATAGGCCCGAACGGCGCCGGCAAAACAACCCTTTTTAACCTGATCGCCGGGGTGTTGGCGCCGACATCGGGATCCATCCTGTTCAGGGACAAGGAAATCAACGGCTTCAGGCCCCACCGCATTGCCGGCCTCGGTATTTCACGCACCTTTCAGAATATAAAACTGTTTCATGGCATGAGCGCTCTGGAAAACGTGATGCTCGGCCGCCACAGCCGCAGCCGCTCCGGTTTTCTGGCCGGGATGTTCAACCTGCCGCATACCTGGAAGGAGGAAAAATCAATCCGGGCCAAAGCCATGGAATTGATGGAAATGCTCGAAATTGACAGGTATGCGGAAAGCGATGCGACAAGCCTTTCCTTCGGGCAGCAGCGGGCGGTGGAAATGGCCAGGGCGCTTGCCACCGAACCGGACCTCCTGCTTCTCGATGAGCCGGCTGCCGGGTTGAACATTTATGAAACAGCGGAGGTCGCCCGGCTGATCGGCAGGATTCGCGAGATGGGAATTACCGTTCTGCTGGTGGAGCATGATATGTCCCTGGTAATGGATATTTCCGATGAGATTGTGGTGCTGAGCTTCGGGGTAAAGATTGCCGAGGATAAACCCCGGGCCATACAGCGGGATCCGGAAGTTATCAAGATATATCTGGGCGTTGACGAGGAGGCGGCTGCCTGATGCCGGCGGCAAAAGAGAGCTGCATATGCTGAAGATCAGGAATCTTGATTCCGGCTACGGCAAACTGAGGGTGTTGAAAAATATTTCACTCCACGTTGCCGCCGGTGAAATTGTGGCCATGATAGGCGCAAACGGAGCCGGTAAGACCACCCTGCTTCACACTATTTCCGGAGTGATCAGGCCCTCTTCCGGCGAGCTTGATTTTGAGGGCAGGGACTGCCGCCGGCTGCCTGCCCGGGTCATTGTTTTTTCCGGATGTTCCCTTGTACCGGAAGGGCGCCAGGTTTTTGCGCCCTTGTCGGTTGAGGAAAATCTGATCCTGGGCGGATATGTGCTGCAGAAAAAAGAGGGTAAACAGGCGGTGCTGCAGGAACTTGACCACCAGTATGAGTTGTTTCCGGTGCTGCGGGAACGCCGGTCCCAGCTTGCCGGCACTCTTTCCGGCGGAGAACAGCAGATGCTGGCCATGGGCAGGGCTCTGATGTCCCGGCCCCGGCTGATTATGATGGATGAGCCGTCCACCGGACTGGCGCCGTTGGTCATCCGCAGTATTTTCCAGGTGATTGTACGCCTTCGGGAGGAGGGGAACACGGTTCTGCTGGTGGAGCAGAATGCAAAAGCAGCATTGTCCATTGCGGATCGCGGGTATGTCCTGGAAACGGGAAAAATTATTCTCCAGGGACCCTCGGAAGACCTTCTCGCAAATCGGGATGTACAACGCGCCTATCTGGGCCGCGAAAAGATTGGTTGAGGAAACAGACCCGGATGATACAATGAACCGGGTTTTTAGCCCTACCCCGTAACCTTAACTGGAAAAGTCTGAACTATGTATTGGCAACCGGAAAAGGAATGTATGGCCAGGCATGACCTGGAACAGCTGCAGCTCGAACGTCTGCAGTCAACTCTCTATCGTGTGGGAACGCATGTTCCCTTCTACCGGAGAAAATTTGAAGCACTGAAGGTCAATTACGACGATTTTCGGTCTCTGGAGGATCTGCGCCGCCTGCCATTTACCAGCAAACAGGATCTGCGCGACAATTATCCCTACGGCCTGTTTGCAGTTCCCCTGCGGGATGTCGTGCGTATTCATTCTTCGTCGGGCACCACCGGTCTTGCAACGGTCGTGGGGTACACGAGAAACGACATTAAAAACTGGTCCGACCTGGTGGCTCGTGTGTTAACGGCAGCCGGGGTAACCGCAGATGATGTTATCCAGATTTCATTCGGCTACGGCCTGTTTACCGGCGGTTTCGGCCTGCATTACGGGGCCGAGCGGATAGGTGCGTCGGTCATCCCCATTTCCTCCGGCAACACGAAGCGCCAGGTCCAGATCATGCAGGATTTCAAAACGACTGCCCTGGTCGGTACCCCGAGTTATGCACTCGTGATTGCCGATACCATGATGGAGATGGGGATCAATCCCCACGGACTCTCCCTCAGGGTCGGCCTGTTCGGCGCCGAACCCTGGTCCGAGGCAATGCGCCACGAAATTAATGAAAAACTTGGCATCAGGGCAACTGATAATTATGGTTTATCAGAGGTGATGGGACCTGGTGTTGCCGGTGAGTGCCGGGAATGCAACGGACTCCATATCAATGAGGACCATTTCCTGCTGGAGGTCATTGATCCGGAAACCCTGGAGCCGGTGGCGCCGGGTGAAGTCGGCGAACTGGTGATCACCACGTTGACAAAAGAGGCTTTTCCCATGATTCGCTACCGGACGAGGGATCTGACGCGGCTGATAACCGAGCCTTGTCCCTGCGGACGGACATTTATGAGGATGCAGAGGATCATGGGACGCTCGGACGATATGCTTATTATCAAGGGAGTCAATGTTTTTCCGATCCAGATTGAAAAAGTGCTTTTTGAAATTGAAGGTACTGAACCCCATTACCAGATTGTCGTGGATCGCGAGAACCATTCCGACAAAGTCACCGTCCTCGTGGAAGTGTTCGAGTCGATCTTTTTTGACGAAATGCGGAAACAGCGGGTCATGATTGACCACATAAAATCCCGGCTTGCCGCGGAACTTGGAATATCAGTTGATGTCAAACTGGTCGAGGAAAAAACCCTGGAGCGTTCTGAAGGAAAATGCAAACGGGTTATAGATAACCGTCAGCTTTAATGGAGGAACCTGAACCATGCTATCGATAAACCGGATTTTTACCATTGTTTTATTTTTGTCTCTTGCAATCCCCGGACTGACCTTGGCCCGGTATATGCAGGGCTGGGAAGAGGAAGGCGCTTATAATCAACTGTATAATGCCGCCGAGCTTGACCGGATCAAGTGCAAAGTGATCAAAATAACGGAAGTGGTCCCCATGAATGGGATGTCGCCCGGCGTCGCCCTGATCGTTGACGACGGCGACGGGGAAAAGATTGAGGTGCATCTTGGTCCCAAATGGTTTCTCGGCGATTCAATCGGCATTAAAAAAGGCGATGAACTGAAAATCAGGGGCTCATGGGCAGAAATTGGGGGCAAGGATGTGTTCATGGCGTCAAAAGTCAAGAAAGGGGATTTTTTCTCGCTCAAGGTCCGGCTCACCAAAAACGGTAAACCTTTCTGGACCATGACCCCTGAAGAACTGGAAAAAGAAAGAGAGGAAGAGTAAACAAAAAGGGAGATCAATCTGCTCAAAAAACTGACAGGCCGGAATTGAATTATTCCGGCCTGTTTTTTTTATTTCCGTACATCTTCCGGCCTGCCCGCCAGCTTGTCATAGAGGTTCCAGTATCCGGCATGCAGCCGGCGCCGAAGCTGCCCTGTGCGTTCGATAAATATTTTCTGCTGATAGTAGAGAGTGGGCACTACCACCAATGTGAGAAAGGTGGCGACAATCAGACCGAAAATCACCACCACTGCCATGGATCGCCACCACTGGCTTGATTCACTGACCCAGGAAATGGCCAGATTATGAAAATCATAGGAAATTCCGGTAACCATGGGGGTGAGCCCGAGAATGGTGGTCACGGCTGTCAGGATGACGGGACGCAGCCTTGTTGCACCGGCTGAAATTACCGCCTCTTTGAGCTCATAACCCCTTTCCATCAGTTTATTGGTGTAGTCAAGCAGCACTATGGCGTTATTGACGACAACCCCGGCAAGGGAAATAACCCCGACTCCGGTCATAATGATCCCGAAGGGCTGGCGGAACAACATCAGGCCGAGAAAAGCCCCGCCGAGAGACAGGATCACCGAGGTCATGATAATAAAAGGCTGGCCCACCGAGTTGAACATGCTGACCAGAATGAGGAAGATCAGCAGCAGAGCGATAATAAAGGCCTTGGACAGAAAATCCTCCGATTCCTGCTGAAATTCGAATTCACCGGTGAACTTGATATTGTATCCGGGGGGCAGGGGAAAATCCTGCAGGATTCTTTCCGCCTCCGCCCGGGCAACGGGTCCGGGCACCTTCATTTCGTCGACATTGGCCTTCACGGTGACTACCCGTTCATTATTGATCCGCACGATATCGCCGATCGAGCCGGCAAACCGGACCTCCGCCAGAGTGGAAAGGGGAACCTGTTCGCCGGTGGGAGCGGGAATCATCAGCTCATGCAGCACATCAATTACCCTGCGGTCGGATTCCTTCAACTGGACCGTGATGTCATAATCTTCATTTCCTTCCCGGTAGGTGGAGACATCCAGTCCATTGTAGGCGGTCTTGAGGGCGAATCCGATCATATCGGTTGAAAGACCGAATAGAGCGGCTTTCTGCCGGTCAATAAGGACCTGCACGGAAGGAGTCCCCTGATTGAAATCATCCCGCACATCCTTGACATGCGGAATCTGCTCAATAATTTTTTTAATATTGTTGGAAACTTCACCCAGCACCGTGAAGTTGTCGCCGGAAATTTCTATGTTTATCGGCGCGCCAGTGGGCGGACCTTCCTCCTGCATGGCGATGGTGATCTTGCCGCCGGGAATATCCTGGACACGATTCCGGATATCCTCCACCGTATCGTGGGTGGAACGCTTGCGCTCTTCCAGGTCCAGAAAGCGGACACCGATATGATTGGGGGCATTGGGATCAAAGGCGCTGCCCGGTGCTGCAGTCACCACTCCTTTCATATAGATGTTTGTTATATTCTCCAGGTCGCTCGGTCCGTAGTAATCCGTACCGGCAGCCGAGGTATAGGATTGGGGCGCAAGGGTATGCTGATACTCTTCCCAGGTATGTGGTTCGGCAGTACCGCGGGCTCTGCCGGTGTCGGCGACCGCCATCTCCACCCGCTGTATGATGCGGTCGATGTAATCCAGATCTGCTCCTTCCGGAACATCCACGTTGATGTACATACCTTTGGGATCGATTTCCGGAAAAAATTCAATAGGTTTCTGCAGCCCGACGACCAGCAGCCAGCCCTGGACCATGAGTATCAGGATGCTGACCGCAACGCCGATGGTGACAAAGGGATATCGCAGGGAAAAGCCAAGCGTTCTGCTGTAACGGGTGAGAACAAACCCTCTTATTTGTACCGGCTGTTCGACCTGGTCGCCAGTCTGTGGAGAGTTTTCCCCTTTTCCTTTGGTTTTTTTCAGCTTGATGAACAGGGATGCCAGGGCAGGGTTGATGATCATCGCCACAAAGAGACTCGAAGAAAGCGTCACAATAAGTGTCAGGGGGAGAAATCCCATGAATTCGCCCATTATCCCGGGCCAGAACAGCATGGGCGAAAAGGCGGCAATGGTCGTCAGGGTGGAGCCGATTACGGGATAAGCCACTTCGGAAGTCGCCTTCTTCGCCGCTTCTACCCTGGAGGCGCCCTGTTCCATGAAGCGGTAGATATTTTCGACAATCACAATCGCATTATCCACCAGCATACCCAGGGCGAGCGTCAGGCTGAAGAGGACGACCATATTGAGGTTAATACCCATGATATACATGACCGTGAAGGCCAGCAGCATGGAAAAAGGGATGGCCAGGCTGACCAGGACGGCATTGCGCAGACCCATGGCAAAGAAGATGACCAGCACCACCAGCACCAGGCCGGACAGAATATTGTTTTCCAGGTCCGCCACCATATGCCTGATGTCCTTTGCCTTGTCCATGACCTTGGTTATCTCGGTACCTGCCGGCCAGGAGAGGCTTCTTTTTGCAATGACCTTGTCCACCTCGTCGGTGATGGCGATGATGTTTTCACCGGACCTCTTTTTGACGGCAATATTGACCGCCTCTCTGCCGTCCAGCCGGGACCTGCTGGTCTCTTCCTTGAAGCTGTCTTTGACCTCGGCGACATCCTTGAGGTACACCGGCTCCCCGTTATGGATCCCCAGAACCAGCCCAAAAATTTCATCCGGTGATTCGAATTCCCCCGGTACCCGCAGCAGAAACCGGCCGGCGCCGAGCCTGAGCGCTCCTCCGGAGGTGTTTTTATTTTCGCTGATCAGGACCTGTTCGAGCGCATTAATCGTCAATCCGTAATAAGAGAGCTTTTCCGGAAAAACTTCCACCCGGATTTCCCGTTCCAGGCCGCCGGTCACATCGACTTCAAGAACGCCGGTAATCGCCTCGATATCGTCTTCCAGATCATCGGCAAGTTCTTTGAGGCACGGCAGGCCGCACGTGCCGGAAAGGGAAAAGACGACAATGGGGAGTTCGGAAAAATTGACTTCGAAAACCAAAGGGTCCTCATCCAGGTCATTGGGCAGTTCACCGAGGGCTTCATCGACTTTGTCCCTTACATCCTGCAGAGCCTTGTCGATATCCGTGCCGGTGACGAACTCTATATTGATGGAGGATATTCCTTCGGAACTGACCGACTGGATTTTTTTCAATCCGTCGAGGCCTTTTAATTTTTTTTCGATTTCAACAGTGACCGAGGTTTCCATGTCAGCGGAAGAGACGCCCCGGTAATTGGTGGAGACAAAGACGTTTGGGATGGTTATATCCGGCTCGCTTTCCCGGGGCAGCACCCTGTAGCAGTAGGTACCGAAAACGAGAATGAGTATCGCCAGGACAACAACGGAAATGCTTTTGTTGACAGCGGTATCTGATATGATCATAGCTGCAGGCTGTCCGGATCCGTTACGGTTTTAATGACATTCACCTGCTGGCCGTCTTCTATATCACGATGCCCTTCAATAACAATCATATCATCTGCCTGCAGGCCTTCGGTGATCTGCACCTGCCATTTCTCCAGGATTCCCAGTTTCACCGGTCGTTTGTGAACGATTCCGTCAGCATCGGCAACAAAGACAAACTGCTCCTCATTTCTGGTGATAACTGTGTAGATGGGAATGGTGATTGCCTCCTCGATCGTTTTTTTCAGCACATGGGCGCGAAAGAACATACCGGGCAGAATCGCATTGTCCCGGTTGTCTACTTCAAGTTCAAGGCGATAGAGACGGGCGGTTGATTCCGGGGCCGGGGAGAGAAAATACCTGGTCCCTCTCACTTCCAGATTATCGAGCGCCTGAATGGTGATATTTACCCCGGATATTTTTCTTACCGCGTCCACATCCGACTCCGGAATCCCGACAACCGCCTTCACCCGGTCGATCTGCAGTATCTCAGCTATCGGGTCGCCGATTCTGAGCAGCAGTCCTATCTTTGCATCCAGCCTTCTGATTATCCCGTCCATAGGCGCTGTTATGGTAGAGCGGGAAAGCTGAAGTTCGGCATCCTCCATCGCCGCCTTGGCAGTAAGCATCTGGGATTCGCTTAATTCAAGATCGGCCCGGGTGGAGATGTTTTTACTCAGCAGGGCCTTTTTGCGCTCATAATCCAATCTGGCTTGCGTATAAGAAGCTTTGGCCGAATCAAGTGCGATGCGGTAATCGTCGGATTCGATCCGGGCCAGAATGTCCCCTTCTTTGACCGTACTGCCTTCCTGCACCAGGACTTCGGAAATACTGCCGTCCACTTTGGCCATCAGCTCGAGCCTTGTCCATGGTTCAATCATACCCGGCAGGTTGATTGCATCCTGAATGGTCGTGGGCTGCAGATTAAGCAGGACCGCATTGACAGGCTTTTCAACCTGCCCCTTGCCCGCGGCCTTTTCCTGTTCCAGCCGGGTCTTTTCACTGCTGCATTTTCCTGCAAGTGCGATGATAAACAGGATAATGACCAGCAGAAACAGGCGAGGCAGCTGCCTCCAGACGAACAGCAGGATTTTTCCCCGCACGGTCGTGGGAGTCCTGGTTGCACCGGTAGGTTCATTCATTGTGCATTGCCTTTTTCGTGCCGGCAGGCGACAAACCCTCCAGAGCTTGGAGAAACAATGATTCCAGGACCATGGCAACATCCTCCTCTGTGAGCAGGCGTCCCATATACCAGCCGGAAACCGTCATGATGTAGAGACCATAAAAATGACCGACCACCAGAATAAGCTCCAGGTCGGTGCGAAGTTCTCCCCTTTTCTGCGCCTGTTTAAAGAGCGGCACCATCAGCTCGATGTATTTATTGTCCAGTTCCTGGGAGCGTTCCACAGTCAGTTCCTTGGGAAAGACCGTTTCCCGCATCAGGATGCGGCCGAATTCCTTATTGCGGCTGACAAATTGAAATTCGCCCATAAACAAGGTTAAGAGCTGTTCGATAAGAGGTTTCCCCCGTCTGGATTTTTCACTCAGTTCCCGGTCAATAAAAACGAACTGATCTTCGCAGAAGGCAAGAAAAATTTCGCTTTTCGACTGAAAATAGCTGTAAATCGTTCCCTTGCCGATACCCGCAGCCTTTGCCATCTGGTTGATACTCGTGTTTTCGTAGCCCTGCCTGCTGAAAAGATGCAGCGCCGCTTCGAGAATGGCCGCCCTTGTCCTTTTTTTTCTCTGCTCTCTTAACCCTGCCATAATTTTTATCCTGCCTGAGACCATGTACTACAATATCAAAAAAAATTGACCGCAGTCGACTTTGTTATCATGCCTTGGGGTTTGGGTCAAGGAAAAGTTGACCGTGGTCAACTTTTCCTTGTACAGTAAACAATTTTTCTGGTCAGGAAGAGAAAGCCATTGCCTCTGTAATGCCGGGCTGCATGACTGTTCAGTATGGTGATGGACTGCGATAGGTATGATACCGCTAAAAAAGAGCGCTCAGCCAGTAGAGCAGCATCCCCACCAGGACCGTTCCGCTGAGGCTCCTGGTTTTTAAGGCAAAAAGCAGGGTTGGCACAGCAACCACAAGTTCAGGTTTGCCAAACTGCAGACTGTGAAGCCCGGTGTCAATAAAAAGGGTTGGAGCCAGCAGGGCGCTCAAGATCGACACCGGGATGAATCCGAGCCAGTCAATAAACCATGGCGGTAGCCGCCGATGGGCAAGGTACAGGAGCGGGAGCCAGCGCGGAACATAGGTGACCAGGCCCATTCCTGCAAAAAGAAGGAAATATTCCTGAAGGCTCATCCTGCCATCCTTCTCCTGTTTTTTATCAGGAAACCGAATGTTGCCGCACAGATGGAAGCCACGACAATATAGGAATTGCCGGGGATCAGCAGATACCAGATTATGGCTGTTAACGCTGCCACCATCCCGGTAATCAGGTATAGCCTTCCCTGCAGCTGAAAGACAAGCAGACAGATGAACATGCCGGTCAGGGCATAATCAATGCCGAATGCACCTCTGGGAATAAAACCGCCGACCAGAACCCCGCATATGGTGGAGAGAATCCATACCAGGTTGGAAATATGATTGACACTGAGAGCGCAGATCTTGTCCCAGCCGCCTTTTCGGAACTGGGCCATATTGACGGCAAAGCTTTCATCCGTGATACCGTAGGCAAAAAGACTTAAAAACCATCGGTTGACCCCGCGCAGATAAAGAGCCAGGGATGAACTCATTAAAACATGCCGCAGGTTTACGACAAGGGTGGTCATTATTATTGCGCCGGTCGATGCGCCGGCAGTGAGCATGGCTACCGCGATAAACTGGGCGCTGCCGGCAAAAACCAGAATGGACATCATGCCCACCGCCCAGAAAGGGATGCCGGCCTGGTCTGCCAGTACTCCAAGAGCCAGGCCGATGGGGATATATCCCAGGCATATAGGCCAGCTGACTTTTGCGCCTTTGCGCAGACAAGCGGCAGGGTCGGCACTATTGTTTTTACCTGCCTCTGCCGAAATTTTCTGGTCCAAAGAAGTTTCTCCGGTGCAAGAAATGGAAATTACCGGACAGTGTATCGTACGAGATGACTTTTATTCAAGAGGGGAATCATTTTCCATGCGTTATACTGCAAAATCGGACAGTGGATAAGTGTTGATTTTGACAGGCAAGACCCTGTCATCGTATAATGTAAAAATAATGACAGATCAGAATGACCCTGTAAGCAATACGTTATGGAGGAAAAAATGCTGAAAAATTTGCCCCGTCTTTTCCTGGCGATGAATTTTTTTCTTTTTTTTGCCTGGTCAGGCCCACCATCCGCTGTTTTCGCTGACGAACTGACGGGTGGTATAACCTTTTCCGGGGAGCGTGAAGGGGTGTGCGTGCTCATTGAAGGTGAATACATTGAAGAAAGCATCTATTTCAAACTGGATACCTGCGACGAAAACCGGGAGATCAAGGAACAATACAGGGACAGAACACCGTTTACCATTCTGGTTCCCCAGGGCGAACACCGACTGATCATTATGAAAGAGGGCGAAAAGGTGATATCCGACAGAATCGAGATCAAACCCGAAAAGATCCTGGAATACAGGCTGCCCTGACCAGCGGACAAACGAGATACTTTCTCTTCGCATTTGAAAATGTGGCCGCCACGGACATCTCCGGGATTCCCCTTCAGTGCTTATATTCAAAGCATCACGGTGACGGGAGATGCACCGCTCTATCCGAAACAAAGTTGCGGTGTAACTTGATCCCCCGTCCGGGTGAATTGATAAAAAGATAATGGCACTTGAAGCAGCACACATCTTATACACCCTGGACCTTTTCGGGGTTGCGGTATTCGCTGTCAGCGGAGCTCTGGCCGCGGCCAGGAAACGAATGGACGTTTTCGGTATGGTTGTCCTCGGCCTGGTAACGGCACTGGGAGGCGGCACCCTGCGCGATACCCTGCTGGATTCCGGTCCGGTTTTCTGGATTAACGATCCGGTCTATCTCCTGGTGGCGATAGTGTTTTCGCTGCTAACCTTTTTTGCAGTTCGATTTTTCAGTTCTCATAAGCTTGGACTTCTCATTTCCGATGCCTTCGGCCTGGCGATATTTACGGGGATCGGCACGTCGATAGCACTCATGACCACGGATTCAAAAAGTGTGGCAATTTTCATGGGGGTCATGACCGGCACTGCCGGTGGAATGCTGCGGGATATTCTTTCCGCCGAGGTACCGCTCATCCTGCGCCGGGAGATCTATGCGACCGCCGCTCTCTGCGGCTCGAGCGCTTTCGTGGTGATGAAAATTTACGGTTTCGCGGCGCTTGCATGCCTTGTCGTTTCCGTCACCGTCACCCTGCTGATCCGGCTGGCCGCTATCCGCTGGAAGCTTTCCCTGCCGGTCTTGCAAACTGACGATATCCGGGACAAATATTGATCATGGCCACTGTGTTTGATCAGGTAAAGAGAGAATTTTTGCTTTTATCTTCAATGTGCGTTATTCTTAATATAAGATATTATTTTGAACTGAGAAAAAGCCATATCTGCCGCGAGGCAGAGACGGAAAACTACGGATCTTAAAGAGACAGCCGGGTTGCCTTGGAACAGGGTAATCCGGCTTTTTTCTTTAAAAACGATCAACGGGTAATGTGATGCGTGGATGATGCCCTGATACAACTTCCATTTTATCCTGCCTCTGGAAACCCCGAATATGAAAATACTACTTGTTTACCCTGAGTATCCTGATACATTCTGGAGTTTTAAATATGCTCTTAAATTCGTTGCCAAGAAGGCCGCTTTCCCCCCCCTTGGCCTGCTGACCGTGGCTGCCCTCCTGCCTGATTCATGGGAGAAAAAGCTTGTCGATACCAATGTCGAGGAACTTCGGGATGAGCATATCGCCTGGGCGGATCTGGTTTTCCTGGGAGCAATGCTTGTGCAGTCGAAAAGTGCGGCGGAAATCATCAGCCGGTGCAGACACTTTGGAAAAAAGATTGTCGCCGGCGGACCGTTGTTCACCACCCAGCATCAGAATTATCCGGATATTGATCATTTTGTGCTGAACGAAGCGGAAATCACCCTGCCGCAATTCCTCAGCGACCTGGCCGCCGGTCACCCCCGGCGGCTGTATACCGCCGACCTCAAACCTGATATCACCCGGACGCCGATCCCCCTCTGGGACCTGATCGATATGAAAAATTATGCGACCATGCTGATTCAGTACTCAAGGGGATGTCCATTCAACTGTGAATTTTGCGATATCGTTATTATGAACGGCAGAATTCCCCGGACCAAAACCCCGGAACAGCTGGTCCTTGAATTTCAGTCCCTGTATGATGCCGGCTGGCGAAAGTCCGTGTTTATTGTGGATGACAACTTCATCGGCAATAAAATGAAGGTGAAGCAGCTGCTTCCGGTCCTCGCCGACTGGCAGAAAAAACACAGATATCCGTTTACCCTGCTTACCGAAGCCAGTGTCGACCTGGCAAATGATGAGGAGCTCATGCAGCTGATGAGCAAGGCCAATTTCTTCAAGGTCTTTGTAGGAGTCGAAACTCCCAACAAGGAAAGCCTGAAAGAATGCGGCAAGCAGCAGAATACCTCCAGCAACCTGTCGGAAGCCGTTGACATCATTCATCGGCATGGAATGCAGGTCATGGGAGGTTTTATTGTCGGCTTTGATAATGACCCCGAAAATATTTTTGACATGCAGATTACATTCATTCAGCAGGTGGGCATCGTGACGGCCATGGTCGGCCTCTTGACCGCCCTGCCGCAAACACGCCTGTGGCACCGCCTGAAAGCTGAAGGCAGGCTGCTCGGCGATGCCAGCGGTGAAAACACGGATGGCTTTTTAAATTTTCAGCCGATCATGGACAGGGAGCTGCTTCTCGACGGATACAGAAAACTGCTGGCAAACCTGTATTCCCAGAAACAATACTACCAGAGAATCAACACCTTCCTGAAGAACTACCGGCCGACCGTCAAGGCCAGGGTTACCGGAGATGATCTGCTGGCCCTGCTTCGAAGCATATGGCAGCTCGGCATAAAATCAAAAGCGCGCTTTCATTACTGGAAATTAATTCTCAAAACAATGCTGTTCAAAAGAAAAGCTGTGCCTATGGCAGTCGAGCTTGCAATTATCGGCCAGCATTTTGAACAGATTCTGCATCGCCTGGAAATAACCCGGAAAATTGAGTACAAGGAAAGCTGAACTCTTATCGGCCCCGCATTGTCCGCTCTGGGAGCGGCTCTGCGGAAGGGCTGTAAACGGAAAGAAAGTTCCCCGGAACCGCCCCTTTCCACCAACAAAAGGATAGAATATTGGCAAAATCTAATTATCAGTACGAAAAAAGACAGAAGGAACTGGCTAAGAAAAAAAAGAAGGAAGAAAAAAAACAGCGCCGGCTGAACAAGCGCAGTAACGAACAGAATGGCGAATCTGATCAACCGGGTGAAGAATAAAAGCATTTTCTTTGAAGAAGAAACCGCCCTGTTTTGTCTCGAAATGACCGGTTTTTGTTTTCACCTGAATTGGCATGGAAATTAATGGGCCGTATTTTCCGGCCCATTAATTACTGCGGATGATACCCAGGATATCCAGGGAACGGCAGAATCTTTATTTGCTTACCCACTCGACGCGAATTGATTTTTCATTATCTCCGTATGTGAAAGAAAGGTCCCCCTGATATGCTCTGACGACGGCATCGCCCAGCCGTCGGGCTATATGGACACCGGTGGTCGTGATCAGGGTATGATTCTCCTGCGGAATAATTTTCATGATTCTTTCCATGGGATGCTCGCCCTTTTCCAGTTTCTCCTCGTTGTTGACAAGATTCATAATTTCATCATGCCGCTGTTTGAAAAAATGTCCCTTGAATTCGATGTAGCCTGCCGGAAAATCATCAGCAATGCGCATACAGGCCGGGCATACTTCTTTATATGCATTATCAGGCGGTTCATTCCAGGTCCATCTTCCCCCGACAAATACCGCTCGGCAAACAGTACAAACTGTAGGTTCGGTTCTTTTTTTTCTTTCCTTGTAGGTGTCGTGCCTTTTTTCTTTAACAAGCCTGTCTCTTCTGCCGAAATTTCCTTTATCCATTTTTTAGCCTCCTCATTTTGAAGCCTTCCGGAAAATGTGCATCATTTCTTCTCTCTTTCATTATATAGCATGATAATACCTGAAAAAAGATGTGAAAGAATTTTGTCATCCGTGAACCTGGAAGAATTTCAGGAAAATAAATCCTCTGCAAGGCCGGAAAGAAGAACCCGCTGCCTCTGCGACAGACAGCGTTCCGGAAAGTAGGGTTGCGGGAGTCCTTAAGCTGATATATTTATATGACAATAAACTCCCTGTTGAATCACCAGGATTTTATGATTAATTTTAAATGGGTTATCGGGTTGTTCAGATTTATTGCTCACTGACAGTTGTATCGGATGACCGCAAACTCCCTCTTGAGGGAAAATGTTTTTCTAACTATTTAATATTTTTGAATATTTATATTTTTCGCCAACGTAATTCAAGGGGTATGGGCAGGGGACTTTTTTTTCTTTCCCTAATGTGCTACGGTGTGGTATATAATGTATTGCATACTTCTATCTGCTTCCATGAAGAGTTAATGAGATCGCGGAAAACCTGTGGCTGAAAATAAAGAAAATTTCCTCCAGGTTGAAAAAAAGTTTTTCACCTTTGCCGAACCGCCGAATGAAATGGTTCTTGATTCCGGTGCCAAGCTGGGCCCGGTTACCCTTGCCTATGAAACCCTTGGTGAACTGAACGAGGACAGGAGCAATGCGGTACTCGTCCTGCATGCATGTTCCGGCGATTCCCATGTCGCAGGCCGTTACAGAGATGATAAGCGCCCGGGCTGGTGGGAAAGCATGGTCGGACCGGGGAGAGCGGTTGATACTGACCGGTACTTTGTAATCTGTTCCAATATCCTCGGCAGCTGTATGGGATCCACCGGTCCCCGGTCTATCAATCCCAAAACAGGCAAGCCCTATGGCTTTGATTTTCCCATGGTGACCATCAAGGACATGGTCAAGGCGCAGAAGCATCTCATGGATCATCTGGGAATAAAACGAATCATGTCCATGCTGGGGGGGTCGGTGGGAGGCATGCAGGTTCTCCGCTGGTGCGTCGACTACCCGGAGATGATTCGATCGGCTATTCCCATCGCTACGACGAGCAGGCATTCGGCCCAGGCTATTGCCTTTAATGAAGTGGCCAGGCAGGCAATTATGTCCGACCCCAACTGGCGGAGGGGAAACTATTATGACGGCCCGGGTCCTGATCATGGCCTGGCAGTTGCACGCATGATCGGACATGTAACGTATCTTTCGGATGATTCCATGCGCAGCAAATTCGGCAGGCGGCTGCAGAACAGATCAACATTGTCCTTTGATTTTAACGGCGATTTTGAGATTGAAAGCTATCTACGTTACCAGGGAACCAAATTTGTCGCCCGTTTCGATGCCAACTCACTGCTGTATATCACCAAGGCAGCCGATTATTTTGATCTGGAGCGGGGTGACGGGAACCTGCTTGTCAATGACAAACTCGCCCATATCCGCTTCCTGGTGCTTTCATTCACCTCCGACTGGCTTTATCCCACCTACCAGTCCCGGGCCATTGTCTCGGCGCTTAAAAAAAACGGAAGCGATGTGAGCTTTTGCGAAATAGATGCCAAATGGGGACATGACGCTTTTCTGCTGCCCAATGCGCAGAGGGACAGACTGATCAGCGGTTTTCTTGACAGGATAAGTCATGAACACTGAACATGTCCTGCCGGAAAATACCCGCTTTGATCTGCAGGTCATCGCCTCCTGGATCCATCCCGGCTCCAGGGTTCTCGACCTGGGCTGCGGCAACGGCGATCTCCTTCATTATCTCCAGAATCGCAAGCAGGTGAAAGGCACCGGCATTGAATTGTCGGAGGACAAGGCCGCGCGGAGCATTGGCCGCGGTCTCACCGTACTGCAGGGTGATTTTCTCGAAGAGGTTCATGATTATCCGGATCTCAGTTTTGATTATGTTATTCTCAGCCAGACCCTGCAGCAGGTTATGGAACCGGAGAAACTTCTCCCTGAACTCCTCCGGGTTGGCAGAAAGGTCATTGTCAGTTTTCCCAATTTCGGCCACTGGCTCATTCGCCTGCAGATTCTTTTTACCGGACATGCACCGGTGACTGATCAGCTTCCGTTCGAATGGTACAATACTCCCAATATCAGGGTTATAACCATAAGCGATTTCAAACGATTCCTCAGAAAGACCGGCGTGCGGCTGGCCCGGGAAGTTGCTATCAATACGCATCATCATGACCGGGAAGGGCATATTGTTAAATATTTTACCAACCTGCGGGCAACATACGGTATAATGATGCTTGAGCGCCGGTGATTGAGGACATGGTGCGTAAATGAAAAAAATAAATATTATGGGCAAAAAAGAAATTATTTCCGGTGAATGCAATACGGATGTGCAACCGGCTCAAACAAACTTCGAGTCTGTTCCTGCTATTGTCAAAAAACTCGTGCACGGCTTTCGGACGAAAAAATGGTCAAGTCATAATGAACCGGTGCCCATTCCCTCCAAGCACGAGGTCAAAAAAATTATTCTGCAGGCCCAGCAGATTCTCTTTCCGGGGTATTTCTCCGGGATGATCCTGGGCCAGGAAGGCCTTGAATATCATCTTGGACAAACACTCAGCAAATTTTATGAAGATCTTGCCAGGCAGATAAGTTCCGCGATCAGGCACGACTGCTTCAGGCATGATCAGGTGTGTTCAAATTGCGTGGAGCGGTCCTATGCGATCGCCTCGGCATTTATCAATACTCTCCCGGATATCAGGGAACTGCTTGAGCTGGACATAAAGGCGACCCTGCAGGGAGATCCGGCGGCGGCAAATACGGACGAGGTAATTTTCAGCTATCCGGGTTTTTTCGCCATCATTGTTTACAGGCTGGCCCACCGGCTGGTCGAACTGGGCGTACCCATAATACCGAGAATCATGAGTGAACATGCCTACAGCCGCACTTCCATTGATATTCATCCGGCGGCAGAGATCGGCAACAGCTTTTTCATCGATCACGGCGCAGGCGTGGTGGTAGGCGAGACAACGGAAATAGGAGACCGGGTGCGGATTTATCAGGGTGTTACCCTGGGCGCCCTCTCCCTGCCGCACAATGCCGGCCCGAAACTCCGCAACACCAAGCGCCATCCGACCATAGAAGATGATGTTATTATCTATGCCAACGCAACCATCCTGGGAGGCAATACCGTGATCGGCGCAAGGGCAATCATTGGCGGTAACGTCTGGCTGACGGAAAGCGTCGGCAACGATACAAAAGTTCTCCTCAAGCAACCTGAACTGGTCTATCTTGGCAAAAAGGAAAAGGCACATGGAACTTCTCAAAAATGATATAACATTTTCCGTCGGCAACACATCACTCGTCCGTCTGCGCAACCTGAGCAGAGAACTGGGATTGAATATCATGGGCAAAATGGAATCGGGCAATCCTTTAGGGTGCGTGAAGGACAGGATTGCCGTAGCCATGATTGATACAGCGGAAAGAGATGGTTCTCTCACTTCGGCAACCACCATCGTGGAGCCCACCAGCGGCAATACCGGAATAGGTCTTGCCTTTGTCTCGGCCTGCCGGGGCTATAAGCTGATCCTGACCATGCCGGAAACCATGAGTATTGAGCGGCGCAAGCTGCTGCGCCACTTCGGCGCCGAACTGGTCCTGACCCCCGGGGAACTGGGAATGCGAGGCGCAATAAACAAGGCGATCGAACTGACGGAGGAAATTTCAGGGGGCTGGATGCCCGACCAGTTTTCCAATCCGGCAAATCCTGAAATACACCGTCTGACCACCGGTATTGAAATCTGGGAACAGACTAATAGTCAGGTGGACATACTTATATCGGGTGTCGGCACCGGCGGCACGATTACCGGGGCAGGCCGACTTCTTAAGGAAAAGAATCCTGATCTGCTGGCAGTTGCGGTCGAACCCGCCCACTCGCCCGTTCTATCCGGGGGTAAGCCGGGACCGCACAAGATCCAGGGTATCGGCGCCGGATTTGTCCCTGATGTCCTTGATCGGTCTGTCATCGACGAGATCATACAGGTGACCAATGATGAAGCGTTTGAAACCGCGAGAACTGTTGCCCGGCGCGAAGGAATTTTATGCGGTATATCTTCAGGGGCAGCTGTTGCCGCCGCGGTAAAAATCGGGAAAAAGCCTGAAAACAAAGGAAAAAATATAGTTGTCATTCTGCCTGATACCGGCGAAAGATATATCAGCACCGACCTGATGCGGGAATAAAATGGCTACCATAATTTCGCTCAATATCAGCATTGAAAAAGGGGTGGTCAAGCATCCGGTCGATAAAGTCGAACTGGTGATTGATCACGGTATTAAAGGTGATGCGCATGCCGGAAAATGGCACAGGCAGGTGAGCCTTTTGGCCGAGGAGTCAATCGATTTCATGCGGAAAAAAGGGCTGGATCTTGATCCGGGTGTTTTTGCCGAGAATATTACCACCAGGGGCATTGATCTGGTCGGTCTGCCGGTGGGAACCAGACTCGTTGCAGGGGAGGCGGAACTGGAAGTGACCCAGATCGGCAAAAAATGCCACAAGGGATGCGCCATCCTTCAACAGGTCGGAGACTGCATCATGCCGCGGGAAGGTATTTTTGCCAGGGTTATTGTTGCCGGAACCGTTCGCTGCGGTGATAGTATTGCGGTGAAAGAATCGTCATGAAGTAAAACAGCCCTGCGGGTCGGGATTTGTGCTGAAATTATGCGGCTGCACTTTGGGAAACGAACCCTGAAAACTCTCCATTCTCTTTGATGCTGACAACAAAAGCAGTCCAGTTTGCGGGCGGATCCTCTATCTTGAATCCGATCATCTTGTACATACCATTGTTGGTGATTTGCATCCATCGGGGATGCAGGGCTAATACGAAATCGTTTGCCGGTCCGTTCACTATGCTGTAACACTTTTCAACCATATCATTAAAGGGTGCCGGAATGTGCGATATCCGTAATCCGTTTATGGAAATATCGGCAACCACGCCGACAAAGGTTGATTCTCCATCCGAAATTTTTGACATGATGCCTATGGTCTCGTACCGGGAACAGATCCTTCTGTTTCTATCGAAAAGAAACTCCATTGTGACTCTCCCTGTAAGTCAAAACAATTTTTCTCTATTGTAAATACGGATCAGCGGTAAAATGGTTACAAGACTTCAGGGAGTAAATTTCAGTGTCAGTTAACCGGCAACCTCCAGGGCCTGAGTCAGGTCGGCCAAAATGTCGTCAACATGTTCAATCCCGATGGAAAGGCGAATGAAGTCCGGAGAAACACCGGCGGATATCTGTTCATCAGGCGTTAACTGGGAATGGGTCGTTGAAGCCGGATGGATGGCCAGGCTCCTGGCATCGCCTATATTGGCCAAATGGCTGAACAGCTTGAGGCTGTTGATGAATTTTTTACCGGTTTCGAGTCCGCCCCTGATGCCGAAGCCGATCAGGGCACCGTAGCCGTGCTGCATATATTTTCCCGCCAGTTCATGGGTCGGGTGGTTTTCAAGACCAGGATACAGGACCCATTCGACTTTCGGGTGCTGCTGGAGGAAGCGGGCGACGGCAAGTCCGTTTTCACTGTGCCTTTCCATCCGCAGGTGCAGGGTTTCAATGCCCTGCAGAATCAGGAAACTGTTGAAGGGTGAGAGGCAGGCCCCGGTATCTCTGAGGAGAATTGTCCTGGCGCGGATGACATATGCGCCCCGGCCGACTGCATCAGCCCAGACCACCCCGCCGTATGAAGGGTCCGGCTCAGTCAGCATAGGGAACTTCCCGGATGTTTTCCAGTTGAAGTTTCCTGAATCGACGATGATCCCGCCGATCGAATTGCCGTGTCCGCCGCAGAATTTTGTCAGCGAATGGACAACGATATCAGCGCCGAAGTCAAAGGGGCGGCAAAGGTACGGGGTTGGGACGGTATTATCCACAATGAGCGGAATGCCGGCCTCATGGGCAACTGCCGCTATCTTTTCGAAATCAGGCGTTTCCAGGCCGGGGTTGCCGATGGTTTCGACAAATATGCACTTGGTTTTTCCGATGATTGCAGCTTTAAAATCATCGGGCCGGCCGCCTTTGACAAAAGTGGTTGTGATACCGTAGCGGGGCAGGGTATGATGAAAAAGATTGTAGGTGCCTCCATACAGGCTGGAGGAGGAGACGATATGATCTCCCTGTTCACAGATATTAAGAACAGCGTAGGTAATCGCGGCGGAACCCGAGCTGGTCGCCAGCGCCCCGACACCCCCTTCGAGCAGCATCATCCGGCGCTCAAGCACATCGGTTGTCGGATTCATGATGCGGGTATAAATATTCCCTGTTGCTTCCGGCGCAAAATCTTCCGCCCGCAGACCTTCCTGGTCCAGGTTGAGCCTGGGGGCCCAGACTTCGGGCTTGAGGCTGAACAGACCTGCCGCATCTTCGGTATCCGTAAACACGAAACTGGTCGTCTGATAGATTGGAACGGCCCTGCTTCTGGTGGCAGGATCGGGAGTGTGTCCGCCGTGCAGGGCGACGGTTTCGGCTTTCAATTGTTTCATATTTTCACCTTGTTTTTATATCAGGAGCCCGCGCAAAGGATGTTATTCCCGTAAAAAAACTATGCAAAGTGCTACATTCCGGGAAAAAAGTTGCATATTACCCCTTCCGGTTCGATTTTTTTACCACAACGTGGTCCTGCGTTCAAGAAGAAAAACAGCTCTGACCGCTTAATTTCCTGTTATCCGGTTGTGAGAGAAGAATCAATGTTTATTATCTGCAATACACATAACTATTCGATGAAAAATTAATTATTTCCTTCATGTATCATGGATTTATTATTAAACTGTCAGGACTTGAGTAAAACCATCGGGCCCAGACTTCTTTTTGACTCCATTTCATTTACCCTCGACCGAGGGGACCGGCTGGGCATAATCGGCGCCAACGGGACAGGGAAAACCACTCTGCTCCGCATCCTGGCGGGGCTGGATCGGCCGGACAGCGGGAAAGTCACCCTGACGAAAAATATCCGGACCGGATATCTTGAACAGAGTGAAGCCTTTGGCGACGATGAGACAGTGGCCGGAGTTCTTTATTCCTCACTGAAAGAGGTGGAGCCGGACCCGGCAGCGCAGTACAACCGTGTTCATGCCATGCTCAGCCGCGGTGAGTTCGGCGGCCAGGACGATCCGATCCGCACTCTTTCCGGCGGCTGGCGGAAAAGGCTGGCAATCTGCCGGGCGCTTATCCTGCGGCCGGACATCCTGCTCCTGGATGAGCCTACCAATCACCTTGACCTCGAAGGGATACTCTGGCTGGAGCAGCTGCTTGGCGGATCTTTTCCGGAAAGCCCGGCAGCTTTTGTGCTCGTCAGCCACGACCGTCTTTTTCTGGAAAACCTGACAAACCGTCTATTTGAACTGTCTCCGGCCTTTCCTGCAGGTTATTTCTCTGTTGCCGGCAACTATTCAGAGTTTCTACAGCGGAAAGAGGAGTTCCTGGAACAGCAGGAGAAGCTTGAAGCCAGCCTTGCCAATAAGGCCCGGCGCGAATCGGAATGGCTGCAGCGCGGCCCGAAAGCGAGGACAACCAAAGCGAAATACCGGGTGGATGAAGCGCACCGGCTGCACGAAGAACTGGCTCGGATCAAACAGCGCAACCGGGCAAGGCAGACCGTGCAAATGGATTTTACCGCAACAGACCGCAAGACCAGAAAGCTGCTGGAGGCAAAAAGACTGGCCAAATCTTTTGCCGGCAAAAAGCTTTTTGCAGACCTTGACCTTGTCCTTGCCCCGGGCAAACGGCTGGGGCTGCTCGGCCCGAACGGCTGCGGCAAATCAACGCTGATGAAAATACTGGCGGGCGCCGGCGGGCAGGGCGGGTTGCAGCCGGACAGGGGGGAAATCAAAATTGCCGAAGGCGTGCAGATCGTCACGTTTACTCAGAACCGGGAAAAACTTGATTTATCGGCCACCCTGCGGCAGGCGCTCTCGCCGGAGGGGGATACGGTGATGTACCGGGACCGGCCCCTGCACCTGGTGACCTGGGCCCGGAAATTCCTGTTCCGGGCAGATCAGCTCGATACCCCGGTGGGCAACCTGTCGGGCGGCGAGCAGGCTAAAATTATTCTGGCGGACCTGATGCGCCAGCCGGCCGACATACTCCTGCTTGATGAACCGACCAACGACCTGGATATTCCCGCCCTCCAGGTCCTGGAAGAAAGTCTTCTCGAATTTCCAGGCGCGGTGGTCCTGGTCACCCATGACCGTTTTCTCATGAGCCGGGTCTGTGAGGCGGTGCTCGGTTTTTGCGGCGACGGGAGAGTGGAGTACTTTTCAGATTACGAACAGTGGTATGCGGCTCTCGGCAAAGACGGAAAGAAAGGGAATGAATCCGTCAAAAACGAAAAGGAAAAGAAGAAGCCGAAGAAAAAAAAGGGTCGCCTTTCCTATCTTGAACAACGTGAGTATGATGGTATGGAGGAGAGTATTCTGCAGGCCGAAAAGGAGGAAGAGGAACTCCTCAGGATCATGGCTGATCCTGTCACGGCCGCCCATCCGGAAAAACTCGCAGAGTGTTGGGAAAAGCTGGAAAAAATCCGCCGTATTATCCGGGAATTGTATATGCGGTGGGACGAACTTGAAGAAAAGAAAGAGGAAGAAGTCTGATATCATCATTCCGGGAGGTGAACCATGCTTGAACTGAAACATCCGCGGGGCACAATTCTCCAGCGCGATAAAAAGACCTACGCAATTGTGCCGCGAATACCCGTGGGGCTGGCCAAAGTGGAAAACCTGCAGGAAATAATCGGGGTTGTAGAAAAATATGATATTCCCATTATTAAAATCACTTCCGGGCAGCGTCTGGCCCTGGTCGGCATGAAGGGTGAAGATGTCGAAAATATCTGGCATGACCTGAACATGGATGTGGGCAAGGCCACCGAGTTATGTCTCCATTACGTTCAGGCATGTCCAGGCAATGTTGTCTGCAAATTCGGGGTCCAGGATTCTCTGGCGCTCGGTATGCGGGTTGAAGAATTTTTTCTGGGCATGGAACTCCCGGCCAAGGTAAAAATCGGTGTTTCCGGGTGCCCCTTTTGCTGCGGTGAGAGTTTTGTCCGCGATATCGGCATGTTCGGCAAAAAAAACGGGTGGACGGTACTGTTTGGCGGCAATTCCGCCCGGCGTCCCCGGGTCGCCGACATTATCGGTGAAGATCTGAACGAGGACCAGGTGATTGATCTGGTCAAGCGCTGCCTGGAGTACTATGCCGCCCATGGCAGAAAAAAGGAAAGAACGGCCCGCTTTATCGAACGTATCGGCATAGAAAAATTCAAAGAGGATGTCATGGGCCTGACGCCCTGATTGTTCCCTGAACCAGGACCGGATGGGGGCCGATTGCCGGTTTTCGGGCTGTACCTTCAGAGAAGGAATATTATATTGGGGAAAGAGAAAAAGACCGCCCGCCGACTTGCCGTCCTGTGTCTCATAAACTGGGACAGACAGAAAAAACCGATAGGTTCGTTTATCGATGCCATTATCCATGGTTCGGGCCTGCAGCCGGCGGACAGGCATCTGGCTGTAAACCTGGTTCTGGGAGTTCTCAGGCAGATGCAGTATCTCGATGCAATAGTCTCCCGCTTTTCCAGATTTCCTCCGGATAAAATGAAACCGCTTACCCTCATGGCCCTGCGGGTCGGGGTGTTTCAGATCATGTTTCTTGAGCGGATTCCTGAATCTGCCGCGGTCAATGAAACGGTAGAGGCCCTGAAGCTGGAGAATCAGCCCAGCTGGCTGCTGAATTTCGTCAACGGTGTGCTGCGGAATATTGTCCGCCGCAAAAAGGAACTGCCGGGGCCTGATGACCTGAAAACAGCCGACGGATTCCTGCTGAATCATCCTCAATGGCTTGTTCAGCGGTGGCAGGAGAGATACGGGACCGGACTGGCAGCTGCAATCTGCCGTGAAAACAATAAAGAACCGCTGCTGACGGTGCGGATCAACTCCGCTCTTACCCGGCCGGAGGAGGTGGCCGAACTGTTCCGCCGGCAGGGAGTGCATGCCGGGCCGGGAAGATATGCGCCCGGTTCGCTGGTTCTTGAATCCTTTACCGGGCCGGTAGCCAATCTGCCCGGATACGAGGAGGGATTGTTCCATGTTCAGGATGAAGCCGCCCAGCTGGTAACCCTGCTGCTCGGTCCTTTTGCCGGCCCTGGCAAGTACCTGGACGGGTGCGCAGGTCTCGGCGGTAAAACCTGCCAACTTGCCCAACTGCTGTCCGCTGGCGGCAAAGTTTTCGCAGTGGAGCCGGACAGCCGCAGAGTGAAGCTGCTGGAGGAAAACCGCAGGCGGCTGCAGCTTGAAACCATTGATATTTATCACGGCCGCCTGGACATGTTCAGCAAGAGCGTCCCGGGGCTGTTCAAAGGCGTTTTGATCGACGCGCCCTGTTCCGGTACGGGTGTCATCAGGCGCCATCCGGATATTCGCTGGAACCGGGAGCAAAAGGATCTGCCGGTTTTTCAGCAGCAGCAGCTGGAACTCCTGGAACAGGGCGCAGCGCTGGTTGAGCCAGGCGGTATCCTGGTCTATGCCACCTGCAGCATGGAACCGGAGGAAAACAACCAGGTCGTGGAGAGCTTTCTCCACCGGCATGGCGAATATGCCGTTTCAGATTGCCGCCCCCACCTGCCTCCTGGGGCCGCGGCGATGATATCCCCGGCGGGATATTTCGCCTCCACCCCGGCCGATGGCATGGACGGCTTTTTCGCCGCCCGTCTGCGGCGTTCCCGGTAACCGGAAATGTATCTCTTTGCTTGTCGATAGGGGTGATTTTTCGTATAGTCCTTACCTTAGGAATCTTCTCATTTCAGGGAGTACATTATGGCGGAAATTAAAAGCACAATGGACCTGGTCATGGAACGTGCGGCCAGGATCGGCAAGGCATCCAGCGAAGATCTGCAGCGGGAGGAAGCGCATAAACAAGGTATGCAGCTGACAGCCGGATATCTCGAGGGGACCATGGCAGGCCTCGCAGAAGCCCTCGGCAGCGTGAACAAGGAGATGCAGCAGGAAATTCGGACCGGCATGCTTGAAAGCCTGCTGCGCAATATTTTTCTCCCCCGCAACGATATTCAGCGGGAAAGGGCTGAAAAGGCGGGCCTGGGTATAGTTGACCTGGCGGGGGGAGCCCGGGATATATCGACTACCTGCCAGGGATTGATGCAGATTATTCAAGGGTATATAAAGCATCGTGATGAACTTCGCGGCCAGCTTGAAGAGCAGATAAAAATGCAATATAAGCAGCTTCTGGAGCAGCAGGGCGGAGTGAGGAGTGAAGAGCTCAGTAATATCGATCCGACCCTGCAGCCGAAGTTTCAGGAGCAGTGGGGCAAACTGGAAGCAGAGCTGAACAGCCGGTACGGTGAGGCGCTGGAACAGCATAAGGCGAGTCTCAAACAGCTGCTCGGATTGTAAACATGACCGCCATGAAATATCCTCAGCGCGTTCTTCGACTGCAGGAGCGATTGAAAAGAAAAAAGGTCTCCGGTATGCTGGTGACGCACCCGGGCAACCGGAGATATCTGAGCGGCTACACCCCGGGAGATCATTCCATCGGGGAAAGCTCTGGGATGTTGTTGATCCCCTCCAGAGGGGCGCCATATCTTCTTACCGATTCACGATTTTCCCTGGAGGCGGAGCATGAAGCATCAGGGTTTGCCGTGCGGCTCTATGACAAGGGCCTCGGGGCCTGCCTGAAGGAACTTTTACCCGAACTGGGTATCAGGAGCCTCGGCTTTGAAGGTGATTATATCCTCTACTCCACCTACAACCGGCTCGAGAAGATGACCGGGAAACTCGGTATCCGGCTGGTTTCCCTGGGCGGAACGATTGAACGGCTGCGGATAATCAAAACCGATGAGGAGATTGAGAAAATTCGGGCTTCGGTCCTGCTCAATGAAGAGGTTTTCCGGAAAATTTATGCCCGGATAAAACCGGGCATGACCGAACGGGAAATTGCCCTGGCCATGGACAATGAAATGATGATGAGCGGCGCGGAATCGCCCAGCTTTCAAACGATTGCGGCTTTCGGAGAGAATGCGGCAAAACCGCACGCCGTGCCCACGGACAGGGCCCTTAAACCCGGCGACACAGTGCTTGTCGACATGGGGCTGGTCCTTGACGGGTACTGCTCGGACATGTCCCGCACCTTTGTGGCCGGCCCGCCCGGGAAAACCTTTATCGACAGGCTGAGGATAGTCCGCCGGGCCCAGCAGGAGGCGATCAACGCCATCCGTGACGGAGCTGCCTGCCGTGATATTGACAGGGCTGCCCGCCGGGTCATACGGGATGCCGGATACGGGGATTTTTTCGGCCATGCACTCGGTCACGGGGTGGGCCTGGAAGTGCACGAGGAACCCAGGCTCAGTTCCCGTAGCCGCCGGAAATTGCGGACCGGGATGATTGTCACGGTTGAACCGGGCATTTATCTTCCCGATTGGGGCGGGATCAGGCTGGAGAATATGGTTGTGGTCCGGGATAACGGCTGCGAGGTGTTAAACAGGGACGCGACCTTTCTGGATATGTAAACGGATATGAAAGATTCTGAAGAAAAGGCAAAATATTTTGTTCTCGATACCAATGTTCTGCTGCACAACAGCGAATCCATATTATCCTTTGCCGATAATATTGTTGTCCTGCCGATGACGGTGATTGAAGAACTTGACAAATTCAAGAAAAACAATGACGAACTCGGCCGCAACGCCCGGCACGTCATCCGGACTCTCGACAGTCTCAGGACCATCGGCAGTCTAGGCACAGGGGTCCTGATGGAAAACGGCGGGATCCTGAAAATAAACGTCGGCCGTGAGGAGATCCCCCGGTCCTCCATTGACCTGAGCATCCCGGACAACCTGATTATTGCCACCGCCTATAACCTCAAACAACAGGGGGAACGGGCGATTTTTGTCTCCAAGGACATCAATGCCCGGATCAAGGCCGATGCCCTGGGTATCGAAGTAATGGATTTTGAAAAGGAGGTTACGGATTTTGACACCCTGTACACGGGGTGGCGCGAAATAACCGTCCCGGCGGCAACTATCAATGCATTTTATCAGGCTGAAACCCTGCAGTTTGAGGGTGAGGAATTCATTCCCAATGAATTCGTGTTGATGGTCGATGAGTTAAATCCGAAACATACGGGAATCGGCAGGGCGGGAACCCCCAATCTTCTGCGGCATCTTTCTTCCTCTTTTGAAACAGCCTGGAGGGTAAAGCCGCACAGCAAAGAGCAGCGCATGGCGCTTGAACTGCTCCTTGATCCGGAAGTGGATCTTGTCACCCTCATCGGCCAGGCAGGTACCGGCAAGACCTTGCTGGCCCTAGCTGCCGGGCTTTCCTTGACGCTGGCGGACAAGAGATACGAAAAGCTTCTCGTTTCCCGGCCGGTAATCCCCCTGGGACGTGATATCGGATATCTGCCGGGATCAAAGGATGAAAAAATGAAACTCTGGATGCAGCCGATTTTTGACAATCTTTCCTACCTGATGAGCCTGCAGCATAACGGTCATAATGAGGGGGAGACCACGCAGCAGATGGTGGCCAGGCTGATCAAGGAAGAGGTAGTCGAACTGGAAGCACTCACCTATATCAGGGGGCGGTCCATATCCAAACAGTTCGTGGTGGTTGATGAAGCCCAGAATCTGACTCCGCATGAAGTCAAAACCATTATCAGCAGGGTCGGTGAAGGGACCAAGATGATCCTGACAGGCGATCCCCAGCAGATTGACAATCCCTACCTGGATTCAAGCAGCAATGGATTAACCTATACGGTGGAAAGACTGAAAGGCCGGGAGGGCTGCGGCCACGTGACTCTGACCCGCAGTGAACGCAGCCGGCTGTCCTCGCTGGCGGCTGATTACTTGTAAGAGGGAGTACACCCATGCGTCAGTATTTTATAGATGAAATTTCATTTCTGGAACGGGATAATATCGAAAGTTATCTCAAGCGGACTTTAAAGCAGGGGCCGATAGAAGGAGTGTACTGGCTGGAAATGCCTGATGATCTGCTGGGTCCCGCCCAAAAGGGGCACGAAAAATGCCGTCCTTTTTACTGTTCAGTCGTTCTGGAAGAAGCAACACTGCGTGTTGAATTTCTGATCCGCAGCAGTGACAATATGCACTGCTCGTGTATTGCCTGGGCAACCGCGGACCAGAGAGAGTTCATACTCGATTTCGTCGACCGCATGCTGGCGGAAGAATTGATCAAGGCATAAGAAAGAGGAGGATAGCCATGGCGGATGAAAAGACATCGGGAGGTTTATTTTTCCTGGGATTTTTCCTGTGCCTGGCAATCATCCTCTCAAGCTGGCTGATGAGCAGGGCACTTTATTCCATCAAGGCTGCCGAACGCTATGTCACGGTAAAGGGACTGGCCGAAAGGGAAGTTGACGCCGACCTGGTCATCTGGCCGGTCAGTTTTTTTGAAACCGGAAACGATCTTGCCATGCTGCATGAAACGATCAACAGCAAACAGCAGGCAGTCCGGCTGTTCCTGACGGAGAACGGAATCAGGCAGGAGGAGATTTCCGTCAACCCGCCTGTTATCACTGATTTTGAAGCCAGGAAATATGACTCCGGGACCGTGAAAAGGGAGAACAGGTATCTTGCCCAGATGATCTTTACCGTGCGTTCATCAAACCTTCCCCTTGTCCGCTCCATCATGGGGCGTTCCTCCGACCTGGTCAGGCAGGATATAGTCCTGGCCGGCGATGATTATCAGAACCAGCCGGAATACCTCTTCACCGGGCTTAATTCCATAAAACCGGCAATGATTGAAGAGGCCACGAAAAATGCCCGCCTGGCGGCCGAACAGTTTGCCCGGGATTCCGGGAGCAGCGTCGGCACAATCAGAAATGCCCGGCAGGGATTTTTCACCATAACCGACCGGGACAGCAACACGCCCTATCGCAAAATCATCAGGGTGGTCACCAGTGTTGATTATTTTCTTTTACATTGAACCGTGTGGGTTTTCCGGTTACGTGACATTCTCCTTGTCCTCGGAAACAGGTGGAGATTCAGGGGGCGCCGTAGCCGAATCCGGCGGCGGGGGAGTGGTCATCTTATCCGGTTCCGGTGCAATTTCAGGGTTGTTTCTCTCCAGAAAGGCGGAAAGAATGAACAGTGTGGCAAACGGCTGGGTAAAAAGCATGCCAAAGATAACGCTCTGGCCCAGGGCTGTAATTCCCAGGTAAAGAGCGACCACTACGGCATGATCCACCACCGGTTTCTGTAATGCCATGCTGCTGCTTTCCTTCACCGCATCGATCAGGCCCATGTTCCGGTCGGTCATCAGCGGCAGCATGTACAGGCAGAAAAAGGCCAGGGCAATGACGGCCGCAATGCCCGGCAGCACCAGCATGGCCAAACCGAGCATCACAACCAGGACGACCAGTACGGTAAAGGCGAGCAGCGGCAGAAAGAGCTTCATCTGCGAAAAGAGATCGCCCACCTCCGGTTTTCTGTTATCACGGATTGCCTGCAGCAGGGATTGGACATAGCCCGCCGTACACACGGGAGCCAGTATGCCCAGCGTTACAATCGAGATTCCGATCAGCGCCAGGGTGCTTATCAGCAAGGCCGGCAGAAACGCGGTAAAGGTATTCCATGATTTTTCGAGGTGGAACTTGAAATCCATAACAACCCTCCTGTGAAATTGAACAATATGTAATTCTACGGATTTTTTAAGGACGAGGCAAGTTAAGTCTGAAAAAGATGCTCCATGACGTCCCGGACTGTTTCTACGCCGAGGATGCGGACGGAAGAGCTGCTGTTCTTGTCAAGCAGTCCGGCATTTGAGGAGGGCATCAGAAACCTGTTAAAGCCAAGCCGTTCCGATTCCCGAAGCCGCATTTCCATATGGCCGACCGCCCGTATTTCCCCTGCCAGCCCGACTTCTCCGCAGACAACGGTTGATTTGTCGATTTTCTTCTCGTACAGGCTTGAAAGAAGGGCAACGATAACCCCGAGGTCAAGGGCGGGTTCGTCAATACGGATTCCTCCGGCAATGTTGAGAAAAATGTCATGATCAAATAATTTAGCCCCAATTTTTTTCTCAAGAACTGCGGTCAGAAGAGCCAATCGCTGTGGATCGGCTCCGATGGCCGTCCTTCGCCCGGTTCCAAAACTGGTCGGACTGACCAGGGCCTGCACTTCAACCAGTATCGGCCGGGTTCCTTCGACACTTGGAAGAACAACTGATCCCGGCACATTCATTGGCCGTTCGGCAAGAAAAAGGGCAGACGGGTTTTCCACTTCAGCCAGCCCGTTTTCCTTCATTTCAAAGACCCCGATTTCATTGGTGGAGCCGAACCTGTTTTTAACCGTGCGCAATATCCTGTATACCTGGCCGCGGTCGCCTTCAAAATAGAGCACGGTGTCCACCATATGCTCGAGTACCCTGGGACCCGCGATGGCGCCTTCCTTGGTGACATGGCCGATGACTATGACCGGCAGTCCGATCGATTTGGCCATGGTCAGGAGTTTTGCCGTGGATTCCCGGACCTGGGTGACGCTGCCCGGGGCGGAGCCGATTTCCTCGCTGTACATGGTCTGGATGGAATCAACCGCCAGGAGCGCCGGGGATAGACGGGTTGCCACGGTAATGACCGACTCGGCACAATTCTCGGTGGCCAGATATATGCTGTCGTCCCGAATGTTCAGCCTGTCCGCCCTCATTCTTATCTGCTGCGCGGATTCTTCCCCGGTGACATAGAGGACCTGTTTTCCTTTTGCGGCAACTGCGGCGAGGATCTGCATGATGAGGGTTGATTTGCCGATGCCGGGATCACCCCCGACCAGAATCATGGATCCCGGCACTATTCCGCCTCCCAGTACCCGATCCAGTTCGCTGATGCCGGTTATCAGCCGATCCTGATCAGTGTGGGAATAATCGGTAAGGGGAAGAGGCTCCCTGACCGGCTGGCGCGATAGAGTGCGGGGTGTACGTTTTTCTTCCGCCAGAGAGTCCCATTCCCCGCAGCCGGGACATTTCCCCAGCCATTTGCGGCTCTCGTAACCGCATTGTCCGCAGACAAATAAAAGCAGGTCTTTCTTTGATGTGGACATTTTTCCTCTGTGAGTGATGAATTTTCAGGCGGAATGTATTCTCCCGCCTCTTCATGGAACCGGTCACAAAAATTAATCATTTTTTTAAGTAATTTACAAGTCAGACCAATAAACCCTGCTTGCTGGCAAGCCGGCATTGTGCTAAAAAAAAATTGTCGGTTTTCCCGGCCGGAGAATTTTTTGCCGGCCGGCACCGTCCTGTCCGGTGCATATGCGCTGATAATTGCCCCGGAGTGGGCCATCACAATTTTATTGGAGATGCGGATGAAAGAAGCAATGTTTTACCGCCCCGGCGAAGAAAACAAGGTAAATTGTTTTCTCTGCAGTCATCACTGTGTCATCAAACCGGGCAAGCGCGGTATCTGCGGTGTGCGTGAAAACCGAGAGGGTAAACTCTACAGCCTGGTATACGGCAGCCTGGTAGCGGAAAACGTTGACCCGATCGAAAAAAAACCACTTTTTCATTTTCTGCCGGGCAGCCGATCCTATTCCATAGCCACCGTGGGCTGTAATTTTCGCTGTCTGCATTGCCAGAATTATAATATTTCCCAATATCCCCACCTCTTTGCCGGGCAGATCTCCGGAACCCGGCGCAGCCCTGAAGAAGTTATCGAGGAGGCGCAGAGATCAGGTTGCCGAAGCATCAGTTATACCTACGTGGAACCGACTATTTTCTATGAATTCGCCAGGGATTGTTCCGTGCTGGCGCATGCGGCGGGAATTAAAAATGTGTTTGTCAGCAACGGGTATATGACTCCGGAGGTCACCCGCGATCTTGCTCCTCTCCTTGACGGGATCAATATCGATGTAAAAGCTTTTACCGATGATTTCTATAAAAAGATCTGTAAAGCCCGCCTGCAGCCCGTTCTTGATACTGTCATCATGATGCATGAACTCGGAATCTGGGTGGAGGTGACGACCCTGCTCATCCCCGGATTGAATGATGAAGACGCAGAACTGAAAAATATCGCCCGTTTCATCAAAAGTGTTGATCCCGGCATACCATGGCACGTGACCGCCTTCTATCCCACATATAAGTTAACCGACCGCAGCGCGACGCCGGTTGCCACCCTGAGGAAAGCAAGAGATATCGGTCTGGATACGGGACTGAAGTATGTGTACGAAGGGAATGTCCCGGGGCTGGGCGGCGAAAACACCTACTGCCCTTCCTGCGGCACGGAAATAATATCGCGCTACGGGTTCAGCATACAGAATGTCAGCATGGATAAAGGGCAGTGCACGCAATGCGGCGAACGTATTGATGGTGTCTGGTAATTCAAACAGCTGTATAACAGGGTAAGCATTCATGAATCAAATTATGGCAGCCATGACCAAACGCCGCAGCATCCGCCGTTATACGTCTGATCCGGTCCCGGAGGAAGTCCTGGCGGATATCCTCAGGGCGGTTCAATGTTCCCCGTCGTGGGCCAATACACAATGCTGGGAAATTGTGGTCATCAGGGACCGGAACGTAAAGGAGCAGCTCCAGGGTGTCCTGTCCCCTAAGAATCCGGCAGCAATTGCCATGACTTCCGCACCCGTAGTGCTGGCGGTATGCGGCAGGGTGAAAACATCAGGATATTACAAGGGAACGGCGGTCACCGGTTTGGGCGACTGGATGCTCTTTGATCTGGGGCTGGTCACCCAGAATATCCTGCTTGCCGCCACCTCCTACAACCTGGGGACAGTCGTTGTCGGCGCCTTTGATCATGATATGGCAGGATCTTTTCTCCGCCTGCCCCAGGATGTAAAGGCCGCTGTTCTTATCCCTCTGGGGTACCCTGATCACAGTCCCGGGCCCACGGGAAGAAGAGCTGTTGACGAGTTTGTCCATCACAATACCTATTGATGTGATGATGTGACATCCGTCAATTCCCATCGAGTGTACTTCAAACACTTCTGGATTTTAACCGCTGCGGCCCTGAATATTTTTGTCCTCTATGCCCCGCAACCCCTGCTGCCGATTTTTGCCCAGCTCTATGGCCTGAGCGAGGCCTCTGCAGGCCTGTTGATGACCGTGACCATGCTGCCGCTGGCCATTGCCCCTCTTTCCTACGGATACCTGCTCAGTTATGTCCAGCCTCTCCAGGTGCTGCGCTTTTCGCTCCTGCTGCTCGCCTTTATGACGTGCATGACAGGGCTGGTGCAGAATTTTCCCCAGATGCTGACCGTGCGTTTTATCCATGGCCTGATCATTCCCGCCTCCCTGACCGCAGTCATGTCCTATCTTGCTTTTTCGGGCAGCCGGGGCGGCCTGCAGGATCTGCAGAAATCCATGTCGCTGTATGTGGCTGCAACCATATCCGGAGGTTTTCTGGGACGCCTGCTGGCCGGTGTCAGTTCAGCGGTTATAGACTGGCGGCTGTTTTATTTTATGCTCGGCGCTTTTCTTTTTTCCTGTTTTTTCATGATCCGCCCGGCCGCCGGAACGAATCACCCGGATGCAGAGCGTCTCGCGGCGGTTCCGAATATCAGGTCGTTGCGCAAGGTCAAATCATGCCTGCCGGTTTACCTGGCAATTTTCTGTTTATTTTTTGTCTTCTGCGGCGCTCTCAATTATCTGCCTTTCCGGACGGTCGAGCTTTCCGGCCGGACCTCGGGACTGCTGACCGGTTTCATGTACTGCGGATACCTTACCGGTATTGCGACATCAATGGGTGCGGGCGCCATAATCCGCCGGACCGGATCGGAATCCGGGGTCATGATCTGGGGCTACGCTTTTTTTGTCATTCTTTTGACCGCCATGCTTCTGCCGACAACAGGCATCCTTTTTGTCCTGCTGTTTCCTTTCTGCGGGATGATGTTTCTCGTCCACAGTGTCGCAACTGCGGTAGTGAACCGGCAGGCAGGAGAGGACAGAGGGCTGGCCAGCGGAATATACGTTTCCAGTTATTATGGCGGGGGTGTTTTAGGGACCTACTTACCGGGTCTGGTGTATGAAAATTTCGGGTGGGAGGTGATGGTGGTATGCCTTGCATTGTCAAGCCTGCTGGGCATTTTGCTCCTCATTTTTTTTTTCGCAAACAAGGCACCGGGCGAGGAGGGAAAATGGCGGGAAAAAATAAATGATTGCTATCAGGAGATTCAGGGAGGACATGAAGACAGAAGGATATCCCCGGTCAGCAACCTCACCCGGCCGCCTTCCGGGCAGAGGGTGTTGCCAGACCAGATCAGTCTTCGTCGTCATCTAATTTCAGATCTTCATCATCCTCGTCATCGGCATATTTGTCTTCAGTCTCCTCTTCATTCTCTTCATCCGGGGAGATTTCAGGAGTTGCTTCCTCCTCGTCATCGCGTTCGGACTTGGGTATCTTGGATTCAGGCAGAACAAATTCCCTGATTTTTTCGATTTCCTCCGAGAGGCCGGGATCCTGGAGACATATCGCGCAATGCTTAATGTGCTTGTCGGTAAACTGCATCATCCGGGCAGGCGCCATGGTTTCTTCCTTAACATGAAGAAACCAGTCCTTGAGAAGGCGTATAAGTTGATTACATTGCATGGGATGGCGGGCGTACACCCTCTCCTGAAAAAGTTTCTTTTTTAAGATATCCTTTATTGCCGCCTAGAACATAATAAAAAGTTGTTTTTCAGGTCAACAATTATTAGACTGAAAAAAGTGGAAGTGGATAGGGCGCTGGTGGCCCTCCCGGACTTCAAATCCGGTGTGCCGGGTGAACAGCCTGGCGGGTGGGTTCGATTCCCATGCACTTCCGCCAGATAATTTTCTCGCTTTTGTCTTCATTCATCAATCTCAACTCCGTTCCGCCGCATCAGGGGAAATCCCTTTTCCCGGCGTTGTTCCAGATAATGCTGGGCAACTTTTCTGGCAATATTGCGGATTCGTCCGATATACCTGGTTCTTTCGGCAACACTTATTGCTTTCCGGGCGTCGAGGAGATTAAAGGTATGGGAACATTTCAGGCAGTAATCGTATCCGGGAAGAATCAGTCCCTTTTCCACCAGCTGAAGGGCGTCACGTTCATAGTTGTCAAAAGCGGCAATGAGGTCCTTGACATTTGCCTCTTCGAAGTTGAAGGCGGAAAACTCTTTTTCAGCCTGGTGAAAAATCTGTCCATAGGTAACTTCGTGGTTCCAGGCAATATCATAGACAGAGTCAACCTTTTGCAGATACATCGCGATACGCTCAAGGCCGTACGTGATTTCAACGGTTATCGGTTTGAGGTCGATGGAACCAGCCTGCTGGAAATAGGTAAACTGGGTAATTTCCATCCCGTCCAGCCAGACTTCCCAGCCGAGTCCCCAGGCTCCGAGCGTCGGTGATTCCCAGTCATCTTCCACAAACCGGATATCATGCTCCAGCAGATTGAGGCCGAACCGTTTGAGGCTTTCAAGATACATTTCCTGGATCTGCATGGGCGAGGGCTTGATAACAACCTGGTATTGATAATAATGCTGCAGGCGGTTGGGATTTTCTCCGTAACGGCCGTCGGTCGGCCGTCGGGAGGGCTGTACATAGGCGGCCTTCCATGGTTCAGGACCAAGTGAACGGAGCAGGGTGGCAGGGTGAAACGTGCCTGCGCCGACCTCCATATCATAGGGCTGCAGGACAACACAGCCTGCGGCAGCCCAATAATTGTTGAGTTCCTTAATTATATCCTGAAAATACATGCCGGAAAAATGTTCTTCACAGTTGATTCTTTACCGTTCATGGCTAAAATAAACTGTTATACTACCACAGCGGATAATCCCGGTAAATGTTTTTATTATTCGGAGCGACAGCCACCTGATGCAACTCATCCCGATTGAAAAGATACGAGCGATTCTTTCTGAGAATACCGTCATTGCGGTGGTCGGACTTTCCCCCAAACCTGCGCGTCCAAGCCACGGTGTTGCACGCTATATGGAGGGGGCAGGCTATCATATTATACCGGTCAATCCCGGACAAAGCGAAATACTGGGACACAAGTGTTATCCTGATCTGCATGCAATCCCAGGGAAGATTGATATTGTCAATATTTTCCGGCAATCCGCCCATGTGGAGCCCATTGTCCGGGATGCGATTAAGATCGGCGCCAAGGTTATCTGGATGCAGCAGGGAATAATAAATGAAAAAGCTGCCCGGCTGGCCGAGGAACATGGACTTGTTGTTATTATGGACCGGTGCATCAGTACTGATCACCGGAGTTTTATGAATTAAACCGGGTCCGGATTATGGAGCCACAATATTTGTCCATTCGCGGCGCGCGGATGCATAACCTGAAAAACATCAGCGTTGATCTGCCAAGGAACAGGCTGATTGTGTTTACCGGTTTGTCTGGATCAGGAAAATCGACGCTTGCCTTTGATACCCTGTATGCAGAGGGGCAGCGCCGATATGTTGAATCCCTATCCACCTATGCCCGGCAGTTTCTCGGGCAGATGGACAAGCCCGATGTTGATTCCCTCGAGGGTCTTTCTCCTGCGGTATCCATCGAGCAGAAAACGACAAGTAAAAATCCGCGTTCAACGGTCGGCACGGTTACGGAAATTTACGATTATCTCCGTTTGCTTTATGCCAGGGCGGGAATACCCCATTGCCCTGAATGCGGACAGGAAATACGCGCCCAGTCCATCGAGGATATGGTGAATTCCCTGCTGGCCCGTCCGGAGGGCGAAAAAATCCTCCTGCTTGCCCCCCTGATTGTCCGGCGGAAGGGGCAGCACGACAAACTTTTCGACCGTCTGCGTAAGGACGGTTTTGTCCGGGTCAGGGTGGACGGCAGAATTACCGAACTCTCGGAGGCCATTGTTCTCGATAAGAACAAACATCATTCCATTGATGTCGTTGTCGATCGTCTGGTCCTGAAACCTTCAATCAGACGCCGCCTCGAGGAATCGGTCGCCGTTGCCGCCAAGGCCGGGGAAGGAACCATGCTGGCTTATTTCCCGGAAACCGAAAGAGAGCTGTTGTTCAGCGAATCGGCGGCATGTCACCAGTGCGGCGTTTCCGTGCCCGAGCTTTCCACGCAGCTTTTTTCCTTTAACAATCCGCAGGGTGCCTGTCCGGAGTGCAGCGGCCTGGGCGTGCGGCAGTTTTTCGATCCCGAGCTCGTGATTCCGGATGATTCGCTCAGCCTGCGAGAAGGTGCCATAGCTGCCTGGGGGTCACGATCCATGTCGAGCTACAGCGGCCAAATGCTCAAAGCCCTGGCAGCTCATTACGAATTCAATCTGGATACTCCTTTTAAAAAGCTGCCCAGGGAAGTCCGTCACATCATTCTCTACGGTTCAGATACCGAAGAAATCGAGTTTTACTACCAGAAAGGGCGGCGCAGGCTCATTTCCCATTCAGTTTTCGAGGGAGTTCTTCCCCAGCTTGAACGGAGATACCATGAAACGGCATCGCCCATGATCAGGGAAGAACTGGGACGCTTCATCAACGAGCAAACCTGTCCGGCATGCCATGGGGCACGATTGAAACCGGAAGCCCTTGCCGTGCGGGTAGGATCCTGGTCGATTGTTGAATTGACCGGGTTTTCCATTTCCAGATTAGTTGCTGAAATTGACAGATTCTCCTTTACCGAACGGCAGCGCATTATTGCCGGACCTATCCTCAAGGAGATTCTTGATCGGCTCGGTTTTCTGCAGAATGTCGGGCTCGGCTATCTTTCCCTGGAAAGAAAGGCGGGAACGCTTTCCGGCGGCGAAGCTCAGCGGATAAGGCTTGCCTCCCAGATAGGTTCACGGCTGGCCGGGGTTCTGTATATTCTTGATGAACCGAGCATCGGCCTTCACCAGCGGGATAACTCAAAACTTATCAAAACCCTGCTCAGTCTCCGTGACCTGGGAAATACGGTTATTGTCGTCGAACATGACACGGATACCATAGCCTCGGCCGATCACGTCCTTGATATGGGACCCGGCGCCGGGGTTCACGGCGGGGAGATTATTTATTCGGGAAGCGTTCCCGGTCTGCTTGACTGCAGAGAGTCAGTGACGGGAGGTTATCTGTCAGGCCGGCTCGAAATATTCGTGCCGAAAAAAAGGCGGCCCGCCCGCTTGACTGCGACAAAAAGCATCGCGGTAAAAAATGCCGGCGTCAATAATTTGAAGGATCTGACCGTTCGATTCCCGCTCGGTGTCTTCACCTGTGTGACAGGTGTTTCCGGTTCCGGCAAAAGTTCCCTTGTCCTTGAAACCCTGTACAAAAGAACATGGAAGATCCTCCAGGAGAAGAAGAGCGGGCGGATTGACCGGGAGATAACAGGCATCAAGAATATCGATAAGGTCATTGATATAGATCAAAGTCCCATCGGCAGAACGCCGCGCTCAAATCCGGCAACCTATACCGGGGTGCTTACTCCCATAAGAGAACTTCTTGCCAGGCTGCCGGAATCGAGAGCCAGGGGATATAAACCCGGCAGATTCAGCTTCAATATTAAGGGAGGGCGATGCGAGACCTGCGAAGGGGACGGAGTCATACGCATTGCCATGCACTTTTTACCCGATATTTATGTAACCTGTGAACAGTGCAAGGGAAAGCGCTATAATCGGGAAACCCTCGAGATCAGGTACAGGGGCAGGAATATCGCCGAAATTCTCGCCATGACCGTTGAGGAGGCCCTTGCCTTTTTCCAGAACATACCACCGATCAAAAGGCGGTTGCAGACCGTGTTTGATGTCGGTCTCGGATATATGACCCTGGGGCAGTCATCGGTCACCCTGTCGGGCGGGGAGGCGCAGCGGGTTAAGCTGGCACGGGAATTGAGCCGGCAAAGCACGGGCCGGACGCTCTATATCCTTGATGAACCGACAACCGGTCTGCACCCGGCCGACATCCAGCATCTGCTCAATGTCCTGAACCGGCTGGTGGATAGCGGCAATACAGTGGTTGTCATTGAGCATAATCTTGATGTGATTAAGACGGCAGACTATATCATCGACATGGGCCCTGAGGGAGGGGATGGCGGCGGCGAGCTGGTTGTCTGCGGAACTCCTGAAAAAGTTGCTGCAACAAAGAACTCGTTCACCGGCATGTTTTTAAAACAGACCCTTGTTCTGCAGGAAAAGAGTGCCGCCTGACCGCTTTATTCTTGCGCAGAATCCTTTTTCAGGTAAAAAGAACATGTCTGCCTATTCATTATCCGGTCATTTTATCCGGAATCGTGTAAGGGTGGTCTTCGTTCAATAAATGAAATCATGCGGCTTTACAACCCGTTCTGAAGGCGGGTGCAAAGCTCCTGTACCGAGAACTTACTGAAAAAGGAAGAAAATGACTGATCAGAATACCCAAGAGGAAAGGCCGGTTTTTAGAATGCAGAAGATGTATATTAAGGACCTTTCTTTTGAAAGTCCCAATGCACCATCTATCTATCTATCCCGAAACCAGGAGCCGAAGGTGGATTTTAACCTGGAACTGAAAAGCCAGAAGGTTGATGACGATCACCGGGAAGTTTCTCTGGTGATAACTGCCAGGGTCATGGATAAAAATGCGGATGATCAGGTGATGTTTATTGTGGAAATTGAACATGCTGCTGTTTTCACGATGAAAAATATTCCGGAGGAACATGTGGAAAGAGTGCTGGCAGTGGACTGTCCGCTGATGCTTTTTCCGTTCACCAGGCAGATTGTCAGCCAGGTTTCGGTTGACGGCGGGTTTATGCCGTTTTTGATGGAGCCGATAAATTTTATTGCTTTGTATGAAAATGCGCGTCGCAAACAGAATGAAACGGAACAATAAGGAATTTCCAGGGAATATATAATAAAAAAAGGCCTGTCATCTGACAGGCCTTTTTTATTGTCATAATTTATTATATTCTAGAGTGCTTTGGTCACAAAGTTGGTGACCAGGGTATCGATGGCTTTTTCCGTTGCACTTTCGAAAAGGGCATCATATTGAGTATCCGCCAGCACGGATTCCGGAGAAACCTTGACGTCCACCCTGTTGGTCCAGAGGACATCACCGGTATAGGCATCCTGAATCCACATTCTGAGCTGGACAACAGCCTCAGGTATTTCACCGCTTTTATGACCAAGTTTGCCAAGTGCTCCGCCGACACCACCCCAAAGAATGGTGTTGGCATCACGGCCGCCGGATATGCCGAGAATCGTTTCGCCTTCATCAGGATCCCACGGCCAGTCAAGGCCGTTGCCCACCAGGCCGCCCCAGAAGGCTCCGGCAACCATATTGCCGACCATCTCGTATTTATCGGCGCTGGCATTGCCGAAGGTCAACTTGCTCGTTGACCCGGTTATAAATGTAAGCCAGCCTTTTTTCAGCGGATTCCAGGATGGATCCTGTCTGGTCTTGAATTCAACAATCCGGCCGCGGACAATATAATCTGCATTGAAATGACGTCCTATCTTGACGATTTCCTGCGGAGTTAAGGCGTGGGTGCCGGGTGAGTCCAACACTGCCTTATTGCCCGACTGACTGTTGTTCAGGTCGATATAGCGCTGCAGTTCCTGTTTCATGGCCAGCGACCATTCACCCTGCAGTTCGTCCTCAATATACGATGATTTCCCGCCTTCATAGGCTTGCACATTGATTATCCTCTGGGCGGCAAGAAAGCCGAAAACATCTTCCTGGACCGGAACAAGGAAACTGTTGCTGACCATCTGGTCCGTAATGTTTTCCATTATGTACATATTCCTGCGATATGCTGATGCAACATCATTCTCATAGGAATAATCTGCAAAAGGCAGGATGACGATGGTCTTGTCAGAACCCGCTGTACTTTTCAGAGTGGGCTGGACCTTGAGGGATTCCTTAACGGTTTGTCCACAGCCACTGATCAGCAGAGCCAAGAGCCCGTAAAGCAGATATCGACAGTAATTCATACTTCTTCTCCTGTTATTTCTTGATGTAAGGAACATCTTAACTTCGGGTTATAATATTCTCGGGGTCAGCAGGATAACCAGTTCACGTTTTTCCAAACGTTTTTCCTTAACGCCGAAGAGGTACCGTAAAACGGGGACGTCACCGACGAGAGGGGCAAAATTTTCGGTTTTACCTTCGATGGAATCAATAAGTCCGCCGATGACCAGCATCTCGCCGTTGTCAACCTGCACCATGGTTGACATTTCGCGGATCTGCACCTGGGGAAGTCCGACTTCCAGTCCGTCGGCAAATTCCCGGTATTCAATGATACCGTTCACCAGATCGGTCGTAATCGGTGTCAGGTGCAGGATAACTGAATCTTCATCAAGGATTGATGCCATTACCCCGAAGGCGATACCTTCGACAACACTGTCTGTTTCAACAGTAAAGGTAACGGTGCCCGTATTATCGTTGATATCCGTGCTGACTTCCTTGATATAGGCGATATCTCTGCCGACGCTGAGTACGGCCGGCTGGCCGTTTAATACCGTCAGCTTGGGATTGGCAAGCACGGTAGCGTCACCTTGCTCATTGAGGGCATTCAGCATTACGGTGAAGTTGGCATTGTTGAATTTCAGTCTGGAAACAAAAGCACCGGTGCTCAGGAAATCGTCACCGCTTACAATGGTATGCAGTCCGGTATCATTATCAAATGTCGAACCTTCGACATACGGCCAGACCTGCCCGGTCATCTGTCCGATATCGCTGATGCCGTGCAGGCCGAATTCCACAATGCCGCTGACACTAAAATCTTTCAGCACAAGACCCCAGTCAATTCCAATCTTAGAATTATCCATCAGGGATACTTCTATGATTTTCGCTTCGATAATGACCTGCCGGTAGAGTTCTTTTTTCAGGTTTTCAAGATAGTATCCAACTTTTTCCAATAAGGGCCGCGGTGCGGTAACCGTTACCAGGCCGATTGATTTGTCGAGAGTATAATAGGAAGAGCCGAGAGAAATGCGGCGGGTGGCCTGCTGTACGGTTTCTTCCGTACCTGTCGTGGTATCCGTCTCCTGCGTTTGGATGACTTCCTGCTGTTCAGTCTGCTGGGTTCGCCATTCCTGCATGATGATATTAAGATTGTCGGTAATATTCTGCCAGACATCAAATGCATTGCCGCTGCTGACAACCTTGACCGTTCCCTCGGTACCGGTTGCAGCATCTCTATCCGTCAGAAAATTGCCGCCGATGTTTGAATCATAGGTTCCCTTCATAAAGGGGATGGAGATCTGGAACCGCCGTGTTTCACGGTATTTGACAATAATGGTATTGCCCTTGACTTCGTGGAAATAGTCGACCTGCCGCAGCATGTTGTCGATGGCTTCAAAGAAATTGTCATCGGCGTTAATATCCACGTCAACCAGGACATTCTGGTCGACATCGCTTGCCCAGCTGACACTCATGCCCCTCAGGTTGGCAACTCGTTTGAGAATGTCCCATAACGGCTGCGGTCCCCGGGTTGAGGAAATATTTGCCCCGACCTTAATTTCAAACTCTTCGGAATCCTGACCGAGCAGGTCCGCCCCTTTCTCGTCCATGATATAGTAACCCGGACTTTGAAATCGGACCGGAAGCTGACCAGGCTGCTGCTTTGTCTCGGCTACCGCAGTTTCAGGCGCAGCTTTGGCATCGTTTGTCGGCGTTGCCGTTGTTGTTTCCTTGTTTACACACGAAACAAGAAAGATCATGAGTAAAACAATGAGGATTAATGCCGGTTTAGAGCTTTTCATGTTCATGGATTACCCCTGTAATTGACTCGTCAACAGTTACATGGACTGATTGAACGCTATACGATCTTTTATATATTTCTGCAGATCCGACGGAACCCTGAAGCCGGATAACATTATCTTTTTGTACTTTTCGGTGGCAGCTTCATGCTCTCCCTGCTTGTCAAGTATCCGTGCATAGGCGATCATGGAATCGAGATTCTCACCGTATATGCCGGTTAACTTGTCGAGCAGGGTAAGGGCGCCCTGATATTCGTTCTGGCTCTCGCTGAATACAGCATAACTGAGGAGGGCTTCCTTCGACGGTTTCTCATCGCTGACACTCTGGTTGAAATACTGCTGTGCTTCCTGGTATTGCTGCATATTCGCATGGGCAATTGCAGCATTCAAAGCGGCTTTGCTGTTGTTGTTGATTTCCAAAGCCTTTTTGGCATAATAGACAGCTTTGGCATTCTGACGCAGATACACGAGATACAGAGAGGATATTTTAATGGCCAGCAGATCATTTTCAGGCCATTTTTCCCAGGCCTCGACATAGGCCTGAATTGCTGTTTCAAAGTCGCCTTTTTTTTCTAATTCACTTCCCTTCTGCACCAATTGTTTGGCTTCAATAGCTTCGGGAGTAATGTTCTGCTGCTGCTGGATAATTATCGCCTCTTTGGCAACCGCCTTTTCATCGGCCTTAAAAGTCAGATTATCTTCCACCCGCTTCGGCCAGCTGAATTCCTTTTTCTGAGGCATGATGACTATGGTGTTATATCGCTCTTCCTTCTGGAGATTTTTCAGGTTCAAGATGATATCAAGTGCAAAATCCCAGGGTACGTCATTGAGGGCCAGGGTTAACGAGCCGCTGACAGATTCATCCACAACAATATTCAAATCGCTTACTTCACGAAAAAGACGAAAAACATTGTGCAGGTCTATCTTGTAAAAATCCACCGTTATCCTGGTCCGTTCATATCCGCCAAAGGAGAAGCTGTCTTTCAGAGATGATTTTTCATCTTTTTTTCTTTTCACCTGGGCAGTCAGAGTTTCGCCTGTCGGCAGCTTCATTTCCGGCAATTGACTTTCGATGTCTTTCTCCCGGGTGATGAGGGAGCCGATTTCATCCCCGGCGGCCATTTCCTCAGCATCTTCACCGGAAGCGGTATCCTCGGCCAGGGAAACAGTGAGAACTATGTTGTTATTCAGGGAAGTGACACTGTAATCAGAATATTCTGCATCAGGGGTAAACTCAAATCGGGTAAGAGGTTGCTGGGAATCAGTTATTTCACTTACAGCCAGTGAAACCGGGATATTGTCCGGCACCTGGAGATTTTGTTGCTCGGCGGCTGTACCCGCGATGTCAATAATAATTCTCTGTGGTTGAAAAAGTTCATAGGCGGTATATGCAGGCTCGCCACTGCCGTTGATTTGAATTTCCAGAGTTGAATTCAGCACCTCGCCGGTGACTGAATTGATGACATTTGGTAATTGTTCTCCCGGATCCTGGGCTAAGGCAGGATTTAATCCGGTCAGGATAACCGGAATAAGCAACCACCCCAGAACAAAATGAAATCTCTGGAAGAATGATTTCCTTTGTAAAAGAGAAGAAAAATAAAACATGATTTGTCAGTCTCCCTCTTTATTCAGGCGCATAACAATTGTTGATACGAGTTCCTTGCCGGCTCTCGTTCGAGCTGTTTCCGTTATAATGACCTGATCTTCGGTGATGCGGCTGACTTCCCCTCGTCTGCCGATCAATACACCCTCTTTTATAATATATCCCTTGCCGGTCACATCCTCTACCATGGCAAGTTTGTTCTGTTGGGCCGTCATGACTGCCACGAGCTTAAGCTGCCCCGGTTCAAACAGTTGCATACCGGTTAATCTTTTATCCTCTTCAATTATCTCATCAGGTTCCGAAGTCGTCGCCACCTGGGGACGAATAAAGGGTTCAAACGGATCTGGCCGCCCCTCCAGCTGATAGTTGAACAGATCATCTTTCAGCGTATTTTCTGATGCTGCCGACTTTCCAGTGGAGGCAATCTCTTCGGCGGGACTGTTGACTGCAAACAGACCGGCGGCTAAAAAAGAGACACCTATGATGTATGCCGTATGAACGAACTTTTTTCTGGACATCGATTTATAAAGTCCCTGGTTTTTTGTTCCCACCCCGGATTGACATGCCCTCACAAGCAGGTCACATTGGATTCAGGCCGTATCAGCCTCTTCTTCCTTTTTTTCCTTTTTGCGGTGTTTGCTGCTGCTGTATGCCGGTAAAACGGTATGTCGTCAGGCGGCATTTTGAATTAAGAAGCAGCTCCCCTCCTTCTTTCTTGGCTCCGCCCATATTGATATTGTCAACGGTGACAATGCGTTCAAGTTTGCTGACCTGATCAAGAAAGTATCCCAGATTATGGTACGGACCTTTGATTGTTATATCCACCGGTATTTCTGCGTAAAAATCTTTCGGTATCTCCGCCCCGGGCTTAAAGGTGATAAAATCAAGCCCGGCTCCCTTTCCCAGGTCGGAAATATTACGAAGCAGTGTCGGTATTTCTTTTGTTTTTGGCAGCACAATAGCTGTTTGTTTGAAAATTTCTTCTGTCTTGGCAATATCTTCTTTAATTTTTATCAGATCTTTTTCAGCATTTTTTGCCTTTGACACCTCTGTAATAAGAGCTGCTTTCTTACTGGACAGGCTGTTGATTTTTTCTACATTCGGTGAATAGTAGAGAAAATAAAACAGGGCCACTGGGACCACGCAGGCGGCAATAAAAACCGCTGCCTTAACCTTTTTGTCCAGAGAGACATATTTTGTGTCTATGAACTTGTTTATCTGTTCCGAAGACTTCTTGCTTGCAGCCATAAATACTCTTCTATTGCTGTTGCACTTGGGCGGTTAGTTCATCTTCAGCTTCAGCCGGCACGATAATGGCGCAGGATAAATTAAACGACTTCAGATTACGTCCGGCATAGGCCTGCAGTGAACTGCTGATCAGATTGACATCTGCTATATAAGGGGATGTTTTCAGTGTTTCCATGTAACTGGCAATGGTCTGGTTGTCGAGGGCCATGCCCGCAATACTCACACTCATTCCTGACTGGTTTAAGGAACTCAGCCACAGGCGCTTTGTCGGCGTGAGATTGGCGACTTCATCCAGAATATGTACAGTTAATGCAGAAGTTTTTTTCAATCTGTTGATAACGGCGATCTGGTTTTCGATTAACTTCTTATCCTGCTCCAGTTTTTTGATCTGGGCCAGGATATCTTCATATCGTTTTTTTTCGGCATTGAGTGCCTGAATCTCTTTTTCAAGATTCGCTGCGGTGGATGCCTGGTAAAAGCCGACAACCGCTAAAGCCGAGAGGACAAAGATGAGGCAGACGGCAAACAGGGTCAGCTCTTGTACAGCTTTGGCGTGCTGCTTGATTTCCTTGATGGGGAGTAGATTTATATAAACCATTGTTTATAATTCCGATGGACGTATTGCCAAACCGGCAGCTATTGCCATCTCCGGTGCAATTGCATCGAGATAATGGCGGTCAATTTTCTTTGCATTAATCTTCATTCCGGAAAACGGGTTGAACTGAAGCACCGGTATCCCGGTCTCCCTGCTGATGAAATCAGCCAGTCCCTTCACCTTGGAGCCGCCGCCGCTTAAAATAATGCGGGCCAGCGGTTTCTCCGGTTTCTTTGAATTATACAGATCTATTGCCTTCTTGATTTCAAAAATCCAGTTTGTGCAGATCGAGGTGATAATTTCTTCGAGTTCTTCCCGCTTATCCCCCGTAGGTATAATGCCGAGTTTGAGTTTTTCCGCCTCTTCTTCATCAATATCAAAAGAAACTGCGATCTGGTCGGTCAGCTGCTGGCTGCCGACAACAATATCTCTGGCCAGGACCGAAGCCCCTCCGGAAATAATATTGATATTCATCTTGGCCGCACCGATATCAATGAGTGCAATATCTTCATTTGTCGGCTCGATGGTGCTCCAGATATTCTCCAGGGCAAAACCGTCGACATCAACCAGGAGAGGATGGAGCTTTATATCCCGCAGCATCTCAATGTAGCTGTCGACCACCTCTTTTTTGGCGGCAACAAGCATGACATCAGTCCGGTCAAATTCTTCTTTTGCGGTTTTGAGGTCCTGGTAGGCAAGATAGACGTCTTCGATATCAAAAGGGATGTACTGTTCTGCCTCCGCCTGGATATACTGTTCAAGTTCTTTTTCATCCATCACTTCAAGATTGATCTTCTTGACGATAACGGAATAGCCGGAGATGGAGATGCCGATCTTGGTATTCTTTTTGAACCTGAGATTTTTGAAGAGTTTGGAGATGACCTCCGCGACCTGGTCCGGCTCCTGAAGCACTCCGTCTTCAACCGATCCCGCAGGAAGGGCGGCGCTGCCGAGCGAAAGTAAGGAGTATCCGGTTCCTGATTTCTGGAGTTGGCATACTTTTACTGCATGCGTTCCGATATCAACTCCAATAAGTAGCTTTTCTTTTTTGGCCATAAAGAAGTCTCTTGAAGACGTACTTCGTCAGAATATAAATTATTGTATAGCCCCACCCACAAAAGTACAAAAATTTTTCTTCAGTCTCTTTATAAAGGTCACAAAAAAAAAACTTTGTCAAGGAAATCAAGATTTTTTGTAAAGAGTATTTCATAAATTACAATGTGATATGCTTGTCATAAGGTGCAAATCGTACAATATATTGTACTCGGCATTTACGAAATGGCTTATTTTGTATGGGGGACCGAGTTTGTTATCCGCATGATTTTTTATCATCCAGCTTGAATTTTCTTTTACTTTCAAGTAGTTTTTATTAGGTTACGACGAAATAATTTTAATCTTACCCAATGGGATACAAGTGTCAGCAACTGAATTACAGGAAAAACAAAAGTCAACCGTGCGGGAATATACAGAGGCAATAATAATTGCCCTTGTTCTCGCTCTTTTTATCCGCACCTTTATTGTCCAGGCTTTTAAAATTCCTTCCGGCTCCATGCTGCCGACGCTGCAAATCGGCGATCACTTGCTGGTGAACAAATTTATCTACGGGGTCAGAATGCCGTTTACCGGAACTGTCATTATTCCCCTGAAAAAACCGGAAACAAATGATATTATCGTTTTCAAGTTTCCCCAGAACCCCAAACTCGATTATATCAAACGCGTAATCGGTGTTCCCGGTGACACAATTGAAAGCCGGGACAAAGTCCTTTATATAAACGATAAGCGCTTTGACGATGAGTATGGTGAACATCTGAACAACGCCATCATTGATCCGGCAGCCAGTCCCCGGGATACTTTCGGGCCGATTATTGTTCCCGAGGGCAAGGTCTTTGTTATGGGGGATAACCGGGACAACAGCTTCGACAGCCGATTCTGGGGTTTTGTCGATTATGAGGCAATTCTAGGCAAGGCGTTGATTATTTACTGGTCCTGGGATGTCACTGAGCCGCTTATATCGGTGGACCGCATGACCTCCGTACGCTGGAACAGAATTGGGGATATCATCCATTAAATGCCGGGAATTATGACCACCGGATACAATTTTACCCAGAAGAATATTTTAGGTATCAATCATCTTTCCCCGGATGATATTCATTTTATTTTAAACACCGCCGAGTCCTTTAAAGAAATCTCCTCCCGGAAGATCAAAAAAGTTCCGACCCTCCGCGGGCATACCATCGTCAATATTTTCTTTGAGCCCAGTACCAGGACCCGCCTTTCTTTTGAAATTGCCGCCAAGCGGATGAGCGCCGACACCTTTAATATTTCCGCTTCGACCAGCAGTGCGACCAAAGGCGAGACACTGATTGACACGGCCCGCAATATAGAGGCCATGAAGCCTGATATCATAATAATCCGCCACTCCTTTTCCGGAGCAGCGGAAATGCTCACCCGTTATATAGATGCCGCAATTATCAACGCCGGCGACGGGACCCATGAACATCCTTCCCAGGGATTATTGGACATGATGACCGTCCGGGAACACAAAGGGCGGCTCGACGGCCTCAAGATAGCAATCATCGGGGATATCCTCCATAGCCGCGTCGCCCATTCGAACATACTCGGCTTTACCCGCATGGGCTCCCGGGTCTCGGTTTACGGACCGGCAACACTCCTGCCCAGGGGACTTGATCACCTCGGGGCGCAGGTCTGCCCGAGCCTGGAAGAAACCGTGGCGGATGCGGATGTTATTATGGCGCTACGGATCCAGAAGGAAAGACAGGATGATCCCCTGTTTCCCACTCTCCGGGAATATGCCCGGAAATACGGAATAACAGGGAAGGTGGTTGAATCGGCCCGCCCCGATGCCATAATTATGCACCCCGGGCCGATCAACCGCGGGGTTGAATTGATGTCGGATGTGGCTGACGGTCCGCGGTCGGTCATCCTTGATCAGGTGACCAACGGGGTTGCCGTCCGTATGGCCCTGCTCTACCTGGTGATGGGAAATTCCTGATCAGAGAATGGAAAAGGTAATGTCTGAAAATTGGCTGCTGAAAAACGGCCGGATTATTGATCCGGCGAACAGGCTGGACCAGTGGGGGGATCTGCTGATTATCGACGGCAGAATAGCTGCCGGCGGCACTCCGGCACCCGGAAATGTACGGATCATGGATGTGGCCGGATGCTGGGTCGTGCCCGGGTTGATAGACATGCACGTCCACCTCCGGGAACCCGGCGAGGAGTACAAGGAGGACATCATCAGCGGCACCCGGGCTGCTGCAGCAGGCGGATTCACCGCCGTAGCCTGTATGCCGAATACCAGACCGGTGAACGACTGCCAGGCCGTCACCTCATTTATTCTTGAACAGGCGGAAAAAGGTTTTGCCAGGGTATATCCGGTCGGCGCCATAAGCAAATCGAGCAGGGGAGAGAGTCTTGCGGAATTCGGCGAACTGAGGGATGCCGGCGTGGTTGCCGTATCGGATGACGGCCGCCCGGTTCTCAGCAGTCAGCTGATGCGTCGGGCTCTCGAGTATGCGAGTGATTACGGGCTGGCGGTTATATCCCACAGTGAGGAAATTTCATTGTCCGCCCACGGGGTCATGAATGAAGGTATTGTGTCTACCCGGCTCGGCCTCAAGGGTATCCCGTCCGCCGCCGAATCCATCATGGTATACCGGGAAATAGCATTGTCCGAATATACCGGCAAGCCGGTCCATATTGCCCATGTCAGTACCGCGGAAGCGGTTGAACTGATCCGGGCGGCCAAGTCCCGCGGGGTTATGGTGACGGCTGAAACCGCCCCGCACTATTTTACCCTGACCGATGAGGCTGTCCGGGGATATGACACCAATGCCAAGATGAACCCGCCCCTTCGCGCGGAAGATGACCGGCAGGCGATACGGACAGCCTTGGGGGATGGGACGCTTGACGCAATTGCCACGGACCATGCACCGCATTCACCCCTGGAGAAGGAACTGGAATTTGACCTGGCCGCCTACGGTATTATCGGCCTGGAAACAGCCGTATCGCTGGGTCTGGAGCTTGTCCGGGAAGGGGTAGTCAGCGAACAGCGGCTTGTTGAGCTCCTGTCCGTCAATCCGGCCAGTATCCTTGGGATTCCCGGCGGAACTCTTGCGGAGGGGGCGGCGGCAGATGTCACGGTTATTCATCCGGACATGGAATTCGAGTATACCCCCGAGTCAGTTGTCTCCAAGAGCAGAAACTCCCCCTTCCTGGGATGGAAGCTGCGGGGAAGAGCCGTCATGACCATGGTTGGCGGCAGGGTCATGTTTTCTCTTCTTGCTTAATTTTCTCCGTTTTCCAGATATTTTGCCGGGTCCTTTATTCCGGCCCGGGCAAATCCCCGGAGCCTCAGCAAGCAGGCATCGCATCGGCCGCAGGCGGTTTCCCCCAGGGGGTCATAGCAGCTGTGCGTCAGAGAATAATCAACTCCCAGGCTGATTCCTTTTTCGATTATTTCTTTTTTATTCATGTCTATGAGCGGAGCATGGAAGGTAAAGGGCCTGTTTTCGCTGCCCGCTCTGGTGCCCAGGTTTGCCGCCGCGGCAAAGGCCGAGAGAAATTCGGGCCGGCAGTCCGGGTAGCCGCTGTAATCAACAGCATTGATCCCCAGAAAGATGTCCGAGGCGCCGATTACTTCCGCCCAGGCCAGGGCATGGGCAAGAAAAATAATATTTCTCCCCGGGACATAGGTGACCGGTATTTTTTCCTGCATGGCAGCAAGAGTCCTGTTTTTGGGAACTTCAATATTATCCGTCAATGCTGAGCCGCCTATGGAACCGAGGTCAAGGCGGAGAATCAGATGGCGGTGAACTCCCATTTTTTTACAGATCTGCTGGGCCCGCGACACTTCGATATCCTGGCGCTGATCATATCTGAAACTGAGGCAGGAGCAGGAAAAACCCGAGGCAAGAGCTATGGCCAGGACAGTTGTTGAATCAAGTCCGCCGCTGAGCAGGACAACCGCTTCTTTTTTCCGGTCCGACATAATTTTCATCCACCTAATTTTAAATTATAATCATTCAAACTGTCCGGGATCACGACAGGAAGTTTTCTGACAAGTTTAACGAAATCCGGGCGTACCTCCGCCTGATAGGCGGCAATATGGACTCCTGCTTTTTTCACTTTCCCGATCACTTCCGTGTAGACCGGGTCTACTGCCGCGGCCGGCATAAAAAAATCCGCATCTTCCCTCTGCACACAGAAAATCAGGCCGGCGCCAAAACCGCGGGTGATTAAAGCCGCCAGTTCATGCAGATGTCTGGTTCCCCGGATGGTCACTGCATCGGGAAACAATGCCGCCTTCCCCACCACCAGGGAGCAGTTTTTTGCCTCTACATAAATGTGCCTGCTTCCGGTCCGGAGAAGAAAATCAAGCCTGCTGCCTGCTGACACCCTGACCTCTCTGTGGATGGAGTCTACAGGACCGAAATCGGCAATAATTTTATTTTCAATGGCCTCCTGGACCAGGCTGTTCGTCACGGATGTATTCACTCCCACCCATGTATCATTAGTCCGGACCATTTCCAGGGTCCAGGCATATTTTCTCTTCGGGTTGGCGGATTGTGAAATGACGACACGGCTGCCAGGGGCCGAGCATCCGGTCATTGAACCGGTGTTGGGACAGTGAACCGTCAGCATATCCCCGTTTGCCAGCCGGACATCGGCAAGAAACCGCCGGTATCTCCTTATAAGATGGGCGAATTGATAGGGCTTGATAATATTCACTGCGTACGCTGCCAGTTTAAATTCGACCGGCAATAAAGACAAAGGTTAAAGGATTTCCTCAGGTTTGGGCTTTTCGCAAAAAGTAATTTAGTCTATACTAGCCATCGATTAAAAAAATGTCTATTGTACTTTCAATAAACGCCCGCCCTGCTTTCAGAATATATTTCAAATGAATGTTAGATGCCGGGATGGACATAACAAACCGGTTGGCAGCAGTATCGAAAACCAGAACTATTACAGAAGGAGAAGCAGCATAATGAAGCTTGGAATCAATGGCCTCGGCAGAATTGGTAAACTTTCGCTGTGGCACCATGTTTCCCGGAAGTATTTTTCAGAAATAATCGTTAATCTCGGCCGTAACGTCGGGAGCGGGCTCACCGACATCGCCGCTGCCATAGAAAAGGATTCGACCTATGGCCGATTAAACACATACCTGCACGGTCATGCGGGCGGCCGGGTTATCGAGAATCTGCAGGAAGAGGCCGGAACAATGACGATTAACGGGGTTCCTGTCACGGTCTTGCGGGAGGCGCGCAATCCCAAGGATATCGAGTGGCAGCAGAATAATGTCCGTCTTGTCGTGGATACTACCGGTGTGTTCAAGGATCCGTCGGCCGACCCGGAGGAGGGAAGGGGGTCCATCCGCGGCCACCTGCAGGCCGGCGCCGAAAAGGTCATCCTTTCAGCGCCTTTTAAAATAAAATCCAGAGGCATAGATATGCCGGAGGATGCCGTTACCACCGTCATGGGCATAAATGATGACGATTATGATCCGATGAAGCACAATGTCATTTCAGCGGCTTCCTGCACCACGACCTGCCTCTCCTATATGGTGAAGCCATTGATCGATCATTTCGGTGCCGGCCGACTGCTTTCCGCCTCCATGGTAACCGTGCATGCGGCAACCGGCAGCCAGCAGGTTCTTGACCGGCTGCCGGCGGCAGGCGCCTCCGACCTGCGGAAAAACCGGTCTATCCTCAACAATATTATCCTGACCACCACGGGGGCGGCCAAGGCTCTCGGCCTGGTAATCCCCGAGATGAAATCCATAGGGTTTATTGCAGAATCCGTCAGGATTCCGACTACAACAGGATCTCTGATCGTGCTGGTACTGAATTTGCAGGATGATATGGAAAGCCCGGTAGGCAGAAGTCTGATTAATTCAATTTATCGGAAATATGCCGAAAACACGCGATATCTCGAGTATTCGGAAGAGCAGAATGTCTCCTCAGATATTATCGGCATGCCTGCCGCCGCCGCAGTTATTGAATCAACGGAAACCCATACCAGGACGGCATCGATAAAAGTGAACCTGGAAAAACTGAAGATCTGCAATCTGGAGCCTGGCGATGCGCCGCCCATACTTGAAGTACCGATCACCCAGGCGGTCATTTATGGCTGGTATGACAACGAGCTGGGCAGCTACACCAACATGCTCGGCGACCTGACCGTGTCGGTGGCTGAAAAGATAGTTTAAGCCCATATCAAAGAAGAGTCAGCTGTTTTGACTGGAGGGACCATGAAAACAATTCGGGATTTGGAAATTGCCGGCAGGAGAGTCCTGATCCGGGTCGATTTCAATGTCCCCGTTGATGATGACGGGAACATCACCGATGACATCCGCATGCGAATGGTCCTGCCGACCCTGAATTACGCGATTGAAAATGGTGCCCGGGTTATCCTCTGCTCGCATATGGGACGACCGAAGGGGAAAAGGGTCCCGGAATATTCTCTCGCCACAATTGCCAGGGCCCTTGCCGGAATGCTCAAGCGTGATGTCCTGCCGGCCCCCGACTGTATCGGTGCTGAAACGGAAGCAATGGTCAGCCGGATGCAGGACGGCGATGTTATTCTGCTGGAGAACCTGCGCTTCCATGCGGAAGAGGAGGCCAATGACCGGGAATTTTCCAGGAAGCTTGCCTCCCTGGCAGACGTTTATGTCAACGACGCCTTTGCCGTTTCCCATCGCGCCCATGCCTCGGTGGCCGGGGTAACGGAATTTTTTTCCGAAAAAGCGGCCGGTTTCCTGCTGGCCAGGGAAATGGAGTATTTTCACAAATCCATGGACAATCCCGACCGGCCTTTGGTGGCAATTGTGGGCGGCGCAAAGGTTTCCAGCAAGCTCGGCGCCCTGGAGAATATGCTGGACAAGGTGGACAGGATGCTCATCGGGGGAGCCATGTCGAACACATTTCTCAAGAGCCGGGGAATTGATGTCGGCGCATCAAAGGTGGAAGACGATCTCCTGGAAGCAGCCGGTCGTTTTCTCGGGCAGGCTGAGGAAAAGGGAATCCGGGTATACCTGCCCGTCGATGTTGTCGTGGCCGCACGCTTTGCCGCGGATGCCGCTGTCAAAAAGGTGGCTGTGGAGAATATTCCTCCTGGCTGGATGGCCCTGGATATCGGTCCGGCAACAGAGAAAATTTTTATCGACGCCCTTGCCGATGCCGGGACAATTATCTGGAACGGCCCCATGGGAGTTTTTGAAATGGATGCTTTTGCCCACGGGACCATGGCCCTTGCCCATGCGGTCGCATCTGCGGATGCCCTGAGCGTAACCGGCGGCGGTGATTCCAATGCCGCGATCAAGCAGGCGGGCGAGGCAGATAATATTTCATATATGTCCACCGGCGGCGGCGCCTTTCTCATGCTCATGGAAGGAAAAACGCTTCCCGGTGTCGATGCCCTGGGCAGCTGATAATCTGAAATTACAACCTGGGGAGATTATCATGAAGAGAACACCGCTGATAGCCGGCAACTGGAAGATGCATTTTTCGGTGGATGAGGCGGCGCAGCTGGCTTCATCTCTGGCCCGAAGCTGCCGGGATGTGGCCGGCCGGGAAGTAATGCTTGCACCTTCCTACACATCCCTGGCAGCAGTTGCATCTGCAGTCGAGGGTTCTATTATCCGGGTTGCCGGGCAGAATGTATGCTGGGAGAAAGAAGGGGCGTTCACCGGCGAAATCTCCCCGGTCATGCTGAAGGAAGCGGGAGCTGAAATGGTGATTCTCGGTCATTCCGAGCGCCGCCATGTGTTCGGGGAAAACGACCGTTTGATAAACAGGCGCCTGCGGGGCGCCCTTGCCTTCGGCCTTACCCCCATCCTCTGTGTGGGCGAAACTCTGGATGAGCGGGAGCGGGAAGCGACCTTCACGGTGCTGGAAACCCAGTTGACGGAAGGTTTGAGGGATGTGGATTCTCCGGGAGCGGAAAAAGTGATTCTTGCCTATGAACCGGTATGGGCGATCGGCACCGGAAAAACCGCCGGCAATGATCAGGCCCGGGAAGCTCACGAGTATCTCCGCGCGGTCGTCGCCGGCCTGTTTGAGAAAAAACTTGCCGATAAAATAAGGATATTGTATGGTGGCTCGGTTAAGCCGGATAATATTGACATACTGATGGCCGAGCCCGACATTGATGGAGTGCTTGTGGGCGGCGCCGCACTGAAATTTGATTCCTTTAACCGGATAATACATTATAAACCATGACTGTTTTACTGATTATCATACACATACTTGTCTGCCTGTTCCTGATCGGCATTGTTCTGCTGCAGCACGGAAAGGGTGCGGATATCGGCGCGACGTTCGGCGGTTCAAGCCAGTCGCTGTTCGGAACCGAGGGGCCGATACCGCTTCTGAATAAAATTACGACCCTGGCGGCAATTGTTTTCATGGGCACCTCGATTTCCCTTGCCTATATTTCCGCCCACCGAAGCACCGGAACCGTTATGCGGGACATACAGATCCAGGAGGCGCCGGTTGAACAGCAGCAGGTCCCGTCAGAGCCGATTACGATCCCTGCTCCGGAACAGTCGGAACAGCCGGCACAGCCCCAGGAGATGCCGCTCGAGAGAACTGGCCAGTAACAGGAAAGAAGCCGAAGTGGTGGAATTGGTAGACACGCTATCTTGAGGGGGTAGTGACCAACGGTCGTGCGAGTTCGACTCTCGCCTTCGGCACCAGGTTCAGGAAAGGGCTGTAATCTTAACAGATTGCGGCCCTTTTTCTTTTGGTGGTTGCGGACAGGTTGCGGTTGGTTGCGATAGATGATCAAGCAAGTTAACTGCATCACGGTTGCTTGATGGGATCATGTGACCATAGATGTCGACAGTAATTTGTATACTATGATGCCCCATCTGTTCCTTGACATATTGAGGTGACTCTCCATTTGATAAAAGCAAAGAAGCGTAAGTATGCCTTATGTCATGGAACCTGATGTTACGAAGTCCAGCTTTCTTG